>JBGSUB010000001.1:0-75102 GCA_041753535.1 Lentimicrobiaceae bacterium
ACAAACAAGCCCACCCAAGGGCATAAACAAAAGGAGGACTCATGAAAGTTAACATCAATTCAGTGCATTTTAAAACCGACAAAAAATTAGATACTTTCATCACCGAGAAGGTCGAAAAGCTGTCGGATATTTATGACGGGATAATCGGGAGCGAAGTGACCCTTAAGGTTAACAACGGCGAAGACCCTGATAATAAGATTGCCGAGATACGTTTGTTGGTTCCCGGTAATGATCTTTTTGCCAAGAAGCAAAGCAAATCCTTCGAAGAAGCCACTGATATTGCAGTTGATGCACTGCGTAAGCAACTTAGCAAACATAAAGACAAACAAAGAGGCGAATAAAAATAAATGAAAATATTTTTACCACTTGTTTGGTAATTCAAAATATGTGCGTACATTTGCAGTCCTTTTTAAAAGGACTGCTTTTTTTAGCTACAGGGCAGTTGTAAAGTGCTGATAATAGGATTGTTGGAGTTGCATTAACACTAAAAGCCTGCTTTAGAAGCTCTTTTCAGGGAATTTAAAAAGGCCGATGTAGCTCAGTTGGTAGAGCAGCTGATTTGTAATCAGCTGGTCGGGGGTTCGAGTCCCTCCATCGGCTCCAGTTCATTGCAATGTTAAAAACACCTGGGGGGATACCAGAGCGGTCAAATGGGGCAGACTGTAAATCTGTTGGCTAAGCCTTCGGAGGTTCGAATCCTCCTCCCCCCACTATTTTATTTTAGTGATTGGGTTTTTGGTTTTATAAGTTGGTGGGTTAACCCTACCATTTACCATTGACTTTTAACCATTAACTTTTTAAAATGCGGAAGTAGCTCATTTGGTAGAGCGATAGCCTTCCAAGCTATAGGTGGCGGGTTCGAGCCCCGTCTTCCGCTCATGAATAGCCTTTGTAGCTCAGGGGTAGAGTACTTCCTTGGTAAGGAAGGGGTCATGAGTTCAATTCTCATCAAAGGCTCTGGTTTTTTAAGTCAAAATCAATACAAATAGTAAATCAATAAACATTAATTAAAATGGCAAAAGAAAAATTCGATCGTGCAAAACCTCACGTAAACGTAGGTACTATCGGTCACATCGACCATGGTAAGACTACTCTTACCGCAGCTATTACCCTTGTTCTGGCTGATAAAGGTTTGTCAGAATACCGTTCATTCGACTCAATCGACAACGCTCCTGAAGAAAAGGAACGTGGTATTACAATTAATACCGCTCACGTTGAGTATTCTACTGCCCTGCGTCACTATGCACACGTTGACTGTCCGGGTCACGCTGACTATATTAAGAACATGGTTACAGGTGCTGCCCAGATGGACGGCGCTATCATAGTAGTTGCTGCAACTGATGGTCCAATGCCTCAAACCCGCGAGCATATCCTTCTTGCCCGCCAGGTAGGTGTTCCTCGTCTGGTTGTATTCATGAACAAGGTTGACCTTGTTGATGATGAAGAATTACTCGACCTCGTTGAAATGGAAATCCGCGAACTTCTTACTTTCTACGGTTTTGATGGCGACAATGTCCCTGTTATCCGTGGTTCAGCTCTCGGTGGACTCAACAAAGAGCCAAAATGGGTTGAAAAAATCATGGAACTGATGGATGCGGTTGATACCTACATCCCATTGCCAACACGTGCAAGGGAGAAAGATTTCCTTATGCCGATTGAAGACGTATTCTCGATCACAGGTCGTGGTACTGTTGCAACCGGTCGTATCGAGTCAGGTATTATCCACGTTGGTGATCCTGTTGAAATCGTTGGTATGGGTGCAGAAAAACTGAAGTCAGTTTGTACCGGTGTTGAAATGTTCCGTAAACTCCTCGATCAAGGGGAAGCCGGTGACAACGCAGGTATCCTCCTCCGTGGTATCGATAAAGATGAAATCCGTCGTGGTATGGTTATTATCAAACCAGGTACAGTTCATCCTCACAAACACTTCAAAGCTGAAGTTTATATCCTGAAGAAAGAAGAAGGCGGACGTCATACTCCATTCCAGAACAAATACCGTCCACAGTTCTATTTCAGAACAACCGACGTTACCGGAGAGATTACTCTTCCTGCAGGAGTTGAAATGATTATGCCAGGTGATAATATCACTATCGAAGTTCACCTCATCAGCGAAATCGCTATGACTAAAAACCTCCGTTTTGCTATCCGTGAAGGTGGCCGTACAGTAGGTGCAGGTCAAGTAACTGAAATCCTTGACTAAAAAATAAAACAGGGATGGTTTCTCTTGCCTGAGAAACCATATCTGCCTTTTAATTAATGTTATTACTGTCTGGCCTGTTCCAGGTAATCCTTGAACGGGCTATGGCTATACGGGTGTAGCTCAATTGGTAGAGTGGCGGTCTCCAAAACCGTAGGCTGTGGGTTCGACTCCTACCACCCGTGCAAAATATTAGACCCTATGGCAAACAATAAATTCGTAGAGTACGTCAAAGAAAGTTACGATGAACTCATGCATAAAGTTTCATGGCCAACATGGAGCGAATTGCAGAATAGCGCAGTAGTTGTGTCAGTTGCTTCCCTGATAATTGCGCTGGTAGTTTTTGCAATGGATAAATCGTTTGAGGTAATCCTTAAACAGTTCTATTCATTATTTTAACTGCTATTGATCATAAGTCTGATATTAAGTGGTAACCAACCTTTAATTCACCATCCGGCATGGGCGAACAAGTGAAAAAGTGGTATGTGGTGAGAGCCATCAGCGGGAATGAGAAAAAGGTGAAAATTTACCTTGAAAGTGAGATTAACCGTCTCAAACTGCAGGATTATATTTCGCAAGTCCTCATCCCGACTGAAAAAGTCTACCTGGTACGTAATGGCAAAAAAGTAAGCAAAGAACGGAATTATCTTCCAGGCTATGTTTTAATTGAAGCTGTGCTCACCGGAGAGATTCCACACATTATTCGCAATATCCCCGGAGTATTAGGTTTTCTCGGCTCGAAAGATGAACCTGTACCCCTGAGACAAGCTGAAGTTAACAGGATACTTGGTAAGGTAGATGAGCTCTCAGAGCAAGGCGCCGAATTTAGTATTCCTTATATTGTTGGTGAATCAGTTACTGTCATTGATGGACCATTTAACAGTTTCAGCGGAATCATTGAAGAAATCAATGAGGAAAAGAAGAAACTGAAAGTAATGGTTAAAATCTTTGGCCGTAAAACGCCTTTGGAACTTTCGTTTACGCAGGTTGCAAAGGAAGCTTAGGAGTTACCAAATTCCGCAAATACAAATCCTTTAAGAAAACTACAAAATGGCAAAAGAAGTTGCTGGATTAATTAAACTGCAAATTAAAGGTGCTGCGGCTAATCCTTCACCTCCGGTTGGACCTGCATTAGGTTCGAAGGGTGTGAATATTATGGAGTTCTGTAAACAGTTCAATGCACGTACCCAGGACAAAGCCGGTAAGGTTACTCCTGTTGTGATTACCGTTTATAAGGACAAGTCGTTTGATTTTATCATTAAAACGCCACCTGTTGCCGTTCAACTCCTTGAAGTGACCAAACAGAAAAGCGGATCGGCCGAGCCCAATCGTAAAAAGATTGCATCGGTAACGTGGGACCAGGTCAAAGAAATTGCCGAAGGCAAGATGGAAGACCTTAACTGTTTCACAATCGAATCTGCCATGCGTATGGTTGCTGGTTCTGCCCGTAGTATGGGTATAACCGTGCAAGGCGAATTCCCTACCAATATGTAAAGATGATCGGGAGATCATGCTTTCATGAATTAAAATGTGTTATTACCATTAACCTTACGTGAAATGGCTAAACTGACAAAAAATCAAAAACTGGCTTTAGCTAAATACGACAAGGATGCTACCTATACACTAGCTGATGCTGCACGTATTGTCAAAGACATAACTACATCAAAATTCGACGCTTCAGTTGATATAGATGTACGCCTTGGAGTTGACCCGCGCAAAGCCAACCAGATGGTTAGAGGTATTGTTACCTTGCCGCATGGAACCGGAAAAACTGTACGTGTTCTGGTGCTTTGTACTCCTGACAAGGAAGACGAAGCAAAAGCTGCCGGAGCTGATTATGTAGGCCTTGACGAGTATATCCAGAAGATTAAAGAAGGCTGGACCGACGTTGACGTTATTATTACAATGCCTAGCATTATGCCCAAAGTTGGTGCTCTTGGCCGCATACTTGGTCCCCGTGGCCTTATGCCGAACCCCAAGACTGGTACCGTTACAATGGATGTAGGAAAAGCTGTTGCTGAAGTGAAAGCCGGTAAAATCGACTTTAAGGTCGATAAATTCGGAATCATTCATGCCGGTATAGGCAAAGTATCTTTCGAACAGGATAAACTTATTGATAATGCCAAAGAATTGCTGGCAACTATCGTTAAGCTGAAACCCTCTTCAGCAAAAGGTACTTATGTAAAAAGCGTCTTTATGTCGAGTACTATGAGTCCTGGCGTACGTATCGATGAAAAATCGGTAAAATAAATCCGGAAAGAACAAGTACTTGATCCTTAAAGAACAAAAATCGCTATGAGAAAAGAAGACAAGAGTCAACTTATCGAAACCTTGACTGAGGATTTAAAAGCTGCCAGGTATCTCTACATAACTGATATTTCAGATATGAATGTGGAAAATACCGGAAAGCTTCGCCGCCTCTGCTTCAAGAAAGAAGTAAAGTTGGTCGTAGTTAAAAACACATTGCTTCAAAAAGCAATGGAAAAGTCCGGCAAGGACTTTGGAAATCTGTACGATGTTCTGAAAGGTCACACCTCAATTATGATGGCTGAGCAGGGAAATGTTCCGGCTAAGCTTATCAAAGAATTCAGGAAAACATCTGCAAAACCACTACTCAAAGGAGCATATGTAGAAGAAATGACCTTTATTGGTGATAATCAATTAGATGCATTAATGGCTATTAAGACGAAAAACGAACTTATCGCCGACATTATTGCATTACTGAATTCACCAGCCAAGAATGTTATCTCTGCACTTCAATCCGGTGGACAGAAACTATCAGGTGTACTTAAGACCTTGTCCGAACGTCCTGCATAACAGCAGGCGGCGTACAAAAAAGAAAAAATCAATTATTGTAAAACACTAAAAACAACAAATAAAATGGCAGACTTGAAAGCTTTCGCTGAACAGTTAGTTAATCTGACAGTAAAAGAAGTAAATGAACTTGCTCAGATACTTAAGGACGAATACGGAATTGAACCTGCAGCTGCAGCCCCAGTAATGATGGCTTCAGCAGGTGCCGAAGCTCCTGTAGTTGAAGAACAAACCTCATTCAATGTTATCCTCAAGAGCGCTGGCCAGGCTAAACTGGCTGTGGTTAAACTTGTAAAAGAATTAACCAGCCTGGGCCTCAAAGAAGCAAAAGACTTAGTTGACGCAGCTCCAAAGGCTTTGAAAGAAGGTGTAACTAAGGACGAAGCAAACGCCCTTAAACAACAACTCGAAGACGCTGGTGCTGAAGTTGAGATAAAGTAAATATTGCTATTTGACTACAATTACCAAACCGACTGCTTATTTGCGCTCTACGCGTAAATAAGTAGTCAGTTTTCTTCCCGATTTTCATATCGGGATTAATTGTTTAAAAATACTTTGTTTATTTAAATCTTAAATTTCATGGCTTTGGCTTCACAAAAAACTGAACGAACAAGCTTCGGAACATCCAAAATCAAAGGAGTTTATCCTGATTTTCTCGAAGTTCAAATAAAGTCCTTCCAGGACTTTTTCCAGCTGGAAACAAATCCTGACAATCGTGTAAATGAAGGCCTTTTTAAGGTTTTCTCGGAAAATTTCCCGATTACCGATGCCAGGAATAATTTTGTTCTGGAGTTTCTGGATTATTTTATTGATCCACCCCGCTATTCCATAGAGGAGTGTATCGAAAGAGGCCTGACCTACAGTGTTCCTCTTAAAGCAAAATTAAAACTCTTTTGTACTGATCCCGAACACGAGGACTTCGAAACTATCATACAGGACGTATATCTGGGAATGATCCCGTATATGACTCCCAAAGGTACTTTTGTTGTAAATGGTGCTGAACGCGTGGTTGTTTCACAGTTACACCGTTCGCCGGGCGTATTTTTCGGTACAAGTTTTCATACCAACGGCCAGCAATTGTATTCGGCCAGGATTATTCCTTTCAAGGGATCGTGGATGGAGTTCACAACGGACATTAACCACGTGATGTATGCTTACATCGACCGGAAAAAGAAATTACCTGTTACCACACTGCTCCGGGCAATTGGTTTCGAAAGCGACAAAGACATTCTCGAAATCTTTAATCTCGCTGAAGAAATTAAAGTTAGTAAAGCCGGCCTGAAGAAATATATTGGCCGTAAACTCGCCGCCAGGGTTTTAAGAACCTGGATCGAAGATTTCGGTGATGAAGATACTGGTGAAGTTGTATCGATAGAGCGTACTGATGTTATTATTGACCGCGAAACTGTTCTTGAAAATCAGCATATCGACATGATTGTTGATGCAGGCGCTAAATCAATTTTGCTTCACCGCGATGATATCAGCTCGCAGGATTATTCCATCATCTTCAATACACTGCAGAAGGATACAGCCAACAGTTCGAAAGAAGCTGTTGAATATATATACCGACAGTTACGTAACGCAGAACCTCCTGATGAAGAAACAGCACGTGGAATTATCGAGAAATTATTTTTCTCTGATAAACGTTACGATCTTGGTGATGTTGGCCGTTACAGGATCAACAAAAAACTATCACTTGATATTCCTCTCGAAACAAAGGTTCTTACAAAAGAAGATCTTATTTCGATTATAAAATACCTTATCGGTCTTATCAACTCAAAAACTGAGGTTGATGATATCGATCACCTTAGTAACCGTCGTGTTCGTACTGTTGGAGAACAACTATACAACCAGTTCGGAGTTGGTCTGGCCCGTATGGCCCGTACCATCCGCGAACGTATGAATGTACGCGACAATGAGGTGTTTACCCCAATGGATCTGATTAATGCCAAAACTTTATCGAGTGTTATCAACTCATTTTTTGGTACGAACCAGTTATCCCAGTTCATGGATCAGACTAACCCGTTGAGTGAAATTGCTCACAAACGCAGGGTTTCTGCTCTCGGACCCGGAGGACTCTCGCGCGAAAGAGCCGGTTTTGAAGTACGCGACGTTCATTATACTCACTACGGACGCCTATGTACTATTGAAACTCCTGAAGGACCGAACATCGGACTTATTTCTTCACTCTGCGTTTTTGCAAAGATCAACAAACTTGGTTTCATTGAAACTCCGTATAAGAGTGTTGTTAATGGAAAGGTAGATCTTACAGAAACATTGTACCTGAGTGCTGAAGAAGAAGAAAATAAGATTATTGCCCAGGCTACCACCCATATGGATGACCAGGGTAATTTTGCTGACGACAAGGTTAAAGTACGTTACCTGGCCGATTATCCTTTGATTGAAAAAGAAAAGGTCGACCTTATCGATATTGCTCCTAACCAGATCGCTTCCATAGCCGCTTCGCTTATCCCGTTCCTCGAACATGATGACGCAAACCGTGCTCTGATGGGATCGAACATGATGCGCCAGGCTGTACCTCTCCTCAATCCCGAAAGGCCGATTGTAGGTACAGGTATCGAAGGCCGCGTTGCACAGGATTCGCGGGTACTTATCAATGCCGAAGGCGATGGTATAGTTGAATACGTTGATTCGGTTCAGATTGTGATCCGTTATGCGCGGCTCGAAGAAGAACGCCTTGTGAGCTTTGATGACGATCTTAAAGTTTACAATCTTACCAAATTTTCACGTACCAACCAGAATACCTGTATCAACTTAAGGCCAATCGTCCGTAAAGGCGATAAGGTTAAAAAAGGACAGGTATTGTGCGAAGGATATGCCACCCAGGCAGGTGAACTTGCCCTTGGCCGCAACCTGATGGTAGCTTTCATGCCATGGAAAGGGTATAACTTCGAAGATGCTATCGTAATTTCGGAGCGTGTTGTGAAAGAAGATATTTTCACATCACTTCATATCGAAGAATTCACTCTCGAAGTACGTGATACCAAACGAGGTGTTGAAGAGTTAACTAATGATATCCCAAATGTCAGCCAGGAAGCCACAAAAGATCTCGACGAGAGCGGATTGATCCGTATCGGTGCCGAGGTTAACGAAGGCGACATCCTGATTGGTAAAATAACGCCAAAGGGCGAAAGCGATCCTACGCCGGAAGAAAAACTCCTCCGTGCCATTTTCGGCGACAAGGCTGGTGATGTTAAAGATGCTTCCCTCAAAGCACCTCCTTCGATGAAGGGCGTAGTTGTTGACAAGAAACTTTTCTCAAGGGTTGTAAAAGATAAAAAACTTAAAGCCAGGGAAAAGGACATTGTTAAGGAACTTGATGATGAGTTCGCAAAGAATACTGCTGAATTAAAACAGAAACTTGTCGACAAACTCACTGTTCTGGTTAGTGGTAAAACATCGCAGGGTGTTTACAATAACTTTAAGAATGAAATGGTTCCCAAAAAGGTGAAATTCACCCAGAAAATGCTTATGGGAATTGATTTCATCAATGTTAATCCTAATAAATGGACAACCGATAAGGATGTTAATGAGCTCATTAAACAGCTTATTAATAATTTCATCATCAAGTACAAGGAAATTCTTGGGGTTTATAACCGGAAGAAATTTGTTGCAACAGTAGGTGATGAATTGCCAAACGGTATTGTTCAGATGGCTAAAGTATACGTTGCAAAGAAACGTAAACTTAAAGTTGGTGATAAAATGGCAGGCCGCCACGGAAATAAAGGTATTGTTGCGCGTATAGTGCGTGAAGAAGACATGCCTTTCCTCGAAGATGGTACTCCTGTTGATATCGTTCTCAATCCACTTGGTGTGCCTTCGCGTATGAACCTCGGGCAGATTTTCGAAACTGTTCTGGGTTGGGCTGGAGCCAAAACCGGAACTCACTTTGCCACACCTATTTTCGATGGAGGTTCTATTGAACAGATCAACGAACTCATGGTAAAGGCAGGACTTCCCGAAAATGGTAAAGTCTTCCTTTATGATGGCGGAACCGGTGAGAAATTTGATCAGACTGCAACAGTTGGTTATATCTATATGCTTAAGCTTCATCACATGGTTGATGATAAGATGCACGCCCGTTCAATCGGACCATACTCACTCATAACCCAGCAACCATTAGGAGGTAAAGCTCAGTTTGGGGGGCAGCGTTTCGGAGAAATGGAAGTTTGGGCACTCGAAGCATATGGTGCTGCCAATATTCTGCAGGAAGTACTTACAGTGAAATCTGATGATGTTGTCGGCAGGGCGAAAGCGTATGAAGCCATTGTTAAAGGTGAAAACATGCCAATTCCAGGAATACCTGAATCATTCAATGTACTTGTTCACGAACTCAGGGGCTTAGGTCTCAACGTAAGCTTCGAATAAATATTCAAAAGCCGCATAGCATCATGTTGATTTATCTCAGCATGATGCTGTTGGCGGTTGAAGGATATTTAAAGTGTAACAAAAGTAATTTTAATCGTTAATCCTTTCTTGATATATGGCTTTCAGAAAAGAAAATACAGCCGCAAATAAATTTTCCAGGATCAGGATAAGTCTCGCTTCGCCTGAATCAATACTTGAAAGATCAAGCGGAGAAGTACTTAAACCCGAAACTATTAACTACAGAACATACAAACCCGAAAGAGACGGCTTGTTCTGCGAACGCATTTTCGGACCTGTGAAGGACTGGGAATGTCATTGCGGGAAGTACAAAAGGATCAGGTATAAAGGTATAGTTTGCGATCGCTGCGGTGTAGAAGTAACCGAAAAGAAAGTTCGTCGCGAACGCATGGGACATATCCAGTTGGTTGTTCCGGTTGCACATATCTGGTATTTCCGTTCATTGCCCAATAAAATTGGAGCATTGCTTGGTGTTCCATCCAAAAAACTTGATTCAATTATATATTATGAAAGATATGTAATTATTCAGCCAGGTATTCTTGCTTCGGAAGGACTCAAAACCCTTGATTTTATAACCGAGGAAGAATATTTCGATTTCCTCGATAAACTGCCTAAAGATAATCAGTACCTCGACGAAAGCGATCCTAATAAGTTTATTGCCAAAATGGGTGCCGAAGCCCTGGTAGATTTGCTGGCTCGTCTTGACCTTGATCAGGTTTCGTACGATTTACGCCACAAAGCAAATACCGAAACGTCGCAGCAACGTAAAATGGAAGCCCTCAAACGCCTCCAGGTTTATGAATCATTCCGCGACGCACAAAGCCGAGGTGAAAACAAACCCGAATGGATGATTGTGAAAGTTGTTCCGGTAATTCCGCCAGAACTTCGTCCGTTGGTTCCTTTGGATGGCGGCCGTTTTGCAACCAGCGATTTAAATGACTTATATCGCAGGGTTATCATTCGCAACAATCGTTTGAAACGCCTTATCGAAATTAAAGCTCCCGATGTGATCATGCGTAATGAAAAACGTATGTTGCAGGAGGCTGTGGATTCACTATTCGATAATTCGCGTAAAGCCAGTTCAGTTAAAACTGAATCGAACCGTGCACTTAAATCACTCAGCGACAGCCTGAAAGGGAAACAGGGACGTTTTCGTCAGAACCTGCTTGGTAAACGTGTCGACTATTCAGGTCGTTCGGTAATTGTTGTAGGTCCTGAACTTAAACTTCACGAATGCGGTATTCCAAAAGATATGGCTTCGGAGTTGTTCAAGCCGTTTATTATTCGCAAGATGCTCGAACGCGGTATTGTAAAAACTGTGAAATCGGCAAAGAAAATTGTAGATCGTAAGGATCCTGTTGTATGGGAAATCCTCGAAAATATACTGAAAGGACATCCAATTATGCTTAACCGTGCTCCGACATTGCACAGGTTAGGTATCCAGGCATTCCAGCCGAAACTGATTGAAGGAAAGGCAATTCAGCTTCATCCTCTTGCTTGTACGGCTTTCAATGCGGACTTCGACGGTGACCAGATGGCAGTGCATCTTCCTTTAGGAAACGCAGCAATTCTGGAAGCCCAGATTCTTATGCTTGCCTCACATAATATTCTTAATCCTGCAAATGGGGCTCCTATTACAGTACCATCACAGGACATGGTTCTGGGCCTCTACTATATTACCAAAGGCCGTAAATCAGAACCCGGACATATCATGAAAGGCGAAGGGAAAAGTTTCTATTCACCTGAAGAAGTTATTATCGCTTACAACGAAAAGCAAGCTGACTTGCATTCCTGGATCAAGGTGCGTGTACCAGTGGAGGAAAATGGTCTAAAAACTGAAAAACTCATTGAAACCACGGTGGGTCGTGTACTTTTCAACCAGGTTGTTCCTGAAGAATTCGGATTCATCAATCAGCTTTTAACTAAGAAATCACTTCGCGATATTATCGGTGACCTGCTGAAGAAAACCGGTACGGCAAAAGCTGCCCGTTTCCTTGATGATATCAAGAGCCTCGGGTTCACAATGGCTTTCAAAGGAGGCCTGTCATTCAACCTGGGTGATGTAGTTGTTCCAAAACTTAAAGAAGAGCTGATTCACAAAGCCAATATCGAAGTTGAAGAAGTAATGAATAACTATAACATGGGTTTCATTACCAACAACGAGCGATACAACCAGATTATTGATATCTGGACACATACGAACTCGAACCTTACCAAGAGGGTAATGACTGATCTTGCTGCCGATAACCAGGGATTTAATCCTGCATTTATGATGCTCGATTCAGGTGCCCGCGGATCGAAGGAACAGATCAGGCAGCTTTCGGGTATGCGTGGACTGATGGCCAAACCTCAGAAATCAGGAGCAACCGGTGGTGAAATTATCGAAAACCCGATTCTTTCGAACCTGAAGGAAGGTTTATCGGTACTTGAGTACTTCATTTCGACCCACGGTGCGCGCAAAGGTCTTGCCGATACTGCTCTTAAGACTGCCGATGCCGGTTATCTCACCCGTCGTTTGGTTGACGTAGGTCAGGATGTTATAATCTCGGAGCCTGATTGCGGTACTCTACGTGGACGAGTTACTACGGCCTTAAAGAAAAATGAAGAACTCGTAGAGTCATTGTACGATCGTATTCTTGGTCGTGTAACTCTTCATGATATTTATCACCCTCACAGTGGCGAACTTATTGCCGTTGCCGGAAATGAACTTACCGAAGAGATTTGTGCACTGATTGAAGAATCACCTATCGAATCCGTCGAGATACGTTCGGTACTTACCTGTGAGTCGAAACAAGGTGTTTGTGCCAGGTGCTATGGTCGTAATCTTGCTACCGGACGCATGGTTCAAAAAGGAGAAGCCGTTGGTGTAATAGCAGCTCAGTCCATTGGTGAACCAGGAACTCAGCTTACTTTGCGTACATTCCATGTGGGTGGTGTTGCCGGGGCAAATATTGCTTCAGCTTCACGAATAGTAGCTAAATATGAAGGTACCATCGAAATTGATGAATTGCGTTCGGTTGAATATACCAATGCTGAAGGACGTACTTACCAGATCGTATTAGGCCGTTCAGCTGAAATGAGAATTGTTGACCCGCAAACAGGCATTATTCTTGCTTCAGGTCATATTCCATATGCTTCGAACCTGTATTTTGCGAATGGTGCAACTGTTAAGAAAAACGACCTGATTACCGAATGGGATCCTTATAATGCAGTTATCTTATCAGAGGTTGACGGGAAATTGCTGTTTGATAACATTTCGGAAGGTGTTACATTCAAAATAGAAGCTGACGAACAAACCGGCTACCAGGAAAAAGTAATTATCGAATCGCGTGTTAAGGCAAAAAATCCTTCTATCAAGATTGTTTCGCAAGATGGAGAAGAATTGAAGAATTATGACTTACCTGTCGGATCGCACTTACAGATTGAAGAAGGCAAGACCATAAAGGCTGGCGATGTTCTCGTTAAAATTCCGCGTGCAGTTGGTAAAACCGGTGACATCACCGGAGGATTACCAAGGGTAACGGAGTTATTCGAAGCACGTAATCCTTCTGATCCTGCTGTAGTTTCTGAAATTGATGGTGTTGTATCTTTCGGGAAGAAATTGAAACGTGGTAACCGCGAAATCATTATAACTTCGAAAACCAACGAAGAGCGTAGCTACCTGATTTCAACTTCAAAACAGATATTAGCCCAGGAAAATGACTATGTTCGTGCCGGTACCCCTTTATCGGACGGTGCAATTACTCCTGCTGATATCCTGGCTATTAAAGGCCCGATGAAAGTTCAGGAGTACATCGTAAACGAAATCCAGGAAGTATATCGTCTGCAGGGTGTTAAAATCAATGATAAGCATTACGAGGTAATTGTTCGCCAGATGATGCGTAAAGTTGAAGTTGTTGATCCGGGTGATACCAAATTCCTTGAAGGAGAATTGGTGAACAAGATTGATTTCAATGATGAGAACGACTGGATTTTTGGTAAAAAGATTGTTCTGGATCCGGGTGACAGCGCAACGCTCAAACCAGGTCAGATAATCAGTGCACGCAAGCTTCGTGATGAAAATTCACTGCTGAAACGCCGCGATAAGAAGCAAGTGGAATCTCGCGATGCCAATTCGGCAACTGCCAAGCAGGTTCTGCAAGGTATTACCAGGGCTTCGTTGCAGGTTCGCAGCTGGATTTCGGCGGCATCCTTCCAGGAGACAACCAAAGTTCTTACACAAGCTTCAATTCAGTCGAAGAGTGATGAATTACTCGGATTGAAAGAGAATGTAATTGTCGGACATTTGATTCCGGCAGGAACCGGCTTGCGCGAATACGAGCATCTGATTGTTGGCTCGCGCGAAGAGTACGACAGAATGCTGGCTTCAAAAGCTGAATAATTTCAAACCAAATACTCTATGGGGGGATTGCATCAATAAAAATTGATCGGTTCCCCCATAATTTTAAAAAGCAAGTATCAGGAATTCAATAGTTAAAAATATACAGTATGAACGACCCGAAGAATCCAAACCAGAATCAGATTAATATCGAGCTTTCCGATGAAGTAAGCGAAGGTATTTATTCAAATCTTGCCGTAATCACTCATTCCAATTCGGAATTTGTAGTTGATTTTATCAAACTGATGCCAGGTGTACCAAAAGCAAAAGTGAAATCGCGAATTATATTAACACCTCAGCACGCAAAGCGGCTATACAGGGCTTTGAAGGAGAACATCAGTAAATTTGAAGCTGCACATGGTGCGATAAAGGAAACTGAAGGAGGAGATTTTCCTTTTCAATTGAGTGGACCGGCCGGCCAGGCTTAATCCAGCAGGATTTCATTCAGAAAAAAAAGAGGTTTCGTTTCGAAACCTCTTTTTTTGCTTTTACCTGTTTACAAGGTACCTATACACGAGATATGATTGTTCAGTATTGAGTTTGGCTTTTGGTGCCATCACCTCTAATGTTTTCTTCCATTCCTGGTTCGATTGGCTTCCTACTTTGGGTAATTTGTGGCATTTGCCACAATTGTTCAGGAAAAGATCGTACCCCTGCTGAAGTTCGGCAAGCGAGGCTTGTTCAACTTTATTCACATTTGCCTCACCCGGAACATAGATCTGGGTGGTGCAGGCAACGGAAGCTAAAAATAAGAATGCAATAAGAATGGGCTTCATAGGATATGTTTTTGTTTTGAAAGGTAAAAGTAAGAAATTTTTCCGGTTATGGTTGTACTCTTTTTGATATTTCAGAATTGTTGCCACACCATTTTATAAGATAGAGTACTCAAGTATTTTGCAGGCTTATTTTTTTTACTTCCAAATCAGATGTTATACAGATGGCAATGATTAATTCTGACAATTTCGGGAATAAAAAAAACAGTAACCGTTTTGCGGGCTACTGTTTCAATTTTAGTATTATCGTTTATACCTGAAAAATTATACGTTAAACAACGAATTAACGATAGGATCATTTTTGCTTGTGCGGTCATCGATACGCTTATCCATCATAAGAGGATAAACACATTCGTCAATCAATGCCTGGCTGGTACGTGTAGTCACCTTGTAGGCGCGACCGGCAGCAGAGGTTGATTCGTAAGAGAAATCCCAGCCTAAAACCATAACCCTGGTGCCGCGACTATTGATTTTCTTTATAAGAGGCACATAATCTGTATCGCCGGCTATAATTACTACAACATCCAACTGTTTAATAAGTGTCAGCTCATAGGTTTCGAGCGAGAACCATACATCAATTCCTTTTTCTTCGGCTTCACCGGTTCGGGAATCAACCAGAAGAGGGTAATTATGTGTTGTAATACCTTCGTACATGAAAATATCGTCAATCCGGCGTTCATTAGTCATTTGCGTCAGACGATAGGATTCATCAGGGTACTTTTTTTCTAACTGACTTGTGGAATAGCGACCACGAAACCAGTGCGTTTCAACAACCTGACAATACCGTTTTTCTGTGTTTTCGAGTTTTGAAATCTCATCACGTAGAAATTCAGCAAGCCCATTGAAGTTAATTGTGCTTTTGCGTTCATGATGGTATCTGTAATAAGAATTAACTTTCAAAAAGAAAGTCCCATCTATGAATAAACCGATTTTTTTAATTTTCTCTTCCATCTAATGAAGTATAAATAATGACATTATAGGTTGTGATATAGAATCTGCCTAAATAACAGCAACCCTGTTAAATTGTTCACTTTCTTCAAGCAGTACCAGTGATAAATTTATGAGATAGAATTTGCATAAGATTTTCCACAGAGATTGCAGCCCGTACTTTTATTGAAGAGGTGCAAATTTAGTCACAATTTGTTAAAATCCAAATTTTTAGGAAAAATCGTTAAATGATGTTAATTGTTGAAATTCAGGCTTATGGCTGATTAAAGTATTGTTTATCTTAAATATTTTTTTTGATTATTTAACATACAAAGAAGCGCAATTTGTGAATGTGTTAACAAAACTATTATGATTTAGTTTCAGTTTGTTCAGGAAACATGTTCGTTTAGCCGAATAGTGATAAATTCGTGTTATTAATCAGTTAAAGTTTGTAGAATCGAAAATTAGTCCATTGACAGTTGATTCTTATTATCTGCAATACTTATGGTACTTGTGGCCAGAAATACAAATGATTTTGTTTAGGTTAGTCGTGACTAATCAGACAATGTTTCATCATCCTTTATGTTACTGGCATAAATTCGGTTTGTTAGAAGGATACTTTATTCTTCTTTTGTATTCTCAATATCTTTTGCAGCATCAACAGGTTTAACTTCACCTTTCAGGTAAGATGGGAGTTCCATACCTGCGATCTTGAAAATATCGTCAAGCGGTGGAATGGATTTCATCATGCCGGCCAGGAAATTAGCTGTGGCCGGGGTTTTGCCATCTTCACCTGCTGAAAGGTTATCCCAAACGGTGACTTTATCAATTTTAATATTACTGATTGCTTCAACCTGGGTTTTAATAATTTCGGGGAGCCTATCGGCTATTAACATAAGCACAGCATCGCGGGAATTATTATTGGCGGCTTCAACCAGTTTATCGAAACCGGCAGCTTGTTTGCTTAATACTTCATAGATGCCTTGTCCTTCAGCCTGTTTCCTTAACAGAATTGCATCGGCATCGCCCTTTGCCACGCGGCGGGTTTGTTCAGCAAGAGCTTCAGCTTCAATTTCAATTTTTTGTTTCTGAATCTGGGCTGGGATAACGATATCGGCTGTACGGGTAGCACGTTCACGTTCCGACCTGGCCATTTCGGCTGTTTGCTCGGCAGCATACGATTCCTGTAATGCTTTAGCCGACTGGACTTTTTCAGCTGCCGTTGCTGTTCGTTCAGCTTCAGCCATTTTTTCGCGTCGTGCCGAATCACTCTGAGCGATTGTGATTTTGGCGGTATTTTCTCCTTCTACAGCAGTGGCATTGGCACTTGCAACCCTGATACGCTGATCCTGCATGGCGTTGGCTTCACCAACAGATCCATCTCGGTTTTTCTCGGCAACAGTCTTTTTGGCATCGTTTATGGCCTTGGCTGCAGCTTCTTTACCCAATGCTTCAATATAACCCGATTCATCTCGAATGTCAGTTACATTAACATTGATCAGCCTGAGACCGATTTTCTGAAGTTCAGCTTCAACATTTTGCGAGACATTGGCAAGGAATTTATCCCTGTCAGTATTTATCTCCTCTATGTCCATAGTTGCAACAACCAGCCTTAGTTGCCCGAAAATAATATCCTTAGCAAGTTCCTGTATGGCTGCAAGGGGTAACCCCAACATTCGTTCGGCAGCATTGGTCATAATTGACGGATCAGTCGAGATACCAACAGTAAAGCGGGAAGGTACATCAACACGTATATTTTGTCGGCTCAGTGCATTAGTAAGGTTAACTTCAATGCTGATCGGTGTAAGATCGAGATAGGCATAGCTTTGAATTACCGGCCAGATAAAAGCAGCACCCCCGTGTATGCATCTCGACGATCGGTTTGCACCTTCTTTATTCTGCCCGGTTCGTCCGTAAACAACAAGGATTTTGTCCGACGGGCATCTTTTATAACGCCTGAAAAGTGAAATAAATGTTGTGAAGACAATAACTGCAAAAACGACAACAATGGCTAATGGATACATAGGTTAAGTTTTTATTTTGGTGAAAGATGCAATCAGATTTTTTCAACAATAAGAATATTATCACCGGCAATTCCGGTAACTTTAACAACAGTATTGGTTGCCAGATCATAATCTTCATTTGTGATAGCCTGCATTTCGCGGAGGTTACCCTGGAATGTTACCTGAACTTTACCAATATTTCCTTTTCCGGCTTTAATAGGGAGGTACACTTTCCCGGTAGCCCCAATGGAGTTTTCGATGGTTATGTTGCCACTGCCAGCCATTTTCATGGCAAAATAGAATAAGGAAGTAATAATGAGCATGGCCACTACGCCAAGTAAAATAGACGAAAGTATAGTTGTTCCGATTCCAAAGCCGGAATTATAAAACGCTATACCCGACCAGCTGAAAACTGTGAAAAAAGCAATAAAATTACGTACAGTGAAAAAACTGAATCCCGGGCCAGCATCCTCATTGCTGTGCGATAAATTATGCCCATCGTGTCCGATATCAGAATTCATGTCGGAAAAATCAGCACCAGGGTCAGTTGCTCCGCCACCAACCCCAATAAACGACAACACCATTTGAATAACGAAGATTACAGAAAAAGGAATGGCCATTAACCAGAATACCTTTTCGATTGTTGAAAGTGCTTCCCACCAGGTTTGCATGAGGTTCAGATTTAATTAAAGCAAATATATGTAAAAAAAGAAGCTTTGAACGGTAGTTGTGAAAAAAGTTTTTTTACTTTATATTGTGAGACCAGGTGTAGAATCCGTTTTTATCTTTCGATCTTGTGCTGATGCTGAATTGTGTGTCAATACGAATTCGTGTAAAATAGTCGCCGTATGATAACGTAAAAAATATACTGCCAACGGAAGGAACTGATGTATTTCTGTAATTAAGCCATAATTCACGGGGTTGACCAATCCACACCCCGGTAACACTATTGATGAACGCATTCAGCCGCAACATTTTGTTGCCTGTATTATCAAAAACATACTCCCACTCGCAGCCATAAATTGCCTGCCCGCTGGGTTGGAGCGCAGGTAAAAACCAAACTGAAATTGTATTATCCTTATTGAAATGCACAAAGGACGAAAAATACATGCTGCTGCTATCGCGTACTACCTCGAAAAGCCTGTTAGCAGTAACCAAGGCATGACCGGCTGCATGGCAAGAGGCAGAGTCGAAAGTCCCTGTAAAATCTGAAATATTATATAAAGAATCGGCAAAAACATGTTTGTTTATGCTGAAGAGATTGTTAATGATTGTGCCGCCTACGGTATGCCAGTTTTGGTTTTGTTTAAAGCTGAACCACTCGTATTTCGAAATATTTTCATTTCTTTTCAGATAATCCAATGAAAGTTGAGTATAATAATCACATTCCACAAGCCAGTCTGCAAGTTCAAGATTCCTGCTAAATTGCACGCTGTCAAAAGGCTGTGAGGTATTCTGTGCTCTGGCAACAAAAGCTGCCTGGAGCAAAGTGGTGATCAATAGGATTTTATACATTTGTTTATACGCTATTTCCATCTAAAAGTATAATATATTCCAACAGAGAAATCGAGGCGTGAGATATTCTGGTAATCCTTCTCATCAAGTATGACGACTTCCTCACTTGCACCGTTATCCTGTGTATATTCTTTTAAAAAAGCATGAATGTAATTTGTTTGCACGCCTATATTCAGATTTGGGATTACCTCGTAGGTAACTCTTAATGAGGTTGATAATCCGGGTGAAGAACCTTTAAACATAGCTGTATCGCCGACTGCTTTACCAATATTCCTGTATAAGAGCCATGCCGGGCCGATTCCGCCGGTTATCGAAAGCTTATCGTCGAGCAAGGGAAGCCGGCCATAAACCATGGGTGTTAAGGTATGTATGGTCATTTCGTTTGAGAGGTTAATGTACAAAACTGTCGAAAAGAATTTAACTACAAGACTGTCAACCACCTGTTTGGTTTTAAAACTGATATACTTCGCACCTATACCGATGTGTTTATTGAAAAAATATTCGGTTTCAAACCCGTAATGCCGACCCGAACGAAGATTATTGAAGTAATCCTGTAATTCAGGAAAAAGTGTATCCGGTGCTTTCTCGACCAGCAGACTGGGGCCGGCAAAAGCTCCAACCCATAAACTGCCTGAATTCTCTGAGGTTCCAATTTTAATTGGCTTCTGGGAAAATGCGCTTATCGAAAACAGCATGAGCAAAATCAGAAGCAATACATTTTGCAGAGTTTGGTAAAGGATTATCGAATGTAATTTAGGAAACATCATATTTTAATAACGCATATTACCTTTAATTAGTTTTCGATGGTGGGATAAAAAAAACGGCCCTGACTAAGAACCGTTTAATTGTGTTTTAAAATGTTATTTGCTTTTATCCGGTGGAGCAGGAATAGCAGGCTGTTCTTTATATTTTTTTAATTCTTCGAGAACTACCTCAATGGCCTTATTCAGCTGGTCATCAATGCCGGCATACTCCCTTGCAGGATCGTTGTCTACCTCAATATCAGGTTCCACGCCATACCCTTCGATGATCCATTTGCTTTCGTCGGCCGAATAGCTTGCAAATTCAGGCTTGCGTAAATCGGCACCATCAACAAATGGTAACGAACCTCTTATGCCAACCACTCCGCCCCAGGTACGTTTTCCGATTACTTTTCCCAACTGGTGTTTTTTAAACCCGTAAGGAAAGAGGTCGCCATCAGATGCTGAATAATTATCAATGAGCAATACTTTTGGCCCATGCATAATCTTTGTAGGCGTGTGGTATGGTGATTCAATATTTCTAGCCATGTTACTTCGCTGAATTTCCCTGTTCAGGCGCTCGATGATCATAGGCGAAACATTTCCTCCTCCATTTCCCCGGTCGTCAATTATCAGCGCTTTTTTTGCCAGCTGGGGATAGAAGTATTTCACAAATTCGTTCAATCCTTCAGCCCCCATGTCCGGGATATGAATATAACCAACTTGTCCGTTCGTTGCTTTATCAACCTTACGGATGTTGTTTTGCACCCAGGTGTAGTAATACAGTTTCGACTCGTCGCTGACAGGCACAACCAGTACTTTTCGCCCTCCTTCGGCAGGGGAAGCATTTAGTGTGAGTTCAACGTTTTTGCCGGCTTTATTAATAAATGCAGTGTTTATATCAGGCAGATCCTTGGTTGATTTGCCGTTCACCGAAGTAATATACTCACCATTAACTGCACTAACCCCAACTTCGGTGAGTGGTGATCGCAGATCCTTGCTCCAGTTGGCACCTTGTAAAAGGCTGTCGATACGGTAAAAGCCTGAAGCATCTTTACTGAGCCGGGCGCCTAAAAGTCCAAGATTTATCTTTTCAATTGGTTTACGTTCGGCGCCGTTGATGTACGCATGGCCTACGCTTAATTCGGCAATCATTTCACCTATGAGATACGTAAGGTCGTTGCGATTATTCACAGAAGGAAGCATAACTGCATATTTATCGTGCATCGCTTTCCAGTCGACCCCATGCATATTTGGCATATAAAAGAAATCGCGCATCTGCCTCCAGGCTTCATCGAAAATCTGTTTCCATTCCTGTTGGTTGTTAACCCATACTTTAAGGTCAGATAAATCAATATACTTTTCGGTATTTATTTTTGATGAAGGAAGATCAATAACCGAAAAACGGTTCCTTTGCCTGACCAGCATTTTCTTGCCATCAGCCGTAATGTCGAAAGCAATATCGGAACCGAGATCAGTTTCTTTTTTCTGTTTCAGATCATACACTTTTGCCGACATACCTTTGTCGTTAGCCACATTATAATAGATTTTGTCGTCAAGTGGCCAGATGTTCCAGTAGTTACCTGCTTCGACGGGGATTTCGATAATGCGTTGCTGAATGCCTTCCAGATCAATCTTTACAGGTTTAATGGTGTTTTCCGATGATTTTTCAGATTTTTCGTCTTTTCCTGCTTTTCCTGCTTTTTTACTTTTTTCGTCTTTTTCTGACTTATCCTCAGTTTTATCTTTTGGTTCATCCATTTTAACTTCGTCGTTCGATGGGGCAAAAGGGGAGGGCGTATCTTTTTGGAGTGTAACCAGGTAAAGTTTAGACATATTCTCATAAGCATAATTCCATTCAACATTGCTGTAGATAGGATTGAATGTACGATCGGAAGTGAAAATCAGGTATTTCCCGTTGCTCGAAAATGCAGCTTGATCGGACGAAAACCATTGATCAGTTATCTCGTATTTTTTTTCGTCAGCAACATTATACAGAAGAATTTGTTTCATATCAGTTTCGAGAGTTTTACTGTAGGTAATCCATTGGCTGTCAGGCGACCAGTTGAAGTTACCGAACTCCCAGATTTTGGATTTATCTACAATTGTGACCTTTTTTGTTTCGATATCGACATATTGCAGGCGGAGCATCTTGTCGTTCCACAGTATTTTTTTACTGTCGGGTGACCAGCGGATTGAGAATTTATATGTGTCGGCTCCGCTAGTAATCTGTACCGGAGGTTCGCTGCCATCCTGTTTGGTGATGTAAATTTCGTATTCTCCGCTGGCATCGCTCAGGTAAGCAATCCATTTACCGTCGGGTGACCAGTTTCCTTCACGATCGTGCGCATTGCTACTCGAAGTTAGGTTCCGCGAAATTCCTTCTTTCGCAGGGACACTGAAAATATCGCCGCGGCCGGTAACAACAATACGGTTTCCGTCGGGTGATGGGTTCACAGCCCCCATGAAGCGGGTAGCATCCTTCAGCTCATTCCTGGATGTGTTAAAATCGTCAGCAATCTGAACCGGAACTTTTGTGGTGGACTGAGTTTTAATATCAAAAATATAAATGTATCCGCCATTCTCGAACGTGATGCGGTTTTCACCTGCCGAAGGAAATTTGATATCGTATTCGGTATAATTGGTAATTTTCCGTGTTTGATTGGTTTTGAGATTATAACAGAACAGGTTCATAGTTCGGTCGCGGTCGGAGCAGAAATAAACCTCGTCGTCGAACCACATAGGGAAAATATCCTGCGCATTATTATTTGTAATGTTACGGGTAGTTTTCGCATTAAAATCGTAAATCCAGATATCATCAGCCATTCCTCCTTTGTAATATTTCCAGGTGCGGAATTCGCGGAAAACACGATTGTATGCCAATTGTTTCCCATCGGCTGAATATGAGCAGAAACCTCCGGCCGGCAATGGCAATTCCTGAGACATGCCTCCAGTGACCGGAACTGTAAAAAGCTGCCCGATGAAATCGTTAAAAGTTTGCCTGCGTGAACGATATATTATGTTTTTCCCATCCGGAGTCCAGCCCATAACGATATTGTTAGGCCCCATGCGGTCGCTGATATCGTCGCGGCCGAGTGTTGCCGTTACAGTTAATCTAACGGGAACGCCACCCTGCGAAGGTATGGTGTAAACTTCAGTGTTTCCATCATATTGGGCTGTGAAGGCAATGGTTTTTCCATCGGGCGAAAAGTGCGAAAACATTTCATATCCGCTATCACCGGTTAATTTGCGTGCCATGCCGCCCGATACGGGAACTGTATAAAGATCACCGGCATAGGAAAATACCACCTGGTTGCCGTAAGTAGCCGGGAAACGCAATAGCCGGGCTTCATCCTGTGCGAAAATGAGGGTCGGAAAAAATATCAGGATTGCAGAAATGAGAAAGATGTTGAATGTTCGGTTCATGTAAATAAAGTTTGTTAGATGTTATTGAGGAACAAAGTTATACAATAGCTTGTTCGCCCGGCAAGGAAATAAAGAAAAGACTTTTCGGATCGATATAAATAATTGACATTTAAGCGTTATGAGGTGGATTAAAATACTAATTTTGCCCTTTAATTTTTTAAACCATCTTATGGATTTATTCATCTCCGACAGTTGGTTCTTTACCTGGGTGATGTTGCCTGCATTGATTTTTTTTGCCAGGATACTCGACCAGAGCATTGGAACGATGAGGCTGATTTTTCTTTCGAAAGGGATGAAATACATCGCGCCCTTCCTGGGTTTCTTCGAAGTGATTATCTGGTTATTGGCTGTAGGCCAGATTATGCAGCACCTCGATAACTGGGTGTGCTACGTTGCTTATGGCGCCGGGTTTGCTATGGGTAATTTTATAGGTATAACACTCGAGGAAAGACTATCGATTGGGACTTCAATTATCAGGGTAATATTAACGAGTGAATCACCTGAGCTGATTTCAGCTTTAAAATCACATAATTTCGGACTTACCATCCTCGATGCCGAAGGTGCGAAGGGGAAAGTGAAAATTCTCTTTTCGATCATCAGGCGAAAGGAAATCATGTTGTTTCTCAAAACGCTTCATGTTTATCATCCAACCGCTTTCTATACTATTGAAGATGTAAAGGCGGCGAAAGAGGGTGTATTTAAACATGTTAATCAGAAATCTTTTACCGGAGGCCTTACATCGTTGCTTAAAGCAAAATAGAAAAAAAATAATAAATCAGTTACGGGAACAAAAATCGCCATATTATCCTCCGAAGGTTCGACAGGCCGGACTTTTATAGCCCGAAACCTGTTCCGTGCTGCATCCATCATTGGATATGCCAATCTTCAGTTGGCTGATTTTGATATAGAAAAACCTGATTTACTTGAACTCTATGGGAATCTGATTCTTACTTCTGAAGAAATATATGCTCCTTTTCCGGTTATTGATGTTTCGAAGTGCAGATATTGTGGCGTTTGTGCTGATGCCTGTGCTGAAAAAGCCATTCAGTTCAGCCGGTATGTTCCGTCAGTAACATTGATCGTTTCGAGGTGTTTTGGATGTGCAAATTGTATGAAAGCCTGTGGTAAAAATGGAATAAAGATGAAAGAAAAACTTTCGGGAAAAATATTCCATGGCCATATAAATGGTCATCAGTTTATTGCAGCCCTTGCTGAAAGTACTACTGAATTTCATATTCCACTTATTCGGGCAATCTTCGGGAAACTGAATACCGAATCAACAATAATTTGCGATTTTGGACCCGGAAACGGAAATGAAGTGAGTGCTGTGCTTCCGGGGATGGATTTAGCCCTTGTAGCATTAAGGCCCGAACCTGGTTGGGAAACTCACCTCGAAGCAATGTTCGGACTTACAGAAAAAGCCGGGATTAAAACAGGATTAATTCTGAATTCTTTTGAAATGAATAATACATTCCTTGCCGGGATTCAGGTATACTGCGCGGAGCATGCAGTACCAATGCTTGGGATTATTCCTTATCTTGATTCACCGGAATACAAATCAGTTTTTGAAAAAGGGAAGAATGGAAACAGTGTTGACGATTTATTTACAACGCTGTTTGATAGAATTATCAAACTGGCTGGAGTTCACAGCCAGGTAGTCACCGAAAATTTAAAATAACCATATCTTAAAAATAGAATAATGAAAAGTAAAAACATTGGTTTTAATTCCAAACTCATCCACGGCGGTGAATTTAATGATGCATTGGGAAGTGCTACAGTTCCTATTTACCAGACTTCCACTTTCAAATTCGATAGTGCCGAGCATGGCGCTGCCTGTTTTGCCGGCGAAAGCGACGGGTACATTTATACCCGTATCGGAAATCCAACTATCCATGCACTGGAAACTTTGCTGGCAGAACTCGAAAACGGTTTCGGCGGAATAGCCACGAGTTCGGGTATGGGTGCTGTAAATACGGTTTACGGTGCGATGCTGTCGCAGGGCGATCATGTTGTAAGTTCAGCGGCTGTTTACGGCCCTTCGCGGGTCGTTCTCGAAACGTACTATAAAAAGTTCGGAGTAGAAGCAACTTTTGTAAATACCGCCGATATTGAAGAAGTACGTAAAGCCATCAGGCCCGAAACCAGGCTTTTATATATCGAAACGCCCTCGAATCCAACTATTGAGATCACCGACCTGAAAGCATGTTGTGCACTGGCTCACAAGCACGGAATTCCGGTGGCTGTCGACAATACATTTTGCAGTCCATACCTGCAGCGACCCCTCGAATTAGGAGCAGATATAGTGTTGCATTCGCTCACTAAATTTATCAACGGTCATGCTGATATTGTCGGTGGCGTTGTGATTGCAAAGGATAAAGACCTCTACAAAAAACTCCGTTCTGTAATGGTTACATTAGGTTTCAATATGGATCCGCACCAGGCATATCTTGTTATCCGTGGTGTTAAGACGTTAAGTATTCGTATCGACAGGGCACAGGAATCGGCAATGAAGATCGCCACATACCTCGAAAATCACCCTAAAGTTGCCTGGGTAAGGTTCCCCGGCCTTGTTTCGCATCCGCAGCACGAACTTGCAAAAACACAGATGTCGGGCTTCGGAAGCATGATCAGTTTCGAGCTCAAAGGCGGAATTGAAGCCGGCCGTACTTTGATGAATAAAGTGCAAATGGCTATCCTGGCAGTATCATTGGGTGGTGTTGAAACCTTAATACAGCACCCGGCCTCCATGACCCATTCAAAAGTGTCAGTCGAAGGAAAAATAATGGCAGGCATTACTGATGGCCTTGTTCGTTACTCTGTAGGCATCGAAGATGTTGAAGACCTGGTTGCCGACCTTGACCAGGCTCTTGCCGCAGTTTAAAGCCCGGGATAATACTGAAAAGCCCAAACTTTTTTGAGAATATTAAATCCGGTCCCCGTGCCGGATTTTCTTATTTTTGTATTTCCAACTTTTAGCTTGTACCGTGAAAAGGCGTTTCCTTATCTTACTTTTTTTTATTTGCATGATAGCTGCCCATTCGCAAAAGGTAGCAGTAGTTTTAAGCGGGGGAGGAGCCAAGGGTGTAACGCATATTGGCGTGCTGCGCGCACTTGAAGAAAATGGCATTCCTATTGACTATATTGCCGGAACTTCGATGGGTGCTATAATTGGCGGATTATATGCTTCAGGCTATTCGCCTGACGATATGCAGGTAATTATTAATTCAGAAGAGTTTTCGAAATGGGTTTCTGGAAAACTCGATTTGCAGTATACCTATTTTTTCAGGCAGGGCCAGCCTGATCCTTCATGGCTTAGTTTTAAATTAAGGTACGATTCGGTATTACAAACGAAATTGCCAACCAATATTGTTTCACCGGTGAGGATGGATTTTGCATTTCTCGAATTGTTCGCGTCAGCTTCGGCAGTTTCAGGGTATGATTTCGATCAGCTAATGATCCCTTTCCGATGTGTTGCTTCCGATGTCCGCAATAATAAAGCCTTTATTCTGAAACGCGGGGACCTGGGTTCGGCTATCAGAGCCTCGATGACTTACCCTTTTTATTTTAAGCCAATCCGTATTGATGGACGCCTGCTGTTCGACGGAGGTATGTATAATAATTTCCCTTCCGATGTGGTTATGGACGATTTTTACCCTGATATTATTATTGGCAGCAAAGCAGTAGGAAACTATAATCCGCCAAATGAGGATGATGTTATTTCGCAGCTTAGCAGCATGTTGATGGGCGAAACAAAGTTTGATGTTTTTTGCGACGCCAGTGTGCTGATTGAGCCTGAGTTGAAGGATGTAAATGTTATTGATTTCTCGAATACTGAAGCTTTTATCGATAGCGGATACGTGGCGACACAGCGCCTTATACCCCAAATCCGGCAGTTTGTTCTCGACACGGTTACACAAGGAATGCATGACCGTATCCGCGAAAACTTCAACGATCGTAAACCCGGACTGAACATTAATAGTGTTGAAGTGAAAGGTCTTCAGCAAGGTCAGGCACTTTATGTTGCAAATGCAGTATTGGGACAGGTAAAAGGCCGTCGTTCAAATACTTATTTTGCCCCTGATCTTGATATCGCTAAAGTAAAAGCAGGGTATTTTAAGGTACTCGGTGAGAATCGTTTAAAATCAGCCTATCCTTCCTTATATTATGATACAATTTCGCAGAGATATAAATTTGTTATTGACGCGCAGTACGAAAAGGGTATTGAAGCTGATTTCGGCGGAAGCCTGTCATCTTCAGCAACCAATGAAATATTTTTACAATTAAAATATAGCATCTGGCGCAAAGTGGCGACTACAGCTAAAATTAACGGTACTTTCGGCAGATTTTATAATTCTGCTTTTCTGGGCGGAAGAGTTGAATTGCCGGGGTTGAAACCAA
Source organism: Lentimicrobiaceae bacterium (assembly GCA_041753535.1). Classification (GTDB taxonomy): domain Bacteria; phylum Bacteroidota; class Bacteroidia; order Bacteroidales; family UBA4417; genus UBA4417. Next base: position 27,579 of record JBGSUB010000001.1, read on the forward strand.
AATATTTTGAATTTGGCTATACTTTTAACCAGTTCAACTATTACCGCACCAAGTCGTTCTTTTTTATTGATGATACCCCGCTTTTCCTCTATGAGAACAATACTCATTTTGTTGCAGATGTGGGTTTCCCGATTACTTATAAAGGTAAAATTGAAGCCGGCCTCACCTGGGGGATTAACCGTGCTGATTATTTTCAGAATAACACGCCAACAGAGGAGGATGTAGCTGATAAAACAAAATTCATTTTCTATAGCCCTTACCTGGAAATAGAATTTAATACCCTTAACAGAAAACAGTATTCAAACAAGGGTGCTCGTTTATTTTCCTCACTGCAGTTTGTGAGCGGGCTCGAGAAACAAACCCCGGGAACCACATCCCAACTACAGGGAGATTATACTGATTATCATAACTACTTCAATTTGAAAATAATCTTTGATAAATATTTCCGTTCCAGGTCATTCTACTGCCCCGGAATAAATTTCGAAATTCAGGCCAATTCACTGGGAAGTTTAAGGAATTACACTTCAACTACCCTTTATATGCCCAATTATACACCTGTATATGAAATGCTTACACTCTACCAGCCCGTTTACAGGCCTGATGGCTTTGCCGCGCTTGGAATGCGTAATATTTTTACGATGAGTAAAAATATTGATTTCCGACTTGAGGGATTTTTGATGGCCCCATTCCGTGAAATTTACAGTGATGTTTTAAACCAGGTCAGTTATAGTAAACTTTTTCCAACGTTGCATTATATTGTCTCAACAAGTTTTGTTTATACCTCCCCCATCGGGCCACTGAGTGCCACTTTGAATTATTACGACGACGGATCGCCGGTTTCATTTTTTGTGAATATCGGCTATATAATTTTTAACCGTTCCGCTTTTTAGTGGTCTATTAACTAACTGTTTGACCGGGATAGAAGATTTATAGCATCAAATTTCAATTAATTGATCTACATAACGAAATGTTGTTAAATTTGCACTCCCTGATTATGGCAGGAAAGTTTCAAAATCTGTCCTTTTAAAAGGAAAACACATACTACCGCTGTTTCGATGAAATAGCGGGTTTTTATTTAACCTGATCAATAGTTTAATTACTAACTCATCAACAAATGAAATCTACCAAACATCCCGATCAAAATCCTGAGGAAGTTTCGATAAACTCACAGGAGGAGAATTCAATGCACAAAAATGCTGTAAACACAGTTGAAGAATCATCATCACCAGTGGAAGATGCTGCTGAAGAACCCGAAACTGAAAATCCGGTCGCAGTTACTGCAGAGGTTGAATTAACTTCAGAAACTGAAAATGCCGAATCGGAAGAGCCTGTTCAACCTGAAACAGAAGTTGTTCAGGAAGTTGAAAGTCAACCGGAAGTGGTTGCCGAAACTGAAAAGGTGGAAGAGCCTGAGGAAATTGCAGAACCTGAATCGGAAGTAATTGCAGAGTCTGAACCTGAAGTGACTGCAGAGCTTGAAGTGATTGCAGAGCCTGAAGTGATTGCAGAGCCTGAAGTGATTTTAGAGCCTGAAGTAATTGCTGTAGCTGAAGACGTAACAAGCCCTGAAGTAGTTGCTGAACTGGAATTGGTTGCTGAGGTTGAAGCAGTTGCAGAAACTAAAGTGGAAGTTGAGCCGGAAGTTGCAGCAGAAAAGGAAGCGGTTTCTGAAATTGTTTCTGAGACAGCTCCGGTAGATGAAAGTGAGATTGCAGAAATTATGGAAGAAGCAGAAACAATAGACGAAACTATTGAAGCAGAAGTCGCTGCTGCCGAATCAAATGGTATTGATTACAGCCAAATGAGCCGAGAACAGCTTGTTTCTATGCTCGAAGAAACTGTGCAGAATGAGGATGTTAATGAAATAAAATCGAAAGTTGCCCTGATTAAAGTAGCATACCTGGCACTTGCAAACAAAGAACGCCACGAAATGTATCAGAATGCAGCCGCAACCGAAGAAGCAGAGAACTTCGAAATTGTGGATCCGCTGGAAGAACGTTTCAAGGCTGCATTCGGAATATATAAACACAACAAATTTCGCTTTACCGAGGACCAGGAAAAGATTAAAATCCAAAACCTGGCTGCGAAAAAGAAAATTCTCGATGAGTTGAAAGTACTAATCAATTCGGAAGAAACGCTCAAAAAAACTTACGACGAATTTAAAGCTTTGCAGGATACCTGGAAAGGAATCGGCATGGTTCCGAAAGCGGAAGCCCAGGGAATATGGCAGAACTATCATTTTCTTATCGAAAAGTTTTTCGACAAGGTAAAAATCAATAAGGAGCTTAAAGATCTGGATCTTCGTAAAAACCTTGAACGCAAAATTGAACTCTGCGAGAAGGCTGAAGAACTTGTACTTGAATCATCCATTACCCAATCCTTCAAACGCCTGCAGGAATTGCACGAAGACTGGAAGGAAATTGGTCCTGTTGCCCAGGATAAACGTGAGGAAGTTTGGGACCGCTTTAAAACTGCTACCGAAAAAATCAATGACCGTCGTCACGAATTCTATAAAGAAATTCAAGGCGAACTTGAAGCAAATTATGCAGCTAAAGGTTTGTTATGCGAAAAAGCCGAACAGATAGTTGCCGCCGAGTATAACTCGATAAAGCAATGGCAGGACAGCACTCAGCAGGTGAACGAACTGCTCAAAATGTGGAAATCTGTCGGTCAGGCTCCGCAAAAAGTAAACAACGAAATCTGGAATCGGTTCAAGGCACAGCTTGATCAATATTTTTCAAATAAAAAGGAATATTTTGGCAAACTGAAGGATCAGCAACTTAATAATTATAACCTGAAAGTTGAACTCTGCCTTCAGGCCGAATCGCATAAACTGAGCACCGACTGGAAGAACTCTTCCCGCGAGCTTATCAAGTTACAGGATGAATGGAAAAAGATTGGTCCGGTTCCGCGCAAACACAGCGAGAAAATATGGAAACGATTCCGCACCGCCTGCGATGAATTCTTTAACACAAAGAATGAATATTTTAAAGGTATGCAGGCCAGCGAAGGGGATAATCTTAAAATAAAACTCGATATCCTGAGTAAGGTTACCGAGTTCGAATTCAGCGAAAACAAGCAGGAAAGCCTTACTAAAGTGAAAGAACTACAGCGGCAGTGGATGGATACAGGTCATGTTCCTATTAAAGAAAAGGACCGCATTCAGGCTGAATTTAAGGCTGCTGTAAATAAAATTTACGACAAGCTGAAAGTCGAAATGCAGGAAGCCCATCACAACAACTATCGTTCGCGTTTCGAAAATGTGAAGGAACAGCCGGATGCGGGCCGCATTATCAGCCGCGAACGCAGCGGGCTGCAAACCAAGATCGAAAGCCTGAAAGAGGAAATCCTTTTGTGGGAAAACAACATTGGTTTTTTTGCCAGGTCAAAACAAGCCAATTTGCTAAAAGCTGAGTTTGAAGCAAAAATTGTTAAAGCCAAAGAGGAACTTGCTTCGCTCGAAGCCAAAGCGAAAATTCTGAAAAATGTTTCCAAAGAGCAGCAATAAAAAATCAAAGCCCCGAAAGGGGTTTTTTTTATGCATTTCGAGAAAGGTAAAGTCTTTTGCCGATCAGGAAGAACTTGAAGTATCCGCTTCAGATTTTACAGCCATTGGCACGAAATGTTTATCTTTGTACTATGTCAGCAAATACTTTTGGAACGATATTCCGGCTTACAACCTTTGGCGAATCGCATGGCACTGCTATTGGCGGTATTATCGATGGTTGCCCCTCGGGACTTGTTATCGATCATGATTTTATTCAGCAGGAACTCAACCGGCGCCGACCCGGTCAGTCGGAAATAACTACTGCACGAAACGAAAGCGATACAATCGAAATCCTTTCGGGCGTTTTCGAAGGCCGTTCCACCGGTACTCCAATTGCTTTCGAAGTTCGCAACAAGGACCATAATAGTTCAGATTACGAGCATTTGCGCGATGCTTACCGTCCTTCGCATGCTGATTATACCTACGACAGTAAATTCGGTTTCCGCGATTACAGAGGCGGAGGAAGGGCTTCAGCACGTGAAACACTATCGCGTGTTGCCGGCGGTGCCATAGCAAAACTGCTTTTAAAAGAAGCGGGCATTAATGTAAAGGCATATGTGCGAAGCATCGGCGAAATTGATACGGCACAGGATTTCAGCATGGATCAGCTCGAAAATATCGAATCCAGTCCTGTTCGCTGCCCGGATAAGGCAGCATCGGATAAAATGGTTGCGCTTATCAATCGGCTAAAAGTGGAAGGTGATTCCACCGGTGGAGTAATTTCCTGTATTATTGAAGGTGTTCCTGTGGGTTTGGGTGAGCCGGTTTTTGATAAGCTGCAGGCCGAACTTGCAAAAGCTGTAATGAGTATTAACACCGCCAAAGGTTTTGAATATGGCGAAGGTTTCAAAGCATCAGCCATGCGTGGTTCGGAACACAACGATAGTTTTATGGCAGCCGGTCCGGGTAAAATTAAAACGGCAACCAACCATTCAGGCGGAATACAAGGCGGCATAAGTAACGGAGCCGACATTTTGTTCAGGGTTGCCTTTAAACCCATAGCAACTTTACAACAAACTCAGCAATCGGTGAACCGTGAAGGCAAAAGTGTTGTAATTGAAGGCAAAGGAAGGCATGACGTATGCGTGGTTCCGCGGGCAGTTCCTATTGTTGAAGCTATGGCTGCGCTTGTAATTGCCGATCATTTACTTCGCAACAGATCAGCCAGGTTGTAGAATATTCCCCGCATTTTTACGTTTACATTTAAGATTAAATAAATTCTCTCAGTCATGATGAAGAAAGCATTGAAAATTTCAGCCATCGTTATAGGTCTGCTTATTCTGGTAATTATTGTACTGCCTTTTGTTTTCAAAGGTAAAATCCATAAAGCTGTTCAATCCGAAATAAATAAAAATCTGAATGCAGTTGTTGCATTCAATGGTGTAAGCGTTTCGCTGCTGCGGCATTTCCCTGATCTTACTGTAAAAGTAAAAGACCTTGTGGTAATAGGAACCGGCGATTTTGATAAGGATACGCTGGCCTCAATACCGGCATTGTCATTTACTCTTGACCTGGCAAGTGTTTTCAAAGGAAGCAATTATAAAGTGAAGCAAATCGGGTTAACCTCACCGCACCTGCTTTTTAAAGTACTGGCAAATGGCAAGGTAAATTGGGATATCATGAAAGAAACCGGAACTGCCGATACTGTTTCGCAAACTTCTGATTTTAAAGTTTATCTCAATAAAATTAATATCAGCGAAGGCCGCATTGTTTACGATGATGCTGAAATTCCCACTATGCTTGCCTTCGATGGACTAAGTGGAACTCTAAGCGGAGATATGACCGCCGACATAACGAAACTTGATATTAAAGCAGTTATAAAGGACATTACCGCCGATTACGATGGAATCCGCTATATGAGTAAATCAAATGCCGAAATCACCACTTTGCTGGATGCTAACCTTACAACCTGGACATTTACTTTCAGGGATGGGATAATCAGGCTGAATGATTTACATATTACTGCTGATGGATTTTTTGCGATGCCCGATGAAGGATATAAAATGGACATAAAATTTACCGCAAAAGAAAATACGTTCAAATCGTTCCTTTCCCTTATTCCTGCTATATATTCGAAGGATTTTGATAATGTTAAAACATCAGGAACTATGGCTTTTGAAGGATTTGTTAAAGGCGTATACAACGATGTAACAATACCTGCATTTGCTGTAAATTTAAAAGTTGAAAACGGAATGTTCAGTTATCCCGGTTTGCCCGGAAATGTGTCGGATATTAATTTGCAGGCAGCCATTGCCAATCCCGATGGCGTTATGGATCACACAACGGTTAACGTGCCACGTATGCACCTGAGCATGATGCAAAATCCTGTGGATATAACTCTTGCGCTGCGCACACCCATATCGGACCCTGATATTAATGCTACAGTAAAAGGAATGTTAAATCTTGGAGATGTTTCGAAAGTGTATCCGCTGGGCGACAAAACCAAATTGTCGGGAACCGTTAATGCCGATATGGCTTTCGCCGGAAAAATTTCAGCCATCGAAAAGGGAGCCTACGATCAGTTCAAAGCTTCGGGCTTTGCTTTGGTTGATAAACTGGTGTATGAAGGAGAGGAAGTATCCCAGCCGGTGAACATCAGCAAAGCCAGGCTTGATTTTACACCAGCTTATGCCCAACTTTCGGGACTTGCCATGACTATTGGTAAAAACGATATTGCTGCAAACGGGAAGATGGAAAACTATATCCCGTATTTCATGAAGAAAAATGCGGTTTTGAAAGGCTCTCTTTCAACTACTTCAACTTATATGGATATCAACAGTTTGATTGATCGAAATACAACAACACCTTCATCCGGTGACACTTCAGCACTTACGGTAATAGAAATTCCCGGGGATATGGATATTTCGCTGAATACCACGTTTGCACGACTGATTTATGACAATTATGATATGCGCGATGTAAGCGGAACCGTTAAAATAAAAGATCATACATTGCTGCTTGAAGGTCTCCTTGTGCATATGCTGGGAGGAACGATGGCTTTAAAGGGTTCATACAGTACTTTCGATGCGGCAAAACCGCTGGTTGATATGGATTTACAGGTGAAAAATCTGGACGTAAAGCAATCTTTCGATGCTTTCAGTTCCATGCAGAAATTTGCACCTATCGCCGGAAAACTGAAAGGTGCCATCAGTACCAACCTGAAATTCAAAGGAGCTCTCAAACAGGATATGATGCCTGAACTTACTTCTGTTTCTGCATACGGATTGGTGCTTTCTGATATTCTGACACTTGCTGATGTAAACACATTTAATAAAATTGCCGATATTCTCAAACTCGAGAAACTCAGGAATCCGGCATTGGAAAAAATCAACCTTTCATTCGATGTGGTCGAAGGAAGAGCTACTGTGAAGCCAATGGATTTTAAACTGGGTTCGTATAAATCCACATTTTCCGGTTCAACCGGTCTCGACCAGGTGTTGAATTTTGTGCTTACTCTCGATATTCCACGTACCGATTTTGGCGCAAAAGCCAACAGCGTTCTCGATGGACTTGTAAAGGATGCATCCAAAAAAGGCGTGAATGTAACTTTGGGTGATGTTGTTCCGGTTACGATATTAATTAGCGGAACAGCTACCGATCCTAAAATTACCACCGGAATTAAATCAGCTATGGCCGGACTTGCAGAAGATATGAAAAAGCAAGCCCTTGCGGAAATAGAAAAGAAAAAGGAAGAACTGATTACCAAAGCAAAAGAAGAAGCCACCAGCCTGATTGCACAGGCAGATGCAGAGGCTGCAAAAATAATTGCCGAAGCCGAAAAGCAAGCCCAGAAATTGATGGTGGAAGCCAACAAAGCCGCCGCACAGGTTCGCTTTGCTGCTGATTCGTCGGCTAACAGGCTTGTTGCTGAAGGCAAAAAGAATGGTTATATTGCTGAACTTGCAGCTAAGAAAGGAGCCGAACAGGTTAAGAAAGAAGGAAATAACCAGGCGAACAAAATAGTTGCAGAGGCTCAGAAACAATCTGATGCCGTTATCAACCGTGCCCGGGCTGAAGCTGAAAAAATCAAGCAGGATGCGATAAACAGGGTGAAGTAGGGGGGCTGTTTTGCTGCTTATGAAGGGAGAAGGGCGAGGGGTGAAACGGAGAAGGTAGAAGGTGGAACGAAGATGGAAGATACGATGATGGAATGAATCTGGTGCTATTTCTTCCTTACATAAATATGCTTGATGTTGCTTTTCCCGCTGTCGCGTTCGTCAATTTCAAATTTATTCATGCTGCGGATGAGTGGCAGCATTTTTGGGAATCCATAATTTCGCGGGTCGAAATCAGGTTTCTTCTTTAGCATCAGGTTGCCCAGGTCACCCAGGAAAGCCCATCCATTTTCGTCGGCAAGGTCAGTAATGCTGTCGGTACAAAGTTTTATAATTACGGGATCAATTTTATTTAAAGGCTGATTTTCAGGAGCTTTTTTGTTCCTGGAGGCTTTTTTTGTGTTAATTTCGACTGAGCTTTCCGGTTCTGGTTTCAAAATTTCGATATAAATAAATTTGTCGCAGGCCGAAATAAACGGATTCAGCGTTTTCTTTTCACCAATGCCTATCACTTTCATTCCGGCTTCGCGCAAACGGGTTGCAAGCCTTGTAAAATCACTGTCGCTCGATACAATACAGAACCCATCCACTTTACCGGTGTACAGAATATCCATTGCATCAATGATCAATGCGCTGTCCGAGGAATTTTTTCCGGTAGTATAACTGTATTGCTGTACCGGTGTTATAGCGTTTGCCAGGAGTACATTTTTCCAACCTGTAACTGTTTGTTTTGTCCAGTCAGCATATATTCGCTTGAAGGTAGGAGTTCCGTACTTGGCAATCTCCTCAAACATCTCTTTCACATTAGCATAGGGAACATTATCAGCATCAATCAAAACTGCCAGTTTAAGTTCTTTATCATTCATACCACTCTTGAGTTAAAATTAATTGCACCAAAAACTTTTATTTGAAGCAAGCCTGCAAACAGACCCGTTTTCATGCCTTAAAGGCATTTCAAATATACAACTAAAAATCTGTGAAATCATTATCTCCTTCCGATCTATGGATTTGCTTGATGAAAATATCTACCTTTGCAGTTGGTTCATGAAAGTTGCGCTCAGATGTGCATTTCATTTTTACTCACCCTGATTATCCCATCCGGGAAGAGTTTCGCAGCACATCTTTCCAAAGTAGCTTTTATAGCATTCTATTTGATTTTAAATCTTGAAGAGCTGTTTATATGAGCTTTTCAGTCGTTTATTTGTTTGCAAAATGGGGAAAGAAATTAATAAAAGACGCACATTCGGTATTATCAGCCATCCTGATGCCGGTAAAACTACGCTCACCGAAAAACTGCTTCTTTTTGGCGGTGCTATCCAAACTGCCGGTGCTGTAAAAAGTAATAAAATACGAAAGACGGCTACCTCCGATTTTATGGAAATTGAGAAACAGCGTGGTATTTCGGTAGCTACTTCTGTTATGGGTTTTGAGTATGAAGGCTATAAAATTAACATTCTCGACACCCCCGGGCATAAAGATTTTGCTGAAGATACTTACCGCACTTTGACCGCGGTCGACAGTGTAATAATGGTAATTGATTGCGTTAAAGGTGTCGAAGAGCAAACCCGCAAGCTCATGGAAGTTTGCCGGATGAGGCATACCCCGGTAATTATTTTTATAAATAAACTCGACAGGGAAGGTCATGAACCTTATTTCCTGCTCGATGAAATTGAGAATACACTGAACATTCATACCCGGCCACTCACATGGCCAATTGGCATCGGGGCTGGTTTTCAGGGAGTTTATAATATTTACAACTCACAACTTCAGTTGTTTACGCCTAATAAAACAAAAGTTACTACTGAAAATCATTACCTTATCGGGGACCTTAACGATACTGAACTCGATACAAGAATAGGCCGTGAAGCTGCCGGTAAGCTTAGAGAAGATATTGAGTTTATTGACCATGTGTATGAGCCTTTTGATGAAGGTTTATATAAAGAGGGATACCTGGCACCCGTGTTTTTTGGCAGCGCCATAAATAATTTCGGGGTAAAGGAGTTGCTGGATACATTCGTACGATTTGCTCCTTCGCCACTATCGCGACTTACTGATAGACGGGAAATAAGTCCTTACGAAAAGACCTTCTCTGGCTTCGTATTTAAAATTCATGCCAATCTCGATCCAAATCATCGCGACAGGATTGCATTCTGCCGTATTGTTTCCGGAAAATTCGAACGCAATAAATTGTATTATCATACCCGGCTTGATAAAAAGATCCGTTTCCCGAGTCCCACCAGTTTTATGGCCAACGAACAAAGCATTGTTGACGAAGCTTTCCCGGGCGATGTAGTAGGATTATACGACACGGGCACTTTTAAGATAGGCGATACGTTATCAGAAGGAGAATTGATTCAGTTCAAAGGCATTCCGAGGTTTTCACCCGAAATATTCAAAGAGCTGATTAACAATGATCCTATGAAAACCAAGCGACTTGATAAGGGAATCCGCCAGTTAACTGATGAAGGGGTGGCACAGTTGTTTGTAAGGCAGCCTGGAAACAGCAAAATAATCGGAACTCTCGGTGAACTGCAGTTCGAAGTTATACAGTTCAGGTTGCTACAGGAATATGGTGCCGCCTGTTCGTTTGAGTCGCTACCTTATTTTAAGGCTTGCTGGATTACTTCGGCAAATAAAAACGTACTCAATAAGTTTATCGCGTTAAAAGGACATCATATTACGTATGATAAAGATGAACATCCTGTTTTTATGGCAAAAAACGAATGGACATTGAATACTAACATCACCGATTACCCTGAAATTGAGTTTCACTATACTTCTGAGTTTGAAACAGAACTCAAAAGTATTCTTGCTTCGGTTAAATAATTATTCTTGTAACAAGAGAAGTAATTTCTCTGTTACAGAGGGTTATTAAACTGATTAGATCCGTCAGTTTTTCTCTTCACAGCGAGTTGTTCATGTTGTTTTTATACTTCTAACATTTAACCCGTCGATAAAAATCCAGGCATTAGTACTTCCCATTAGAGGGCAGTAAATCTGAAATTAAAAAATAATATCATGATACTATGTCCATTGTGCTTAAATACCAAGTTATTTACAATGATAACAGGACCCGATAAGCGCACCTATCGTAGTTGCGATAGTTGCAAGCTTATCTTTACAGATACACGTTACCAGCCAACCCGAAAGGAAGCAGAGAAGCGTTTTAAAACAAACAAAAACGGGATACAGTATCCTACTTACCTTGAAATACTTAAACAGGCGTTTAAACCTGATCTGCCCTTTATAAATTCGTCGTTAACCGGTCTCGATTATGGATGCGGTCCTGAACCAACGCTGAGTACCTTCCTGGATCAGGAAGATATTACCTGCGATTCGTACGATCCTATCTTTTTCCCGGAATTACCTCAGAAACAATACGACTTTATTTTCTCTACCGAATGTTTCGAGCATTTCTTTTTACCCGCAAAAGAAATGCAGCAAATTAAGAAAATGCTTAAGCCCGAAGGTATTCTGATTGTACTTACAGAGCTTTGGACCAATGCGGAGGCGTTTGCCAAATGGAATAACGCCAAAGATGCCATGCATGTTTCCTTCTACCACAGGATTACAATGGATTTCATCTGCACTAAGTACGGGTTTTCGATAATTCCTTCCGATAATCCGGAAGTCACGGTTTTTCAGAAAGTTCTGAGTGAGGAAAAAGTACCGGCTTAATATTTCCTGAGAAATGGATTTCCTTATCCGTGCAAAAATTAGTAGGGCTTTTTAAAGCAAGAGCTAATAATGTTCCAATTCCCGGATTCCTTTGTTTCTTTTTAATAATTCGCGCGAATCAGCAGCGAATAGTTTCATTGATGCGAATGATTCTGCATCCATAAACATTGAATCCTGCTCAAACTCTTTTACCGGCAGAATATAATATTGCTTTTTGCCCTCTTTTACCGGATTATAAACCCAGGTAAGGTTGTACCCGGCCTGTTTTATTGTGGTTTTGCCAGATTCCTTTTGTAAAGTAATTGAAACCATTGCGCCGCCATCCGTATATCGTTTGCGCTGGTTCGAAACATAGTTTCCCAGCGACCAAACCACCAGCCGTTCATTATTCAGGCTGTCGGTTTGGTGCCATTCCATGGGTTGTAGCACATGCGGGTGAGAACCAATAATAATATCAGCACCATGTGAAAAAAGGAATTCAGCAATATCTTTCTGGAAGGAATTGGGTTCGCGCTGGTACTCTTCGCCCCAGTGAATAAAAACGATAACTTTATCCGCAACCGAATCGTGAGCAGCTTTCAAATCCAGCATCATCCTGTCTTTCTCAATCAGGCTCACCACGTTATTTTCAGGCACAGGAATACCATTGGTTCCGTAAGTATAATTAAGGAATGCAAGCCTGAAACCACGTGAGTTTATTAGCAGGGGAGTGGTTTGCCGGTAAGATTCAATATTTCTGTAAGTTCCCATGTGTATCATGCCCAGGCTGTCGAGCATAAAAATAGTTCGTTCAATCCCGTTTCGACCACGGTCGCAGCAATGGTTGTTGGCAGTACCGGCGATATCAATACCGGCATTCAGCAAGCCTTTTACCAGTTCATCCGGTGAACTGAAAGCCGGATAGCCGCTGTAAGGTTTCCCGGCCAGGGTAGTTTCGAGGTTCGTAATGGCCAGATCAGCTCCCGATAGCCAGGGACTGATATATTTAAAACATGTATCGTAGATATAAATTCCAAGCTCATTATTCCAGGCAGCTTCCACCTGCGGCATATGCTGCATAATGTCGCCGGTGAAAATAAGGGTGATTTCGTGAATTGCGCCAGGCAGAGCAAGTGGTGCAGAACTTTCGGAAGTTTTGTATGGCAACAAGGCAATGAGAGGAGCAGCAAGCAGGATCACTGAAATATGCATAATCCTTTTCTTCAAAAAGAAAAAGAAAATGAAGCTACTGGTATGATGTATTTCCGATAAAGCCATTGTTTAAGTGAATTAACTTAAAAACTTGGACAGGTTAGATCATTTGTCATTTAGAGTGATTTTTTTCAGAAATTGATTTAGTTTGATTTAATTTAATATGAGGAATATCTTAAATCTAACATCCGATATCCAACATCCAACATCGAAAATCCAGGATATAAATCGATACTATAATTTGAATAACAAGCTGATCCTTCCCCATTTATGCCACATGCCACCCTTGTATTCCGGCGACAGATAATGCTGAGCAAGTTCAATGCCCGTACCTTTATATCGCAAAAGGAAACCTGCTTCGGCACTGCCAACCACCCTCCGGATTTCACTGCCATTTAATGTGAAAATATTATCATGATTAAATATTCCACCTTGTAAAAGTGCATTGTAAGCCACAAAACCTGCATGTGTTTTTGCGAAGAAATAGTATTCCAATATGGGCCATGGCTTATTCTCAGTGAGTCCGAAAACAGGTTCAAATCTTCCAGCCTGCAGTTCCAGTCCCGCACCGGCATTGGTATGCAGCGTACCTGCTTTTACATCGGCACCAGCAAGCAGGCTAAAGTTTTCCCGGGCCACCAGAGCTTTTTGAAATTTTAAGGAATAATTCAGGATGAGATCCGTATTGATTTGTGTTTCCCAGCCCATGGGAACATCGTTAGTAGGAAATGTTTTGTGCACAAGCGTTTGCATATACGAACCGGGTGAATACTGACCTATATATCCCACATCAAGTTGTGAGGACATTTTCAGCTTACGTAAATTGTCAGCAGTAGTTTTCCGAAATCCGAAATACAGGTATGACGAATATGGCCTGTCATTGTGCAAAGCAGGAGCAATTCTTGTGTCAGTCGGAGTGTACATATCCTGAACCATGCTCAGGTTATAAGTTACGAAAGCTTTATGCCTGTATGGAATCATCAACTTTTGCAAAACTGAACGGCCAAGCCATGCTGCCTGCAGATCGAAAGTAATTCCGTTGGTAAAATAACGGTCAGTGTTGGCATAGGTGATCAGGTCATTCGCGAAACTAACTTTTAAAATCGTGCGCGAATCCAAACGCTGCTCAACCCATTGTATCCCCGGAATAATGCGGGCGACAAACTTCTTTGTGGCAGTGTCAGGTGTGGTAACAATTATCCGTTTATCCCGGTGGTTCAATCCTGACAGCCAGTTTTTTAGTGCAGTTTTTGTAACAATGTCAGGTTGCGGAGAACGGAAATCTTCATTCTGTTCTGGATTTTTTGATAATAATTTATTTTCAGTTCTGAACTTAAATATCTGTGCCATAGCATTTTCCAGATCGGCTATCCGAAGGGGAACAGGGTTGCTTACTGCATTAAAAAGGATGATGTCGTACTTCCCGGCAAGTTCTTCCATTGAAAGGGAAACCCTGTCGCCATTCATCTTTACGAAAACCATTTGATTCGTGGTGGTATCAAGTAAAGGAATCCGGTGGGGAGACAGAATTTTTTCAGCAAAAGTAGCGTCCAGTTTCCCGGGAGAAGTGACCTTGCTTTTGCCTGCAATCATTACACCAGCTGGATAATCAATTACCAGCGGATATGTTTTTACAACAGCATCAGGTGCTTTTACCTGCTGCCGTTGGCAAGCGGTAAAAATCAGCAACAAACCCAATATGGCACAAAATGCTCTCATGAAAAATATACAATTCACTTCAATGAGCAAAAATAGTTAAAAAGTCCATAACTAATTCATCTATTATCACATATAATCTGATATCCTCACTAGATTATAACCAAATGACAATTTTCACTTTAGCCTATTTTCAATTGTCAAATTGCCGAATTGCCAAATTGCCGAATTGTCACATTCTCTACTTCCTTCCCGTCCTCTCCAACTCCCTCAAATTCTCCATCTTCTTTTTTGCAAGGAAACTATTTATATCGCCCAGATGTTCCTTCACCTGCTTATTTCCAAATTCAAAAACTTTACTAACCAGTCCGTCAAGGAAATCACGGTCGTGCGAAACAAGGATCAATGTTCCGTCGTAATCCTGCAACGCGCTTTTCAGAATGTCTTTCGTCTTCATGTCGAGGTGGTTGGTGGGCTCATCGAGGATAAGAAGGTTTACAGGCTCCAACAGGAGTTTTATCATAGCCAGCCTTGTCCGCTCGCCACCTGAAAGTACTTTTACTTTTTTGTTCCAGCTTTCGCCGCCAAACATAAAGGCTCCCAGGATATCTTTTATTTTTGTGCGAACATCACCAACTGCAACGTCGTCAATCGTTTGAAAAACAGTTGTTTCCTCCTCAAGCATACTCGCTGCATTCTGGGCAAAATAACCTATCATTGTATTGTGTCCCAAAGTCATTTTGCCATCGTAATCAATTTCGCTCATGAGGCATTTTACAAGTGTAGATTTACCTTCGCCGTTTTTACCAACAAAAGCAACCCGCTCACCACGTTGAATTGTGATATCAGCTTTGGAAAAAACGGTATGTGTACCATATGTTTTCGAAAGTTCCTCAACTATCACCGGGAAATTTCCTGAACGCGGCGAAGGAGAGAATTTCAACCTTAATGCTGAGTTATCTTCTTCGTCAACCTCAATGATATCAAGTTTTTCGAGCATTTTTACCCGCGACTGAACCTGGTTTGTTTTGGAGTAAGTTCCCCTGAAGCGATCAATAAAATCCTGGTTATCATTAATAAACTTCTGTTGTTCGTCGAACTGTTTCTGTTGCTGTTCGCGGCGTTCACTGCGCAGTTGAAGGTAAGATGAGTAATTTACCTTGTAATCGTAAATGCGACCCATGGTCACCTCAATGGTTCGGGTAGTAATATTATCAATAAAAGCCCTGTCGTGTGAAATTACCATTACAGCTTTGGCCCCGTTGATTATAAAATCCTCAAACCATTGTATCGACTCAATATCCATGTGATTGGTCGGTTCATCGAGAAGCAGAAGGTCAGGTTTCTGCAAAAGGATTTTTGCCAATTCAATGCGCATGCGCCAGCCGCCGCTGAATTCGCTGGTAGGTCGTGTAAAATCTTCACGTAAAAACCCAAGTCCAAGCAAAATCTTTTCCACTTCAGCATCGAAATTGATTTCCTCGATGGAGTAAAATTTTTCGCTGAGAGCCGAAACCTGTTCGATAAGGTCGTAATATTCAGCCGATTCGTAATCGGTGCGCGACGAAAGCTGGTTGTTCAGATCATCAATTGCGTGCTGCATTTCGAAAATATGTGCAAAAGCCTGTGCCGCTTCTTCAAAAACCGTGCGGCTGTCAGTAGTTAGTAAATGTTGTGGCAAGTAAGCAATTATTGCATCTTTGGGAGCCGATACTTTTCCGCGCGAAGCAGTTTTAACACCTGCAATTATTTTCAGCAAGGTCGATTTGCCTGCGCCGTTTTTCCCCATAAGCGCAATCCTGTCCTTCTCATTAATAGCAAAAGATACATCTTTAAAAAGCGTAGTCCCTCCAAACTCCACTGTAAGCCCGTCAACTGAAATCATATGTGTTTTTATTGAGGCGCAAAGATACCGGTTTTTCAGGAGTTTTTCTGTGGAGGTGTGATCCTTGGATATTTCAATCATATCAATAAAGTATGGCGAAGCAGAGAAAAGGAGAGTCAAGAGGGGAGAACTTCAGGGTGATGATATTTCAGTTCTTAATTTTTTATTTTAATCTCAGACACATGTAATACACACATATGCAAATATTTATGTTACGATTATTTTAAATTTTTGATTTTTGAATTGTGATTTTTAAATTCACGTGGCATCAGTACTTTTCAGATATGCAGTTTTCAAAATATATTGTTATTTTACCATTAAATCATATCTTTACAACAGTTTTAACCATTATTATCCGAAGCTGTTTTTTTACCCTTTTTTAAATACCAGTCAGCCTGATAATCCAAGGCAAATAATTATCCCGAAAACCACAACCCTATGAGTAATCCGAGCCTTACATCTATTATCCGCGAAAACAGTAAAAAGTATGGTTCCCGTAATGCAATTTTTTACCAGGGAAGTGATAAGCAGTGGATTCCGATTACCTGGGCCGGATTCTGGAAATCGATAGAAGATACTGCAAAAGCGTTGCTCGCCAATGGCGTGAAACCGGGTGACAGGGTTGCTATCATGTCGCGCAATATGCCCGAGTGGACTATTTCGGATTATGCGATTCAGCTTGTAAGGGCGGTTTCGGTTCCGTTGTTCTCATCTACCAGCCCGGCACAAGCCGAATATATGCTTAACGAAACCGAAACAGTTCTTATCCTTGTCGGCGAACAGGAACAATATGACATTGCCAAACAGATTGCGCATAAAATTCCATCGCTCCGCGCTGTGATTGCATTCGATGCTTCTGTGAAGTTCGAAAACGAGGTTAATTCATTGTATTTCAGTGATTTTGTGACATCAGGACAAAAAGGCAGTTATACTGAACAACTGACTGTTCTGTCCAACGAAGCCAGTGATAAGGATTTGTGTACCATATTATATACGTCAGGAACTTCGGGTGAACCCAAAGGGGTAATGTTATCTGTGGCAAATTTTCTGCATTGTGTAAAAATTCACGATTTGCGGCTTACCGTTTCGGATCAGGATGTTTCACTTTGCTTCCTGCCTCTCAGCCATATTTTTGAACGGGGCTGGACATTTATTGTTTTAAGTTTCGGAATGACTTCCTACTATCTCCGAAACCCAAAAGAAGTAGTTGATGCTGTTAAAGTAGTGAAACCCACTATTATGTGTTCGGTGCCACGCTTTTTCGAGAAAACATACGAAGGTGTGAATGCAACAATTGCTAAAAGTTCTTCGCTCAAGCAGGCAATGTTTAAATGGGCCATTAATGTTGGGGGCAAACGATTGGATTATATCTGGAACAAGAAACCTGTTCCTGCAGGACTCTCATTGGCTTACTCAATAGCTGACAAGTTAGTTCTGGCCAAGGGCCGGGCTGCTTTGGGCGGAAATTTCAGGTTCATGGTTTGCGGAGGTGCAGCATTATCGCACGATATCATTCATTTTTTCGAACAGGTAGGTATACATATTAAAATTGGCTACGGGCTGACTGAAACGGTAGCTTCGGTTACATGCCTGCTTGATGATGACATAAACACCAGTTCGGTTGGCAAAGTGATGCCGCTTCTCGATGTTAAAATAGGAGAGAATGATGAAATACTGGTGAAAGGCGATACTGTTTTCATGGGTTATTACAAGAAACCCGAACTTACCGCTGAGGCCTTTAAAGATGGATATTTTCGCACCGGCGATGCGGGCCGACTGGATGAAAACGGGTATTTGTTCCTGAAGGATAGGATCAAGGATATTATAAAAACCTCTTCGGGGAAGTATATCGCTCCTCAGAAAATTGAATCGCTTCTTTCGGGAGACAAGTATATTGAGCAAATTACCATTATCGGCAGCGAGCGTAAATATATTACTGCTTTGGTTGTTCCTACGGGTTTAACTTTTGATACACTTATAAAAGAAATGGGTATTGAAAACAAACCCCGTGAAGAACAGGTGAAGGAAAAAGCCGTTGTTGCTTTCTATCAGCAAAGGATTAATGAGTTGCAAAAAGACCTTTCGCCTTATGAACAAGTAAAGAAAATCGTTTTACTCCCTGCTGAATTTACCATACAAACCGGTGAGTTAACACCATCGTTGAAGATTAAGCGGAGAGTTGTGGCCGAGCAATTTAAGGCTGAAATTGAGAGTATGTATTCCGAAGAGTAGTTAATGGTTAACAGAAAATGGCGGAAAGTGATAACTCAAAATAAAAAGCGATTTATATTTTTCTGAAACCTGAAACCAATACTTTAGCTCAGTTTGCATGAAACCAGAAACCCTGCTTGCAGCAGGCAAGCCTTCAAACCCTGCTTGCAGCAGGCAAGCCTTTAAACTCTCCAAACTCTCCAAACCCTGCTTGCAGCAGGCAAGCCTTCAACCTCTTCCAAACTTCCATCGCTTATGCGACCAAAGCCAGTAAGCAGGCTCTTGTAAAATGGTTTTTTCGAGATGTTTGGCATATAACCTTGTTATTTCCCCATCTGGAAGAGTGACCGGACTATCAGTCAGCACTACAAGTTTTAATTCGTAAAATCCCCTTTTAACCTTCTGTATATCAACATATATAACCGGCCAATTGTATTTACGGGCATATTTCTCAGGTCCATGAAGCCAGGCAGTTTCGTGGTGGAGGAAGTCAATCCAGTAGCATTCTTTAAGGTTCGATGGGCATTGGTCAGCGGCCATTATATATGCATGAGGGCGAGTTTCAAGTTCACTGAATGTTGATGCTGTATCCCTAAGTGCCGCAAGGTGTGTGTTGAACTTCGCCCGGTGTTTTTTTACATAAGTATCCACCAGTTTATTACTCATCGGTTTGTAAAAGCCTACTATCGGGTATTTAAGTTGCAGACCTGGTGACATAGCTCCCCACTCCCAGTTGTTGTAATGCCCGGGAACAGCTATCGCGCTCAAGCCTTTTTCGAAGTAAAAATTGGCTAATTCAGGATTGAGGATACGATGCCTGCGTACAATTTCACCGGGACTCATCGAAAAACCTTTCAGGCTTTCGAGGCTGATATCACAAAGGTGGTGGTAAAATTTCTTTGTTAACAAATTGATTTCTTGTGCACTCTTTTCAGGGAAAGAGCTGCCCAGGTTAGCTTTTACTACTTCTCGTCTGTATCCTGCAATGTAAAAGAGCAGAAAGTATACCAAATCCGAAAACATGTATAATATCCGGAATGGAAGCATCCCCGCTAAGAACAGCATGAACCGGAAGAAAATGTAAGTGATTTTTTTCAAGCCTTATCAATTGAAGATGACGAACCCATTATAAGAGGAAGCGAACATAAGCACCAATGCCGGGATTCATATTCTGATATCGTTCCAGCTTGACCATTAGCCAGTGGGCGGTAATGCCAGGCTCAAGAACAATTCCGTTTTCAAATGTGAAGGATAAACCTGTTCCTGCATACATGCCAACCCCAATTCCCCCCTGGTAAACACTGTACGACTGCATATTGCTGCCGGGAATGTAACCGTTGTCGCCGTAAGTATTCACCATGCTGTATTCCACTTCTTCCACATAAAATGAACATTGTTTAACTTTTGTACTGTTAACGTTTAGTCCGCCCATAACAAACCAGGAATACTTATCCGTTTTCGGATACGTTCGTTTAAGCCCGATATCGGCATAAACCCGTTCCTCAACACCACGCATAGGGTAAAGCCTTAGATCAGGTTCTGCGGCATAATCTATCGGAGGGTCAACTTCAAAAGTGATAACATCATCAACCTTAAGCCGCATATAATTAAACTGGATAACTAATGCCATTGTCGGGCTGAAGCAGTATTGTGCATATAACCCGGGTTGCATGGCGAGTTTATAATGTGCATTCTGTGGCAGACCGGCAACTGAAATCGAATCATGTGCCCCCAGTGCATTAAAGATATCCTGGTACCAGTAATAATTCGACATTACATAATTTACATTGTTCACGTTGGCAGGATTTCCATTGTAAAAATTGGCAGTTTGTTTCGAAGGATAATATACGCCCACATTCAAACCGAATACCCATCCTTTGCCATCGTTCGAATATTCTTCTTCTGTAAATTCACCGCCTGATTTTCCATCATCGGATTGAGCAAAAGTCTGAATTCCGGAATAATAAGCCAGGATCAGGGAAACAAGAATTATTTTAAAGTGACACATAAGTTTTGATAGTAATTGATGAAGGTTTGAGGAAACTTATCAGCAGGTGAATGTTCAGGAAAGTTGCAATTCCTCCTATCAGCAGGAGAGAAAAAGTCAAAGATCTGGAATTAGCGCATTTACCCATTACTTTACGTGAAGTAGTGAGGTAAATCTGGGTAAAAATTTTAACAGGCAATTGAAAACTGAGTAACATTTATGAGTAGATAAGTCCTTTAAAAGGGTTACTGATTACAAATATAACTAACAATGCCGGAATCAGCGAAATTAAAACGCCCAATCGGGAATAATTGTCCTTCATATCGAAAGGCTCTCCGGAGAATCCTGCTAAAACACTTTCTCCAGCCAAAGCCGATGTTATTATCGAAGTAATGCCTGCCATCAACAGGGCGACTGTATAAATACCGGCAGTATTGTTTCCCGTCAAGGGTTCATGCCTGTTCTATGCCTGTTGAAGTTCGATTACCGGGATTGTATGCCTGAATAATGTGGCGGCAGCCATCAGTATCATAGCGCTGTTTATGCCCCAGTCTATGATCATCGAAAAAGGTTTCAAGGAATTAAAAGCGCAATTGCTTGGTTTTTAAGGTACTGTCTGGATTTAAGTTGTTTGCAAAGTTAATGATTATAGTTATTTCCCTACAGAACGTTATTTATAGTGTTTGTGTTCATTGCTTATCATTGCCAAATTAAATTATATTTACTGATAATTTCGTGACGACTGATTTTTAATTAACCGATATTCAAAAAAGTTTAGTATGCCAATTCGAATTGTAAAAGACAGAGAAGCACCATGACCGCAACTAAGAAAAGATATTGATTTTGTTGAAAATTAAGGCAAGTCTCTTTCTAAAATCAGGTTAATCCTGAGGATGCCATTGCTTTTGTGAGAGAGGTGGATAAAAAGTAATTCACAGTAAAAACAAAAAAAGAGGCAATCTCAACTGTGAGATTACCTCTTAAATTTTAGGCAGTTATACCGATTCTTACTTCAGGGATTAATCAGTGATCAGTACTTTATGAATAGATGCCGTTGTGCCTGGCGATGCAATACTCAGCATATAAATTCCGGATGGCAGCTGACTGCTTAATGCAATGGTTTCGCCTGCCGATATGGATTTGTTCAATATCAAACTTCCGTTAAGCGAAAGTAAGCTTACCTGGTATTTAATGTTCAGTTGCAAACCCCCTATCGAAAATGGAATGTGCTTCGATAGCGGATTTATAACAGTAAATGTATTTGCTTGAATTTCGTCAATCCCGAAAACTTCGCGTTGGGTGTAAAACGATTCGTCCTGCGACTGGTTCCTGAAACTGTTCAGATGGGCTGCCCAATTTTGGGTAACAACCGTGCTTTCAAGATTGTTGGCATTGTATGTATAGATATATTTCCGGTTTTCTTTCCACGATCCATTCCACAGGTATTCGGTAATATCGCTGACTACGGAACCACTGTAAACAAATACATTCCGGGAAGAATTTTCCCAGGGTGAAGTTCCTGACTTTAGCTGCAAAATAACTTCTGACTTATTATTGCTGACGTACGAAATGCTTTCTTTTTGATAATCGTCCCAAACCAGCGTTGTCTTATTCCAAATCTGATAAGTAATTTCCGAAATATAGCCTCCGGAATAAGTAAAAATCAACTGCTGATAATTTTCCCACGAAACCAGGTTTTTATTCCATTTCTGGATTTCGATGGAAGTCACATTCTTGTTCTGGTCATAGTTTATAAGATTCCTGGTTACATATTTCCATTCGGATGTATCTGCATCCCAGGTCTGGTTAAAAATACTGGAAAGTGTATTGTCAGTTTCGTAAGAATATACGTTTCTTATGTTGTTTACCCAGTCAATCAGGGCTTTGTCCCAACTTTTGTAAGATTCTTCAAACAATTGAAACCCGGTGTATTTATAACCAATCTTCTGGCTGTTGCTCCATGAAACACCGTTTTTATCCAGCGTCATTGATTCGGATGATGTCAGAAGCCCTCCTGAATCATAAGCAAAAACATTCCTTTTATTATTTTTAAAAGTACTGTTCACCGTATCATAAATACTTCCACGAAGTGAATCCCGAAGATAGACCTGTTCCGAAGCTGCAGTAGTATAATGTCCGCCTACATTAATTGTAACTTTGCCATTAGTTGTAACATAACAACTCTGTATGAGCTGAAACGCAATTTGTATATTTTGCGCAATCGTCTGTGTGAAGGCAAGTGTTGTGATTGATAGTGCCAGTATTAATTTTTTTACCATGATTTGAATTTTGAATTAGTTTAAAAAAGTATTACGATCAGAAAGCAGTTTTTATTATTCCGCAAAATTAATACTTAATCATGTATGATATTCATTAAGCATGAATCTGAACCTGGTTCAGCCGGCGGAAATTGTTAACTTATTTTTCGAATCAATTGATATTCAATACGTTAGAATTGAAGGCGGTTCTGGAGTTGATCTGTAATACTTTTCAATGATTTATTAACAGTGATAATTCTGAGGAAGATTTAACATTTGATTAAGATAAATCAAACACTATGATCCCGGATTTCGTTTGGTATTATTAAAAAAAACAATTCCTGAAAAAAAATCCCTGTCTGCGACCAATGCCGCAAACAGGGAAGGTTGATTGAACAGGTAATGCTATTGCAAGGGCGTTACTACTTCGAGTACTTCGGGAAGATCCATTCCTAATTTTTTGAGATGTGCTAGTGTTGGAATACCGTTTTTATTCCATCCGCGACGGGCGTATACTGCGTCCAGAAGTTGTTCATACCGGTTTTCTCGGTAAGTGCGGGTAGCGGCCATTTTCTCTGTCAATGTCATTTTCGCAGGATCAACACCAACAAGATCAAGCAATTGGCCATCATACCTTTCCTGGCGGCTGAGGTATTCTTCTTCAGTAACAGGTCCGGCGGCACGGTATGGTTGTGCATCGTGAGCACGAAGTCCTTTTCCGCAGCGGATGTCAAATATGCGCTGGAAATTATACACTCGTTCACTTTGGCTGATTAATTCTTCCTTGTTGAAATCATTTCCTGTAACAGCCTTGTATATAGCTACATAGTTATCGACATGCTCGGGAACTTTGCCCGGTTCGGCATGTGTATGATTATCTTCTGGTTCCACGTCGTTCCATGGTAGTTTACAAAGTCCCTGCAAGCCGAACCAGGTGCGGAACATCGGGAAATAATGCAAGGCTTCGGCCTTTTTCTCGAATGTTGGGATCTGGTTGTTTACCATATCCATAAATATCAGCCAGGCTTCGTCGTGCTGCGGACCCTTGTTGGTCATAGCATAACCGCCCTGTTGTGCAAGCGATTCTTTGGAAACATATTGTGAATATTCGAGGCCCTTGTTTTCCATGCCTATATCCTGCATGAATTTTGGGTCGCCCCAGCCGTTTGCTGCAAACAATTCTTTCATCTTGTGAACGCCTTGCCCTGCAATTTTACCAAAACCTTCGCCCCGTGAAACCATATGAAGCAATTCCATGGCTGAATCTGCATTTCCGAAATTCAGTTTCATGCCACCGGTGCGTTCTTCGTTAAGTATGCCGTTTTCATAACATTCCATAACGAATCCGAGGATGGTTCCCCACGAAATAGTACATATTCCATATGTATCGCAGTAAAAATTGGATTCGATGGTAAAGTCGGGATTGAAAATTCCTGCTATGGAACCCAGCGATGATGTTGATTCATATTCAGGTCCATCGACAATAACCTTTGAGCCCTTGTAAGGACCTGAGCGTAGTTCGTAATTATCAACTCCTTTGGCACATGCCATGTTGCAACCAATCCAGCAACCATCAGGAACTCCTTGAGTAAAATAACTTTTCCAAACATCACCCGAAATTTTTACAGCATCCGGATGACTTCCAAACTTAAAATTATTCACCGGTAAAAGGTCGTAATCGTTCATCACCAATGTGAGGTGAGCCGTACCTTTGCTTCGCATTTCGCATTGCTTGTCGTCGAGTTCACGCATTTCGCGGTTAAAAGTTTTGCCGCGTTCCATAATGGCCTGCAGATCGATTACACCGTTACGGTTTCCGGTTACACCTTTTGTGTGTGCCACCACGGCTTTAATCTTTTTATCACGCAGTACTGTTCCGATTCCACCGCGTCCGGCCTGTTTCAGGCGCACCAGTTTACGTTTTGAATCGAAAAAGCTGAAATTGAGCATTCCAATGAGTGAGTTGTCGGCGGCGGTTCCGGCTGAAACAACTGAAACATTAAGGCGGTCTTTTTCGCTAAGAGCCAGATTTTCAGTGAGGTATTCGGCCATTAAATGACTGTCGTTGCTTTCGTTGCCGGCTTCGTATATTTCGATTACTTCGCGGGTTTCGTCAATAAGTACGATTACATCTTTATCGGATTTCCCTTGTAGTTCAAGTGAATCGAACCCGGCAAACTTCATAAATGGTCCGAAAAACCCCCCAACATTGCTGTCGACAGGAATATCGGTTTGTGGTGAAATGGTTACCACCAGTGATTTCCCGGTTCCTGAATACTGGGTAATTCCGCATATGGGCCCGGTATTAATTACGATTTCGTTTTCCGGATCGTTCCATTTGGTACCCGGACGGGTAGCATCCCACAGGAGTTTAAGTCCAAAGCCTTTACCACCTGTAAATTTTTCCTTCATGTGTGCCGAAACAGGTTTTTCTTTTATCTCGCCACTGCCAACATTAACGTATAGTGTGCGGTTGTTGTACCCTTTTTCGATCGGAGCCCAGGTATACTTGTACGAATACAAGAGTTTATGGGTGTTTTGAAAGTTTTCTAAGCTCATAATATATGTTTTATTTCTACTGTTAATCAATTCACAAAAGTATAAAATGGGA
Organism: Lentimicrobiaceae bacterium; assembly: GCA_041753535.1. Taxonomy (GTDB): domain Bacteria; phylum Bacteroidota; class Bacteroidia; order Bacteroidales; family UBA4417; genus UBA4417. Next base: position 52,658 of record JBGSUB010000001.1, read on the forward strand.
TTGATTTGCCAAGAGATTATATTAAAAATTCCGATATGAAAATATGTTGTAATCGCTTCTTTATGAAATACTTTGGAACTGGTTGAAAATGAGGTTTTGAATTTGGTTGCTATGTGAAATAAAGAAGGAGAAGTGTAATATTGAGTTCTGAAAATACAATTTACCGGATATAATTTTAAACAACATGCTGCAGAACTAAAAATTTCTTTTTGCTTTCATTGTGTTACTTCGATAAGTAAACGGATACTCGCAAACAGGAAACCCTAATCCCTTTACCCTAACTCCCAACGCTAAAATCCCCCTTTAATTAATTGCTAAATCCTCACTTTTATTCTGGATATTCTTAAACAACTCATTTACAATTCGCTCATGAAAGAAATCATAAATCCTGTTATTCCTGAGTCGTGAGTTGCATTTATAGCGCGTAAGTTGGGTAATTTCAGTGTATCCTTCGGGGGTAGTAGTAAGGATTATTTGCTGTGTGCCTTTAGTGTTACCATGATCAACATAGCAATATTCAACTGTTTTATGTTCATTATCAAGGTGTGTAACTTCCAGAGCAACTGCCAGGTTTTTAATCCCGCTCAGCACACGGAGATTGAAAAATAATATTTGTCCTTCTTCAAGTCCGGGTTTGGCTTCATTCCGGTAAAGGATATTGTTATGTCGTTTGGAATACAGGAGACCGAATTTAACGATCCTCCCATCGAATTCTTCCTTGGGCGTAAGCTGGGTAAGATTGCCCCAAACTACATTTATATTCTGCTTTATAAGTTGTGATTTTATAAAAGTCCGGAAATGGCTCGAATCTGGCGAATTGTAACAAACCGGGTGCATCTCATTGAATGTATTTACGCCAAAATGCTTTTGCATGAGAATGAGCTTTCTGATCTTCTTGTGTTCAATGCGTTTATAATCGACAGAATCAATCGAAACAGGAACATTGCCGGCCGAAAACCCGGAAATACTTGCCAGAACTGAAAACAGAAAAATAAAAGACTGTAAGTATATTTTTAACATCAGATTGTATTTTCCGGTAAATGAATCCGTTTGAAAAAAATCAGCCGTAAAAATTCAACTTTAACAACTAAAATGAAATAAGTGATTCAGGATTCAGGATACAAATATAGGGAAGTGTTTAATAAACACAAGAAACAATAAAGAAATCATACCCGTACGGTAAAATAGTATTTCGATCTAAGGCACCTTTAAATTCATTTTTATCTTACTTATTGTCAATATGATGTCTCTAAAATTAGAGAACCAACAGAACTTGATTGGTTTTGAGAATAAATCGAAATACAATTAATTTGAACCTTGAACTGAATAAATTCTGCGAATCAACTGCCGCGACATTAATGCAGGGAAAGGTTGATAGCCAATACGATGGGGCTTAAATCCGATGATTCAATGCACGGAAATTTATCCCGATTGTGAAATAGCCCTGCATTGACCAGATAAATCAAATAGTATTGAGCTTGATGTTAAACCTGACAAGTCAGCGTTTATCTTTTTTTAATATTGATAAAAGTATTTGCAACATCAGGTCCACCCTTCTTATTTTTATCTAAGTTTGCATGGTAGTTCAACGTAATATTGTAATTGATATTACTCGCTTAGCTAGCGTTTTACCTGTATTTTAAGGTTATGCAAAACAATTTTAAACCACATGATTGCTAATGTGTTATTAGTCTAAGTCTCACAATGAAATATAAAAACCGCCTGATATTATTTTTGTTGCTTGTGTTTGTGATACAGTATGCACAGGCACAGAACCCGGGCAGTGATCATGTGTATGGGTTTGATCCTCTGTTACACAATGGCAGGGTTTATTCATTTTTTCCGCAGCCGGGAACTGAAGGCACTCAGTATATGTATTCTGAATTCTATACCAGGGGAAAAATTACCGTCCGTGGTACAACATTTATTAATCTTACACTTAACTACGATATCTACAATCAGCAACTTATACTGAATTACACAAATGCACTCGGTTCCAACAGCCTGATAGAATTATCCAAAGCCTGGCTCGAATCGTTTGAGATCAATGGAAGGCATTTCGAAATATTTACTGCGGCTGACACTTCAACACGCATCTGCCAGGTTATAGGAGCGGGGCCTTACTCAATCCGCTATTACTACTTCAAGAAACTGTTGCCCGACACCCGTGCTTCTTCGCAAAAATATGTATTTACTGATGCGGAAAAAGACATGTTCATTTACAATGGAAATGAGTTGCGCAAATACAAAAACAACAGAAGTTTCGTTTCTGTATTTAAAGATACGCAACAGGATATGATCAGGAAATACCTCCGTAAGCAGAAAATCAAGGTTAAGAGAGCGAATGATTCGAAAATTACGGAATTGATTAACTTTTGTAATACTTTATCCGTATTGTGAAAAAAACACTTACTTCCATAGTAATAGTTTTATTTTCGGTTGCTGTTTCAGCTCAGCAACATGGAGATTCTATTTCTTTACATGTAAAAAATATTTCTTTCAGGGAGTTTTGCAGCAAAGTCAATCAGCTCAGTAATGTAAAGGTTTATTATCTCGAAAAATGGGTGCCTCAGCTGGAAGTTACAATGGATGCGGAAAGCATTACTCCCATAGAAGCAGTTACTGAAGCACTTAAAGGAACTGAACTCGTAGTATCCGAATGGCATGGGAACCTGGTAGTATTGCCAGGCGATAAGCTAATCAATGAATTGCCATCCTATGCCGTTAAGCAGAATAAAGAATTAACATCCGATACTGCTTCCCGATCTCTGACCGAAAGTGAAGAACGGTATATTACCGGCCGGAAAGCAGATGTAATGCAGACATTACGTATCGGCAGGAAAGGGGCTGCCATTTCGGGCAGCAAGGCTAAGATACTGGGCCGGGTGCTCGATGAAGAATCAGGTGCTCCGATTTTTTGCGCTACTATTTTTATTACTGAAACCAAAACGGGTGCTGTTTCCGATGTAAACGGTTTCGTATCGCTCACGCTAAAGCCGGGCAATTACAATGCGCTGTTCGAATATTTAGGATACGCTAAGAAAAAATACCAACTGGAAGTATTCTCAGATGGTAACTTTACCGTAAGCATGAAAAAGTCTGTCATCCAGATGACAGAAGTAGTGGTATACGGCGACCGGCAAATGAATATGCGTGCGAAAGATCCGGGGCTGGACAAGATGTCGATAAAATCGATCAGGGAGTTGCCTATGATGATGGGTGAACGGGATATTCTGAAAGTTTCGGGTACTTTACCCGGTATTGTAAGCGTTGGTGAAGGTTCGGCAGGACTTAACGTACGCGGAGGGGGTTCTGATCAGAATGCTTTTTATATAAACAAGGTGCCAATTTACAATACTTCCCATCTCTTCGGGTTTTTCCCGGCTTTCAACTCCGATATCATTAAAGATTTTTCGATTTACAAAGGACATATTCCGGCACAATATGGTGGCCATCTTTCGTCAGTTTTTAATATTATTACACGTCAGGGAAACCGCAAGCAATTTACAGCCCGCGGAGGAATAAGTCCTATTACTGGTAACCTTGTAGTGGAAGGCCCGCTTAAAAAGGACACGAGTTCTTTTATGTTGAGTGCACGATCATCGTATTCGGATTGGATACTTAAGAAACTGAACGATCCGGATATCAGAAATAGCAGTGCTTCTTTCAATGATCTTTCGGCAGGCATCAACTACGACATCCGAAAATCGCAGATTGCCTTGTTTGCTTATCACAGCTATGATCGATTCCGTCTATCGGAGCTGAATAGTTATGAGTATTCCAATAATGGCGCATCTGCAGTATTCAGCCATAATTTCAGCAACACATTACGGGCGGAGTTTTCTCTGGTCGGTTCTCAATATGCATTTTCGACCATTGATCAGCAGGAAGTATCGAATGCTTACGAACATGCTTACAAGATGGAACATTACGAATTCCGCAGTGATTTTAAACACCTGATAAATGACAGGCATTCGCTGGAATATGGTATAGGTATGATACTTTACAAACTCGACAGAGGAACCGTGCTTCCATATGGCGAAAAATCATTGCGTAAAATTGTAGAACTTGGTGAAGAACAAGGTGTGGAGAGTGCTGTTTATATTTCGGATTCGTACGATGTAACTTCCTGGCTTACACTTACAGCCGGTGCCAGGTTTGGAGTTTTTACACCTATTGGTCCGAAAACAGTTTATAATTATTCCCCAGGTAATCCTAAGGATGTAAGGTATATTACTGATACACTTAACTATTCGGAGAATCAGCCAATCTGTTGGTACAAAGAGCCTGATCTCCGGGTTGCTTTGAATTTCGAAACCGATGAAGCCGGGTCAATAAAACTGGCTTTTAACCAGATGCACCAGAATTTATTCATGCTCAGTAATACTACCAGTATTGCCCCGAATACACAATGGAAACTTGCTGATTATCAACTGCTTCCTTCGGAAAGTAATCAATATTCGGCCGGGGTTTTCCGCACATTGGCTGAGTATGGCCTCGAAACATCAGCTGAAATTTATTACAAGAAAACAACAAATTTTCCGGAGTTCAGGGACGGAGCTGATTTTCTAGGCAATCCCAATCTGGAAACTGATGTTCTGCAAGGCGATCAGGAGGCATGGGGGATTGAATTCTTTGTAAAACGAAGCATGAGAAAACTCGAAGGTTGGATTTCATATACCTATTCACGTTCGATGATAAAAGTTGATGGAGGCAGCGACTGGAACCAGATCAATGGTGGAGAAGTTTATCCGGCAAACTTCGATATACCACATGCATTAAATGTTGTTCTCAATTACCACATTACAAGGCGGATTACTTTTGCATCCATTTTGACTTACCAAACCGGTAAACCCGTTACATACCCTGTGTCAGTCTACTATATCAACGGAATACCGACTCTCGATTATTCAAAGCGGAACGCATACCATATTCCTGACTACCTCCGCGCAGATTTCTCCCTTACGCTCGAAGGAAGCCTGAAAAAACAGAAATTGCTTCATAGCTCTTTGATTTTCAGTGTGTATAATGCTGCCGGGAGAGAAAATCCTTATTCGGTCTATTTTAAAACTGAGGACGGAAAAATTCGCAGCTACCAATACTCAGTAATAGGGGTACCGATATTTACGGTTACATGGTTGTTTAAACTGGGGAATTATGCATCGGAATAGAATTATATACTTAATGATACTCTGCGTGGTGTTTCTGACATCATGCATTAAACTTTTCGATCCCGTTATCGAAAGTAGCGATGCAGTTAAGTTTGTGGTATCCGGGCAGATAATAAAAGGTGAAGATATTCAACGGGTCAATATTTCAGTAACATCACCTATCAGCAAACCTGCATATATTCCTCTTACAGGTTGTCAGGTCACAGTTCATGATAATATGGGCAACGGGTATATTGCTGCAGATCAGTTCGACGGGAATTATAATTTCTTTATTCCTGAAAGCAGTCTTATCCCCGGCTCAGCTTTCATGGTTAATATACTAACACCTGACGGTATAAATATCGTTTCTGATTTCGACAGTTTAAATGAATGTCCTGATGTAGATACAATTTATTATGTGATTAAAGATGTACCAACTACAGATCCGGAAGTTTTCAAAAAAGGGCTGCAGTTCTACGTTGATCTTAATGCCGAAAATAGTTCGAGCCATTATTTCAGGTGGGAACCCGAGGAAACCTGGGAATATCATTCTACCTGGCCGATTGAATGGTATTACGATGGCACTCTTCATCATGTATTTCCTGCCGATTATTCCCGGATGGTATGCTGGAAGACGGCTATAGAAAAAAATATCTATACCCTTTCAACCGAAAATCTGGAAAGTAACATTTATAAAGCCTTACCACTTCAGTTTGTTGACAATTACTCCACATCAAGACTGGTGTATGGTTACAGCTTGCTCCTCAGGCAATTTGCTATAAGTCGTGAAGCATACTCATATTGGGAAAAAATGCGCATAAACAATACTGAGCAAGGTGGATTATACGAGAAACAACCACTAGCAATAAAGGGAAACCTGCACAATGCCAGCAACCCGGATCAGTCCGTACTTGGGTTTTTCAGTGCCGCAGTTATGAAAACGAAACGTATTTTTGTTAGCAATGTCGAAAACTTTCCTATCGAATATAACCCGAATTGTTCTCCTGGTGAGCCTATGCGGGGAGGCTTCAAAGAAGTAACTCCCGAGGAATACCCTTTTTATCTGTATGGTGATGCCTATGGATATCAAATGAGGCAGCTTCAACCTCAGTGTGTGGATTGCATTTCCGTTGGCGGAACAAATATTAAACCTTCTTTTTGGCCGTATTGATATGAAAGTATATATCCTGAATTTTTCGATGATATTGGTTATGGTACTTTTATGGCCGGTTACATCATTCAACCAACCTGTCGCTAAAGGCGAAACCAGCGAAAAAATAACATTGTTTGCTGACCGCTCGATGTATATTGCCGGTGAGCAGGTTAATTTTTATGCAGAAATACTCACTGATTATGAGCTACAGCATGGTACCCTGAGCCAGATTCTTTATTGCGAACTCATTACACCCGACGGTAATAAAGTTTCGGGTAGTAAATTTCTTATAAATCAGTCAGCTGTGCAGGGATGTATTGCCATTCCTTCAGAACAGGTTTCGGGAATATATTTTCTCAGGGCATATACTAAAGCAATGCGAAATTTTGGTCCGGGTGCTTATGCTTATGTGCAGCTAAAGATCATAAACCCCTTACGTAACGATGTTCTGAATGCGGAAAACAGCGAGAACAAAGCTTTGCTTCAGCTTTCCCAAATTGCAGAAGATAATAAGGGTGATCTCCTCAATATTGAAATAAATAAACAAATTTATTCATGGGGTGATTCCGTTTCGCTTTTAGTAAAATCGTCACTAAACATTTCTAAAGAGTTAGAAAGCTTTTGTATATCGGTAGTTCCTGAAACAGCCACTCCTCTGCCGATGATATCGCAGCAAACAAAATTACAGCAACAGACAGGGCTTTTGTATTATCCTGAAAACCTTGGACTTTCACTAACGGGTAAACTTACTGCTGGTGGAGGTGTGCCTTTAAAAGGCAAAGTAGTAAATCTGTCAGTTATTGGTGCCGGACGCGATTTTATGGCGGCCCGAACGGATACTTCCGGAAGGTTTTTCTTTGCTCTGCCTGAATACTCAGGGAAACGCGATTTATTCCTTTGTGCCGGGAATACAAATTTACCGGATGTGAAAATATGGGTTGACAATGATTTCTGTTCGTTGCCAGTGCATTTGCCTTCACCCGTTTTTACTTTATCACCTGAGGAAAGAAAGGTTGCGCAGAATATGGCAATGAACCGGCAGATTGAATCTCATTTCCTGTCAGATACTGTTTCGGATACAATCTCGGCAAATCAGGTTAACCGGGCATTTTATGGTGAGCCAACCACTGTGCTCTATATCGATAAGTACGTACAACTTCCCACGCTTGAAGAGTATTTCAACGAATTACCCGGACAGGTAAAAGTTCGAAAACGTTCGGGTGAGAAATATTTTAAAGTAATTGGTTCATACGATCTTTCATTTTACGATCCGCTTGTGCTTGTTGACTGGGTGGCCGTTGATGAGCCTGCACGGGTACTTGCAGTGACACCTCAGAATGTTGCCCGCATAGAAATTGTAAACCAGTTGTATGTTAAAGGTGGGCAAACCTACGGCGGAATTATCAGCATTATTTCGAAAAAAGGGGATTTTGCCGGCATCGATCTTCCTTCGACAGGCATCTTTATTAATTTCCGCTTCCTGTCGCAAAATAATTGCAGCCAGTCCTTTATTAACATCTCATCTGATATTCCTGATGCCAGGAATACGTTGATGTGGAAGCCAGGCATTTCATTGCCCGAAAGCGGAAATAACAGCTTTTCATTTCCCGCGCCTAATACGCCGGGAAGGTATGCCGTTGTTATAGATGGAATTCTGAAAAACGGTGAACGCTTCAGGCAGACCAAAGTTTTTGAGGTTAATAATTGATTTAAGTCTATCAGAAGTAAAATTTTTATGATTTATATCGTGGTGAACCAGGTTCGGAACCCGGAAGGCACCCGTAATAAAAATATTTCGTTGGTTTTACTGAACTAAAGGCAGGAATTATTGAAAAACTTTGCAGAAAGGTTGTGCCTTGTTCTAGGCACCTGTTTATAGGGGAGGGATTATTGCAATCAGAAAAATTAAGCTTTTTGTTTAATCCGATTGAACATATTGTGATTTTGTATAAGTTTGTCCTATGATTTTCGATGAAGTTAAACAGATTCTGAAGACCAAAACAATCGGTATAGCCGGATGTGGAGGGCTGGGATCTAATTGTGCGGTTGCCCTGGCTCGCGTGGGAATCGGACGGTTGGTACTGGCCGATTTCGACCTTGTAGAAATAGGTAACCTGAACCGCCAGTTTTATTTTTATGATCAGATCGGGATGCTAAAAGTGGCTGCTTTGAAACAAAACTTATCGCGCATTAATCCCGATGTGAGGGTGAATACCTTTGATATCCGCCTTTGCCAGAGCGATATTATTGAGATATACAGCAAATGCGATGTAATTGTTGAAGCTTTCGATAAGCCCGAAATGAAATATATGATACTGGATACCGTTCACAATTTTCTGCCCGATAAGTACCTTGTGATGGGTGTGGGCATGGCCGGCTGGGGAGATAATAACCTGATCAGGTCGCGGAAATCGGATAAGCTTGTCATTTGTGGAGACGAATTAAATGCCATAGCTGATGATTGCCCACCGCTTGCTCCCCGTGTGGGGGTTGTAGCTAATATGCAGGCCAACGCTGTACTCGAAATATTGCTTGGCAGTAATGAGAACCAGATTCATTCCGAAAACTAGAAAATGAGAATCATACTTAACAATAAAGAAGAAATCCTGGAAAGCGACAAACTCACGATAAATGAGTTATTGCAGCTGAAGAAATATACTTTTAAAATGCTTGTTATTAAGATTAATGGCATATTGGTTAAGAAAACCGAATACGAAACAGCTACCATCAAGGACGGTGATGATGTGATGGTTTTGCACCTGATTTCGGGAGGCTAATGTGAATAACGATTTACGAATGGCGAATGGCGAATGACGAATAACGAATAACGAATAACGATTCTGGATATACACAACCTTCTATTTACTTGTAAAGTGTTGAAATATAATTTGTTATTTGCAAATACTATTCACTGTTCACTGTCAATGCGGGTAAAGCGAAGCAACACTTTCCACTTTTCGATTAATAACACTTCCCGGGTAAATCACTTTCAAATTTCTCCATACATTTCCGGTCCTGGAGTGTTACAAATATGGTTTTTCCTTTTTTGCCGCCAAAAACCAGGTTACTGGTCTTTTTCCCTTTCAGCGGAATTTCGCGGATAAATTTACCCTCCGGCGAAAGCACAACAATAGTTCCTTTTCCCCAACGTGTAATATAAAGGTTTCCTTTTTTATCACATTTCATTCCATCGAGACCGAAATCATCGAATTTATAAAACAGTTTCTTACCCGAAATATTTCCTTTTTCATCAACATCATATTTCCACACATTGAGTTGTATGCTTTCATTTATATACAACGTTTTTTCATCCGGGCTTAATTCAATGCCATTGGTAGTACCCATGTTGGTTTCGAGAAGCTGGGGCTTTCCATCCGGATCGATACGCCATAATTGTCCTACACCGGTTTTCCAGTCGGGATCGCTGGCAAAAAGCTGCCCGTTGCTATTCAGGCAAAGGTCATTCGGTGAATACATTCGCGGCTCGTGACAAAAAACACTCACTTTCTCCGTTTGCATATCCACATGCAGAATATTATGCCCGGTAAAATCAGGCAACAACATATTCCCTTTGCTGTCGAACTGAATACAATTGGCAATGCTACCTTCCGGCAATTCGATAAACATGGAACAGGTTCCATCCGCTGCAACTTTCCCGATGGTGCCGTCGTGCTGGTAGTTCACCACGTACAACTGTCCATTCTTATCAAATGCGGGTCCTTCGATATTAACCGAGAACAGGTATTCAGCGGTAAGGTCTTCGGCAATAAAAAGCTTTTGCGAACTTGAGCAGTTTGTAAATACAAAAAGAAGCAAAGCTATTGCTGCCATGGGTACTAAGGTGTTTCGGCGTAATTTTTTCATGATATTTGTTTACATAACATTTTAAGGTATTGTAGAAGATAAGACTCAACTTTTGTAGATCAGGATTTTATTTTCATTTCGGTATAACCTGTTTCTGTTTTGAAAACAAGCCTTTGCATTTTGTATCCCCCTACACCACTTCTGCAACAACAAAAGCACTTCCGCCCACCATCACCAGGTCGTCATCAACAGCTGCCAGCTGAGCTGCATAAAGTGCCCCTTTAACGCTTGTGTAGGATAACCCGTTTAATGAACAGGCTTCGGCAAGTTTAGCCAGTTCGCCTGCATCCAATCCCCTGGGAATATTAGCTTTACAGAAATAATAAGTTGCATCTTTCGGGAGTTTTGTAAGCATTGCTTTTACATCCTTGTCATTCACCACGCCAATAACAAAATGAAGTTTATGGTGCGGAGTTAGTGCAATCTGATCCAGTACTTCGCGAATTCCATCGGGGTTGTGGCCTATATCAGCTATGGTAAGCGGCTTATGCGAAATAGTTTGCCATCGACCCATCAGCCCGGTGTTTTTTACAACTTTACGGATACCGGAAATAATATGTTTATTCGGAATCTGAAACCCGGTTTCCTGCAGCATTTCGAGTGCAGTAAGAACTGTGGCGAGGTTTTTTAACTGGTATTTTCCCGAAAGGGGTGAAGTGAGTTTGTATGTTCGGTTGGTAATATATGAGTGAAATTCTGCACTGAGCAACGAAGGGCGATGCCTGGTTAAATGTGTTTTTGTGAGTATGATATCCTGGTCGGCAAAAGTTATCTTTGAATGGAGTTTTTGAGAAAATTCGTTAAAAACTGAAGATGTTTCAGGATGTGTTTCACCTATTACAAAGGGAATACCTTTCTTGATAATGCCGGCTTTTTCAGCTGCAATCAGGGCTAAAGTATTTCCAAGGAACTGTGTATGGTCCAACCCGATATTAGTGATTATAGTAAGAACAGGCTTTACCACATTGGTTGAATCCAACCTTCCTCCCATGCCGGTTTCAATCACTGCGATATCTACTTTTGCTTTATCAAAATACCAGGCTGCGAGGGCAAATGTCCATTCAAAAAAGGAAGGTTCGATATCCTTAAACTTTTCGCGGTGCAGTTCTACAAAAGTAGTAACATCACTTTTCCGGATCATTCGCCCGTTTATTTTTATACGTTCGCGGAAATCTTTAAGGTGTGGTGAGGTAAAAAGCCCTGTTTTTAACCCTGCTTCCTGCAATACCGATGCCAGGAAATGCGAAGTTGATCCTTTACCGTTAGTTCCTGCGATATGTATGCTCCTGAATTTTTTTTCCGGATTGCCCAACCTCCCACAAAGCTTAATTGTGTTCCCAAGATCGGCCTTGTAAGCAGCAGCACCAATGCGGTGAAACATAGGAAGCTGACTGTAAAGATATTCCAGGGTTTGAGGGTAGGTCATGGTTTTGTTTGAAGGGTTTAAAGGGTTTGAAGAGTTTATTGTCGGGTGTTCATTTTAAATTCGAATTTTGAACCACTTTGAACAATTTTGAACAACTTTGAACTTCTCAACCAACTCAAAATACTAATCCTTCCCTTTCTTCATATTCCAGTCAAAAATTTCCCCGTTCACGCTAATATTCAGTCCATAGCTGAAGTCATTCGCATTTCTTTGCAGATCGTAATATGATTCGAGGCGAAACCCGAAATTCACACCTTTCATAATATCATGACCAATTAAAAGCTTTGATGTAATAAGGTCTCGTATTTCACCAACATACCAGTTGTTTAACTGCGAAACAGATTGAAACAGATAATCGCCCATAGGCGAAAAGAAATATTCGCCGTGAAACCACCCTGTGCTGAGTTTGACCCATTTATTTTCAAATGTTATCGTATTATGCAACGCAAATCCTGATTCGAAAGGGATCGTATTGGTTTGTGAGAGTTCCAACGCCTGTATGTAAAATGAAGAGAGTGTCAGCCTGTCGAGTACTTTTGAGCTGGGAACAAATATGTATTTCAACCCAACAGCAATATTGGCCCTCGATTGTAATGGGGTATCTGAATTATCGACCTGGCCGCCGAAATGATGAATAATACTTTGAAAATGAGCGCTTAAGCCGCGATTTTCAATCCTGTCAGTAAGGGAATAAGAAGCAAGAAGTCCGCCGGTAATCACTTCCTGGTGCGCTTCGCCGGGGAGCAGGAATTTCTCCCAGTCCATGTATAAATCTGCGCTAAACTTCTTTCTGTTTACCAGGAACTGTACTCCGTATTCAGGGTTTTTAATAAAATAATTATCCGTATTGTATATGGGCTCAATAAAACCATGTTGGAGTTGCCCGTCGAGTTGACCAAAAATCACCTGTGCATCAGACCTGAACCGATACCTCGCCCTGATAACCGGTAAGGATTGATTAAAGCCATCCTGGCCATAATATTGCCTTAAATACCAGCCTCCACTCAGACTGAATTTATGGCTGAGTGCCCAGGTAACTTCGGGTTGTAATACCGACCCGATATATGTAATCCCTTCGGTGTAGGGGCCGAAATACTCATTGTTTTTAACAAAATTGTTGTTGTACAGATGGATGCTGAATTTTCCGGAATCACTTGTATCGCTGGTGAATTTTGGAATATAGCTTTCATAGAAGTTTTGCGCAGTTACAAAATTACCGGCTGCTAAAAACAATGTGAGTATGTAGAACCTGATATTTTTCTTCATCGCCGGTTTATTGTTTTATCAGGTTTAATTTTCCACCCACTGTGCTGAAAAGTAAATACCCCGGACTTCCTGCCGAAAGGCACAGAATATCATCCGAAGCCAATGACGCATTTTCCATGGTATAGGAAGTCCAGTTGTTTCCGTCATATTTTATCAGCCCGGCCCCGGTTGTGCTGCACCATACATTTCTATCTTCGGTTATTACAATTGAAGTAATCGGTTTTGACGTTCCTGTGTTAAGAATGGTATATGTGTCGTTATGGAAATGAATTAGTTGCGAAGCAGCTGATCCCGCCCAGATGCTTCCGTCCGGAGCTTTTGTTATGGAAGTGAAGTCCTGCGATAACAGGGGAAGTTCAGCACTTATAATTTCAAATTCTGTATTTTTTAACCGTATAATACCTTTATCTGCGGTTGCCATCCAAAGCCCCTGCTCCTGATCCGATACCATTGCGTTTATATTCCCTGAAGGGATTTCAGAATTTAAAAGTGTTTCAAAATACCATTCCTGATTCCGTAAAGTTGCAAGCCCGCCGGAAATGCCTTTTATGCCAACCCTGATAATTCCGATACCCTCCACTATGACAGAAGTTACGCGCAAGCCTGAAAATTGATGTATATTCTGCCATGTACTACCATCATAAGTTGCAAGTCCGCTTTTCCATCCTACCCAGATTTTATCATTTCCATCACGTGAAATGGATGTTACCGAGTCAAATTCAATTCCGGTATTTTCTTTATCGAAAATATTCCATGTATATCCATCAAAATATAACAAGCCTTCGCTGCCTTGCGCACCAAGCCATAGGGAATGATCGTTTTCATACAAGATGGTTGAAATATTCCGGGCCGCAATACCTGAACCGCTGTATGAATATTCGCTCCAGGTGCGGGGAGGGTATTCATCGTTTTTCTCCTTGCATGAAGGCAGTATGGCAAAATATACTGATGCCGAAAGCAGAAAGAAGATGATTCTTCGGGATTTTTTCATTAAGACAGGTTTTGCCGATAATGATGCAAAAATACCGTTTTAAGATGAGGAAATGAAATTGAATTGGGAACCCTTTTTTTACCTTTTGGGCAACCTTCAATTTAAGCGGATCAATTTCGACCAAAACTGGTAAACGATACTTTTATTGCCATATTTTATGACATAAATTAAAAACACAAAAAGCCCCGCACATGCGAGGCTTTTTTAATCTGTTAACATATATCTCTTCACTTAAAGAGAACTGGACTTACTCAAACAGGGCCATAAGTAATTTGGCAAGAATCATTACAACAATTAAACCTCCGAATATCATTATAAAAGGGAGAGCACCTGCGAATTTTGGTGAATGTTCTGTTTCCTGATTGGTATTGTTTTTTTCTTCAGCTTTCATTTTGTATATTTTTTTTGAAAATTGGCTATACCCGGGTATCAGTTACTCTGGCATATGCAACAGCCAGGCATTTGAATACCCGTGGTTTTAATTAAAATACTTGTGTAATTGTCGAGTGGATCAGTGTATCCGGCGTTGAATTTTCTATATACGCAATATTCCCAAATGAATAATTAAAGGAGTGGACGAATCATGCTGAAATGCAGTTTTGTCAGGATCATTAAAAATAACAGGCGGAATTGCAATACCAGGCTTGCTGTACTGGTTGATATAAAGAAACGGTAAAAATTCATTCCTGTTTAACAGGTTCTGATTAAGCCCGGTATTCTCAGGTATCAGAAACTCATCAAGTGATGCATTACTGTGAATAAAAGTTTCCTGAACCGCGAATGCGTTACTAGCGGGTAATTCAATACTTACCAGGCTGCCGAAAAGCAGCGACTGCAGAAGTACAAGAACCACATATAGCGAAATAACCGGTTTCATTATCCTTTTTGGATTAGTTGGCAAATGTAAAGGATTTCCAGCCGGAATTACTTCTGTTTTACAAATACATACGTGATGGTTCCTCTTTGTTCTTCAGGAGCATCAGCATCGGGTGCAAACATGGTTTTACGGGCGGCACTTTCGGCTTGCTGGCGCAGGTTGTTTTCCGAAATAGTTGTTCCTTTGGCACCGGCACTGGCGTAGGTTACCTGACCCTGACGGTTAACTTTTATTGAAACAACAATTCTGCCTTGTTCAGGGGAGTTATAGGTCGGCTTTGGAAGACTCCGCACCCCCCGGCCACCCAGGTCGTAAGAAATTCCGTTACCTTTTCCTCCATTGCCCTCATAGTTAGGTGAACCCGGTGTGCCGTTTTCCTTTCCCTGGTCGCCCGGTTTTCCGGTTATTCCCTGGTTGCCTCCTGTAGCGGTTTTAGTACTCTTTCCCGGATAAAGTGCTTTTTGGTTTACAGTCGGTTCTTTTGGCTTTTCGACTGCCGGAGTGGGTTTTGTAACAGGAGTTGGATTTGCCTTTTCAGTTTTCTTTTTTGTTTTCTCAATGGCCGGAACTTCCTCATTGTTTTCGGTAACAGACTGATCGTCCGTTTTCGCCTGGCTGGGTGGAGGAGCGGCACTGGGTGCCATGGCGGGCACTTCGGGTTGTATATCGCCCATTCCATCATCGCTGTAACCCAGATTCACTTCAACACCTTCTTCACTTGGCAGGGGCAAAGGTGTGCGCAAGGCAAGCAAAAGCAACGCAAGCAAAAGCAAAGCATGAAACATTATTGTTCCTGCAATGGCTGCAATGCGCGATTTTTGTTCCTTCTGCTCGTTGTTCGAAAGCATTAGTCGGGGGTTGGGGATTAGGGGTTTGGGATTAGGGTGTCAGTGATTTGTGATTTGGGACTTGGAACTTGGGTCTTGGGTCTTGGGTCTTTTAAGGCTATTCCTTCGGTTTGGTTGCCAGTATTACCTTGTGTTTTGTTTTTAATATATCATTCATTTGGTTTACAGCATCTATAACCGTTACAATGTATTGCACCGGAACAGATTGATCTGCACGGAGTACGATTACGCCTTCGGTTTGCCCGATAAGTGATTGGGTAAGCAATTGCTGCATATTGACATCGGAAGCTGGTGTTTCGTTTACGAAAAACAGGTTCTGATCGTTGATATAAACCGTGGTGGTTTGCTTGGCAATTGTTTTGCTTGAGCTGGAAGGAAGCAATAACTTAATGGCATTCGGGCTTACCAGTGTGGAAGTAAGCATAAAGAATATCAGCAGCAGGAAGACCAGGTCACTCATGGATGCCATGCTGAATTCAGTACTTATTTTATTTTGCGACTTAATAGCCATGAATCGAAAGTTTTTGTCCTTGTTTGGTGTAAAACGCTTGTGCTATTTTACCGGTTCGTGAAGCAGATCCATAAACTCTGATGCCCTGAACTGCAGCGTGAAAACAATTTTCTGAACCCGTGCTACCAAAATATTGTAGCAGAAATAAGCAATAATACCTACAATTAATCCTGCTACTGTAGTTACCATAGCCTGATAGATACCACTCGAAAGCAATTGTATGTCAAGATTATTGCCAGCCATCGACATATCGTAAAAGGCTTTCACCATACCGGTTACTGTTCCCAGGAACCCGAGCATGGGCGCTCCTCCCGATACAGTTGCAAGCAGTGAAATGTTTTTTTCGAGCTTTGCTACTTCGAGCGAACCTACATTTTCGATAGCTGCATTTATATCACCAAGCGGACGTCCCAGGCGTTGCAAACCTTTCTCAATCATCCTGGCTATCGGGGTGTTGTTATTATGGCAAAGCGACAAGGCCGAATCGAGCCTGCCATTATGCATAAAGTCGCGGATATTGTTCATAAAGTTGGTATCTTCCTTCGAAGCGCGACCCAGAACTATAAAGCGTTCGATAAAAATATAGATTCCCAATATAGAAAGCAGCGCAATCGGGATCATAATCGGCCCGCCCTTTACCGCCAGATCAAGAATCGAGAGCGATATCTCGGAAGGCTTTATCGGTTGCGGTATCGATGTAAGTGCCTGGTTTACAGTATCGGCTGAAGTGCCTGTCGTCTGCACTATCTGAAGAATTACTCCGTTGATCATAAGTGAAATGTTTTCAGTATAAAGGTATTACTGTTCGAAACAGCTTACTGATAAAATTGCAGGTACTTTTAAACAGTACTTTGTTAATAGTAACTGATTAATTGACTTTTTATTTTGTGCACAAAAAAAACACGACCTTTCATATGAAAGACCGTGTTTTTATTTAGAATTACTATTTTCAATTTTCTGTTCACTATTTTCTGTTCATTGTCATTCCGATCGAACCGAAGCAACGCTGATCAGTGCGTTTCAGGTTCAACAGCTGCCGGCGAAACAGACTCTTCGGTATGAATCACGTTTTTAGCTTCTTTATGCGGTGCATGTGGATTCCAGCCAACAATAGCCAGCATTATGAAGAAACTGATTACATAGGCGATAATAACAAACCAACCCGCTTTCACATAGTTAACAACCGAACGCATTTCGGGGAAAATATTCGAAAGTGCAACTCCGGCCGAAGAACCAAACCAAATCATGGAACCGCCGAATCCTACTGTATAGGCCAGGATTCCCCAGTCGTAACCACCTTGCTCCAGGCAAAGCTTTGTTAGAGGGATATTGTCGAAAACAGCAGATACAAATCCCAACGAAAACGCCGTTTGCCAGGAAGCCGGAGGAAGTTCATCAACAGGCATAAGTGAGGCTGTTGTTACCAATGCAACCAGGAAAATAGTTCCCTGTAACGATTTTGGAATTTCGTCCCAGGGCGTTTTGCCGATCATCGAACCGATAACAATGGCAATCCATACTCCCAATGCCGGGAAATCGAGAAAATAATTTGTGAGTATTGCACCTATCAGGATCAAAGCAACAACTAATATCTTTGAGGAATCGATTTTTACCTTTTTATTGGCATCTTTTACAATCCGGTGATAGCGATCCTGAATAATAGATGCAGGAATACCAACAATAAAGAGTGCAGCGAAAGCCGCCACATATGCATGTGTTACATCTAAAGGACTTACACCATCAATCCACATCAGAGTAGTAGTAGTATCACCAACCACTGATCCTGATCCCCCTGCATTACTTGCCGCAACAATACCAGCAAGATAGCTAAGATGAACTTTTCCTTTAAAGACAACCACAGCAACCGTACCGCCAATCATGGCTGCAGCAATATTATCAAGGAAACTCGACAGAACGAAAATAAGCGCAAGCAGTGCAAAGCCTCCCTTCCAGTCATCAGGAAGTAAAGATGGCAGTTTATCCGGGACTCCTGATTCTTCAAAGATTTTAGCTAATATTCCAAAACCAATCAGTAACCCGGTCAGGTTTACCAATGTCCGCCATTCCCCTTCATGATGTGAATCACCAACCAGATGTTCAATAAATGAAAACTCCGGCATAAAAATAAACTTGATCAATAAAATGACTCCCAGTCCGCCAAGTGCAACGTACATGGTTTTGTGGTGAAAAACGGCTACGCCTATAAGGGTGAGCGCAAAAATGATAAATTCCAGCCTGATACCAAAGATTAAAGGTATAGCAGCCGGAACAGCAGCAAATGTAAAAACAGGCAGTAGCAGAAACGCACCCGTAATCATTGCAATCAAAGCTTTGTTTTTAAGGTTCATAAAAAGTTGTTTAGATTGTAGAGGTGACTTTAAGGAAATGAATTATGCAGATGGTCATTTAATTATATCGTTTTTTTGAAGGCGCAAAAGTATATAAAAACATTTACAAATCTATGCCGGATAAGTATTTAGAAACATGTTTTAGAGCAGGAAATTATCAGGGTAAATATATTGCGCCTCCCGAAACATTTTTTGACGCACCAGTTACGGTTGACAGGCAATTGGGCTTTGCCTGCATGCGCAACAGACCCAGGAATGCAAAAACCAGTGCTTCTTTGTAATTCACGGTTTCAGAGTCCGGAATAATGATTTGAGCAATTGTATTTGCTTCAATCCGGCTGATGAGGAATGTGTTAAAAGCGCCCCCGCCTGTAATGAGCATTTTTTTCATCGGATCATCAGCGAGGCAGGAAGTAATTTGTATTGCGATATGTTCACAAAAAGTGCATAATGCATCCTCAGGGCTTATATTATAAAAGTTAAGCATAGGCAGAACTTCCTTATCAATCCATTCCCTGCCTAATGATTTTGGTGGAGGCAAATGATAATATCCGAGATTATTCAGCGTTGCGAACAATTCAGGATGAATCGCTCCCGTTGCTGCCATTTCACCATTTTTGTCATATTGCTTTCCCCGTTTTTCTGCGAGGTGGTTCAATATAATATTTGCGGGTGAGATATCAAAAGCTACTCTATTCGCTTCTGTTTTCATTGATATATTGGCAAATCCGCCTAAGTTCAGGCAATAGTCGTATTGCGCAAACAATAATTCATCACCGATCGGGACCAGGGGTGCGCCTTGCCCGCCCTGAGCCACATCACCGGTGCGGAAATCGCAAACTACCGGCAAACCGCATTCAGCCGCAATAGCCGCACCTTCACCAATCTGAGATGTATAATGCCTGGCAGGATTGTGGAAGATCGTATGCCCGTGACTGGCAGCGAAATCAGTTACAAGTTTATTGCGAGAAATGAATTCGCGGGTAAGTTGTCCAAGGTACTTCCCGTATTCCACATGTGTTTGAGCATATTCCAGCGCAGTGGCATTGGGCAAAGATTGCAGCCGGTTCAGCCAGTTTTCGGGATACGGAATTGTTTCACATGACCCTATCAGGAAATTGTAAGTGTCTTCTTCTTCTTCTTCAAAAGTACAATGGGCAAGGTCAACACCATCGAGGGATGTGCCTGACATGATTCCGATGATTCGGTATGATTTCATTTTAAGTATCAGGTTATCAGAATGTCACAACTCTTTCGGCCCAGGTTACCATCGAAACACAATCAATCATTGTTGAAACCGGACATGACTCTGATCCGTTTAAATGCCTGGATTTTAAACAGGTACCACAGGCAAGTATTTCGCCTCCGAGCGAAATAAATAATCTTAACTGTTCGTCGACATTGTATTTTTCATTTACCAGACCTTCGCATTCAACAGCTTCTCCCATCAGAAAAACCTTTACTTCGTTGTTTTGTTTTTTTGCTGTAACAGCAAAACGAAAGGCATTCCAGGCTTTTTCAAATTCCTTGGTCTCAATAATTATTCCTATTTTCATAACAGAAGCTTTTCTCAAAAAGTACAATCGAATTATCTATTTTAATCAGAGTGCTTCGAGCACTTTCTCCATTTTTATTCCCCGCGAGCCTTTCAAAAGAATGGTATAATTTTCAATTTTTTGAGTCAACAGCCAGGCACGGGCTTCTTCAGAATTGCTAAAACATTTGAACTTGCTTTGTGCTACTTGCATAAAATCAGGCCCGACCAAAACGGCTTTTTCAAAACCTGAATCTTCAATTAGTATAGCAATTGCCTTGTGTTCTGCCAGGCTGTCATCGCCGAGTTCGAGCATATCGCCAAGTATCACCATTTTATGAGTCGCTTTTACCTGCCTCAGATTTTCTATTGCCGCCAGCATGCTTGTCGGGTTTGCATTGTAGGCATCGAGGATAATTGAATTCCTGGCTGTTTTCATAGCCTGCGAGCGGCTGTTGGAGGGAAAATAATTGCATATTGCCGATCGTGTTTCGGCAGCCAGAACGTTGAAATATGTTCCCACAGCAATGGCAGCCATTACATTTTCGAAATTGTAATTTCCGACCAGGTTGGTTTCAACCGGAACTGTTTCTGAGCTGATTACCCAGTTAATAAAAAGCATTCCGGTATTTTCCATTGGCCTTCCAATGGAATAATCACTTGCCAGAGTGCCGTATAAATTCCTTTTCATTCCTGTTGTGAGTTCCATCAACAGGGGATTGCCGGAATTTACAAAAGTTTCACCGCCTGATTTGCGCAACCAGGAGTATAGTTCACTTTTGGCTTTTATTACTCCTTCGTAACCACCAAAACCACCTAAATGAGCTTTCCCAATATTTGTGATTAACCCATGAGTAGGTTCAGCGATTTCGCAAAGTTGGGCTATTTCGCCCTGGTGGTTCGCACCCATTTCAACAATAGCCATCTGGGTTTCATCTGTAATTCCCAGAAGTGTTAAGGGAACTCCGATATGATTATTCAGGTTTCCTTTGGTTGCCACAACCTGGTATTTCTTACTTAAGACTGCATTCATTAATTCCTTGGTAGTGGTTTTTCCGTTGCTTCCGGTGATGGCTATCACAGGGAAATTGTATTTCCTGCGGTGCATCCGGGCGAGTTGCTGAAGTGTTTCAAGTACATCATAAACCAAAATTGTACTATTCCCAACGTATTTGATATCATCTATTACGGCAAAGGCGGCACCTGCTTCAATGGCTGCCGGTGCATATTTGTTTCCATCGAAATTTTCTCCTTTCAAAGCAAAAAACAGGCAGCCGGGCAATATCTGACGCGAATCGGTTGATATGTTTCTGTGTTTCAGGAAAATGCCGTATAATTCTTTGGGAGTGATTCGCATTGGGTGGGTAGGGTTTGGAGGATGCAAAGTACTGAAAATATCCTGAGTGATGTTATGGAAAAGGGGAAAAGGAATAAATATTATTTGGAAATGGAAACCCTGATTAATTACTTTTGCACTACATGAGCTTTTCTGTTAATTTTTGGTAAGTTTCCATGAATATCATTATTTCAGGTCTTCACTACTGAAGCTTGTTTGAGTGGTCAACAACCCCGATTGAATTACCGGATAGTACAAATGGACTAAAATACATGCATTTTCGGTTTTACAAATACCAGTCAGACCAATTCATTTATGCATAAAAATGAAATATTGAAATCAGGATAATCTTCAAATATGATGGATTTATTCAGTTCTGTATCTGACGAAAATGTAAACCTGTTACCACACGGCGGAGTAGTTAATTATTATGGAAGAGTGATTTCTCTTAAAGAGTCCGACTTTTACCTGGAATGTTTGTTCCGCACTATTGAATGGAAAAATGACGAAGCCGTAATTTTCGGAAAACGCATTATTACCAAACGAAAAGTAGCATGGTATGGTGATCAGGAATTTGAATACACATATTCCAATACGACCAAAAAGGCCTTGCCCTGGACCCGGGAATTGCTGGAACTGAAATCGGTTACAGAGAGCAGAACGGGCGAAAAGTTTAATTCGTGCTTACTCAATTTGTACCATAGTGGTAACGAAGGAATGGCCTGGCACAGCGATGGAGAAAAGGACCTGAAGGAAAACGGGGCAATTGGTTCAGTATCTTTTGGCGCCGAACGAAAATTTTCGTTCAAACATAAGCTGACAAAGGAAACCGTCTCTGTAATTCTGGAACACGGAAGTCTTTTGGTAATGAAAGATACCACCCAGACTTTCTGGTTACACCGCTTACCTCCGACAAAACTGTTCACAAAGCCAAGAGTAAATCTGACATTCAGGACAATTGTCTTGTGATCGGGTTGTTCTGACAGGATTCAGTGAGATTTATTTAGAGTAAATAGTGAGGTTGAGGTTGAGGTTGAGGTTGAGGTTGAGGTTGAGGTTGAGGTTGAGGTTGAGGTTGAGGTTGAGGTTGAGGTTGAGGTTGAGGTTGAGGTTGAGGTTGAGGTTGAGGTTGAGGTTGAGG
>JBGSUB010000002.1:0-2287 GCA_041753535.1 Lentimicrobiaceae bacterium
TCCTTTTCGCGGGGAATGTAATCACCACGCTCAAGAATGAGTATTTTTTTTCCGGTTGGGGCCAGTTTCCGGGCCAGAGTTCCGCCTCCTGCGCCTGTGCCAATGATAATGAGATCGTAATGTTGCATATAGTTTAGTGATATGTTTTTATTGAGATTACTTAATCAGTCGTGGGGAATTGTAATCCTGACAGGTATCATAATTAAAGCAGAGCTTAACAAATGAAGATCATGTAAATAAGTTTATTTTTAGTTAATTCTGATAATACTGTATTTGATCAAAGAATAGTTTCCAGGCAAATTCTTTGGCTGAATAGGCAAATGGCGCATTCAACCTTTGCCCTTTTCCGGGGCCTTTTGTTATGTTTCCCATCAGGTCGTAGGTGTTTCCTTTATTGTCTTTCATGATGTTTGGGAGTTCCCCTTCGATAGCTTGAAAAGTCATCGCATTGGTGTTTATAAAAGCTGTTGTAAAGCCAAGTTCATAGCTTCCGGCAATCACTAATGACAACCCTTTAAAATAAGTGTGAAAGATTTGAATTTTAGGGGTAAAAAGATCGTTGGCAAACAGTAGTACCTCCTCACGAACAATGACCCCAAAGTAGTTGGATAAGATAGGTGATGCAAGCGGTCCCAATTTTGTAGGCGGCAAACAAATTGAATCACACACAGATGAATTGGTGCTGTCGAATAATACTACGGCATCAGGATAACTGGCAATAGCGGTAGAATAAATGGTGTGAAGCAGAAATTCGGGTTCAAGGTCATAGCCACCGTAAGGCCCTTTAATTCCGTTCAACTTCATTTGCGACCAGTAACTTTCGGTTTTCCTGTCATAAGGAACCAGATTATTGTTATATAAATGACCTGATACGCCAAAGCTTGTCTCATGGCCATTTATAAACCTGTTCCACGCAATTCCACTGCCGGTAATCGGGCAATAACTGATGGAGAAAAAGCTGCTTTCATCTTGGTCGTTGATGATCTCATGACTCCAGATTGTGCTTATTGGATAAATCCGTAGTTGATTTTCGGCCTGGTAAACCAGCACCTCTTCATCAGGATTTATTGTAACTTTATCTGCTCGGACAAAGATCGGGTTATCAATTGACGAAATCCTATCGTGGCTGTTTTCATTAATTATAAGTTTCTCTTTCTCAACAAGCCATCCGTTTTCTGCTGTCGAAACAGGATAAATGTTAGTACCCTTTTCACAGGATGAAAAAACAAAAACTAAAATTATTACAAGAAGAGCAAAGTGAAATTTCATGATTGTTGATTTAATTTGATTTGTTTTTTCTTGCAATACAACTTTTTATCCGATTCATGAGCTTTTGAATTTTCGGATCCCTTCATTCAGAAATTTGATATATCCATCGATACTTGTATCATATCCTTTTGGAGCTGTCAGCAATTTACCATCATGATCCGTTAACACATAGAAAGGCTGAGAATTTGTTTTGAAGCTGGTAGTTTCAAAATCACTCCATTTGTTGCCGATTGTCTTTACTTTACGGTTGGTGGTTTTGGAGATATATTGCTCGTTTTCGGGCAGGTCTGTTTTATCATCCACGTAAAGTGAAATCAATACATACTCATTAGTAAGCAAACCTAAAACAGTTTTATCACTCCAAACATTGTCTTCCATTTTTCGGCAGTTTACACAACTCCAGCCGGTAAAGTCGAGGATAACCGGTTTGTTGACCTGTTTTGCATAGGCAATGCCTTTATCGTAATCGTGAAAACAGTTCAGGTTATGCGGGCAATGAAATTCATTATCTGAAACGGTAGCCGTTGTTACAACATTTGAAGATGCAGATGTGCTTTGCTGATTCCAGCCTTCGGTATAGAATGCCGGTGGCGGAAAACCACTTATCATTTTGAGCGGAGCGCCCCACATGCCAGGAATAAGATATACCACAAATCCCAAAACCAATATACCCGTCATCAAACCACCGATTGAGGTATGTTTTTGTTCGTCATCATGTGGAAGCCTGAGTTTTCCGAGCAAATAGAAGCCAAGTAAACCGAAAATTACAATCCACAAGGCGATAAATACTTCCCTTGTCAGGATGCCCCAATGGTAAGCCAGGTCAACAGACGACAAGAATTTCAGCGCAAAGGCGAGTTCAATAAAACCAAGTACAACTTTTACTGAATTGAGCCAGCCACCGGATTTTGGCAATGAATTGAGCCAGCCCGGGAAAGCGGCAAAAAGTGCAAAAGGCAGGGCAAGCGCCAGCGAAAAGCCAAACATACCTAAAGCTGGACCTGCAACATCGCCATTA
>JBGSUB010000003.1:0-134988 GCA_041753535.1 Lentimicrobiaceae bacterium
ACCAAAAAAGTAATGAGAAACACATAACATTAAATTAAGAATGAAAAAGTACGGAGGTTTGAGATACTTTAAAATTTTGTGTTTTGTGTTTAATGTTTTTCATTCAATTTATCACTTCAAAAAATCTCTTTAATAAGTAGTCCAATCAGTTGTTAATTAATTTATTACAGAGATATTGTGCCAGAAAATACACGAAGTTATAGGATTAGTTACTAACCCCTAAATCCCAACCCCCAAATCTATTATAATCTATCCACCCTCATAAACACATCCCAGTATTTTTCCTTGTTCATGTCCGACCAGTGAATATGTGCACGGCGGTATTGATATGTCTGCACCTGGCAAACGATTACCAGCATCAGCAATAAACTCACAAAGACTTTTTTTACTTTTTTGTTTCCGATATTATGCAAAGCAGTTGTGAGTAGAACAGCGAAAAATGCATAAAACTCAATCATTACACGTTGCGAGAAACTTCCGCCATAAAACCACATATGCCACGACGAAAGAATGTAAACCAAAATAAAAAGAAATCCCAGCAGCGTGATTGCCTGGAAACGGCTGTTCCTGAATAAGAAAATAAACCCTGTAAGACTAGCGAATAACAAGGGAGTATAAACAAACATCCCTTTCCTGTAACTGAAAAGGAAATTCCATATTTGTGGGTTAAGGAAATTGAACCCTTCCTGTTTGTATGAATATACAAAAAAACTACCGGTCGATATTTTATAAATAATGAACTGTATTGAAACCAGGCCCACAAAACATAGTAGTGCAGTAACTAAAAACCATTTTTTTGCAAAAAGGCTTCTTATCCCGGAAATCAATTGTAAGGAACTGCCGGATAAAAAGGGAACTGCCAGCACTATTACTATATTTACAGGTCGTATCAGCGTTATGATTCCCAATAGAAGCGCACTATATAAAAGGTATTTGCTTTCATGACCTGCGAAATATTGCTGGATTGAATAAGCGAACCAGCTTACTGCTGCGAATGAGTAAACATGTGACATGGCAAACTCAGTAAGTACATAATAAAAGAGATTTGTACCGAATACAAACACAAAAAGCACCAGGGCGATAGTATTTTCTCCTGCCTGGTACGTGCGCAATAACTTTCGCAATCCCATCAGTCCAAGCAAAAGATAAAATAATGCACCCATGTGAACCATCATTGTATAATAATAACTATAGCCGTCGGCCGGGAGCCCGGCCAGGATCGTGATTGCATGTCCGGCCAGGAAAAAAGGTGCCAGGCAGATTGCCGTTCCTGAATAGTATTTATTAATGGTTTTATTGTTGTGTACTCTCAGGTATTGATAATAAAGTATTGGATTATAATAGGTTTCGCGTTCGATGTTGTAATAAAACCTGAAATTCAGGTCATGATATATAAAAACGGCAGGCAGATATGCGTAATACCCCTTGGCATCAACTTCAATAACTCCTGTCCTGTAATCCTTCTTAAAGGAAGTATTTACAATTGTCCAGAGCACAATAAAAACGATTATCCATGGTATAACCGAGGCCAGGGTTAAAGTTTTACGCAATGAGGAAAAGTAGACGGACATGAGGTATTGTTTTTTGCCAAGCCAATCGTTGGAGTATAGTGCAAAGATATGTTTTCCGTTTAATCATGCCAAGCCTACCTTTCTGATTCAAAGCGGAATAATAGTTTACAGGTATGAACCTTATTCTGAAATCAGAAAAATGACACATTTCGTGTATTCACAATCTATTCAGATTGCAACATAAAACACCTGCTGAGCCTATTCGTATTTGATCAGAATTCCGCTACTGCTTGAGGCACCGGTAATCTCGGGAGGGCTTCCTTTATAATAGATATTTCCCAGGCTTGTGATCTGGTATTCAAAATGATGTTTTACATTCACATAGCAATCGTTGGTGCTTGCATTTTGCATAAACAGGAAGTCCGATTCCAGGTCAAGGCAATGAAATGGGCCATAAGCTCCTGAAAAAATAAAGCTCACTCCTGTTTTACCGCTGATCTTCATATCAACCGAGCCATTAATTATACTGAGTTTTGCCGTACCAGTTTTTATAATTAAGTCTATATATCCGGAACCTCCTGTGGATGAAACGGTTAATGAATCTTCGCGCAGGGTATCTGTATTGGTAACAGTGCTAGTTGCTTCATATTGCAGATCGAGTAAATGTGGCAGGGTGACATACGCAGTGATTTCTTTATCGTACGATCGTACCCAGTTAAATTTGTTTTTATTCCTGATGGTAAGCGTACTGTCGCTGAAAGTAGTTTCGATACCCGAAAGTATGTTTTCGCCTCCTTCGAGTTTAATGCTGTAAGCGTTTCCCTGTGTTATAACAAGGTTTACGTCATCGTTCAGGTATATTTTCGTGTAATTTTCATCTACAGTCCTGGTTATTGTTACAATTTTACCTGTGCTTTTCGCAAAATCAAAAAAGTGATCTTTTTCACATGAAGGGAAAAGCACTGCACTAACCGTCAGCATTGTCAGAAACAGAGTCTTGTTTGTCAACCCCGTAAGAATGGTAATTATGTATGATGGTATCTTCATAGTTTTCCTCCGTAAATCCATGGAATTTTATATCCTAACCCTATTCCCACAAAATCAGCCTGCCCGAAATGGGTGCGTAAGGTGAGGTTGGCAAAAAGGCCTTTAGTAATCTGGTATTGCAACCCAAGTTTAAAGTAGGAGTGAGTTGGGGCAAGTTTCCCTTTTAAGTAAAAGCCAAGACCAAAGATGTACGAAAGTTTCGACATGCTGAGCTGGTAAACTGGTCCCACACCCAAACGCATTAGCTCACTTTTGCTTTCGTAGGGGATTTTATCAAGATCGGCAAAATAATAATCAGATTCATTGTATGTATAATCGACCCCAATCCCGGCACTGCTTTTGAACGAAAACTGCTTCATGATGATTCCCGAAAAATTATAGATCATAAAAGTTTGGTTATATTCGCTACCCATATCTTTATAGGCCACTGTACCTCCAAATAAGAAGTCTATTGATTTTATCCCCGGGAATTCAAAAGTATAAAGCGAAGGCATCACTTTCCTGTTCATGTAGGTATTTTCTTTACTCAGGCGGTACGCAAATGCCAGGTTTACAGAAGGAGTGTTGATCCCGTAATTCGGTGTTTTAGTCGAACCGTTCGAGAAATGCATTAGCGCCAGGCCGATTGCAAAATTCATTCTTGGGTCGAAACGCCAGCGATATTCGGCCATCAGGTTTATGGCTGCATTTACATGCGAACCAATGGCGATATACTTGTAGTTTTCGAGCCTGTCGAAACATTTGGTAAGGTAAGCAAGGCCCAGCCCAACCCGAAAGTTCAATTCATGCTTATTATTCCTGATAATTGGGTAGTTAACATAAGGGAATACAGCATTGGCACTCCCAAGGAAATGTGAATTCCCCATTTGTGAATACCAGTAACTTACACCGATAAAAGGGTACCCGTACATGGACTGCCAGCGTTCGCGGCCATAGGTTTCTTTTCCCAGGTTTATCTCGAAAGAAGGAAAGTGAGCATTAAAAATCTTCATTTCGAGGTGATGATTTATCATAAAACCATAGTTCACCCGCCCTTCGAGTAAGAGGTTTGAGCCCCAGAGCTTATGCTGAGCTGATGCCTGTACTTTCATGAGCACAAGCATAACTATCAGTAAAACAGGTATTTTTGTTTTTGTTAGGGACATTTCCTGTATTAATAAAAATGGCCTGTCGAAGGCCATCAGGATAACGCAAAATTACGGCCATTCGTGCACGTGACAAAGTTTTTATTTCGGGGATGATCTTTTTTTCTGAATTTGTTCAGCTGCGAATCAGTTATTTAGCTGTTTATCGATCCTGCAAAGCATCAAAATTCTCATTATTGGTATTCGAAAACTTCTTTCTCTGATACATCATACATCATACATCGTACATCGGACTCCCGACTTCCATCTCCCGACCATTCTTTTCATTCCTACGAGTTATCAACCTCATGCAACCGGACTTCCTGCTTTATGTACCTTTACCAAAAATACCGGAAATGGATCAACGACTTGTAGAATTTGAGCGTTTGCTGAAAATAATGGATGAACTCAGGGCTCAGTGCCCATGGGATAAAGAACAAACCTTCGACTCGCTGAGGCATCTTACCATCGAAGAAACCTATGAACTTTCGGATGCTATCCTGAAAAAGGACCCTGACGAAATCCGCAAGGAACTTGGCGATCTGATGCTGCATATGGTTTTTTATGCCAAGTTAGGCGAAGAAGCAGGTTCATTCGGCATTGCTGATGTACTGAAAGGAATCAACGAAAAACTGATCAACCGCCATCCTCATATTTACGGTGATGTGAAAGTAAGCAACGCAACCGATGTGAAAGACAATTGGGAAAAGATAAAACTCAAAGAAGGCCGTGAGTCAGTTCTCGAAGGTGTGCCCATGTCGCTGCCAGCCATGGTGAAGGCATACCGCATTCAGGATAAAGTACGTGGCGTTGGGTTCGACTGGGATAATGTTACCCAGGTATGGGAAAAGGTGGAAGAAGAAATTGCCGAGTTAAAGCATGAACTGAACAACGGCCACGACAAGGACAGGACCGAGGATGAATTTGGCGATCTGTTATTTGCACTTATTAACTATGCCCGCTTTATCGATGTAAATCCCGAAACGGCGCTCGAACGCACTAACCGCAGGTTTATCAGCCGTTTTAAACATCTCGAAAAGGCAGTGAATGCCGAAGGAAAGAACCTTCAGGAAATGAACCTGGCAGAAATGGACGTGTATTGGGAAAAGGCGAAAGAAGCAGAGGGTTAATACAGTGTTTTCCCGCGAAGAGTAATCTGAGAAATTATTTGTATTATTTCCAGGATTGTAGCTTCAAACAAATACAGAAAACCTTTTATTCTATCTTATTCTTTTCTTTGAGAAAATGGATGATGTTTTCAAGTTTTTCTTTCAGGTCAACCAGTTCTTCAATTTTCATAGTATTCGAAATAAGCCCTGCAGCTAATTTCTGAGGAATTACAGAAGCTTCAGTTTGCATCAGTTTTCCTTTAGGAGTAAGTTCTACTATTACTTTTCTTTCATCACTTCCCGAACGCTGTCTTTTGAGAATACCAAGAGTTTCCATTCTTTTCAAAAGTGGTGTGATAGTATTCGTGTTGAGAATCAGTTTTTTTGAGATCTCATTTACGGAAATTCTGTCAGTTTCCCATAAAATCATTAATACAAGATATTGAGGATAAGTGATGCCAAGTTCATCAAGGTAAGGCTGGTATTCCCGGGTTATTAGCCTGGAGGCCGCATAGATCGGAAAACAAAGTTGATTGCTGAGTTTTAGCTGATCATATTCCATTTCGAAAAATGTTTATTTGTTGAAAAGAGTTAACTGCCGGATTAATTCAGAATACCTTCCAGGTATTTATCAATTTTTTCGGGTTTGGTAATGGGGGCGAATCTTTTAACCGGGTTCCCGTTAGAATCGATCAGGAATTTGGTGAAATTCCATTTGATTTTACTACCCAGTATGCCGTTGAGTTCATTCTTGAGATACTTGTATATGGGATGAGCATTCTCGCCGTTAACATCAATTTTCGAGAACATAGGGAAGCTTACACCATAATTAATCAGGCAACCTTCGGAAATTGATTTTTCATCCCCTGATTCCTGGTTGGCAAACTGGTTGCATGGAAAGCCAAGAATTACAAGCCCTTTATCTTTATATTTCTGATAAAGTTTTTCCAGTCCTTCGTATTGAGGTGTCAATCCGCATTTGCTGGCGGTGTTTACAACAAGT
This sequence comes from Lentimicrobiaceae bacterium, assembly GCA_041753535.1. Taxonomy (GTDB): domain Bacteria; phylum Bacteroidota; class Bacteroidia; order Bacteroidales; family UBA4417; genus UBA4417. The sequence goes on from JBGSUB010000003.1 coordinate 5,795, forward strand.
ATGGTTTTACCTTTGTAGTTTTCCATTTTTATTTCTGAGCCTTGCAGGCTTTTTGCCGAGAATTGATAAAACTGATTTTTCATGATTTTTTGTTTAGTAATTATTATCGTTAACGATTATATCGTTCGCGATGCAAATATACATCTAATTTTTATATCGCAAGAGATACAAATAGAAAAAACAAAATAAATTTCTTTAAAAAACTTTATTTCTTGTTATAATATTGTAAATCAAGTTGTTATATTTATGATGTATACGATCTAAATCTGTCAGATAGTGCTATTGAGGATAAAGAAGTTGTAAATACCTCAAACTCATGTATTCATTTTTTGAAAATCGGTACTGAGATTCATAGTTTAGACTGGATTAATTGTTTTTCAAAAAAAAGAGGTGCCAGAAGCACCTCTTTTTTAAATCGAAAAGTTACTTTTTCAGAATTGTGTTCAGCACGGTTTCCTTGTCAATCTTCTTCGTACAGAAAAACCAATCGTAGCATTTCATTTCCTCTTTGCCTTCCATGCGATCCTTGGCTGTGCCACACGAACCGGCCGGAGGAACAATTACATCTTCGCCCGGGCGCCAGTCAGCCGGGGTAGCAATGGAAAAAGCATCGGCGGTTTGCATTGCGATCAGAGCCCTGTACAACTCATCGAAATTTCGGCCTAAACTTAACGGATAATAGATAATAGCACGGATAATTCCTTTCGGGTCAACAAAAAATACAGCTCTCACTGCTTTGGTGCTGCTTTCGCCAGGCATCATCATTCCGTACTTTTTAGCCACTTCCATTGTAATGTCCTCGATCAGCGGGAATTTTACTTCCACATCTTTCATTCCTTTGTACTCGATCTTTTCCTTGATAGTCCGCAGCCATGCAATATGGCTGTATAGTCCGTCGACCGAAAGGCCAACCAGTTTGCAGTTAGCTTCCGCGAATTTGGATTCAAGACTGGCGAAAGTCATAAACTCAGAAGTACATACCGGAGTAAAATCAGCCGGATGACTAAACAGAATAGCCCAGCTTCCTTTGTATTCCGAAGGAAAATTAATTTCTCCTTGTGTTGTTACAGCCTTAAATTCCGGGGCTGCTTCGCCAATGCGTGGCATGGCAATAAATTGATTTTCGTCCATAATGGTTTAAAATTATTAGATTAAGTATTTATTTTTCACTATTAACTATTCATTATTCACTATTCTGTTGGCCTTCCAGCTGCAACACTTTTGTCATGTTCAATTGATTGTAATGCAAGATAATTATCGCCGGATTTTTCGAGGTTAACAGCATACAAATTCAGTTTTGCACTACTTCGGGCTTCCGACTCCTGACTTCCTGCCTTTTAATTCCAATTCCATTGAACTCCTAGCAGAACCCCAAAATCAAGCCAGGTCAAAGCGATCAAGGTTCATTACTTTGTTCCATGCAGCAATAAAATCCTGGACAAACTTTTCCTGTGCATCCATACTTCCATATGCTTCGGCCAAGGCCCTTAGTTCTGAGTTCGATCCAAATATCAGGTCAGCGCGGGTTCCTGTCCATTTCACCTCTCCTGTTTTACGATCGCGTCCGACAAAAGTTTCTTTGTCTTCTGAGGCCGGCATCCATGCAGTACTCATGTCGAGAAGGTTTACAAAGAAATCGTTGGTAAGAACCTCTGGCCGTTTGGTGAAAACACCATGTTTCGAGTTGTCGAAGTTTGTGTTCAATACGCGCATACCGCCCACGAGAACAGTCATTTCAGGAGCTGTTAAGGTGAGTAACTGGGCTTTATCAACCAATAATTCTTCCGTTGAAATGGTGAATTTTGTTTTTAAATAGTTGCGGAAGCCATCGGCTGCAGGCTCCAGCACTTCGAAAGATTCCACGTCGGTTTGCTCCTGAGATGCATCCATACGACCAGGGATATAAGGAACAGTTAGGGCAAATCCTGCATCTTTTGCTGCTTTTTCCACTCCTGCACAACCTGCCAGAACAATAAGGTCGGCAAGTGATACCTTTTTCCCGTTGGATTGGGCACTATTGAATTCTTTTTGGATACCCTCCAGCACTTCCAATACGTTAGAAAGTTGAGCAGGATTATTAACTCTCCAGTCTTTTTGTGGGGCAAGACGAATGCGTGCTCCGTTGGCTCCACCTCGTTTGTCGGATCCACGGAAAGTAGAGGCAGACGCCCATGCGGTTGATACCATATCTGAAACGGATAGTCCTGATTTCAGAATGGTAGCATTTAATTCCGCAATATCTGTCTCGTCAATCAATATATGATCAACAACCGGAATCGGATCCTGCCAGATTAATTCTTCTTTGGGGACTTCGGGTCCCAGGTAGCGTGCCCGCGGTCCCATATCCCTGTGAGTCAGTTTAAACCATGCGCGGGCAAAGGCATCGGCAAATTCAAGCGGATGTTCATAGAAACGCCTGGAGATTTTTTCATAAACAGGATCGAAACGCAGAGAAAGGTCAGTTGTAAGCATAGTTGGCACATGCTTTTTAGAAGCATCATGGGCATCGGGCATTACCTCGCCTGTATTTTTCGCCACCCACTGATGAGCACCAGCCGGGCTTTTTGTGAGTTCCCATTCGAATTTAAACAGGTTTTCGAAAAAGTAATAACTCCATTTGGCGGGAGTTTGTGTCCAGATGACCTCCAATCCGCTTGAAATAGTATCGCCACCTTTTCCTGAGCGAAACGAACTTTTCCAGCCGAGGCCTTGTTCTTCAATTCCTGCAGCCTCAGGTTCAGGACCAACATGTGCCACATCTCCTGCTCCATGGGTTTTACCAAAAGTATGACCACCGGCAATAAGAGCTGCGGTTTCTTCATCATCCATGGCCATTCGGGCGAATGTTTCACGGATATCTTTTGCTGCCGCAACCGGATCGGGATTGCCACCCGGGCCTTCCGGATTTACATAAATTAATCCCATTTGCACGGCTGCAAGAGGATTGTCGAGGTCGCGTTTGCCGGAATAGCGATCTTTGTCTTCTAACCACTTGGTTTCGGAACCCCAGAAAATGTCTTCTTCCGGTTCCCATACATCCGCACGCCCACCGCCAAATCCAAAAGTTTTAAATCCCATTGATTCCAGGGCTACATTTCCGGCTAAAATCATAAGATCAGCCCAGGATATTTTCCGGCCATATTTTTGCTTCATTGGCCAGAGTAGCCGTCGTGCTTTGTCGAGATTTACATTATCGGGCCAACTGTTAAGCGGGGCAAAACGCTGCTGTCCGCTGCCTGCTCCACCACGGCCATCGCCTGTGCGGTAGGTACCTGCGCTGTGCCATGCCATACGGATGAAAAACGGACCGTAATGTCCGAAATCGGCAGGCCACCAATCCTGTGAATCGGTCATAAGATTGTGAAGGTCTTTTTTTAGAGCTCCCAAATCCAGGCTGTTGAATTCTTCTGCATAGTTAAAATCTTCTCCCATAGGGTTGGATTTAGAAGAGTGTTGCCGAAGTGTATTTAGCTTTAGCTGATTAGGCCACCAGTCGCGGTTTTTTGTTCCGCCGGCACCAACACTGTGTTTGCCGGTTGCACCGGTAACGGGGCATTTGCTGACTTTTTCTGCGTTATCTTCCATTTTTCAGTCTTTGTTAGTTAATAAATGATGGCTGATTATTTTTTGAACTTCCCAATAATCTGAAGCTTTATATCCGCAATTTCGAAATCAGGGATACCTTTCTTTTCAAAGTAGTTACCGATCATTTCGTTCAGGTCTTTATCAAAATAATCTTCGATCCGGTCTGATTCGGCACAATATAAATGATGGTGATTTTCGGTAATGGCATCGTAGCGCATAATATCCCTGTCTGTTTTAACCTTTTTTATTAAATCGTTACCCGCCAGGGCGTCCAACACTTTGTAAACAGTTGCTGTTGCGATATTGGGATAGTTTCGCCTGATATACTCAATAATATTCTCAGCGGTAGGATGATTATTGAGTTTGACAATAGCTTCAAGTATAATGATCCTCTGAGGAGTGATTTTGAGTCCTTTCTCAACAAGCTTGTTTCTGATTTCAGTGGCAGTCATAAATAGTTATTATTAAATGAGAATTATTCTCTTATAAGAATGAGCAAAATTAGAACATTTTTGGGCAAAATGCAAGCGTACTGGTAAATAAATTGCTAAAAGAATTGAATCAGTGTAAAGTAATGATATTCAGTTATATATAAGATGTTAATTATGGATGATTTGAGAATATGACCTTAAGTAGATGCAGGTGTGCAAACTTTACTGATTTACACTTTCCCCTTACGCATAGGATATGACACCATAGTTTTTTGTAAAGTGCTGTTTTTACTGGTCGAATCGCAGCTCTTTTTTATATTCTTAAGATCGCAACCCGTGCATCCTCCGCAGGCATTGTTCGGCTTTTTTCCCGGGCGTATTGATCGGTAGACTGACCAAACTGTGTATGCAAGCGCTGCTAAAATAATTATTGCTACAATGATATTCTGAACCATAGGTTTATTTTTAAAATAAACTGCCAATCTGGTATGTCGCAAGTGCTACAAGCCATGCCAATACCGTTGTATAAACCATGGTAAAAGCCGCCCAACCCCAGTTTGCTTCGCGTTTTACGGCGGCAATTACGGCTATACATGGAAAATATATCAGTACAAACAACATAAGCGAGAACGCTACCAAAGGCGAAAAAACTTTTTCACCAATCCTTGGTCCGCTTGTAAATACTTGTTGCTGCAATTTTTTCTGAAGTCCAACCGAAGTTTCGTCAGCTTCCAGATCCGATTGATACAACACACCCATGGAACCGATCAGTATTTCTTTAGCTGCAAGCCCGGTGATGATGCTTACGCCGATTTTCCAGTCAAAGCCCAAGGGAGAGATAACAGGGGTAATAAAATGCCCGATTTGCCCGATATAGGATTTCTCCATGCGTTCCGACTCATGCGCAATGGCAAGCCTGGTGATTTGCACTTCTTTGATGCTGTCACTAAGCGTTATATCATTTTGTGTTTGCTGAATGCTTGCATCGTATTTTGCCGAATTTTCCGTATTCCTCGGGAAATAGCCAAGCGCCCAGATCAGGATGGAAGCAAACAGGATAACCGTTCCCATTTTGGTGAGGTACTGAACACTTTTATTCCACATATGAATACTTGTGTTGCGGAGAGTTGGCATGCGGTAGGGTGGGAGTTCCATTACAAACGGAACTTCGGCTTTTTGAAAAAATATCTTTTTAAAGACCAAAGCCATAACAATTGCAAGCACCACGCCAATCAGGTAAATTGTAAGTAATACCAAGCCTTGCTTTACAGGGAAAAACGCCGATATCAGCAATATATAAACCGGTAATCGCGCGCTACACGACATAAACGGAATAATAAGCATGGTGAGCAGACGGTCCTTGCGGTTTTCCAGTGTTCGTGTTGCCATAATTGCCGGTACATTGCAGCCGAAGCCCATAAGCAGAGGAATAAACGATTTGCCGTGCAGCCCGATTTTATACATGAGCTTGTCCATAATAAAGGCAGCGCGAGCCATATAGCCAGTATCTTCCATCAGCGAAATGCAAAAGAATAGAATCAGGATATTAGGCAGGAATACTATAACACCGCCAACTCCGCCAATGATACCATCAATAATCAGGTCGTGAAGGGCACCTTCGGGCATCGCATTTCCAATTGTATCACTCAGCCATCCGAGGCCCATATCAATCCAGTCCATGGGATAGCTGCCAAGGGTAAAAGTAACCTGGAACATAGCCCACATAAAGAACAGGAATACAGGGAATCCAAGCCATTTATGCGTTAATATCGAATCGGCATCATGTCCGGCTTTCCTTTTCAGTTCAGGCGACAGTTGATAGGTTTCTTTTAAAGCACCTTTGATAAAAGCATATTTGGCGTCGGTGAATATGGTTTCGGTTTTCTCGCTATAGGCTTTTTCCAGACGGTTTTGCTCTCTTCGGGCAGTTTCAATGATTGCAGAAGTGCCTGGCAATTCCGAAAGCGACTTAAACGTATGCGAATCGTTTTCGAGTAATTTAATGGCCAGGTAAAGCGAGTGGTAGCGGTCGGTAAGAGACTTGTCTTTGTCGATCAGCAGGGTGATTTGTTCGATCGAATGATTGATTTCATATCCATAATTAACGTGCACATGACGTACCGTTTTTTCGGTATCGGTATAAACCTCAATTACTTTCTGTAGCACATCGTCAATACCTTTTCCTTTGGAAGCAATGCAAGGCACAATGGGAATGCCAATCATTTTGCCCAGCATTTTATAATCGAAACGATCGCCTTTGTTCTCCAACTCATCATACATATTAAGCGCAATTACCACTTTGATATCCATATCGATAAGTTGTGTGGTAAGGTAAAGGTTGCGTTCGATGTTGGACGCATCAATTAAATTGATTACCACGTCAGGCATTTCGTCGGTGAGGTGATGCCGCACAAACAGTTCTTCGGGCGAATATTCCGAAATGGTATATGTTCCCGGCAGATCGGTGACAAATAGTGTATACTCGTTTTTCCTGAGCTTTGCTGTTTTTAAATCAACCGTAACACCGCCGTAATTTCCTACCCTTTCGTTCTTGCCTGTGGCATAATTGAACAAAGTCGTTTTCCCGCAATTGGGATTGCCAACCAACGCCACATGGATATGATGACTTTTTTCCTGCAGTGTTTCAATGATAGTATGTGAGCTATATGTTCCATTGTATTCTTTTTCGGCCAGGTTGGCAGCCTCAGCCGGGAGTATTTCAATAAGCCGGGCCTCACTTCTGCGTAACGAAACCCTGTAGCCCATCAATTCATATTCAGCCGGATCCTGCAATGGCGCTTTTTTTATTGCTTTTATCACGGTGCCCGAAACGAATCCCATTTCTGTAATTCGTTTGCGGAAGGCACCATAACCTCTCACTTTTGTTATGTAGGCTGATTCACCGTTTTCAAGGTCGGATAAAAACCGGTCGGTAACTGCATGATCACTCAGTTTTACATCTGGCTGTATTTCAATCTTTTCTATAGGATTCAAGTTGCTGTGTTTTTTGTTTTGATAAAAATTGTAGTTTCTGCTACATCCTGAAGTATGCGTTAAAAATTCAGGTTAAACCTTAACATCCCAACCAATGCATTAGCCAGAACTTCATCAGTTCCGGCAGGATGAATCACATATTGAAAATCAGGTTGGATGGAAAAGTTTTCGCCAATTTGTTTTTTGTAGTAGGCTTCAATAGTTGTTTCGTTTTTCTTATAGGTTTTATTGAAACCTGCACAGGCAACGGCCACACCCAGTGCGTCATCCGGTTGTTTCTTCGAAATGCCCAAGTAATTTATTCCGCCTCCTATATAGTAGTGATGGTTATTGATTGAGGCCGGACTCAAAGCAAGCTGAGCGAAAACGCCAATGTTCTTTTCACTGTCTTCTTTTTTCCATACTGTTTGATCCGCAATAAAATAAAATCCATAATTATTATCGAATACTTCGGTTGTTTCTCCGGTTTCGGCATTTGTTTCTTTTAATCCTGAATGAAAATAATAACCGGCTTTATAAGTGCCGGGCAGTTGAAATAAATCCGTTGACCAGTCGAGTTGGCCTAAAATTAAAGATCCATCTTCATTGCTGATATGCCAGTTGGTGTTGTAAACGTTATGCTCAAATGCGGTCGGGCATCCGTCGTAAATGGCTGCCGATAGTGAAACATTTTCTGTAAGATGAGTTTTAGTAGTTATTCCCAGGGCTGTTAAAGGAAAAATAGGAGCCGGTATATTGTCCGAAATTACCGGCGGAATTCCGAATGAACTGTTGATAAACATGCTCCCGTTATCACTTGCGGCAAATTCAATGTTCAGGTCCTGTAGACCGAAAGTAATTTCAAACCGGTTAAACTGGTGCTTGTACCAAAGCTCATGAATGTAAATATGATCGCCGGCATCAATATTCGAAACCGCCTGAAAATCGCCTGCCAGCAGTTCAGTTGGAGATTTGCCATGTGTAACGGCACCGTTTATAAATAACTGCCCGCCTTTCCAGAGTTTTGCGTTTTGTGTGTCGAAACCTGCTTTCAGATTGGCCATTCCAAGGAATACAACCCCTGTTTTTATGCCTCCAAACATATTGGTGATGATATCGGCGGTGTAGGAAGTTTCTGTGGTGAATGCCTTTTGAAGTGTATGAAAACTGGTTTGATCTGAATTATCAGTGTTGTTGATTGAGGTTGAGTCGCTTGTGTTAGCTGTTCTGGCCTGGTATGCCATGAAATAAATCATCATTACTGAGAGTAGAAGCCTGGTTTTCATTTTGCAGTGTTTGTGTGAAATACAAAGTGCAAAGTAATAACAGGCTGAAGGTAGCTGCAATCGCGTAAACTGATGATTTTTCGGAGTCAGTCTCCCTGATAATGGGGATGCCTGTATTAAGTAGCAAGGAAAGCCGGGATATTATTCTTGCATAAATGGCATAGATTAAATGGCCGGCTACGATGTGTGAAAACTACTTTTCAGAAAATGGTTAGTCAAAACAGTAAACCAAAAGCAGGTTTATCCTAACGCAACATCCAGAAGCATCATCGTTGCAAAACCTAACATGGCACCGATGGTGGATAAGTCTGTTTCATTGCCGGTTTGAGACTCGGGGATCAGTTCTTCAACCACCACGAAAATCATAGCGCCTGCAGCAAACGAAAGCGCATAAGGCAGTAGGGGAGTAACTGTTAAAACCAGGTATGCACCCAATACGCCTGCAATAGGCTCAACTGCACCCGAAAGCTGACCATAGTTGAAGGCTTTCAACCTCGAAAACCCTTCTCTCCGCAATGGAATTGAAACCGCGGCTCCTTCAGGAAAATTCTGCAGCCCGATACCAATAGCAAGGGCAATTGCACCTGCCAGCAAACCTGTGTCCGGATTATGTGCCAGAGCCCCGAAAGCGACTCCAACCGCTAATCCTTCAGGAATATTGTGAAGTGTAATTGCCAATACAAGCAGTATACTCCGTTGCCATTGTGTTTTTATTCCTTCCGCTTTATCAACGGCCAGCCCCATATGTAAGTGAGGTAAAATCTTGTCGATCAGTAATAGAAAAGCTCCCCCGGATAAAAAACCTACCAGGGCCGGAACCCAGGGAATTGAACCATTCTCTTCCGCCATTTCAATGGCAGGTTTCAGCAGCGACCAGAAACTGGCTGCAATCATTACTCCTGCTGCAAAACCCAGCATCGAATTAAGTATTTTTTTGTTTATACTTTTAAAGAAAAAAACCATAGAGGAGCCTAAGGCTGTCACAAACCAAGTAAACAGCGTTGCTCCCAGAGCCAGCAATATCGGGTTGTATTCAAGTAACCAATCAATTTTCATAGTTCTATTTGTTTAGTTTTTGTTTTTGGGAATATTCCAGCTGAAACCCACCGAAAAATAATTCATTTTTTGATTCAAACCTAAGCCAAATGAAAAATCAAGTTGCAAATTTTCTCTTACAAGAATTGTTATTCCCGAATCAAAGTTTGATATCCAATCCGTAAATTGAACAACTTCGCCATAGGTTTCAACGTATGCTCCTATTCGTTTTGTAATGCCTGTTCCCAAGGCAACTGAGTAGGTTAAATATCCTGTTTCTGTATTAAAGTAATTGTAGCCTACATTGTAACCCAGGTCTAAAAAATTAGTCAGGCTATGCGAAATGGCTAGTTTATTCACGGTGCCTAAATTTCCGTTTGTTATGCTTACCGCTCCGCTTGGCAAAACAAGGTGCGAAATAAAAGCAATCTCGGTATTGATATCCGGATTCTTTAAAATTTGAATCTTCGCCCCCAGTTCCAGATCGCTTAATCCAAAGTTTTCCTCTGAAGTTTGTTCGTTTTCAAAGGAAATCAATTGTTCAACCAGTCTCAGTTCGATATTTTTAGTTAGTCCATATCTGAATAAAATGCTTGGTATCAGAAGCAATTTCTGCGCACTGTTGTCTAAATGATAATTTCCACTCAATACGCCACACTCCATCTGGAAGCTTTTTAAAGGAATAGTAGTGGACGATTCAGTCTGATCTGGCCTGTCGGTAACAATTTCCGGCAAAGTTATTGCTTTAATTTGTTGGAATTCAGGTTGTTTATTACCTGAAATCACTGTTGATTGTGCTTCTGAATACTGCACAGTAAAAACAAGGAAAAGAGAAATTAGTATTTCAGGTATGATGGATTTCATGCTTTTTAAAAAATATGACTGCAAAACTAATAAAGTTAGATGAACCTAACAAATAAAGTTTTAAATATTTTTGTATTTTTGTTGCATTATACCTGATCAACCCAAAATGGTAAGCGCAACGGAAGAAAATTACTTAAAAGCTTTGTTAAAACTCACTTTCGAAAGTGAAGTAAATGAAGCAGGGACTAATGAATTGGCCGGACTTCTGGCATTGAAGCCTGCTACTGTTAACGATATGCTTAAGAAGTTAAAGGAGAAGCAGTTGGTTGAATATGAAAAGTATGGAAAAATCACCTTGTCGCCACAAGGGAAGAAAATTGCAATAGAAGTTTTAAGAAAGCATCGTTTATGGGAAACCTTTTTATACAAAAAATTAAATTTTACCTGGGACGAAGTGCACGAAGTGGCTGAACAACTGGAGCATATACAATCAGTAAAGTTAATTGATAAGCTTGACGAATTTTTAGGTTTCCCTGAGTTTGATCCTCACGGTGAGCCCATCCCTGATTCGAAAGGGGAAATGAAGCAAAATATTAAAAATAATCTGTCGGAGGTTAAGGCTGGAAATAGTTGTAGAATGGTTTCTGTAAAGGATAATTCAAGCTCATTTTTACAATATGTTGATAAAGTTGGATTGGCGATAAACAGCCAGATACGGGTTGTATCGAAGCAGGAATATGATGCTCTGATGGTGATTGATGTAGGTGGGAAAACTTCTATAGTTAGCCAGAAATTTGCCGAAAATATTTATGTTGAATGATCAATCTTATCGACCGAAATAATAAATTTTGAGTCTATTCCGAATACGAATCGATTGAAATTATTTTATTTGAGATGGCGTAAATTGTCAGTCCCGCCTGGCTTTTAATTCCTGTTTTCTGAATAATATTTTTTCGGTGGCTTACCACGGTATGTATACTGATATTGAGCTTATCGGCAATTTCCTTGTTCGACAATCCGTGTACCAACTGTATCAGAACCTCCATTTCGCGCTCGGTAATCTGTTCACTGACTTGATTTTCAGACACATGGGCTGCATCCTGGACTTGTTTGTAAATAGTGCCGATAACGGTTTCAGGAGTATCGGTAATATGTATCAGGCTGTCGAAAACTGAAAGTATTTCTTTATCAAAATAGGAATAAATAAGCCCGGTCCATTTGAATTGTGGACCTGTACGTTTCAGTTGTACAAAATGCCTGGTGTTGTTTTGAACCTGTGCCGGATTTAGTATTACAATACCAATTTTTTCTTTCAGTCCCGGATGTTCGAGTTCTTCCATATTTTCGAGCCGGTACACCTGAAAATGATATTCTGAACGTAGCAAAACATTGGACAATCCCTCGTAAATAATATGCGAAGGTTCTATTATGGCAATATGAATCAGGTGCTTAACCAATTTTTTCCTTGTTTTCAAGTTTTATCACGAGTGGGATCAGGATAGTTTCTTCGATCAGCGAATGAATATTCAGTACATATTCGAGTTCAATCAGGCTGAAAAGTAATTTCCGGCGGTTAACCGGATCGCTTTTCAGCGAGACATGACGCAGCAGAAGGGTTTTCAGATCGGTAAGTTTCGATTCAATATCGGTGTGATGTTCAAGGTATTCCGTTCCTGAGAATTTGCTGACTTCATCAACATGGTTTGGAGCTTTGTTTTGAAGCAGGCTGCGGAAATAAGGGAAAGCTATGCCCTCTTCGTAATCAAGGTGCTCGGATACTTCCAGGAAATAGTCATTAAAGAATTTTTCGATCATCCGGATTTCAGCAGTGGGATTTTTCTCAAACAATTTCTTTATATGCTCCTGTATCTCGGGGTATTTGTCGTATTTAAAATAGTAATGGCTGTTTCGTAAAAAACCTATAATTGTTTCAATATGTTCGAATTCAAAAACATCGGATGCTGATGGGGAAAATCCATTATAGAGGTTGGCAAATGGGATAAATACCTTTTCGTTAATTTTATTTTCGAAGCAAAGTTGCTTTACAGTTTTGTCATGCATAACCAGGTCGAGCCCGAAATGTTCCAGTAGTAGCAACAGGTAGGGATTCTCAAAGATGAGATCCGCCATTTTAATGTCCGGCTTAATATAGGTTTTGGTGGTTTGATACATTTGTTTAGAATAGTTTTATTGGCTAAAATTAAACATAATTTTTTGTACATTATCAGTAATCCATATTTGGGAAGGAAATTTAGAAATGGTCGAACCGGAGACTGAATATAAAATAAAACAATTATCATGTACAGACTTCGCAAATAAATTTTCAACTAACAGATTACATGTATGTTATATAACCAAACATTCGTTTATGTGAAACATTGCATTTTTGAGTCCACTCCGAAAAGTCTATTTTCGCCACTAAGGCGCATAGTCCCAAAATTAACACAATTGCTTGTTCTTAATGGAGTTCATCATTTCGCTTCGCTAAGTTTACGAAGTTTATAGTGCTGATTAACAATGCGCTGTGTGCCCCCGCGCTCTTCGTGCCTAAATTGTTCTCATTTTTATGGGGTTTATCGAAGCAGTATTAATAAAAAGAGGGACATTTCAGGGGCGGACACAGCCTATGTTAAAAGCAATCCGCTAAACCGTTCAAATTTCTATGTTTGGTTAAGCTAAAGGGTTATCAAATAATTAAGCTTGTCAATTTCCTGCAGAGCACGGCAAAATATTGTTTATTACGAAACCTACAAGAGAATAATTGACCAACTTCTCGAACAGGCAAGCATACAAGGATATATGTTCCATGTGAATGTCCGACCAATGAAAAACATTACCATTGGTGCATATGTTTGCTACCTATAGATCAAACCCGATTCCCGGCCAAGCAAAAAATTATATAGGTATTTAATTTGAGTAGCTTACATTGGTTAAAAGCATCGACAACCTTATCTGCCACTTTTATGGAAACAAGCTATTTGTCGGGGAATATATACAGTCTTGGACTTTAGCGCGACTTGATTCCGGGTAAAGTTTATGTTGGAATTGGCAACAAGTATGAGAAATACAAATTTGTAAGTGACGAAACACCCTAGGTCCAAAATATGGCCGAATTGAACCTTACCGGGTATATAATGAAAAAACTTTAGTTGTCGGCTAATTATGATGGCACTTTCGAGAAAGGCACCAACTAAAACAGGATATATGTTAACCTAACACAACGGTTTTGATATAATCTCAAATAAATTTTAAGTGAAATTTAATCGAGAGCACTTATGGTAAATACTCCCCATACGTAAGTTTAAATGTTGTTTCGTCTAAACTAATTTTTGTTGGGAAACCTGCAGAATTGTATTCGCTAAAAACGGCTGGTCCTTTTCCAAACCACGAATAATTATAAAGATTCTCGCTAACGCAATTATTATTGGAATAGAACGGAGAAGGAGATAATGATCTCATGAATAAAATTGCAGCAGGATAAGGTATTGCCAGATTGAAATTTTTGCCCGAATCGTATTTAAAATCAGTTTCAATTTCATAAAAACCGGTTTGGGAAGTAAACCCTTTATCTGTCCTCTTAACAAGGTTACCAGCATCATCCCATAAAAACAAAGCAGTGCCACCTGAGCCGGTATGGCTGATAACCCTTCCTTTTTCATCGCAAATATAATCCCATTCAAAGTATATGTAATGATCCCTGATCACTTGATGCATGATATTACCATCAGTGCCATAGCTGTAAAAAGCAGTATCGCTCATTGCAACATGCTCATTATTTGCATATTTATAAACCACATAATCAACTTTTTCACCATCGTAATGAAAAGTGGATTTAACATATCTATGATCAAAATCCGATTCGTAGGTGCTTAATTTTCCATCAGGTCCGTAATTGAAAATTTCAACAAAATCAGTCTCATCTGTGTGCTTAATATCACGCAACCTGTTCAAATTGTCGTAGTTATAAACCGCTATTTCCTTGCTTCCCTGCCAATTGGTGAAGACAACATTTAAAAGGTGTAGTTTGGTTTCAGGAGTTTCGTCTTTTTTACAGGAGTTGCCCAAAAATGAGAGACAGCAGATGGCAACAACAAAAGGAACGAAGTCCTTTACGAAGATTAGGGTTTTCATACTGCGTAAATTTTTATGGCTTTCGGCGAATAGTTTTTTCACACATATAAGACACTTGAAAACGGTTTTACCCCTACAACAAATTCAGAAATAATTGAAAATATATTTAATAGTAATATATGTGGCTGAAAATATGATTATTATGTGTAAATTCTTATTCATTAAATTAGTTAGTCCAACAAAAACGGAAAGGTGAATCTGATTAATGATATTCGTAAGTTTGCCTTGTGAGAAATTTTGTTTCAGCAAATAAACTATTTTGTGAGTTTCAGCCAATCAAAGGCCTGGTTATCAGCGCTTATTTTCTGTTTATGTCTAGTGGCTTACATGGGGCTGTAGTAGATACTATCCAATTCCCTGAACTCAACAAAACCTACCTTAAATCCTATTATTACGATTCAAAGAGCTTTCTGTTGTCGCCGGCAAAGTGGAAAGCGAAACAGTGGATTGAACTTGGAGCTGTCGCTGGATTCGGGGTTTTGGCATACACCCAGGATGAAAAAATTCAGAAGTATTTTGTTGGTCATCAATCCACTGCAGCCGATAACCTTTCGAAGTATGTTTTTGAACCGATCGGGAATGGAATAGGAACCTCTGTCATTATAGGAGGGCTGTATGTTGGAGGAATGTTAGCAAAGGATAAAAGACTTGCAGGAACTTCGCTTACTGCCGCTAAGGCATTTATTGTTTCGACAGTATGTGCCCAAGTTGTGAAACAGCTCACTCACCGCCACCGGCCTTACCAGGACGAAATCCCTGATCATACTCAATGGGAAGGACCCTTTGCTGATATTCATTACAACAGCTTCCCTTCCGGGCATTCAACGGCAGCTTTCAGCCTGGCAACTGTATTTGCTTTAGAATACGGTAAAACTGTCTGGGTTCCCGTCCTGGCCTATTCGCTGGCTGCCGGAACCGCAGTATCGAGGCTTTACGATAACGAACACTGGGCATCGGATGTAGTTGTCGGTTCGGCTTTGGGATTTGTTACCGGCAGGTTTATGTGGAAACAAAGCAGGAAAGCAAATGCAAGGCTGGTCATTCTGCCTTCTGTTGGATCAAAAATGACCTCTGTCACATTTTTTCTTCGCATAGCTGAACCTAAGTCCCAACGGGTTGTTCTTAACTAACAGTTAGTTTTACTGATATTCAGGATATGCGTTGAGTTGCATCCTGAATTTCTATACAATTTTATGAGGATCTTCTTTATTGTTTTAGGTATTGTATGCGTAATACTGGCAGCACTGGGAGTTCTGTTACCCGGACTTCCGGCTACGCCATTCCTGCTTCTGGCATCCTACGCATTTGCCCGCAGTTCGAAAAAGATGCACGACTGGCTGATAAACAATAAAATTTTCGGCCCTATTCTGGCTGATTTTATTGACAGGAAAGGAATCAGGCTTCACATCAAAATTTTCTCAATTATCGTGATGTGGGGTATGGTGTTTATATCTGTATTTTTTCTGATTGATAATGATATAATTAAATATGTAGCTGTGGGTGGTGCAGTTATAGGGACATTAGCGGTTTTACGGTTTAAGACGATCAGGGATTAGTGTAAATATTAAATAGAAAATGGAAAATGGTTGTGGGCAATCATGCCTCTATCTTCTGATTCGAATGTGACATTTTCTGTCAAATCCTTTCCTGTTTCCCAATAATGATTCAATGTCGTTTAGTTAAGAAAATATAATGCTGAATTTTTCTAAACGCAAAGTGCGCTGAGAAGACGCAAAGGGCCGCAGAGCAAGCAGGATTTGTATTTCTTTGCGGTTCTCTGCGATAAACTTTGCGGTTCTCTGCGGTTAATTCTTTTCTTTCCCTTAACTAAACGACATTGAATAATGATTAACTATTTTTGGCAGCGATTAACTATTTCCCATTAACCATTAACTGTTTCACCAAATTCAGTGCGCATCCAGGTTATGCAGCATATAAATACTGTGTCGGAGAGTGGGTGTGATTTCAGTCATATATTCTTCCACCGCTTTTACGCTGCCAGGTAAAGTATAAACCAAAGAATTCCTCATAACTCCGGCAACAGCCCTCGAAATAAGGGCGTTTGGTTTCACGCTGCCATATTTAAAACGTATCAGTTCCATGATGCCCGGAATTTCTTTATCAAGGAAAGGTTTCACTAAATCAGGAGTGATGTCGCGGGGGCCTATTCCTGTTCCGCCGGTTGTAATTACTATGTCATACTGCGCTTCGCGGGCTTCATTCATCAGCGAATCCAATATTTCAATATCATCAGGAATCAATTTCCTTTCAACAGCGAATTTCCAGCCTTCTGTTTCGAAGAAAGCAGAAAGCATCTGCTCTATTCTTGGTCCGGAACGGTCGGTGTATTCTCCCCGGCTTGCACGGTCGCTGAGGGTGATAATCAAAACTTTATAAACACGTGGTATGTAAATTATTTCTTCTCCGGCTTTAATTGTACCGTTTTTCAGCACCCGAGCAAAAATTCCTTCCTTAGGCATCACGCAATTGCCTACTTCCTTAAAGATATTACAGGAAGAACCGTGGCATTCCTTCCCTATCTGGGTGATTTCGAGCTCCACTTCACCAATAATGAGTTTATCGAGCGGATGGGTGTTGACTAATTCGAGGCCTTTAGTCGTAATGTTTTCGGCAAATTCACCGTAATTTATTTTTCGACCGGCTGCATGGGTGAATCGCTCCACACTCTCATCGGCCAGGAGGCTTACCTGCCTGTGCCAGTTTCCGGCATGAGCATCGCTGGCTACGCCCAGTTCGTTTAATTCTATTTCAGGAACCGGGACTTTTATGGTGCCTTTTTTCTCGCTTAGATTAACAGATATTACAGTGATGGGTGTGGACATGTGTTCTAGGGATTTTGGTGATTCGGTTGTTATTCAATTGTTGTGGGTAGAGTTTTTGGAGATATTAAGAAGTGTGAGTTGTCATTCAGTGGTCATTCAGTTGTTGAGGCTCGGGAGTTTGGAGATATTCAGAAGGTTTAGTTCTTATTTATTTGTCATACAGAGGTTTACAAGATTCCGTTCTTCATGATTTTTTTTGACTTTTGGTATGTAATTTAAAGCGAATTGAGCATCCAGTTTTCAGTTTTATTTATTTATGTTAATTTGAGAATAATTTGTGTACATCTGTGGTTAAATTATAGTCTTAAAAGTTTCTCGATCGTTCCTTAATCACAAACTGCACTCCTTCAACAATATAAATGACTGATGAAGCCAGGAGTGAAAGCCCAAGGGAAATGAAAAATGTGCCCTTATAAAGTTCAGGGATTATTTCCCAATGACTCACCAGAATGCCCAGGGTTATCATGACAGACATCATGATATATCCGCGCAGATCGAAAAAAGCAAACATACAAGGACGACTTTGGGGAAGATTTTTTATCCGCAAAATATATCGTTTACTTACTTTACGGAAGACCAGCAGGAAGAAAGGCACAAACCCGGCAATCCCAATAAGATAATTTATCATGTGATGTAGAGCATGCCTTTCGATAAAGGTAAATCCCATTTTCAGAATCCGGTATGCAGCAAAGCCCCACAATGCGGCTCCAAGCGCGATAAGAACCACTTTTGGTACACCTGGTTTAAGCTTTTGAGCAATAGTGGTTTGCATACTTTCCGGAATTAATAATTCTTATTTTCTGTATCGTCCTGGTTAAATTGAGTTTCTTTATTGTTGGTAAAATCTATATTTACAGGGTTAAAAAAAGATTCGTTATTAAGTTCCTTCATTCTTTTTAGTCCTGTCCGATACAAATAAATCAGGAAAGGAATAAAGACCAGTAGCAGTATAGTGTGAGCTGACATAATGAGGAAGTCATACATTCCATGCAGCAACCATGGAACTGTAAATGCCCTGACCAGGTATTTTTTCCTGGATTGAACCGTGAACCGAGCCATCCCGAGGTAAAATCCCATTACAATGCCGAATATAGTATGCCCCGGCACCGCAGTGAATGCCCTTAGAAGTCCGACTTGCACTGAGTTGCTGTTCGAAAAAACATAAAACAGGTTTTCGATGGCAGCAAAACCCAATGATACTGAAACGGCATAAACAATGCCATCAAATTTTTCATTAAAATTCCGGTTACGCCATATCAGAATGAAAACAGCAAGGTACTTAAAGGCTTCTTCTGTAGCCCCGGCAACAATAAATCCATCCCATGCAGCTTTAGGGATTTTGTCCAGACCATGCCCTAGAACTATAATGTAGTTTTCAACAACCCCAACCGGAAAAATAATTATCGCACCCAAAAGAATTCCTTTGAGAATCAGCTTTATAGGTTCTTTTTCATACTTATCCCTGAAATATACATACATCATGAGTAACAGGGCGGGTGCTAAAGCCAGAAGCAGAATATACATCAGTGTAGGGTTAACTTTTTCGAGGAATGCGTTAAAGAAGTGTGATATATTAAATATCGGTTTTTGTCTTACTGATAAGTTTTATATTGCTGATCTCCATTGATTTGTCAACAGCTTTACACATATCATAAACCGTAAGCAGCGAAGCTGAAACCGCTGTAAGTGCTTCCATTTCAACGCCGGTCTGGCCGATGCAATGCACCTCGCTGATGGCTGTAACGCCAAGCGTTTCGATGCTTAGTTTTACATCCACTTTTGTGATCATCAGTGTATGACATAATGGGATAATTGAAGATGTAAGTTTTGCAGCCTGAATTCCGGCAAGTTGAGCCACTGTGAGCACATCACCTTTTTTCATATTATTTTCCTTCACCAGCGTAACGGTTTCCGGTTGCAGGCTTATAAAGCCCTGTGCTTTGGCAATACGCAACTGGTTTGGTTTATGCCCGACATCCACCATATTGGCTTTGCCTGCATCATCGGTATGGCTGAGTTTGTTCATGGGTTTGTATGGTTTGGATGGTTTCGGGTAGAGACGCGGTATACCGTGTCTGTACTACCCGCAATTAAAATTTAATTGATTGAATGTTTGATTGGTTCAAAAATTAAGAGGATTAAATTTCGCATTTTCGTCTCTCTCCGTTTCGCCCCTCACCCCTCGCCGTATCTCCTTTTCACCGTATTTCAATCCAACTCCTATCCCCCGATATTATAAAACTCCCCATGTTTATTCACTGTCCCGCACGAAGGTTTATTTCCCAGGGCAAGTTTCAGTGCTTCAGCAACTCCTAGCCCTCGCACACTGTATTCCATATCGTTGAAAAGGCAGGGTTTTATCATTCCGTTTGCAGTTAATCGCAGGCGGTTACAAGTGGTACAATCGCCGCCACTGCCTCCATCCACAATATAAAACTCTCCCTTTTCCAGATCCATCTGCCTGATAAACCGGACTTGCAGCCCCAGTTCCTTTGCATACTCTGCAACCTGCTGTGCATCAGGTTCTGAAGAAGTTTTAGTAATAACACAGTTGATTTTTACCGGCGAGAGTCCTGCTTTAACTGAAGCATTAATTCCTTTAAGTACTTTTTCAATATCTCCGCCCCGGGTTATTTGATGGTATTTTTCCGGATTAATTGTATCCAGGCTGATGTTGATGCGGTGAAGACCTGCTTCTTTTAAGGGTGCAGCGAATTGTTCGAGTCGTTGTCCATTGGTAGTCATTCCAAGATCAAGGATTGCCGGTCTTGACGCAATCATCTGCACCAGGTTTACAATACCTTTGCGAACAAGAGGTTCGCCACCGGTGATCCGGATTTTGTCGACACCCAGAAGTATGGCGGCATCAACCACTTCCATTATTTCTTCAAATGAAAGAATATCGCTGTGTTGCATCAGTTCAATTCCTTCGGCAGGCATGCAGTAGGTGCAACGCAGATTACAACGGTCGGTAGCCGAGATGCGGAGGTAGTTAATACGCCGGTTATACGAGTCGAACATTTACAAGAGTTCCTTTTAAAATTTCAGTTTCGCCGATTTCGATACTCACAATCCCATCAGCATGAATATAAGAGTGGATATGTGCAGAGCCATGATATTCGGTTGGAATTACAGTACCGTCTTCCGAAAAAGAAACCGGGAAAAACGCCTTCCTCGTCGTTTTTTTTCGGGAGTAATCAGAACCCATCGCAATTTTTACCTGATTTGGTTTTCCCAAATTACCGGTAATAATTTTTATAAGATACTTAACCAGTAATTCAAACTGTACGAAGGAGGAAACCGGGTTTCCTGGCAAAGCGACCAGGTATTTACCTTCACGCGTGGCAAAGATTACAGGTTTTCCGGGTTGTACGGCCAGTTGCCTGAATTTAATTTCATACCCGGCTTGTTGAATTACTGCCGGAACAAAATCAAAATCACCGGCCGAAATGCCACCGGTCAGAATTACAATATCGCTTCCTGATCCAGCCTGCTGAATAATCTTCAAGGTTTCATCTTCGGTATCGTGGGCAATTCCAAAATAGGTCGCCTGGCAGTTTGCACGCTGCGCCTGAGCCAATATCTGGTAGGCGTTGCTGTTACGGATTTGTGATTCAGCAGGAGTTTCTATGGGTTCAACTATTTCATCCCCGGTCGAAATAATTCCGATCCGGGGTTGTTTATAGACTTCAGGAAAAGCACATCCGACCGAAGCCAGAACAGCAATTTCCTGTGGACGGATCAGGGTTCCTTTCGACAGAACTTTTTCCCCCTGGCGGATATCTTCCGCTTTCAAACAATAATTAGAAGAAGTTTTTTGAGCTACAAAGCGAATGGTTTCTTGTCCGGTAACTTCAACATCCTCAACCATTATAACGGTATCGGCGCCTTCGGGAAGCATTCCGCCGGTCATCAGTTTCGAACATTCGCCTGTTTCAATAAATTTAGTTGGAGTTTTTCCGGCAGGTATGGTTTCCAGTACTTTAAGTTCTTTCTGCAGGTCATCGCGGCGGCAGGCATAACCGTCAACTGCCGATTTGTTAAAAGGCGGCATATCCATATCCGAAAAAACATCAGTTGCAAGCACCCGGCCAAGGCATTCTTCCAGTCTCACGTTTTCTGGTGCAAGTTGTACGGCTGATTTACTGATTATCTCCAGTGCTTCCTCAAATAATATCATTTCTGGTCATTCAAATTAAGCGGCAAAGATACCTATCATTTCGATGCGATTAGCTTATACATGCAGTTCGGCAGGGAAAAATTGCATGTTTTATATTTGATTTACACTCCTTTGATTTTGCATTTATTTGCTATCTTTGTAAAAAAGACATAAAATGGCAGATATAAATCAATCAAAGGGTTCAGTGCAACAAACTCCCAGCCGGACGAAACTGTTTTTCAAACGTATCAGGAAGTATATTTACCTGGCTATCTCATTATTCGTGGTAATTGTTGGCATTTATGTATACTGGAGTTTTTTCTTCACATTCAGCGATGGGTATCGTGCAGGTTTGTTGCAGAAGTTTTCCCGCAAAGGCACTATATTTAAAACATATGAAGGTGAGATGATTCTCAGCAGTGTTCAGAGCAATAAGAATGTAGCTCTTGCTTCTGAAAAGTTTGTATTCTCAGTTGATGACAAAGAGGTAGCTGTTCAGCTCGAAAAACTGCAGGGAAAAAATGTGGTAGTGCATTACACGGAGAAAAACAACACGTTGCCTTGGCGCGGAGAAACCGTGTTTATGGTGAGCAGCGTGAAATTGAGTGAGTGAAAGGATTTACGATTTACGATTTACGAATGATGATTTCGAATTAGTTTCTTTTAGTGGATTATCAAAACAGCTGGTTTTAATCGTACATCGTACCTCTGAAATCGTAATTCGATTTACAATATTTTATCCTTAAAAAACTTATACGTCTCAACCTGTGAATTTATTTTCAGGTTGGGATTTCCTTTTATATACTGGTTTGATTTGCTGGCAGATATAGTTCTTGCTTTTGTATTGTCGCGAAGCTGAATTTGCAACATAGTCATTATTTCCCTCTGCAGTTCGCGGTCGAATATAGGACACGCTACTTCGATACGGTTATCGAAATTGCGTTCCATCCAGTCGGCAGAAGAGAGATAATACAATTCGCTTCCGGCATTGGCAAATACCATAATACGGCTATGTTCGAGAAAACGGCCTACAATGGTAATAGCATCGATGTTTTCGCTAACTCGCGGAACGCCAGGTTGAAGCATACAAATTCCCCTCACTATCAGTTTTATCTTTACCCCGGCGGCACTGGCTTCGTATATTTTTTTAATAGTTTTAATATCCGTCAGGTTGTTGATTTTCAGAATCATCCATGCATCGAGCCCTGCTTTGGCATTACGTATTTCGTTGTTAAGCAACTTGATAAAATGATTCCGCATATGAAACGGCGCAACAATCAGTTTCGAAAACCTGGGCGCATTATAAATAGATTCGAACAAATGGAATACGCTGTTCACATCCGAAACAATTTCTTTGTTGGATGTAAAGATCGAAATGTCAGTATATATTTTTGCCGTTGTTTCGTTAAAATTTCCGGTACCGACGCCTGCATAGTATACATTCCTGGCGCCTTCCTTGCGGCGGATCAGCAGCAGTTTGGCATGAACTTTATATCCTGGAATCGATTGGATGACGCGCACTCCCTCTTCCTGCATTTTCCCGGCCCAGTAAATATTGGCTTCTTCATCAAAACGAGCCTGTACTTCGAGGAAAACAGTAACTTCCTTGCCATTTCGAGCAGCATTTATAAGTGCATTCACTACATTTGAATCGCTTGCTACCCGGTAAAGAGTCATTTTAATAGCTCTCACCTGCGGATCGAGCGAAGCTTCACGCAACAGATCGATCAGGTAATGAAACGAGTGGAAAGGATAATGCAACAGGTAGTCCCGTTCTTTAATTCCTGCCAGCATGCTTTTTGTAACCCGTAATCCCTGGTGTTCGAGGGGCGGCATAGGCATGAATTCCATTTCCCGGGTTCCGATATTCGGGAAACTCACAAAATCCTTGAAATTGTGGTATCTGCCCCCTGCCGAAACCGTATCGCTCTGGCTGATATTTAACTTGGCGAGCAACTGGTTCAGCAAACGTTCGGGCATATGGCGGTCGTAAACAAATCTTACGGGAGGCGCAACTTCACGTTGTTTCAGGCTTTCTGACATCAATTCAATAAAACTTTTCGAAACATCGTTATCAATATCCAATTCGGCATCGCGGGTAAATTTTACAGCATACGCTTTGTACGTATTGAAACCGAAGATCGAAAAAATCTCGTTCATGCAATACCTGATAACATCATCGAGCAGGATGATGAACCTTTTTTCATTTTCGGAAGGCAGTATTAGAAAGCGCGAAAGTGTGTTAACCGGAACTTCAACAAGAGCGTATTTTTCGAGAGAGGGTTTCCCTTTGACCTGCAAAACAACCGCAAGATAAAGGGATCGGTCCCGAAGTGCAGTGGCTTTCAGGTTGCTCAGAATAATCGGAAACAGGCATGGCCTTACATGTTCCCTGAAATAATGCTCAACAAATTTGCCTTGTTCAGCAGTTAATTCAATGTCGTTGATAACAAAAATATTTTGCTCAGCTAGTTCCTGTATAACGGTATTGTAAATTCGTTGAAATTCTTTCTGCTGAATTTTTGTAATCCTGTTTATTTCACGCAGGGTTTTCCGGGGACTGGCGTATTTATCATGGAAAATGGTTTTGTCCATACTAATCATACGGTTAACTGTGGCCACCCTCACACGGAAAAACTCATCTAAGTTATTGGAATAAATTCCGAGGAATTTCATCCGGTTAATCAATGGCGTAGCTGGATCAGCAGCTTCCTGCAAAACCCTTTCGTTGAAATGAAGCCAGCTTATTTCACGGTTAATAATATGACTTTTGTTTCCTGCCATGCGTATAAGAGAATTAGTTTTACGATTTTTACTATATAAACTTAAACAGTTTTAAAGAGGGTTTTGTTACGATAAATTTATAAACAAAAGTAGATTCTACCGGGCTTTGAGATTAGAACTTCCTATAAAGCAATCATATTTGTCAAAGATAGGATTTTGGATGTTAGAGCAAAATTAAGTTTTTGTTAAATGTAAGTTTCGCGGAATGGAAAGCGATACTGCCCCGAATCCATTCGAGCAATTCACCAAAACCAAAAATCAGCTACTTCGCTAACTTCCTCCCCAAAGTAATCCTTTCGCGTGATTACAAAAGAAAAAGAAACCAGAATACATGACTCTGGTTTCTTAAACTTATACAACTATTGAGCCCATGTCTGCTGTCATGAGCAAGATATAAATATTCGGCTACAAAGGGTAATTTTTTGTTGCTTTTCTACAACATCCCCGGCCAAACCGTAAAGTTTTGTATAACCTTCGCCTTTTTGAGATCGGCCCATTTTTCTGTTTCCAGGTGAACTGAAACAACGCCGGTTGTTGGCAATGAATCGAGTTTTGGACTTGCGAAGCGGTTAGCAACCATGGTTATTACCGGGTTATGTCCCACGATCATCACGCTGTTCACTGAATCGTCAAGTGCTTCTATCAATTCAATTGCATCGGAATCGTCGCCGGTGAAAAGTTTTTCGTCAGCAACTACTTTTGCAGCCTGAATGCCAAGTTTATCGGCAATAATAAGCGCAGTTGTAAATGCTCTTTCAGCAGGACTGGCAATTATATGATCAATTACCGGATGGCTTTCGGCCATATATTCGGCAACTTTCCAGGTGCGGGCAACTCCGGTATCGGTTAGCAATCTGTCAGCATCAGCAATGTTAGCACTTGCCGGTACAGCTTTTCCATGACGTACAATATATACTGTCTTCATATCGTGGGATTAAATTTCTGTAAACATACAAAATTACTTTAAACACAAAAGCGATACCTGAAAATATTCGGATATCGCTTTTGAAAGAGTTTTTTTTGAGGTTAAGTTTTCAAAGTTCAAAGGTACAAAGCTTCGCGTTCAAAGGTTTAATGCTTTGCGTTCAAAGTTAAAATGTAAATCTCAACCGAAACTCTTCAAACTCTTCAAACCCCTAAACCCTTCAAACATTCCTAACCCTTCAAACATTCCAAACCCTTCTAATACCCAAACAGCGGAAATTCACTCATCATTTCATTCACCTGTTTGCGAACTTTTGTAATTACTTCTTCGTTCTCGTGGTTGGCTATTACCTCATCGATCAGATCGACAATTAATGGCATATGTTGTTCTTTTAGCCCACGTGTTGTAATGGCAGGCGTTCCGACCCGGATACCGGAAGTAGTGAATGGTGTGCGGCTATCGAATGGAACCATATTCTTGTTCAGAGTGATATCAGCTTTAACAAGCAGGTTTTCAACTATTTTACCTGTAATATCAGGATATTTTGTGCGAAGATCGATAAGCATCAGGTGGTTATCAGTGCCACCCGAAATTACTTTAAATCCTTTATCCATAAAGGCCTTCGACATTACCTGTGCATTCTTTTTCACCTGCATTGCGTAATCCATAAACCCATCGGAAAGAGCTTCGCCGAAAGCTACAGCTTTGCTGGCAATAACATGCTCCAGCGGTCCGCCCTGTATGCCGGGGAAAACGGCACTGTCGAGCATGGCCGACATCATTTTTGGCTCGCCTTTAGGTGTTTTCAATCCCCATGGGTTTTCGAAATCTTTACCCATCAGGATAAGTCCGCCGCGTGGCCCGCGAAGGGTTTTGTGCGTGGTAGTGGTTATAATATGGCAATAAGGAACCGGATCGTTAAGCAGTCCGCGGGCAATTAAGCCGGCCGGATGTGCAATATCGGCCATGAGTAAAGCACCGATTTTATCAGCGATCTGGCGCATGCGTTTGTAATCCCAGTCGCGGCTGTAGGCCGAAGCACCTGCAATGATCAGTTTTGGTCTTCCTTCGAGGGCCGTCGCTTCCATCTTATCGTAATCAATGGTGCCGGTTGCTTCTTCAACGCCGTAAGCAATTGGATTATAAAGGATACCAGAAGAGTTCACCGGCGATCCGTGCGACAAATGACCTCCATGCGAAAGGTTAAGACCCATAAATGTATCACCGGGTTTCAGAATGGTCATCAGGACCGCCATGTTTGCCTGCGCGCCTGAGTGCGGCTGAACGTTTGCCCATTCGGCACCAAAGAGTGCTTTGGCACGGTCGATAGCGATTTGTTCAGTTTGATCCACAATCTGGCAACCGCCATAATACCTGCGGCCGGGATAGCCTTCGGCATATTTGTTGGTTAATACCGATCCCATCGCTTTCAGAACCTGTTCGCTTACGAAATTCTCCGAAGCAATCAGTTCGATGCCATGCATCTGGCGGCCTTTTTCCTCATCAATGAGGTCAAAAATAATTTTGTCTTTTTTCATTTCTTTAGTATGCAGTATGTTGTGAACAAATCATTTACCGATTTTCATGATAAAGTGCGGCAAAGGTATAAATTCTGCCGATATGCCGCAAAAAGCATCGGCAAATTTCCTTTAACTTTGCTGCGTTAAATAACAATTACAACCGCAGGTCGTTTAATATGTAAACGGTAAATATTTTTATAATGGGATATGACTCCTTTAAAAAGATTTTCCTACCTGCCAAACCGGATATTATGATTGAATTTGATCGCTTTACATTGCAGAACGGGTTACGGGTAATCGTTCACCACGATGCCAGCACACCCATTGTGGCAATGAATATACTTTACGATGTGGGTTCGCGCGATGAGCATCCTGAGCGCACCGGTTTTGCACATTTGTTCGAGCACCTTATGTTTGGCGGCTCGGTGAATATTCCCCGTTTCGACGAACCACTCGAGAGGGTAGGGGGCGAAAACAATGCTTTTACCAACAACGATTTCACCAATTATTACTTAACTGTCCCCGGACACAACCTCGAAACAGCTTTCTGGCTCGAGTCGGATCGTATGCTTAACCTGGCTTTTTCATCGAAAAGTTTCGATGTTCAGCGCAACGTTGTTGTTGAAGAATTCCGGCAAAATTACCTGAATCAACCTTATGGTGATGCCTGGTTGCTTTTGCGACCGCTTGCATACAAGGTTCATCCATACAGGTGGGCAACCATCGGCATTGATCCGTCGCATATCGAGGAAGCTTCGATGGATGATGTTCACGATTTTTATACACAACATTATAATCCATGTAATGCCATACTTGTCGTAGCCGGAAATGTAGAAGTATCTGAAATAAAAGCGCTGTCCGAAAAATGGTTCGGAAATATACAAAACGGAAATATCAAAAAACGAAAACTGCCGGTTGAGCCGGAGCAGACCGAGGCCCGCTCACTCACTGTAAATCGTGATGTTCCGTATGATGCTGTTTATAAAGCATGGCATATGAGCGGACGGAACGATGAGCGATTTTTTGCTACTGACCTGATTTCGGATATACTTTCGGCCGGTCAGTCGGGCAGGCTGAATCAGAAATTAGTAAAAGAGCTGCGGCTTTTCAGCGATATAAATGCATTTGTTTCGGGCGATATCGAACCCGGTCTGTTCGTAATTACCGGCAAACTGATGAAAGGTGTTGCGATGACCGACGCGGAAAAAGCTCTGCAGCAGGAGATTGAAAAAATGTGCCATTATCCTGTCGGGGAAATGGAATTGCAAAAGGTCAAAAACAGGTTCGAAGCTATGATGGCGTTCAGCGAAATGCGCGTGCTCGAAAAAGCGATGAACCTTGCTTATTACGAATTGCTTGGCGATGCAGGACAGGTAAATGAAATTCTTAAAAAATATGCATCAGTTACCACTACCGATATTATAGCCGAAGCAAATAAAATTTTCAGGAATGAAAATTGCTCAACGTTATATTACTACGCTAATAATTAAATGAACCTTCAGAATTCATTTTATACAATTATTTGTTTCTTGCTTTTTTCCGTCTAAAAAAACGACACTCATTTATGACTACTGATCTCAACCGGAAAACTCAGCCAACTATCAAACCTCCAAAGCGGATTGATTTTCCGCAACCTGAAATTTACCGGCTGAAAAACGGAATTCAAGTCCACCAGTTCAACGCAGGTGCACAGGATGTGATTTCCATCGAGATGGTTTTTAAAGCCGGAAGCTGGTTTCAGGATAAACCATTTACAGCCATGGCTACCAACCTGATGTTGCGCGAAGGAACCAGGAATTATACAGCCAGGGAGTTATCCGAATCGCTCGACTTTTTTGGTGCTCATTTCGAAAATACCGCTGAGCGCGACAATGCCTATGTCACTCTGTATTCGCTGAACAAGCACCTTGATAAAACCTTGCCATTGCTGAGCGAGATTGTTAAAAATCCGATTTTTCCGGAAAACGATTTTAATGTGGTGGCCGGCAAACAGCTTCAGCAGCTTGAAGTAAACCGGCAAAAAGTGAATTTCCTTGCCCGGACACATTTTAATTCTTTCATTTTTGGAAAAAATCATCCATACGGAATGTTTCTTGTCCCCGGCGATATCGGAAAAGTAACAAGCCTCGACCTGGCAGCTTTTCATAAGTCGCAGTATCATTCAGGCAATTGTACCATTGTTGTTGCAGGGCTTATCAAACCCGGGCTGATTGATGCTCTTGAATCGCATTTCGGAGGAAATGACTGGAGCGGCATACCAGCAGTACAATTATATTCTGAGTTAAACGGCTCAGATCAAAAGAATCATTTCATTGCCAAAGAGGGAGCCATGCAGTCGGCTATCCGGATGGGTTGCCTGGCATTCGGTCATTCTCACCCCGATTTTGCCGGAATGAAAGTGTTGAATGCCATACTTGGAGGTTATTTCGGATCGCGGCTGATGACCAATCTCAGGGAGGACAAAGGGTATACGTATGGAATTGGTTCGGCTTTGGTGCCGCTGCTCAGGGGAGGATACTTCGTAATTTCGGGAGAAGTAGGTGCTGAAGTAACAAAACAGGCGCTTTCCGAAATAAAATCAGAGCTCAGCCGTTTATGTGATGAACAGGTTCCCGAAAGCGAGCTTTCACTGGTGCGTAATTATTTGCTTGGAGAGATGCTCAGGTCGGTTGACGGCCCTTTTGCTCAGGCTGGCCTTTACCGCGAACTGATCGAAGACAACCTGGATATTTCACATTTTTACAAATTGATTGATACGGTTCAACATATAAATGCTCAGCAATTGCAGGACCTTGCAATCAGGTACCTGAAACCTGAGGATTTATTTACACTGGTCGTTGGGCCACATGAAGTTTAATAACGATATTTGTATTACCGGTCATGGTAATTGAACATACGAAACAAAGTACCTGTATGAGCAGAATTTTAGTTTTGCTGTTTGTTTTTTTGTTTATGAGCATTTGTGCTGGTTCAGCAGTTGTTGATCATAATGTGCGGGGAAGTGATATATCCCAAAGCGGTTACCCAATGCGTTATCAGACTATTGAATTACCGGGTGCTGCTTTAGTTTGTCCATCCGGTTTTGCAGTTCCTCCTGTAATCACTCTTACGGGCATAGATTTTGAGTCGCGTATTGCACAGCTTAGCTGGACAGCTACTCCTCCGCCGATTGATGGTACTTTTTATGTTGAGCGCGAAGTGGCATCATCCGGGACATGGGTTATTCTTGATCAACTACCGTATAATGCTGTTCTTCAGTATAATGATACTATATCATCTCCTTATTGTGCCTCGACTGATTTCTCATACCGCATTCGTTTTGAAGGCACAGTTTTAGGAGACGCAGCTACCTCAAATACCTCTGATTTGCTCTTATGGGACCAAACCAACCCGGTGAATGTAAAGGATATCATCGTAAGTATTAGTAACAGCCATCCTTTAGTAACCTGGCAGCAGGTGACAGGCGATTCAATATCGGGATACGAAATAAACCGTTTTAATGGGTTCAGCTGGCAACCGATTCTTCCTGCAATGTCGTCCGACTCGAACTCCTTTCTTGATATAGCCGTTACTGATGGCTGCGATAAATCATATACATACGAAATTATTGTCATTGACCAATGCAATAATCGCAGTGTGCCGGCCTATACACCCAGGCATACCATAAAACTTGATTTGCCCCCGATTGATGAGTGCGAGCGGCTGGCAAAATTATCGTGGAATGCATATACTGCGATGCCGGGCGGATTGGGTGGATACAGGGTGTACCGGGAAGATAACGGGGTGATTGTTGAAATAGCTAACTTGACTGATACATTGCTTACCTCGTACAATGATGATTACACTTTCGAAAATGGCCATAACTATATTTACTATGTCCAGGCCTATAGTGCTTCAGGTACGGGAATTTCAACATCCTGCAGGGAAGGCTCTGCTTTCACCGGGGCCAGTATCCCGGATTCAATTTATATTACAAAAGTCAGCGTTGAAGGCAACAGCGGTATCCGCTTAAGCTATTACAGTTCTCCGGTAAAAACTGTTAAAACACTGATTATTGAGCGTTCGGATGACGGAATCACTTTTCAGGCTATTGACTCTATATCAGTTCCGGGAGATTTCGTGCCACAGGAATCATACTTCCAGGATGAAACTGCTGACCCCGGCAGCCAGAGTTACTTCTACCGTCTTAAAACTGTTGATTACTGCGGAACCAATATACTTATTTCAAATATTTCGCGATCCGTTTTTCTTCAGTGTACCTCTTCGTCCACGCAGAATAACCTTGACTGGAACACCTATCAATCATGGCTTAAAGGCGTTGAAGGGTACAAAGTTTACCGCACGGTTGACGGGCAGCCTACAGCCGGCGAACTCCTGGGCAGCGTAACACCGTTAACTCAATCATTTCCCGATGTGCTGGCAGGCGTTGATCCTACCAAGCAGGTTTGTTATTGGGTTGTTGCCGCCGAAAATCCGGGCAATCCTTATTTAGCTGATGCCACTTCAGTATCAAATACATGCTGTATTGTTAAGGGTGCCACTTTATTTATGCCAAATGCATTTCGTCCGGCTGGTATCAACAACAGGTTCAGGCCGGTAGCTACTTTTGTAGACCCGATGAAGTTTAAGATGATCCTTTTCAGCAGGTGGGGGCAGCAGTTTTTCGAAACCACCGATATGGTGAACGGCTGGGATGGCACAATTAGCGGAAACGCTGCCCCACAGGGATTATACGCGTATATAATTACCTATACATCCTACGGGGGACAGGAATACACACAGCGCGGAACGGTTTATGTCGTGAAGTAGGCAAAGTCCGGTAATTTGGGTATTATATATATCAGAAATATTGATTTTCAGCTATATAAAGGGGGTTAAAACCTTAAGAAATTTTAACAAGGACTTCCGTTAAAATTAGTAAATTTGCAGATTCAAAAAAAAGCTATGTTCATTGATAATGAAAAATTTGCAGGTGAAGGCCTCACTTACGATGACGTCCTTCTCATTCCTGGTTATTCTGAGGTTCTTCCGCGTGATGTAGATACTTCTTCCTGGTTTTCGCGAAAAATTAAAATCAATATACCTATTGTATCTGCTGCCATGGACACGGTTACTGATTCAACCATGGCCATCGCCATAGCACAGGAAGGCGGAATAGGAGTATTGCATAAAAACATGAGCATACAGGATCAGGCAGCCGAAGTTCGAAGGGTTAAGCGTTCGGAAAGCGGTATGATCACTGATCCTATTACTCTAAAACAGGATGCGCTGGTTGAAGATGCGACCACCATCATGCGTGAGAATAAAATCGGCGGTATTCCCATTGTAAGCAATGATGGTAAACTGGTAGGTATTATCACGAACCGCGATCTTCGTTTCGAGCGCAATCCCCTCAAACCCATAGCCGAAATAATGACCCGCGAAGGTCTGATTACAACGAAGCCGCTAACAACTCTCGAAGAAGCTTCAGATATTTTACAGGAACATAAAATTGAGAAATTGCCCGTGGTGGATGCTGACAATAAACTTGTCGGCCTTATTACCTATAAAGATATTATGAAAATAAGGGCGCGCCCAAACGCCTGTAAGGATGAACTGGGTCGTTTACGCGTGGCAGCCGGCGTCGGTGTTACTTCTGATGTGCTGGAGCGTGTTGCTGAACTCGTGAAAAATGGTGTAGATGCAGTTGTAATTGACACTGCGCATGGGCATTCAAAAGGTGTAATTGAAACGGCAAAACTTGTTAAAAAGCATTTCCCTGACCTGCAACTTGTAGTTGGCAATATTGCGACTGCTGAAGCCGCCCGGGCATTGGCCAATATCGGTGCTGATGCTGTGAAAGTAGGGATTGGCCCGGGTTCAATATGCACAACACGTGTTATCGCCGGGATTGGAATTCCTCAACTGTCAGCTATTTATGCTGTTGCAAAAGAACTTCGCGGTTCGGGAATTCCCGTGATTGCAGATGGCGGTATCCGTTATACCGGCGATATTGTGAAGGCTATTGCAGCCGGCGCCTACAGCATCATGGCTGGCTCATTGTTTGCCGGTGTTGAGGAATCACCAGGCGAAACCATTATCTACGAAGGACGTAAATTCAAATCATACCGCGGAATGGGCTCTATCGAAGCCATGCAAAAAGGATCAAAGGACCGCTATTTCCAGGATGCTGAAGATGATATTAACAAACTTGTTCCAGAAGGGATAGTAGGCCGTGTTCCTTTCAAGGGATCACTTAACGAGGTGATACACCAGATGGTAGGCGGATTACGTGCAGGCATGGGATATACCGGTTCAGCCGATATTGCAGGCCTCCAGGGCGCTAAATTTATAAAAATAACTTCCTCGGGTGTGGTCGAAAGCCATCCTCACGATATTACCATTACCCGCGAAGCACCAAATTACAGCAGGTAGCGGGTTGTTTATTGAGAATAGAAAATAGAGAATTAGGGTACAAGGAAACAGGAATCTGGAAACAGGAAATGCATATTTAACCATTTTCCATTAACTATTTTCCATTAACCATTAACCACTAACCAATTAACAAATAACCACTAAACAAACAAAGCCCGGAAGTAACTCCGGATACCTAAACAATAATTTTCAACTACTATGAAACGGACAATTTTAAACGCTTCTTTAACCTTATTAATTGGAATTTTCGCGCTATCAGCTTTCAGTCAGAGTAATGACCCTGTACTTCTGCAGGTAGCAAACGAAAAAGTTACTAAAAATGAGTTCATTAAAGTTTTTGAAAAAAACAATACACAGGGCGAAAAGCCTGATAACAAAGCAATTGAAGAATACCTAGATCTTTTTATCAACTTCCGCCTTAAAGTAACCGAAGCAAAAAACTTAGGCATGGATACGGTGAAATCATTCCGCGACGAACTGGCAGGTTACCGCAAGCAGCTGGCACAGCCTTACCTTGCCGATAACCTTATGAACGACAGGTTAGTCCAGGAAGCTTACGATCGTAAGAAGTATGATGTACGCGCCAGTCATATCCTGGTTCGTGTTGATAAAATGGCTGCTGCTGCCGATACTCTTTCAGCATGGAATAAAATAATGCAGATACGCAAGCGTATCATCAAGGGCGAGGATTTTGGCAAAGTAGCAGCCGATGCTTCGGAAGACCCTTCGGCAAAAGACCGGGATGCCAACGGTCAAAAAGTAAAAGGTAACCAGGGAGACCTGGGCTTTTTTACAGCATTCGATATGGTATACCCTTTCGAGTCAGCTGCTTATAATTCGAAAATAAACGAAGTCACCATGCCTGTCCGCACCGATTTCGGCTACCACCTGATAAAAGTAACGGATAAAATTCCGGCTTTGGGAAAAGTTCAGTTGGCTCATATCATGCTGGTGTTCCCAGTAAAAGGAACACTCGACGATTCACTTAAAGTTGCTGATTCAGCTAACCTGGCCTATAAGTTTTTAAAAAGTGGCAGCGATTTCGGGGATATTGCTAAAAAGTTTTCGGATGATGCTTCAACTTCGGGCAAAGGTGGCGTATTACCCTGGTTCGGTGTAAATCGTTTGTTGCCTGAATTTACAATCAACGTGCAGAAACTGAAACAAAAAGGAGATTATTCCGAGCCATTTCAAACCAGTTATGGCTGGCATATAATCAAGCTTGTTGACCGTAAACCGATAGGAAGTTTCGATGAGGAAAAAGATGAAATTTCAAAACGCATACCGCGCAGCGACAGGAACATGGAAATTCAGAATTCGTTTATCGTCAAAACCAAAGCAAACTATGGCTTTACTGAGAATTCAGCGGCACTGACTGAACTTACAAAAACGGTTACCGACTCTATCTTTACAGCAAGCTGGAAAGTGGAACAGGCTGCCGGATTAGATAAAAATTTATTTACCATCGGAACCAAAACTTACACACAAGCTGACTTTGCCAGGCATTTAGCAACCACACAGCGTAATGGTCAGAAAAGTGATATCGCAGCTTATGTTCAGCAGCAGTATAACATCTTTGTGAATGAAGCGATCGTAAAATATGCCGATAGTCAGCTCGAAAGCGAAAAACCAGATTTCAAGGCGCTCATCAGTGAGTATCACGATGGTATTCTGCTATTTGATCTTACCGACAAAAAAGTCTGGTCGAAAGCAGTAAAAGACACAGTTGGCTTGCAGCAGTATTACGAAGCGAACAAGAATACCTATATGTGGGAAACAAGACTCGATGCTTCAATTATCACCATTAAGGATCCATCCATCATAAAAGCACTTAAAAAACAATTGAAAAAGGGAGTTCCGGATGATCAGATCCTGGCAAAATATAATCACGATACCATTCAGAAGGTCACCATCGAACGAAAGAAATTCCTGAAAGGTGAAAATATGAACCTCCAGAATGTGGAATGGAAACCAGGCATTTCGGAAATGATGCCTTTAGCTGATAATGAGAATGTCATAGTAGTAGTTCATGCTGTAGTTCCTCCTGAACCGAAACTTCTCAGCGAGATTCGCGGTGCCATGACTGCCGACTACCAGAACTACCTCGAGAAAGAATGGATCAGCGAACTCCGCGCCAAATACAAGGTTGAGGTAAACCGCGAAGTATTTGATACACTTCTCACACACTAAAAGTATATGCTTCGTCAGCTAGCAATTATTTTGTTGCTCACCACCGTATTTGTATCCTGTGATTTGTTGCCCAAAAAAGATAGGAACAAAGAGGAAGCGATAGCGCGTGTGTATGAAAAATACCTTTATCCGGAAGACCTTTCAAATGTGATACCGTCAGGAACAAGCAAGAACGACAGTATAGAAATGACAACTGCCTATATTAACAACTGGGTACGGCAGGAACTTTTACTCAGGCAGGCCGAAGATAACCTCGATGAAGCTAAGCGCGATTTCAGCACGCAAATAGAGCAGTACCGTAATTCGCTTATTATTTATGCATACGAATCGGAGTTGATCAGGCAAAAGCTGGATACAGTGGTTTCGATGACTGAAATTGAGAACTATTACAAGGAAAACCAAAATAATTTCCATCTGCGTGAAAACATTGTTCTGGCTAATTATGCAATACTCAGCAAAAATTCACCTGTTGCAACAAAGGTAAAAGCGTTACTAATCAGTAATCGTGAAGCTGATAAGGAAAAACTCCATATCCTTTGCCAGGAAAACGGTGTGGATTATTTAATTAACGATGGCACCTGGATGTCCTTTGGCGATCTCACACGCAAGATACCGCTCGCGGTTGACGATCAACAGGAATTCCTGAGCAGGAACAAATACTATGAAGTAAAAGATTCAACAACATTGTATTTTGTGGCTATCACCTCTTTTAAAACCAAGGAGAGCATTTCTCCTATGAATTTTGAGATTGAAAATATTCGCACCATTCTGTTAAATAAGAGGAAGGCAGAATTGCTTAATCGAATGGAAGAAGATATTTTCAGTGATGCTGTGAAACGAAGTAAATATGAAATATTAAAGAAATAATTAGCCGATACACATGATAAAAAGAATGATAATTCCGGTTTTACTGATAGTGCTTTTCGCATCAGTAAATCAGGCCAAGGCTCAAAAAGAAAAAACGATTGACGAGATAGTAGCCCTGGTTGGAAGCCACCCAGTGTATTGGTCGGATGTTGAAGCCCAGTTTGCCCAGGCTCGTGCCCAGGGCATGGCAGGTGATCCTTATGCTTTGAGGTGCGAGATCTTCGAAAACCTGCTTTTTCAAAAACTCCTTGTTTACCAGGCAGAGATTGATAGCCTTGTGGTGGGTGACGACCAGGTGAACAGTGAACTCGACCGGCGGCTAAGGTATTATATTCAGCAGTTTGGCTCTCAACAAAAACTCGAGGAGTTTTATGACAAATCTCTTGATGAATTCAAAAATGAACTCCGTGAACCTCTTCGGCTCGAGATTCTTTCACAAATGGCTCAGGGCAAGATAGTAGATAATGTGAAAATTACTCCCAACGAAACAAAAGAATACTTCACCAATATCAAGCCCGACAGTATTCCGATAGTTCCTACGGAATATGAGATTGGTCAGATTGTAAAAAACCCGGTGGTTGGCCCTGCGCAGCTTAAAGAAGCACGAGAAAAACTTTCGACCCTCCGCGACCGCATAGTGAAAGGCGAGAAATTCTCAACCCTGGCGGTTTTGTATTCCGAAGATCCGGGTTCGGCATCCAAAGGAGGCGAACTTGGTCTTTTCAGCCGGGGATCCATGGCTCCTGAATTCGAATCCTCAGCGTTCAACCTTAAAAATAAAAATGATATTTCCGAAATCATAAAAACAAAATTCGGATACCACCTTCTGCAATTGATTGAGCGTAAGGGCGAATTCGTTAATGTGAGACATATACTTATTATTCCCAAAGTATCGCCCGACGACTTGCTGGCTGCAGCCAACAAACTCGATAGTATCGCCGATAAAGTCAGGGCCGATTCGCTTACATTCGAAAAAGCAGCTTTGCGCTACAGCGACGATCCTGGTAAAGTAAATGGTGGCCTGATTCAAAGCCAATCTTCTGGGAATACAAGCCTTGCTGCTGATGAACTCGACCCTAAAGTTTTCTTTGTAATTGATAAAATGAAACCGGGCGAAATATCGGCCAGCGTACCATACACTACCGAAGACGGAACCCAGGCCTACCGCGTATTGTACCTTAAAAAACGTACCGAGCCTCACAAAGCAAATATGAAGGACGATTATAATAAGATTCAGGAGTGGGCACTCGAAGATAAAAAGATGAAGGTTATTTCGAAGTGGGTCGAAACTAAATCGAAAACAGCTTATATCCGTATGGGCGAAAGGTTCCAGTCCTGCGATTTCAGGAATAACTGGACGTTTACTGAGAAATAGTAAAAGGAAAATTGAAAAATGGTATTAATTATCAAAAATTAGCCCACCCTAAATCCTAACCCCTAACTCCCAACCCCTAACTCCCAACCCCTGACTCCCAACCCCTGAAAATTTTATAGTAATAGAAGATATGGGTAACGGGGAAAAGTTTATCTAAAGAAGCAACAAATATGATTCAATATAAGTCAGATACAGAAGCACTCAATGAATTTTCAAACAAATATAATGCATTACGCTCCGAAATCGGTAAAGTGATTGTAGGGCAGGATGAAGTTGTTAAAAACCTTCTGATCGCTATTTTCTCGAGAGGCCACGCATTGCTGGTAGGTGTTCCTGGCTTAGCTAAAACCCTGATGGTTAATACTTTGTCGCAAGTTCTTGGACTTACTTACAGCCGAATTCAGTTTACCCCCGACCTGATGCCTTCTGACATTATCGGAACCGAAATCCTCGACGAAGAGCGCAAATTCCGTTTTATACATGGACCCGTTTTTGCCAATATTATTCTTGCCGACGAAATTAACCGTACACCACCCAAAACCCAGAGTGCATTGCTCGAAGCCATGCAGGAAAAAGCGGTGACTGTTGCCGGTGTAAGCCACAAATTAGATGAACCGTTCTTTGTACTTGCCACACAAAATCCAATTGAGCAGGAGGGAACCTATCCTTTGCCCGAGGCGCAACTCGACAGGTTTATGTTCAACATCTGGCTAGGATATCCGAGTTTTGAGCAGGAAATCCAGGTGGTAAAAAATACGACCACCATGCATTCCGCCACATTAAACATTATTCTTACTGCCGAAGAAATCAAGTATTTCCAGGATTTAATACGTCGGGTTCCGGTAGCAGATAATGTATATCAGTATGCAGTGAAGCTGGCTTCCATCACACGTCCGGGCACACCTCTGGCACATGCATGGGCAAACAGTTACCTTACCTGGGGAGCGGGGCCGCGCGCATCGCAGTACCTTATTCTCGGGGCTAAATGCCATGCCGCAGTGATGGGAAAATACTCTCCTGATATTGCCGATGTGCAGGCAGTGGCAACGTCAATACTTCGTCATCGTATAGTCCGAAACTATAAAGCTGAGGCCGAAGGGATAAAAGAGGACGATATTATCAATGAGTTGATGAAATAGATCCGGACCATTACTTTTCGTATATAGTTATTCAAATATTGTATATATTTGAATGATTAATATTTGGCCATGAAAAATGTATTTTTAATTCTTGTTCTTTTAACTGCTATAATTCCTTTCAGTTATTCTCAATCAGTCTATAGGGGTGTGCAGATGGAACATTGTTCCTCTTTTATCGAATCCTACGATAACGGTTTTATTATTGCCGGAAACACTCCGGGATGGTATAACAGGGACTATGGCCTTATTATCAAAACAGATATTAACGGATCGGTTATCTGGAAAAAGTATATTGGGGATACTACCTGTCTTACAAGGTTCAGTAAAATTATCAGGACCAATGATGGGGCTTTTGCCGTTTCCGGTAGTACATCAGTCAGGGGGACAGATAAAATTGAACCTTTTATAATGAAGTTTAATCTTTGTGGCGAAATTGAATGGTGCAGGAAAATTAACGATAATAAAGCGAGCCCCTGGGTTTATTTAACTCAGCTGTCAGATAATAATTACGTTTTTATGTATAATCAACAGTTCGATATGTGGGCATCTGACGATGCCTGCCCAATATTGAAACTTGATCCCCAGGGGCTGCTTATTTCAGTTGATACACTGTTGGATAATAATTCCGGTTATCTTGGCGGTGTTGATTTATTGTTACTTCCTGGCGATGATTTGCTTATTCCTGCCTCACCTTCGGTTGCATGGCCACATTTTGTGAAAATGGATTCTGAATTTGCCGTTAAGTGGAATTTGTCCTGGTTTGGAATTGGTGAAGCAAGCATAACTGATACTGAACCGGCTACTGACGGAAGCTTTTACACCAGTGGTAACCGTTACTGGTACCCAAACGGAGATCCTGCTATTGTTTATAAATATATAGATGGAATGCAGATATGGGCTAAGCCTATGCTGCCAGACTCAATGAGCGGTTCAGGTCCGGTTTGTGTAAATACAGATAGCACATACATCGGGATATTTGAATCCTTTTCAGCCTCAACCGGTAAGTATTTGAACAATATGGCGGTTTATGATACTTCAGGAAATTTGCTGAGCCGGAGGAGTATACCAGTTTTATTTGATGATGTTCGTAATACAAGTGACGGGCAAATAGCGGCTTTGGCAGGATCGCAGATATACAGGTATACCTATAGTGGTATGGCTGCTTATGCAATCAACGATACATCCTACTCATCAATTAATACCTATGATAGCCTTTGCACTTCAACAATTGCAACTGACACTTCAGCTTTTGAAGCTGAGATAATTGTTGGTCTGAAAGATTTTCCCTCGGGTGGGTCACAGGATAAACTGACAGTCTGGCCAGTTCCGGCAGACGATTTTATCACTCTTGGTTTTAAAGATGAAGTGAAACCTAAAGATGAAATTTTAATATACAGTATTCAGGGAAAGCTTGTTTGGAACAAGAGACTTACTCCCGGTGAGTTTGAAGTTGTAGTTAATATTTCCGGTTTCCCTGGAGGCATTTATTTAGTCAGGTGGATTCGAAACGGGGTTGCTATTGATACAAAGAAAATCATTCATAAGCCAATTTAATGTTCGTTACAGGATTTCCCCCATTTTAATAGATCAATCCTGAACAAAATCGGTACCTCAAAGGTTTTTATAAATCTCGTACAGCAAATTGGCTGATTACAGTAAAATGTGTATATCTTTGCAAAAAAATCGTTAAACCAATAAAAAATAACAAATAAATGGCTGTTTTAGTAGGAAAAAAAGCGCCTCAGTTCGAGGCAGATGCTGTGATAAACGGTGGCGAATTTGTTGAGAAATTCTCTCTCGCCCAGTATATTGGCAAAAAACATGTAGTATTTTTCTTTTATCCCCTCGATTTCACTTTTGTTTGCCCAACCGAAATCATTGCATTTCAGGATAAACTGGCAGAATTCGAAAAACGTAATGTACAGGTTGTTGGCTGTTCAGTCGACAGCAAATTTTCGCATTGGGCATGGCTCAATACCGAGCGGAATGCAGGCGGTATCAAAGGTGTTACTTTTCCTTTGGTTTCGGACCTTGCAAAAACCATTTCAGAAAACTACGATGTACTTGCAGGCGAATGGGAATATGATGAGGACGAAGATTATGTTGAATTCAATGGTGATGCAGTTGCATACCGCGGACTTTTCCTGATTGATAAACAAGGAGTTGTCCGTCACCAGGTAGTGAACGACCTGCCGCTGGGTCGTAGCGTTGAAGAAGCTATCCGAATGGTTGATGCACTGCAGTTTTTTGAAGAAAACGGAGAAGTTTGCCCTGCCGACTGGCATAAAGGCGACGAAGGAATGAAAGCTACTGCTGATGGTGTAGCTGAATACCTGAGTAAACACTAATACCTGTTTCGAGAAAAGAATTTAACCGGCCGTGTGCCGGTTTTTTTATGCCATTAAATTCCTTTGTCTTTCCGTAACGAAATGAATATGGACTTCGTTATATTTGAACTGCGAATACGATTTATCAAAAATTAGCCGCCAGTATTTTTAATTCGGCCAGTTGATTATCTGTAAGTCCATCAGGAACAATATTTGCCGACCGGCACAAAAAGAATATCCTTGCTGATTTCGCCAGTATATCAATGACATCAAATGTATCGGGAACACTTTTACCGATAGCGAAAACGCCGTGTTTCTCCCAGAGAACTACATCATGATCCCTAAGCGCTTTCAGTGTTTCAACTGCAATATCAACAGTTCCGGGAAGGATATAAGGTACAAACCCAACGCCTTTAGGCACAAAAACCATGGTTTCGGGATGCATGCTCCACAATAGCCTGTTAAGTACATCCTGGTTGCAGAATTCTTTGGCATGGGTTAATGTAACAAGTTCGTTGGCATGGGTATGCATCACCACTTTCTCGGCACTGCCGCGTTCGGCAATCATGTGATGTATGCCCAGGTGTGTCGGCAATTCAGACGTAGGCATAAAATTATCCACGTTCACTTTCTGCGAAATGATCCAATACCCGTTTGCCTGTTCATTAAGTTTAATAATCAAAGCATTTTTCATGGGCTTGCGGGCCAGGTCGCGCATTCGTTTTCCGGTGCCGGTAACAAAAAAGTATTTCCCGGCCAGTTTTGAATACGAAACCGGCAAGTCAAAAAACGGGTAGGAACTAAACTCTGAAATTTCCTGCTGTAACAAATCATTGATGTTCACCGATATATTGCCTGCATTGCGTTCGGCCCAGCCACGCTGCCACAGGTATTCGGCAACTTCCGAAATCTCATTGATCACACTTTTAAGTGCTTTGTTGCTTTTAAGGATTTCCTCCATATCAATAATGTTTATGCTTTTTTACTTTGTTACAACTGGTTTCACAGTTTCATTGATGCAATTCAATATTGCCCTGAATTATAAACACAAAAGTACTTTTTAAAGTTAAATATGTTATAAATGGGAAGAAGCTTTATAAAAATAATTCTGATCAAAGAGAAGCAGTGACTTTCTTAACTTAGTTGATTTCTTTTATACCGATAATTCCTCCAAGTTTGTCAGCCCAGTTTTCGGGAAAACCATTGAAATAGTTATCCCAGTTTCTTTTGTATTTCCATTTATACCAGCGGCTGTATGCAACTCTGCCCAGCGAAGGAATTCCAACAATAAGCAGGTACAATGGCCCCAGCATAACCGACTGCCTGGTGTGACCATACTCATGCATGCGGCAATCATTCACCAGGTGTGAAAACCGGTTTCCGGCAGGTGTCCAGAATATAAACCAGCCAAGGCTTACTCCGGTATTTTTTGTTTCAAGAAATATGAGGTTTGTTTTCTTTTCAACGTGCAGAAAACTTCGTTTATAATTCATGATGGCAAACACCACCAACCCCAAAAGGTTCTGAGGGAATTCCCAGAAAAAAAGCATTAATATTTTAATGTAAAAGATGGTTTTGGACATTTTTTTGAAATTGGGACTTCAGGCAGGAGCATAAAAATAGATAAAAATGTGTAGATAATAAATTTTTTGGTTCTGGTGATTTTCTGTTCAAAGAAATTGATCCTTTGCACTGGGAATACTAAAATAGCAAGTGTATCAGAACCAACTGAGTGAGAATTTTGCACATTCCTGATTTATACACTACATTTGAAAGGTAAAAAACCATTCCATGCAGACTATACCCGATTTTTTCGAAGAAAATGTACAGAAGTTTTCTGGCAATATTTACCTGTTGGAGAAAACGGGGACGGCCTACCAGGGCACAACCTATTCCGAAGTAAAACTGCAGGTTGAGCAATTTGCTGCAGGGCTTTTGAGTATGGGTGTAAGTAAAGGCGACCGTATCGCTTTGCAGTCCGAAGGGCGCAACGCATGGGTGGTTAGTGAATTAGGTATATTGTACGTTGGAGCGATAAATATTCCCTTGTCGGTTAAGCTTTCCGAACCTGACGAAATCCGCTATCGCTTGGTGCACAGTGGTTGCAGCATGGCAATTGTATCAGGGAGCCAGGCAAAAAAAATCCGCGACATTAAATCATCATTACCCGGTTTCAAAAAACTGATACTGCTCGATGGTGAGGCAATGGATGAATCAGAAATCACCTACGAATCTCTTATAGCTCAGGGTAAGGCTTTTCTGAATAATTCAGCTGAAGTTTTAGCTCTTGCACGAAAAGCTGTTCAGCCCGACGACCCGGCTAATATATGCTACACTTCCGGAACTACAGCCGATCCTAAAGGAATTGTATTGTCGCATAATAATTATGTGGCTAATGTATACCAGGCTTACACTCTTATGGATATTCCTCCCGACTATACCACATTGTTGATCTTGCCCTGGGACCATGCATTTGCACATACAGCGGGAATTTATTGCATGATGGGTAAAGGTGCTTCACTGGCTTCGATACAAGTTGGTAAAACCGGAATGGAAACGTTGAAAAACATTCCCGTTAATATCAGGGAAAACAGGCCTAACTTGTTGTTAAGCGTTCCTGCACTGGCATCAAATTTTAAAAAAAATATTGAAAAAGGGATTAGTGATAAAGGGTTTCTTGTAAAGATGCTATTTAAACATGCGTTGAAAATCTCATATGCGTACAACAATGATGGATGGAAAAAAGGGCCGGGATTAGCAGGATTATATAAACCACTTATCCGTTTATACGATAAAATTTTATTCAGTAAAATACGCGAAGGTTTTGGCGGAAGGCTCGACTTTTTTGTTGGTGGAGGTGCTTTGCTTGATATCGAATTCCAACGTTTTTTCTATGCCATCGGCATGCCTATGTTCCAGGGTTATGGACTTACCGAGGCATCGCCGATTATTTCTTCCAATTCACTGGCAAAACACAAACTGGGCTCATCAGGTTACCTGGTGCAGAATATGCTGCTCAAAATCTGTGATGAAAAAGGTCAGGAACTGCCGATTGGTGAGCATGGAGAGATTGTAATACAAGGTGAAAATGTAATGCTGGGCTACTGGAACAACGCGGAGGCTACTGCCCAGTCGTTGCGTGATGGCTGGCTTTATACAGGCGACCTAGGTTACATGGATAAAGATGGGTTCCTTTATGTTCTCGGCCGGTTTAAAAGCTTACTTATAGCCGACGACGGCGAAAAATACAGTCCGGAAGGAATTGAGGAGGCTTATATCGGGCAATGCCGGTATATTTCGCAGTGCATGCTATACAACAACCAACATCCATATACAATTGCACTCATTGTGCCTGATAAAGCACAACTTATTACGCATCTCAGGCATAAAAATCTTGAGCCTTTATCAGATGCCGGTGTACACGAAGCCTTACATTGCATCGGGCACGAACTGAATCAGTATCGCAAACATGGCCATTATTCGCACATGTTTCCGCATCGCTGGCTTCCGGCTGCTATTGGTGTATTACCTGCTGCTTTCACTGAAGAAAATCATATGATGAACTCCACCATGAAAATGGTGCGAGGAAAAATTACAGACAAATACAGTCAGATGATTGATTTCCTCTATACTTCCGATGGCAAAGACCTGTATCACAAACGGAATATGGAGAATATGAGGGAGTTTTTGAAGGGTTGAAAAGTTTGAAGGGATTGAAGAGTTTGAGTGGTTAGTAGGGTTTCGGGTTTCGGGTTTCGGAGTATCCGAGCACTGAGCAGAGCCGAAGTGCGGGTTTGAAGAGTTAGCAGCGTTTGAGCGTTTTGGAGTATCAGAGCACTCAGCCGAAGTGCGGGTTATAAGAGTTGGAGGGTTTCGGAGTATCCAAGCACTGAGCAGAGCTGAAATGCGTGGTTCAACCACAATTGATTTTGACACTATATTTTCAACTCCGTGTTTCTCAGTGTTCTCTGTTTCTCTGTGGTAAAAAGAAATTACACAACGTCATTCAGCAAACTTATCTTTCCCCTTTATTGTAAAATACAGTTTATCCCGTGATAACTTTCCCAAATTGCAAGATTAACCTCGGCCTATGGGTTACTCAGCGGCGCTCAGATGGCTATCATAACATTCAGACTGTTATGTTTCCTGTTCCCTGGTGCGATGCGCTGGAAATTGTT
This sequence comes from Lentimicrobiaceae bacterium, assembly GCA_041753535.1. Classification (GTDB taxonomy): domain Bacteria; phylum Bacteroidota; class Bacteroidia; order Bacteroidales; family UBA4417; genus UBA4417. Next base: position 50,761 of record JBGSUB010000003.1, read on the forward strand.
CCTGCAAAAGATAATACCACAACTTTAACTGTCACAGGTAATCATGTGGAAGGACCGGTGGAGAAAAACCTCTGCTATCGTGCCTGGATGCTATTGGCAGAAATGTACCATATTCCTCCTGTTCAGATTCACCTGCATAAGGTTATTCCTTCAGGCGCAGGTTTGGGTGGTGGTTCATCGGATGCATCCTTTACACTGAAGATGCTGAACAGCATGTTTAAGTTGAACCTGAATGATGAAATTCTTCGGAACCTTGCTGTTCAACTCGGGATGGATTGCCCGTTTTTTATTGATAATGTGCCTGCTCTTTCTACCGATCGGGGCGAATTCCTCCGGCCTGTTCCTTTAAGTCACGGTGGATTGCACCTTGTAATCGTAAAACCTGAGGTTCATGTAAGCACTGCTGCTGCTTTTACCGGGATCAGGCCGGTATACCGCGAAAATTCAATTGCTGAGTATGCTTTGTTACCTGTTAAGGAATGGAAAAATAATTTGCATAATGATTTTGAAACCACAGTTTTTGAGCTATACCCTGAAATAGAAGAAATAAAAAACAGATTGTACCGGAAAGGAGCAGTCTATTCAGCCATGAGTGGCAGTGGTTCCGCTGTATTTGCATTATTTACCGAAGATCCTGGTAATCTTGATTTTACCAAATGTAAAATATTCCAAACTTTACTTGGGAGCCATTCGTAGCAGGATAATCGCCACAATTCCATAGAGGAAATTAGGTATCCATAATGCGATATAAGCGGGGATATTGCCAAAAATAGCAAAAACCGAGGATATCTGAAGCAACAGAATGAATGTAAAAGCAATGCCAATTCCCATACCCAAATGCATACCAATTCCACCCCTGACTTTACGGCTCGAAAGTGCTACTCCTATAAATGTTAGTACAATGTTGGCAAAAGGGAATGTAAGCCGTTTATATTTTTCGAGGTTAAACTGTGCTGAGATGGTACTCCCACGCATGGTTTCCTGCTTTATAAATCTGTTTAACTGGTTGTAGGTCATTATTTTGGCATCTTCAATATCAACCATAAAATCGCTGGGAGTGAATGCCATTACGGTATCTGTTTCTTTTCCCTGGTAGATGGTTTCGCCATCAGTACGAATTTTCCGGATCAGATAATTAGTCATTTTCCATCGGCTTTGAATGCTGTCCCAGGCTATCATATCTGCTTTCATTTTCAGTGTCATGCCGGTCGAATCGAATTTCTCAAGTGAAAAACGGTAACCTATTTTCCCGATGCTATTAAAGTTTTCGACATAAACATATGTTCCCGGTTCCAGTTGCATATGCATGTTCATACCACGATTCTGAAACGGATTTTTAATATATTGTTTTTCGAAGGCCCTCAGGTTCCGGTTGGTGAACGGAATTACGTAATTCATTAATGTGAACGAAAGTAAAGTCAGAAAAATGCCCGAAATAAGGTATGGTAAGAGCATTCGCCAGAAACTTACACCTGCATTCAGTATGGCAACAATTTCGGTGTTCGAAGCCATGCGGGAAGTAAAATATACTACCGCTATAAATGTGAACAAGGCACTGAACATATTCACGAAGTAGGGAATAAAATTCAGATAGTATTCAAAAACAATGGCTTTCAGCGGGGCATCCTTCTCAATAAAGTCATCAATTTTTTCCGAAATATCGAAAATGATAATGATAACCGTGAGCAACAGGATGGAATAAAAATAAGTCCCAAGAAACTTGCGGATAATATAGATGTCAATTTTTTTTAGTCCCAGCACCTTATGTGGCAGTATTTAATGGTTTGGATTCTCAAAAGTACAAAAGTGATTAATAGCTGCAACGATCTGTATTATTCAGTGTACAGGATAATACTGTAAATTAAAGCCTGACGGATAATTGTTTAACCATTGCTGTCTTCCAGCTGCTGAACTCACCTTCTTCAATATGCTTCCGGGCTTCGTGTACCAGCCATTGGTAGAACGCGAGATTGTGGATGCTGGCAATCATTGGGCCGAGCATTTCACCGGCTTTAAACAAATGTTTTACATACGCACGGCTGTATTCATGATCCACATAGGCTGTTCCTTCGGCATCAAGCGGCGAAAAATCATCTTTCCATTTTTCATTCCTGAGGTTAATGGTTCCCCGGCTGGTGAAAAGCATGCCATTGCGGCCGTTTCGAGTCGGCATCACACAATCGAACATATCAATGCCAAGTGCAATGTTTTCGAGGATATTTGCCGGTGTTCCCACTCCCATAAGGTATCGTGGTTTTGCTTTAGGCAGGATTCCACACACGAGTTCTGTCATTTCGTACATCTGTTCGGCAGGTTCACCAACGGAAAGGCCGCCGATGGCATTTCCATCCGCATTGTGCGAGGCAATTTCTTCGGCCGACCGGATGCGAAGGTCGCGGAAAGTACTACCCTGCACTATGGGGAAAAGTGATTGTTCGTATCCGTAATGTGGCTCAGTTTTACCGAACCTGCTAATACAGCGTTTAAGCCATTGATGAGTAAGGTCGAGCGATTTGCTGGCGTAATCATAATCGCAGGGCCAGGGCGTGCATTCATCAAAAGCCATAATGATATCGGCACCAATAACGCGCTGTATATCCATCACGTTTTCAGGGGTGAACATGTGTTTCGAGCCATCGATATGCGAGTGAAACATCACGCCTTCGCTGTTGAGTTTACGTCGATCGGTAAGCGAGTATACCTGGTATCCTCCGCTATCTGTGAGAATAGGGCCGCTCCAGCCATTGAATTTGTGAAGACCACCTGCTTTTGCAAGTATCTCAAGCCCAGGCCGCAGATAAAGATGATAGGTATTTCCCAGTATGATCTGTGCCTTGATATCATTCCTGATTTCGCGCATATGCACAGCTTTTACAGCACCGGCGGTACCTACGGGCATAAAAGCAGGAGTTTCAATTATGCCATGCGCGGTCGTTATCGTTCCCCTCCGGGCAGCACTTAGCGGATCAGTGAGCTTTAATTCGAATTGCATCCGTATTTTAGTAAGTGAGTAAACAAATTCTATGAGAAAACCGCTTCAGCCTTCAGGGAGGGAACAAAAAACAGGTAGTTCACAAAATAATGATTAACAAAAGATTTTATAATTATGCTATCATGTTGTTAAGCAATGCTTTATACCCATTAATAGCTGTTATAAACTTTTTCGCAAAGATAGATTATAATTCAGTTCAGAATAATACTTTTGTCCATCCAATCCAATACCTTGATGCTCCAGGATTATTTTGCCCAGAATCCTTTTTTATTCATTACCCTGATTGTGCTGTTTGCAGCAACCATTATACAAGTTGTGTATTATTGGGCAATTTATGGTAAAATAGCTTTTTTCAGGCAAAAAAACGAGTTTGTCCGTTCGGATCAACCGGTTTCGGTAATTGTATGTGCCCGCGACGAGTATTATAATCTGAAAGAAAACCTTCCCTTATTGCTTACCCAGGATTACTCGAACTATGAAGTTGTTGTGGTTAATCATGGCTCGGAAGATGATACTCAATACTTACTGCGTGATTTGTCGGAGGAGTACCCAAACCTGAAAATTGTAAATATTCCGCAGGATCTGAATTTCTTTACAGGCAAGAAGTTTCCGTTATCAATCGGTATAAAATCTGCTAAGCACGATGTGCTTTTATTTACTGATGCCGATTGTATTCCCCGCAGCAATCAATGGGTCAGGAGGATGGCAGCTAATTTTACTGAAGGCACCGAAATTGTGATCGGGTACGGAACTTACCGTAAGTCGAATTCCTTACTCAATTTGCTGATACGCTTCGATACTTTGCGCATTGCAATGAATTACCTGGGTTTTGCCAGGGTCGGAATGCCGTATATGGGCGTAGGACGCAATATGGCCTACCGTAAATCGCTGTTTTACAATCAGAATGGATTTATTTCGCATTACCGTATTCAATCGGGCGACGATGACTTGTTTATTAATAAAGCTGCTACCGCAAAAAATACCCGTATCGAAATTCAGAATGATTCTCATACGGTAAGTTTACCGAAATCGTCCTTGAATTTGTGGATAAGGCAGAAACGCAGGCACCTTATGACTGGAGGGTATTATAAACCTTTTCATAAGTTTGCACTTGGGTTGTTTGCTTTCACACAGGTGTACTTTTGGGCAGCATGCATAAGTTTGTTGATTGTTTGGTATCAGCCCTATGTTGTGATTGGGTTAGTCGTTTTGAGGCTGTTCAGTCAGTTGTTCATTACCGGAAAAGTGATGAAAAAACTTTCGGAAAGAGGATTCCTTTTACTGGTCCCGTTTTTTGAGCTTTTTCTTTTAGTCGTGAGCCCAATACTCGCATTGGCAAATGTTTTCAACAAACCTGTCAAATGGAGATAGTAAAACCAGCTACAGAACTCTATTACTTTTAGTTAAACAGGTTATTAAATTCTGACAATAGGGATACTGAAGATGCCATTTGAACGGTACAAGTTAAAAAATCCCATATTAGTTGATTTTCATCAAATTTGGTGAATTACAGATTCTGAGTTTTTCATTGAATTTGAAGATTCTGGCCGTTCAATGAGAATTGGCGATTACAACAAAACTCCTGTTGAATGGTTATTTATACAGAAATCAATGAGTTAAGGGTAGCCGTTAAAAACAAGAGGTTCCAGAATGTGGAGCTATTTAGCTTCAAAGGGAAACCGGGTTGTGTACCGGAAAACTGAGATTGAATTCAACTCTTTCCCTTATAATGATTAGAATAAATTTCAAAAAAAGTATCTTGACTAAAACTGATTGCACCGATACTCACAACAATTCCGAGCGTGATTTGCGATTGGTCAGGCTGATATTGGATTCGGGCGACAGAACTGCCTATGTGCAGCTCATGGATACGTATTTTGATAAAGTATATACAAGGATGCTGAAAATGACCGGACAGCCCGGTGATGCCGAGGATCTTACCATGGAAGCTTTTAACAAGGCTTTTAGTAAACTCGACCAATATACTTCCGATTTTGCTTTCAGCACCTGGCTGTATCGTATTGCTAAAAATAATTGTATTGATCACCTTCGCAGGAACAAAAAGGATATCGATAACACGGTGAATGAGCATGAAGCCGAAGGTGGAATAGCGGCGCACGAACTGGCAAATCAATTGCCAAGTCCTGAACAATTGCTGATCAACCAGCAGGAAACACGGCTGCTTCGCGAAATAGTTGATACCCTGCATCCGAAATACAAGGACATCATTAAGTTACACTATTTTAAGGAATTATCCTGCGAGGAAATCGCTCATCAACTTGAACTGCCCGAGGGAACTGTTAAAGTTCGTTTGTTCAGGGCAAGGGAATTGCTTTATAATATTATGAGTAAATCGTAATATGGAAGGGTGAGGGGTACAGCATGGAAAGGAGAGAAACGGAGAAAGGAGAAGGGTGATAAAACCTGAAGCAATTTAAAATCAGATACTTTTATTCTTCTATTAACTTCTTTTCTACAAGAGCTTTCCGGCATGCAACCCGACCGGCTTCTATCAGTTCTTCGGTTTTATAGAAATCGAATGTCGAAGCAATATTTACAGAAGTCTCTACCAAAACATCGGGTTTATACTTTTCGATGTAAATACCGGCAGCTTTATTCTGAGCAAGGATGATTGATTCGGAAATTACATCAAACATATTAACGGGCTTGGGTTTGCGAGGCTTCCCATTCCTGTATTTTTCAATATAGTGATCAATAACACCTGACCATTTTTCGTTAAGAGCAGCTCTCATCTTACCGTAATATTTTTCCAGATCTTCATGCTCCGGTTTTTTATATGGTATTTCGTAAGTAATATTGGCGTTCACATTCACTGCAATAAGTAAATCGCCTTCAGTACGCTTCACAAGGTCGAGAGGTAGCGGATTCAGCACTCCACCATCAACAAGCATCATGTCATCATATGCCACCGGGAGGAAAACAGTCGGAATAGAACTCGATGCCCTGATTGCCAGGAGCAAACTGCCTTTATTGAAAACCATTTCTTTATGCCCGTTTAAATCGGCAGCAACACAGGAATATGGCATCGGTAAATCTTCAATAGCAACATCTCCGATGAATTCCTCAAGCACTTTCATTATTTTTTCGCCCTTGATCAGTCCGCCATGCCCGATGGTTAAATCCATGAATTTAATAACGTCCATTTTGGTGAAACCCAATAGCCATTCAGTAAATTCAGGGAGTGTACCTTTGGCTAACATTCCACCTACCAGCGCTCCCATAGAGGCACCTGCTACCGATGTGATAGTGAAACCTGCTTTTATGAGTTCTTCAATTACACCAATATGGGCAATACCCCTGGCACCTCCGCTCGAAAGAACCAATGCAACATTTCGCGACATATACCGGGTTTTAGTGGGTAGTAAAACTTTTTAAGAATAACCTGAAATTTCAACGAAATCAATGATTCACAAATATAGGTGAATCAGATATATAATGGCAGTGATTTTTTAATTTCTTCCCAGGATGTACTTTGGATATTGCATGGCAGATAGGGGAGAGGAGCACACACAGCCATCAGGTATTCGGGCGAAAGGCATGATGTTTCAATACCAAAACCTTTAGCTTCTTCGTTTCCCGTGAGCAGGTAGGAATCACCGTCTTTAACTATAGTAAAGGAGTTCAGGTGCTGCGTGAGTCCACGGCCAACCGCTTTCAGGTAGCTTTCTTTTATGGTCCACAGGGTGATAAAATAGTGCATCCTTTCTTCCTCTTTACATGCCATCAGGTCATTGATTTCCTTTTCCGAAAAAAACCTTTCAGCAATGCGAAGGTTTATTTTCCGCACACGTTCCACATCAATTCCGATTTCGGAGGAAGATACTGCACAGACAACGAAATTTCCTGAATGTGAAATATTAAAATGAATACCGGTAAAATTTTCGATATGAGGTTTGCCTTTATCACCAAAACGAAGGATAATTTCCTGATCAGCTTTTCCTGTATATTGCCCGACCGAATACCTTGCCAGCAGTTCGCCGGCAACTGTATGTAACTTGCTTGTGAGGTTCTGCCGGTCCTGCACACGCAACTTCCCTGCTTCAGGCAGGTATTGAAACAAACCGTCCTGGAATTCAGGCTTGTAGTCGGTTTCTTCGAGTTGCAGGGTGAAGACTTTGATCATGGAAGGGTTTGAAGAGTTTAGAGTGTTTTAAGTGTTTTAAGGGTTTTAAGGGTTTGAAGGATTTCGGGTTTTGGAGTATACAGGCACTGAGCAGAGGTTGTTGAGCGAAGTCAAAACAACTCGAAGTGCGGGTTCGAAGAGATTGAAGGCTTGCCTGCTGCAAGCAGGGTTTCGGGTTTCGCAGTATCCGGGCACTGAGTGGAGAAGTGTGGGATATAAGGGTTTTAGGTTTTAAATGTTCAATGGTTCAATTGTTTGAAAGAGCTGTGAAAAACTCTGGATTATTCTTCATGATTGAAATGAAGAAAACTACTAAGGCAATAGGCACACTTTAATCAGCATTTACAGAAGACAAATTGCCGAATTGTCAAATTACCGAATTGTCGAATTACCGAATTGTCGAATTATAACATTAATTCATTCTCCCGGCATCCACTTCTTTCATAACCCTCATCAAATTTCCGCCCCAGATCTTTTTAATATTTTTCTCACTATACCCACGTTTTACCAGTTCCAGGGTTATGTTACCCATTTCGCTCACATCCTGGCATCCTTCAACCCCGCCTCCGCCGTCGAAGTCAGTGCCGATACCAACATGGTTGATACCTGCAATTTTTACCATATGGTCAATATGATCGACTACATCGCTCACAGTTGCCAGTTTTTGAGGAAACTTATCATCCACAGCATGCCAGTCGGCACTTGCTGCTTCCCATTGCTCATCTTTGAGATCCTGAAAATTGTTGTACTTTTTTCTGACTGCAATTTTTGCTGAATCACGTTCAGGATTGGGCAAAGGTGTTTTAACATAATCGCTTAGTATGCACATTTGTATTACACCGTTGTTTTCAGCGAGCGCTTTCAGCATATTGTCAGTGAGGTTTCGCGGGTTGTCGCATAAGGCACGGGCACACGAGTGCGAAGCGATTACAGGTGTTTTGCTCAGCTTTATAACGTCATAAAATGATTGGTCTGACACATGCGACACATCAATCATCATTCCAAGCCGGTTCATTTCCTTTACGACCCCAATACCAAAATCACTTAAACCAACTGTATTTGCCGTATCAGTCGAACTGGTGCAGATATCATTGTTTTTGGTATGACACAGAGTAATATATCTGGCTCCGCGATCGTAAAAGTGCTTTATATTCGAAAGATCATTCCCGATCGGATACCCATTTTCGACACCGATGAAAACAACGCTTTTGCCTTCCTTCACCAGTTTGTAGGCTTCTTCGGGAGTTGTGGCAATTCCACTTATAGCTCTGTTACGATTAATAGCTGCATCAATTGAATCAAAAATCATTTCAGCCTTTGCTTTTACTTTACTATTCCCTTCGGGTGTGCGTGGTCCCTGGCTGGTAAACACAGCGAAAAATACGGCATCCAAACCACCCTGCCGCATTCGGGGAAAATCAACGCAACTGCGTACCCCGGTTATGCTGTTATCCCGGGCAATGTTGAACTTCTTGTTTGTAAAATTGAGGGGTGTATCTGTATGCGAATCCACCGTAAAGGCTGAAGCATGAATTCGGGCTGCTTTGATTTCGATCTTACTTTTATTTTGTGCCCGAACGGAGTAGCTGTTCACAAAAAAAGCAGAGGCAAGAAGGACGAGCGTAAAGAAAAATTTCATGGTGAGAGTGTTGACTGGATTGACAAAAGTACTAAAATAAGGTTATTCAACGGGTTTAAGTGCTACCAACTGAATCACATCAGCCAGTCCCTGGTGAAGCGGACCTTCATTAAGTAACGATTGTGTTTCGTGAAATTTCATAAAAATGAGTTCTTTGAAGTCTGAGGTAATGTGCTCTTCTAAAAAAAGCAGTTCAGCGGTCTTAGGGCCTCCGCTTGTCCTGGGAAGCTGATTAAGTGAAAATGCCTCCAGTATAAGGGTGCCACCGGGTTTAAGGGCTTTAATAACCGCATGATGAACCTGTTGCCGCAATCCATCGGGAAGATGTACAAATATCAGTGCAATGCAATCGTACTGATCAGGTTCCGGGTTCCAATCATTGAGTGATTGAATAAAATAGTTGATGGTGACTCCTTTACGAGTGGCTAATTGAATTGCTTTCTTCTGACCTTCAGTGCTCTGATCGAAAGCATCGGTCAGCCAGCCCAGTGAGGCTGCGAACACTGCATTGCGACCTTCGCCTTCGGCAGCGAATAAAATTCTGCCAGGTTTTAAGCGGGCAAGTTGCTCCTTAAGAAACATGTTTGGCTCGGTTCCGTAGATATATTCCTGTCGGGCATACCGCTCATCCCATTGGTTTTGCATATTGTTTTCTTTTGTTTTTTGAAGTCCCTGGCCTGTATCAGGTGATAGCCCGACCTGTATCAGGTGGTAACCCCGGCCTGTAGGCCGGGGTTAGTCCACCACGATCTCGTCAGCAAACAACCAGCATTTTTCACCTTTACCCGGATGCCAGGCCGGGCAGCTTGCCTGATTTTCAGCGGTTACTTTTACGTACCTAATTGTGCCTTTTGCAGCAAAGGTAAGCGGTTGAATGAAAACATCCTTTTCTTCGGTTAAAGCAGTAAAACTCTTTTCGCCGATACTTCTGTACGTTACAGCATCTTCTGAAACCTCAACAGTTACCTTTTTTGGTAAAAATATCCATGAGTTGTTATCCGAGAGGAAATTACATTTGATAGTATTAGCTTTTACTGATTTCCCAAGGTCAATTGTCACTTCCAGGTCATCGCCTTCAAATCCCTGCCAGTTTCCATCCTGTGCATTTTTTGTGGCTGTAATACCATCAGTTAAAGCAATTTTGCCTCCGGCTGTATAATATGGAGAGCAAGGCGATTTGTAAGTGATTTTGGCACCTGACGCTTTGTTAATAATTATATTCCAGCTATTTACGCTTTCCGATAGATATCCATCGCGAGCCACAACTGCATAAAGAGTTCCTGGTTTACCGGCTGGAATTGGGCTTAGATAGTGGGCTGAATTTTTTGTCGGCAGTTTATTGAAATCATAAAAGATATTTGTTTCACGTGCTTTTGTGGATAATTCATATGACATGGTTTTCGTATCCTGATCAAAAACCGCAATCAACATTGCATTATCGGTAATAATATCCCAGTTATCAGTGCGGAAGGATGGAGCCGGCAGTCCGGCACCATTAAAAAATGTAGCTTCTGAAGTATTGGTGAAGGCATATCTTACTGCCAGAGGCTGTTTTACTTTTGATGAAGAGACTAAAACTTTGTTCCCCTCGATTTTAACATTTGCAGGATAAAAAATGCGGTCTGCTCCGGCTATTTTAAACTTGTTCTTTTCGGTTTGACTGATTTTCAAGCCGCCGTCGGCATTGGTAAAATCAAGAATAACGGTTTTTCCTGATATTTTCATTTCTTTAAAAAGCGGTCCTGAGAATTTGACTTCTGATTTTCCGTAAGTTTTATTTAACGCCCATAAAGCAAGCCTTTTGCTTACATCCTGCTTGTTTTTGGGATGTATATCGGCAATATTATCAACCAAATCCATTGTAACTGCCATTCCTGTATTGGGTATCGAAAGGCATTTTACTTGTGCTTCGCGCAATAATGCTCCTGAAAAAGGTTCGCCGTAAGTGTAAGGTGCAATCTGGACAAAATAGAACGGGAAGTCACCCAATCCCCAGGCTTTTCGCCACGAAGAAATCATCGTTTTCATTAACAACGGATAAAGCCTGGCATCTTTCCTGTTCGACTCGCCCTGGTACCATATGGCCCCTTTTATAGTGTAATTGAGCAAAGGATTAATCATTGCATTAAACAGTACTCCGGGATTACCAGGCCACCACTGACTCCCGTTCCAGTGATTAAGATAAAACCCAAGGTCAGGTTCGGCTTTGATACTTTCAACCGGAGTCCATACTTCGGCCGGAGTTCCGCCCCAGGCTGTGGCTATTAATCCGACAGGTACACCCAGTTGTTTGCTGAGGTTGGCTCCGTAAAACCAGGCAGTCGCACTGAAGTCATTCACGGTATTGGTATCGGCTGTAAGCCAGTTTCCTTTGCAATCTGCTAACGGATTTGCAGAAGTATCTTTCTGAACAGTGAAAACACGCACTGAGGAGTACATTCCACCGGCAACTTCTTCCCTTACTTCAGGATTATAGTTTTTCCAGCCACCAAGCCCGCGCATAGTAAAGTCCATATTCGATTGTCCGGAACAAACCCACACTTCTCCAATCATCACATTATTAATGGTTATGGTGTAATCGCGACCGGTAACTGTAATTTTATACGGCCCACCTGCCGAAGGCGTTTTTATAGTGATTTTCCAGGTTCCGTCCTCTAAGGCTTTCGTATTTGAAGGCGATGAAAGCCAGCTGGCGTCAATGCTTACACTTTCCCCGGCATCGGCCCAGCCCCAGACATTTATTTCGGCATTTTGTTGCAAAACCATATTGTTGCCGATAAGAGCCGGCAGCCTGACAGCCCCGTAAGCCTGAAAACAGCTGATCAGCAAAAGCAGGTATAGGGGATAAATTGCCTTTTTCATTCTGAATGAATTTATGATTTATTTATTGCAAAGCTAAAACTTCTCTGAGTCTTTTTCTAAATTTGTTTCACTCTTGTTAACGTTATTAATGTGCATGTTTTATGGAAATCATTAAGCTAACATCCGAAAATATTGCTTCCGAACACATTTGCTGTGCCTTTGCCGATAAAAAATGTACAGCTGGTTACGTGGCCAAAAAAGAATGGCTGACCAATCGTTTTAAACAGGGTTATGTCTTCAAAAAGCTGGATGTAAGGGGAAAAGTATTTATTCAGTATGGTCCGGCTGAGTTTGCATGGGCACCGGTTTCTGCCCCCGGATACACCCTGGTTGATTGTTTCTGGGTTTCGGGTCAGTTTAAGGAACAAGGATACGGGAAAGCACTTTTCCAGGAATGTGTTGCCGATTCGAAGGATAAGAATGGTATTGTTGTGATTACTGGAAACAAAAAAATGCCCTTTCTGTCGGACAAGAAATTTTTCGAAAAGCAGGGATTTGAGCTCTGTGACACTGCTGATCCATATTTCGAATTATGGTTCAAATGTTTCAAAAATGATGTTCCGCAACCAAAGTTTAACCCGTGTGTAAAAAATGCCATTTGCGATATTCCTGCGGGCTTTGCGGTTTACTATACCGATGCCTGCCCGTTCACTGATTTTTATGTAAATACTGAACTGGCAGAAGCCGCAAAAGCGAAAAATATTCCATTGTATATCAAGAAGATTGAAACTATGGAGGAGGCACAAAGGCATTTTGTACCGTTTACAATCTTTAGCCTGTTTTATAACGGCAAGTTTGTTACCCACCAGATTTTAAGTAAAAATAGTTTTGGAAAATTGTTTGGTTAGCTATTTTATTACAGAAGGTATGGATGTGTAGTTAAGTGAATCAATTCTGCATGAATACCTAAATCCGGCTTTTTAAGGCTCTATTCAAGTAGAATTCAAACAAAATATTAATATTATTTGTTGAAAGAACTATAACAGACAATAAGTTGTCAGCAGCTAAAGGTTTAATCCTCCTGATTCCGGTTTGAGTTAAAGCAGAATAATGCAGGTTCTCAATCTTATTCTTTATTTCCCTTCCTTAAAACTCTTTTAAAAAATCTTTATGCAAACAAATGTTTACGGAGAAAAATTAATTCCTTGCAGCAAAAAACCGATAACAGGTTTTTACCGTGATGGCTTCTGCCATACCGACAAAAATGATGAAGGAGTTCATTCGGTATGTGTTATTGTGACGAAAGATTTTTTGGACTATTCCAAAAACCTGGGAAACGATCTTGTCACACCTATGCCTGAATGGAATTTTACTGGTTTAGTACCCGGCGACCGGTGGTGCCTGTGTGCCTCCCGATGGATTGAAGCATGGAATGCCGGTGTCGCTCCGCAGGTTGTACTTGAGGCTACACACGAAAAAACCCTCGATCTTATTCCGCTCGACGAACTTATTAAGTTTGCATACAAAAGCCCTGACAAGGAAAAACTAACTCCCGGAATGTAGCCTTCACAAATCTTCAGATTTACTAAAATGAAATCAGGCTCTCAAAAAACTGACTGATAAAAACTGCAGAAGAATTAGTATGCATATTTGTTTCAGCAATGGCTAAATTTTAGATTTCTTTTTGATAACAGCTTCTTTGTTTTTAAACAATTAACACCCAGTTTTATGGACCAGGCAGAAATAACAATGATTGGCAACCTTCAAAAAAACACAGGAAAATCCCTCGAAGAATGGATTGAAATTGTGAAAAAAAAGAATTTTGCAAAACACGGTGAGATTATTGCTTTTCTGAAGGAAGAACACTCTTTCAGTTATGGTTTTGCAAACCTTGTTGCACATAAAAGTAAAGGTTCGGATGCTGGTTCGGTTGATGATAGTTCTGAATTGATTGAGAAACAATATAAGGGGAAAGAACATTTCAGGCCGCTTTACGAAAGACTTATGGCCGAAATTCAGAAATTCGGAAGCGACATTGAAGTTGCACCGAAGAACGCTTATGTCAGCCTTCGCCGGAAGAAACAATTTGCATTATTGACGCCTGCAACCAAAACCCGGTTCGAAATTGGTATTATTCTGAAAGGCCAGGAACCAAAAGGTGTATTGGAGATAGTCCCTACTGCTAATGCAATGTGTTCGCATAAAATAAATATTGAGAAGGAACCGGATATTACAGTTGAGGTAATAGATTGGCTAAAAGCCGCTTATGAAAAAGCCGGCTAAAGGTTTCAGTTGTTTAATTCGAAGCGAAATGAAAGTATCAAAACATATGCAAAAAAAATGGCCGGAAAACCGGCCATTTTATTTTAAGAATCCGAAGTGTGCGTTTGAAACGCGCTTAGTTATAAATTGAAATTCAGATTTAACAAAATCCAATCGAATTACCTGCAGTCTATCTGATCACTATTTTTTTGTTTGCAATTTCATTTTGAGTTTCAGCCTTTAGGAAGTAAACACCTTTTGGCAACGCACTTACATCCAATGTATTCTCGTTGTTCCCTGCAAAACGATCCTGAAGTGCCATTTTCCCGTTTATGTCATAAAGGCTTACAAGGATATTACCCGATCCAGCACTTGTGGTTGAAATTGTAATTTTTGTGGTGGCGGGATTGGGAAACACGTTTAACGTGGTTTTATCATTTTCATTTACTGAAGTCGTTATGTAAGTTTCCATTGCAAAACTAGTATTATCGCACACAATTTCCGAAACACTGCCGGGCACAAATCCTGTAGTGTAAGTATTGTCGTTGGTATTAAAAACGATCATCTTTTGAGAAAAATTTGAATCAAAACCAACCAAAAGTAAACTTCCGGTGTATTGATCGAAGGAAGACGATCCGCCCATAAAAGCCTCAAATTCTGCCAGATCACCTAATGTTATTATTTCGCCTGTCGATTTATTAATCTCCACTACTTTATTTCCCTCGTAATTACCCATTGCCGAATATTCAGCGTTCATTGCATAAATAGTATTGTTTACATTGTCGTAATTAACGCTGGTGATAATGTTGCCGGGTGCCGTGGGAATAAGTGTGGTTTTCGTGTATGTAAAAACAGGCTCACGCACCTGAATCCCATACAAACATAAGCTTGGAAGAGTATCGTAACCTGCATAGTAAAGAATTCCGTTATTCGAATCGAAACCCGTGGCATCAGCAATTAGACCCAGAATTCCAGGTTCGAATATCTGGCCAATCAAAGTTGCTTCGCCGGTATTGATATCGAACTCGTTTACACTTATATAATCAGTAACAGAGCCGCTAAGGGTATATATTTTACCGGTGCTCATATCAATCTCAGTAATACTGGAGAAAGTATTAAAGTTGCTGATATTCTGCTCATTTGTAATGCTGTTGAATGAAAAAAGCCCGCTTGCAGATGTACCGATACCGTTCAGATAATAGTTACTGTTATAAGCATCGAAAACCGATGACCCAAAAACATACCCCTGCAAAGCAGTAGGGTAGATTGTAACCGACGACTGATCAAGGGCCTGCCATTTCACAACGTCTATCCTTCCGGCTCCCGGGTTAGAACGCGCGCCTATCAGATTTATCTGCGCAATGCTGCTTAAGCTTAAGAGCATTATTGCTGAAATAGTAAGTTTTATATGTTTCATGTCATTTTCTTTTGAAACATAAACAGGAAAAAGTCTGAATTGTTCTTTTCCCTATTTAAAATTCAGACAAATAAGGCACTAAATAGAGGCTGTCCATAAAGTCATGTATCATTTTTATTTACGATGTACGATTGACAGTTATTACTCGCCGAAAATAAATCGTAAATCCTAAATCGTACCTCGTACATTTTTGGTTAAACCAAGTTTAAATAGGCACTCTAAGCAGGGGCGAGTTTATCTGCCTCCCGGGGGACAATTCTCGAGCAGGAATTTCTTGCAGGTTGTAGTCAGGTGCTGTGATGTACCTTCGCCTTCATAAATACCGTGCGAACGCATTGGGTAAGCCATCATCTGGAAAGGCTTGTTGTACCGGATCAGTTCGTTGAAAAGCTTTTCGGCATTGGCATAATGCACATTGTCGTCGCCCGTACCATGGATATAGAGCAGGTTTCCCTGTAAGTTTTTTGCATAGGTATAGGGTGAACCGGCTATAAAGTCCTCGCGTGTTTCGGCGGGTATTCCCATGTATCGTTCCTGGTATGCATTGTCGTATGCCAGTTGGTTGGCTACTGCAGCAACAGCGATACCTGTTTTGAATATTTCAGGATACTGGAACATCAGGTTCAGAGTGGATGAGCCGCCGCCACTCCATCCGTGCACAGCAACACGGCTGGTATCGCAGAAATCCCATTTCAGAACTTCTTTGGCTCCCATTGCCATATCGCGTATATTCAGTCTTCCTATCTGGCGGTACACTGACTTGCGCCACTCCCGGCCACGTGGGGCCTGGCTTCCACGGCAATCAACCGAAACATACAGGTAGCCCATGTCGGCAATGTTTCCGCCAAATTGTCCTGAGCGGCCAAGCCTTGCATTATCGAATACGGTACATCCCCAGGGTTCGCCATACACATAAAAGAAAACGGGATATTTCTTCGAAGGATCAAAATCTTTTGGTTTGGCCATCCAGCCATCCAGCGTGATTCCGTCTTCGGTGGTCACTTTAAAGAAGGAAATCTGCTTGCCCATGGGATCTTCTTTCAGGTTGCTCAGGATACTTTTTGCCTGGTCGACCGGTGTATGCGAAGGGAGTGTAATCCATTCTGCGGCAGGGGAGTACAAGTGACTTGAAAAACTATGACGTGCCCATTTCCCGTTTGGCGAAAGCATGTAATCATTGCTTCCGGTAAAATCAGCGGGTGTAATACGGCGTGGGGCTTCCGAGCCATCAAGTTTTGTGCTGAAAAGGTATCGCTGTGTAGCATTTTCGGGTGTTGCAGCAAAATACACCAGGTTGTTTGGTTCATCTATCAGGTAAATCTTTATTACATCAAAATCTCCTTTTGTGATCAGGCTTTCCTTACCATCCATCCCAATGCGGTATAAGTGCCTCCATCCGTCTTTTTCACTGGCCCAGACGAATGCTTTGCCTCCTTCAATCCAGTTCCAGCCTGCGTTGTCGTTGGTATTCCAGGTGGCTTCAATGTCGATCCAGGCTTTATCGGTATCGCTCCAAAGTACTTTTGCAGAACCTGAAGTAGTATTTGCAAGCCAGATTTTCGAGACATTCTGTTTGCGGTTCAGTTGTTGCAGGATCAGTTCGTTTTTCGACGACCATTCCATCTTGGTTAGGTAATGCTGACGGGGATCGCCTTCTATATCCATCCATTTTGTTTTGGCGGTGGTAACATCCACGACACCGATTTTTGCAGGTGAAGGGTCTTCTCCGGCTTTTGGGTATTCCACGGCTACCGTAAAAGGGTAAATGGAATCCGTTGTATTGAGCATCAGGTAATTACGCACTTGAGAAGCATCCACATTCCAATAGGCAATGCGGGTACCATCAGGGCTCCACCTGAATCCATCAGTACAGAACAGTTCTTCGGAATATACCCAATCGAAAGTACCGTTAATATTCCGGTCGCGGGTATCAAAAGTAAGTTGTTGTATTTTCCCGGTTTTCAGATCCTCAACATACAGGTTATAGACAACTTTATTGTTCGATTTATCCTGGTATACAAAGGCAGCTTTTTTCCCGTCGGGCGAAAGTTTGGGATACATCAAGCCGTCGGTTCGCAGATTTTTGCCTAACTGCACAATTTTTTCTTCTGTTGCATTATATACCCATACTTCACCGGTAGTTTTATGATAAAGGGTTTCTGTATTAATTTTTAACAATACCTGTTTCAAATCCTTCGACAGTGAAAAGGATGAAATCATGCGCGGGGTTTTCTCATCTCCCTGAATAAGTTTCGCAAAATCGAACAGAACGGTCTTTTGCAGGGACGGTAATTCGGTTTTAACGATTGTATATTTATCGAGAGTCGCGTAACTATTACCATCCGGAAGCCATTCCAAACCGGCACTTCCGTGCTGTGCAAATGAAAATAGCGAAATGAAACTCAGAAAAATCGTGAAGAGTATTGCTTTCATAGGAAATGAATTTTAATGCAGGTTGGTTCGCTGACAAAGATAGGAGTGATTGGTGAAATATGGAAAATTTTTGTAATCCTGAAGTTAAACATGATTTTTTTATTCACACACGTTTATGCAAATGCAATCCGGTTGAATCTGCTATGGCTTCGGAAGCCAGGCTGCCCTCATGGCTGAAAGCCCAGATAAAAACTGCTTTCAGCGGATGCGTTTTACGGATATTTTCAATGGCATTTATGGAAAGCTGTTTTGTTATCCCCTTTCTCCTGTACTCAGGCAGTACCAATGCCGAACAGAGGTACAATGCATCGTAAGTTGAACCGGGCTGTGTGAGTTCGAAAAGCTCTTTTTCAGAAATCTCACACTTCAGGAACCGATTCATTAATTCCAGTGTGGTAGGTAAAAGCAGAAGCCAGGCTACCGGCCCGTTTCCATCATCAAATTCTGAAATAGTGGCAGGATGAATGGTGAGCAACCTGTTAAGTACTTCCTGATTTACATCCAACTGATCCGGGTCATTTTTAACGGCGAATACCTCATCTGCGAGTTGGATCATTCTTTCGAAGTTGGATAAAGTCATGGTTCAGGAGCTACCTTTAATTGTTCCGAAAGCTATTCATGCATTGATTCTTTTTCGCAAAGAGACTACTTTATCTCAAACTTCGCCTTAATCTCGTAACGTAATTTTATCTTTTTCACATTATCAACACTTGAATTATCCGGCGAAGCCATTACCGTATTGCTGGTGGCAAATTGCGATCTCAGGAAACTGTCGTTTTCAATTAATTCTGTTATTGAGATCACTTCACCCACTTGTTTACCGATGCTTTCGAGGAGGTAAGCAGCCTTGGTTTTAGCTGCTTTAAGTGCTTCTATTTTCACCTGTTTCCTGAATTCAGGCATATTCTTATTCTTTAGTTCCCTGATTACCATGTAATTAATTCCTTTGGTGTCAATAGCCCTTGTGATTTCTTCAACTTTCTTAAAGTCATAAAGAATAATTTCCAACTGCTTGGAAATCATGAATTCTTTACCTCTGTGCCTCCAGTAATTACCAACTTCCCTCACGATAATGTTTTCTTTCTGAATTCCGATTTTTGCCAGGTCGGCGAGCAGTTCACTTTCAATTTCGGCAATAGGGACTTTGGTTTTATAGTCCTTGAATTCAGTTTTTTTCTCAAATTCTTCTTTCCAGTACTCTTCAATTCCGATTTCGAACCTTATTTCATCGGGGTCAATTTCGAGTTCTGAACTGCCTGTGACTTCAATAAACCTGGTTGGTTCGTTATTCGTGTTTTGTGACCTGGTGATGCCAAATGTTAAAAACATTGCCAGTAAAAGGATCGCTTTTTTCATGTGTGATTGCTTTTTTAAATGGTTGATATTGAATAATATTATCTGCTTACAATTAATTTATGATCTGATGACAATTAATAACCACATAGTAAATGTATTAAAAAATGTATGATTATAGAATCATCTGCAAAAATAAATCCATTTCATCAGGATAGCACGTTTGCCTGATCTTTTCGCATCATAAGTACCACTCCTACCATGGCAACTATACCGCCAAAAATCTGGACTAGGGTAGGAAGATTACCAAAAATAAGAAAAGCCCCGAAAAGAACAAACAAGCCGGTTGTGCTTTGAACAATGGCTGATCGGGAGGCCGGAATATAACGCAGGGCCGAATATTGAAATATGGAAGTCAGAAACGGACCGACAAATGATCCTGCTAATATATTGATAAAAGCATGTGTGGGAATCAGGAAATTTAGCCTGCCGGAGATCATGAAGATAAGTGCAAATATAAGCAGGAAAATGGCCCTGTTGATAGCCAGTACTACCGGGCTTATATCGCGGATATGTTTTTTCGCGAGTATGGTGCGAACTGCATAAAACGAGGTGGAAAGCAGCATCAGTCCTGAAGCCGCGGTAAAAAAACTGTCAGATGAAGTTGTTCTCAAACTGATTATAAATGCTCCCGACAAAGTAAGGAACGCTCCTGCCAGTGCAACTTTGCCAAATCTCTCGCTAAGCAGAATGAAACCGAGAACCGAAACAAACAAGTATTCGAGATTTCGCAGGAATGAAGGAATAGCCGGGTTGGGTGAAACCTCGATGGCAGCATAGAAAGAGGAAGTAGCGACAATTTCAATAAGCCCGATATACAGTAAAGTGCGGTAATCGGCACAGGAAAATAGCTTTATTGAAAAACCTCCCCTTGGATGAGCAGCCATAAGACTGTTCCAGAAAATGGCTGTGAGAAACCACCAGAACCCAAACTGCGGAAGAGTGATTTCATTGAGGGCAGCTTTGCTGAACAGGTATACCAGCGACCCGCAAATGGTCGCGATTAAAGCATATAGGTAACCTTTTGTTGCTGTACTCATCTGGAAGCACAAAGTTATGGTAAAATCCTTAGTCAGACGGCAGTTCTCCCTGGTAAGTAACTTTTAACTGAAGCAGCTTATTTTATTGCATCCGGATGAGTATTGGATTCCGTGAGTTATATCTCAAAATATATGAATAAAGTGTCTTCTCTTTTTTCGAATCCGAAATGCCTGAATACGTTGAGTAAATATAGTTATCTCTCTTCAGAACTTCATCAATCGTATTACGGTTCAACCGATTTATCAAACCTGTTTGTACATCCCAGAAAAATAACCTGGTATCAACCAAATTTTGGCCATTGGCATATTGGTAGGTGCTTTCGATGTAAAATGTTGAAATAGCACCGGTCAGAATCAGCTTGCAAAAATGGTTCTTGAAATTCACATACCTGGCCCCGTCTTCAACAATCATTACAATAGTATCTTCAAAATTCTGCCTGTTGCCCGATTCATCAAAATAAAACATTGCTGATTGACCAGTCCAGAAACTCACAGTATATTCAAACTGGTCGTTATAATATTTAGGGCTGTTTTCCAGGATTTCAGAAAGTGAGGTATAAACTCCTTCTTGCAGTTTAATCTTGTTGTCAAATACTGAAACTTCTTCCTGGGCATGAAGAAATCCGGAATATATCAGGAAAATGAAAAGGACTGAATATTTCATTTGGCAGTTAATTTGGCAGGCAATTTTCGATTATCAGGAAAGTATATACAATTTCAACTCTCTGTTCTACTAAATTTCAGAAATTCCTGATTCCGACAACATATTTCCAGGCATCCTTAATTCCTGTTTTTTGCCCGGTTGAACTATCCAGGAAATAAGCTTTCCCGGCATCATATTCTGTCGAAGTCCAATATTCATTTGTGCTGAAGCTTGGTACGTTTTCGTCAATCAGGTTTTGAAAAACCAAACGAAGTTCTTCAACTGATGGCAGGTACCAATCGTAATAATATCCGCTGCCTATCATTGTGCAGATAGAAGCGGCAGAATAAGTATCATTGCACCCGTTAATAATAGCCTGGGAATTTGAATGTCCATATCCAACAGCAGAATTTTGTGCGCCGCTGCCTATCAGTGTTCCGAAACATCCCCAGGGAACTGCACTAGTGTTATCTGTGGAAGCGGTTAATCCATGCTGCCCGGTTCCATCGAGGTAGAAAATATTTCCACCCGCATATTTTTGTCCCAATACAAGAGTAGGTGTAGATGAAGTGGTAAAACTGATGATATTACCATAAACCTGTCCGTAATTTGTCCATGCAACTGACCGGGCATAGTAGGTTGTGCCCATCTCAAGGTTTTCCAAATAACATGTGGAAATTGAATCATGGAATTCAGAAGCTATGAATACGATATCATTAACTGTTGGAACAGGCAGTTTGCTGCAACAGATTGAGCCGCTCCAATACGAGAAATTGGGGATAGTATGTGTTGAAATCTTTACTTCCGCATAATTTGAACCTATTCCGGTAGCTTCCTGCGTTGTAAGACTGATTGCTTCCGGGCAAGGACCCCAGGTAGGTTTCCCGTTGCAATAAACGAGAGTCTGCCCAAAATATCCCGGCTGTACTTTATCCCAATTTGCGCCGTTCCAGTAAAGCATTTCGCCCACCACCGTTCCGTTTTTCAGGCCGTTTTCTGCTGTTTTTGACATAAACGCCGTGTTGGCATGCATCGCATACGGCACACTCAGCAACTGGCTTGATGTATTTAATGTATAATTTGTACCTGCCTGTGGGTCGAACTCCGAGTTAATAAAATAGGGACCTTCCGCCCATACTATGGAATCGAAAATTCCGGAAACTATGGTTCCCGAACCTATTTCGGCGGTAATCAGTCCGTTGGAGTTGCTTTGCACGGTTTGGATTTCGGTATATATGGCATCCCCGTTCAGGCTGCCCTGCAGTAGTGTGAACCGTGCGCCGATTGTGCTGTTTTTAACCAATGCCGACTGTGCATCGCGTATCACCGCCTGGTAGCTGAACCGCTGCGGCGATTGCGCTACAAGGATTACTGAAATAAATAAACTAAAAAGGAATAGGAACTGCTTTTTCATCGGTTACTTGTTTTTTATAAGTTTATACCTGCGGGTTTCGAAATTTTTTGAACGTAACAGTATTATATAGGAACCGGGTGCCAGGTTTTCGGTTTTCAGCATATATTCAGCGGAAGTAAAGGTTTCGTGTTGCAGCAGGTTTCCCTGTGGACCGAATAATTCCACCTCAACCGTTTTCGTTTTTTCGCCGGTTATGGTGATACAAATATTCCCCGGAAAGGGATTCGGAAACGCCTTAACCGAATACCCATCATCAGGTATTTGTATTATACCATCAACAATATCGTAGGTTTGCTGGTTACCTTCAGAAACTGAACCTGACGAACTGCTGTCGGAAACAAAGGCTACCAGCCCGATGGAAGTGCTGACTTCACCTGCTGCAGTTTTGGTGGAACTACCTGTGGCGACGAAATTATTTTGGGAGAAGGCGGGGATAGTTAGTAATAAAAAGAGGAAAAAGTTGAAAGTGATAAGTGAATTTTTCATGGGGGAAAGGGAGATAGATTAAAGGGATAAATGTAGGAGTTTTTCTATTTGGTACTAACACGGAAATTTTTTTATCAAAAAGGTGAATATTACGAATTCTGTTTATAGATTGGCTTGAAGATGAACTATTTAATAGTATTTAGAACAAAAGCTACATGAATAATATCAGTCCGGAAAGTGCTCTATGGTCAGCTTATATAAATAAACAGGTAGTCGATGGGGCTGCAAATCTGTTTCCATTAACATCCTGTTATATGCTTGTTATCGGTTTGTTTTTTATTTAATAAGTTCTACTTCTTCCGGAATAGCGAGCAGCAATGTACATCCGTTTTCTGATTTAACAGAGTGTTTATAGTTTGGTGGAGTATGCAGATAATCTCCGGCAATTAAAATGGTATTTTCAATTTCGCATGAACCGTTTAGTACAAAAAGTTCCTCACCAGCCGGATGATTATGATAGGGATAGGATGTACCAGGTTCAAATTTAAGCAGAATCGTATTCGAACGTTTTTGCTTTTCGTTATAACGAAGCGACATAACAAACACTCCCTTATAATGGGTACCATTTTCAATTAAGGGCAGCCATTCTTTTTCTGTTGTTCGCACAATAAATTTCCGGATATTTTCCATTGTAAAACGATTTATTTGACTTAATGTAAACTTATTGCAAAAACTTATTCTTTGATCATTCGGATATATACATCCAATGTAGCGTGGACTTTTTTTATTCAATTAGATTAATCCAAAAATGGAATATGTAAATGTAGTCTTCAGGTTCATCGTCCAGCTTCCTGAAATTTTTAGAAGTAAACTTGGACAAAGTAGTCATTGGCTTAATATCTTGGATTAATTTATCGTCCTTTTTCCAAAAAGTCGGCAAATTGATGATTAATTCTCCAATCCATTCATTTATTTGTATAAACCAATAGTTAGAGTTTTGTTCTTGGATATAGCCAATGATTGCTGCAAACTTTAACCCCTTACCATGAATACCTTTTTTAAACCTTACAATGCCTCCACAAGGTTTATTATAACCTATTACATATTCTTTCTGTCGATTTTGTCCGGGGGTTGGGAGCCTTTTTGCTTCCATTGAAAAGTAAGTATCAAATTCTCCGTAAGATCTATCCCCAACAATCAGGGGGGTGTGAAATAGGGTGGGTGGGGCAATAGGGAAGGGGAGAGTGTTTACTTACCGGACGCGTTAGAAAATAAGATAGGCGCGGACACAGGTTTATACTTCCTGCACGTGTCAGAAGATAAGAGGCGCGCGAAGGGTGATTTTTGAATTTAACTGAAGTCAGATTTACATAATTTTATTCCATTGAAAAGCAGGTCCAATATCTACTTTATCTGGCCGGCAATTGACATGACTTGCAATGCCAACGAAATTTTTAAAGGAGGTATCTGTCATGATAGCATATCGCTCAGGTTCATTCAGAAAAGTTTTTGGAAGATTATATTTTGCACACAAAAACTTAAGTAACTGACTGATTGCCCCATATTGGACATCTGTATAGGTTGCAAAGTATTCAAAATTCCGGTATTTAGTATTCAATTTGGTGTATAATTCTGTTTCAGACAACGAACAATAAATATCGGTGTCGGAATATGTAGTTACAAGATTATCTCCAACTTTTTTTAAAGGTCCGATGTTCGAAATTTCAATACCAATACATTCTTTACTCATGGCTGTATTGCCGCCTATTGCACCTGGTCCTAAATGGTAACTCCAGTATTTGGACGCGAACAAGTTGTAAATGATTCCGTTTCGCCCTACCACGAATGGCACTGAAACATGTTGATTTGTTAAAGTTGCTATATCGCCTTTCAGATAGCCCATAGTGAAATGAAGTACAATCTTCTTTTTAACTGTTTCTTCCTGGTAATAAAATGATTTATCACCGTTGTCACGGGCACAATCCATGATTTTAATTGTTTCAGTTGTACCTTTAATTGTAAAGGTTCCATCTGTAAGAATAAACTTTTTTCCGAATGCATCTATTCCGGTTGTCTGGAAAGAATTTTCGTGGGCAGGGATGTTAGAGGCTTTCATGGTTTTTAGGATTTGGTTGGTAAATGGGGGTAGAATTAGTTGTTAAGGAATTTACATTTGAGCTATTTGGTTGTTGGGGGTGACTTTATTTAAGGGTGTGAGGGTGCATTTTTAAATGATATTTTTATTCCTGGCTTTCGAAAATTATTTCAATTGGAACATCTGATTCTGAAAAATTACTGCTGAACCATGTTCGTAAGCGTGTTTCCCGTTGAGTTTACTTCCCGCATGCCTCTGAAGATAAGACGCGCGCGAACAAAGGAAACCAATTTCGCGTCTGCGAAGTGGATAAATTAATTCTTTTCTAAAGTTGCTTTATAAATTTTAGGTGGAAATTTGATTGAAGTATATTTAAAAGCAGGGAATTTAAATTCTTTATATCCATCTTTCGTAATGCTTAAATTCTGAGTTTCATTTAAAGGGATTTGTATAGCAAGTTCGTCTTTATATGTATACCCAAAAGGAATTCCATTTGCGTTTACTGCAAAAATGGGAACATTTGTTTTTATCAATATTGTACAATATGAAGAAGAGACATTGTTGGAAAAAAACTCATCATAATATTCTTTTGTAAATTCTATAATTTGATTCTGGCCCGCATAATGTAGACCTGTTGGCCTTTTAGCGTTATAATAAACTAATGCAGATGACAATTTGTCTATTCCAATTTTTTGAGCCCAGATACTTTCAAGCGAGAATATTTTTTTTCCTCCTTTTTTGTATTGATCTAAAAATTCCACTAATGATTCTCTTGCAATTTCTTTATTATTATTTAATTGAATATCATTTTCTGAATTCGTTCCCAAACTTAAAAATGCTGAAAAAGAATAATAATCAATTGCTAATGAATCTATTAACATATTGTTAATTACAATATTATTTTTTAATTCCCAATCCTTAATAGTTTTCGAATAATTTGTGTCTATTGTGTGTCCTACCTTTTCTTTTATAAAATTAAATTTTTTGTTTAAACTATCAACATACATATATTGTGTAACAAATTGCCTTGTAACCATAGAAGTGTCAATTTCTATTTCCTGACTATACATCAATTTATATAATGTGATAAAGAAAATAAAAGAAAAAAGAAGTTTCATTTTTGTTCAGTTTTAATTTTACTCAAGAAAATATTAAAAATATACCACGAAAATGTTATTACAGAAACAATTAAGCAAAGGAATTGTTTTTTTCTTAAATAAATAATACGTTCTGTATTAATAGTTGAGATTGAATTGGAGAAAACATCTATGATTTCATTATATAAAAGATAACCATAAACTAAAGATACAATTGCAAAAATGTTGCTAATTAAGAAAAGTGTTATAAATAAAACTCCTTTTTTAAAATTCTCACTATCTTTTATAACTGAACCACCAATTACACCTATAACGATAAAGGCAATTGAGATTAAATACTTATTTGTTTCAATTAAAATGTTAAGCGATTCTTGAGTTCCTGGATCTACTACTGTTGCCGTTATTGCAGGTTGTTTTATTGGAATATCTCTATATATAAATATAGATATTATTAATGCAATTAATATATAAATTAAATTTGCTTTAATATTATAAATATCTTTTTTCATTTTTGTTTATTGTATTTTAATTTAAATTTCACTTTTCTAATATGTTTGAATTAAATTTGATGCTAATGGCCCCACTACTACGCGAACTATCCAATTCGCATAGGTATATAGATTCACAAAGAAAATTACCTTCAAGATACCTCCTTGACCACTGTAATCACTTTGCACTACTTTAAATATATCTTCTATCAATAAAGTCTTTTACTCCTGAATGTATGAAGATAAGGCGCGCGAACAGGGGGATTCTCTCCTGTCTCAATGTAGATTAATTTTTTGTTTTGGTATAGATGTTTACTATTGGAATATCTACGCAAATACTCGCACTTATTCGCGCATAGTTTGGTCCATATGTATTCTCTGTTTCATCGACTGATCTTAAAAGTGCAGCCATTTGGTATCCAATATTGAGAGATACGGGTATTTTAGGTAAGCCGAAGGAAATGAATAATCCCGGCGAAACAATATCTCTTAATTCTATTTTTGATAACGACTTTGTAGTATCATTTTCGAAGCGAAAAGCTGTAATTGCGCCTAAATCAATTATTGAGGCAAACAGTGATACTGATGATGACCAGCCAGGGATTCCTTTTGAAACAGCAATACCGATTGGTGCGGTTATTCCAAATGATTTTATAGCTTGATTATTTTCTAACCGGAATGGTTGAATGCTTTCATACCCTCCATAGAAACCACAAAATGCATTTGCAGAAACATTCCAATTCGATTCTTTTTTAATTCGGTAACTGCCGGTAGGTAAAGCAAATGTTTCAATAGCATTTTCCACTTCATCACTATTTTTCGCCTGAGCAACAGTAGAGAATAATGCTCCGTAACTTGCCAGCTTATTAAGTGTATGGGTTAATGAATCAAGTTTTTTCTCGTTTTCTTCTTTATTGTTATAATTATTCTCCAGTTCTTTAAAATCTGAATTAGCTAGGGTTAAAGCATCAAATCTCTCTTTTTCTTCAGGTGTAAGGGTCGTTTTTGCTTGTAATGCATTCAATTCTTTGATATTATTTTCATTATCAGTTTTGCTTTTTTTGTATTCTTTGCTAGATTTTGTTGGTTTTGTTATTCGTTTTAAAGTTTCGATTTCTTTTCTGGTTTTAACAAGATCATAAATGTTTACTGCATTGTTGATTGCGGAAGCATAATTTTTTCTGTTAATATCTAGCGAGAGATCAACTGTTTTGTATGTTATATCAAAATAGGGTTTTAATGTTTCATGTAAATTACCAATTTTTGAGCCCGAAATATAAGGCAACTCAGATGCCTTTGTAGCAAACTCAAGCAAGTCAACTGTAGTAATAAAATATTTCGCATACAACTCGAATGAGGCAGAATCATTTAGAGGCTGATCTTTATAGGTACGGATCATTGTATTTAATGATTGCGTCTTTTGAGCAAACTGAAGAATGAATTGTTTGTATGCATAATAATCGGAATACGTTTTGTCATAGCTGCCAGCGATTTTTTCTAGGATTGAAACCAAACTTAGGTTAGTTATAGAGTCATAAATGATATCGCCATAATTATTTATAGTTTCCTGGAGGAATAAACCCAAATAAATTTTGAAAGTTTTTTTATCATTCACCATATTTCTAACCTGATTAATCTCCACCCAGTAATCATCCATAGTGTCTTTGTCAGATATCTTTCTCATTGACAAGTTTATTAACTTAAGTGTTTGCATAACAGCTGCGGGGTATTTAGTCGAGAATCCTTCAAGGTGACTTATAGGATAATTGGCAAGAATATCACCAGGATGGGTTTGATTCTGCAACTCAGTGGCCACATAACACGCGCTGTTCAATGCAGCTGCAAGTTCCGGGTTCAGTTTAAAAAAGGCATTATGATTTTGGATAACTGATGGCAGGTTTTTAACCAAATCATCCAAATCTCCTTTAAATGCCTCTCTTAAATTCTCCAAGTAACGTTGATAACTATATATGTCCTTTCCTACTGTTAAAAGCAGACTGTAAGTTTTTGGGAAAAGGGTTTGAATATCTTTAAACTGCGGATTTTCAAGATCATTTTTAAGTTTTTCGAAAAAGGCAATATTCAATTCTTCTTTTGTTCTCTTAACAATAAACTTGGCAAATCCGTCTGCGATGTTGGTTACATCCAAACCACCAATACTTGAAAAAGAAAGGTTCGAAATTAAGCCACTTCCTTCCCCTTGAATGCTAACTGATTCAGACTTTGCATCTTCAAAAAGTTGTTTGAAGTCAATTTGCTTTAAAAAATCATTTTTACCAGCTTCTGTAATAATTTTCGTTTCATCACTTGCTGTGGGAAAGTAATGAGAAAGTAATTGAAATAGTTGCTGATAAGTCAGTGCATTTTTTGTATTCAATGCTATTGCATCAGTTACTGCACAACCAGGCAAAAACGTATTCCTTACAGTCTTTTGATCAACAACTTTTTCCTGAGAAATTAATTGAATTGGTACACTACTGCCAACTGTGTTATTCGAAATGGGTTCTTTGAAATATTTAATTATGAAGTGAATATAATTGACATCAGTATCGCCTTCGGCAGCGAATAAAATTTCAAACGTATCATTAAGAGAAAGAGATTTTTTCTGATGATTAAGTACTTGGTTCTCATCAGTTACAATGAAATTTGTGAATTTAAAAATTTCGGAATCAATAGGTAGCTCCCGCTTGGCATTAATGAATTTAATTACAGGTTTTTTAACAGATGCATTTTCAATAATAAATTTAATCTGCTCATTACGGTTGATTTTTAATTCATAAGATTGTTTATCAACCAAAGGTTCATTTGCTCTGTAGAAGTAAGTCTTGTTTTGCTTGTCAAGAACTAACTTAATTTCTACTGCATGTGAATGTTGATAAGAAATAAGTAAAGCAAAAAGAATGAATGTAACTACTATTACGTTTTTCATAGATGATTAAATTTTGAATGAATATTCTTTATATAACGAATCAGGCGAAAAAGCATTCGAGAATTTTATGCCATAGGAAAATTCTTTGTTACCTCCTATAATTATTCCTAAAAGAGTTTGAGTGTTACTATCAACTATTATGGCTCCCGAATCTCCTGGTTTTGTTGGGGAAGTGAAGGTGCCGTTTACCCTGTCAATTATACTGATGCTAAATAGGTCGTACATAAACCGATCCTGATGGGAATATTTGAGAGAAGCATTGATCTGATGATGAAAGATTTGTGCTTTTTGTAAACCACATACTTTCCCATAAAGCATGATATTCGTATTGACGAGGGAATCGTAAGCTGTAATTTTCCGAAATTGCGGTATGAATTGAATACCTGTATTATTTGTTATTGAGGAATCAATACACTCAGCTATACCGAAATCAATACTATCAGTTAAACAACCATCCACTATAGTTCCAATCTTTTTATTCTTAGTATCGATAATATCTTTTGTAACAGGAGCTGTTTCCCATTTATCATTGTCCTTTAATACGTGCCAGCAAGATAAAAGATACGTTTTAGCACTTCCTGTTTTTTTAAGGAAACAGCTTAATGTTCCATGTCCGTTATACAAAGTCCCATTCGAAATCTCTCCACCTAACTCAGCAGCTTGCGTTATGTTTGGTAGGTGTGAGAAATATTTTACAGGAAGAGTAAAGCCATTAGGTAATATTTGACTCAATCCATAATCGTTTGCTAAAGTGGTTTTAAGTGCTGGGTTGCTTACATGTACAACTATTAAGCCATTTAAATTGTTATTAAATGACTCCAAACCGATTCCAATAACTCCAGGAGTATTTTTGAGTTTTTCAGTAAATAGCGCGAGTAATTGTTCTGCATCAGTTAGGGACGAAATAAAAACAGGTGCATTTGGATTTATAGCCGCTAAAGGTATTTGTGCAACATTTGTTTCAGAATTTTGTACTTCTTTTTTCTCTTCCGGTTTCACCCCTGCTCCTCTGATTGAAACTAATTTATTTAACAGATCAAACCAGAATGGCGCTCCAAGCGAAAGAGCTAAGGCCGTTAATATAAAACCAAGTAATCTGCTCCAACTCGAAAATATATTGCGAATAAAATAGCCGGCTTTTTCGCGGGGATAATAATTTCTCGTGCCAATTATTGTGCATGCATCTTTAGTAGAATGTATACTATCAATTGAAGCAAACTTATCTCCGGCAATTGAATCAATTTTCTGATAAGCAGCAATTTTATAAGTATTCAATTTTGAAATTGAATCAATATATATCCTGGTATATGCAGTTTGTGATGCAATTCTCTTTGCATACAAATCGATTTTCTTATTGTTAATGTCAATAGTTTTATTTAATGCAACAGTATCCTTATTTCCTAATATTAGTTTGAACATCGCATCTGACAAGGCGATTTCGCTTTTATACTTTTGCTTGCTGTTGCTATTAATACTGTCATTGAGTTGTCTTATTTTTTGATTTAATGAAACACTACCTTTTTGTAAGGGGTCTAGAATAGATAATTTTAGTTTGTGAATTTTTAATATGGAAGATTTATTGTATTTATAGTTAAGTGTTAACGAATCCTGTTTTTTTAATTCACTTAATCCCCAACCCAAACCTAAAATCATATTGGCATCATTTATATCTTTCGATACACGTGCATAACCGCTATCAATAACGGCTTGCGAATGTAATGTGTCACCTTGAACAACAACAAAGTCAGGATATCGCGAAGAATCCTTAGCTAAAGCAGTTCCCATTTGCACCAATTGGTTTCTTGCCTCTTTATCCTTTGATAGCATGCGAGCAATAGTAATGCTATCTACATTAAAGCCAACAGCAATAATAAATCCTATCCAAAATAAGATAGGCCGGATTCGTTTTTTAAAAGCACCATTCAGACGATCCATTGTATCCTCAAACCATTTCTGCAAACTGATTTTAAATGCATCCGGACTTGAATTTGCGGTTTGAAAAAGATTAGTAATATGCTTTTTTGTTTCGTCGCCTATATTAAGTGTGTTGTATTTCAGGCAAAAGTTAATTTTAGCCATATCGTCTATTCCTGCCCCCTTTTCGCGAAGTATATTAAAAATTGTTTCAGAGAAATTCTCTTTTGAAATGTAAGCAGGTAGTTTTTTTAATTCAGATTTTGCCAGATATTTAATAGAAGGATAGTTGTAAAATCGCTCAGCAAGTGAATTTTCATAATCCGAACGCTGTATGTATGTGTAATCATTCCATCTGCTACTAATCCATAACCAAACTTTTTTTAAGTTCGATGTTTCCACTATTTCAGAATTGTCGAGTAGCATTGATGCAATGGTGCTTTTAAGCATCTTTGCTCTTATCTGTATCCTTGAAGATATTATTTCTCCAACAATAGTTACCAATAAACTGTAAAGAAGATAAATAAGCACAAGGCTTATCACTACATCTAATGCAATTGAACCAAACATATTATAATATTTTTTTTACCTCTTCCTTTTTATTTAGGCACACTTCTTTCCAATACTAAAATTCAAATTTGAGTATCCTGTTTTGGTAATAATAGAATTCCGAATTGCGTCTCCGCGTTAACCCCTTCAATATCTTGCCTGCTGCTTTGTTCCATTTTAGCCATTGGATTTGTATTTCAGGATAGTTTATAGGATTAGTATTTATTACTTTCAATAAAGTTGAGTCTTTCAGGTTTTTCGCTCCAAGGTTATAGCAAAAACTAACCAAAGCATCAAACTGTTGCTGATTTATGTCATCACGAGTATAAGCATCAACCATCGTTTCAAAATAAGCCAGGTCGTTTCGCAGAAATAGAAAAGCTTGTGGTTCTGTACAGTTGTCACCTGCTTTAACTTTTACCCCGCCCGTATAAATAGTTGTTCCATACCCTATCGTCCACACATTTGCAGGACAGAGGTATGCTGATAAAAACAGCCCTTCAAAATGTTTTATTAGTTCTGCACAATTTGGGGAACTCTTTGTAATTTTTGCCATGATATTATTTACTGGTTATTAATAAAATTTCTTTCTATTCTCCTGAAATTCTGAAAAATAAAAGTTGAAAGTACAGGCTATGCCTTGAAGATTAACAAAGAAATCTACAAGCACTTATAAAGTTGATATGTAGTTCGAAAAAAGTCTGACAATAAGGTTGTCATTGGTTTCATGGAATAAAATGATAAATGCTGCACAATCTATTATTTGAACACAATTTATTATTTGAGAACATTTTACTAATTGTGAAAGGAAGTATTATAAAGTACAGAAATGACTCGAATGATCAATTTATAAAAGTTATGAAAGTATTTCAGTTAATTAGAATAGTAGTCCCAGCTAAATAGAAAACTCAAATAGTTTGGTAAACACATGCTAAGATACAGCATTTGTAGAGAAAATCAAAATTTATCTTTAAGCGAGTTCCTCAACATGTTAACAGGCCTGTATTTTGCATTTTAATCAGAATACCAGGATTTGTTCTTTATCTGTAAATCGAATCCGTCTTTACATATATAGGAATTATGGATGTATTCAATCAACCTTACCCCGCACTCACCCCATTCAACGCATTGAATTTCTTAATCCACAAAGGCATGTTTTTTATATTCAATCCATCGTCGAAATGCACGGGATCGGCTTTGCCAAAGTCGCCGCCCCAGCGCAGTCCTGTAGCTTTTACTTCGTTGATAAAATCCCTGATTTTACCTTTGTCGGATTGCATTTTCACCGAATTATACAACTTCCCATCTAGTATCAGGTTGCAGTCGATGGCATGGCCGATCATATGATTGCTGTGGGTTGCGGGCTTTACAATTGCTCCCTGCACATTGGCGTTTACACGGTACGATGAATTTACCTTTACTGTGATAGTATACTTTTGTGCAACAGTATTCATTTTCATAAGAGCTTCTTCAAAATCTTCATCAATCGTACAATTACCAATAAAGTTGGATGCGCTGAATTGTTTCATATTTGTGCTATTTGATTTATATAATGGGTTTTCAATTTTTATTCGTCCAATAGTGTTTTTTTATTTCATTTGAATTGTTTTTAAGCCTTTATTAATTTGAAAAGCAATTGAAATGGTTTTTGATATGGTATTACTGATATCTAATTCAAGTTTTTTAATATGGATGTCGGTTTAAAACAAACCAGGAATCAGAATTTAGTTAAATTTAAGTCTACTCAAAAATACTACCGAGAGGTCCCCCTTCGCAATAGCACAAAAGTGTCATTTCCCAATTCCAACTACCGCTTACCCAAACGGATTATAATCTGCCGTCGCCAATTCTATAGTGTCTTTATATGTAGAGTCAATCAGGCTTCTTAATGCGGCAACTCTGTCCGTAATCATTCCATCAACGCCCAGGTCAATAAAATCGCGCATTACTTTTACCGAGTTGGCGGTCCAGGTATAAACAAGTTTCAGTTCATTGGTTTGCTGTTTCAGGGCAATAGCTTCTTTGATAATGCGTTTGAATTTTGTGGGCGAAGCAAATGGAGAACTTGTTCCGTTGGCATACGAACAGGGCATTTGTACTTTATCGAAATAGTCGATCACACTTTGAGGCGTATCGCCTTCGTCAACCCCAACAGCCTGGTTAACGGTTAAATAGGGTTTGGCAGTGGCAAGCAAATGCTTTCCGGACGGATCGCCTACGGTAAGCAGCACCGGAACCGGGGTATAGGTTTTAAAGAAATATTCATTGATCTGTGCGAAAAATTCCTTCATATATACCAGGGTTTCACTTTCCATTTCTTTGGAATAAATGGGTTTGAGATCAATAGCAATAAGGGCCAGGTTCAGCTTTTCTTTGTTGAGTGCCTCCGACAACCCGATCAGATAATCCTTGAGTGTATGACGCTTTGGATTTTCAGTTGCAATATCATAAACAAAAAACTTTTCATCATACACCGGCAAATACCTTATATCAGGCTCAATTGCATTGGCTCCGGATTTCAAACAACGTATAGCCGCTCGCACCGAATTGGGATTATGTCCGATTATATAGAATTTTCGTTTCATATCGTTTTTTTATTTCAGTGTAAATGGTGAAGGAAGGAAAAGTCGGAAGTCGGAAGATGGAAGTCGGAGGTCTGAGGAATCATAAATAAAAAAGTACAATTCATCGGGTATTTCGGATATTCGCCCATCTTCCTTCACACCATTGTCATTTAGTTAAGGATTTTGAATCTATAGATTTTACCGCAAAGTTCCATGAGGAAGCGCAAAGTACCGAAGAGAAAATAATCGTTACATCTCACTGCGAAACTCTGCGTAAGACTTTGCGGATCTCTGCGGTTAAATTTTCAATATTTTCTGTTGACTAAATGACATAGCCCTTCACTCTTCGCCTTTCTATCTTCTACCCTCTACCCTCTTTACACTACCTTCAACCAGTCAATACATCACCAGCAAGCCATCCATCTCTTTCATGCTGATCATATCGCGGCTATCAACCAGGTTCATATCATTTGTTTTCCGGAAGGCATAAGTACGTCCGGTAAAATTCCCGCTTATAACAATGGGTTTATTCCCGGTGAGTTTCACTTTTACAACGCCTTTCTGTGGCTGTGAATGATATTGGGTGGTATAGGCAGCGCGCTGCTGATTGCAATTACACATAAGTCATACAAAATTTTTGTTCGTTAATTTTTCGAGGATTAAGGACGCGCCCGAATAATACAGTGTGAGTATCAGAATTTCTTCGAGGGATGAAGCTATGTAAAGTGCAGTAAAAAAGCCTATCCAGATACTCAGGCAATAAAAGCAGTCCATCAACTTCCCGAAAAATGAATTTCCCATCAACTTCCGCAAACGTATTATCATATCGAATGGCCCGTCTTCAGAACTTATAAGATGTGTGATGCGCCAGACGACAATTACGATTACAAAATACTTCAGAAGGTCGGTCATGTGTGTAAGAACGATAGATTTTCAGAGAGATGAAGGATATTGGAAGGTGAATGTCGAATGTCAGAAGATGGAAGATGGAAGATGGAAGGCGGAAGGCGGAAGTCTGTTCCTTTCACTTCCAACTTCCGACTCTCTATTCTTCTTTTACTATCCGTATTAGCCGGACTATTTCAGGCATACATTGTATGATGCAGGCGAATAATGTCCTACAGATTGGCTATCGACAATCGTTTTATCATAGGCATACAATGAGAAACTTCCACATGGGTAGGATGCTGCATTTGTCGGGATGCTGAAAGCGGTTCCCGGTGCTGCCGGTGTATTGGTAGTTCCCGTTGCGGAGCCTCCGTACGTACTGCCAAAGCCCCAGTACCATATGTTGCTGTCATTCACAAAGTAATGTCCGGTAATGGTATCGCCTTTTTTGTAATGAGTACAATCGCCATTATCATCTATCTGAAGTGTAACAACAGGCCATACGTTATCCATCTGTATCACCTTGCTGAAGGTTCCGGCAAGTCCTGAAATTTCGATCTCAACCTTTAGCATATCATTGGTTCCGGGAGTAAAGCGCCCGAGTACGTTTAATGTATTCTGGTTAAAATCGAGGTAGTAATAGTAATGGTCAACCGGATCGGGATTCTGCGTGGTCCATGGCGAATAAGGCGGAACCGGCGACCAGCCTACTGTTGACAATGCATTACTGAGGTAATACCAGGTAAAATCACTCAGGTTGGTAACCTTTATCCGGTATTTGAATCCCGGGAACGAAGGCCCGTTTATAACAATTTCACCGCCAAAAGCTGCCCCTTTCGGCACTGGCAATGCATTGTATGCAAATACCGAATTGTCCTTTGTCAGTCCGCTGGCATCATCCACATGATCCACATCAATGCCGCCGATAATATTGAACATGGCAAATACATCACCAGGAGTAATTTCTATCCCCGGCTTTAGCTGAACATGCGCGTCGACCCTGTTTCCGTAAAATTCCAGTTTTTCGGGATCAGTTGTTGATGGCGGAACATTCCATGACAGCACGGATCGTACACGCACCACATTAGGTATGGAGCAATTCTTACGATGATAAGTGGTATCTAAAGGCAGCGAAACACTGTAAAATAATTCGTTTGCCGGCGAATTGATATCGTGCACTCTCAGTTCAACCGTGTTCAGGTATTGCCAGGAGCAATCATCGTCCCAGTCGATCCAGAACGAAATATATTCCTTGCTGCCAGCCCCGCACAGGTCGGAAGAATAACCGGCGCTCTTTTTGATCTTTACTGTTGCAGCAAGGCTTTCGGTATTATAATCAAGCCCGATGCATTCCAGTTCTTCGTAGTCAATATTCGCTTTTGAAGTATCAATCGGAAATGGTTTAATAAACTGATCGATCAGCAGGTCAGTGTTGATTTTAAGATCGGTAAACATGGCTTTGTTCATCAGCGTAATTTCCGATGAAGGGTATTTGATCATGTTCTGCACAGTCTTGAATGCGAATCGCGAGGCGGGGACTTTCAGCTTTTCGTAAATTTTTGCTACCTCGTTCAGTTTCGGTGGAAGCGGCTGTGGATTTAATGATACCAGGTCAATATTTGTAATTTTGGCTATTTGTGCCGCAGTGAGGTTTGGCGACAGCGAGGCTAATTGAAGATACGCCGATAAATCAACAGACTCGGGAATACTAAACTTTGGCGCAGGCTTTATCTGAACATCTGCAGTCATCACGTTTCCCCATACCGGGTTCCAGCCAGGTGAATTTGCGGGAGGATCATTGTTCCACGAAAGTATGGCTCGCATTGTTGGCAAAAGTGGATTTTCACATTTCGACCACTTGCTGGTTTTCTTTTTCAGGGTTGCGACATATTTGATCGGGAAAACCGACTTGTCCTTACAATCAAAGCCTGGCGGGATATCATGTACATTTACGGCTACGCTTCCCTGGTCAATAAAACCGGCACCATCGTGAAAATCGAGGTAAAACCTTACATGTTCGAATGAGCCACCTGTGCACAATCCACCGGAATAGCCTGTTGCCTGATTGATGGAGAAAATAGCCTCCATATCAGTAGTTTCAGGATTATATCCTATGCAGGTAATCTGTTCATAGGCTCCATTTGATACAATCTTCAAAATGGGTTTTAGCTTGCTTCCGACAATATTTCCAAAATAATTCGGACTCTTCACCAACATGCTCTTAAAATCAGTCCGCTCTTTCTGGACCGTAATTAATTTTGCTTTAGGATCAATTCTCATAGCGTTAATTTTTATTATGCCTACTCTGTAATCGGATTTTCGGCAACTCCGGACAGCACACTCTTGTAAAAATGAGAAGTGTACCTTCAGTGATAGTTATTTTCCTGACTTACAGGAAAATCATACAACTTGATACTTAACCTTAACTTCCGGATTAAAATATAAAGTTCAGGGTCAGATGATCTATTTATGAATGAAAGGCGACAAGACTGAGAGAAAATGGAAGCGAGGGATTTTATGATTCAGAAATTCATTTTGTAGCTCCTGTTATTTACTATCAGTAGTATATGAAATGTATATATCCGTGGTTCAATGCTGATGTAAATACTATTATCATCAATGTCCAATGCTTTGAATTCAAACAATTTCAGCCATTGATGAACATGCTTTAAGTCAACAGTTTCCTTCATCATTCATCAACTTTAAAATTACAATTGCAATACCCCTGATTGCAATAGCACAAACGTGTCATTTTTCTATATGTTAATTTTTTTACACTATTGAACTTTTCCGAAATTCCGCTGTTTTTTTCTCACTCTTACATCACATGATGTATATAATATTTTATAAGTCAGTATTTTGAATTGACTGTGCCTTGTCAGCTTTATTGAGATTAGAACAAAGGATTACCTGGTGTTGAATCAATAGGCGTTATATTGTTAGTTTTTTGATTTAAACTGTTAGGGATTATACTACTCCAGGTATTACTGTTGCAATTATTTGAAGTAACCCCACATTCATTTAATGCATTTCATCATGAAGAGTGAAGCAGAAGACTTGCTAATGCCGCGTTTCCATAATAAGGTAAACGGAAATAATCCTGTTCATCCGAATGTGGTTTCCGAAATCAAGAGGCATTCCTGGGAGGTAAAGAATGATAAAACTCCGGAATTTCTTTTCAGTTGCTGCCTTATTGATCATTCGGGCAGGCAATTTGTATGCATTCACGATTGTTGTGAAAAAAACAGCATTTGTGTCAGGCATCCTCATTCGATGAAAGCGGTTGATTTTCAAACCTTGTATTTCCATCCTGAAGACAAATCATTATTGTGCGAGAAAATATTTCCTGATATACTCAGCATTGTATCAACAATTCCGGTAAATGAACTTGAGGATTACAGGTTTGCTTTTAATCACCGTTATATGAGGAAGGATGAAAGCACGTCGCAATTCCTGCTCGAAGGAACTTTTGCTGTTTCAAATGAAGGATTCCCGCCTGTTCTGAATGTGAAAGTTTTCTCTGAAATCGGGGAGATAAAAACCGATGAAAATATGATTCTTACTATATTCAGGTATTCTTCCACACACGGATATCAGAAGATATTTACCAGGGATTACAGGAAAATAAGCGACACAGTTTTATCTCAAAGAGAACTTGAAATTATTAAGCTTTGTCTCGAAGGGCTCAGCAGCAAAATGATTGCAGATAAACTGAATATCAGCATTCACACCGTTAAAAATCATAAGCGTAATAGCATGGAGAAGACGCTGACACACAATATTGCTGAACTTATCAACCTTTGTAATATCAATCATTGGATATAGAACCTGTTAAATTTTTTTTTTTGTCTTAAAATAAACGATGATATTGAATGAGAGCATTGTCATTCCGGGCAGAATGAAGGAGCACTCTGGAAAAGAACAATCTCTGCTCTTTAATAAATTAATTTTTATCCTTTTTCGATATTAGTAACCAGAACTGCCAACAGCAGTTGCCTTTATGAGTTCCCATGCTTTTTCCACATGCTGTTGAGTTGTGAGTGTGCCGGCAATTGACATGCGAAGTGTATATTGCCCTTTAAGTTTGGTATGTGTCAGAAATAATTTTCCGCTGGCATTCAGCTTAGCAAGCAGTTCCTCATTCAATGCATTCAGGTTTTCAGTTCCGAACACACACGAAGGCCTGTATCGGAAACACACGACACTTAGCGGTACCGCGGCCATAATTTCGAATCCCGGATGCGCAATTATCTCTTGTTCAAGCCAGCGCGCTATCCGGATATGTTCACTTACCATTTCCCGGAGTTTTGTTACGCCATACGAACGAATTACAAACCATAATTTCAGTGCCCTGAAACGGCGGCCTAAAGGAATTCCCCAATCGCGGTAATCGTTTACAAGTCCACGGGTGGCAGTTTTCAGGTATTCGGGAAGGATTTCGAAAGTGCGGAGAAGAGCTTCTTTATCTTTTACAAAATAAGCCGAACAATCGAAATTTGTAAACATCCATTTATGTGGATTAAACACAAAACTATCGGCATTTTCAATGCCCTCTATCATCCAGCGGTATTCGGGCAAAAGAAGGGCGGTACCGCCGTATGCCGCATCTACGTGCAGCCATGTTCCGGTTTCTTCACAGATAGTGGAAATCTCTTTAAGCGGATCAATTGCCGTACAACCTGTTGTGCCCAGCGTTGCCACAACACATAAAGGTGTGATACCGGCGGCTATATCTTCCGAAATTGCTTTCCGAAGAAGAGTGGCATCCATCCGGAACAGTGAATCCGTTGCAATTTTCACCAGGTTTTTCCGACCTATTCCGGCAATTTTCACCGCTTTTTCAACTGAGGAATGAGTTTCGGTGGAGCAGTAAACACGCAGTTTTTCATTCCCGGAAAAACCGCCTTCATTAATTCCATACCCCGAAATTTTCTCACGTGCACTCAATAAAGCAGCCAGGGTGGAGGTAGAGGCTGTATCCTGAATTACCCCATGCCAGTCGGCGGGCAGACCGGTCATGGATTTGAGCCAGTTCATCATCATTTCTTCGAGTTCGGCAGCGGCAGGGGAAGTATCCCAAACCATGCATTGCGTGCCCAGCGAAGCCGTGAGCATTTCGGCAAGTATGCTCGGATAACTGCCGTTTGCCGGGAAATAGGCAAAGAAATCGGGGCTCTGCCAATGTGTTATTCCCGGTATAATAATGCTTTCGAAATCGCTCATGATCTGCGTCATATCTTCACCAATGGCAGGTGCGGCTGTAGGAAGCAGTGCGAGTATTTCACCGGGTTTTACATTTGATTTCACCGGGTAGGTTTCGATGTTTTCGTAGTAATCGGCCATATGGTCGGCAAGTTTGTGCGCCCACATCCTGAATTCGGCATTATTCATGGTTTTTTTTTGTAAAAATATGAATTGTAGAAATTGTATAGTATTATTTCTTTGGACTGTTCAGGAATAAGGAAAAAGGTATTGATTTATTTAACCACAGAGACACGGAGAACACGGAGATTCACAGAGCGTTTTTTAAATAAAGCTGCCTTTCATTAAGAACAAAGCATTTTTCTCCGTGTTACTCTGTGCCCTCAGTGTCTCCGTGGTTTTAATTCTTTTGGAACCGAAACATAAGCCGAAAGTTCATACTTTTGCGGACTTATTTTCAGCGTACTATCCTTTGCAAAAAGAGCAGCGGATTCCTTTTCAGAAACAGAAATACCCTTTTCATACCTTCATTAATTTAATGAACAAGAACTATATCCCATATGCTTTTTACTACACATTGGCTGTTGCAGGGATACTTGCGGGACTTTCGTTATTCAATACCGAACGACAAGTTTTGGGCTATAGCGTAAAGCCTGTAAATATTTTTTCGGATATCCAGGCTGACGACAGTACCCAATTGACACAACTTCATTTTATAGATACGCTTGCTGCCACCCTTGAACCCTGCCCCCAGGGAATTGTATGCTTCCGGAATTTTACAAGCGAAAAATATCCGCTCGATAAGCTTTTCAATCGTTTACTCCAGGCCAAAGTAAAGCAAGCCAAAGTGCGGATTGCCTGGTACGGAGATTCATTTTCGGAAGGCGATATTCTCGTAAGTGATCTTCGCGATACACTCCAAAGCCTTTACGGTGGCAACGGAGTGGGTTTTGTTCCTATTACTTCCGAAATTGCCGGTTTCAGAAGATCGGTGATACATTCATTTGCCGGTTGGAATACAACTTCCATTCTCACTAATCCCGGGTCGGGAAGATTGGGGATTAACGGTTTCTGTTACACTTCTGATTCGGGAAATTATGTTTTTTATAAAGGAAGCACTCATTTTAAACACACTTCAACCTTCAGCACTTTTCGTTTATTTTATGCTTCGTCGCAAAATCAGAAGGCTCGTATAGTCATAAACCGGAAGGACAGGCGTATCCTCGATATGCCGGCCTCCTTACTGCCCGCGATGATTACGGTTCAGTCCGATTCCATCCGCCAGGTAAGCGCAAGCCTATTCCAGGATGGTATCACATGTTTTGGGGCGTCGCTCGAGGACGAAACCGGGATATATATTGACAACTTTGCCATCAAAGGGAACTCCGGGCTGGGTTTGCAGGGAATCCCGGAAAGAAATCTTTCAGCGTTCGACAGCCTGCTTAATTACGATCTGATTGTTTTACAGTTCGGGCTGAATGTGTCAAATTCACCATCAAAAGACTTTACCGGATATATTAAAGGGATGAGTAAACTGGTAAATAAGTTAAGAGAAGCTTTCCCGGATACTCCTATTCTGCTGTTATCCGTTTCGGACCGCAGCCAGCGCAGGCAGGGACAATTTATTACTATGCCGGTTATTCCTTTGCTGATACAGGCCCAGGAAAAAATAGCCTTCGATAATAAGTTGCTTTTCTGGAACATGTTCGAGGCAATGGGAGGCGAAAATTCCATGGCCTTATTTGCCAATTCAAAACCCGCTCTTGCCAACAAGGATTACACACATCTCAATTTTGCCGGCGGACGTAAAGTCGGGTTGTCGCTGGCAAGAAGTTTTATTTATGAAGTTGATACTTACCAGAAAAGGAGGAACAGCCTTGCAGCCATCAGGAAATAGATTTTTTATACTCTCCCTTGTACTTTTTATCTCTTTGGTCAGCAAAGGGCAGGATACCATTGGCGGTGCCGATAGTGTTGCCGAATATTCGTTTATCAATTACGAAGCCGATACGATTTTCAACGCCATGCACCTGGCACCATTTTTAAACAAACTTCTCAAGCTCGAAAACGGCGATTCAAGCCAGTTAAATATTGTCCATATCGGGGACTCGCATATTCAGGCCGATTTTCTGACGCGTGAAGTCCGCAAATATCTTCAGCTCCGTTTCGGAAATGCAGGCCGAGGATTGGTTTTCCCGCTCAGGGTAGCTGGTACCAGCGAACCTAACGATTACCGTTCATCATCAAATGTCAGTTGGCAAACTGCAAAAATTATAAGTCAGTCGCGATCACCCGAACCCGGTATTTCAGGAATATCAATGCTTACACAGCAGGGTGGAGGTTTTTTCGATATCACAACCTTTAGCCACGACGACCTCGATTATTCTTTTAACCAGGTAAAATTGATACTGACAAAAGATTCTCTGCAATTCGATTCCCGTATTTCTGATTCTCCTGCAAAGTTCGGTTACCTGATGTCGGCAGCACCGATGGAAAAAGGCGATTGCAAAATAGAGGTTTCATTCGGTCAGCCAACCAATTATGTTCGTATACAGAGCGAGCCGACGGAAATAAACCAGGAATCTACTACTATTAACGGTGTAATTCTACAGAACGGCAAACCCGGAATTCTCTACCACAGCATCGGTATAAACGGAGCCCATTTCAGCGATTACAATAATTCGCCCTTGTTTTACAGGCAATTAAAGATATTAAATCCTGATCTGGTAATTATTTCACTGGGAACCAACGAAGGAGCAAATATTAAAATAACCGAAGAGGAAGTGATGGCTTCCGTTACCACCATGCTTCAAAGCATCAGGTTATTAAATCCTGGAACAACTATTCTGATAGCTACACCAACTGATGATTACTATCAAAAAAAATACAAGAATGCATACCTCGAAATGGTTCAGCGTGCGTTGATAAAAGTTTCGCAGCAGGAAGGGATAGCTTGCTGGGACATGTACACTATAGGCGGAGGTTTCGGTTCGTGTATCGAATGGCGCAAAGCAGGTATGCTGCAACGCGATGGAGTGCATTTTAACAAACAGGGGTATGCCTTGCAGGGAACTCTCCTTTATAAAGCATTAATTGACAGCTATCTGAAGTATGCAGCCGATTGATTTTCATAAACTTTTACAGGAGTTTGTTTACAATCCAAAGGAGCCGATGATTTTCAGCAGCGGTTTCTTTTTATTCCTGTTTCTGGGGTTTATTGCTGTGTATAGTATTGTTTATAAGCATAATAAGCTTAAAAATATTTATCTTACGTTATTTTCCATTTTTTTTTATTACAAATCGAGCGGGTTGTATTTTATCCTGCTTCTCATCACAGCCGTTGTTGATTACAACCTTGCCCGCCAGATTGCCCGGACCGAAAACAACCGGAAGCGAACTATTTTCCTGGTTATCAGCCTTTGTGTAAATATCGGAATGCTGGTTTATTTCAAATACACCAACTTCTTCCTTGGCATGGTGTACGATGTAATAAACAAACCCTTCGATCCGCTGAATATCTTTTTACCTGTCGGGATTTCCTTCTTTACTTTTCAAAGCCTGAGCTATACCATCGATATCTATCGCCGTAATATTGAACCGGTAAAGGATATTTCGGAGTTTGCTTTTTTTGTGACATTTTTCCCCCAAATGGTGGCCGGACCAATTGTAAGAGCTTCAGTTTTTTTGCCGCAGGTGCGCACTGCACCTCATGTAAGCAAAGCCGATTTTGGCA
Source organism: Lentimicrobiaceae bacterium (assembly GCA_041753535.1). Taxonomy (GTDB): domain Bacteria; phylum Bacteroidota; class Bacteroidia; order Bacteroidales; family UBA4417; genus UBA4417. Next base: position 94,785 of record JBGSUB010000003.1, read on the forward strand.
AAGCTGTTTTCCTGATCTGCATTGGTTTATTCAAGAAAGCTGTTATTTCCGATTATATCAGCATCAATTTTGTTGATCGGATTTTTGATAATCCGGGGCTTTATACCGGTCTCGAAAACCTGCTTGGAGTTTACGGATACGCGTTACAGATTTACTGTGATTTTTCGGGTTATACCGATATGGCTATCGGAATTGCCTTGTTACTTGGGTATAAACTCCCGGCAAACTTCAATTCCCCATACCAGTCGGCAAGCATTACCGAGTTCTGGCGGCGTTGGCATATTTCGCTTTCCAGCTGGCTGCGCGATTACCTGTATATTTCGCTCGGAGGGAACCGGAAAGGGAAAATCCGGACGTATATCAACCTGATGATCACTATGTTGCTGGGCGGATTGTGGCACGGTGCTGCCCTGCGGTTTGTGATATGGGGTGCGTTACATGGAGTGGGGCTGGCTTTCGAAAAATTTATAAATTCAATCATCAGCATTCCGAAAAACAAGCTGACTCGAATTCTTGGCGTACTCATAACCTTTCACTTTGTCTGCTTTTCGTGGATATTTTTCAGGGCCGATAGTATGGAGGTTGCAGGTTCAATGCTCAGGCAGATATCCACGTCATTTCATCCCGAAATCATTTCGGACTTTGTTAAAGGATATCCTTACATCTTTATCCTGATGGTAGTAGGTTACATCCTGCATTTTATACCTGTTGATATTGAGTTACGGACTCAGCTACTGGTTGTGAAATCACCTTTTGTTTTAAAAGTCGCCTACCTTGTTGTTATTGTTCTGGTTGTTATCCAGATCAAATCCTCCGAAATACAGCCGTTTATCTATTTTCAGTTTTAAATTACCGGGTAAAGCCAAACGGTTAATTTCGCCTGAACTGAACATTCTTTTTGAATTTTCCTTTCTATTTGTACGTAAACCTAAAATTCTCAAACCATTAAAATGAAAAACTTTCTTTCCTTCATTCTCTTGTTTCTTGCCACTGCAACTTCCGCACAGGAAAAACACCTGAAAAACATTCAGCAGCTAACCTATGGCGGTGATAATGCCGAAGCATACTTCAGCTTCGACGGTAAAAATCTTGCATTTCAATGCAACAATCCTGCCTGGGATTTAAAATGCGACCAGATTTTTAACCTCAATATTAAAAACGCAGCAAAGGACAGTACATATCGTCCAACAATGATCAGTACTGGTTTTGGCCGTACAACCTGTTCCTATTTTATGCCTGGCGACAAGCAGATTCTATATGCTTCAACACACCTGGGAGGTAAAGAATGTCCGCCAAATCCTGAACCTCGCGCCGATCACAAATACCTATGGGCAATATACCCTGAGTTCGATATATTTATTGCTGATCTGAAAGGAAATATCGTGAAACAATTGACTGATTTACCCGGTTACGATGCCGAAGCAACGGTTTCACCCGATGGTAAGAAAATGGTATTCACATCAACCCGCAACGGCGATCTCGATCTGTATGTGTGCGATATTGATGGCAGTAATGTGAAACAGGTAACTGATCAATTGGGCTACGATGGCGGAGCATTTTTTTCGCCCGACAGCAAAAAACTCGTTTTTCGTGCCTCACGCCCACAAACACCAGAAGATATTAAAGAATATCAGGATTTGCTTGCCCAGGGCCTGGTAATGCCAACGAATATGGAAATTTGTGTATGCAATGTTGACGGAAGCGATTATCAGCAGCTAACGCATCTGGGCAAAGCCAACTGGGCACCATTCTTCCATCCTTCGGGCAAAAAAATCATCTTTTCGAGCAACCACCAGTCGGCAAAAGGGTACGATTTTCATTTGTTTATGATCAATCTGGATGGTTCGGGATTGGAGCAGATTACTTCCGAAAGTTACTTTAACGCCTTCCCGATGTTTTCGCCTGATGGCAAGAAACTGGTTTTCTCATCGAACCGGAACAATCACGGAACTCGCGATACTAACCTGTTTATTGCTGATTGGGTAGATTAGAGCAAATCTTTCTGAATCTGGTTATTATACTGCAAACGGGATAATTTTCCGCATCCCTTAAATCCCAAATTATAAGCTCCAAACTCCAAGAAGCATTGATGAGTAGGCCTTGGTTTTGTCCCGCCGCGGCGGGATGGGTCATAGGACTTGGGTCTTTGATCGAGGGATTTTATCCCATGCAAAGTTTAAATGGACTTATTTCTATACTAATCCGGGTTTGGCTTTGGCAAGGCCCGGATTATCTTTTTTTTAGGAACTGATATCAGGCAAAATTTCAATTTCTGAGCTTTTTTCGCTAAATTTGTAACTCTATAATTCCATTTTATGAAACAGGTTTTAAAATACGCAGGATATGTTTTGCTTCTTTTTCTGTTAGGTTTTATGATCTGGCGGTTCTCATTCATGATCGTTTGGATTCTCATTGCGGCTGTAATCTCATTTATAGGGCATCCTTTAGTTCGTTTTTTCGACAAAATTCATATAAAAAGAATACGTATTCCTCATGCATTGAGTGCAGGTTTATCATTATTGATCATAGTATTAGTGTTTTTTGGCCTGCTTGCCATTTTTGTTCCGCTCATTGTGAATCAGGCAGAAACAATTTCGAGGATAGATGTAAAACTTCTGGCTGCAAACCTGAAAAACCCACTTCATTGGATGGATGCAAATTTACATGGACTGGGAGTTATTCCCGGAGGACAAACATTGCAGGAATTTATAATTCTGAAAGCGAAAACCCTGGTAAATATGGGCAGTATTGCCAGCACAGTTAATAGTTTCTTCAATATTGCAGGTACTATTGTTGTGGGGTTTGTATCGGTATTATTTATTGCATTCTTTTTTCTGAAAGATGACAGTCTGTTCGAGAATAGCGTTCTCGCTCTCGTACCGGTGAAGCATCACCAGGCAACCCGCAAGGTTTTCATTGATTCGAAGAGTCTGCTTGTAAGGTATTTTATTGGTGTGATGCTCGAATTGTTAGGTGTAATGTCGCTTATTGCACTTGGACTTTGGATTTTTGGTGTCGAGAATGCCCTGCTTATCGGGTTTTTCGGAGGCATCATGAATATTATTCCCTATATTGGTCCTATCATTGGCTCAATACTTGGAATTACTTTAGGAGTAACCGCCACTCTTGCAACAGGTGCTTATGATGCAGTACTTCCCGTGCTTGCTAAACTGGGAGGAATATTTCTTGTTGTTAATTTTATTGATAATAATTTTCTCGTGCCTATGATCTATTCCAACAGTGTGAAAGCGCATCCGCTCGAAATCTTCTTCGTCATCATAATGGGTGGAAGCCTGGCCGGAATATTCGGGATGCTGCTGGCGATACCTGTTTATACCGTCCTGAGGGTTATTGCAAGAGAATTCCTGCAGCAATTCAGACTGGTACAAAAACTTACCAATAAGATAGATTGATTGTGTGGAAAACAGGAAGGTTCCATTACTATTCTTTGTTACTCGAAACACTGAATTGGAGGAGGTTTAAAAATCTGCTTCACGTCGAAACCAGTTACCTTCTGAGCCGGTTATTTCGCAAAGTTATTGTGATCGGAAAGCCATGGTCCGCTTCCATCGAACCTACTACCTTATGCAATCTTCGCTGCCCCGAATGTCCAACAGGAATGCAATTGCTTACCAGGCCAAAAGGGAATATGACTCTGGAGATATTCACCCGGGTTCTTGATAAACTTGCTCCCGATCTCATCTATCTTACCCTTTATTTTCAGGGCGAACCTTTATTAAACCATCATTTTACAGAAATGGTGAAACTGGCCCGAAGCCGCCGGATTTTTGTTGCAACTTCTACAAACGGGCATTATCTGGATGATAAAAATGTGAAAGAAATCATAAGCAGCGGTTTAAGTCACCTGATAATTTCAATGGATGGCCTCGACCAGGTAACCTACGAGAAATACCGCGTAAAAGGAAATCTCCAAACAGTAATTGAAGGAATAAACCGGCTTGTGGTTGCAAAAAAAGCCGCAAAGTCAGTTTCCCCTTTTGTAGAGTTGCAGTTCCTGGTGATGAGCCATAACGAGCATCAGATAAAGCAGATGGAAATATTTGCCAATGAATCGGGAGTGGATAAACTGTCGTTTAAAACTGCCCAGGTTTACAATTTTGATGCCGGAAGTTCCATTATCCCAACCCTGATAGAGAAATCTCGGTATCGCCAATTACCTGATGGCTCGTGGGTTATGGCCCGGAAAATCCGAAACCGCTGCCACCGCATATGGAGTTCGCTGGTTGTAACCTGGGATGGCAAAGTTGTACCTTGTTGCTATGATAAAAATGCAGAACATCAAACTGGGAACCTGCTTGAAGAGTCATTGCCGGCTATTTGGAAAAATCATATTTATTCTTCATTCAGGAGCAGGGTGCTTTCGCGCCGGGCTGATATCGGAATTTGTCGGAATTGCGGTGAATAATAAACAAAAAGGCGTGTGTTGGCGTTTAAGTATAAAATTTTATCAGCATGTTTAAAAAACTTTCTTCTGTCAAACCCTTAGGCCCGGATGTACTTGGAATTGTCCGCTTTATCGTCGGAATTCTAATGCTAATTCATGGAAGAATGGTTTTTGATTCCCAGGTAATGAATGGAATGGCTGAATCGCTTAGCAAGGATATGGGAATGCCTATGCCAATCCTGATGGCTTACCTGGCAAAAGGAACTGAGTTTTTCGGAGGATTATTGTTCGCTCTCGGATTGCTGACGCGATTTGTTAGTATTCCACTTGTCATTACTATGGTAGTGGCTGTTTTCGGGGCGCATCATGGGGATATCACCGGCGAAGCAGAACATGCGTTCCTTTTCCTGCTTTTGTTTGCTGCTTTTTTCTTTATTGGCTCTGGTAAGTTGAGTGCTGATTATTTGATAAGAAGAAGTATTGGTAAATAAATGATATTTAAGGTTTATAGCCAGATGATGGCTTTAACTACCAATATTTATACCTTTCAAAGAGTTTTGACTATTGTAATGCAGATAACAAACATAGGGTCTAATCACTAATCACTATTTTCTATTCTCTATTCTCTATTCTCTATTCTATATTCACTGTTCCCTGTTTTTCCTCCCCGTGAGTTCCTGAAAAACTTGCTCTAAATTGTGCTCTTCGCGATGAAGCGAAAGCAAGGTCAGGTTATTCTCAACTGCAAATTTATTGATACGCGGCCTGATATCTTCTCCCGGTTTTGCCTGAAGTTTCCACGAAAGTTCATTTATTTTAATCGCTTTCACAACACCAGGAATAGCAAGAAGCATTTTCTCCGATGTTGCTGTCGCAAACTCTACAGTAACCATATCATGCGATTGAATTACCGATAATTCCGAAGTAGGCCCGTCGGCAACAATTTTTCCAAGGTTTATAATGATGGCGCGGCTGCAAACGGCTTCCACTTCCTGCATAATATGAGTGGAAAGGATAACGGTTTTTTGTTTTCCGATTCCTTTTATCAGCTCACGGATTTCGAGCAACTGGTTTGGGTCGAGGCCCGAAGTTGGTTCATCCAGGATCAGCACTTCCGGGTTATGGATGAGGGCCTGGGCAAGCCCGACGCGCTGTTTGTATCCTTTCGAAAGAGTACCTATTTTCTTGTTCTGTTCCGGGCCAAGGCCTGTAATTTCAATCATTTCACGAATACGGCTACGCGAATTTTTCCCCAGTTTGTGAATTCCCGCAATAAATTCCAGGTATTCTTTAATGTACATATCCGGATATAGCGGATTTTGTTCCGGCAGGTAGCCTACAATCTTTTTAACTTCTTCAACATCAAAAAGCACATTATGTCCATATACTGAAGCATCGCCCGAAGTAGGAGGGATGTAGCCTGTAAGTATTTTCATGAGTGTAGATTTGCCGGCACCGTTGGGGCCAAGTAAACCTACAACTTCTCCTTTTCCGATAGTGATATTCACTTTATCCAGCACCACTTGTGTGCCGTAAACTTTTGTAATATCTCGGGTTATAATTGACATTAGTCTCGATTTTCTGGATCGCGAAATTAGGAACTTTTTTAACTCAATCCTTCGTCGGGGGTTAAAACCTCCATTTCCAGGCTTTAGAGCAAGTTAGATAACAGGGCTGAAACAGTCACTCTCAGTAAAATAGTTGCTTCACACTCATTTGCAGATAATCAATTTACAACCTGAACTATACCCGTTTTCCTGAATCAACTGAACGAAATATACCCCCGGCTTAAAATTACTGCAATCCAATTTCAAATCATACAGTCCTGCAGGCTGATTTTCATCCAATAAATTGGTTATCACTTTTCCATCAATGGAAGAAATATTCAATTTTACATTTCCGCTTTTTCTTACCTGGTAATGTATTGTGGCTTGCGAAACAGCCGGATTAGGAGAAACTGAAATATAACTCAGATTGCTGCTTGCTGATTCAGGAGTATTTACATTTTCATCCAATACATGTTCAAAAAGTGAAAATGTAAGTCCACAATCATTACTATAATAGATTTGAAGAATTTGCAGCTGTTCCACCTGATCATAGGTCCAGTTGGCTATATAAAAAGAGCAATCTTCGCGGCCTCCGGTGAAATCAGTATTGGATGAGGATTCATCAAATTTTGCTGTACTCTGAAATGTATAACTTGCTCCATAATCACTTGAGTGGTAAATTTTATACACATGCGGAAACCCGGTCTGCTCCGCTTCGAGGGTGACCAGGTATAATTCGCCTGGTAAGGTGCCATGGCAAACCTTTTGAGCAAGGTTTCCGTTTGGATTGTAAACAATGTTGCTATCAATGGGTATGGTATCAATGGTCATACCGAAATCAACGGTATGAAGTATAAAATCCCTGTTACTTGAATAAGCATTATTGATTCCGTAAATCTCACCCGAGTTTATCCCGATCTCAGGTTTTGAAAAGTAGGATGAGTATAAAGCATTTATTGTATGCGTGGCAAAGAAATCTGTCGTAGAGCCAATTCCGTAGGACTGATTTGAAGGTCTTTCAGTAAGTATAATTTCACCGGCTACCGATCCGCCCAACAAAGTAATCGGAGGATTCTGACTGTAAAAAAAAGTGCTCAGGTGCTGCCAGGTCTTCCCATAATCGGTACTCTGGTAAATTGCGGTATCTGCATTATTAATTGAAGTACAGAAAAGCATTCCCGGCGTTATATCTGCAACTAAGTTTTTCAGGTTCAGGTCATTATCAGGCGATGGATAGGGGATAGTATATTGAACTTTAATTGTTTTTCCATATTCTGTCGTACGATACAACTGGTAAATGGTTTTCGAAGTCAGATTCTTACGGCAATAAATATACAGATCATCATTGAGGTGGCCTCTCTGAATGGTGTAGCTTTGGGCGAATAAAGTGAAACTGTTGAGTATGATTATGCCAATCAGGGACAAAGAACAATATTGCTTTAACATTGAAAAAATTACTATAAGAATGAATGATCGCTTTTGATTTTTTACAAATGTATCGCATTCATATGAATTATTGTTGTAAACACCAGCTTTTGAATTATAGGCGCACAAAATATCTGGTTTACTAAAATTCTTTGACAATAAATTACAAAATCTTGTGTCCATATTTTAACTACTTTTGCGCCTTTATTTCCAGGATCGAAACACGTTTTTGCAAGAGCTGAAAAGTATTCAACAAATTATTGTGAATAAGTCTTTGCAATTTCAAATTATAGTTATACCTTTGCACCCCTTTTTATACCGAAGAGGGATTTTTTGATTAACAGCATATTACACAGGACGATGAACACATTAAGTTACAAAACAGTTACTCCTAAACCCGCCGATATTAAGAAAGAATGGGTTCTGGTAGATGCCGAAAACGAAATACTTGGCCGCATGGCAACTCAGGTAGCACGTATTCTGCGCGGTAAGACTAAAACCAACTATACCCCTCACCTCGATTGTGGTGATAACGTTATTATTATCAACGCCGAGAAAATCCGTTTTACCGGTAAAAAGATGAATGATAAGGAGTATGTTCATTATTCAGGACATCCAGGTGGTCAGAAAGTGAACACCCCAAGGATCATGCTGAAAAAGAAACCTACTTATGTTGTTGAAGAAGCCGTTCGCGGTATGCTTCCGAAAACGAAATTAGGTGCCGAGTTATTCCGCAACCTGCGTGTATTCGCCGGTGCCGAGCATACCCACGAAGCACAGCAGCCTAAAAAGATAAACATTAACGAAATTAAATAAGTAAAATGGAGACTACGAATGCTATTGGTAGGCGTAAATGTGCTGTTGCACGGGTTTACATCAAAGAAGGTACAGGTGTAATCACGGTTAACGGGCGCGACTTTAAAGAATATTTCCCAACAGCTATACTGCAGAATACCGTTATGCAGGCTTTCGAAATTTCGGCCACAGTCGGAACTTTCGATGTAACCGCAAACCTTGATGGTGGTGGCATTACCGGCCAGGCCGGAGCACTCAGGCTGGGTATATCTCGTATTCTCTGCGAACTCGACCCAACCCGTCGTCCTGCACTGAAGGCTGAAGGCCTTATGCGCCGCGACCCACGTATGGTAGAGCGTAAGAAATTCGGACAGAAAAAAGCCCGTAAGCGCTTCCAGTTCAGCAAGCGTTAAGATTGAAAATGAAGGTAGTTTAGTATCTAAATTGCCAGGACTTCCGCTTGAGGCGGAGCTACCTGGCAATTGCGACATTAAAGAATGTAAACTAATAAATCAGGAGAAATATTAAATGGCAAGAACAACATTTGACGAATTACTCGATGCAGGCGCACACTTTGGCCACCTGAAACGTAAATGGAATCCAAACATGGCTCCCTATATCTTTATGGAGCGTAACGGTATCCACATCATTGACCTTTACAAAACCATCGCTAAAATCGATGAAGCTGCTGCAGCAATCAAACAAATTTCGAAATCAGGAAAACGTATCCTGTTCGTAGCTACTAAAAAACAGGCAAAAGAATTGGTTGCCGAACTGGTACGACCTACAAATATGCCTTACGTAACTGAGCGTTGGCCGGGCGGTATGCTCACCAACTTCGCTACTATACGTAAAGCGGTTAAAAAAATGTCGTCAATCGACAAACTGCTGACCAGCCCTGCCTTCCTGGGTATTTCGAAACGCGAGCGCCTTCAGATTACCCGCGAACGTGCCAAACTCGAAAAGAACCTTGGTTCAATTGCAGACCTGAACAAGCTGCCGTCAGCCGTTTTCGTGGTTGATATCATGAAAGAACATATTGCAATTGCCGAAGCCCGCAAGCTTAACATACCTACATTCGCTATAGTTGATACCAACAGCGACCCTAACTTAGTTGACTTCCCTATTCCTGCAAACGACGATGCATCAAAATCAATTACCCTCATCATTAAAAAAATGATCGAAGCTATTGAAGAAGGAAGCAGCGAACGTAAACTTGATCGCGATAAACGCGATGAAGAAGGCGAAGAAGGAGAAGAGCGTTCAACAAGTGCTATCAGCGACGACGACGATGACGATGCTCGCGAAGTAGCACGTAAAAAACGTGTAGCTGCAGGTCTTGAGCCAGCTGAAGGTGACGATCGCAAACGTCCGCGCAAACCTATTGCACGCAAAGCTGGTCCGGGCGGCCCGCGCAAACCAAGGGTATAATTAATGAAAAAAATTTATTGTAATCATAAACCTGTGCTTTTGTGCAGGTTTATGTAATTACAGCAGTTAATAACAAATTGAAATACAAACACAATGGCTACTATTACAGCATCAGATGTAAATAAACTCCGCCAGATGACCGGCGCCGGTATGATGGATTGCAAAAATGCATTGGTTGAATCGGATGGCGATATTGAAAAGGCAATTGATATCTTACGTAAAAAAGGACAGAAACTGGCTCTTAAACGTGCTGACCGTGATGCAAATCAAGGTATCGTTATAGCTAAAACAACTGAAGACAGAAAATTCGCAGCAGTAATTATGCTGAATTGCGAAACTGACTTTGTTGCTAAAAACCAGGAATTTATTGATTATGCCGGTAAAATTATTGACTTGGCAATTGCTTCAAAGCCGGCTTCACTCGAAGCCTTGAAAGCAATGACAATTGATGGTCGTACCATTTCCGACGGTGTTACCGATCTTATTGGCAAAACAGGCGAAAAAATGGAACTCGCCCACTACGAATGCATCGAAGCTCCTCTGGCAGTTGCTTACAACCATTTCGGTAACCGTCTTGCTGCTATTCTTGGCCTGAATAAGTCCGATGCAGCCGGTATTGAGGATGTATCCAAACATGTGGCTATGCAGATTGCCGCAATGAATCCTGTTGCTCTTGATAAAGACGGGGTTGATGCAGAAACTATTGCCCGCGAAATTGAAGTGGGTAAGGACCAGGCTCGTGAAGAAGGCAAAGCAGAAGAAATGCTCGAAAAAATTGCTCTGGGTAAACTGAACAAATTCTACAAAGAAAATACCCTTCTGAACCAGGAATTCATTAACGACTCAAAAATGACCGTTCGTGAATACCTGCAGAAAGCAGATAAAGACCTTACTGTTACGACATTCCATCGCTTACAGTTGGGCGCATAAGCACATTTTTTTTTTGAAAAGTCCCGTCTGAAAAGGCGGGATTTTTTTTGTGCTGAGCGGGATTTTTATGCTGAGTGGGATTTCAAATCCCGCTCCATGGAGTAAATGAATTTGTAATTCTGTGATAATTCGCTCAGTAACACTATTCGTAATGAGCTACGATTCCTTGTAAATTATTTTATTTCTCTTGAATAAAAATTTCTCGAAATATGGTGAACGAAAAGGATATCAATAAAAATACGTTATTTTATTCTTGTAAAGGAGTATACTATTTTGACCATTCTTCAATACGTTTCTCAAGTTCATCTTCAGAGATTACTCTTCCGTTGTCAGCGTCTTGAATTCCTTTTTCAATTTTTTCAAGTAAAATCATTTTATCAACTAATTCGTCAATTGAAAAATTGTCCGGAAATCTGTTTATCGTTTTGATTACACTGGTTTTCGTCAATATATCAATTATTTCTTGTAAAGGTACGAAGATTTGAGAAATGTTAGATTAAATGAAAAGGTAATGGGTGAACTCCAATGTATTGATTCATTTTTCAATGCTAATAAATCAAGAAAACGTGCCTGATATTGTTGATTTATTCGTAACTTAACAGCGAACTTTACCTTGTTTTGTGGATAGCTTTCTTTTGGATTTTAAGCAATAGTATATTATTTGTCTACTTGTTCAATTCACTGGTACTCCTGTTTATTAACCAGAATCTCATTTTCAAGCCTTTATTAATTGAACCCTCACTTTAATTTAACTGGTTATGAAAAAAATTATTCTTCTATCGGCCTTAGCCATTTTGGCAACATTGGTTGCTCAGTCACAACAGGTACCCCGTAACGTGGTTGTTGTTGAAATAGGAACCGGAACCTTTACCCCATACTGCGTAGGAGCCGCAATGGGTGCTGACGATCTGGTTGCAAACGGAAAAAGTGTTGCTATAATTCAAAACCACAACACTGATGCATATGCTAACACGTACTCGAATTCACGTAACACCTACTACGGAATTTCCGGGTATCCAACTGCAGAATTCGACGGAAAATATAAAGTTGTCGGAGGTAGCGCTACTGTAAGCAGCTACCCATTATATCTGGCAAAATACAATATAGCTATTACCAAACTTTCGGATGTACAGATTGACTATTCAGTTACTCGCACCGGGCTTCAGTTTGTATGGGATTTTGTAATTACTAAAGTAGCTACTTTGTCCAGCAACCAACTTGTTTTCCACTTTGTGGTTACACAATCACATATTCAGGAGGCATGGCAGGGGCAAACAGAGCTCAATTATGTAAATCGGCTTATGATTCCTGATGAGAACGGAACTGCTCTCGATTTTTCAACCGGGGGCGACGTTAAAACTGTGCATATTGTTGCAAATATTGATCCGCTCTGGCCTTTGGAAGACGTTGAGTTTGCTGGTTTTGTTCAGAACAATACCGATAAATCAATTTTGAATGGAATACGCCCTGTATGGGCTATTTGTGTTGGCATAAATGAAACAGTGGAATCAAATCTTTTTAGTATATATCCAAACCCGGCTTCTAATAAAGTGAACGTATCATTTAATACTGGAACTTCTGAAGTTGTGAAACTTAAAATGATCAATTCACTTGGGAATGTGGTATATACCGAAAATCTCAGCACAACCGGAAACATTGACCTTACCATCAATACAAATTTGCTGGCTGAGGGTATGTATTTCCTCAATGTTCAAGGTAAAAATATGAATTACATAAAAAAAGTTATAGTTCAACATTAAGTTGATTTATTTTATCTATTGCTTAATGCTGGTATTTTTAGCGATCTCGAAAAGTAATTAAAAAACCCTGCAGTGTTACTGCAGGGAAGTTTTGCAAAGAGAATATGAGTGGAGTAGATTAAAGGAGTAACTTTTTGATAATTTCGGCAATCATTTTGTTATCTGCTTTCCCGGCTATCAGTTTACTGGCTGAGCCCATTACTTTGCCCATGTCCTTGATACCTGCAGCTCCTGTTTCGGTAATTACCTTCTTAACAATAGCAATAACTTCGTCGTCGCTCATTTGCTCAGGAAGGTATTTCTCGATTATTGCGGCCTGGAAAATTTCAGCTTCTGCCAGGTCAGGCCGGCCCTGGTTTTTAAATATTTCGGCACTCTCGCGGCGTTGTTTTACCAAACGCTGCAACATTTTCAACTCTATGCCATCAGGGATAATACCACTGCTTACATCCTTACCGGTTTTTTCGAGCAGTAAGGCTGCTTTTATGGCCCGCAAGGCTTCAAGTTTATCCTTGTCCTTGCTGATCATTGCCTGTTTTATATCCTCATTAATGAGTTTTTCGAGTTCCATTTTGCGTGGTATTTATTCCGTTACCAATAGATATAACTGTAAAAGAGAAATGACTTTTACTTTAATCTACATTGTCGTGCAGGAATGAGTTGTTCTCCCTTAACCCGGTTTTATTAGTTCCATCCGTACCAAGAGTATATCGTGATACCGGATTGTCGTTCAACTGGCTTACATCAGGCAAGTCAACATTGCGGCGCATGTATGCCGGTACTCTTTCCATTTCTTCCATATTGGAAACAACTGAGGGCTTATGACTCAGATTCCTGAGTTTGCTGATTCGATCCTGGCTCAGATCGGCCTGGTCATTCTCCTGCTGCTGAATGGAAGGGCTAACGTAAACAGGTGTTTTCGATTCGGTCTTTATTGAAGGCATTACAATCTCAAGTTCCGGTTCCTGGCGAAAGTATGACTTTATTTCGACTGGTTCAGGATTAAGATTACGTTTTTCATCAGCCTGCTCAGTTTTATCTGCAGTGGCATCACTGAAAAGAGTAACAGGTACATTACTTACCGTTATTTCGGGTACAATCCTGGCTTGTTCTTCAATAACTTTTTCAGGGAAGAGAGGTTCAACCATCCGCACCTCGGTGATAGGTTCAACTCGTATTGCCTGTGGTGTATATAAGGTGTTTTTAACCTCATCAAGGTTGTATTTTGTCACCACAGGCTTGTTGAAACCTGTTGCAATAAGTGTTATCGATATCTCGTCATCGAGGTTATCATCAACACCATCACCCCAGATAACATTGGCTTCTTCACCAGTTCTGTTTGTGATATAGCCGGTAATTTCGTTGAGTTCTTCAAGTGATATTTCATTCTTACCGGAAGTAATATACAGCAGCACATTGGCAGCTCCTTTTATATCGGTATCATCCAGAAGAGGGGAGTTTAAAGCCATTTCAACAGCTTTAACAGCCCGGTCGGGTCCGTTGGCAATACCAGCTCCCATTATTGCTTTTCCGCTTCCCTGCATTACAGTTTTTACATCTTCGAAATCGACGTTGATACGACCGGTTACAGTGATAATTTCGGCAATGCCTTTGGCGGCGATTGTCAGCACGTTATCAGCTTTGCCAAATGCCTGGCTGAGTTTCATGTCGCCCTGCATGTCGAGCAGTTTATCGTTGCAGATAACAAGCGTGGTATCGACATATTTTTTCAGTTCTTCGATCCCTGCTATTGCCTGCAATTCACGCTTACGGCCTTCGAAACCGAAAGGCTTTGTGATAATGCCTACTGTTAATATCCCGAGTTCGCGGGCTATCTGGGCAATTACAGGAGCGGCGCCGGTGCCTGTTCCTCCGCCCATACCTGCGGTAATAAACAACATGGAAGTGTTGTGCGAAATGATTTCCCTGATCTCATCGGCTATCTGGATAGCGGCATCGCGGCCTACCGAAGGATTGGCTCCTGCACCAAGACCTGTAGATCCAAGCCTGATTTTATTTGGCACATCACACTTGCTAAGCGACTGGGAATCAGTGTTGCATATATAAAAATCAACTCCTTTTATCCCTTGTTGGTACATGTATGAAACGGCATTGCTTCCGCCACCGCCAACACCTATTACCTTTATAATTGAAGCCTGTTCGTCTGGCTTGTCGAATTTGAGCATATCAGTCATTTTTCTCCCCCTAAAATTAGATGTTATATAATTTGGTTAATTTTCGTTGCGTACTTTTTTACTAACAAAATGTATGTTAATTATTAACTAATTCCATCGCCGAAAAACCTGTCGAGCCATTCCGAAACTTTATTCTGCTTTGGTGCCTGAGGTTTCTTCTCCATTTCCGTTTCCCCTGGTTTTTCGGTGCTGTTTTTAATTGCTGATACATCACTTCGCTGCATTCCCAGCAAAACCAGGCCAATGGCAGTTGAATACATCGGACTGGTCATTTCCTCAGCTGAATTGCTGGCAAGGTGTTCGTTCGGGTAGCCGATGCGTGTATCCATGCCGGTGATAAACTGGGTGAGCTGTTCAATATGCTTGAGCATGGCTCCTCCTCCGGTCAAAACGATTCCTCCGATAAGTCTTTTTTCGAGGCCTGAACTTTTAATTTCCTGGTAAACAGCTTCGATGATCTCTTCCATGCGTGCCTGGATAATCTTTGCAAGATTTTTCAATGTAATTTCCTTGGGGGCACGTCCTCTCAGCCCGGGAATGGCTACCACTTCTTCAGCGCGGTTTTCGCTTGCAAGTGCTGATCCGAACTTTACTTTCAGGTCTTCAGCATGTTTTTTTATTATGCTGCAACCGGCTTTAATATCTTCGGTAATGATTTCTCCGCCAAACGGGATAACAGCAGTATGCCGGATAATACCGTCGAGAAAAATGGCCACATCGGTTGTTCCGCCGCCTATATCAACCAATACCACACCGGCTTCTTTCTCATCAATGCTCAGAACGGCTTCGGCTGATGCCAGTGGCTGCAATATCATATGCTGGAGGTTATATCCTGATTTTTCGATGCATTTCATGATGTTCTGAGCCGCCGAAGTCTGGGCTGTTACGATGTGAAAGCTGGCTCCCATCTGGTGGCCAAGCATGCCTTTGGGGTCTTTAACACCTGTTTCGCCATCAATAATAAACTCCTGCGGAAGTACATCAATAATTTTCTCGCCCGGATTCATGGCAAGGTTATAAATGCTTGAAGTAAACCTGTCAATATCTTCCTGGCTTATTTCGTTGTCAGGATTAGGCCTGATAGTGCTTGCCCTATGCTGAATACTACGGATATGCTGCCCTGCTATGCCCACATTCACTGTGCGGATAGTTACCTTTGAGTTGCTCTGGGCCGCTTTAACTGCCGTTTGTATTGAGTTTACGGTGTTTTCGATATTGGTGATAACCCCGCGACGTACACCAATGGATTCAGTATGGCCGTAGCCCAATACTTCAATCTTGCCAAATTCGTTGCGGCGTCCCGCGATGGCAGCAATTTTGGTGGTTCCGATATCTAGTCCGACTACGATTTCCGTTTGCATAACTTTAAATTTATTTTGTGCACACTATTTGGTTTTTATATTCCAGGTTTAATTTTCCGTATTTATTCCAGCCGGTTTTTACAAGTCCGTATTTATAGAAATACTTGAGGTTTTCAAGTTTTTCGGCAGCATCATTAGTATCTCCGAGATAAACAATGTGCGAACCTGCCTTAGTAACCAGTTGTATTTTTCCTTTTGAAGTAACATACACTTGTTCGATAAGGGCATTAAGTGTACTATCGGTTAAAATTAGTCCGGCCATTTTATGAATGTTGTACAGGCTTTTCAGCCTGCTAAGGAGTACCTTGTTCGAATCAGGAACCGAGAAAATATTTTTTCCATCCTTCAACGGGCTTTCAATCTGACCCGAAGCAATAAGTGCTTTGAAGGGGAAGGCAGGATTTACCGGCATGATCCGGCCATTCCGGTCGATATAATGCTGCTGCCCATCGGGTGTAAAGTACCTGATAACAGGCACACACTGGTCGGCTTTCACCAGTATTTCACCTTCGATAGTGAGCAGCACATCCGTGTTTTCGAGGTATGGATTATTCCTTACAAAACTGGCAATCCCGGCAATATTTATTTCTCCGATGGCTTTTAATTGAGGTTTGCCAAATTTCCTGTTAATTTCCGCGATAAGGTCAGTACCACTCATCAGGGGTGAAATCCCCCTGTAATCGATCCTGCAGGTAATTCCCCGGCACATCTTTACTTCATGCGTTGCATTGGCAAAACTCATCATTACCACAACACCTGCTGCTATGGCTGTCCATAAGGCTATGAGCAATATTTTTACCAATAATTTCATATTAACTGTTTTTATTCTTTCTGAAAAAAATCTCAATCGGCTCTACAAGTGTATCTATATCACCAGCTCCCATGGTTAACAGCACTTCCGGTTTGTATGTCATAAAATATTCCGGGAAATCAGATTTATCAACCAGTTTTTTATTGGTATGATTCATCAGCGAAAGGAGCATTTGTGAATCAACGCCATCAATCGGAAGTTCACGTGCCGGATAAATGGGTAATAGCAATACTTCGTCGAGCAGCGATAAACTTTCTGCAAAAGCAGCTGCAAAATCGCGTGTCCGTGTAAAAAGGTGAGGTTGAAAGATTCCTGTAATTTCTTTTCCGGGAAACATCTCCCGAGCTGAACTGATGCATGCTATTAATTCTTCAGGATGGTGCGCATAATCATCGATGTATACTATCCCTTTCTCATTTAGCCTTATATCAAATCTGCGTTTTACACCCTTAAATGTTGTAAGTCCGGCACTCAGTTCTTCGGGAGTGGCACCCGCGAGCATCGCTGCCGCGAGCGCTGCAATTGCATTTTCAACATTGTATAATCCCGGAATGCCTAATGTCAGATTGTAAGCAATACCTGAAGGATAGTTAAAATCGAAGCGATACAGCCCGTTTTCAATACGAAGATTTGATGCATAGTAATCGGCTTCTTCTTCTAACGAATAAGAATAAACATGGCATTCAGAAGGAGAAAGAAGTTGCAGATCAATTCCTTTTTTTATGATAAGCGAGCCTTCCGGAACTATATTACGGGTAAAACTGCTGAAAGCTTCTTTTACGGCTTCGTGGTTTCCATAAATATCGAGGTGGTCGGAATCAATACTGGTGATGATCGCAATATACGGGTGAAGGTGAAGGAAAGACCTGTCGTATTCATCAGCCTCGGCTACCATGAAAGGAGAAGTATCGGAAATAAGCAGGTTGCTGTCGAAATTCCGTGCAATCCCACCTAAGAAAGCCTGACAACCCACATGGGATTGTTGCAGAAGATACGAAACCATGCACGAGGTGGTAGTCTTGCCGTGTGTTCCGGCACAGGCTATTGTTTTATATTCTGATGATAACATACCCAGAACTTCTGCCCGTTTCATCATACGCACGCCACTGTTCCTGAGGTATTGTAACTCAATATTTGCCGAAGGAATAGCCGGTGTGTATATTACCAATCCTGTTTCTGAAGGTATAAGCGATGTATTCTCTGAATAGTGAATTATCATTCCTTCCTTTTCGAGGGAATGGGTAAGTGTGGTTGAAGTACGGTCATATCCATGAACCTGGTATCCTTTGGCGATAAAGTAGCGTGCGAGCGCACTCATGCCAATACCTCCGATACCGAGGAAATAAATGATATGTGTTTTGTTTTTCAACAACATTTTTTAAATGAATTATTTATTCTTTACTGATATAAGTTCAAATACCTGTTCAGCAATCAGGCCGGCAGAATTACGCATAGCCATCGCGCTGATATTTGAGCTTAAATTTCTTTGATCGTTCAGGTTTGAAGCAAGTGACAAAATGATATCAATAAGTTTTTCGGGTGCATCCTTATCACTGACCAGCAATGCAGCCCCACGACCTGAGAGTGCAAGGGCATTTTTAGTCTGGTGATCCTCGGCTACATTCGGAGATGGCACCAGGATTGAAGGTTTTCCTGTGATACAAAGCTCGGAAATGGCAATAGCGCCTGCCCTTGAAACTACGATATCAGCAGCTGCATAAGCGATGTCCATTTCTTTAATGAATGGCATTGTAATAATTCCCTTGTCCCAGTGTGCTGAAACTGCAAAAGTTGCGTTATCGGCATAATGTTTCCCGGTTTGCCAGATAAGTTGGATATTGGCAGCGGCCAGCCTGTTAAGTCCGGCATCAATGCTTTTATTGATAGTTCTTGCTCCGAGGCTACCACCCACAACCAGTAAAGTCGTCTTATTCTCCTGAAGGTTAAAATGTTGCAATGCTTCCAGTCTGGTATTGATGTTAAATTCAATATCATTTCGCACGGGGTTGCCGGTGAGCCTGAGTTTTGACGCAGGGAAGAACTTCTCCATACCCTGGTAAGCTACGCATATCCTGTCCGCTTTCGGAGCCAGCATTTTATTTGTAATTCCGGGAAATGAATTCTGCTCCTGGATTAAAGTCGGTATTCCGAGCCATGAAGCCATCCGGAGTGTTGGTCCCGAAGCATAACCGCCTGTACCTATCACTACATCCGGTTTAAATGATTTAATAATCTTGCGGGCGTTGTAAAGACTTGAAGCCACTTTAAAAGGGAACAACAGGTTGTCGGTTGTTAACCTGCGTTGCAAACCACTTATCCATAATCCCTCTATCCTGTATCCGGCTGCTGGTATTTTTTCCATCTCCATACGGCCTTTTGCCCCGACAAACAGTATTTCAGCTACGGGAACCGCAGCCCTGATTGCGTTGGCAATTGCGACAGCCGGGAATATATGCCCGCCTGTGCCGCCTCCGCTGAGGATAACCCTTATATTTTCAGGCTGTAGCATGTTCCGGTTCTGTTAGTTCTTCGTTGGGTTCTTCAACCTCATCCATTTCTTTACTTACGCTGAGAATAATTCCGATGGCAATACT
This sequence comes from Lentimicrobiaceae bacterium, assembly GCA_041753535.1. Lineage (GTDB taxonomy): Bacteria > Bacteroidota > Bacteroidia > Bacteroidales > UBA4417 > UBA4417. The sequence goes on from JBGSUB010000003.1 coordinate 114,039, forward strand.
GGTAAACCAGATGCTGGTTCCGCCCATGCTGACCAGTGGAAGCGGCTGCCCAGTTACAGGAACTAGGTGAACTGCAACCGCCATGTTTGCAAAGGCTTGTATGATAAGGCTTATGGTTACTCCGATAGCCAGCAGTGCCCCGAAATTCCCAGGTGCTTTTATTGCAATACGTATACCACGATACAGCAGAATGAGGTACATCAGCAAAACTGTGATGGCTCCGATTGCACCGTATTCTTCGATGATAATTGCGAAAATGAAATCATTAAATGGATTGGGAAGGAAGTTTTTCTGCATGCTGTTTCCCGGAAATTTGCCAACAATTCCACCGTTTGCAATGGCTATTTTTGCCTGTTCTACCTGGAAATTTTCATCGCTGTCGCCTTTGCCACCAAAGTTTTCGATGCGGTTTTGCCAGGTTCCCAACCTTCCGCTCGATTTTGGCGAATACATCAGGAAAGTTAAGAAAAGTGCAAGCGCAGCAATTCCAACACCGGCCAAAGCAAGCAGGTATCTGAATTTAACTCCTCCAATAAACATCAAAACGATACAGGTTACAAAAAGTATGGCAGCAGTTGAAAGATTGGCAGGCAGAATCAGCCCGCAAATAATCAGGATAGGTAACAAAATTGGGATAAAAGCACTTTTGAAATCCTTGATATTGTCCTGTTTCTTTGCAAGCATGCGTGCCACAAACATTATTAAAGCCAGTTTGGCGAGGTCCGATGGTTGGAACATTATATTCACTCCTGGCAGGGTTGTCCAGCGTGCAGCTTCGTTACGGACTTCGCCGAATACAAGCGTATAAAGCAGTAATGGGGCAGCAATTAATACAGCCAGCATCGATATTTTGGCATAATACACATACTTGATTTTATGCGCGGCATACATCAGTATAAATCCGAAAATCAGTATGCCCAAATGCTTTAGCAGGTAATACTCGGTATTTCCCTGTTTGAAGCGATAGGCAAGTGTGGTGGTTGAACTGTAAACAGCAAGAACAGAGAATACGGAGAGTATGATAACTACTCCCCATATTACTTTATCCCCACGTATTTTCGGTACTATCTGAACCATTGTAGCATTTAATTGGGTGGTGATTTTTTAAAGATTTCTGACTGCCTGTTTAAATTTATTTCCACGCTCTTCGTAATTTTCAAAAAGATCGAAGCTTGCACATGCTGGCGATAACAAAACTGTATCGCCTTTTTTCCCTATTGTATACGCGGTGAGTACAGCCTGCTCTGCAGATTGGGTTTCGTAAATTGCCGGAACCAGGTCGGCAAATAGTTCTATGATTTTTGTATTATCAACGCCAAGGCAAATGATGGCTTTAACTTTCTGCGGAACCAGTTTCATCAGCTTGGTGTAATCATTGCCTTTATCGATTCCGCCTGCAATCCATATCACCGGCGAATCGGCAGTTTCGAGGGCATACCATGTGCTGTTGACATTGGTTGCCTTGGAATCATTGATAAAATCAATGCCATGGATGCGTGCTACATATTCAAGACGGTGCTCAACATTCTCGAATTCACTCATCGACTGGCGGATGCTTTCCTTGCGGATATCAACCAGTTTTGAGGCAATTGAGGCTGCCATCGAATTGTACACATTGTGTTTGCCTTGTAAGGCCAGTTCTTCCAATGTCATGGTAAATGGGTTATTATTTATGTTTATATGTATTTTATTTTCAATCAGGTATGCATTCGCTGAGGTGTTTCCAGGTTCACAGCTTGTAGTGTAAATCCGTGCTTTAAGGTTGCGTTTTGCAACTTCCGCAGCACTTATTTCGTCATCCAGGCAATAGATAAAAGCGTCTTCATGGGTTTGATTTCGTGTAATCCTGAATTTCGATTCTATGTAGTTTTCAAATTTGTAATCATACCTGTCGAGATGATCCGGGGTGATATTGGTTAGAATTGCGATTTCAGCTTTAAAATCGAACATGCTGTCGAGCTGAAATGAGCTGATTTCCAAAACATACCAGTCGAAATTGTTCGTTGCTACCTGCATGGCAAAACTTTCGCCCACATTGCCTGCCAGCCCCACGTTGATTCCTGCATTTTTCAGGATGTGGTAAATGAGCAGGGTAGTGGTAGTTTTCCCGTTGGCACCGGTAATGCAGATTTTTCGCGCCTGGGTGTACCTGGAAGCAAATTCAATTTCGGATATTACCGGGATCAGTTTTTCCTTTATTTTCTTCACCAACGGCACCGTCAATGGTATTCCGGGACTGATGATCACTTCATCTGCATCAAGGATTTCCTCTTCAGTATGCCTGCCCTCTTCGAATGCTATTTCAAAATGAGAAAGAACGTTTTTGTATTTTTCCTTTATTTTTCCCGAGTCCGACAACCAAACCCTGAAACCTTTTTTCTTAGCCAGCACTGCTGCTCCTGTCCCGCTTTCGCCTGCACCCAGTATGGCTATTTTTTTAGTCATTTTTCGGGCCTTTACCTGATCTTTAATGTTATGATCGACATAATTGCAAGTGCGATTCCAATAATCAGGAACCTCATTACAATTTTTGGTTCCGGGTATCCTTTTTTCTGGTAGTGATGATGAAGCGGTGCCATCAGGAAAACCCGCTTACCTTCTCCTGTTCTTTTCTTTGTGTATTTGAAATAAGAGACCTGGATTACCACGGATAAATTTTCTGCAAGGAAAATACCGCACAGTACCGGAATAAGAAGTTCCTTGCGGATCATGATGGCAACTGCAGCTATAATTCCGCCGAGTGCAAGACTGCCCGTATCACCCATGAAAACCTGGGCAGGGTAGGAGTTGTACCACAGAAATCCGACGCAGGCTCCTACCAGGGCACTGATGAAAACCACCAGTTCGCCTGTATTGGGTATGTACATGATGTTGAGATAATCAGCAAAAACAATGTTGCCGCTTACCCAAGCCAGCAATCCTAAAGTGATAGAGATCACGGCTGATGTCCCGGTCGCAAGTCCGTCCATGCCATCTGTAAGATTAGCACCGTTCGAAATGGCTGTGATGATCAGTATCACCATTGGAATGAATATGAGCCAGGCATACTTTCTGTAATCGTCACCAATCCATTTCAGTAGGACTGCATAGTCAAATTCATTGTTTTTAAGAAATGGAATAGTCGTTTTTGTTGATTTTACAGGAGTTGCCCTGAATTTGGTGTTGTGATCTTTTACCTGTTCGAAAGCGGTTAGTGATCCTGTTTTTTGAATCACTTTCTTTTCGGGAAACCTTTCGCGTATAACAATGCCCTGGTTGAAATACAAAACCGAGCCAATTACTAATCCTGCTACAATCTGTCCAAGGATTTTAAATTTGCCTGCTAGTCCCTCCTTGTTTTTTCTGAAAACCTTTATATAATCATCGAGGAACCCTATCAGTCCCAGCCATACAGTTACAAAAAGCATGAGAAGGATGTAAATATTCAGGATTTTAGCAAAAAGCAATGTCGGGATCAGGATAGCCCCCAGTATGATCAATCCACCCATTGTCGGGGTGCCGGTTTTAGCCATCTGGCCTTCGAGTCCAAGTTCACGCACAGTTTCACCTATCTGTGCCTTACGCAGGTAGTTGATGATCCTTTTACCATAAATAAGCGAGATAAAGAGAGAGAATATCGTTGCCATTGCGGCACGGAACGAGATGAATTGAAACAATCCGGCTCCGGGGATATTGTAAGCTTTATCAAGCCATGTAAAAAGGTAATAGAGCATGTGGCTTTATTATTGGTTTATTTTTATTTGAGTGAGCTAGAGCAAATATTTTCCGAGTATTTCTTTGTCATCGAAAGGATATTTCACCCCTTTGATTTCCTGGTATTTCTCATGCCCTTTTCCGGCCACAAGTATCACATCCTTATCGCGCGACATAGCGCATGCAATCCTGATTGCATCATGCCTGTCGGTGATATTCTGTACGTTACGTGAATTTTCTTTTTCGACACCGACAAGCATTTCGGTAATTATTTCCTCGGGAACCTCACTGCGTGGATTGTCGGATGTTAGAATTACCCTGTCGCTCATCCGTGCAGCGATGCGTGCCATGACCGGACGCTTTGTTTTGTCGCGGTCGCCTCCACAACCCACAACCGTGATCAGCATTTCATTACCTGTGCGTAGCTGGTTGATAGTTTCAAGTACATTCTGCAATGCATCGGGAGTGTGAGCATAATCAACTATTCCGATTGTGCCTTGCGGCGATTTGATATAATCGAAGCGGCCTTCAACACTTTCGAGGTTGCTGAGAATGGTGAGCACTTCAAGTTTGTCCTGCTCAAGCAAGACACTTGCTGCGTAAACAGCCAGCAGGTTGTACCCGTTGAATTTGCCAACCAGGCGGCACCATGTTTCATTTCCATCCAGATCGAGATGTAAGCCGTCAAGAGGCGATTCGATAATCCGTCCTTTGAATTCAGCCATTTTCTGAAGGCTGTAAGTGTGTTTCGCAGCTTTGGTACTCTGCAGCATTACCAGTCCGTTTCGGTCGTCAACATTGGTAAGCGCGAAAGCTGTTTCAGGCAATTCGTCGAAAAAGCGTTTTTTAGCTTTCAGGTATTCTTCGAAAGTTTTATGAAAATCGAGGTGGTCGTGGGTGATATTGGAAAATATTCCTCCGGCAAAAGTCAGGCCTGCAACCCGGTTCTGAACTATGGCATGTGAACTCACTTCCATGAAGCAATAGCTGCAACCTTTCGATACCATTTGTTCAAGCAATTGGTTCAGATGTATTGCATCGGGAGTTGTATGCGTAGATGGTATTATTTCGTCATCAATCCTGTTCAGTATGGTGGAAAGTAATCCTACATGAAAACCAAGTTTCCTGAAAATGTTAAATAGCAATGTAACCGATGTTGTTTTGCCATTTGTTCCGGTAATTCCTACCAGTTTAAGTTTTGAGGAAGGATTTCCGAACCAGTTTGAAGCGATAACCCCGGAAGCATAACTGCTGTCCTTAACCAGTATGTAAGTAACATTTTCATGGATAGCTTCCGGAATACTCTCGCAAACAATGGCAATGGTGCCTTTTTCTATAACCTGTTCAATATAGCTGTGGCCATCAACCCTGGTCCCTTTTACGGCAAAAAACATGCTTCCGGCGCCAGCCTCGCGCGAATCATAGGTGATACCGCTGACAGAGATATCAGCAGCACCTGTGATTTGCTTGATTTTAACGTTCTGAAGGATTTCCGCCAGGGCTTTCATGATTGCTGTGATTTTTACTTTTTTAGCTTTTGTGAATTCGATAATCCCAGGCTTAACAATACTGGAGTCCCTGGTATTACTTTGCTTCCGGGTGGCAGCGATTGTTGTTTTACGAGTCCTACACCACTGAACTGTACTTTAATACCTCGTTGTTCCAAAAGGTAAATGGCATCACGCAAGCCCATCCCGATCACGCTTGGAATGGTTTGCTTGTCGAATGCTACCGAGGCATAACTTATTCCTGTACTATCCGAAATTTGTGTGAGCCAGTCGCCCGCATTTCGAATATGCATGGCATAACCCAACCATTGGCTCAGGTAGTTCATATCGCGTGTGTTGCCGGCAATCAGAGGATTGGTGCGAATGGAATGTGTGGTATCAACCCAGTTCATCCCTACATCAGGATCGGTTGCATAGATACGGTCGGCAATTTCGCGGAAAACAGGTGCTGCAATTGCTCCGCCGTAATATCCTCCCTCGGTGGGATTATTAATTACCACTATGCAAGAGTATTTCGGATTGTCGGCCGGGAAATAGCCCACGAATGATCCCTTGTAGTTCGTTTTGTTGTAACCGCCTTTATTCTGGGCAACCTGTGCGGTACCGGTTTTCCCTGCAACTTTATAGATTGGATTTTTGAGTGGTGAACCGGTACCATGGTCAACCACAGCTTCGAGCATGATTTTTGCAAGTGCAATTGCCTCTTTCGACGCAATCCGTTTATTGATAATTTCGGTTTCAAAGGTTTTAACCGGTAATCCGGCTTTGCGCACTTCTTTAACGAAATGAGGCTTCACCATCATGCCATCATTGGCAACTGCATTGTAAAAAGTTAATATCTGTAAGGGTGTTAGCGCCACTTCATATCCGATTGACATCCATGGTAATGACGAATTAGACCAAAGCCCATCTTTTACACCCAGAATCTGAGGGCGGCCTTCTCCTTTTATCTCCAGTCCAAGCCTCTTGTTTACACTAAAACTATGAAGCCTGTCAACAAATGCCTGTGGGTTATCAGAATACGCTTTGTAGATTATTTTGGAAATGCCGACATTCGACGATTTTTCGAAAGCCTGTTGCACCGTCATTACTCCGCCACCCAGGTGCGAATCTCTCATGGTGCGCCTTCCATAGGTTGTAATGCCACCGGTAACGTCAACAATATCGGTGAGTGTTGTTTTCCCATCTTCGAAGGCAGCGAGTAACGAGAATAATTTAAAAGTTGACCCAGGTTCGGTGCTTTCGCCTATGGCATAATTATACAATTCTTCGTATTTCCCTTCCTTCGTGCGTCCCAGGTTGGCAATTGCCCTTATTTCACCTGTTTTTACTTCCATCAGTATAGCACAACCGTGATCAGCCTTATTAAATTCGAGCTGCCTGAGAAGTGCTTCTTCGGCAACGTCCTGAATATTTATATCAATGGTTGTTAGAATGTCCGAACCGTTTACAGGCTCTATTTCATTGCTTCTGTTCATCGGACGCCAGTTGCCATCAGGTATGCGCTGATAAAGTCTCTTACCCGCCATTCCCTGCATTTCGGCATTAAAAGCACTTTCGATACCTACATTATTTGGGTTTCCATCCCTGAACCAGCCTAAAGTCCTGTATCCCAGGTGATCGTATGGGTAAACCCTTTTGTTCTGAACAGTGGTAATCAGGCCGCCGCTGTTTTTGCCCAAACGGAAAATCGGGAAAGTGCGCAAGGCTTTTAACTGATCGAACGTGGTTTTGCGCTTGATCAGGAGGTAGCGGTTCTTGCTTTTACGTGCTTTTACAAGCATCGATTTGTATTCCTGCCTGCTTTTATCCTTGAAATAACCGGAAAGGCAAATTGCCAGTGAATCAATGTTCTGGTCAAAAATTGTATCATGAATAAGAGGTGAAGCCGCGTCCATGCGTACTTCGAACAACGGAACCGAAGTAGCGAGCATTTGCCCGTTCACGTCATAAATATTTCCTCGGTTAGGATCGATATTGAAGTATTTAAGGGAAAGTTTCTCCGCTTTAGCTTTCCACATCTCACCTTCAACAAGCTGGATATAAAGGATCTTGGCGATAATAGCCAGGGATATGACAAACATAAAGCCATAAACCAGGTACACACGCGTAAGTATCGATTTCCTTGAATCCATTTTATTAGTTTCCTTTGAATATTAGTCGGTGGTTTGTTCAATTACTATTTTTCGTGGAGGAGTTTTTGACTCCTTCAACCCACTGTTTTGCAGCCTTTTTGCAATTTCTGTTTGCCGGGTAGTCTGCATTAACTTCGATTTGGTATTTATATATTCGAAGCGTTGTTCTTCAATCTGTTTCTTGGTTTTGCTTATGCTGATGATAGTGCGGTTGGCATAGTTCGAGTTAAAAATGTAAAGCAAGCCGATGCATGTAAGGAAAATTAGAAAAGGCAGTAACCCGATAACTTTTTCGCGAACCAGGAACGATCCTTCCAGTATACTTTTTACACCGGAAGGCTTTTTGGCTGTTTTTGGTTTTTTCTCTGGTTTTGGTTCGGCTGCAACTTCTTCAGCTTCGGGAATTATGGTATTGCGGAGATCGTTCATGCTTCTGTTTTTTGAGCGATACGCAATTTTGCGCTTCGTGATCGTGGATTACTTTCAAGTTCGGCAGCTGCAGGAGTTATTGGTTTGCGGGTCACTTGTTTGAAAGGAGCGATTATGTTGCCATAAAAATCCTTTTCCAATATACCTTCGACATTGCCTGTTTTGATATAGTTCTTTACCAGCCTGTCTTCGAGGGAGTGATACGAGATAACTACAAGTCTTCCGCCAGGTTTCAATATGGCTGCACATTGTTTCAGCATAGCTTGTAGTGCCCCCATTTCATCGTTTAATTCGATTCGGATAGCCTGGAAAACCTGTGCCAGGTATTTGTTTTCGGTTTTCCCCGGGGTACAGGTTTTTACAACTTCTTTCAGTTCGGTGGTGGTGGTAATAGGTCTTGACCGTGCCTGGGTAATTTTAGCTGCCAGCAGGCGGGCATTGGTTATTTCGCCATATAATTTGAAAACAGAGCAAAGTTTTTCTTCAGGGTAATTGTTAATCATTTCAGCGGCAGTCATGCCTTGTTTGCGTCCCATACGCATATCAAGCGGCCCGTCGAATCGGGTTGCAAAGCCACGTTCCGGAGTGTCGATCTGGTGCGATGAAATTCCAAGATCGGCCAGGATGCCATCAAGGGGAATGGCCTTATGTAATCTCAGGAAGTTCTTCAGGTAGCGGAAATTCTCATTTAGAAGCGTGAAGCGCTCATCATAAAGTGCGTTAGCAAGTGCATCCTCATCCTGATCAAAAGCGATCAGCCGCCCGTCAGCATTCAGCTTAGTAAGTATTTCGCGCGAATGACCACCGCCTCCGAATGTAACATCAGCATATATCCCTGACGGATTGATGCTGAGGCCTTCAATACATTCGTGCAATAATGCGGGTTGGTGGTACATTCAGTTTTCATTCGTTGAGGTTAATATTCCCTAATATTTTTTCGGCTAATTCCGGAATATTAGGCTGGGTTGCGTTTACAATTTCATCGTACTTCGCCTTATCCCAAATTTCAATACACTCCATTTTTGCATTCACTACAATATCTCCGGTTATTTCGGCAAATACTGCCAGGTCACGCGGAATGAGCAGCCTGCCGTTGCTGTCAGCTTCCAATTCTTTCAGCCCCGCTGTGTAAGCCCTGATAAAATCGTTATCATCCTTTTTGAACCTGTTCAGCTTGCTTGTGATCCTGCGCAGGAGTTCATTCCAGTTTGATCTGGGATAAAGCTCAAGGCATTTGCTGAAAATGCTTCTTTTCACAATGAAACCTTCTTCCAATGAGGCATTTAGCTGGCCTTTCAATGCGCCAGGAAGCAGAAATCTTCCTTTTGCATCAACCCTGCATATATGTTCACCTTGTAAGGAAATCATGTGTATGATTATTTTGCTGTAAAAATACACTTGAATTCCCACATTTTACCATATTTTCCCACAATTATTTATTAACAATACACAGAATCCTTATATAATAAGGCTTTTAGCTAAAATGTCTTCTACATAATGTATTGATGCTGCAAAAAAATATTGATACTCAATAATATCAAGGTTTTAAAGCCATATTCTATGATATTATTAATTATATTTTTAGATATATCGTATGCCATATATTTCAGAATTCACTAATTTTGTAAAACTCAGTATACAGAAATACTGTTTTGAAGTTTCCTTATCCTATGGAAGATCAGTTTGTTAGCAGCAAGAGTGGAAAGTTTCTTCTTGATCTGGATAAAGTAATTGGTGATAAGAGTCCACGCCTGTTAAAAATCCTGCCACGATTCGTATTAAACTACTTGAAGAAAGTGATCCACCAGGATGACCTGAATGGAATCCTGATCCGGCACGGGCATCTCTGTGATCTTGATTTTCTGGATGCTGTACTGAAAGAATTTGGGGTGAAAATTGTGTACCATGGATTTGAGAATATTCCTGAAAATGGACATTGGATAGTAGCGGCAAATCACCCCCTGGGCGGTCTCGACGGGATGGCCCTGATGTGGGTATTGGGTAAGATCAGGAAAGATATTGTATTCCCTGTCAATGATTTACTTCTCAATATTCCTAATCTGAAAGGCTTATTCATACCTATCAATAAGCATGGTTCCAATGCCGGAAATGTGAGGCTGATGGACGAAACATTTGCTTCGGATAAAGCCATGCTGTTTTTTCCGGCAGGACTTTGTTCGCGAAAGCAGAAAGGGGAGATTTGTGACCTCGAATGGAAAAAGAGCTTTATTACCAAGGCAAAAGGACATAAGCGCGATGTTATTCCCTGTCATATTAACGGGCGTAATTCGAACTGGTTTTATAACCTGGCAAGGCTGCGTGGTAAGCTTGGTATCAAAGCCAATATTGAGATGCTATATCTGGTGGATGAAATGTACAGGCAGCACGACAAAGAAATCATCATTACTTTTGGGAAACCGATTTCTTACACTATCTTTGATAAACGGAATAACGATTTAATATGGGCGCAGAAACTGAAAGCTCATGTGTACAATTTGCAAAATGATATGAATAGTTTATTTAAGGCTGATTAAAAAAGTGTAAGGCAATGCAGGAGATTATTGATGTAATTGACAGAAAATTAATTGAGAGTGAACTCACTCCCGATAAATTTATTAAGCCAACAAATAGCGGGAACAATGAGATTTATATTGTAACATATCAGAATGCACCTAATACGGTAAGGGAGATAGGACGCTTGAGGGAAATTACCTTTCGCGATGCCGGCGGTGGCACCGGATTAGATTGCGACCTTGATGAGTTTGATACAGAAGAAGAAAATCCTTTTCATCAGTTATTTGTTTGGGATCCGCGTGAAAAGGAAATTATTGGTGGCTACAGGTTTATTCACGGGAAAACGCTTACACGCCATAAAGATGGTCACATTAATACGCCTACCAGTGAGCTTTTTCATCTGTCAGAGAAATTTATCAAAGAGTATCTGCCCTATACGATAGAATTAGGGCGTTCGTTTGTGCAACCCAATTACCAGCCGACAGTAAATCTGCGCAAAGGGATGTATGCCCTCGATAATATCTGGAACGGATTGGGAGCCATATTGATACAAAACCCGGATGTGAAATATTACTTTGGGAAAATTACCATGTACCCTCAGTATAATGTTGAGGCCCGCGACCTCATACTCTATTTTCTCCGTAAATACTTCAGCGATAAAAATAATCTTGTTTATCCGCATGAGTCACTCCCATTGGAAACCCCTATGGATTTTCTTTCCCGACAGTTTACAGGTGATTCATACGAAAAAGATTATAAAATCCTGGTACACCTGGTTAGGGAAAGACACGAAAATATACCGCCATTAGTCAATGCGTATATGAATCTGTCGTCAACCATGTTGTTTTTCGGAACTTCGCTTAATCCCGGATTCGGTGATGTGGAGGAATCAGGAATATTGGTAACCTTGGATGACGTTTACGATTTCAAGAAAGACAGGCATCTGAATATGCCCTCATTTTAATTAAACCTCATTTATTATGAATAACCGCAGGGCAGCTTTTATGATAAGTGCAGCCGATGTAGCAGGCTGCCCGCAACCCCGTTTGCCTGAATATGCTTTTTTTGGCCGCTCGAATGTGGGTAAATCTTCACTAATTAATATGATTACCGGCGTTAAAAACCTGGCCAGAACATCTTCAACCCCCGGTAAAACGCAGCTTCTGAACTATTATATGGTGGATGAAGATACCTGGTACCTGGTTGATCTTCCGGGATATGGATATGCCAAAGTTTCGAAGAAATCGCGTCGCAACTGGGAAATTATCATCCGCGAGTACCTCTTGCAACGCAAATCGCTTCTTTATACTTTCATCCTGCTCGATATCCGCCATGATGCGCAGAAAAGCGACCAGGAACTGATAAACTGGATGGGAGAGAAAGCTTTGCCCTTCTGCCTGGTTTTTACAAAAGCTGATAAAATTTCGCGCAATGCCGTTCGCCGGAATCTGGAGGAATACAAAAAAGTACTTGCACAAAAATGGGAGGAATTACCTCCCATCTTCATCACTTCTTCTTTATCAGGTGAGGGGAAAAACGAAATTAATGAATTTATTGCGCTTTCCAATAGTGAAAATGCTTCACTTTTCGGCCATGATCAATAAAACTTCAGCTTATTTATAAAGCAGAAGTAATTGATTTTTAGGTACCATATCGCCTTCTTTTACAAAGATATCAGCAATAATACTGTTTTCGGCCGCAAACATAGTGTTTACCATTTTCATTGCTTCAAGATCAAGAAGCTTTTCCCCGGCTTTTACTTTCTTCCCTTTTTTTACGTATATCTTTTTTATATTTCCGGGAATAAATGAAAGTACTTTTTTGGGATCAACAGGTTCGTAAGGCTTTCGGTTAAGAAACTTTTTGGTCAAGCGGGTTTTGTATTTCACATCCTCAATAAGCAGGGTTTGAAAAATCTCTAAATCCAGATTTTCGTGTGTGCTTTCTGCTTTTATATCCTGCAAATTCAGGCTTTTTGACTTTTCACTTGTTGGCATGATTAATCTTTTAAGTTGAATCAACTATTGAAATACTTTGAAGTGCATATTCAACGGCAGCAAATAGGAAAATTCCCGGCTGAAAGATTATTTCATAATAATCATCGCTGAGTTAACACTTACATGCAGATTAAAATGGTGGTATGCCATGTTTCTTCATCGGAACATCAACCTTTTTGTCGGCTGAAATGGCAAGTGCGTGAATAACCATGTCGCGGGTCTCCTCCGGGCTGATAACAGCATCCACATACCCATATGCGGCGGCAACAAACGGGTTGGCAAACTTTTCCTTATATTCCTTGATTTTAAGTTTGCGCATTTCGTCAGGATTTTCTGCTTCGGTAATTTCTTTCCTGAAAATAATATTTGCTGCTCCTTCGGGTCCCATAACTGCTATTTCGGCAGTTGGCCAGGCAAAAACAAAGTCGGCACGTAAGTGGCTCGAACACATTGCTATATAACCTCCGCCATAAGCTTTGCGGGTAATAACGGTAATTTTTGGAACTGTAGCTTCGCTGTATGCATAAAGCACTTTAGCACCATGGCGGATAACACCGGCATGTTCCTGGTCAACGCCTGGTAAATAGCCCGGTAAATCAACCAGCGTAACCAATGGTATGTTGAATGCATCGCAATAGCGGATGAATCGGGCTGCTTTATCACTCGAATCAACATCGAGCACGCCTGCAAGAACTAAAGGCTGATTGGCAACAAAACCAACGGTAAATCCATTCATGCGGCCAAATCCTATTACAATATTTTGAGCAAATAAATCCTGAACTTCGAGGAAATCGGAATCATCTATTATGCCGCGGATTACATCTTTAACATCATATGGTTGCCTCGGATTGGTTGGAAATACTTTGTCGAGGCTGTATTGACGGACGCGAGGTGGCTTTTTTGGAAACGGATCAGCCTTCTTCAGGTTGTTCCAGGGGATAAAACTGCAAAGTTTCTTAATCTGCTCAAAACATTCAATTTCGCTCTCGGCAAAGAAATGCACATTTCCGGTGATTTCAGCCTGTACGCGCGCCCCACCCAGTGCTTCCATCGAAATCTCCTCACCCAGCACTGTTTTAATTACCTCAGGACCTGTGATGAACATCTTTGATATCTTGTCCACAACGAAAACAAAGTCAGTAAGAGCGGGCGAATAAACTGCTCCCCCGGCGCATGGACCCAGAATTACTGAAATCTGCGGAATGACTCCTGATGCCTGCGTATTGCGATAGAAAATTTCTCCGTACCCTGCCAGTGAGTTAACACCTTCCTGTATGCGGGCTCCGCCTGAGTCGTTAATTCCGATTAAGGGAATTTTCAGTTTCATGGCGTGATCCATGATCTTGGTGATCTTTTTGGCATGCATATAACCAAGTGAACCTCCGGCAACTGTGAAATCCTGTGCGAAAATACAGACAGGATAATTGTTAATAGTTCCTGTTCCGGTAATTACACCGTCGCCGGGCAGGTATTTGTCGCTCATTTCAAAATCGCGGCCGGCATGTTCAACAAATAAGTCGTATTCGTGAAACGACTTTGCATCCAGCAAAGCGATTATACGTTCGCGGGCTGTCAGCTTACCGGTAGCTTTCTGTTTTTGAATGGCTTTGTCGCCACCACCGCGTAATGCCTCCTGCATTCTGCGTTTCAGATCAGATGATTTGGAGCTTAAGGACATAGGGTTTTGGTTTGTGAATAATATGTTGTTTCGCATCGAAGCGAATTCTTCATTCATAGGCAAAGGTACAATTATTTAATTGTTTATTCATGCACGGTTAATGCATTTTTAAAAACTAAAGCCTCTTGCGATTTCATTAAATGCTTAATTTTGAGGTCTTAAACATGCAAGATGAATATCGAAGAATTGAGAGATTATTGTATTTCGAAGCCAGCCGTAACCGAGACTTTTCCTTTCGATGAGGATACGCTCGTTTTTAAAGTAGCCGGTAAAATGTTCCTGCTCACCGATTTGGTTGATGCTTTTTCGATGAATGTAAAAAATACCCCCGAAAAAGTACTTGAGCTTATGGAACAATTTCCGGATGTATTACCTGGCTACCATATGAATAAAAAGTACTGGGTTACGGTTATGATAAATGGAAGTATTGCCGATACCCTTTTAAAGCAATGGATTGACGAATCGTACAATCTGGTAATCTCGGGTTTTTCACGAAAGGAAAAACTGCTTTATACCGAAATGGGAGGAGAGAACCTGCTATTGTAGAGTTACGTATTTTGAAAGTGCGTTAATCAGTGCAGCTTTCGATTGCATACCAACTAAGGTCTCTACAGCCTTGCCATTATTGAAAATGATTATGGTAGGTATCGCCTGCACATTGAACTGGTTAGCAAGCGGCCCGTTTTTATCAATATCCACTTTCCCGACTTTAACTTTTCCTTTTGTGTGCTCTGCAATTTCGTCAATAACAGGAGCCATCGCTTTGCAGGGCATACACCATGTTGCCCAGAAATCGACCATTACAACTCCCTTGGCTGTTTCGGTAGTAAAATTATCGGTAGTAAGGGTTAGTATTGATCCGCCGGCAGAACCGCTTTTGCAAGCTGATTGGCTTAGTGAAACTGAGACCAAAAGGACCAGGATAAATGTGATTTTTTTCATTTTTTACAGTTATGATGTTGATTAAAAAAAGCTATTTACTTGAGAGTCACAAGCGTAATTCCTGATCCGCCTGACTCGAGTGGAGCATCAGATAAATGTTTTATTTCGGACAATCCGGAAAGATAATTGCGGATTACATTGCGAAGGATTCCGTTTCCTTTTCCATGCAGAATACTTACTTCCGGAACATGGAGCATAACGGCTTCATCAATATACCGCTGAATAAGCGATTCGGTTTCCTCAGCACGCATTCCCCTTACATCAATTGTGATCCGGAAATTGGCCATACGCGAATTCATATCATTTACCATGTTCTGATAAGCCACACCCCGGTTAACGACTCTTTTTACGGGCACATTTCCTGCAACAACTTCAAGACTATCAGTATTTACACGCAGAATTACGGTGTTGAATGAAACGGTTGCCATATTCCCGTTTAATTCAGTTACTTCACCGGTTTCATTTTGCCCTATCATTCTTACACGGCTTCCTTTTATAACCGGGCTGCCGGTTGCTGACTCCGGTAAGACGATTTCTTCTTTTTCTATTTGTATTTCGTCAATGGGTGATACATTTACCTCTTCAGTAAAGGTCCTGATCTCGGTTCTCAATTGTTTTGTCCGCGAAGCATCAGCCTGCGATTGCTTTATTTCCCGAATTGTTTTTTCGATAATCTGGTTCGATTTGTTCAGGATAGATTGAGCCTCCAGGCGTGCTTTTTCGAGAATTTCCCTTTGCTTTCTTTCCAGTTCATCTTTCATTGAGGTATAACGGACAATAAGTCCGCTCAGCATTTCATCCGCCTGCTGAAGTTGCTTCTCTTTCTGGCTTATTTCGAGTTTTTCAGATTCGAGATCCTGCATCTGTTTGTCGAAATCAAGTTTGCCGTGACCTACTTTATTCCCGGCTTTATCCAGGACTGCTTTCGGGAAAGATATGTTCGATGCAATTTCAAAGGCAAAGGAACTGCCAGGCTTTCCTGTTTTGAGAACAAACAAGGGTTTCATATGCTTTGTGTCGTAAAGCATTGCCCCGTTTATGAACCCGGTGTGGTCCGAAGCGAGAAGTTTCAGATTGGCATAATGCGTAGTTACCACTCCATAAGCTTTTTTGTCATTTAGCGTTTCGAGTACCGCCTCGGCAATGGCCCCGCCTGACTGAGGCTCAGTTCCCGCACCAAATTCATCAATAAGGAAAAGGGTTGACTGATCAGCATTTTCAAGCAGCTTTTTTATGTTAAGCAAATGGCTGCTGTATGTACTCAGGTCATTTTCAATTGATTGCTGGTCGCCTATATCAATAAATAAATGATCGAAGATACCGGCTTCGGATGTATCCAAAACAGGAATGAGTAATCCACATTGAAGCATATATTGAAGTAATCCGACAGTTTTCAGCAATACTGATTTCCCGCCGGCATTCGGTCCGGAAATAATGAGTATCCTGTGATTTTCATCAAGTGTGATATCCGACGGAATTATTTCACGCTTTTGCTTTTTAAG
Organism: Lentimicrobiaceae bacterium; assembly: GCA_041753535.1. Classification (GTDB taxonomy): domain Bacteria; phylum Bacteroidota; class Bacteroidia; order Bacteroidales; family UBA4417; genus UBA4417. Next base: position 130,437 of record JBGSUB010000003.1, read on the forward strand.
CGAAAGCATAAGCAGGGGATGGCGTGCCTGCAACCATGTGAAACTTTGCTGCTCGCTTAATACGGGTTTCATTGAGCCGGTTTCGATAGCAAGCAGTGCTTTTGCACGGAGATAATCCAGTTGGCCTAAAAAATCCAGAGATTCTTTCAGCAAAGGGATATAGGGGCGGAGTTCATCGGCGAATTCAATCAGTATCCTAACAATTTCGCGCCTTTCGGCCAGTTCAAGTTCACGGATGCTGTTGCGGAGTTCAAATACTTCAGTTGGCTCTATATATGAAGTCTGCCCGGTTGCCGATTCATCAATGATCACCCCGCTGATTTTACGTTTATTGGCCGAATGAACAGGTATTACAGCATGTCCTTCACGGATCGCGATTTCTGTTTCGGGTGGCACAAGTTTATCAAGTTTGGCCTGGGTGAGAGCCTGTGCTATTTTTTTGTCGATCATGTGGACCATTCTCGACAGGCTTTTCCTGATCTCAAGCAGGGCAGGGGAAGCGTTGTCGCGAATATTGCCATCGTTATCAGCAATACGGTTAATGCCACGCACAATAAACGGCTCAATAACCTGTCCGCCAATGAGTGAATGAAGGTGTGGAAAGCTGTTAGCTGATGTTTCGGAGATAAAAGTTATAGAGCAACTATAACAATCATAGGAAGTGCGGAGCAGTATAAGCGACTCAGCCGAAAGAAAAGTACCTGGTATAAGAATGTGGTTCAGCTCCTCCTCCAGGTCGAAATATTCCGTAGCGGGATACCCGAAAACAGTGAGCAGCATAGTTCGGAATTCTTCAGTACGGTCCAGTTCTGCATTCAGTTCAGCCGCGTTGGTATTGAACCGTATTTCACTGACAAGTGATTTCCCTTTATCACCTAAGCAATACCCGGCAAGCATGTTCCTGATAATGTCAAAACCGGTTTTTTCTTCAAAATTTGCAGGTAAAATCACTTCTCTGTTTTTCTGCAAAAGTAAACAAAATCAGCCTTTGCCTAACTTACCGGCTTTTTACGGTTTTGCTTTTTTCTCGAACGAAGTATTACTAAAAATGCAATTGTTAGTATTGTAGCGGCAGCTCCGTATAGCGAAAACGGATTGGTTCTCTTCCCGAACGCTTCAATTGGCCTGATATCTCCAACATTCATATAAGCTGCCCAGTAATGGGGATGGGAAGTAAGTTTATCACAATTGTCGAGATAGTCGATTTTAGCCAGGCGCAGAGCCTCATTCCGGGCTTTCCCCTGGGAGATATATTTGTAAAAATAATCCATAAGCTTAATTCCTGCCCTATCTTCAACAGCCCATGCAGTCATAATAATACCCGGCACCCCTGCATAAAAGAAATCGCGCGACAGGCTCATTATACCTTCACCTTTCTGCATTTTACCCGACCCTGTGTTGCATGCACTCAGCACGGCCATTTCGGCATGAAGCTCCATATTTATCAACTCCGAAGCATTGAGCATGCCATCTTCAAGCGTATCGTTTTCCGATTTAAAAAAAATCAGTTTTGAATACAGTGGATTTTCATTGTTGATAATTGTGTGCATGGCGAGGTGCAGTACTTTATAATCGGCGGCATTGCTTTTAAAAGATTTTTCAGTAGCCCTTTTTCCGAGAAAAGCTTTAACATTAAAATAATCATCCAGACTTTTAATTTCGTTTTGCGTATTCGTAAGATTTGTAAGCGAACTGCGTAAAAGCTTCCCATTTTCGTCCTTTTCATCAAGTACCTTGTTGTCGTTTCCATATTCAGGTCCGAATGCAAGAATCTTTCCATTATTTCGGATATGTTTCATATTCAGTTCATCAAAGAAAGTAGTTGCCGAAGGGGCATAACTGAGAGCTGATTCTTTAATGAGGTAAGGTAGTTTTTTATAACCCGGTTTTGTTGAATCAGGTAGTGATGTGAGCAGCACATCAAAAGCAAGGTATCCCAGTTCACCATCTGGAATTATGATAATATCCTTTCCATGGGTTATCTTTTGAACCGGTAGTAAAAGTACGCGATACAATTCGTGCGATGTTTGGACAAATTCTTTAAAATCAGCACCCGAATAGTTATTGTAATCCTTGCCGCTGAGTTGCTGCCTGATTACCTGCAGGTTAGTATAAAAAGATGAATCAATCGGACAGGTGATCAGTTGTTTGTTGCCTGAAGTAATTGCGAAAGTATATAAAACCGAATCAGTTAGTGAATATTCAACTATTGCCTGGTTGGCCTTAAGTTTCTGCTGGATTTCGTTGATTGTAACTACTGAATTATCATATTTCAGGTTATAGTAAGCCGGGTAATCTTTTTCAATGGATTTGATAAGTTCGTCCTGTTTGCGGCTCAGATCAAAGATTTTGCCGTTCCATAACTTGATTTTATCTTCATCAGGTTTATTAAGTAGTTTCTGGTCATGAATCTGTTTGTTGTAGAAAAAAATCTCTGATTTAAGATTTGCATCCATGGCAAGCAGATTTTCGGGGATACGACCTACGTTTTTGGCTTCCTTGTCGCGAAGATGTGAAAGCAGAATTGCCGATTTGCTTTTTTCCGATAAACTGAATGCTTGTTCGAGGGCATCGGGACTTTGGGTTTTATAAAATAAATTTACCTGTGAGAAGAGGGCATTTGAGTAAGTCTTTTTTTCATTTCCCGATATGAATAGTTTACTGTCTTCATCCTGGTATGAAGACCTTAGTATTTCGATCATTCTAAGCGAAAGATTAAAACTCTCCGCACTGACTTTTAAAAGATTAGTTTGTGATGTATCCGACTGATAAAGTGACAATAATGCATTAGCCTTTGCCGTAAGAGGTTCCAGCAGGTTACCATTAATATTCTCTTTGGAGATATCAGGATTATCAGTATAGTTCTTTGAAGTAAAACCCGGGAAACCTGCAATAAGCGAGAGTTGAAAAAAGTTTATCGCTTTGTTATATTCTTTTGCCCTGTAGTAATAGTCTCCGATGTAATAATATGCTGATGATACATCAATGCTTACCGGCCCAAATGCTTTAATGTACAGTTCCAATGCCTTGTTAAGGTATGGAAGCGCCTCACTGTTTCGGTTTTCAGATAGAAAATCACCATATCTTAAATAGGATAATGCAGTCTCAGTATCTTCATTCCCAAACATCTCTATACTTTTTTCGAGTGCTTTTTTAAAATAGGCGTCAGCATTCACCTTATCATTTAATTTAAAAGAAACTTTTGCAAGTCCTCTCAGTACTTTTACTGAATTAGGCAATTTATCACCTATAGCGAGTCCTTTGAGGTAAAAGTCTTTGGCTTTCTGGTAATCGCCTTTGCTTTCGGCTATAATACCCATATTCAGGTAAATGGTGAGCAAATTATCCAGATTGCCTGGTGCTTTGGTAGTAATAATTTCCAACGATTTATCCAGGTAACTTTGTGCTTTTTCGTATTCGGCAGTGTAAATGTAGATTCCCCCCATATTCAGGAAAAGCAAACCAGCCATTATTGAATTCGACTGGTTTTGTGTGAGATAAAAATTTTCGGCCCGTTTCATGTACTCAATTGCCTTCGAATCATACCGGACAATCTGGTAGAACCTTCCCATGTTCAGGTATAGTGAAGCCAGTTGAGGATCATTCGCTTTGAGTATTTCCTGCTTAACTTTCAATGAACGCAGGAAATATTGTTCTGCTTTCTCAAAATTACCCGACATTGAATATACAATTCCAATGTTTTGGAGCGAGCTGGCATAATCAGAACTCTTTGTATGCTGTGTTTTTTCATATATATCGATTGCTTTCTGGTATTGTTCCAGTGCTTCGGCTAATTTGTTTTGCAGAAGCTTTGATGTCCCCATTCCATTATACGACAGAGCAAGCCCGGTATCCGGCAATGCAGATCCGGAAAGATATATCCTGATATTTCGCGAATACAGCATTTCAGCCTGTTCGAATTGCCTTTTATCCGAAAACAGGAACGCTTTTTTATGGATAAGTAAGTTAAAAAGATTACCGGTCGTATCAAGCTTTGCAACAGCGATGGCCAATGCCTGGTCAGTAAGTCGCATGGCTTCGTCGAGGTCACCTTTTGCTCTGAAGCAATCAACCATTCCCGACACACTTCTTACCCATTCAGTATATTGACCGGTTTCGAGGTTTTTATTAACTGCTTTTCTGTAATTTATAATAGCTGAATCATAACTGCCCTTGTTTTTGAGCTGGTCGGCAAATGTAATATCCGAATCATCCTTAGGGAGTGGATTCCTAATACTATCATTTTTGCATGACCATAGAGCCCAAAGTAAAAACTGGAGAAGTAAACTGTAACAAAATAATGCCAGAGGGGTTTTCATAGGGCAAAATTTTGGGCTAATAGGGTGCGGGTAGAAGATTTTGTATACAAGTGCATGGCAAAGATAATATATTCCCAATCTGAAGTGCATGAAAAAAGAGGCTGTCTCAAAACCGGGACAGCCTCTTTTATTTTTTTACAGGTTCAATAATTCGATTGCAAATGTAAATCAGGGATATTTCTGCTATTATACACACAATGCTTTCTACTAGAGTAACAGGCTCCAACACAAAT
>JBGSUB010000004.1:0-113456 GCA_041753535.1 Lentimicrobiaceae bacterium
GTGAGACGTGGGGGTTCGAGTCCCTTCATCCGCACAATTTTTGTTGAAAGCTGCTTTTTAGCAGCTTTTTGCATTTTATGATGGATGAAGGGACGAGAAGTTTATCCCGCCAGCGGCGGGAAGTCCCTTCATCCGCACAATTTTTGTTGAAAGCTGCTTTTTAGCAGCTTTTTGCATTTTAAGATGGATGAATGGACGAGAAGTTTATCCCGCCAGCGGCGGGAAGTCACTTCATCCGCACAATTTTTGTTGAAAGCTGCTTTTTAGCAGCTTTTTGCATTTTATGATGGAAGAAGGGACGAGAAGTTTATCCCGCCAGCGGCGGGAAGTCCCTTCATCCGCACAATTTTTGTTGAAAGCTGCTTTTTAGCAGCTTTTTGCATTTTATGATGGATGAAGAGACGAGAAGTTTATCCCGCCATCGGCGGGAAGTCCCTTCATCCGCACAATTTTTGTTGAAAGCTGCTTTTTAGCAGCTTTTTGCATTTTATAATGGATGAAGAGACGAGAAGTTTATCCGCCAGCGGCAGAAGTCCTGTATTCAAGCAAGCCGGAAAAAGATAACTGGTAATCGGTTTTAAATTCAACTGCAACTGTATGTTGATAATGAAAATTTTGCAGATATCGTTGAATCATCAGTCTTCACTTTTCCTTAAAAAATAACAGAATATTGTTTTCAACCTTCATCAGATAAAGTCTCAGGACGTCCCCCGCTCAAATTAAAAATTAGCTCATTTCCGAAAGGGAAATCCAAAAAGTTGTCTTAAATTTGTAACTACGATATATTAAGAGTAATCTTAATTGTTATGTTAACATTTCTTATATTATGGATATTCTGGACAACTTTATCAAAAAAATAAAATCTGTTTTTAAGAAAAGGAGCGAAGTTGACTGGATCGACAACGCTTATGCCAAAATTGAGCAGCAATACAAAGATAAACATACGGTCACATTTCGGATTTGCAACATCAATAAGAATAATTTTCAGGTAAAGATTGGAGGTTTGTATGCTTATATTCCAATCTGGCATATGCCTTGGCAGTATTTGTACCTTGAATCCTGGCATGTTATATTGCCAACTCTAATAGGAAAGGTCTTCCGGGGGAGGATATACTCTATAAACAGAACTCCTCTTTCAATTCATATTGATGCATCCATGCCTCAGTTTAAAACCATTACACCCGATGTAAATGTGCCATATTCAGGGATTATTATCCGCAAATCAGATAAAAGCATAATATTAGATATTGGTTACCATTTCGATTGGAAATTTGGCTCACTGATAAGTCGTTTGCATAGCACGGCCTTTAAATCACCTGAAACTTTTGAAGATTGCATTCCAGGTCAGGTTATGAGTATATATTTTGCTGGTTTTTACCAGCTTGGTGTTCCAATAGCAAGGCTGACTCCACTTTCACCCGAATGGCATCCTGATTATATTCATAGCCTGATTGGTAAAATTGTTAAAGTAAAAGTGGGCAAAACCGAAAGAGAGCAACCTGTATTTATTGTTGAAGAGAAATACGAAGGCCGGTTACCAATTGATATCCATACATATCCGGATAACCTGGGAACAATGCGTCGGGCTTTTACAATGCTATCAAATGACGATATTCTGTTTTGTGAAATTACCGGTGCCGATTTTGAGAAACAATACCTCACTTTAAAATGGAACGGGGAAAAAGATACCTTCGATCCACATTTTACTGACGAAATAAAACGTGAAAATTCGTCTATAGATTTTAAGGAAGCAGAAGGGTTGATAAAAAATGGTAAAAGCAAACTATACAATGAAATGGCTCTTAGCGAAATGCCGCTGGCTATGAATGATGCTGTGCTTATCGACGACGGACATGCTACGGCCAGGGAACTTATTGGTAAGATTGTAAATGTAAGGGTTATCAAAAAACATAAAAGCCAGGTATTTTTATTAGTTGAAGGGAAATATAGCGGTGTATTACCTATAACTTCAAATATATACTATAACAATGCCAGGGCAGTGAAGGAACATTTTAATCAATTGCCTGACGGTGAACTTATTTCGTGTAAAGTGCTGGGTTTTGATGAACGATTGGAACTCCTTACCTTACAATGGTATAACGAAACCGGGGTTGGAGAAAAATACAGAAATTCGATTAAGAATTTGCTCGATTTAAGCATACTCGAAAAGCTGAAGAAACTTGAAGAATAGTTTATCTAAGAAGGTTTTGTGAGATTTCTGATAAACTTCAGAATAATTAATTGAAATACGACTATTAAAATCCTTATTCTTCATAATGAGGCCATTCTAATGATTGGATTACTTATACATCAATAATGAAAATTCAAAACCCCGAAAACTCTCTTTTTGCGTTTATAGATTATTCAGGTAGAAAAATGCCGCAGAAAGAATTCGAGAATTCAACCTTTGAGAATTGCAATTTCTCTGATTCTGATATTTCAAATATCTCGTTTGTTGATTGTGGGTTCAGTAATTGCAATTTCAGTAATTCGAAAATCAGGAATACCTCTTTTAAAGATGTAAAATTCAGGAAATCTAAATTGCTTGGATTGAATTTCTTCGAGTGTAATAGTTTCCTTTTGTTACTCGATTTCGATGATTGTTACATTAGCTTGTCGTCTTTTTACAAAATGAAACTGAAAAATATCCTGTTTAAAAACTGCATTCTGAAGGAGGTTGACTATACTGAAACAGAACTTACAGGTGCAAAATTTGAAAACTGCGACCTTAATCGTTCAATATTTTCAAATTCAATACTCGAAAAAGCTGATTTTCGGACTGCCTTTAATTATTCCATTGATCCGGAACTGAACAAGATTAAGAGAGCAAAATTTACGTTACCAGGAGTATTGGGATTGCTTGCCAGGTATAACATCGAGATAGAATAGTCAGAAAAAATAATTCAGAAGCCCGCATGCGCATTCTTCTCAGTATCTGGATATTTTACCGGAAATTAATTTTCCCTTCAATGGTAATTTCTATCCTGATCGGAGCTTTGGGAATGGTGGCTTCCGGTCCGTTCTCATTGGCATCAACCGGAGTTGCCTTTATGTTTATAGCTCCTCTTTTTCAGTACTTTATCTACGAGATTTCACACCCTGAGGAATATTATTTCTATTTTAATTTGGGTTTGAGTAAACTTGTTTTATGGCTTTGCACTTTAGTGATCAGTTTTTGCATAGGGTTAATATTGATTATGTTATGAATAAATTACACGTGGATAGCGTAATCAAAACTTTTGGTAATAAGCAGGTGCTTACTGACATCTTCATTTCGTGTGTGGAAGGCGAAATTATCGGACTGCTCGGAAGGAATGGTTCCGGCAAATCGACACTGTTAAAAATCATCTTCGGCTCACTGATTGCTGATCGGAAATTTGTCAAAATCGGCGATAAGCAACTATTCAGCCTTTATGATAACAGGAACCTGATTAAGTATCTCCCGCAGGATAATTTCCTGCCGGGTCATGTTACTGTTGAAAGGGCTGCCTCGCTTTTTTGTGATAAGAAAAACTATAATTTTGTATCAGAACATAGCCTTATTAAACAGTTACTCAATAAAAGATGTAACCTGCTTTCAGGTGGAGAAAGAAGATTGGTTGAGATTTTTCTGATATTACATTCAAATGCAAAATTTATCCTTATTGATGAACCATTCAATGGCGTGGCACCTGTGTATAAAGAAGAAATTAAAAACCTGATGAGGGAACAATCCAAAACCAGGGGGTTTATAATTACCGATCACGATTACCGTAATATTCTTGACGTTGCCACCCGCATTATTCTGCTCTATGACGGCGGTACCAAAGAGATAAAACATAATGATGATTTGACCTACTGGGGATATACGCCTGAATCCTTCGATGAAACAAGGACCAAAAGTCAGTGAAATGTTACTACGAAAATATGAAGAGTAAAATTTTGACATACAGCAATATAAAAATATAAAATCCTGAGCTTCCACTATTTTTTGAAAAGTAGTAAAGCGTGTAAACCTGTTACTCATGACAATTTTTTAAATGAAGAAAATCCGATTTCTGTTCTTATTTCTGCTCTTGTTTTCGAATTGCAAAAAAGAGATTGAAAGCAGTAAACCACAATCCTTCAATGTATTCGTTTACGAGAAAATTTATTCAGCGTCACTGCTTTGGGATAAAGTACAAAGTACTTCCAACGATAAGGTTCTTTATTCTGTGATCGTAAATGATAGCCTGGTCGCAGGCGGTTTAGAAGCGAACAAATTCGAGATCAGCGGATTGCTGGAGGATAACTCATATTCCGGGCGGGTTATAGCTTTCGCTGGTAATACGAAAATTGCGGAACAGGAGTATACGTTTACAACTCTGAAAAATCAGCCCCCTCATGAATTCGATTTGGTTGAACTTGCCATAAAAAACAACGCTGTATTTTTAAAATGGGAAGCTGCCAATGATCCGGAAAACTCAACTGTAGTTTATGATATTTTTCTTAACAACAGTTTGAAACAAATGGGGTTGACTGAGTGCTCTTATACTTTAGAAGATTTGCTTCCCGCAACATTATACTCTGCAACTATTGCAGCCAGGGATTCAGCCGGGAAAACAATGGAATTAAATTTATCATTCAGAACAATTTCTGTTAGCAATAGTGTTCTTGTTCACCGGATGATTCAATACGAAGGATATAAGCGCGATTTTGCTTTTTATTTACCGGCAGGATTCGATACAACAACCTCTGTGCCACTCGCGATTAATCTGCATGGTGCCAACGGCAATGCATGGAACGAAATCAATTCAACCTATTTTAAAACCATTGCCGACCGTGAAAATTTTATCCTTTTAATGCCGCAGGCTTTACTAGGGACTTTCAACGGGGAAACGCTGTTTCAATGGAATGCCCATTATATTTTCCCCTGGGATGATGTGAGCTTTCTCAATTTCCTGATTGATTACATGCATACAAAATACCATGTCAATTTAAGCAGAGTATACATCAGCGGCATGTCGAACGGTGGTTTTATGACATTTTTTGCGGCGCGGGGTTTGCAGGAAAGAGTTGCAGCTATCGCTCCGATTGCTGGATTAATGTCATCCAACGTTTTTCAGGATTACACTCTAAGCCGACCAATTCCTCTGTGTTACATGCATGGGTCTGCTGATCAGGTAGTTCCGATCAATGGAGGTGTCTCAGCTGCTGAGGTAATTAGTCTTTGGGTTGAGAATAATCAGTGTAGTCCGGTGCCCCTTGTTTCTCACTTGCCAGATATTGCCACCAACGATAATTCCACAGTAACACTTTACCAATATTATGGCTATGGCCCTGATTCGGAGATTCAGTATTACATAATCGAAGGTGGCGGGCACTCAGTTCCTGGAGTTGAGCCAGGTGCTAATATGGATATAAATGCTTTGGAAGTGATATGGTCCTTCTTCAAGCGGCATTCGTATCCGAATCATGTTGTAAGAAATATTGTGAATACTGACTAAATATTTGGCAAATGATGTTCAAATCATAATAGAAATAAGTATAACTGGTCTTCCAAATTATTGTTATTTTTATTTCAAAAGTGGAAGTGAATATAAAATGCCGCAGTACGTTCGGAGTTTTGCTGATCTATATTGTTGAAACAAAATTAGCACCTTGACTTTCGATAGATTTTGTATTAATTTTAAAATCGTAAATACATATATGTCAGCATTTCAGGTTACAATTTTGTTACAACATTCAACTTTGGTGTTCGTATAAAACTTGATAATTTTATATTTGCAATAAAACTAGGGTTATGAATAAATCTGTTGGCATATTTCACTGGATACCGCGCATACTTTGCGTTGCCGCAATTTTTTTTATCAGCTTGTTTGCTTTAGATGCTTTTGAGCAGGGGCTCACCATCTGGCAGCAATTCGGAGCATTTATCATTCATCTGATTCCGTCCTTTATCCTGGTTGCTTTGCTGATACTGGCCTGGAAGTGGGAACTGATAGGCGGAATAATTTTTATCCTGATCGGTTTGGGTTTCAGCCCGTTCATTTACAATCATAATTATGCAGTAAACCATTCTGTTTGGATAAGCATAAGCATAATTTTAATGATTACATTTCCATTCGTTGTAGTCGGTATTCTTTTTATTGTCAGTCATTTTATGAAGAAAAAGGATCTGGTAAATTGACCTGCTTATAAATAAAAAGGTAAGAGATGCCATCAAGAAGCAACCTGGCGATTGCATTCATGTAGTAATTGTTGAAGATAAGGATGAAAGAACTGTCGAAGTTCCTCTTGATCTGAATATGGCTTTAAACGAAAACCTGTTGGCTAAGGCCGTTTTTGATAAACTTTCTTTTACTCACCGCAAAGAATATATTGTCTGGATTATAGCGGTAAAAAAGGTGGAAACCCGGTCTGCCAGAATAGTCAAGTGCATTGAAATGCTTCTTGAGAAGGCTATGAAATCTTGATAAAAGAATAGTCATTTACATATGGTTCGAATTTCGCATTTGAACACAAATGCCTCATTTTCTGTATTATAATTCCATCTACCAATTAAGAGTAGATGATATTCCTTTATAAAATCTTTATATTCCTGGCTCAATCTTTATAAAACCTTTATAGTTATCAGCGCAATTTTGCATCGTCTTAAAAATGAAAGATGATGAACCCAGTAATTTTAACAATTTCAAGCAAGGCCTTTGAGATGAGTAGCCTAACCGGATATGCATTCGGAAGTGTAATAGCACTAATAATACTTGCATACCTTATTTATTCTCTTGTGAAACCCGAAAAATTCTAAACATGATATACAATCGAAAGCTCTGTAATGTCATTGGAGTTATAAGGTGCTTTGGCCTGCCTTTTCGAAATTGACATTTTATAAAATACGACAAGTTTTACGAAGATGATTCTAAAGACAAAAATCAAATAAATCGAAATAGGCATTATGAAGTTAAAGAATATGAAATTAATACATGTATTACCTTGTTCAGTTTTTGGAATAGTAACTCTTGTTTTTATTCCTTTCATTGCAAAATCTCAGGAAACTGTTTCAACTTCAAATTTTCGAGTTTCTGCTGATCTGGTAAGTTCTTATGTTTGGAGAGGCTCGCTTTCAACCTCAGTTCCTACGCCTAATTTGCAACCCACTTTAGCTTTCGCTCATGGCAATTTGGAAATTGGAATTTGGGGATCAACTGATTTTACGGGAAGTTATAAAGAGGTTGACCCGTATGTTTCGCTTACTGTCGGATACATTAAATTCACATTTACTGATTACAACTGGAATTTTGATAAAGCTGATTACTTTAATTATACAAACGGTGAAACAGGTCATATGCTCGAAGGATCTATCGCATATACTGGTTCAGAAAAATTGCCAGTAAGTGTATCGTGGAATACTATGTTTTACGGTTTTGATAAGAAGGATGGCGATTCAACCAAACAGGCGTTCTCAACCTATATTGAGCTGGGTTATACAAAAGGTATTGCCACAGTGTTTTTGGGGTTTACTCCCTGGACAGGGTTATACAATAATTATGGTGTTACCTCTTTTGATCCTGATGCTGCAAGAAAGTCCTTCTCAGTAGTAAATATCGGAACCAGTGTAACCAAGGCGGTGAAAATTACTGATTCCTTTTCTTTACCGGTAAAAGCTACACTAATAATAAATCCATCTGCCACATATTCCCGCGGCGATTATGTTTCACTGGTAATCGGAATAACAATTTGACGATCAACGTTGATCCTGAAACGCAATCTGAAATACAAAATTTGTATCAATGCATTCAAAATCCATGTAAAATGAAAGAAGAATATGAAGTTGCAGTACTGGTGTTTTTTGCACTAATCTTTTTGCTCTACATGTCAATTTCGTCATCACTACCCAAAAAACATAAAAAGCGAGGGAATAAGAAAAATAAACAAATAAATTACATAACGAATAGATTATAAAAGAGATACTATGACAACACTTGATTTTCTACAGATTGCTCTTTTTATTGTCTTACTAATAGGGATTACTCCTTTTTTAGGCAATTTCATGAGCAAAGTATTTACGGGGGAAAAACATTTTATGTTCCCCGTTTTCGGCTGGCTCGAAAGGCTGACCTACAGAATTATTAAAGTTAATCCCGACGAAGAAACAAACTGGAAATCTTACACTTTCGGATTACTGGCGTTTAACCTTATCGGATTCTTGTTTTTATTCCTGATACAGGTTTTCCAGTCATACATGCCATTGAATCCGGCTAACCTTCCGGATGTTTCCTGGCATTCAGCCTTTAACACTGCTGTAAGTTTTATGACCAACACCAACTGGCAGGGATATGCCGGCGAAACAACCATGAGTTATTTTGTGCAAATGGCAGGGCTTGCCGTTCAGAACTTTGTAAGCGCCGCAACCGGGATAGCCGTGGTAATTGCATTAATACGTGGCATCTCCCGCAAGAGTACTGATAAAATCGGCAACTTCTGGACCGACCTTACACGTGCCACACTGTATATTCTTTTACCACTTTCCATTCTGTTTGCGGTTATTTTGGTCAGCCAGGGAGTGGTTCAAAATTTTAATACCTACGAAACTGCTCAAACTTTGCAAGGTACCCAACAGGTAATCCCGATGGGTCCGGCTGCTTCGCAAATAGCTATTAAACAGTTAGGCACAAATGGAGGCGGATTTTTTAATGCCAATGCTTCACATCCTTTCGAAAATCCTACTCCTTTCAGCAACTTTCTGCAAATGCTTTCCATCTTTATTATTCCTGCCGGGTTAACATTTATGTATGGCCGTTTTGTGAAATCCAGCCGCCAGGGTTGGACCATTTTTGCAGCCATGATGATTTTATTCTTAGCCGGGTTAAGCATTTCGTTGTATGCTGAATATTCGGCCAACCCGATTTTCGGGCATCTACCTCTAATGGAAGGGAAAGAAACCCGGTTTGGAATCACCAACAGCGTGCTGTTTTCTGTAGTTACCACCGATGCTTCGTGCGGAGCCGTAAATGCAATGCATGATAGCCTTTCGCCTTTTTCAGGAATGATCGCTATGATTAATATGATGCTTGGCGAAGTCATTTTCGGCGGGGTAGGAGCAGGGCTTTACGGGATGGTGGTTTTTATTATTCTTACTGTATTTATTGCCGGCTTAATGGTTGGGCGCACACCTGAGTTCCTGGGAAAAAAAATTGGTGCTTTCGAAGTACAAATGGCGATAATTGCCAACCTGTCAACAAGTTTTGCAATTCTTGTTTTTGCAGCATGGGCATCGGTAACAAGTTATGGATTATCAAGTTTAAATAATGCCGGGCCACACGGTTTTTCCGAGATTCTTTACGCATACTCTTCAGCTGCCGGGAACAACGGAAGTGCATTTGCCGGTTTAAACGCAAATACACTCTTTTATAATCTCACTCTTGGTTTTGGAATGCTAATTGGCCGCTTTGGAGTTATTATTCCGATTTTGGCTATCGCCGGAAGCCTGGCATCGAAAAAGATCACCCCTCCATCTTCTGGTACATTCCGCACGGATAACTGGCTGTTTATTGGATTGCTGATTTCAGTAATTCTGATTGTAGGAGGATTAACTTATTTCCCTGCCTTATCGCTTGGCCCTGTTGTAGAACATTTTTTGATGAATAGTGCAATAACCTTTTAATCTTAAATAAAATGAGTACAAAACATAAAACAAGTCTTTTCAATAAAAAGATATTATTACAGGCTGCAGCGGATAGTGTAATCAAATTAAACCCTGCATCGCTGATTAAAAACCCGGTTATTTTTATAGTTGGCATTGGCGCGGTGCTTACAACAATTATTGTATTTGCAGGTATTTTTCAGCAAGTTTTTTCCTCTTTTAACCTGCAAATAGCAATCTGGTTGTGGTTTACGGTGTTGTTTGCCAATTTCTCCGAAGCTATTGCCGAAGGCAGGGGGAAAGCCCAGGCCGATAGTCTAAGGAAAAACCGTATTCAAACCAAAGCACGTAAACTTGTTGGCAAACAGGAAGTTCTGGTTTTAGCTCCAGAGCTAAGAAAAGGCGATATTGTTGTTTGTGAAGCAGGTGATGTGATCCCTTCGGATGGCGAGGTTGTTGAAGGCATTTCCAGCGTCGACGAGTCGGCAATTACCGGTGAATCGGCGCCGGTTATCCGCGAAAGCGGTGGCGATCGTTCGGCTGTTACAGGTGGTACAAAGGTAATCAGCGACCGGATTCTGATCCGTATTTCAACTGAACCCGGCGACACGTTTCTTGACCGAATGATTGCACTGGTTGAAGGAGCCAAAAGACAGAAAACACCTAATGAAATAGCTTTATCCATCCTACTTTCAGGTTTATCTATCATATTTTTACTGGCTGTGGTAACTCTTCCAGCCTTTTTCGGCTATGCTCTTTCTGCTTCAGGTTTGCCTATGACTCAAAATTTAACAATACCTGTTTTGATTGCATTGCTTGTTTGCCTGATCCCAACAACTATCGGAGGTTTACTAAGTGCAATAGGTATCAGTGGCATGGACAGACTGATCCAGCGCAATGTAATAGCTACCAGTGGTCGTGCTATTGAAGCAGCTGGCGATGTGGATGTACTTTTACTCGATAAAACCGGGACCATAACTTTAGGAAACCGCATGGCAACTAATTTTATTCCTGCCGAAGGTGTAACGGTTGAAGAACTTGCCGATGCAGCCCAACTTTCATCCTTATCAGACGAAACTCCCGAGGGACGTTCAATTGTAATTCTTGCCAAAGAGCAATTCAATATTCGCGGGCGCGAAGTTCATCAGTTGAATGCCACGTTTATTCCTTTTACAGCTCAGTCGCGGATGAGTGGTGTAGACTTGAAATCGGATGATGGCACCATTCATAAAATCCGCAAAGGCTCATCGGAGGCCATTCGTACTTTTATACAAAACAGCAATGGTTTTTATTCTCAGAAAGTACTGGATATTGTCTCAGAACTGGCCAGGCAGGGTGCAACTCCATTGGTTGTGGCTGAAGACAACAGGGTTCTGGGAGTTGTTCATCTCAAGGATATTGTTAAAGGTGGAATCAAACAGCGTTTTGCCGAGTTACGAAAAATGGGAATTAAAACCGTAATGATAACCGGGGATAATCATTTAACTGCAGCCGCTATAGCTGCCGAAGCTGGTGTGGATGATTTTATGGCCGAAGCCTCTCCGGAAGATAAATTGCGTCGTATCCGCGAAGAACAGGCTGCCGGACACCTGGTAGGAATGATTGGTGACGGAACCAATGATGCCCCTGCTCTGGCCCAGGCAGATATCGGAATTGCTATGAACTCTGGTACCCAGGCAGCACGTGAAGCCGGAAACATGGTTGACCTGGATAGCAATCCGACTAAATTAATTGAAGTGGTAGAAGTAGGTAAGCAGTTACTTATGACTCGTGGAGCACTAACTACTTTTAGCATTACAAACGATGTGGCCAAGTATTTTGCAATTATTCCTGCCATTGCTATTTCGCTATATTCCGGCAAAACCGGGATTGGCCCACTCTCTGCTCTGAATGTTATGAACCTTGGGTCACCTCAGAGTGCAATACTCAGTGCTGTGATTTTTAATGCGCTTATAATCATGCTTTTAGTTCCACTTGCATTAAAAGGGGTTCGTTACCGTCCGGTTTCGGCCAACCAGGCATTAATGCGTAACCTGCTGATTTTCGGTTTAGGAGGTCTGATTGCCCCTTTCGCCGGAATTAAAATCATTGACATTTTAATCAATCTTTAATAGTTTCAGAAAATGAAAACACTTATTATATCAATCAAAATCTTCCTGTTCTTTACGGTTTTAACAGGAATTATATACCCGCTTTTTGTTACCGGAATTGCACAAGTTGTATTTCCTAACAAGGCAAACGGCAGTTTAATCGTAAAAAATAACCGGGTTATTGGTAGCGAATTGATTGGCCAGCAGTTTGATTCGACAATTTATTTCAGTTCCAGGCCATCGGCGGTTTCTTACAATCCTTTACCTTCGGGAGGTTCAAACTTTGGGCTTACAAATACTAAATTGAAGGATATTGTAGCTGAAAGGAGACTTGCTTTCAAAACTTTTAATCAGCTTGATAGCTTAACAGAAATTCCTTCCGAAATGCTTTTCGCCTCAGCCAGTGGCCTTGATCCGCATATTTCTCCTCAAACTGCAATACTACAGGTTGATCGGGTCGCAAAATCACGTAATTTTACTACTGCTCAAAAACAAAAATTACAGCAATGTATCAGTTTGCTTACCGAACCACCTCAGCTTTTATGCCTTGGCGAATCACGGATTAATGTATTATTGCTAAATTTAGAGATTGATAAAATAAAATGAACGATATCAGCGATAACAGGCCCGATCCCGACGAGCTCCTTGCTTCCTTAAAAGTCGAAGAAGAAAAGAGTAAACTGGGAAAACTGAAAATATTTTTCGGAATGTGTGCCGGTGTTGGAAAAACCTACACCATGCTTCAAACTGCCCACGCTGAAAAGTTAAAGGGCAGCGATATAATCATAGGGTATGTTGAAACTCACGGAAGGTTAGAAACCGCAAAACTGGTAGAAGGTTTCGAGTCGATTTCTCGCAAAGTATATGAATATAAAACAACTTCTGTTCAGGAAATGGACCTGGATGCAATCCTTGCGAGAAAGCCACAGGTCGTATTAGTTGATGAATTGGCGCATACTAACGCTCCCGGAAGCCGCCATGCCAAAAGATACCAGGATGTGCAGGAAATACTCGAAAACGGAATCAATGTCTATACTACACTTAATGTGCAGCATATCGAAAGCCGTTCCGAAACTGTTGCACAAATAACAGGAATCATCGTTCGTGAAACTGTCCCTGATGAAATCTTTGAAACTGCGGATGAACTAGAATTGATTGACCTTACTCCTGAAGAATTGCTTCAACGTCTTTCCGAAGGCAAAGTTTATACACCGGAAAGATCGAGAGAAGCGGTTGAGAATTTTTTCCGCAAGGGCAATATTAATGCGCTGCGCGAAATGTCGTTGCGTATTGTTGCCGACCGGGTTGATAAACAATTGCACGATTATATGCAGCATAAGCGTATCCGTGGACCCTGGAAATCGGGATTGCACTTGTTGGTGGCAATAGATTATTCCCCGCAATCAACACGATCGCTCCGCTGGGCTAAAAACCTTTCCTATTCGATGGGTGCTAATGTTCAGGCGCTGTACGTTGAAACCCTTCATAAACTTACGCCAAAAGAACGCGAACAACTCGATAAAAATATCAACCTGGCAAAACAACTGGGAATAAAATTCCGGATCATAACTCATACTGATATCGTAAAAGCAATTGTCGACTTTGCCCAGAAAGAAAATGTAACTCACATAATAGTCGGTAAGCCTCGTGTAAGGAATCTTCCATCCATGTTTCGACTCGGTAATTTTGTAAACAGGCTGATACGTTATAGCGGGAATATTGATGTTTACATACTTGGATCCGACAGTCAGGCGCAGGATAAATTCAGGAAAAAAGTATCTCTTCCTCCGTTTACATCTAATATCCGGCAATATCTGATTGTCTCACTTTTCGTTATTTTATCATCTGTCGGTTTTTACTTTATTAAAGATTACGCGGGTTACCAGGTTGTTTCATTCGGCCTTTTGTTTTTGGTATCTCTGCTTGCACTTTTTTACGGAACAGGACCTATATTGGTGGCAGCCAGTCTAAGTGCACTGATCTGGGATTACTTTTTCATCCCGCCGCAATTTACCCTGCATATCAGAGAACCTGAAGATATGTTAATGCTCATCATGTTTTTCATTATTGCATTGCTCAATGGCATTTTAACATCCAGGATTCGCAGGCAGGAGAAAAAAATAAGGATTCGTGAAGGACGTACACATGCCCTGTATCAACTTACTCGAGAATTAGCCTCAGCACCCGGAATTGAGGACGTTTCAAAAATAGGAGTTAAGCACATTCGCAAGTATTTTGAACTGGATTGTGCAATTTTTCTTAAAAACGATTCAAATGTGCTTGACCAAAATGTTCAGAACGAAACACAAATCAAGCTTTCCGAAAACGAACTCAGCATTGCGGCCTGGGTTTTTAAGCATTCGGCTAAAGCCGGAAAATATACCGATACGTTGCCTTCAACAGATTATACGTTTTACCCCTTGAGTGGGAATGTCGGAAGCATAGGAGTTATTGCCGTTGAGCATTCGAAGGTATTCACACAAGGTGAGGAACAATTCTGGGAAGCTTGTCTCTCACAGATTTCGGGCAAATACGAACGCGAGTTTTTGCGCAATGCGGCTAAAAAATCATACATACTGGCGGAGTCGGATAAACTATATAAAACCCTTTTTAATTCCATTTCTCACGAATTGCGAATTCCTGTTACCACGATTCTTGGAGCTTCCGATACATTACTTGCGCAAACGTATCCGGAGGAAACCCGGAATAAACTTTATTCTGAAATTAAAATAGCCTCTGTCCGACTCAACCGGTTAATTGAGAATCTTCTGAATATGTCACGTCTCGAAACGGGGCGCATTTCACCTCGTCCTGATTGGTGTGATGTGCATGACCTGGCAAATAAAGTTTCCGAAAACCTTAAACAGGAACTGGTCCCCTTCAAATTTTCGACTGTAATTCCGGCCGACATGCCCCTGGTAATGATTGATTTTGGACTTATTGAACAGGTTCTGCATAACCTGGTTTTAAATGCTACACAAAATGTTCCGGCAGGCTCCAATATCAGGCTCAAGTTTTTTTACGATAACGGTTCACTTACCATCCAGGTTATGGACAGGGGAAAAGGATTTCCGTCAAGTGAATTAAGTTCGGTATTTAATAAGTTTTACCGGGGTAAAGACGCTATGGCAGGTGGTACAGGGTTGGGCCTGTCAATAGTTAAGGGATTTGTTGAAGCTCATAAGGGAACAGTTATTGCGGAGAACCGGCAAAACGGAGGTGCTGTTTTTACTATCAAAATTCCGGTTAAAATATCGGATATTGACTTTTCAGATAATAATTCAGAGTGAGTTTTTCTTCTTGATGTTATACTATTTTTCTGCCGTTGTTCAATTCATTATCAGCTAATCAGCTAAGAAGTATAGAGTTTACTTTACAAATTCTTTATGTGATGCAGATATAACTTCACAATCGCTTTATATCTTCTGTTGTAATCTTGCTATAAAATTAATGACAAATTGTAGTGGAGGTTGCTCCTGTTTCCCCGTTTTTCTTTACGCTTGAATATTGTTATAATAAGTCGCTTTAAATCAACTAAATACCATGTCATGGATGCAAATTCTGATTCAATATCCGGGACGATTAATCCAATCGAAAAAGTTCTGATTCTCATAGGATCTGAGAACTCTGCCAGCAAATTATTCCTTAAAGCCAGGCAATTCTCAGGTGGAAGTAACACCGAATGGTTCGCCGTATGTGTCGACCCGGGAGTAAAAGCAAGCCACACCTGCCTGGCGCAGTTCAACGACAATCTCACCGTAGCATTACATAGTGGTGCAAAGGTTATTCACCTGATCGACGCCGACAAAATTAAAGGCATTGCAAAACTTGTTTCGGAAAATAAAATTGACAGGGTACTCATCGGTAATTTCAGGCTTGATAAAATTTCATCGCGAAACCTTGCCGGATCATACAAAACCCAGTTGGAAAAACTCCTTGACAATGTTGAAATTACTGAAATAAAAATCAAAGAAAGATATCTGAATAAAAAAGGAGATAAAATATTTATAACTACCAGACCAGTAGAGTACTTTTTTGCTATAATGGCAGTTTTTGTTACTTCAGTTCTTTGTTTCCTGGTAAAGGACGCTATTGGCTACCAGACTGTCGGACTAATATTCCTTATCCTGACGGCGGTTCTTTCCATGTTTTTAGGAAGGGGTGCTGTTATTTTTACTGCCTTCCTGAACTTCGTAGTATGGAATTATTTTTTCATACCACCAATACATACCTTTCATATTGCCAGTTTTCACGATAGTATAGTTTTATTCGCTAACCTGGCTGTAGCGATAAGCGGAGGATCGCTTATCTCCCAGCTCAGGCGCAAGCAGGCTGACCTTGAGCAAAGCAGGGAAAGAATTACTTTATTGTATTCGTTACTCGAATCGCTGAACTATGCAAATTCGATAAGGGAAGTGGTAAACAAGGTCAGGGCTGAGCTTAAACGACATTTTGATGCCGATGCAATTATTTATCTGAAAGAAAAAGGAGGTATAACGTTGGAGAAAAGAGCTTTTGGAAACCTTGAATACTTAACTGTAGAAGAGTTCGAAAATGCAAGACTGGTTTTTGATCATAAAGATCATGCACAGATCGTAAAACTGAATGAAAAAAATCTTGTTCAGTATTTTCCGCTTTCGGGTCAACGGGAAACTTTAGGTGTAATAGGTATCGTTACCGAAAACAATGACTACGTTGACGATGATAAACTTATCTTTTTAAAGTCATTTATCACGCAGATTTCTTCAGCACTTGAACGGGAAATCAGCATCGATAGGGCAAAAGAAAGCCAGGTTTACTATGAATCGCAGAAATTGTTCCAAACTGTATTAAACAGTGTTTCGCACGAATTACGCACACCGGTGGCTGTCATCAGGAGTGCTGCTTCAAATCTGATGGATGAACGGACTTCAGCAGATCATGTAACCCGCAGGAAAATCTGCAATGAACTGGATTCATCAGCCAACCGGCTTAATCTTCTGATTGAGAATATTTTAGATATGTCGAAGATAGAATCGGGCAACCTGGAATTGACTTTTATGCCCTGCGATATGAACGATTTGATCGGGGTTGTAATTAATCACTTGAAGGAAGATTTGATGAATCATAAACTGGAAGTCGGAATACCTGAAAATGTACCTGCTTTAAACCTGGATATTCATTGGATGAAGCAAGCCTTGCTTAATATTCTGTATAATGCTGTCAATTATACTCCTGTTGATAGTCTGATTTCAATATCCGTATCTTTGCAGGCTGATAGTGCATTTATAACAATCAGTGATAATGGTCCGGGTGTTCACGAATCGTCGATCGGGAGATTGTTCGATAAGTTTTATCGTGTTCCCGGAAGTAAAAGTGGCGGAACAGGTCTTGGGCTGGCAATTTCCAAAGCAATAATCGAAGCTCACCACGGCTCAGTGAAAGTTGAAAATGCTTCAACCGGCGGATTAAAAGTGACTATCCGGTTGACAATACTAAAATAGATGGAGACAAGCACAAAGAATTATAAAGTACTTATCATCGATGATGAAATTCAGATCCGGAGGCTCATCCGCATAACGCTCGAAGCTAATGATTACAATGTTATTGAAGCTGAAAATGGTAAAAACGGGCTACTGAATGCCGCAATGGAACATCCTGATGTAATTCTTCTTGATCTTGGGCTGCCCGATCTGGATGGATTACTCGTGCTCGAAAGGTTCCGGAGCTGGTCGACCATACCGGTTATCATTCTAACGGTTCAGGATGATGAGAAAACTATGATTAAAGCACTTGATTCGGGCGCCGATGATTATATAACAAAACCATTTAATACCGGCGAACTGCTTGCCAGGGTTCGTGTTGCAATTCGGCATTCATTAAAGTTTGATGAGTCGCCTGTATTTGTTGACGGACATCTTACCGTTGACTTGACGTCCAGAACAGTGAAAGTGAACAATGAAATAATCCGGCTGACTGTTATCGAATATAACCTGCTTAGTTTACTGATCCGGAATGTGGGTAAGGTTTTAACTCATTCATTTATCATGAAACATCTTTGGGGCAATCCGTATGCTGACAATTCGCAGACATTGAGGGTGCATGTTGCTCAGCTCCGCAGAAAAATAGAGCTTAACCCATCCATTCCTGAAATACTGATTACTGAACCCGGAGTTGGTTATCGCCTTGTTTTAAACGAGGATGTAACTTAAATCGGACAAGTCAGAAATGTTAGTCTGTAAATAAGATATGGCACTGCCTATGTCTCCCACCTAAGGCATAAAGGGAAAATAGTTCAAAATCCGGATTCAGTTCCTCAATCCCTAATCCCCAACCCCCAATACCTCAAAACAATATTTCACCCATTTCTTAGTTTAAACCATTAAAAATTATACCTTTGCAAACTTATTTGCCGTACATTCGAAATAGCAATAAGTATCAGAAAATCAATAAAATACAGATTATCAAACTCTTTTATTAGTACCATGGAAATTACCAGGGAGAACACAGGCGAATTGACCGCAACTGTAAAAATGGTGATCAGCCCGGCTGACCACAAAGAAAATGTTACCAAAATTTTAAAAGACTATCAACGCAAGGCTAATGTTCCGGGATTCCGCCCGGGTCACGTCCCTTTCGGCATGATTAAAAAACTATACGGGGCCAGTGTTTTTGCCGACGAAGTAAATAAACTGGTTTCGGATAAACTGAATAAGTATATCGCTGACGAAGAACTTGATATACTCGGACAGCCCTTACCCAATATGGATCTTACCAAACAGTTCAGTTTCGAAGATGAACAGGATATCGAATTTTTCTTCGATCTCGGACTGGCTCCTTACTTCGAAGTGGTGCTTGATGATACTGTTGCCATTGATTATCACGTAATTAAAGTTGATGGTTCCATGATCGACAAGTACGTTGACGATATGCGTCAGCGATTTGGCAATACTACCAATCCTGATGTAGCCGGAGCAAATGATGTGCTTTTTGGAGATTTCAAACAACTGGATGCAGAAGGTAACATACTCGAAAACGGTATAACGCATAGTTCAAGGCTTTCAATCGATAGCATTGCCGACGAGGATTTAAAATCAAAATTTATTGGCTCAATGGCAGGTGATACTGTAGTTTTCAATCCTGCAAAAGCTACACGTACCTCTGTTGAAGTTGCCGCCATGCTTGGAATTGATAAATCAGAAGCCGAGGGGCTTGATTCCGATTTCAGTTTTGCAATTACCGAGATAACAACCATGAGTCCTGCCGAACTGAATGAAGAATTCTTCGAAAAAGTATTCCCAGAGTCGGGCATCACCACCGAAATGGATTTCCGCAACAAAATACAGGATGAATCCGAAAGGGCTTTTGTAGCCGACAGCGATCATCTTTTTGCGCATCATTCGCAGGAAAAACTGGTCGAAACCATAAACATTCCTCTTCCGGATGCGTTTATGAAACGTTGGCTGGTCGAAAGTAACGAAGGGAAATTATCAGAGGAGGAAATTGAACGCGATTACCACAAATATGCCGAAGGAATGAAGTGGCAGCTGATCGAGAATAAAATCATAAAGGAAGCCGGAATCGAAGTGGGCGATCAGGAAATCAAAGATTACGTGAAGGATTATTATCTGCAGGGCTGGCGTACCATGCAACTTACCGAGGACCTGATGGACAGGCTCGAAACTATTGCCGATTCATTCCTTAAAGATAAACCGAGCGAAACACGCCGTATTGTTGATTCTCTCTACGGACAGAGAGTGACTGCTTACATCAAGTCGAAAGTTAAACTGGTTGAAAAAGAAATCAGTTACGACGAATTTGTTAAATTAGACGCTGAAAAACACTAAAATATGAACATGCACAACGAATTCCGTAAATATGCCGTTCAACACCGCGGTATCAGCAGTACTTCGCTGAACAGGTATGCATCTGTTTCGCAGGGATATATTTCGCCAACCATTATCGAAGAGCGCCAGCTGAACATCGCTACCATGGATGTTTTCTCGCGTTTAATGATGGACCGCATCATATTCCTGGGAGTTCCTATTGATGATTATGTTGCCAATATTATCCAGGCTCAGTTGCTTTTCCTCGAGTCGGTTGATTCAAAACGCGATATCCAGATTTACCTGAATACTCCCGGAGGATCGGTATATGCCGGCCTGGGGATTTATGATACGATGCAGTATATTGCCCCTGATGTAGCCACCATCTGTACCGGTATGGCTGCTTCGATGGGTGCTGTGCTGCTTTGCGCAGGTGAGAAAGGCAAACGTACGGCTTTGAAACATTCACGTATTCTCATCCATCAGCCGATGGGCGGAGCCGAAGGACAAGCTTCGGATATTGAGATTACCACGCGTGAAATTCTTAAACTGAAGAAGGAGTTATACGAAATAATCGCTTCGCACAGCGGGCAACCTTTCAAGAAAATTGAAAAAGATTCGGATCGCGATTACTGGATGACAGCCGAAGAAGCAAAAGCCTACGGAATGATTGATGAACTTCTCTTCAGGGAGCCTAAATAGACACCGATTAAAAATTAGCTTCCGGCAAGAGTAAAGCAAACTTTCACTTTTGCCGGAATTTTTTATAACTTTACACTTTGTTGGCTATTAATTATCAAATAGTCTTGATTTACCTTACCGGCTTTTGTTTTTTGAAACAATTTGCCGTACATTTTTAATACATTGAATATGACAAAGAAAGAAGAACGCTGTTCCTTTTGCGGACGACCAAAGCGCGAAACCAACATACTGATTGCCGGCCTCGAAGCGCATATCTGTGATTATTGCATCGATCAGGCCAGGGAGATCATGCGTGAAGAAATCAAGCATACCAAGCAAACGGATAATAAACCGCTCGATACACCCAAGCCACAGGAGATAAAGACATACCTCGATAAATTTGTAATCGGTCAGGACGATTCGAAAAGAGTGCTGGCGGTTGCTGTTTACAATCATTACAAACGTATTAACCAGGCACCATCGAAATCAAAAGATGAGGTTGAAATTGATAAATCAAACATCATTCTTGTTGGCGAAACAGGTACAGGTAAAACCTTACTGGCGCGCACTATTGCAAAACTCCTGCAGGTTCCTTTCTGTATTGCCGATGCCACAGTGCTGACCGAAGCCGGTTATGTAGGCGAAGATGTTGAAAGCATATTAAGCCGCCTGCTCCAGGCCGCCGACTACAACGTGGCAGCCGCAGAAAAAGGCATTGTATTTATTGATGAAATTGATAAAATAGCGCGTAAAAGTGATAATCCATCGATAACCCGTGATGTTTCGGGCGAAGGTGTGCAGCAGGCCCTGCTCAAATTGCTCGAAGGTGCCGAAGTAAACGTTCCGCCACAAGGCGGACGCAAGCATCCCGAACAAAAAATGATACTGGTAAATACCCGTAATATTCTGTTTGTATCAGGCGGTGCTTTTGATGGTATCGAAAAGAAAATAGCTGCACGTATGCAAACCAATGTGATCGGGTATTCTACTGATCGTGAAAAAGATGCCATTGATCATCATAATCTTCTGCAATACGTTGCTCCCCAGGATTTGAAGAGTTTTGGCCTTATACCCGAACTGGTGGGCCGTTTCCCGGTGGTAACCTACCTGAATCCGCTTAGCCGCGAAGTGCTCATCCGCATCCTTACCGAACCTCAGAATGCACTTATAAAACAGTTTGTCCGCCTGTTCGAAATGGATAATGTAAAACTGAGTTTTTCGGATGATGTACTTGAGTTTATTGTAGATAAAGCACTTGAATTTCGTACCGGGGCACGTGGCTTACGTTCAATACTCGAAGCCATTCTCACCGATGCCATGTTCGAAATTCCTTCGCAGGCAAAACATTCGGAGCTGCTGATTGACAGGGAATATGCTTCAGATAAACTTGGCAAAACCAATATTGCAAGGCTTAAGGTAGCTTAGGTGAAATGTTGGATATCTGATTTTGAATGTTGGAAGCGGAATGCAATATTAATGATTTCGGATTTTAACTCTTCAAACTTTTTTAACCCGAAACCATTCCAACCCTAACCCCTAAATCCTAACCCCTTACTTTTTTCAGTAAACCTGGTATCACGTGCAATTTATCGATTCTGGAAAATTTTCGGGGCTATCCAATAAAAATGTCTGTTTCATTGTTATTACTATGGCATAATTATTGAATCACTTCAATGAAAAACTGTACCATGAAGTTAATATTGGTTGGTTTACTTGCTTTAGTACCCTACCTTATTTCAGCCCAGGGAATATTAAATCCGCACGATGCCGAAGGTTACCACTGTTCGGCAATTGTTGTGGATGGTGATACCATTCCTGTTATTTACTACGACGAAATTTACATTTGGGGAAACAAATCTTTTCGAAACTCAGCCGAATCGAAGCAATGGGAACGCTTAGTGAGGAACGTTAAGAAGACATATCCGTATGCCAAGCTGGCTGGTATTAAATTTAACGAATATAATGTAAAAATGGCCGGTGTGAAGAGTGAGAAAGTGAAGAAGGAGATGATGAAGCAGGCTGAGGATGAACTTGAGGCTCAGTTTGGTAAAGAATTAAAGGACCTTACCAATACACAGGGAAAAATACTTTTGAAACTGATTGACAGGCAAACGAGTAACTGCTCGTATGATATTGTAAAGGAATTTCGTGGGCGTTTCAGGGCATTTTTCTACCAGTCATTTGCGCGAATATTCGGCTATAATCTTAAAGTGAAATACGATCCGTTGGGTGCTGACGCTGATATTGAACGTATTGTGCTCATGATTGAGAATGGAAGTATTTAGTGTGATTCCCCCAAAACTCTTCTATCGATCTTACTAAAAAACCTGTGTCTTGGTTCTGATCACCAGGTTGTTTTGTTACTCAAATAATTACCTGAGTCTTATCCGAGTCACATTAATCCAATTGAAATCTTTACAGTAAGCTACATTCTGATCAAAATCCAAATCGACTGTCAGGGGAAGCTGGTTATCATCGAAAGTAAAATTTCCGGGAAGTTTATCTTTATCAAGACGATACTGAATTCCTTCAATATCAATAAAATATCCGCCGCAACATGCGCAAAGCGCCATATCTGCACCTGTAATCGTAGCGGTGCTTTTAAATTCATCTTTTTCGCAACTGAAAATCAGCAGTGAAAAGATCAATAATATACAGAGTTTCACAATTAATAATTTTCAGAAATAGATGATCATCCAGTTCAAGCCTGGTCAGCCCTAACCCCTAACACCTAACCCCTAAATCCTAAACCCCAATCCCTCATTCCTACTGCCCGCTTCCTCTCATAACCGTGAGCAGCGTATAAGCCATAATCTTAATATCCATTGCCAGCGACATATTCTCAAGGTAAAGAATATCATATTTAAGGCGTTCTATCATCTGATCCACATTTTCGGCGTAACCATATTTTACCTGGCCCCATGAAGTGATGCCTGGTTTTACCTTTAATAAAAGCCTGTAGTGCGGTGCTCTTTGTGTAATCTGGTCAATAAAATACTGCCTTTCGGGCCTTGGACCCACCAATGACATATCGCCTTTGAGTACTGAAAAGAACTGAGGAATTTCGTCAAGACGGGTTTTACGCATAAATCTCCCAAAGGAGGTTACCCTGTTATCATTTTTTGATGAAAGCATTGGTGTGCCGTTTTCGGCTCCAGTCACCATCGACCTGAATTTCGGAATCATAAATATTTTACCGCTTATACCAATGCGTTCCTGAAAGTAGAAAGCCGGGCCTTTAGAGGTTAGTTTTACGCCAAAGATGCAAAAAAGGTAAACCGGTGATAAAATAATGATTGCCAGAGTTGAAAGCACAATATCCATAAAACGTTTCATATTTAACTGCCACTGAGGCATAAAATCGAACGAAACCTGAATAAGAGGCGTCTGATAAATGGAAGTGGTCCTTACGGTACCCAACAGGAAATCTTGCATATCCGGAATTACTTTAATTAGTACATCAGTATCTTCTATTTCTGAGATGATCAGTTCGATGGTTTTATGCTCAGACCGCTCTGTGGCAATGATCACTTCTTCTATATTCATTTCGCTTATAAGGTGGCGGAGGTTTGAGAAATGTCCGAGATTAGGTATATGCTTTTCGAGCTTATAACTCGGATACTCAACCGCGTGCACAAAGCCGACAAACTTGTTAAACGCACTTTTAGGCTGGCTTTCAATTTCATTATATATTGAAATAGCGTTTCCGTTGCTGCCCACGATAATGGTGTTGAATCCAATATCGCGGCGTTTCAGTTTATATAGGTTTCGCGAAGTAAGTATCAGTCTGAATGTTACTGTAATAAGGAAGTGCAGAAGAAACAGGTTCAGAAAGAGGTGATAATAGTTCTTGTATGTTTGGATGACATCGTCGAGAATAAGAGCAAAAAATATAACTACGACTCCAATTATGGTAATCAACAGTGTTTGACCAAGTTCACTCATACGGGCTTTACGGTAAACATTGTGATATGCCCCTGAAATAGCATAAAGGGAAAGCCAGAACGTTGGAATTGCAACAATACCGATATAAAATTTAGAGTCGTTCAGTACAATCTGCATTGTATCGTGCATTGCCTGTGTTTCAGCTGATTTCCGCAGGAAGAAAAATACACTCCATGCGATGGCAGCCGAAAGCAGGTCAGCGATTACAAATTTAGTCGTTTGTACTTTTTTGTTCATTATCAGTTAGTTAATTGTCAGAAATGCAGGAGTTTGATATTATCGAAAAGAATTTCTGCATTTTCATCTTTTGTACTTTTCATTGCTGTAAAAAACACACTGAAACTGTTCGCGTCAGGATAATTGCTTACAGTTGGTGTGAAGTTGATATAAATTTTATTCCATGTGTTGCTCGGGTTAACTACTAAAACTGATCTTTGGCTTGTAACGGTGCTATTCACAAAAAGGCCGACAGTAAAGGGATTATTCGATTTATAATTCAGTTCGAGGAATACTGAAGTGCCGCTGGTAGGAAGTTCAAAGGAATCATGACTTACGCATTCAAAAACCAATGTGTCGGCGGGGATTACTACTTTGGCTGCATACTCGTTTATTTCGTATGGAAACGCAGTTGCAAGTTCAGGAATAGCTGTACGCACAAAGTTAACCTCGCTGCGTGCTGTAGGGTCGAGGGATAAATTGCCCTGCTCGAAATTCTCCTTCCATGCGAATTTTGTGCCTTCCACATAAGCGAATTTCATATGTCCCAGTTCAGTGATGGTTTCGCGTTCAAGAGTTACTGTTTTTTGAATTTGCTCATAAAAAGGGTATGGAACCCGTGTTTCGTTAATGCCATTCAACTTTATGCCGGCAAAAACGGATAAAACTGACGAACCACTCTTCAGGACAGGGAATTTTGCAGGCAATTCAAAAGCTCCTATAAGTTCATTGTCGGCATAAACCCATGCATCGGATACGCTTTGTGATGCAGTTCCCTGTAAAGAAGTCGTACTTATGCTGATGGTGTCGATTGCGAGATAGGACGGGATTTCTTCCAGTGAAGTCTTTCCACAGCCCGTTACCAGGAGGAGAAAAGGTAGTAAAAGAATGAGTGTAATATGCAGTGTAATTAATTTCATTGATGAGGCAGGCTATTGATGTTAATAAAATCGGGTGAATCAATTTGTTGATTGTAAATCTGAAGTGTTGGTACCTTTGATGGTATCCTCAAGTTTTCCGAGAATCTGGTAGGCGACTTTGAGTGCAAGATATCCATCATTTATTGTTACATCCGGAGTAGTATTCTCCAGGATAGAGCGGGCAAAACTTTGCAACTCCGTCTGAATAGCGTTGGTTGGCTTTATATCAGGTTTTTCGAAATGAACCTGTTTAGCGCCCTTGCCGTTACCCGGTTGCAGAACGGGTAATAAAGGGTTTATATTGCCCTCGCTTACATTCCGGATACGCACAACTTCAGTTTTCTTGTTCAGAAAGTCGACGGCGATATATGCATCGCGCTGAAAAAACCTTGCTTTACGCATAGGGCTCAGCGAAATACGGCTTGCCGTCAGGTTTGCCACACAGCCGTTATCAAATTCGAGCCTGGCATTTACAATATCGGCTGTATCAGTTACAACAGCTACACCACTGGCACTTATTTTCCTGAGGTTGGCATTTACTGTGTGCAGTACAATGTCAATATCATGAATCATCAGATCCAGGATCACCGGAACATCAGTGCCACGCGGGTTAAAAGTGGCAAGCCTGTGCACTTCGATAAACATAGGATTGTCAATGAACGGCAGTGCTGCCACCATGGCCGGGTTAAAGCGTTCAACATGTCCTACCTGAACTTTTACGTTGGCTTCGTGGGCAATATCAATCAGTTTTAAAGCTTCTTCGGGTGTGGTAACAATTGGTTTTTCAATAAAAACATGCCTGAATTTTTTGAGAGCACGGGCCGCCGGTTCAAAATGTGCAATAGTCGGAGTAACAATGTCAACAACATCAACCTCGTTTATCAACTCGTCAATCGAATGGAAATTCCTGATTCCAAATTCTTTGGATACCAATCTTGCATTAGCTTCATCGTTATCGTAAAAACCGATCAGCGTAAACTCAGGGATTTCGTTGATGCATTTAATATGTATTTTTCCAAGGTGGCCGGCTCCGATAATTCCTACCTTAATCATATGTTAATTTTTGTGCAAAAGTAGAAAAAAGCCATCCGCATTCCCGATAACTTCTCAACAGTTTATTAAGATATGTTAAAGGGTTTGGGATTGATGAAATGGTTGTACCGATTATATAAAAAATTAAGGTTTTTCAACATTTTGTTTCAGAATTTTAATTTCCTGACAGTGGCAGCAGATTTTCTTAAACTTAATCGGTTTTAATTGTTCAACATATTTCTAATTTCTTACTTTTGCCGCATAGTTTATGTTGTTCGGAAGATATTCCGGATTTCGGAAAAGCAAATGTAATTGCCTGATTATTACTGTGAAAATGCAATCTAATAAACAATCCAAAGATGAAAAATACTGCTTTTACACACCTTCATGAAGCGCTTGGCGCTAAAATGGCTGAATTTGCCGGGTACAATATGCCGATACAATTCAGCGGAATAAATGACGAGCATGAAACCGTTCGTACGAAACTTGGTGTATTTGATGTTTCGCACATGGGCGAAATATGGGTGAAAGGCCCGAAAGCTCTGGATTTTATTCAGTATGTTACCACTAATGATGCTTCGGTACTCTACAATGGCAAAGTACAGTATTCGTGTTTCCCGAATGGTAAAGGTGGTATTGTTGACGACCTGCTGGTTTATAAAGTGGATGATCTCACCTATTTGCTGGTTGTTAATGCTTCGAATATTGACAAGGACTGGAATTGGCTTTTAAGCCAGAATAAAATGGGTGCCGAATTGTACAACGCCTCTGATGAAATTGCTCAACTTGCCGTTCAGGGGCCATTGGCATTAAAAGCAATGCAAAAACTTACGACAACCACCATTACAGATATGGAGTATTATACCTTCAAAAAGCTGGAATTTGCAGGTGTTAAAGATGTGATTTTTGCTACTACAGGTTACACAGGTTCAGGTGGTTGCGAGATATATATAGCTAATGAGGATGCAGTTAAAATTTATAAAGCTGTTATGGAAGCCGGTGCCGAATATGGCATCAAATCCATAGGCCTTGCAGCCCGCGATACCCTCCGCCTCGAAATGGGTTTCTGCCTTTACGGAAACGATATTGACGATACTACTTCGCCTATTGAAGCCGGACTAGGCTGGATAACCAAATTTACCGATACTAAAGATTTTATTAACAAAAATATCTTCTTGAAACATAAAACCGAAGGTACTACCCGTCGTCTTGTAGGCTTCGAACTAATTGACAAAGGCGTTCCCCGTCATGGTTATGATGTTGTGGATGCAGCAGGAAACAAAATCGGTATTGTTACAAGCGGAACCATGGGCCCATCTGTAAAAAAAGGAATCGGAATGGCTTATGTATCAACAACATTTATGAAAGCCGGCAGTGAGATTTTTATCAGCATCCGCGACAAAGCACTCAAAGCGGTGGTAGTGAAAATGCCATTTTACAAAGGGTAGCTAAAGTTAGAATTAATAGTTAATAGTTAATAGTTAATAGTGCGCAGCTCCTGTTCATTTGTGCTGCGCACTTTTATTTTAGCATCTGTATCATGAATAGTATTGAAATTTGTTTGTCGCCGGCATTATTCGAATACCGAAAGACTTTTGATAATTGTATTGTGGTGATTGTTGACGTTTTGCGGGCAACAACCGCTTTTTGCGCAGCTTTCGATAGTGGTGTAAAATCGGTAATTCCGGTTTTGAGCCTTGATGAGTTATTAGAATATAAAAACAAAGGATTCCTCACCGCAGCAGAGCGTGATGGCAGGAAGGTTGATTTTGCTGATTTTGGGAATTCCCCTGTTGTATTTTTAAAAAGTGAGATAAGAGGCAGAGAACTCGCGTATTCTACAACCAACGGAACGCAGGCTGTTGAAATGGCAAAAATTTCGGGCAATATTGCCGTTGCCTCCTTTGCTAATCTGCATGTTATTTGTGAATGGCTGATCAGCCGGCACATGAATGTTGTTATCCTTTGCTCAGGCTGGAAAAAATCATTCAGTCTCGAAGATACGCTTTGTGCCGGAGCTGTCGCCGATGCACTTGAATTGTCAGGAAGGTTCGAATCCATTTGCGATGGAACCGTTGCTTCACAAAAACTCTGGCAAATCTCAAAAGATGACCTGGTACAGGTGGTTCATGAGGCAAACCATTACAAACGCTTATCCGGCATGGGTTTGTACGATGATCTGAGACATTGCTTTATCCTGAACACTTCATCAGCCATACCTGTTTGGGATGGACTGGCTTTCAGGGATCTTGCGGCAAAATAGTATTTCTTCTCTTAGTGCTTCTCAGTGCCCTCAGTGCCTCAGTGGTTTTCTTACTTTTCTTCAGGATGCAAAAACAGTATTTTAATTTCGAATCTTAGGGATTTGTCCGTAAAATAAATCCCTTCTTCTTAGTGCTTCTCAGTGCCCTCAATGCCTCAGTGGTTTTCTTACTTTTCTTCAGGAGGCAAAAACAGTATTTTATTTTCGAATCTTCAATATAAGTTGAAATTGAAAAATTATCATGAACCTGACAATTCAATAATTCCTGATAAATATTAAAGAAATATATATTGATACAATTTGGATTTGTGAAAACCGTTTCCCTACATTTGCGCAACTCATTAATCCGGATTCAAACAATTTAAATTCAACTTATTTTTTATGAAAAAAATTATCCTTGGAACAATGCTGGCAACCTTGCTGGTATTCTCATTCAGCTGTAAAAAAGATGAAACTGAAACAACTGCCACAGGTTTTTCGGCAAAAGTAGAAGGCACAGTGTGGACAGCCAAAAATATGCTGGCCGGCCACGAATCTTTAAGCAACCTTACTCAAATCACCGGAATGGGTGCATCTCCGGCCGAGCAAGTCGTATTGGTTTTTAAAGGCAGCGGCACCGGAACTTTCAAGTTGAATGATGATAATACAGGTTTTGTAGCAATAAGCAATTATAATTTTACATCATTCTTCAGCGATAATCCTGTTGGTGAAATAGTTATTACAAAGTACGACGCAACAAACATGAAAATTTCCGGTACATTTAAGTTCGATGGTGAGGATATTGATGGAACTGTATACCATGTTACAGAGGGGAAATTTGATAATGTTCAGCTGGTAATTCAATAACCAGGTTAGAGTCTTGAGCCTTAAATCAGCTCAAAAGAAATCTTTTTTAGAGAAGTCCTGCCGGTTTGGTAGGACTTTTTTGCTTTCAGTTCACCTATACAATGCTTTTAATCATTAACCTTGTTTTTCATAATATTTATCAAAAGTGAAGGAGAAAGAAATAGTGGTTTGCCAAAAGGCAGAATTGTCGGGAGATGCAGCACCTTTATCAAAAAAGCCAAAAATTCTGTTTCCTTCTTAAAAATATAGAATTCCGCTTCCCTTCTCCTTTTTTCAAGGAGAAGGTGCCCGCCTCAGGCGGGCGGATGAGGTTTGAGAAAGTACAGTAGGTGGATGAGTTAAGAGGGGGAAAAGTGAGGTCTTATCTGGATTTCAGCATCTTAAGCCATTTCATCTTTTGAATTGATTTTTTATTTCAAATAAGAATATTGCTATCCATAAGTTTATTTCCTTTGTGCTCCGAATAAAAACCATGGTTTAAATTATCCGGAACCCACAAAAGCTATGACCGAGAATCCGGAAATTAAAAATAACGCTTACGCCGTGTGGCACCTGAAAGACTTCCGGACATTTATATCCGGGCGTTTCTTTCTCACTTTCGCCATTCAGATGCAGAGTGTGATTGTCGGCTGGCAGGTGTACGATCTCACGCACGACCCGTTTTCATTAGGGCTTATTGGTTTATCCGAGGCCATTCCTTTTCTTGTGGTTGCGCTTTTTGCCGGCCATATAGCCGATCTGTTCAACAGGAAATCCATCATTTTGATAACAGCATCAGTCTACGTGGTTTGCGCCACCATATTGCTGTATATGAGTTACATAATGCCTGAACTGTATAAAACAGCCGGGGTTTTGCCTTTATATCTTGTTATTGCGTTTACCGGCCTCGCAAGGGCTTTCTTTTATCCTGCGCAGTCAGCCTATATGGCGCAGATTGTTCCTCGTAACCTCTATGCTAATTCATCTACCTGGAACAGTACCATCTGGCATATTGCCGCAGTTTCGGGGCCTGCTGCCGGGGGCTTGATTTATGGTTTTGCCGGCATACATGCTGCGTTTATCTGCGTTGCAGCGATATCTGCTTTCAGCCTCGTATTCTTCTTCTCATCCCGGTCCGTTCCTTTGCCTGCCAGGAATGAGAAAGAAGGAATATTTACCAGCCTTGCAACGGGTATAAAATTTGTTTTTAACAACCAGGTTTTGCTGGGAGCGCTGGCGCTCGATATGTTCGGAGTACTATTTGGTGGTGCTGTTGCCTTGCTGCCGGTTTTTGCTTCCGAAATACTGCATACCGGTCCGCAGGGACTGGGTTTCCTGCGTGCTGCCCCGGCTTTGGGTGCTGTTTTAATGGCATTGATATTGGCTTATCACCCGCCGATTTATCGTTCAGGAATTAAACTTTTATGGGCTGTCGGGGGATTTGGCGCATGTATAGTGTTTTTTGCCATTTCCGAAAACTTCTGGCTTTCGCTGGGCCTGCTTGCGCTTAGTGGCATGTTCGATAATGTAAGCGTAATTATCCGCGGAACCATTCTGCAAATGTACACTCCCGACGAAATGCGGGGCCGTGTAGCTTCGGTAAACAGCCTTTTTATAGGTTCATCCAACGAATTGGGCTCCTTCGAATCAGGATTGGCTGCAAGGATAATGGGACTGGTTCCTTCTGTAATTTTCGGGGGAGCCATGACGGTTTCCATTGTGCTGGCAACGGCCGGTTTTGCTCCGAAGTTGAGGAAGATGGAGATTAGGGGGATGAAGTAAGTGGGGATTTGAAAATTTGGAAATTTGAAAATGTGGTAATGTGACAATGTGCTAATATGACAATAAGTTAATGTGACAATGCTTAGTAGATGAGATTCTTTTATTCTTAAGTTCGATGATATTTGAAATTTGGATCTGGAACTTTTATTGTGCGAACTGGAAAATGAAACCCGCACGTCGGTTTCGCTCAGTGCTCAGTCAACCCGAAACCCGAAACCCTGCTTGCAGCAGGCAAGCCTTTAAACCCGAAACCCTGCTTGCAGCAGGCAAGTCTTCAAACCCGAAACCCTGCTTGCAGCAGGCAAGTCTTTAAACCCGAAACCCTGCTTGCAGCAGGCAAGTCTTTAAACCCGAAACCCTGCTTGCAGCAGGCAAGTCTTTAAACCCGAAACTCTTTAAACCCGAAACTCTTCAAACCCTTCTAACCCGAAACCCTTCTAACCCTTTAAATTAGGGCAGCAAAGGTTAATATCCAGATATTCAGCGTTATGCGAAAATAATAAATTTCATATTAAATGCATTTTTTCCTTTTAGGTATGAACATTATTACTAATTTTACGAACTCGGAATCAGAACATTACCTTAGTCTTCAGATCATAAAGATGAAATTCAAAACTTTCGTTTGGTTTATTCTAAGCCTGTTTACGCTCAGTTTACACAGCCAGGAAATCCATATATTACAATCAGAATCCTCATTAAGTGATATTCCTTTAAATTGTAGTGACTTACAGTCCTCAAATGGTTTCATTTCATATTCGCATTCATCGCCCAAGTACGACTATTTTAGGGTTAATCTTTCTATGTTAGAATCTGAATTTGAGAAATGCTATTTTTATGATTTAGCTTCAAAAAATCATTTTTACATTAGTGACAAAAGTGGCTACAATAATGATTCGGCATTATTTTTAACTCAAAATGGGAGTATAGAATCAACTATTTATCTGATCTCAACTGTTTTTAAGAAAACTCTCGACGAAGAATTATTATATTCTCAGACTGAAAAGGAGAAATTTATCAGTGAACATAAAATAATAATTGACAACAGTATTCTATGGAAAGAATACTATGAAAGTGACAGTCCACTGGAATCAGCAAGTCTCTGTGAAGATGCATCTGTTTTTTGCGGTTCTTCTGCTTATTCTTTTAATGCAACTTGGTTACCACCGACTCCACCAAGGGATGGAATACCAGCCCAATCTGGGCCGGCATACGGATGTTTGTCTTCTCAACCAAATCCGACTTGGTTCTTTATGCAGGTAGGGCCTCCTGGTGGAAATATTGTGATAGATATGTGGAGTTCACCATCGTTTGATATTGATTATATTTGTTGGGGGCCTTTTTCGTCACCTACAGGTGCCTGTGTTGCAGGTCTTACTTCGAGTAAAATTGTTGATTGCAGTTATTCAGGATTATCAACAGAAACTTGTGATATTGTAGGGGCTATTGAGGGAGATTTTTACATATTAATGATAACAAATTATGATGATAAAGCATGTGAGATTTCTTTTTCTCAGACCAATTTAGGAAATCCTGGCTCAGCAACTACCAACTGCGATATTGTAGTTAACTGTTCGGTTCTGGCAATAACAGCCACACCCACAGCCTGTAATGCTGCAACCAACGAATTTTCAGTATCGGGGAATATTGAATTTACCAATGCACCGGCAAGCGGAACTCTTTCAGTAACCGATCTAACGGCAGTTCCCAATGTTACCCAAACATTTA
Source organism: Lentimicrobiaceae bacterium (assembly GCA_041753535.1). Taxonomy (GTDB): domain Bacteria; phylum Bacteroidota; class Bacteroidia; order Bacteroidales; family UBA4417; genus UBA4417. The sequence goes on from JBGSUB010000004.1 coordinate 32,886, forward strand.
CATCCCCGTTTAACAGCCCGCAGCCTTATTCTTTCACTAATATCACCTGCGATGGCTCGGTACATACCCTGAAAGCTGAATTTACTGCCGATGCAACCTGCACGTTCAATGACACGTACAATGCTCCTTCATCAATTTGCCCTATCGGCAGCATTACAGGGGGCGGGCATATTTGTGATGACGGAGCTTCAACAACTACCGTACTGATTGATATTATTGGGGTCGGGCCATTCGATTTTACATTTGCCATCGATGGGGTGCCTCAACCCCCGGTTACCAGTTATAACGGACCAATCCCATATGTGATTACAGTGGATACTTCAGCCACTTACAGCCTTATTTCAGTTTCAAATTTTGCCTGTCCCGGAACAGTTTCCGGTTCTGTTGCTGTTATCCTGGACCCTTTGCCTGTGCCAACTATTGCCGGAAGCAACGATTTGTGTTCCGGAAGCACAGGATCGAATTACACAACAGAACCGGGCAAACAAAACTATTTTTGGACAGTTTCTGCCGGTGGTGCAATAGCCAGCGGGCAGGGAACAAGTACCGCTACAATTGACTGGATCACTCCCGGCCCCCAGACAATTTCAGTAACCTATCTTGGTGCGCCACCTTCCGATTGCCCGCCTGTAACCCCAACAGTGTATAGTGTTAATGTTGCCCCGGTGCCTGTTGCCCATGCCGGGAATGACACCACAATTTGCCAGGGGCAGGCAATAACTGTTCTTGGGGCTTCGGTTTTAAATGAAGCATCTTATTCGTGGCAGGTAATAAGTGGGTCTGGTGTGCTCACCGATGCCGGTACGATTTCGCCAACTTACACGCCTACCGCCGCTGAAACCGGTGATGTAATTCTCTCGCTTAATGTTACGGGCCTGTCTACCTGCAGCCCTGTTGCGGACCAAATTACGATCCACATTCTACCGATGGTAACTGCCAATGCAGGACCAGATCATACAGTTTGCCAGACAGGTACATTTACTGTTTCATCGGCGGTTGCTGATCATTACAGCTCATTGGTATGGACAACATCCGGAACCGGAACACTTACTGATGAAACCACGTTAACACCCACCTACCAGCCAGGAGCAGGTGAAACCGGAGCCGTAATATTTACGTTGACAGCATACGGAAATAGCCCATGCGGGAATATTACCAGGCAGTTTACGCTAACAGTAAATCCTCCAGCAACCGCCAATGCCGGACCTGCAGCCACAATCTGCGAGGGCAGCACCTTTACATTAGCCGGCGCAATGGCTGATAATGCTTCTTCATTGCTTTGGACAAAATCAGGTACAGGTAATTATGATAATGCTACTATTCTCAACCCAACTTATACCCCCAGCACGGCTGATATCATAGCCGGAAATGTTACGCTAACTCTGACTGCTACTGGTCTTACTGCCTGTTCGGCTGCTTCCAATTCGGTTGTGCTGAATATTTCCCGGCAGGTGATTGTTGATGCCGGGCCTGATGGAATGGTATGCCTGAATGCGGCTTTCCCGGTCACCGGAGCCAGCGAACTGCATTCAACTTCCGTACTCTGGGTACACGATGGAACAGGAGTTCTTGCCGATGCAACTACAATCACTCCTTCTTATATCCCCGGACCTGGTGAGAGTGGAATTGTTACACTCACATTAACAGGTGATCCGATTTCACCTTGTGGTGCTGTGAACGACCAGATGCAGATCACTGTTCATCCTTTGCCGGTTGCTGATGCAGGGCCATCGGGTCCTTCGTGCCAGGGGAATAATTACCCGGTTACAGGTGCTTCGGCTCAGTTCTATAATTCCGTTGCCTGGACCGAAGATGGTCCTGGTTCCCTGGTTAATGCCAATACACTTACCCCGACCTATATCCCCCTTCCGGGCGAAACGGGAATCGTAACTCTTACTCTGACCGTTCATGGTACAAATACCTGTTCAACCGAGGTAGCTGTCAGTACACGGACACTTACAATAAACCCCTTACCTGAAGTAAATGCCGGGGCTGATGCAACTATTTGCGCAGCAAGCACATTTCCTCTGGCCGGAATTGAGCAGTATACTTCAGCAGTTATCTGGACAACTTCCGGTGATGGTGCTTTTGTTAATCCGTCAGGATTGGCAACCACTTATATTCCAGGCGCTAATGATATTCTTTCGGGGAATGTGTTGCTTACAATAACCGGCGGTGGCAGCGGTGCTTGTTCAACGGTTAATGATGTGGATCAGCTTTTCCTAACCATTGATCCCATGCCTGCTATAAGTGCAGGACCCGACGAGGCTTTCTGTGTAACGGCGCCCATTGCGTTAACGGGTACATCGGCTGTATATCATTCCTCATTGCAATGGATAACATCAGGAGACGGAAATTATAGCAATACATCTATTCTCTCGCCGACTTATATGCCAGGTAATGTTGACTTTAACAATGGAACAGTAACTCTTACATTAAGGGCATTCGGGCGCCTGGCATGTGCTGCCGAAAGCGTTGTTGATACCAAGATAATGAGTGTTTCGGGCTATCCGGTTGTGAATGCAGGCGCTGATGATTACATCTGCAGCAACGTTACCCAATACCAGTTTAACGGGATTGCAAATAATTACAATACAGGCAATATTCAATGGACATTTTCAGGTGGTGATGGTTCCCTAAGTAACCCAAATGTGATTAATCCTATATACTACGCTGGTCCCGTTGATCTCAGCACTGTGAACCGTATTATTACTTTTACACTAACTATACAGGGAAGCGGGAACTGCAGCGGAGTTTTTATCAACGACCAGGTTTTACTTAAAATTGATCCTACACCGATCAGTAATGCAGGCCCGGATGATGAAAGCTGCGGGCGCAATCCTTATCAACTCAATGCAACAGGGCAGTTCCAGTCGGTTATAAACTGGATAACTTCAGGCGATGGTACTTTCAGCAATGCAGGTACTTTAAACCCGACTTACATTCCTGGTCCAAATGACGTTGGTAATACTGTAGTACTAACCCTTGATCTGGCCGGTTGTAAAAGTATTGTTGGGGCTGACTTCCTTTGGCTCACAGTCCATCCCGATCCGGGTGCCAATATTACAGGTACTACTTCCATTTGTGAAGGAGCATCAACACCTGTCTCAATCGTGCTGACCGGAACTCCTCCATGGAATGTGACCTATTCGAATGGTAGCTCACCAGTTACTATAAATAATATTTTGTCATCACCTTATACATTTGACGTTAAACCTGCGCTTACTACAAACTGGTGGATTACAGCTGCAAATGATGCCTATTGTACTGCTCCTTCCGATTCAATTGATGGTCTTGTAACCGTAACTGTTTTTCCTTTGCCTGATAAATTTACTGCCACCGTTTCGAATGATGGCGTTTTTTGCGAAGGGACAGCCGGAGTAACTGTAGGACTTAACGGCTCGCAGGTCGGGATGAATTATGAACTCTGGCAAAATGGCCTGAATACAGGAAATGTAAGAGCCGGGACAGGAAATCCATTGGATTTCGGTATTGTGAATATTCCCGGTCAATATTATGTTAGGGGTATTAACCCGGCCGGGAGTTGTGAGGCCATGATGAACGATACGCTTAATGTGATCATGAACCCTATTCCGGTTACTGATTTTACAGCATCAGTTCCTTGTCTTGGAGATTCGACAACTTTTTCTGTCACAGGCGATTATATATATTCTACATCTTTCTGGCAATGGAGCTACGGGGATGGTAAATTTGAAACTTATAATGCTCCCAAAAATCCCAATCACCTGTATCCTGCACCAGGGATTTATACCGTAATCCTTTCTGTAGGCGACACCAATAATTGTCTTTATTCAGTTACTCACCAGGTTGAGGTCAGGCCGCATCCTGTTGCTTTCTTCAGTTACGATACCCCTAATTGCCTGGGTTATCCGGTTTCATTAACTGATCTGAGCACCAATCCGGGGGGAGGTCAGGGATACATCAATCAATGGATATGGACGTTTGGTGATGGATCACTTGCAGATACAATCGATTTTCCTGATAGCCCGAATGTTACCCATGATTATATAAATGAGGGAACTTATGTGTTAACTCTTTCGGTGATGAATTCCCGCAATTGCAGCGATACATATACTACTACCGTAGATGTGACCAAACCTCCTGTTGCTGATTTTACCTTTACCTCAGGATGCGAGGATGATGCAGTGACCTTTACCGATTTTACCGACCTTAACGGCGGAGGTCTGGTAACCAGCTGGAACTGGAATTTCGGTGATCCCGGATCAGGAACAAATAATTTCTCCATACTTCAAAACCCGGTTCATAGCTATTCTGGTTCAGGCGTGTACCCGGTTATATTGATCGTAACAAATCTTAATGGTTGTAAAGACACTATTCAGAAGACTTTAAATGTCAAAGCAAAAGCTCTTTCCAATTTTTTCAGCAGCCCCGGCTGCCTGAGCAGCCCGACTCAATTCCTTGCCGACAGCACACTGATCAATATTGCAGCCACAGCAACCTACAACTGGAATTTTGGTGACGGATTCACCTCCGGAAGCCGCAATACTACCTATACCTACCTGGCACCGGGAACTTATACGGTTACTTTAACCATCACCGATACAGCAGGTTGCGAAGGTTCATTTTCCCGTCCTTTAACTGTGAATCCGCCGCCGGTATCCCATTTCAGCACGACCACCGATAACTGCCAGGGACAGTCCGTGGCTTTTGCAAACCAAAGTACATCGCCAACAGGATTTATCAACAATTGGACATGGGATTTCGGCGACGGGAATACACAAACCGTCCTATTCCCTTCCAATCCCAATGTAAGCCACAGCTATACCGGAACAGGTACCTTCAGTGTAACCCTCACGGTGACAAACAGCGAAGGCTGCACCCATTCCGAAAGCCGCCCGGTAACTATGCTTGGAGCCCCGACGTCAGCATTTATTTCGGCAGGCAATTGCGAAGGCAATCCGGTAAGCTTCACCGACCAGTCCACCGTAAGCGGCACCCAAACCATCAGCACCTGGAACTGGGATTTTGGCGATCCTGCCTCAGGAACCGGCAATACCAGCATCCTGAAAAATCCGACACACAGCTATGCCACACCCGGAACCTACACGGTGAAACTGGTTACGTTCACAGGGAATAACTGTTCGGATACCCTCACAAAGAGCATCACAATCAAGCCCAATCCTACGGTCGATTTCAACACCCAGAGTGCCTGTGCCAATAACCCGGCAGCCTTTGCGCCCACAGGAACGGCTGTGGCAGCTATTGCCACCTGGTACTGGACGTTCGGTGATGGGGGCAATTCAAACCAGCAGGCACCCACGCATTCCTATACCTCTCCCGGCACCTTTACAGTAACCCTTACAGTTACCGATACGGCAGGCTGCAGCAATACCCGTTCGAAACCGGTTATTATCGCACCGTTGCCGGATGCAAACTTCGGTTTCAGCACCCCGACCTGTAAAGGCGATGCGGTAAACTTCTCCGATTTCAGCACCGCGGCATCAGGCTTTGTAGCCCACTGGACCTGGGATTTTGGCGATGGCAACACACAAAACTTCATTTTCCCTGCCAACCCGAATGTTACCCATCAATATACCAACTCAGGGACTTTCAATGTCACCCTTATGGTAAAAACCAACGACAGCTGCACCAACCAGCTCACCCGTGTGGTGACCATACTACCCAAACCTACGGCAGACTTTATGCATGGGGCCGCCTGCCAGGGTAACGCGGTAACCTTCAGCGACCAGAGTACCAGCAATACTACCGGGAGCATCAGTGGCTGGACATGGAATTTCGGCGATCCCACATCAGGAACTGACAATACCTCAACAGCACAAAATCCGACCCATATTTACAACACCGCCGGGAATTACACGGTTGCCCTGATAACTAGCATTCCGGGAGGCTGCAGCGATACCATCACGCACCAGGTTACGGTAAGCCCGCCGCCAACGGTTGACTTTACCCCGGCAGCGGGTTGCAACGGCGATACAACAACGTTTACTTCAGCTGTAAACCTGGCTACCACCCAGGGCTTTTACTGGCAGTTTGGCGATGGCGGAACCTCATTTGTTGCTGACCCCATCCATATTTACAGCACAGCCGGAACCTACAATGTGATTTTAACCATTACTGATACGGCAGGCTGCACCAACACCAGGGTAAAACCGGTAATAGTGGTTCCTGCTCCAGTGGCCGCATTTAGCAGCAGTACACCTGCCTGTTCAGGACAGCTAATCACCTTCACCGACCTTAGCAATGCCAACGGCGGAAGCCTCACGAGCTGGCACTGGGAATTCGGCGATGGCACGGATACCACCTACAGCGCTTCTATACCGTCTTTCGCACACTCATATGCCCAGGCAGGCACCTTCCAGGTTACCCTGCATGTATATTCAGCATTGGGATGCGAAAATGTGATTCAGCATACTGTAAACATTTCTCCTTCACCCATAGCGGATTTTGCGTACACCAATACCTGCCAGGGACAAAGCACCCAGTTTACGGATATGACCAGCCTGAACGGCGGAAGTTCACTCACCCAAAGAATCTGGAATTTCGGCGATCCTGCATCCGGTATCCTGAATACATCCACGTTTACCAACCCGGTACACAACTATGCGCAACCCGGCCAGTACAGTGTAAAACTTATCACGCAAAATACCGGCGGATGCGCTGATACTGTGCAGCAAACCGTTTCCATCACCCCGAAACCCGGCGTTGATTTTTACAACGACAGCTTAGTTTGCCTGGGAAGTATAACCACTCTTTTTACCGATACCCTCCTGACAAATACCGGGATCATACAACAATACGAATGGGATTTCGGCGATGGAAGCCCGCACGCATTCACACAAAATGCAACACATCAGTACACGGTATCAGGAACCTACAATGTAACGTTAACCGTAAATGATACGGCAGGCTGCGGGAATACCGTCACCCGTCCGCTCAGCATCCATACCGCCCCCGTTTCGGCATTTATGTCCGACGGGAAATGCGAGGATGCTCCCACCCAATTCACTGACCTGAGCATACCTCCCCAGGGCGATAACATTTCAGGATGGTCGTGGGATTTTGGCGTACCCGGATCCACGACAGACACGTCTACCCTGAAAAATCCGGCTTTTACCTATACCCAGCCCGGAACTTACACGGTAAGTCTCACTACTTACAGCGAATACGGTTGCAGCAACACCAAAACCCTGCCTGTGCAGGTATGGAATGCCCCGACCGCCTATTTCAAATACACGGCCAGCCCTTGCGGCAATGGGTTGGTATCGTTCCAGGATTCGTCGTTTAGTTACCAGGGTATCGTCAATAGCTGGCAATGGGAGTTCGAACCCTACCAGTATGGCACGGGGAACCACCCGAGCCATATCTATTATGCCTTGGATAGCTGTTACGGTGTAAAGCTGGCCATCACCGATATGCGGGGATGCGTGGATACCGCCATTCAGCAGATATGCGTACCACCGGAACTCGCGGTTGATTTTGCGACGAGCCTGAGCTGTTTCGGCGACCCGGTAACTTTCACTCCGCAACTTATAGCACCTGCCGCACCTGCTGATTCCCTGATCAGCTTCAACTGGAATTTCGGCGATCCGTCAACGGGAAGCAGCAATACCTCCTCTCAGAAGAATCCAGCCCATACATTCAGTCAGGTAGGATTTTATACGGTGAACTTCACAAGTACAGACAAATTCGGATGCAGTGCCACCAGTTACAAAACGGTGAAGGTGAATGCAATCCCAACCGCGGGGTTCAGTTATACGACAGGTGCATGCGACAGCACACTGTTGTTCAGCAGCACCAGCACGGATAGCAGCAGTGCCATAAACACGTACATCTGGCAATACGGTGATGGAACCTCGGATACACTCACCACGCCTGGAACAAGCCACAAGTACAATGTCCCGGGCGAGTACCTGGCCAGCCTGACGATCATCAACGATAACGGTTGCAAAAATACAGTCACAAAACCGGTGGTCCGCTCAGCCTGCATTGTCGCCGCAGCCATGAGCAGCGAAAACCTGTTATGCCAGAACCAGGAGCTATCCTTTGCCGACATAAGTACCTGCGACGGTACAATAACGCAATGGAACTGGACTTTCGGCGACGGCACACCGACCCTGACCTACGGAGCCTACAAACCTGCGGTACGCCATACTTTCACAAGTCCGGGTACGTACACCATCAGCCTGAAAGTGAGCACTCAGGTAGGAACATCAACCATCAGCGACAGCACAACAATTGATATCCTCATAAAACCGACCCCTTTGGTAGGATTTACGGTTGATCCGGTCTGCCTGGGAGTAAAAGCTGAATTCAGCGACGCCACGAACGCCAACGGAGCCACCACGCTCTATTACAAGTGGGAGTTTGGCGATGCAGGAACCACGGATACCTCGAACCTGAAAAATCCTGAATACCTCTATTCGGTAGCAGGAACCTACACTCCTGAACTGAAAGTGACAAATCAGTTTGGATGCGCTGACACTGCCACAACCGAATTTATTGTCAATGGCTTACCTGCGGCAGGGTATGCCAGCAGCCTGGCCTGCCAGGGACAGAAGACCTATTTCTTTGATGGTTCGCAACCCTATGTTTCACCGATCATAACCTGGGGATGGTGTGTTGACGACAGCCTTGGAGTGGCCGGCTATATGCAGGGAGCAAATCCTGATTTTATATTTGATTCCACCGGCAGGTACGAGGTAATGCTCACCGTGGCCGATGGCAACGGATGTGCTGACACCATTGTTCAGCAGGTGAAAGTGAACCCGGCGCCACTCACCGCGTTCAGTTATACCGAAAATGCGGATAACATACAGGGGCAGATACAGTTTACGAACGGCTCCATCGGGGCCACGGAATACTACTGGGATTTTGGCAACGGGGAAACTTCATTCAAGGAGTCGCCGGTAATTACCTATGCAAGCGATGGTACATACCTGGTAACACTGGTAACGGTGAGCGACCAGGGATGCCACGATACGGCGATTATTTCCTATGAAATGATTTTCAAAGGCTTGTATGTGCCCAATGCTGTTGCTCCAGGCGGAACGATACAGGCAACGCGCATCTGGAAACCGGTGGGAGTGAATCTTGCATCGTACACGGCTGAAGTATACAACAGCGTTGGCGCATTGTTGTGGAAGAGTTCCTTACTCGACGATAAGGGTGCACCGGCTGAAGGTTGGGATGGCACTTTCAACGAAAAGCTCTGCCAGCAGGATGTGTATGTATATAAGATCACAGCGGTATTCCGCGACGGATCGGTATGGGAAAACCTCGATGCAGGTGAAAGGGAAGGCCTCTCGGAAGCGGTTTACGGGACAATTACTCTGATACGGTAAATAGATTTCAGAAATAGAGAGAACTGGCCGGACTATTAGCCCGGCTTTTCTTATTTTTGCAGGAAGAAGGTAAATTGTAATGCCTGAAATGGTCAGGAATTTAGTCAATGTAATGGAAAAGAAATATATACTGCAGATAGCCAATGAAATTGGTGTTCGTGATTTCCAGGTAACCAACACAATTAACCTATTGACAGAAGGGGCTACAGTCCCTTTTATAGCGCGCTACCGCAAGGAGATGACCGGAAGTCTCGATGAAGTTCAGATTGAAGCCATCCGGGAACGCTATGAGAAAATTGTGGAACTCGAAAAACGAAGGGAAGTGATTATTGCTTCTGTTAAAGAGCAGGAAAAACTTACTCCGGAACTTGAAAAACAGCTTCTTGAAGCATCAACCATGAGTGATCTTGAGGATTTGTATCTTCCTTACCGACCCAAACGCCGCACCCGTGCTTCCATTGCCCGCGAGAAAGGATTGGAACCGCTTGCTAAGATTATCATGACCCAATACGAAACAGATCCCTTCCGGAAAGCAAAAGAGTTTATTAATAAAGAAAAGGACGTTAATTCAGAAGATGATGCTATTGCCGGGGCACGTGATATAATTGCCGAATGGGTGAATGAAAATCAGCAGGCCCGTCAGCGAATCAGGCATCATTTTGAGCGATCTGGTGAAATATTTTCGAAGCCTGTGAAGGGTAAAGAACTCGAAGGAATAAAATATGAAGCCTATTACGACTGGTCCGAATCACTGATGAAAGCTCCATCGCACCGGCTGCTTGCCATGTTCAGGGGTGAAAATGAAGGTTTTTTAAAAGTAAGTATCCATCCTGATGAAGATCAGGCACGTGAATCGTTGAATAAAGTTTTTGTTAAAGGGTCAAACGAATCCTCGCACCAGGTTGAAGAAGCTGTGAAAGATTCCTACAAAAGGCTGCTGCAGCCTTCCATTGAAACTGAATACCGGCAAATGGTCAAAGAAAAAGCCGATAAAGAAGCGATCAGGGTTTTTGCTGAAAACCTGAGGCAACTGCTTATGCTTCCTCCTTTGGGACAAAAAACAGTACTGGCAATTGATCCAGGTTTCCGGAGCGGCTGTAAACTGGTAATCCTCGACAGGCAGGGGCGATTATTGCATAATGAAACCATTTATCCGCATCCGCCCCAGAGTGAAGTTAAACAATCGGTTGCAAAGATTCAAAACCTGGTTAAAGCCTACAAAGTGGAGGCAATTGCTATTGGTAACGGAACAGCTGGCAGGGAAACTGAAAATCTTGTCCGACGTATTCCCTTCGATACTGATCTGATAGCTTTGATGGTAAACGAAAGCGGTGCCTCTGTTTATTCAGCATCAGCAGTTGCCCGTGAGGAGTTTCCAGAATTTGATGTTACGGTTCGGGGAGCCATTTCTATCGGACGCCGCCTGATGGATCCATTATCGGAACTTGTAAAAATTGATCCGAAATCAATCGGCGTGGGTCAATACCAGCATGATGTAAACCAGCCTATGCTTCAAAAAAGTCTTGAATCGGTTGTTGAAAGTTGTGTGAATAAAGTAGGAGTGGAGCTCAATACGGCCAGCAAGCAGCTGCTAACTTATGTTTCGGGTGTTGGCCCGACATTGGCGGCAAAAATTGTTGAGTTCCGGGATAAAAACGGGATGTTCAGCTCGCGCGATCAGCTGAAAAGCGTTCCCCGTTTAGGAGAAAAGGTTTATGAACAGGCCGCTGGATTCCTTCGGATCCGTGAATCAGAAAATCCATTGGATTCAAGTGCGGTTCATCCGGAAAGTTATCCCATTGTTAACCGAATGGCCAAAAAAGCAGGTTGCTCCGTGGCTGACCTTATTCAAAATGAGGATATGCGCAAGCAAATTAATCTCGAAGAATTTATTACCGATAAAGTCGGAATGCCTACTCTCACTGATATCATGACTGAACTTTCGAAGCCGGGCCGCGATCCGCGTCAGAAATTTGAATTGTTCGAATTTGATAAAAATGTGAACTCTATGGATGATCTCAAACCGGGCATGATCCTGGACGGATTGGTAACCAATATCACCAATTTCGGGGCTTTTGTAGATATCGGGGTGCACCAGGATGGTTTGATACACGTCAGCCAGATGGCCGATAAATACATTAAAGACCCGAATACCATCGTCAAGCTGAATCAGAAAGTCAGGGTAAAGGTACTTGAGGTTGATAAAGAAAGGAAACGGATTCAGCTTAGCCTGAAAAATGTGCAGTAATATTTTTTTACCTTGCTCCAAAATCTATTTTACCATTGCACGTTATTGCTTTAAACTCTCATTACTCATCGCATGAAGAAACAGTGGACTCTTATTTTTATTATTTTCCTGATATTGTTCAGCATGCAAGCCTTTTCGCAGATTTTTAAAGGTGAGGTACTCGGCGGAATGAACATAAGCCAGGTTGACGGGGATGAAGCGTTTGGGTTTAAAAAGCTCGGTTTAAATGCAGGAGTAGGGGTTGTGGCGCCACTCTACAAAAACTGGTCGCTTTCGCTCGAAACTACTTATACACAGAAGGGTAGTAAACTTAAGCCTCAGTTTAATGATTCGCTGGATGGTTCTTATAAACTGTATTTGAATTACGTTGAAGTCCCGTTTATGATTCAATATACTGATAAAAATATAGTGTCAGCCGGGGCTGGTATTTCATGGGGACGGCTTGTACAGGTTGATGAATTCAGAAATGGATACAGGATTGATTCGGTAACCCTCGAAAGCGGAGTTTTCGACCGTGACGACTGGATGGCCTTTGGCGATTTAAGGGTACGGGTGTACAAAAATCTTATTATGAATTTGCGCTATTCCTATTCAATTGATAAAATCGCAACACGCACTGTAATTGACTCAGAAAGTGGCAAACCGAACGAACGTGATTTTAAAAATAACCTTTGGTCGCTGCGCCTGATTTATATGATTAATGAGAAACGTAGTGAAAAAAGTGCCCGTCCCAAAGATCCCCTTGATTAAGGAAGCTGCCGAAATTTGTATCCAGCTTCAGCTCCTTCCTCATCCCGAAGGCGGATGGTTCCGCGAAGTTTACCGTTCGGACGAAATGCTTCGTGCTGAAGATCTTCCCATTCGATACCTTGAAGCACATTGTTTATCAACTTCTATCTATTTTCTGCTCGAAAGCGATGATTTTTCAGCTTTCCACCGTATACGTTCCGACGAGACCTGGCATTTTTATAATGGGAGTCCGGTTGAATTATATATTATTTCAGAGGAAGGAAAACTTTTAGGTGTAACCATGGGTGGTAATATAAGTAAAGGACAATTGCTTTAATATACAATCACACGTAATTGCTGGTTTGCAGCCAGGGTTGTAGGTGAAAATTCCTTTTCATTAGTTGGTTGTACTGTGTCACCCGGGTTTGAATTTGCCGATTTTGAATTGGGTATACGGCAGCAATTGATGGATTTATTTCCTTGCTTTTCTCAACTTTTCACAAAATTCACACGTACCTGATACAGTGTTAATATCTATTGGCATTCATCCAATAGTTGTAAGTATTCATCCAAAAAAAAGGGGTATTCATCCAATAATACAGGTCATTCATCCAAATTTTCAGAGCATTCATCAATTTTGCAGCTAATTACTGCAATTCAATTGTAATTTTACGTTCTGTTGATTGTAGTTGAATTCTGATCATACGCATACGTAATCTGCTCGCTCCCTCCACCTATGTTAGTCCAATCTACGATATCCCATTTATGCAGGAGAGTTATTCCTGTGTTCCTTCTTTGGATATTCTCAGGCAATGATATGTGTGCAAAGCAACCTGATTTTATCCGTTTGATTGAGGATGAACGGCTAAACTGTACGGAAATGAATTCTGCTAATGATGATTCCAGGATTTTTTTTCAGGTCGTTAACAAATTCTTACCGGCAACTTTTGCTGACAGCCAATTCTCTGGCATTTTTGGTAACCTGCATATCACCGGTGGAATTGTGAATGCTAAAGAAGTAAATATTATCCTGGTTTTTGTGATTGTTACTTTGGTACTGATCATTACTATCGCAACAATACTTCTTAACAGGCGTAACCTGATGATTCGTCGCCGGTTGGAAGATGAACGCCGTTTTGCTGAGCTGCAGTTTAACATCCTCCGAAGCCAGTTAGATCCTCATTTTGTATTCAATTCTCTTAATGCTATCGGTTCTTCAATTTACCAGGATGAAAAGGAAACATCATACGATTTTTTACAAAGGTTTGCCACGCTAATACGTTCTACACTTGTGCATGCCGACAAATCATACCGTACCCTGAAGGAAGAACTCGAGTTTGTAATTAATTACCTTGAACTTGAGAAATTCAGGTTTGAGAATAAGTTTAACTACACGATCAATATTCAGGAAGGAATAAGCCAGGAAATTATAGTACCCAAGATGATAATTCAAACATTTGCTGAGAATGCTGTGAAACACGGATTGGTTCAGAAATCGGGAACAGGAATGCTCTCCATTTCAATGAAAATGGAAAAGGAATTTCTGAATATAGTAATAGATGACAACGGAATAGGTCGCACAGAAGCACTGAAATTTGACTCGGGATCGGCAGTAAAGGGAATGGAAATATTGAAGGAATTTATTTCCCTGTTTAACAGGGCAAATAAAAACAAAATACACTTCGGAATAGGAGATATCCTGGATAATTCGAAAAATATTGCCGGAACACGTGTAGACATAAAGTTACCAATTGATTTCACTTATAATTCCACTAGTGTCCACTTTAAAAATAAAAACGTTCTTTGAAATCATTGTATATCTATACTTTGCGAGCATTTTAACAGCGTGACGATTTGAAAAGCTTAAGTTCGGTGATTAATTTCCTCACTATGAACAACGGCAAGTACGTATTCGCACAGTTGACCCAGTTTTTACCTCAGCGAGTATTTGATGGTTTTGTAACAAAATATTCTGGCAATAAACACATTAGGCATTTTACCTGTTGGAATCAATTGCTTTGCATGATTTTCGGTCAACTTACCAATCGGGATAGTCTTAGGGATCTGATTGTTGCCATTGATGCTCATAGCCGAAAAACATATCATCTCGGGTTTGGAAAAAGCGTAACCAGGAGTAATTTAGCTAAGGCAAATGAGAATCGAAGCAGTAAGATTTTTGAAGAATATGCTTATCATCTAATTGCAGTGGCACGAAGGAAACGAGCTAATGACAATTTCGAGATTAAAGGCAAAGTCTACGCTTTTGATTCTTCAACTATAGACCTATGCTTAAATGTCTTCTGGTGGGCTAAATTCCGCAAAGCAAAAGGAGGTATAAAACTCCATACGCTTTTTGATATAACCACGCAAATACCTGCATTTATACACATTACAGAAGCAAAAGTCAATGACGTGAATGCAATGGATTTAATTCCATATGAGAGTGAATCGTACTATATTTTTGATCGTGGGTATGTAGATTTTACCAGACTACACAAGATCACAAACCATTCAGCATATTTTGTGATACGAGCTAAGTCTAATCTCAAATTTAATCGGATGTATTCCAATAAAGTTGATAAAACTACAGGAGTTCTATGCGACCAGGTTGGAAAACTATCTGGTTTTTATGTATCAAAACAATACCCCGATAAATTGAGAAGAGTGAAGTTTTATGATGAGGAAACCAAGCGAATTTTTGTTTTCTTGACCAATAACTTCGAGCTATCAGCCGTACATATTGCGTTGCTCTATAAAAATCGTTGGCAAGTTGAGCTATTCTTCAAATGGATAAAACAACATCTGAAGATAAAATGCTTCTGGGGAACGTCTGAAAACGCAGTACGAATACAAATCTACACAGCAATTATTTCCTACTGTTTAGTGTCAATTGCGGGATATGACCTTAAAATTGACCGCTCAACCTACGAAATATTACAGGTCTTGGGTATATCTCTACTTGACAAAACCCCTGTGAATGAGTTGTTTACAAAGATAGATTACAAAGATGTCAATGGACTGGATTATAATCAACTGTTATTCAGTTAGTTTAAAGTGGACACTAGTGTTATAATTCAATAACTAAAACACCATGAGAGCTTTTAAAACACTTTTGATTGACGATGAGCCACAAGCGCTGAGGTTGCTTGAGAAAATGCTGAGGGAATTTCCGCAGATCAACCTGCTGAAAACTTTCGATGATCCCGATGAAGCACTTGCTTTTATGCGTGAAAATCATTTCGACCTGGTATTAATGGATATACAAATGCCAAATAAAACCGGTTTTGATGTAGTCACTGAAGCCCGTGAATATGGTCTCGATTTTCATGTGATTTTTATCACCGCGCACGATGAATATGCCGTGGATGCTATAAGGGCATCGGCTTTCGATTACCTTTTGAAGCCAGTAGGCCGGGGTGATCTTGAACATTCCTTAGTTCGGCTGGAGCGGAAAATTGAAGCAAATTCACCTTTGGCAGGATTTGATCAACTGATACAAATGGTGAAAAAACACCGGATCAAAATTCCCGACCGAAGTGGATACAATTATTACCTGCCTGAAGAAATTATTTTTGTTGAAGCCGATGGCAATTATAGTGAACTGGTACTTAAAAACCGGCGCGAATTGGTGACTTTAGGGATAGGCAGCCTCGAAGAAATGTTATCGGAGCATGGTTTTATCCGCATCAGCCGTTCGTTCCTGATCAATAAAAATTACCTGGTCAGGTTAAATCATAAAAATTATACCTGTAGGTTGATCTATGATAATCAAACGTTTGAACTCCAGGTTTCGCAGGATAGGATGAAGAGTATTTCAGATTTGTCAGTCTGAAATAATTTATAGTGTTTATTTCTGCTCTCTATTGGATTTTGCAGCCTGTAGAAAAGCATTCATCAATGGCATGCTGAAAGGACTTATGCTATCCATCCTTTCGGGATGCCATTGCACTGCCATAAAAAATGGTTTTCCGGCGGGTTCAGCCCATTCAATTGCTTCAGGAATGCTGTCGGCACTCCAGGCCGAAATAAGAATTCCAGGTGCCGGTTTTTCAATAGCCTGGTGGTGATTAGTGGTAACCATGCCTGTATCGGCCTTTGCTGTTTGGTACAATCTGGTGTTTTTCAAAACATTTACAGAGTGGTAGCATCGGGTATAGTCGTCGCAGCGGTGAGGTATATTTCCGGGATGGTCCGCAGGAATGTCAACAATCAGTGTTCCTCCCAGGGCAACATTTAAAATCTGTTGTCCACGGCATACACCAAGAACCGGTATTTTTAACCGCATGGCTTCTTCGATCAGGGCAAATTCGAGCGAATCGCGTGCCGGATTGGATTCGCAACGTGCTGTATCATAGTCTTTCCCGTAATAAGATGGTACTACGTCTTCGCCACCCGTAAACACTATGGCATCGCAGTTTGAAAGTAGTTTTACAACTGAGTCAACAGGCATTTCTTTCAGATCGGCAATTTCAGCCAGCGAATCGCCACGATGTACCCAATTTTCATAATTCTCACTGCCAGAGGATAGTGCAATCCTAAGCGGTTTTTCAACAAATGTTGTTGTACATCCCGAAAACAATGCCACACCTGCAAGCATTTTAAGTAATTCAAGCAATTTAAACGATTTTGCCATCTTGAAAATTTGTTTTAAATAAGTAAAATCTAAGATTAGCTTTAATTTGTACACAAGTATGTTTTTTATTTTCTTCATGTGATGAAGCTAGACCATCATTATGATTTTCAAATGCTTACTGGCTTGCTTCCTAGAAAAGTAAATGCATCTTTTCCTTTTCTCTCCATCCCGCATCATACTTGTTTTCAACGAAATAAATCTTCAGGTCAGCATCGTATCTGTTTTCAGCAAACCAAACTGACTTTTTAGCATCGTACTTATTCTCACAAAAGTACCAGAGACCTTTATTGCCATCTGCATCATATGCATTTTTTACTTTGTACACCAGCAAATCGGCATCATAGCGGTTTTCGACAACAAATACTTTAATATCAGCATCATACCGATTATTACAACTGTATACTTTTTGCGCTGAAACGGAAAGTGAAGATGCACCCAGAAACAGGAATAATATGTAGAGAAATGATTTTTTCATACGCGGAATTTGAGTTAAAGATAAATTTATTTTTAATTCAATGATCCTGCAGAATAATTTTAAAATATAGTTTCAGAAATTCAAGTAGAAATCCCGGGTAAGCAACTGATATTCTTTAGTGTAACTTCTTCCTGAGGAGTAAATTACCAGTTCATTTTCGGTAATAGCCGAACTTTGAGTATTAACAAATGTGGCTAAAACCCGGTGTGGCTTGTGTTTGGGAGTGCTCTTTAACAGGGTAACCCGTGAAGGGTATAGTTTGAGCTTTTCCGCCGTTTTTACCCAATATCCGAAATCATCAGAAGGAAGTATGAAAGCCGCTTTCCCTTTCCCGATAATTAATTCTGATACGATGTTTAGCAAATCAATAACTGGCAGGCTGTCGTTATGCCGCGCCAGGTTGCGGTTTTTTCCGGGCGATTTCAGTGAATCAGAGAAAAACGGCGGATTACATATTATAAGGCTGTATCTGTGCTGGTTGTGTGATGCAAATTCCTGGATAGAAGAATTATAAACATTAATCTGTTCATTCCACGGACTAAGAAGAGCATTTTGTTCCGCGAGTAAGGCAGCCTGATTTTCGAGTTCAACGGCATCAATAGGTATTTTTGGGTTCCGTTGTGCCATCATCAAAGCCAGAATACCCGATCCAGTGCCGATATCCAAAATCCGTGATTCATTTTCACATTCCACCCACGCACCAAGTAAAACGGTATCGGTACCTATTTTCATGGCAGCACAGCTGTCGTCGATACTGAATTTCTTGAAATGAAACACTTTTCTTGTTAAAAGGGAAATAGGGAATAGAAAAAAGTCATTTAATCCGACAACCAAGATCCTATTTTCGAGATCAACCTAAATACAGGTCTATTAGTCCTTCCGGTGCTTCAATATAGATTGTTTTATTTTTACGATCTACCTTCTTTACAATTTCCTCAACAATGGGGATCAGGATTTCTTTCCCTTTAAAATCGATAGATAGCAGCGATTGCTGCGGCATTTCGAGCACGGTAACTACTATTCCGGTTTCCCCGAACTGAGTATCAATAACTTTAAATCCTTCAATATCGGGTGAAAAAAGTTGCCCGCTTTTTGATTTAGGCATTATTCCCTTTGGGATGTATATTTCGCTGCCGGCAAGCAGCGATGCGTCTTCAGTGCTTTCGATATCCAGAAACTTCACCAAAGCCTGATTTTTGGGGCGGGGCTGGATGTTTTCAATAAAAAATGGAACCAGGTTCTCATTTAGTTTGAGGAACACTGATTCCAGTTTTTTTAATCGTGTCAGTATTTCACTATCAATTTGAAACACTACTTCACCTTTCGACCCGAAAGCCCTGACGATCTTTCCCAGCAGGAAAAGTTCATCTTTGTTCATAAGGCAATTATGCTTTTTCTTCGGTTGCAGGCGCTTCAGGAGCTGCTTCTTCGCTGGTTTCAGCAACTGCTTCAGGAGCCACTTCGGCAACTGCTTCAGGAGCAACCTCGGCAACAACTTCAGGAGCAACTTCGGCAACAGCTTCTTCAGCAACTTCTTCAACTTCAACAATTCCGGCAGCTTTCTTTGCTTCAGCTGCTAATTTTTTAGCTAATGCATCAGATTTTGCCTGGTTTACTTTGGTTTCGGCTTCGAGGCGTTTTTTGTCTTCCGATTTTGATTTCTGGTTAACATCTTTCTTAGCACTTTCAATTTTACCGGTTTTTACCGATTTCCATTCTTCGAATTTTTCCTGTGCCTGTTCTTCGGTCATTGCACCTTTAGCAACGCCTTTCAATAAGTGGTGCATATAAGCTACACCGGTATATCTTAGTATAGCCTCAACAGTTTCAGTTGGCTCAGCACCGGTTTTTACCCAATAAAGAGCGCGGTCGAAATCAAGCTGAATGTCAGCAGGCCTGGTAATAGGGTTGTAAACACCAATTTTTTCAATAAATCGTCCGTCACGTGGTGCACGACCATCTGCAATCACGATATGGAAATAGGCCTGGCCTTTTTTTCCAAATCGCTGTAATCTCATCTTTGTTGCCATTTTAAAATGTATTAATTATTGTTTATTTGTAAAACCTTGTTTGATAAATACTTATATATATCTGCAGGTTTTTATTTTAAGGGTGCAAAGGTAGGATGTTATTTTTAATTTTCAAAACATTGGAGTTCAGAATTATAAAAAAAAGTCTGAGGCATCATTGCTGATTGATTAAACCTTTTTCCGGTGAATCTGAACCCTGTATTGGCGTTTTACCCGTGGCATGAGGGTCAATATTAATATAAAACTTCCAAGTAAACCCGTAACTCCTTGTATTACAGATCCTATATTTATTAGTATCATCTGAATATTAATCCAAAGGACGAGCAGAATTGACATATAAAGCGTGTAGGTCCATGCCCAATGGTAACCAGCATAAATATTCAGAAAATTAAAAATATGCCAGTCTGGTTTGAAAAGCAGAGAATAGGCAAGAAATAAAGGTAAAATACCTAGCAGCGTGAAAAGGATTATTCCCGGGATCAAATAATCAGGGAAGATGGTATTATCCAACATTCCGGCAGGAAACTTGAGTTTTTCTCCTGTGGGATCAATAATCATGCTGTAGCCTCCATAGAGAGCCCCAAAGGCTTCAGTTAATACCAATAAAGCTAATATGTATATTTCTATTGTTCTGTTTTTAAATCTCATTATGTGTTGTTTCCTGTTGATATTCTGATTATTAATTTTGCTTTTCACTCGTTTGAACTATTCAGCCCGGTTACACACATGTGTCTGAATATCAATAAATAAGCTCGTTTATAGGTAACTATACATTCACTTTGTGGTATTAATCAATAAAAATCCGCTTATTTTTGTTTTCTAATCTTTCAGTTATTTTTATAATTTGCTGTTATAGAACTAATTGATAAACCTTATTAAGGATTAAGCTCCTTCATTTCCGTCGACAAAGCTAAAAATTATCTGTAAATATACTTCTTTTCTCAGGCTATATTTTCTGTTTTAATCTCAATGTAAGGGTGAATTAGCTCATCGATTTCCTTTTTTGTGTCATCTGTCTGACCTGAAAGTACTTCCGTTTTTGCTTCAGGATTTACTATTTTTTATCAACACAGCCGGATTGCCAGTTTTAAAACAGGTATCTTAGCCAAATCCTTAGTCAAAAGGTAAAAATCTGATAATCAAGTACTGCATGCCTAAATTTAGTCACCTTCACGTACACTCACAATATTCATTACTCGATGGCGCTGCCGAAATACCGGCAATGTTCAAAAAAGCTGTTGACGACGGAATGCCTGGCATTGCCCTTACCGATCACGGAAATATGTTCGGGGCCTACCAGTTTATTGCAGAAGCCGAAAAAATAAATAGCAAAAATAGCACTCCTAAAATTATTCCAATACTAGGATGTGAATTTTACCTTGTTGAGGACCGTCACCGTAAAAAATTCGGGGGTGGTGAAAAGGACCAACGCTGTCATCAGCTCCTGCTTGCAAAAAATACGACCGGTTACCGGAATCTTGTAAAACTGGCTTCTTTAGGTTACATACAGGGAATGTACGGCAAATATCCCCGTATTGATAAAGAATTACTTTTGCAATATCATGAAGGTCTGATTGCTACAACATGTTGTCTTGCTGCTGAAGTACCCAGGGCGATTTCGCGAAAAGGTGAGGCTGAAGGCGAAAAGGTATTTAAATGGTGGCTTGATCTTTTTGGCGAGGATTATTATATTGAATTACAGAGACACGATATCCCTGAGCAGAATGAAGTAAACCTTGTTTTACAACGCTTTGCCGCGAAATACAATGTGAAGATGATTGCAAGCAACGATTCGCATTACGTTGAGCAATCCGATTTTAACGCACACGATATACTGCTATGTGTAAATACCGGTGAAAAGCAAAGTACACCTACATTCCGCGAATACAGTGACGACGATACGATGGTGAAGGGAAGGCGCTTCTCGTTTTATAACGATCAGTTCTTTTTCAAATCAACGGAAGAAATGAGCACCCTGTTTGCCGACCTTCCTGAAGCCATTGATAACACCAATGAAATTGTTGCCAAAGTTGAGATTGTTAAGCTGCAGCGGGATATAAATCTTCCCAATTTCCCTGTTCCACCCCAGTTTGTAATTCATAAAACATCCCTTTTTGTCGATCGTAAAGATGCTCCCGGACAGCAGAAGGAGATAACCGCTGATGTTCGCAATCAGTGGGAATTTCTTAAACATATTACCTATATCGGTGCGAATGTTCGTTACGGCGATATTACACCTCAATTGCGCGAACGCATTGATTTTGAACTGCAAACCATTCATGATATGGGTTTTGCCGGCTATTTCCTTATCGTGAGTGACTTTATAAAAGCCGGCCGCGATATGGGGGTTTATATCGGCGCAGGACGTGGCTCGGCAGCGGGAAGCGTAGTGGCATATTGCATTACTATCACCAACATCGATCCCCTGAAGTACGATCTGCTGTTCGAGCGGTTCCTGAATCCTGAGCGCATTAGCATGCCTGATATTGATACAGATTTTGATGATCAGGGCAGACAGAAAGTTATTGATTATGTAGTGCAGAAATACGGCCAAAACCAGGTGGCGCAAATTGTAACCTACGGAACTATGGCTGCCAAAAGCAGTATTAAAGATGTTGCCCGTGTTCTCGATCTGGACCTAAGCATCAGTAACAATCTCACAAAACTGGTTCCGGATAAACCAGGGATCAAACTGAAAAGGGTTCTCACAGCTCCCATGACGGCCAAAGAAGCAGGCAAAAACGGCGAAAAATCACTCGAAGAAAAAGAAGACCTTCGTTCGGAGGATATGGACAATATCCGTAAGATCAGGGAAATATATAATTATTCCGGTAACGATCAATCCCTTATTTTACAGAAAAAGGTGCTTCAGGAAGCTGAAAAACTTGAAGGCTCTGTCCGGGGCACCGGTATTCATGCGGCTGGTATCATTATAGCACCAACTGATCTTACTGACCTGATTCCGGTTTGCACCGCTAAAGATTCCCCTCTATGGGTTACGCAATTCGAAGGAAATGTAATAGAATCGGCAGGTGTAATCAAGATGGACTTTCTTGGATTGAAGAACCTTACCATTCTGAAGGATGCCCTTCAGATGATTGAGGAAAATCATGGTGTTAAAGTAGACCTGGATACTATTCCACTTGATGATGTGAAAACCTTCGAACTTTACCAGCACGGTGATACCGATGGAACGTTCCAGTTCGAAAGTATCGGTATGAAACAACACCTCCGCAATCTGAAGCCCGATAAGTTCGAGGATTTGATTGCCATGAATGCACTTTTCAGGCCGGGACCGATCAAATACATCCCCAACTACATTGCTCGTAAGCATGGCCGCGAGGCAGTAACCTATGATCTCCCGATAATGGAGGAAATACTGCGTGAAACCTATGGTATTACTGTTTATCAGGAGCAGGTTATGCTGCTTTCGCAGAAACTGGCCGGTTTCAGCAAAGGCAAAGCCGATGAACTGCGAAAAGTAATGGGTAAAAAGATTCGCGAGAAACTTGATAAAATGAAACCCGAGTTTATTAAAGGCGGCGTGGATAACGGCCATCCCGAAGATAAGCTAAACAAAATATGGACCGACTGGGAAGATTTTGCATCTTATGCTTTCAACAAATCACATAGTACCTGTTACGCGTATATCGCTTACCAAACGGCCTATCTGAAGGTTCATTACCCGGCTGAATATATGTCGGCATTGCTTACTACCAACCTTGGAACACTCGAAAATCTTACATCTTACCTCGACGAGTGCCGTAGAATGGGATTGCCTGTTTTAGGTCCCGATGTAAATGAATCGGGGCTTAATTTTTCAGTAAACAAGAACAGAGAAATCCGTTTCGGTTTGAAAGCATTGAAAGGAATGGGTGATGCCGCAGCTGAATCGCTTATAATGGAACGCAACGATCATGGTCCGTACCTCAATATTTTTGATTTCGTAAAAAGAGTGAATCTACGCACAGTAAACAAAAGTTCGTGGGAAGCCCTGGCACAAGGTGGTGCATTCGATAGTTTCGAAGGATTGCACAGGGCACAGTTTTTTGCAAGAGAATCATCAGAGGATTCCACATTTTTAGAAAAACTGATACGATTCGGCGGAAGTTTCCAGAATATGCAATCTTCTTCCCAACAATCGCTTTTTGGGGACCTTGGACCGGTTGAAGTTCCCGATCTGAAATTGCCGGATTGCCAGCCCTGGTCGAATATCGAAAAACTGAAACGCGAAAAAGCTATTGCTGGTTTTTTTATCTCAGGTCATCCGCTTGATGAATACCGCTTCGATATTGATTCATTCTGTAATGCGACTATTAAAAAGCTAAAGGTGAACATGGCCGTGGCTGCTAATCATGATATTTACATTGCCGGAATTATTTCGAAAGTACGCCACGAAATAGCCAAAAACGGTAATCCTTATGGCCGCTTTTTGCTGGAAGATTTTGACGAATCACTTGAACTTGCACTTTTTAAAGAGGATTATCTGAAGTTTAAGCATATGCTTGCTGATGATACCATTGTGTTTCTGAAAATTCGCACCGCATTGCGATACAATACTGTCGATCAGTGGGAGCCCCGCATTCAGCGTATTTCGCTTTTGGCCGATGTAATGGATGAACATGCAAAATCGCTTATTATTCAGATTCCACTCGATAACCTTTCGGAGAATATTACTCCCAAAATTGTGGAAGCAATAAAAACAAGCAAAGGTTCATGCAAAGTACGAATCGAAATGTTTGACCTGGCAAATAACTACAAGGTCGAAACGGTTTCGGCTCATAAAGTTACCTGCAGTAAAGCTATCAAACAGCTGAAAGACCTGCCTGGAATAAGCCTTAGGGTTAAATCCTGAAAATATTGATTGATTTTACCCCGAATAATGGGCAGATTTATCTAATTTTGCTGCAGATTTACATCCATTACAAACAACCTTGCTTTCTGCGGGTTTATTGTTGCATAAATTAAGGAACCAGACACAATATTTAATAACAAATTACTAATAACATCAAATCATGGCAATTGAATTCACTGATGCTAATTTTGCAGAACTGGCCGAAAAATCAGATAAACCCGTCATAATTGACCTTTGGGCCGAGTGGTGTGGGCCCTGCCGGATGGTTGGACCTATTGTTGCTGAAATGGCAATAGAATATGAAGGAAAAGCAGTAATCGGCAAACTGGATGTTGACAGCAATCCTGTTACCACAGCCAAATTCAGCGTACGCAATATTCCTACTATTCTTTTTATGAAAAACGGCGAAATTGTTGACAAACAAGTGGGTGCTGTTCCAAAAAGCGTGTTAGTAGGGAAGTTGGAAAAACTTCTTGGATAAAAGGATTTAGGATTCAGGGGTTGGGATTTAGGTTGAAAAGACCTGTATCTGATTTGTGATTCGAGATTTGTGATTTGTGATTCGTGATTAGTGATTCGTGATTTGTGATTCGTGAATTCAGATTTTCTAACCCTAATCCCTACCCCCTAAACCCTAAACCCTAACCCCCAAACCCTTATGCCATACCAGCTCGATCAAAGCCGGATTCCGCAGTATGCAAACCTCGAATTGCTTGCACGAACTGTAGTGGAAGGATTTATAGTGGGGTTGCATAAAAGCCCGTTTCATGGTTTCTCGGTTGAGTTTTCGGAACACCGGCTTTATAATCCCGGTGAGCCGACACGCCATATTGACTGGAAGTTATACGGCCGTACCGATCGCATGTATGTGAAACGGTATGAAGAGGAAACCAATCTCCGCTGCCAGGTGGTTATCGATATTTCCTCTTCCATGTTTTTCCCGGTGCGCGAAAAGCTGGATGTTGATCACCCCAATAAAGTTACTTTCTCAGTGTATGCTGCTGCCTGTATCATGCAACTGCTCCGGCGGCAGCGCGATGCTCTGGGACTTAGTCTTTTTAGTAATAAAGTAAGCCTGCATACCCAGGCAAAATCAAATTCGGTGCATCACAAGTTCCTGCTTGGCAAAATGGAGGAACTTCTTACCCCGATTGCCCCGGAAGAGCAACGGAATTCGTTGGTTGCAGATTCACTGCATTTTATTGCCGAAAATATTCATAAACGTTCGCTGGTAGTGCTTTTCAGCGATATGTTCGATGCCGGTTCCGACAATGCAGCCTTGTTCGATGCTTTGCAACATCTTCGTTATAATAAACACGAGGTCATACTTTTTCATGTGGTGGATAAAGCCAAGGAACTGGACTTCGATTACGAAAACCGTCCTTACAGGTTTGTGGACATGGAAAGTGGAACCGAAATAAAATTACAGCCCGCTGAAGTGCGTAAAACCTATTCCGAAGCCATCGGTAACTTCCACCAGGAATTAAAACTTAAATGTGCCCAGTACAAAATTGATTTTATCGAAGCGGATATCAATAAAGGATTTGATCAGATTTTGATGCCGTACCTGGTGAAGAGAGAGAGGATGGGGTAGGTTCTTATCAATAAACAGGAAATTTACAATCTTAATCTCATTAACCCAACTTGTAATTGATATTCAAATAATTACTTCCTAAAATTGTTATTTTATTTCTATTCACTCTTACTCTAGCTCATCCTTTTCAATAAATGGATTTATTTCAGATTCAAATTCCAGATTTTCAAAATCGTCGTTTTTTAGCCATTTTTCTGATGTAGTTATCCTGTACCGGGAATTTGCGTGACTTTGTAAATCCCATATTATTCCTTCTGCTTCCGGGAACGGGGCATTTCCATCCAGTTGCTCTTTTAATAACCTGTTTAATAAATTACTTTCCGAAAGACCCGGTTTCATTGCCATTAAAATCATTTCTTTGGATAGTTCCGTTTCATCCTCTCCTTTTATCTCGAAATCAACTACAGTGGCTTTAGTAGCGGGAAACTTCCCGTTGTAAGCTTTGTAGAGCAATTGATTAACGATGAATAAGGTTTTGTGTAAATTAATATCGGAATAATTCTCCGAAACCTTTTCGCGCATCATTTCGTGTGAAAGATTATCTATCTGTCCCTCTGTTAATACCTCCGAAAGTTTATACTCAAGTATGAGCCTGGCTGCTTCGTTTGGCTCAAAGTCCGAAACAGCCATAAACAGGTAATCCCGTAATTCTTCAGGTTTAATTTTTTCAGTTTCTTCAAAATCGAATTTTTTCAACAGGGCTGTAAAATCCTCATTATTCCACGATCCTTCCAGTTCATCTATTGATTTTACAGAGGTGATTTTTAATGTATACTTCATAATTATATCTTTCGGTGTGATTTTTTTATTCAATAAGTCGATGAATTGTTTTGTGATTTCAGGTGCAGATTAAAATTCACAGGTTTTGATTTCTATTCCTGTTATCCGCGGACAGAAAGTAGTATTATTGTTTAACGTAATTTTTTTTCAACAGATATTGTTAATTGATATCTATAGAAACATACACTAAAAACAAAAAGATAGAAGTAAAGTTTAGATTTCGTTAAACCTAAATTCCTTAATGATCCTGTTTTGGGTTATTTAAAGGTTTCAGATTCCCTTTTTATACTGAACATTCGTAGTTGGATAAATAATCTGTTCAGACTCCTTTTTTAAACTCCCACTCAGCAGATTTTTAAAAATTCGGATAAGCCCGGGCTTATCTGTTTCAATTTTGGTTTCTGTTTTTATATCCCTTAAATCAATCAGAAAACCGGTAAACAAATCCGGAAAGTCAGCAATGACATCTGTATTTAAATAGTTAATATCGTTATATATGCGATGATGATTCCCCTTTGATTTTTCGATCAGGAAAGTTTCATCTTTTAAATTCGTGATAGAAGAAGTTTTGTTGCAATAAGGAATGCAGGCATCATCAATTGTAAGCTTTTCGCAACCTGTAACCTGGTGAAACAGACATTGGCGGCTTGTCATCAGCACGATTGGATGATACATGCTGTAATAAAGTTCGAAATCCTCAGGACATTTTATCCCTTTAATCTGAACCTTGCTGATTTCATTCGAAATAAATGCGCCGGAACAGTTGAAATTCTCTTTTAAATTCAGAAGGCTGAAGGAATTAACAACATTTAGCAAAGGCCCGGCAATCCATGGAATTCTTCTCTTGTAAGCTTCAAATGCTATTCCTGTATTGTCGGTCACTAATTTTTTGGGTTGCAGTTGTGTAAGAAAATTAACTGCAACATCGTAGTCTTCACCTATTAATACAGAAGGAAACCAGGGTATTAGTGTATCGTTATTCCTAAAAATATCGATAAGAGCAGAATATTCATGTTTTAAACTATCAGGAAGTTGAAAAAAGATGGTAGCTGACGTAGTGCAAAACTGTAATTCATCAGCAGAAGATATTAAAACGAAAAGTGATGGTTTATTTGTTTTGTTGATATGGTTCTTTGCAATTGGAACATCAATAGGATCAATAAATTTCCTTGAACCGTTCAATATAAAAAGCAACTTCTTTTTAATTGAAGTGAGTTCTTTAAATGGCAGATAAACATTGGTTTGCAGGTTTTTGAGGTCCAGGTTTTCAATAAAATATTCAGTTTCATTCACCGATTTCAGCCGCTTTAACAGTATTGTCTTGTCTAACGGCTCGGTTCCGGTATTGGCAAGATTGATTTCAGAAACAACTTCAAACGAAGTATAAGGAGTTGTAACTGAAACTTTTAACGGTATTCCGTTTTTACCCGAAATACGTATTTGTATTGGCGCTTTTGAAATGCTTAACCCGCTTATTCCATTTTCAACGGAAGTAATAATTTCAGTTCGTTTATCGTAAATATCACCTTTGGCTTTTTCCAGCTTTTCATCCGTTGAACATCCATTCAGTTCCGATAAATGAATTGCTGAATTGTCCCTCGGGTTATCGATAAACATGTCTTTAGCGATATTCCCTTTCAGGAAAGTATTTGAAAAATCGCGGTTAAAAACCTTACGCAATGCACTTTTTTCTTTACTTATTTCACCCGTTTCATAAAAACGCTGAAGTTGTTTGCGCCATGCCGAAACTACCGTAAACACATAATGAAATTTCTTGATACGCCCTTCAATCTTCAGGGAATCAACGCCTGCTTCAGCTAGTTCCCTCAGATCGGAAAAGGCTGAATTATCCTTCAGATTAAGCGGAAAATCTTTCCCTGCGAGCGTTGTTTTATACTGATCTCTGCAAGGCTGACTGCAACGGCCGCGGTTTCCTGAATTTCCTCCATGAACAGAACTCATATAGCAAATACCTGAAAATGAGATACAATTGGAGCCATGAACAAATACTTCGGTGAGCATATTATTTTGATGCGCAACCGCCGTCAAAGCTTTTATTTCGTTAATATTTAGCTCCCGCGAGAGGTTTACACGGGTAGTATTAAGCTTATTTAAAAACTTCACCTGACCTTCATTATGAGTAGTCAACTGTGTGGAAGCATGAATTCTCAGGCTTTTGAAATAATTGGATACCAGGTAAAACAACCCCAGATCCTGAAGAATTATTCCGTCAATACTTGTATTTACTAATTTATTGAGCAAACTGATAACAGCAGGAATTTCGCTGTCGACAATAATGATATTGAGCGTTAGAAAAACCTGGCAGTTGTGTTTATGCGCCAGACGTAAAATACCGTTAAGATCATCGAAGGTAATATTAGCAGCACGGTTCCGGGCATTGAATTTATCCAGTCCACAATAAACGGCGTCGGCCCCTGCAAGTATAGCTGCTTTAATGGAGTCAATATCGCCGCCGGGTGCGAGTAATTCAATGCGATTGTTCATCCGGTAAAATTATGGTTTATTTGCCAGTTCCATAAGCGAATGCTGTCGGCCAGAAGGTATATTAATAAAACTTTGCTCTTATTTTGATTTCCAAGTGAAGCGGTTTACAAAAAAAGATATTACGGAAATAAAATCGGACCGGAAAAGGCCGAAGTAAGCGGGCAAATTGATGTTTCAATATAAAAAAGCTCCCTTTTGTGGAGCTTTTCTGATTATTATAATTCTACCTTCCCGTACTCCGGATGTACTTGTCTAATTCATCAATAGACGATTCGAAAGTAAAAGCATCGTTCAACTTGTAATAATTCCTGAGGTCAAGAGTATAGGCATAGGCATATTTTGCAAAGTCGAGGCGTGTATACCTGGAGAAGCTTAACATTTGGATTGAATTTTCAAATTTTAAAAATACCCAATTCTCTTTACCATTCCGGCTTCACCACATTATTCATATTCCAAAGTATCCACGATTTCTTTTTCGCAATATAGGCCGTGGGTTTATCGGGACGCCATCGGCGGGGATTTGGAAGCACGGCGGCAATAGCTGCAGCTTCGGCACGGGTAAGATTTTTGGCAGGTTTTTTAAAATATTTTTGCGAAGCAGCTTCGGCGCCATAAATGCCATCGCCCATTTCTATCACATTCAGGTAAACTTCCATTATCCTTTCTTTGCCCCAGAAAAGTTCAATTAACCCGGTAAAATAGAGTTCGAGACCTTTACGCACATAGGTTCGGGCAGGCCATAGGAAAGCATTTTTGGCTGTTTGCTGTGTAATAGTACTGGCACCACGGATTTTCTTGCCTCTTTTATTCAGTTTCTGCGCTTTCTCAATTGCTTTAAAGTCAACGCCATAATGCGTTTCGAAATTATTGTCTTCCGAAGCAATCACAGCCAGAACCAGGTTGGGCGAAATCTCTTTCAGCGGTACCCAGTCTTTGGTAATGGAAGGCTTTTTGTCATCAGCTATGTTTTCAATAACACGGATAAGCATCAACGGAGTAGCAGGCAGGCTGATAAACCTGTAGAGTAAAGTAAATACTATACTGGTTCCGAAAAAGAAGATAAGACTGAAGCGGATAATCCTGAAAATTATTTTTTTAACTTTCTGATTCCGTGAAGGTTTGCCTGCCTGGCTCATCCGTTCTGTAATTTGAAAAACAATTTTATCCTTTTAGTGCAAATGTATTAATTTTTTGATATGTTTGCCGTGCCTTTCAGTGATACACTTATTAGTGTTAAAGTGCAGATTATCAGAATATAAGTATTTATATAGTGCAAATCTAAATGTAGAAATATCTCATGAGTAACTTTATCGGAATACGCCACGAAGACAAATACGTGATGGAACGAAGGGCCCCGCTTACCCCAAACCATGTGGAGCGCCTGATTAAAAACAAAAAGCTTGACTTTGTAGTTCAGACTTCAGAAAAAAGGGTGTTTACGGATGAAGAATTTATAAAAGCCGGCGCGAAAATCGCCAAAGATCTCAAAAAGTGCGGTGTCATTTTCGGCGTTAAGGAAATGCCCGAGAGTTTCTTTGAAGAAGAAAAGACATACGTGTTCTTTTCACACGTTATCAAAGGTCAGCCATATAATATACCGATGCTTCGTAAAATGATGGAGATGAAATGCAACCTGATTGATTACGAGCGGGTTGTGGATGAGCAAGGAAAAAGACTTATATTTTTTGGCCGGTATGCAGGTCTGGCTGGAATGATCAACTCTTTATGGTCGTTAGGACTCAGGCTCAAAGAAGCAGGTTTTAAAACACCGTTTTCGCAAATAAAACAGGCACACCACTACAATTCACTTGCCGAGGTGCGCGAAGTAATTTCAAATGTCGGGCAGGAGATTGCCGAAAAAGGTTTGCCCGAGGAATTACGCCCCTTTACAGTTGCATTTACCGGTTACGGAAATGTTTCACAAGGAGCGCAGGAAATAATCGGCCTGCTTCCGGTAAAAGAGATTTCACCCGAAAAATTGCTTACTCTCAAACGTCGTGGCAAACTCCCTGATAACCTGATATATAAAATCGTTTTTAAGGAAGAACACCTGGTTGAGCCTATTGATGAAAATGAACGATTCGAACTTCACGAATATTATTCGAATCCCGAAAAATTCAGAAGCAAATTCGAAAAATACATCCCGCATATTGACATGCTGATAAATTGTATTTATTGGGATGCTCGTTATCCCAGGCTTGTAACCAAAGACTATCTTCAAAAATTGTTTGCTGCCGGAACACCAAAACTGAAAGTTATCGGAGATATTTCGTGCGATGTGAATGGCTCGGTTGAATGTACCGAAAAAGGCACCGAAATTGAAGACCCGATTTTCGTGTATCATCCCGATTCGCGAACCTATACTATGGGTCATAAAGGTGATGGAGTGCTGGTAATGGCAGTTGATATCCTTCCAAGTGAATTGCCGCGTGATTCGTCAGCCGGTTTTGCCGATGTGCTTATCAACTATGTAAAAGCCATTGCCGACTGCGATTTCAGCGAGGATTTTTTAACGCTCGATCTGCCCAATGCAATTAAAAGTGCACTGATCCTGCATCGTGGCGAACTTACTCCGCATTATAAGTACCTGGAGGAACATGTAAATGTATAATCATTAATAAATTTACGATTTACGAATGACGATTTATGATTTTTAAGTCCGAAGTCCGAAGTCCGTAGTTATACCTCGTAAATCGTACCTCGTAAATCGTACCTCGTAAATCGTACCTCATAAATCGTACCCTGTAAATCGTACCTCGTAAATCGTACCTCGTAAATCGTACCTTGTAAATAGTACCTCGTAAATCGAAACTACTTAATAAACAAAATAAAAACACAATGAAAAAAGTCCTTATTCTGGGTGCCGGCCTGGTTGTCCGCCCTATCGTAAAACACTTGCTTAACAAAGGAATCCAGGTAACGGTTGCAACCCGGACCAAAAGCAAAGCAGAAGAAATGATTGCCGGTCATCCAAATGGTGTGGCTGTAGCCTGGATGGTTGAAGACGAAGAAACCCTCAGCCGCATGGTTGCCGAACACGACCTTTCTGTTAGCCTGTTGCCTTACCTGCACCATTTGCTTGTAGCCAAATATTGCCTGCTGCACAAAAAAAACATGGTTACAACTTCCTATGTAAAACCCGAAATGCAGGCTCTTGATGCCCAGGCAAAAGAAGCCGGTATCATTATCCTCAACGAACTGGGACTCGATCCTGGTATCGACCATATGTCGGCCATGCGGATTATCGATAATGTACACGGTAAAGGAGGAAAAATTGAAGAATTCTATTCCATTTGTGGTGCATTACCTGCTCCGGAGGCTGCTACCAACCCATTTAAATATAAATTTTCATGGAGCCCAAAAGGCGTTGTAATGGCAGGAAATAACGACGGCAAATACATGAAAGACAATGTTGAAGTGTATGTCCCGACACAGGACCTTTTCAAAAATCCGCTAAAGGTTGACTTCCCGGAAGTAGGTAAACTCGAAGTATACCCCAACCGCGATTCTATTTCGTACATCGATATTTATGGTATCCCTGAAGTCAAGACCATACAACGCGGAACTTTCCGGTACAAAGGATGGTGTGAAACTCTGCATGTAATGAAACAACTTAACCTGATTTCTTACGATAAGGTGAACCTCGAAGGTAAAACCTACGCAGACTTCATGGCCCAGCAGATTGGCGCAACTGATAGCAGCTATATCCGTCAGAAAGTTGCAACACACCTTGGCATCGATTCAGGTTCATATGCAGTTGAAGCAATGGAATGGCTTGGACTCTTTAGTAACGAACCGCTTAACCGCACCGAAGACTCCCCATACGAAGTTACCAGTGATCTGATGATTGCAAAAATGGAACTCGGGCAAAATGAACGCGATATGGTTGTGAT
The DNA here is from genome assembly GCA_041753535.1 of Lentimicrobiaceae bacterium. Lineage (GTDB taxonomy): Bacteria > Bacteroidota > Bacteroidia > Bacteroidales > UBA4417 > UBA4417. The sequence continues at coordinate 65,972 of JBGSUB010000004.1, forward strand.
GCAGCATACATTCTTAGCAAAGTATCCTGACGGCAAACAGGAAGTTATCCGCTCACGCATGCTTGATTTCGGCACTCCAGCAACTGACACTTCCGTGGCACGCACCGTTGCTTTGCCGGCTGCTATTGGTGTGGAAATGATCCTTGCAGGACAGATCACTGTGAAAGGTGTTTTTCGCCCAGTACTTCCCGGAATTTATAACCCGATCCTAGATGCACTCGAAAAACTGGATATCCGCATGGTAGAAGAGTACGGATTGCCGTTGAGCGAAAGGATTGGATAGAATTTCTGATTAATAGTTAACTGAGAGGGCTGCCTGAGGGTGGCCTTTTTTTTGTATTAATTTTTTTTCTTTGAATTGCTTGCCTGGATTGTAATATCCTGATCAACTGACCGCAGATGTAAGTCCCTCTGCGGAAATGGAATTTCGATACCATTTTCTTTTAATACGTCAAAAATTTTGAAAAGTACTTCGCTTCTAATGCGCTTTCCATCTATGAAATCTGCAATCCAGAAATTAATTTTGAAATCCAGTGAGTTGTTCCCCATAGAAGTTAAGAAAATACCTGGCTCAGGAAGTTTCAGGATTTCAGGATGATTATCGAGAATACTTAACAGTAAATCATGCACCTGATGCGGATCCAATTTGAAGGCAACACCAGTTACATTCTCGGGGCGCATTCTTTTATTAGACAAAGTCCAGTTTGTTACCTTGTTCGAAATCATCTCACCGTTGGGAACGATAATTTCAGCACCTTCAAAAGTTTGAATATTGCTGGCACGAATACCTATTTCCTTTAATTGTAAAGTTAAATTTTTCCGCGTAATATTATACAAAATTATAGGAATTTTGTTCGGAGCACATTGATTTATAGATTTAATTGTATAAGAACCGTAAGTGTAGTAACTAAAAATATTGGATGGCATAGCAGAATTTAAATTAAGTTGGTTTCTATAAATGTTTTGTTATTGTATTTTACGTTTTTTTAAGAATTGAAATTAACAGGCGCTTTAATAATTTCTCTGTTTACTTACTTTTGCAAATCAAAATGAACTAAATGGCAAAATTTCTCAAATGGCTTGGAGGTGGTATTGGCTGGGCAGCTGGCGGACCTATTGGCGCAATCCTCGGATTTGCGCTTGGTTCAATGATTGATGGTATGCAAAGTGGCATATATGAATACAAGCCTCATCAGCAGCCTAATTTTAATCGGCCGCAGACAACTCCAAACGATTTTGTAATTAGTTTGCTGATTCTTTCTGTTGCCGTGATGAAATCCGATTCACGTGTGATGCGTTCAGAACTGGATTATGTAAAAAGATTCCTGGTGCAGCAATTCGGTAATAACGAAGCGGAACGTCAATTGCTCATCCTGCGTGAGTTGCTTAATAAAAGCTATGATCTGAACCAGGTTGGCGCACAGATCAGGCAGTATATGGAGTATCCTTCGCGGCTGCAGCTAATGCATTTTCTTTTTGGACTGGCAGGTGCTGATAACCATGTTCAAGCTGCCGAATTGAGGACTATTACTCAAATAGCAAGTATTCTTGGTATTCGAAATTCGGATTTTGAGAGTATCAAAGCCATGTTTGTTAAAGATACAACAAGTGCTTACCGGATTCTTGAAGTTACTCCCGATGCTTCCGAAGAAGAACTGAAGAAAGCTTATCGTCGCATGGCACTCAAATACCATCCCGACCGGGTAGCTCACCTGGGCGATGACATGCAGAAAGCCGCCAATGCAAAGTTCCAGGAACTGAATGCTGCTTATGAACAAATAAAAAAGGAAAGAGGAATTGTGTAGGGGAGGAGTTGGGGGTTAGGATTTAGGGGTTGGGGAATGATGAATGTGAGATGTGGAATGTGGTTACTGGAATTTGAAAAACCCTGAAACCACCATAACAAAGTGAACAGTTCTGAAACACTCTGAAAAACACTTGAAACACTCTGAAACCATTTATAAAACGCTGAAACCCTTCAAACTCTTCAAACCCTTCAAACCCTTCATTCCCTTCCGAAATTCAATAAATCAATCTTCAATATTCTGGAAAGCAACAAATAGAGTTCTGGATTATAAGCCTTGAATTCCTTTGGCTGCTCAAAGAAACATTCAACTGCCACCGAAAAGAATTCTTCTTTATTCGTTGTAGCATATGACCGGAAAAAGGAATTGTTTCCTCCCTTAATAATCTGCATTTCAGCGCTGGCTTGCTTTTCAAAGTCCTGCATGGTTGCCTTATCAAAAAAGTCATACTCTTCATTATCAACAATATTGGTAAGTCTCAAAGCATGAGCCATTTCATGCAGAGCAAGGTTTCGGCCATCATTCATATCGCTGAATCCCGAGAGGAAGTTCTTCCACGATAGCACTATTGCGCCGCCTGCATTTACTTCTCCTTCGTGGTAAAATCCTGTTATGCTTGAATAGTATTCTTCAGCAAAAAGGATAATGGTTTTAAAATGCTTGAAATACACATCCGGGTAACCATAAGTAATCTGAATAGCCGATGCGGCAACCATGATCCTCATTTCATCCGTTATTTTTGCAATGCTTTTTCCGGCCCTGAAATCTTTCATTTCAATAAATCTGCAAACTCGTTTTTCGAAAAGTTTACGCCCCTTTTCGTCAAGCAACTTATACACAATAAAGTAAGTAATCAATAACTGCCTGAATGAATTGACTTCATCGTTGGCGAAATCGTTTACACACTTATTATTCAGGAACAGATGAAAATCGTCGGGCTTTAATAAAGTCCAGAAAATATAAATAAGCCCCGCACCTATAATGAAATAATAGAAATATGCCATTCCCGTGATGAATATTTTAGCATGCAAGATACTCTATTTCTGATTTCCTGTGTTTCAAAAAAGAACTTTTATATGAATCCGGATAACTGGCGTAAAAAGACATAAATCGGCTTAACTGAATTTTTACCTTTGCAATATTCAGATTAGTTTTTTGTTTGATCAAAAATCCAGGATGCTGTAAAATCTTTTGTCTGGGGTTAAAATAAATTATAAAAAGTATGAGAAAAATAGTTGCCATCATATCCTTGTCCATCATCCTTGGTACTGATGTTATTTCGCAGGTTTTGCCTTATAAAAACCCAAAACTAAGTGTTGATGAGCGCGTTGAAGATCTTCTGCAACGTATGACACTGAAAGAAAAATTCTGGCAGGTTTTTATGATCCCGGGGGATCTGGATGAAGGCAAAGAGAAATATAAAGAGGGTATTTTTGGTTTCCAGACTTTTGCTAAAGGACAAACCCCGGATGCTGTCGGACAAATGCTCACATATGGTTCTTCAGGATCACCGAAACAGACGGCGGAAAAAATAAATGCCATGCAAAAGTTTTTTCTTGAAGAAACCAGGCTTGGTATTCCGATAATCCCATTTGATGAAGCACTTCATGGACTGGTTCGCGATGGAGCCATTGCTTATCCTCAATCTATTGCACTGGCCTCGACCTGGAATCCGGAACTGATGTTCAGAGTTGCTTCAGCCATTGCAACCGAAAGCAAAACACGTGGAATCAGGCAGATACTTTCCCCTGTTGTTAATCTTGCCAGTGATGTCCGCTGGGGCAGAACCGAAGAAACTTATGGCGAGGATCCATTTCTGTCGTCGCAGATGGGAGTTGCTTTTGTTTCCGCTTTCGAAAAACAGGGCGTAATTGCAACTCCAAAGCATTTTGTTGCCAATGTCGGAGCCGGAGGGCGCGATAGTTATCCGATCGATTTCAGCGAACGTTATCTGAACGAACTCGATTTTCAACCTTTTATGGCTTGCTTTTCGGCGGGCAAAGCACGTTCAGTGATGACTTCGTACAATACATTCGATGGTTCTCCATGCACAGCCAACGACCGTTTACTGAACCAGATTCTGAAACGTGACTGGAAATTTAACGGATTTGTGATTTCCGATGCCAGTGCAGTTGGAGGCGCCAATGTGCTGCATTTTACAGCTTCTGGTTATGCCGATGCAACCGCACAGGCTATAAACAATGGGCTTGATGTTATTTTCCAGACTTCTTATGATCATTATCCTTTATTCTGGGAAGCTTTCGAAAAAGGAATGGTCAAAACTGAAGCGTTAAATGAAGCGGTAAAAAGGGTGTTACGTGCAAAATTCGAACTTGGACTTTTCGAAAATCCATATGTAGATGCATCTGAAGCTGAAAAATGGAATGGACATCAATCATTCCGTGAACTGGCCAGGCAGGCTGCCCGGGAATCAATTGTATTATTAAAGAATGAAGGTCAGTTACTTCCGTTACAAAGCAGCATAAAATCTGTTGCCATTATTGGTCCTGATGCAGTCGAATGCCGGCTTGGTGGGTATGCTGGCCCGGGAATTAAAAAAACTTCCATCCTCGATGGGCTCAAATCTCAGCTTCCTGAAACTTGTAAGATAACTTTTGCACATGGTGTGGATAGGGAATTTAACCCTTTTATTACCATTCCATCACAATACCTGTCTTGTAGTTTCGAAGGCAAAAGCAGGAACGGACTTTATGCTGAATATTTCAATTCAATTAATCTTACCGGAGACCCTGTCGTGAAACGTGTGGATGAAAATATGCAGTTCGGCTGGACCTTGTTTTCGCCTGATCCATCGCTTGCCTTCGACTCTTATTCCATTCGCTGGACAGGCAAACTTGCTACTCCCGAAACCGGAAAATTCAAAATCGGAATCGAAGGGAATGATGGTTATCGCTTGTTTATCAATAATATGCTGTTAATTGATAACTGGAAGAAAGTATCTTTTGGGGCTAAATATGTTGATTTTAACTTTGAGAAGGGTAATACGTACGATATTCGTATCGAATATTTTGAAAGTTCCGGCACTGCAAGGTTCAGGCTGATATGGAATTACGGGGTTGACAATGCCTGGCAGAAACAGATTGAAGAGGCAGTTGAACTTGCCAGAAAATCAGAAGTTGTTATTCTTACAGCCGGAATTGAAGAGGGCGAATTCCGCGATCGTGCCATGCTGAATTTACCCGGTAAGCAAGAGCAATTAATTGAATCTGTTGTAGTTACAGGTAAACCCATTGTTGTATTGCTTTCAGGTGGAAGTGCAATAACTATGAATAACTGGATTGACAAAGTGAGTGCTATTGTTGATATCTGGTATCCGGGCGAAGAAGGCGGAAATGCGGTTGCTGATGTTTTATTGGGGAAATATAATCCTTCGGGGAAGTTAACAATCACATTCCCCATGCATGAAGCCCAGTTACCCCTGGTTTACAACCACAAACCAACAGGCAGGGGAGATGATTACAACAATCTGACCGGACAGCCACTTTTTCCGTTTGGATACGGATTAAGTTATACAACATTCGAATATTCAGATTTGAATTTCGATGAGAAAAAAATTGCAGTTGATAGTAAAACTAAGGTAAGCTGCATGATTAAGAATACCGGGAAATTTGCCGGTGAGGAAGTCGTTCAACTCTATATCCGCGATATGATTGCTTCTGTTTCTCAACCTGTTATTGCATTGAAAGCTTTTCAGAAAATTAGCCTCCAGCCTGGCGAAACAAAAGAAGTTACTTTTGAGATAACACCCGAAATGCTTCAAATGCTGAATAAAGAGATGAAATGGATTGTTGAGCCCGGTGACTTCCGGGTTATGATCGGAGCTTCAAGTAAAGATATCAGGCTGATGGATAACATCACTGTTGTTAAAAATTAGGTATGAAAATTACCCTTCAAACTATCCAGGAACTTCAGCCATTAGCTAAAAGAAAGCACAAAGAGAATGCAGCTTTTTTCCGGCAACTGTCAGCAAAGTCGCCTGGAAAAGTAGATAAAGCTATTCAAAACAGTCACGAAGAAGTTTTTAGCGAGGTAAATTGTCTTGATTGTGGCAACTGTTGCAAATCATTAGGACCAAGGTTGACTGATGCCGATATTCGCCGTATTTCAACCATGCTGAAAGTAAAACCTTCGGAACTGACTGAAAAATATTTGCAGCTGGATGAAGATAACGATTACGTTTTCCGAAAAATGCCCTGTCCTTTTCTGGATATCGATAATTATTGTAAGATTTATGAAAACCGTCCACGTACTTGTCGCGACTATCCACATACCGACCGTAGGCGCATGCAGCAAATCCTTGACCTAACTTTGAAAAATATAGAAACCTGCCCCGCTGTTTTCGAAATTGTTGAGAGGATTAAGAAAGTAAAACTGTAGTTTCGCTTCCTACTGCTGCTTTGGGAATATAATTTAAAACGCTTCAAATTCCGGTCTTTACTCATTCCTTGGCATCCTTTGCGAATCCCTTTGCGCCTCTGCGGTAATAAAAAGTGATCTACTTATTAAACAATCTTTCGTCAAAATTAAAAGGTTCTATTGCTTTGATTTTAATTCTTGCCGATTCCGCATGCCCGGGAGAGATAATATAATTAAAGTCACCCTGCACCACAACTGATGGCACTTTCATTACAACATATTCTCTTGCAAGAATAAAATTATCACCTATTTTCTGAGTCGAATGTGAATGGGGAACTGATTTCCAGTCAGGTGGAATTTCGGTTTCAGTTAATTCCAGGACAGGAATATCATCCGGAATTTCGATCGAAATAAGTTGATAGTCAAGCGGAAGGTTACCCAAAGGTGTGTGAACGGCAATTTCAGTTGTGCATAATGCGCGTGATTCGCTGGTGTACACTGCGGCTGTTCCCTTGCTGTTCCAACGCCCACCGCTTTTTTCAGCCCCTTTACCTGAAAGGTCGTTAGCGAATTTCGACTTACTTAACCGGAAAACGATCATGCCAAAACGCCGTATTCGATACGGGTAAGTTCATCCTTGAGGATAGAAATGCCAAACGTATTGTCCAATAGCATCTTAGGCTTTATTTTTCCTAAAACGAGGTTATCTGTTTCGAGCCATGAATTAAATTTTTCAGCTGTACCAAACACTTCAATTCCTTTATTGTAAAATAGTGCTATTTCGATAATTTTTTCCGATTGAAGGGGGTCAAACGTTCGTTCTTCTGTTTTGTATCTCTGCATAGTTCGTTCCGAAAGGTGCAGGTAAGTTGACCATTCAGTTAAACTAAAAGGGCTTTTGTTGGCGAAACTATCGAATGCTTGAAATTTAACACCACGACGAACCATCTCAACCAATGATAATGCATTAATATCATCAATTGAATTGTATGTAACTGCCGGATCAAAGATTTCCATAGCTTTATTATTTACACAAAGATATGCATTTTGTCGCAAAAATAGCGACATTTGTCAATTTATTTTCAAATAATTTTATAAAAAATTGTTTATCAGTTACTTATATACACCTCTTTTAATATAGTTCTCCTAACCTCTAAATCCTACTCATAACGCAACGCATCAATCGGATCAAGATTAGCCGCCTTCACAGCCGGGATAATACCAGACAACAGAGCAACTATAAAGCATAATCCTACTCCCCACAGGATCCAGTTCCATGGAATTATAAAACTAGTACCTATCGAAATGGCCAGAGCATTGCCAATCGCAATTCCAAGTATTATTCCTAATATTCCACCAAGTTGCGCTATTACAATTGCCTCGGCTAAAAATTGATTCCTTATCGTATGTTTAGTAGCACCAATAGCCTTCCTGATCCCGATTTCGCGTGTACGTTCAGTTACCGAAACCAACATGATGTTCATTAATCCTATGGCTGCTCCAAGCAGTGTGATTATTCCTATTACAACAGCAGCCATGCGCAGGTAGCTCAAACTATCAAACAACATATTAGCCAGGTTATCACTTTTCGAAATATCGAAACTATCCTCATTGCCTACAGCAACGCGTCTGACAATACGGAACACTCCTGTTGCTTCACCAATTGCAGCCTCAAGTTTTTCACCATCAGCAACGTGCACGTTTATACTGTATGAAGCATTTGGGCGGGAAAACCTTTGACGGGCATTGTTAATTGGAATTATACAAACGTTGTCAGGATTAAAACCAAGGCTAGAGCCTTTCTCTTTTAAAATACCGATAACCAGGTACCTGCCTGGGCCTATGGTTATAAATTTACCGATGGGGTCTTCCTTATTCTTGAATACTTTTTTTATAATATCACTTCCGATGATAGCGACAGAAGATCCATAAAATACTTCAGTTGGCGACATATTCCGTCCCTGGACAATTTCATTTCCGGAAGTTATAATATAATTCTCGTCACTGCCTATAACAGGAACATTGGGATTGGTTTTGTTGTTACCGAATTTTACTGTTGCAAGGTTTGTTGCAAAAATAAAAACCGAAGGTGTTGCCGGAAAAGAAAACGATTCCTTGAAACGCATGGCTTCTTCAAAAGTTATTTCCCTGAAATTATGTGCTTTGCTCCTTTTGTTGCCGATATGAACCTGCATGGTACGGTTCCGTATGGTAAAAGTATTAGCTCCCATCATCTGGAAATTGTCATTCAGGTAATACTTTATGGCATCAATTGATGTGAGAATTCCAACCAGTGCCATGATCCCGAATGCAATAATAAGCACGGTTAGGGTAGTTCGCATCATATGACTTCGTACCGATTGCATCGAAATACGGAGATTTTCGAATACAAGGCTGCCCGACAAAAATTTCATGTTCAGGATATTAACAGGTAAAACTTCTGTCCATAACTACTTTTTTTATAAAAACTCTTCAAATAGTATGGCACAGGAAAATAAATCATGGTAAAATTAATGATTTAAATTACACCAAATGAAAAATCAGAAAGTATAGAAAACTTAAAAAAGTGAAATTGCTGACGACATGAAAAGTGACCAGAATAATACCGATGCACTTAAATAAACCAGCAAAAAACGATTAGTTGAATAATACCTTGTTGCAAGGAAAGTTCCAACCGGGATTGAAAGCAAAATGGGTGTAAGCACTACAATACCCGCTAAACCATATTTTCTTACAGTTTTAATAATGAATCTGTTGCGTTTAGTAAATCTACGGGCAGGCACAAATGCCGGAATATTCATATTAAGACCTCTATATAATTTTGTCTTTAATAAATGAAAATAGAAGGTAAAGTATTTTGCATAAAGGTTCAGCATCCATCGGCTGAGGAAAAAGAAAATCACCACACCAACAATTCCACCGGCGGTGGTGGAAAGGAAAGTTTGAATAAAATTCAGTCCCATTCCGAAGGAAAGGGCAGGAGCAAACAGGAATTTGATACTGCTCACTGCAAAAACAATCAATATTTTAAGAAAACCTGACAAAGCATATATAATTTATCCTGATATGTTAACGCAGATGAAAGGATAATGTTGCAGGCATTGTATCAAAATGATGAAATATTTTGACAAAGGCTTGCAATTATATTTTCAGCCCGAAAGCCAGGTCGCCGGCATCACCAAGGCCAGGCACAATATACCCCTGAGCAGTAAGTTCATCATCAATGGCAGCTACCCAAATGGTTGTACCTGTCTTGGGTAACATACGTTTCAAATATTCTACACCTTGCACGCTGGCAACAACGGCAACAAAATGGGTATGTGCAGGTTTTCCGTGACTCAGCAATGCCTTGAACGAAGAAACCATCGAATGCCCTGTGGCAAGCATAGGATCCGACAATATCACGATACGCTTTTCGATATCCGGGCAGGAAACATATTCGATTTGAATCGAGAATTCATCATCCTTCCGGTGCTCACGGTAAGCCGAAACAAACGCATTATCGGCTTTATCGAAATAATTGAGCAAGCCCTGATGCAATGGCAATCCAGCCCTGAGTATTGTTGCAAGAATCGGTGCGTTTTTTATTACCTGCACTTCTGCAGTGCCTAGAGTTGTAATTACCTCTTTGGGCTCGTATTCCATAGTCTTGCTGATCTCATAGGCAAACACTTCGCCAACCCGCTCCATATTCCGGCGGAAACGCATGCTGTCCTGCTGAACGGACGCATCGCGCAGTTCGAGTAAAAACTGGTTTACTATTGAATTCTTGCTGCCGATATTGATCACCATACTCCTGTTTTTTTACTGTGTTTGTGGAGATTAACTTCATTCCCTGAAAATACAAAAATAGGGACTTTAACGGATTTGTTTATAGGTGAATGCCTTTTTTTATAAGCGTTCGGCTTAATCGCCATATTTTCAATGCAGTACGATAAATTACAGGTAACGAATTATAAACATATCGCTGATAAACCACTCTTTTGGCTCCAAAACTGCTGTAAAATCTTGCCAGTCCCGGATCATTCGATCCTTCAAAGTCTAAAGTCAGAGGCTTACCCGCATTTTCCCTGATAAAAGTGTCAATAAGAAAAGGCATTGCATGCAGTTTTTTCCCTTCTCCTGAAACTGCTGAGAAAAGAAATATGGTTTTCTGATGGCTTGTTACCCACAATACACCCGCTAACAGTTGGTTAAATTCATTATAGACTCCCCAAACTTCTCCTATGCCTTTATAGATACTTTCGTATGCTATGCGATGCATCAGTGAATATTGACTATTGCTTAAATGCTTTAATTCAAGTCCTTTGCCAGCTTTGAACAGCTCAATAACATTTTCGGGCCTTATGTGCTTAGTGATTGAAAGTTTGTTTTTGGCAGCTTTGTTAATATTCCTCTGAAGATTATTGTTATATGCGGACGCTATTTTCGCGTAGTCACTAATCATATCCAACTCAAGGTTAATCATTTCCGGCGTTTCTTTGCCTGTAGTAATCCTGTTCGAAGTATTAAGGTTTATATCAATATATTTATATTCCTTCGGGATATTGTCTAAGAACTTCAGCAATATTTTTTCTGATGATAGCAAACGGTAAAAAAGACCCAATTGCTGCGTAAAATAAGGCTGCATAATATATTTAATTCGGGCACGTGAAAATGTCGGAAGCGGGAATACTTTTTCATAATCATCTTCAATCAAAGCACACCAACCCGGGCTCACAATATCGAGGAACCAGGAATATGCATTCAGGTTTCCGTTTACGGCATTACTGATACAATCGTCCCAACGCGATTTATCAATCATATCATGTTGCAGGAATTTGATCATGAGGGTTATGGCTAACGCAAAAATCTTAAAAATAAATGTATTCCTGACGCAAACAATTTGACTATGAGTCTTTTAAACAGGAAACAAGAAATAATTTCTATTTCCGTCTTCCGGCATCCGACATCCGAAGTCCTACAACTTCTTCAAGCCTTCCTCGACCATATCTATATACACATCAAGCCAGCCATTCCATTCATTTGTATCACTTAGTGTTGAATTGTGCCACAATGGAATAAATGTGCCCCCTACTTTTTTAACTTCGTTGATCAGGATATTAATTTCTAAGGTTGCTTTAGCCGGTGAAAGTTTCAGGTAGTCCTTTAGCGTACCATCCATAACAGCAAAAGGATGGATTGTAAGATTTGTGACCATGTCCTGATCCAGATCAAAAAATGGAAACGGTGTGCATATTGAAGCCCTGAAACCGGTAGCTTCGGCATATCCCATCGTATAATCGTGAAGTATGTCGTTATTTATCAGGTTGCGATACGTTTCAGGTAAAGTTAATTTAAGGAAATGTTGCCGGCTGTGAATTACTTCCTGTTTTAGGATTTTTGCAAGCCTGGCCGTTTCCATTACAATAAGCGATGGCTGAAGGGAAGAAGTGTAAGAAGGATGTATACCGATTTCAGCATAATCGGACAAGTAACGTATTAAATTTCGGAAGTAGCGGTTATTATGAGGACAATTTTTATCATAATGCCCATAATCAGCCAAAAGCATAAAGTAAATAGCCTTGTATTTGTATTTTTTCTGCAGTTGCATCTGAAGTTCAAATGTATCAAACGGATCATGTTCAAAACCCAGTAATACCTTGATGCGCCGGTGCATTTCTTCGAAATCTTTTTTTTGCAAAGCTTTACCAATTCCACCAATTGCCCGGGTAAGTCCTTTGTTTTTATAAGCATATGCCGCATCCACATCAATAGTCGGGATAAATGTGTATTCAGGCAATATGCATTCAATTCCGGGAAACCACGATTCCAGGATATCCTTTATCCTGAGTGCCCATATATTAACCAAAGGCTTATGCAGATATCCCTGTTGGTATGCATCGCTTCCTGCAGCCAGAAAACGGTTATGATTATCGCGCAAATGCGGAAGGTACTCTTCAAATCGGCTTATCAGGTAAAATGATGCGGCGAAAAGATCAAATGGAAGAGCCGAAAACCTGTTCACTATCGGGAAAAATACAATACTGCCTTCGAAGGTGAAATGCCTTAACTCCCGCGCCTTTATCACACTTTCGTTTAGCAATCCGTTGGATGCAAAAAAGAGATATTTTTCATCAACATGAACTCCATACGAAAACTTTGGACCCGTGTATTCTTCAAATTCCGAAAGACTGGTTGTAATATTAAACTTCAATCCCAAAAGCCTGTAAAAAATAAGCTGCAGCGTAAATTGAATACGGTTTGTAATTTTCGGAATCAGTATCAATAACATCAGTCAGAAGATATGAAGCAAAAATACGGTTTTTATTGTATGCCTGTTTTTAAACAGGCTTTTTTATAATTCATTACCTGAATATGGAATATTTAACTTACTTAATGCCCGATTTTATGAACTACATCCATTTTATTAACAACAACGTATCCTTTGATTGAATTGTTTTACCTTTGAAATTGCATATTTGACCTTTTTCGGGATTGCTCAAAAAGAACGGAATTAATGGCAATGAACTAACTTACTGATAAATATGGATAATTTTATAGTATCGGCCCGGAAATACCGTCCGGTAACTTTCAACACAGTTGTCGGACAGATTTCTATTACCGGAACTCTCAAAAATGCTATACGCAACAACCAGTTGGCGCAGGCTTTCCTGTTCTGTGGTCCTCGCGGTGTTGGTAAAACCACTTGTGCGCGTATTCTGGCAAAGACAATCAATTGTCTGAATCCAACTGCCGAAACTGAACCCTGTAACGAATGTTCTTCCTGTAAAGCTTTCAACGATTCGGCTTCCTTCAATATTCATGAACTGGATGCAGCTTCAAATAACAGTGTTGATGACATCCGTAATCTGGTTGAACAGGTGAGGATACCACCGCAAATGGGAAAATATAAAGTTTATATAATTGATGAAGTTCATATGCTATCTTCATCAGCTTTTAATGCTTTTTTGAAAACACTGGAGGAACCACCGGCTTATGCCAAATTTATTCTTGCCACTACCGAAAAGCATAAAATTATTCCAACAATTCTTTCGCGTTGCCAGATTTTTGATTTCAAGCGGATAACCGTTGATGATATTGCCAGGCATTTATTGTTTGTAGCGCAAAGCGAAGGTGTAACCACCGACCCTGAAGCTCTCCACATTATAGCACATAAAGCTGATGGTGCCCTTCGTGATGCTTTGTCAGTTTTTGACCAGATGGTTAATCTGGGCGACAGGAATATCAGCCGCGAATTGGTTCTTGAGAATCTTAATGTGCTCGATTATGAATATTATTTTCGTATTATGGATTGTGTGATGACCGGAAACTATAAAGAAATTTTACTTATAGTCAACGAAATTATCGAAAAAGGATTCGAAGGACAGCATTTTATTACCGGCATGGGCGAGCATCTCCGCAACCTGCTTATGAGTACTGATGCTGCCACTGTAAAGCTGATCGAAACCAGCGATGCTATCCGCGCCAAATATGCAAACCAGGCCCGTACAGTTTCAATACAAATTTTAATTGATGCACTTGACATCATAAATAAATGTGATGTTACATACCGTACTTCCAATAATAAGAGGCTTTCGTTGGAGGTTTCGCTCATACAGATATGCAGGTTAAGCGGACAAATTGCTCCGCCGGTAATAACTCCTGCCCCTGTTGTTCAGCATTCCATTGCACCTCCGGCTCCTGTTCAGTCTCCCGTTATACAACCCCCGGTAATTGAACATCCAAAAGCTACCATTGTGGCTACTGATCAAACCCAGGTTCAGGAAACACTTCCTCCGGTTGTTCATCAGCCGGTAAAAGAAGAAAAACCGATCGAAACAATTGCAACGGTTTTGCCCCAGACTGAGCCACTAAAGGCTTCAGAACCTGAACCTTTGATTCAGCCGGAGCACGATGTTCCGGTTCAGTCGCATCATGTTTCCAGCTTTTCGATAAAATCAGTTATGAAAGCTGATCAACTTGCAAAATCAGTTGAATCGGCTCCGGTTCAGGAACAGAATGAAAGTATTACCATCGGTAAACTGGAAGAATCAATTGCGCGATATGCCGAATCGAAAAAAGAAGAATCAGCTTTGTATTATTCTGCTCTTACATCCTATAAGCCTGTATTACAGGCTGATAATGTTCTTCTGATTACAGTAGGCAATACCGTTCTTGCAAAGGAATTCAACGACCGACGTAACGCATTACTCGAATACTTACGTAAGGAATTAAAAAACGACTTTATAACCACGCAGGTTATAGTTAGCGAGCAGCCTTCGGAAACTAGGAAATACATGAACGACCGCGAAAAGCTGGATGCTATGGCTTCACAGAACCCAAATGTAAATAAACTCAGGGACCAGCTTAACCTCGAACTGGATCTGTAAAAGTATATGAATGACTGATAATCTTAAAAATAATCGGGTTGTTTATGCATTGGGTGAAACAGTTCTGGATTTGGTTTCAAATGGCGACTTTTCATTACACGCTGTTCCCGGTGGATCTGTATTAAATGCATCAGTTTCTCTGGGCAGAATGGGAAATGCTGTTTATCTTATAAGTGAATTTGGCGATGATAGGGCAGGTGATCTGATTGATGATTTCCTGAAATCCAACGCCGTAAAAACAGATTACTGCATCCGGAATATTCATCGAAAAACATCCCTGGCACTGGCTTTTCTCGATAAGGCTAAAAATGCTTCTTATTCATTTTATCACGATACGCCGGAAAAACTTCAGGTTACTCATATTCCTGTATTTTCAAAGGAGGATATTTTGCTTTTCGGTTCTTTTTACGCTGTAAAACCTGAGCGTAGGGAGTTTATACTGAGTGTATTGCGTTGTGCAGTTGAAGCAAAGTCAATAATTTATTACGACCTCAATATCCGGAAATCGCATTCTGCTGACCTTGATGCTTTAATGCCTTCGTACCTGAATAATATTTCAGTCGCAACCATTGTGAAAGGCTCCGACGAAGATTTCAGAACTATTTTTGGAATATCGGATCCGGAAAAAGTGTACGAAAAGATAAGACATTATTGTAACATGTTAATTATTACTGCAGGCGGGAAACCATTGCATATTTTTACACCCGGATTTGTGAAAACATATAAAATACCTGCAATTACACCCGTTTCCACCATTGGTGCCGGTGATAATTTTAATGCAGGTTTTATTTACGGTATATCAACCATTGAATTTAGTTCAAAACAGATTGAGAATATCACCGTGGCACAAATGGATCGTATAATTGGTTGTGGACTTGCTTTTGCAACCGAAGCGTGCTTATCGCCGGAAAATTATGTGAAAGGCAATTCCGAACCGGATTTCTGGATGAAATATATTTAATGTTTCTTTGCAACTTGTTAATTCCTGAAAATTATAGTTATGAAGAAAAGTTTTGCACGTTTTTTACTGAAAATATTCGGTTGGGACGTGGTTATAAAAATTCCCCCGGAAGTTACAAAAATGGTTGTAATGATGGCTCCCCATACCAGTAACTGGGATTTCCTGATTGGATGGTTAGGTTTTATGTCAATTGGCGTCAATTCGAAATACCTTATCAAAAAAGAAGCTTTCTTCTTCCCGCTGGGGAAAATACTTTCGGCCATGGGTGCCATCCCTGTTGACCGGCAGTCGAGTACCAACATCGTTATACAGGTCGGCGACCTTTTTAAGAATAAAGAAAGTCTGTATATAACCATAACTCCCGAAGGTACCCGAAGCCTAAGCCCTAACTGGAAGCGCGGGTTTTATTATATTGCCGAACATGCACAAGTCCCTATCGCTTTTGGATTTCTCGACTACAAAAAGAAAATCGGAGGAATTGGCGGCATGATTTTTCCAACCGGCAATTACGATAGTGATTTAAAAGTGATTGAAGCTTTTTATTCAAATATAAATGCGAAGTATCCGGAAAAATTCAGCCTGAGTCCGCAAAACAGGAAATAGGCGCATCTGTTGCCAGATATACAAAATAAACGTCCTGTTCTCAGCCCATCTTAAAAAACGATAATTAAAAAATAAAAAATTCATTTACCCGAAACGCCATGTTACTCCTCACATCAACACATTTTTCTGATTATGAGCTTATTGATTCGGGGAATTTCGAAAAACTTGAACGTTTCGGTCAATATACACTTATCCGACCTGAACCGCAGGCTATTTGGAATCCTTCAATGAATGAAGCTGAATGGGATAAAATGTCATCGGCAGCATTTAAAATGGATAAAACCGACAGTGAAAAAGGACGTTGGATATTGAAGAAAGGTATGCCTGAGCAATGGCGCATAAATTATTCGTACAGGCAGATGAATTTTAATGTAAGGCTGGGGTTAACATCATTTCGTCATATAGGTGTTTTTCCTGAACAGGCACCTAACTGGGATTATATTTATGATAAAGTAACTGTTTCGAAAGCTGCAAAACCAAAAGTACTCAACCTGTTTGCATACACCGGAGCGGCATCGCTGGCTGCATGTGCTGCCGGTGCCGAAGTTGTCCATGTGGATTCAGTAAAACCTGTCATTTCCTGGGCGCGCGAAAATATGGAGAACAGCGGGATGGCCGATATCCGCTGGGTAGTTGAAGATGCTCTGAAGTTTGTTCAGCGCGAAGTGCGGCGGGGAAATACGTATTCAGGCATTATCCTTGATCCGCCTGCCTATGGACGTGGAGCCGATGGCGAAAAATGGATCCTCGACGAGAACCTGAATGAAATGATTGAGCTTTGCAGCAAATTGCTCTTACCTGAATTAAGTTTCCTGATTCTAAATATGTATTCCATAGGATTTTCAGCTCTTGTTGGTAATAATCTAATCAACAGTTACTTTAAAAGGGGAGAAGATAATGAATTTGGTGAGCTATACCTCACAGATCGATTCGGAAAGAAACTCCCGCTTGGAACTTTCCTTAGGTTCTGCAGATAATAACCTGCGAAAGCAGAAAATGTATCTGATCTGATGATATTTTTTTAGGCTTCGATTATTCCTTGTTCGCGATTATTCAATGTTAAATTTTTTGTTCGGAATCTCACTTTCTAACCGGAACAAAAATAAATTTCTGTTGTTGAAATAACTACCAACTTCCAACAGTATGAAATATAGTTTATTGATCTTAATTCTTTCTGTTTTCTGCACCATTGGTTTTGCTCAGAAAATAACAATACAGGATACTGTTCGTTTCTTGGCCCTCGGCGATTCGTATACAATTGGTCAAAGTGTTGATGTTTCCGATCGCTGGCCCAATCAGTTTGCTGCGGAATTAACTAACCAGGGGTACACCATTGAGGAAGTAAAAATTATAGCTCAAACTGGTTGGACTACAACAAATCTGAAAAATGCTATCAGCCAGCAACAACCATTAACCGGTTATAATCTCGTATCGCTGCTTATTGGTGTAAATAACCAATTCCAGGGAGGAAGTATTCAAACCTATGCTACACAGTTTGAGGAATTGCTCCAGGAGGCAATTTACCTGGCAGGAAATTCTCCTCAACATGTTTTTGTGTTGTCAATTCCTGATTATGCATTCACTCCTTTCGGAAACGGAAATTCAGCTATCAGTGTACAAATCGATCAGTATAATTACTTGAACAGGCAAATTACAGAAAACTACAAAGTAAAATATATAAATATAACGCCGATTTCGAGAAACGGATTGACACAACCCGAATTGGTTGCTTCCGATGGGCTTCACCCGAGTGGGATTATGTATGGATATTGGGTAATGGAAATAATGAAGAGTGTCGAAAAGGAATTAGACATTGACATTGTGTCCGATTACAATCATGAAATATCTTGTTTTGTTTCACAAAGAAACCTGAATATTTTATCCCCGAAAGCGGAAGGTGAAGTTGTTATTTATGATCCCAACGGGAAATTGATTATTAAACAATTTGTTCCAAAAGGATCCGAAATACAATTAAATATGAATGGTTTAGCTCAGGGTATTTACATGATTGTATTTGTCAATAAGGGCAAGGTAATTTATAAAACCAAAATTGGCTTATTCTGAAATTGATTTTTTGTAGTAAGATATACAGCCTGTTTGAATTTGCCTATATCTAAAAATCAGATGTAAAAGTCGGTAGTCATAAAACGCTCGCCTGACTGTATCACGCAGTCAGGGAAGTATCCTAGACTAAAGTACAGGTTTAAGTTGATAATTTGGTTATCGCTCCTCTCCGTTTCTCTCCTTCGCCCTCTCTGGAAGTTAAAAATAATAATTTTTAACAGTCTAAAGTTTATTGCTAAAACTTCCCACAGCGATAAGTTCGTCATATAATTCACCGCGCGAGCGGTGATATACCATTATTGTATAAGTGTTGCGTGTCACTGAATGATTGCCCTCGACCCAGGTAGCATCACCTGTTTTTGAATTGTTGGGTAACAAAACATACAAATAATTATAATATCCCTGCTTGAAGAGAATATTAGCATCGTATCCTTTACGGCGGTAATTGTATTGCATTTTATTTTCCGGAGTATACTGCCAGCAGTTAAATCCGCCTGCAACATAAAGATTCCCTTCCACAATAGGGGCTTCGTAAGGAAGGAAGAACTTAACCATTACATATTCCCCGTAGTTTGATACCGAAGGTTCATCATCCGTTTTCAGCAGGAATTTGCCGTTAATATCGTCTTCAATAATATATTCTTTATAAATACGTTTTTCGCTATCCCAGAGTTTAGCATAGAAAACAGTATCATCAAATGTAATCTCGCGTACTTTTTCAGAAATGAATTTAATGCTTTTCAGATCAAATCTCCTGAATTCATTGGCACCATCAAAAAGGTTTGTGCCATTGTCGAATGAATAATCCAGTATTTCGTTACGGACCATATACGGCTTCAAAGTCGTAAGGGCATTGTCCCATCGCCAGTTCTGTAAAACTACTACTTTAATATCCTGGTATGGTGAGTCAATGCGCAAACCAGCTGTATTCAGAGTAAAATCCACTTCCTGTCGTGTCTCATAATCTTCCGATGTTCCGGCACGTCCAATATTTGCAGAAATGGTAATCTTGGGATCAACTACCATAAATCGCCGGGTAAAGGCATTTATCTCATTTCCTTTCTGGTCGCGCCAGAAAACCCTTAAAATATAATTTCCCGATTTTTTAATTATGAATCGTTCATTCGGAAAAACAAATTCGTAATGAGTATAAGCTGTTCGTGTGTTGAAAGATGACTCGAACTTTTCAATCTGATCTTCTTCCATGCCTTCCAGATACTCGTTTGTCCAGATTTCCGACTTCTCCCAGTTTGCTGAACAATGCTGAATCTGGTAAAAATATTGCATAAAACTTCCCCGAAGGTCATCAAAACCGACTTTGAACTGCTCAATTGTTTTTAATGTGATTACAGGATCGGCAAGGTCAAAACCGATACGTGAAAGCTCTACTGCTTGAATGTATTTCTGATAAACATGGTCATCGTTCCGCAGAAAGTCATCGGAATAAAAATCAGAAGTATCAGAAATAATAGTATTGGCTGCATTGGCTGAATAGTACATTGCCAATAATACAATGACTGTAATAAGCTTTTTTGCATTAACTCGTAATATCATGTTAACTGTTGTGTAAGCATTACCCGGTGCAAAAGTAAACGATAACCTGTTATACATAGCTGAATAACACAAATTGTACCGTATTATTATTAAGTTCAGCCCACCAACTCAATCAAAAATAAAAATCATTGCTGAAACTGTTGAAAAAAAAAGATATATACGGATAAAATACATCTAAATTTGTCTATATTTGCCGCTGCATTTATAATAAATCAAGTCTATACTTATCCATTATGGCCAACACCATAAGAATTAAAAAAGGTCTCAATATCAACCTGATAGGTGAGGCTAAAAAAGAGATTTCCGCAATTGATGCAGGACGTTATGCAATAAAACCTACTGATTTTTTAGGCGTTTTCCCTCGTTTGCTGGTGAAAGAAGGTGATGTTGTAAAAGCGGGCACACCTTTGTTTATTGATAAATACCGTGAAAATATAGTTTTTACTTCTCCGGTAAGTGGCATAATCGAGGAAATCTGCCGTGGCGATAAACGTGTCCTGGAAGAAATAAGAATAAAATCAGGGGATAGAACTGAATACGAAGATTTCGGTAAAACTGATATTTCGAAAGCCAACCGGGAAGCTATCATCGAAAAACTGCTTAAAAGTGGCGCCTGGGCAATGATCAGGCAACGGCCGTACACTATTATCGCAAATCCGGCTGATACACCAAGGGGAATTTATGTTTCGGGTTTTGATTCGGCACCTTTGGCTCCTGATTATTCAATGATTGTGAAAGGAAATGTTTCAGATTTTCAGCTAGGTATTGATGCGCTGGCTAAACTTGCCGGAACTCCTGTAAAACTTGGCTTACCTGGCGGGAAAAGCGATTTTCCACAGGTCAGTAATACAGATATAACCTATTTTGACGGGCCGCATCCTGCAGGCAATGTAGGTATTCAGATCCATCATACAAATCCTCTCAATAAAGGCGAAATTGTCTGGATAGTAAATCCGCAGGATGTTATCATAATCGGGCGACTTTTTTCCAAGGGTATTTATGATACTTCAGTTATCATCCCACTCTGTGGTTCGGAAGTTAAAAATCCAAAATATTTCAGGACATATAAAGGGGTAAATGTGCGCGCAATGTTAAAAGATAATCTTGCTGAAGGCAAAGCGCGCATAATCAGCGGCAATGTGCTCACGGGCACACGGATCAAAGCCGATGGGTATCTTGGATTTTACCATAATCAGTTCACTGTTATACCTGAAGGTAATTACTCCGAGTTTTTAGGATGGGCTCTACCGGGGCTTAATAAATTCAGCTTTTCAAAATCATTTTTCTCCTATCTGACCCCAAACCGTAAATACCGCCTCGATACCAATTTTCATGGTTCCGAACGTGCTTATGTTATGACCGGACAGTATGAAAAGGTGTTTCCGATGGATATATACCCGATGCAACTAATAAAAGCCTGTCTCGCGGAAAATATCGAAATGATGGAAAACCTCGGAGTATACGAAGTGGATGAAGAAGATTTCGCTCTCATTGAGTTTATTGATACATCTAAAACTGAAATTCAGTCTATTATCCGAAAGGGCCTTGATCTGATAAGGAAGGAAATGAGTTAACTTCCTGAATCTTGAACCCGGAACCCGGAAAAAAAACATCAACCATAAAGAATTAGAAACTACAATACCTATAAATGAAAGCACTACGCAATTATCTGGATAAGATAAAGCCGCAATTTAAGGAAGGCGGAAAGTTTGAGAAATTACACTCAACTTTCGATGCATTCGAGACTTTTCTTTTTGTGCCTGATAAAACTACCTACAGGGGAAGCCATATCCGTGATGTCATCGATCTGAAGCGTACCATGTCGCTGGTTATTATTGCTATGATCCCTGCATTATTATTCGGAATCTGGAATGTGGGTTATCAGCATTTCCTCTCTCTCGGACAAGAAGTTGGTTTCATGCAGATTATCGGTTATGGTTTATTAAAAGTTATACCGATAGTAGCGGTTTCTTACATTTCAGGGTTGGGTGTTGAATTTATTTTCGCCCAGATCAGGCACGAAGAAGTGAACGAAGGTTTCCTGGTTTCAGGTATGCTTATTCCGTTGGTAATGCCTGTAGATGTTCCTCTTTGGATGGTAGCCATAGCAACCATTTTTGCTGTGATAATCGGAAAGGAAGCATTTGGTGGTACAGGAATGAATATTTTTAACCCGGCTTTACTGGCAAGGGTATTCATCTTTTTTGCATATCCGGCAAAAATTAGCGGTGATACCATCTGGACCGGCGGACTTACAAAAGGTGAGGGTGTTATTGACGGTTTCTCGGGTGCCACACCTTTATCTAAAGCCGCCTCAGGAGCAATCGATCAAATACCTTCCCTACACGATTTATTCTTTGGTTTTATTCCCGGATCAATCGGCGAAACTTCAAAACTGGCAATCCTGATCGGAGCAGCCATACTTATTATAACAGGGATTGGAAGCTGGCGTATCATGCTGGCAGGTTTGCTCGGCGGAGTAACTATGACATTAATATTCAATGCATTTGCTGCAAATGCTTATATGACTCTAAGCCCGCTTACTCAAATAATGATGGGTAGTTTCATGTTTGGTGTGGTTTTCATGGCAACTGATCCTGTAACAGCCTCACAAACTAACCGTGGGAAATGGATTTATGGTTTTCTTGTCGGTTTGGTAGGAATCATGATTCGTGTTTTTAATCCGGCATATCCCGAAGGAATTATGCTCTCCATCCTTCTTATGAATGCTTTTGCACCGCTTATCGACCATTATGTGGTTGAAGCCAACATAAAAAAGAGGCTGAAAAGAGCTGCAGCAGTTGTTAAATCTTAATTCTGACCTACGATATGCAACATAGTAATAAATATATTTTCGTCTATTCCGTCATCCTGGTTGTCGTTATAGCAGTTTCGCTTACCATTTTGGCGGTACAATTAAAACCTGCACAGTTAGAAAACATCCGCATCGAAAAGATGCAGAATATTCTTTCTGCGGTTAACGTGCCAATTTTAGAGGTCCCCAAGAAACAAGTGGGTGAGGTTTATGCAAAATACATCAAAACTGCTGTTGGCGTAAACACTAAAGGAGAAATTGTTGAACAGGATGCGAACAAGGTCTTCTCTGTTGAATTGGCAGATGAACTTAAAAAACCACTTGATAAACAGGTGCTTCCTGTTTATATAGCAGTGGTCGAAAACGGCGATTCTGCATTTATTGTCCCTTTGCGCGGAAAAGGACTCTGGGGACCTGTATGGGGTTATATGTCTTTTAAAACAGATTTTAATACAGTGTTTGGTGTTATATTTGATCATAAAGCCGAAACACCGGGATTAGGAGCTGAAATAAATCAGGATTGGTTTATGAACCCTTTTCATGGGAAACAGATATATGCCGAAAATGGCAAATTGGTTTCTATACAAGTGGTAAAAGGGGGTGCTTCCGATGGCGATATTCATGGTGTTGATGCCATATCTGGCGGAACAATTACCAGTAAAGGTGTCGAAAAAATGATAATCGATAACCTCACCAGTTATGATGCTTACTTTAAAAAACATATGAAGCAATGAGCGAACAGAAAGTAATACAAGAAAAAGAGCCTTTGTTTTCGGCTAAAGTTCTTAAACTGCTTAAGAACCCTTTAAATCTCGAAAATCCTGTTACTATTCAGGTTCTGGGTATATGTTCAGCCCTTGCCATTACTGTTCAGTTAAAACCTGCACTGGTTATGGCACTGTCAGTATCCATTGTTACAGCATTTGCCAGCCTTATCATTTCATCACTTCGTAATACAATTCCTTCCCGTATCCGTATTATTGTTCAGCTTGCGGTTATTGCAGCCCTGGTTATTATTGTGGATCAGGTGTTAAAAGCCTACGTTTACGATGTAAGTAAAAAACTTTCGGTGTTCGTTGGCCTAATCATTACCAACTGTATTGTTATGGGCCGTCTGGAAGCTTATGCCATGGCTAATAAACCCTGGCCTTCATTTGTTGATGGTTTAGGTAATGGTATTGGCTATGGACTTATACTTATTATTGTTGGGTTTTTCCGCGAATTGCTTGGTTCGGGTAAATTGTTCGGGTTTTCAGTTATTCCTAAAGGTTTCTATGAATTCGGGTATATGGACAACGGTCTGATGATTTTACCACCCATGGCTCTTATTACTATCGGAGTCATTATATGGGTGCAGCGAAGCAGGACAAAAGAATTACAAGAAAAATAGTAATAAATCAGAGAGTAAGATTTTGGGGTTAAACTCCTAAAAGTTAAAGTTAACATTAGAAGACATAAAAATGGAACATTTATTTAACCTGTTTGTGCGGAGTATCTTCATCGAAAATATGATTTTTGCATATTTCCTTGGGATGTGTTCCTACCTGGCTGTATCAAAAACAGTAAAAACATCGGTAGGTCTTGGAGTTGCAGTTATTTTTGTTTTAATGATAACCGCTCCCGTTAACTGGTTGGTTGACACCTATCTGCTTAAATCCGGAGCCTTAGCTTGGCTGAGTCCCGAATTAGCGGATCTTGATCTGAGTTATTTAAGTTTTATTCTCTTTATTTCAGTGATAGCAGCTATTGTGCAGCTTGTTGAAATGGTAGTTGAGAAATTTTCTCCGTCCCTTTATAACGCTTTAGGAATATTTCTGCCTCTTATTGCTGTGAACTGTGCTATTCTGGGTGTAGCTCTGTTCGTACAGGAACGCGAATACCATAGCATTGGCGAAGTTTCAGTGTATGCGTTCGGCTCAGGAATTGGTTGGTTCCTTGCAATTGTTGCTCTGGCAGCCATACGCGAAAAAATATCCTACTCAAATATTCCTGCACCTTTGCGTGGATTAGGAATCACATTTATCGTAACCGGACTCATGGCTATCGCTTTTATGAGTTTTATGGGAATAACCATTTAAAGAATAGTATCTCATCATGATAACATCAACTTTCTTATTTCTAGGCACTTTATCCGGCCCCTTAGTAGCGGGCACTCTGATATTCCTGCTCGTTATAGTTCTGCTTGTTGTAATGCTGCTTTTCGCAAAAGCCAAGCTTGCACCCTCAGGTCCTGTTACTATCACAGTAAATGGTGAAAAAGAGTTAAATGTCAATGGCGGTTCAACACTGCTATCGACTTTATCCGACGCTAAACTTTTCCTCCCTTCAGCCTGTGGAGGAGGTGGTACCTGCGGTATGTGCAAATGCCAGGTCAACGAGGGTGGCGGTTCAATACTTCCTACCGAAGTCGGCTTTTTTACCCGCAAGCAAATACATGAGAACTGGCGCCTAGGTTGTCAGGTAAAAGTTCGCGAAAACATGACCATCGAAATTCCTAAAGAAATTTTCGGAATAAAGAAATGGGAATGCGAAGTGGTTTCCAATAAAAATGTAGCAACTTTCATAAAGGAATTTGTAGTTAAACTCCCTGAAGGTGAAGAACTTGATTTTGTTAGCGGTGGCTATATTCAGATTGATGTTCCCAAAATTGATGTCGATTTTCGTACCATGGAGGTTGAGCATGAGTATCGCGAAGATTGGGATAAACTGAAAATGTGGGATCTGAAGATGAAGAACCCTGAACCTATCTACCGCGCATACTCCATGGCCAACCACCCTGCCGAAGGAAATATCGTTAAACTGAATATCCGTATTGCCACCCCACCTTGGGACAGGGCTAAGAATCAGTTTATGAATGTGAATCCGGGAATTTGTTCTTCATACATTTTCTCTCTTAAACCCGGCGATAAGGTAATGGTAAGCGGCCCTTACGGCGAATTCCATATCAAGAATACCAAACGCGAGATGATGTTTATCGGAGGTGGTGCAGGAATGGCTCCTTTGCGTTCGATGATTTTCGATCAGTTCCTGACTCAACATACCGATCGCAAAGCGAGTTACTGGTATGGAGCACGATCATTGCGTGAGGTGTTTTATGATGATGAGTTGAAAGCAATTGAACAGAAAAATCCAAACTTCAAATTTAAACTCGCCCTTAGCGAACCAATGAAGGAAGACAATTGGTCTGGGTATACAGGATTTATTCACCAGATTGCACTCGATAATTACCTGAGTAAGCATCCCGAACCTGAAGATATCGAATATTATATTTGTGGCCCTCCAATGATGAATACAGCAGTATTGAAAATGCTGGATCAGCTTGGAGTTCCACCCGAAAATATTGCCCTCGACGATTTCGGAGGATAAAATTACCAAACCGGCCTCAAAGCCGGTTTTTTTATTATTTTCGCTTTTTAAACCTCTCCACACAGGGCTTTCTTTTTATACGGTTATGAAATCATATTTCGCTAAATCCGGATTTACGCTTACCTTCTTCATCGCACTATTAATTGTGTCGTGCAGTCACCATAAAGAATCAATTCTTCTAAAATTTGGTGGCGAAACCCAGGGAACATACTACGCCATAACTTACTTTACTGGCGATAGCATTAACCTTCAGTCCTCAATCGATTCGTTGCTTCGCCGTTTCGATTCAACTGCTTCCACGTACAAACCTAATTCTATTATATCCCGTTTTAACAATAACGATACATCCGCCAGGGTAGATGAAATGTTTGCAATTATTTTCAATAAAGCGACAGAAATTTCCGAAAAAACCAATGGAGCTTTTGATATAACTGTTGGCCCTCTTGTGCGTGCCTGGGGCTTTGGATTATCAAACCGTTTGAAAATGGATCAGCATATTGTTGACAGCCTTTTGCCGCTGGTTGGTTATAAAAAGGTAAAGCTGGTGAATGGTAAGATGATAAAAACTGATCCGAGAATCCGGGTTGATTTCAATGCAATTGCTCAGGGGTATGCGGTTGATGTAGTGGCAGCTTTTCTGGAATCAAAAAAAATAAAATCCTACCTGATTGATATAGGCGGTGAAGTTTTAGCCCGTAATACCAAACCAGGCGGAGAAAAATGGAATGTAGCCATCGAAATGCCGACTAAAAATGCGGATGACGACCGTACTATCCAGGCTGTTGTTTCCCTTCAGGATATGGCCATCTCTACTTCAGGTAGTTATCGAAAATTCTATGAGGAAAACGGAATCCGGTATTCACATACCATCGATCCGTCAAATGGTTATCCAGTAAAACATACGCTTTTAAGTGTTTCGGTATTGGCCGAAGATTGCATGACTGCCGATGCTTATGCGACGGCCCTGATGGTGATGGGAATTGATACAGGCAAGGAATACCTTGAAAAATATCCCGAAATCGAAGCTTACTTTATTTATTCAGCTACTGACGGAAGTTTAAAGACCTATTATACCAAAGGCTTTGAGAAACTTCTCCGGAAAGATTAACTGCAATATTTATTCAGAAAATCCTCAGGTTTTGAGTACCCCACAACAGAATTAATTGAACTTTACAAAAATTGTCATTGTATGAAGCATCTGATTAACTTAATACTCCTGCTTGTTTTAACATCAGCTCATGCGCAGAACAGTCAAATAAACCTGCTGCCGCAACCTGTTGAAAGTAAACAGAATAGTGGTTTCTATGAATTATCGAAAAGCACAACAATCGGGTATAATAATTCCGAAGGCAGAGATATTTCTGAAAAACTCGCTGAGAAATTAAACCTGGCTACCGGACTAAAGATAAAGGTTACACAAGGAACCAGAAGTAAGATTCAACTGAATCTTAATCTTACACCTGATCAGAAACTCGGGAATGAAGGGTATACGTTGGTTTCAACATCAAAGGGTATTGTTATCACCGCTAACCAATTGTCCGGCTTGTTTTATGGAATGCAGTCATTGCTTCAGCTACTGCCCAAAGAAATTGAAAGCAAACAGGTTATTAAAACGAAATGGATAGTTCCTGCGGTTGAAATTACCGATTATCCACGTTTTGCATGGAGGGGATTGATGCTTGATGTTAGCCGTCATTTCTTTACAAAAGAAGAAGTAATGCAGTACATTGATGAAATGGCCCGATGGAAGTTCAATACTTTTCACTGGCACCTCACGGATGATGAAGGCTGGAGAATTGAAATAAAATCATTACCAAAATTAACAGAAGTCGGGGCATTCCGTGTGCAACGTGCCGGCCATTTTGGCGATCGCGATTTCCCTGAACCCGGCGAAGTTGCAACGGATGGCGGATTTTATACACAGGAGGATATCAGGGAAGTAATTCAATACGCTGCAGCCAGAAATATTACAATAGTGCCTGAAATTGATGTTCCTGGTCACAGCATGGCTGCCATAGCAGCATATCCTGAACTGAGTTGTAAAAAAGACACCGGCACGCGTGTAAGTCCAGGGAGCAAATTCTCCGAATGGTACGGAAACGGCACGTTTAAAATGAATGTTGAGAATGCCCTGAATCCATCAGATGAAAATGTGTATGTATTTCTTGATAAGGTTTTTACCGAAGTGGCCGCACTTTTTCCGGGGCAGTATATTCATGTTGGAGGCGATGAATGCTATAAGGGCTACTGGAAAGAAGATGAAGGTTGCCAGGCCCTGATGAAAGAATTGGGAATCAGGCATGTAGAAGATTTACAGGGATATTTTATGAATAGGGTAGAAGCCATCCTTAAGAAAAACGGGAAAAAACTGATCGGATGGGACGAAATCCTGGAAGGCGGTATATCCCCGGGTGCTACAGTGATGAGCTGGCGGGGTGTAAAAGGCGGAATTGAAGCTGCAAAAATGGGTCATGATGTAGTAATGACACCAACAACGTTTGCTTACCTCGATTACAACCAGGGCGAACGAACCGTCGAACCGCCGATTTATGCAAGCCTTCGACTGAAAAAATGTTATAGCTTCGAACCCGTCCCCGAAGGTGTGGAGGCTAAACATATCCTTGGCGGACAGGGAAACCTATGGACTGAACAAGTGCCAACCCTGCGTCATGCCCAGTATATGTCTTATCCGCGTGCCTGGGCACTTTCGGAAGTATATTGGTCACCCGCAGAAAGTAAAAACTGGGATAATTTTATTCAGCGTGTTGAAAACCAGTTTGATCGCTCTGATATTGCAGAAGTTAATTACTCGAAAGCAATTTACGATGTAGGCATTAAAACTTCAGTTAAAAACGGGAAGCTACTGTTAACCATGGAAACAGAAGCTCCTGATCTTGATATTTATTATACTATTGATGATGCCATGCCCGACAATTTTACATCCAAATATTCACAACCAGTTGAACTCCCTGATGGCCCCATTACACTCAGGGTAATTACTTACCGCAATGGCAAACCAATAGGCCATCTCATCACGTTGAAAAGAGAAGAACTCGAAAGAAGAGCGGGCAGATAAAAATTCTTGAACTGATTGTCCATCAGTAAGTACTAATTTTTTGTAACCAATTGTAAATGATAATACTCGATAAACCTTACATCTCCGATTTTTTACTCGCCACACTCGAACGCAACAGAATTCCGGTTATTCACAATAACGTTGTTGACGAATATGTTGCTGACTGGAATTTAAACCTTGTTTCAGAGGAAGATGCGATCAAGCTATACATTGAAGATCAAAATCTTTTGCTTTATACCAATTCCGAAAACTCAATCAACTGGATTGAAGAAAATCTGGAACATACTGATTTACCGGGAAAGATAAAGATTTTTAAAAATAAAGTACATTTCCGCGATCTGCTCAAAGATATGTATCCTGGCTATTTCTATAAAGCAATTCGCCTGGAAGAGATTAAAAGCCTTGATGTCCGGCAATTCAAATTTCCATTTATTATAAAACCGGCTGTCGGATTCTTCAGTCTTGGAGTTTATAAAGTGGAGCATTTCGGAGAATGGACTGAAACAGTCGGTGCTATTACAAAAGAGATTGAACTTATTAAAGATCTTTATCCGCCCGAAGTGCTCCATACCGGTGAATTTATCATCGAGGAATGCATTCACGGCGACGAATTTGCCATCGATTGTTATTTCAACAGCTATGGGTACCCGGTGGTACTCAATATTATGAAACATATTTTTTCGTCAGGAAAGGATGTGAACGACAGGGTTTATATTACTTCTAAGGAAATAGTCGAAAGCTACAAGGATTCAATTAATGAATTTCTTGCTGAAATCGGCAGACGTGCCAACCTGAAAAATTTCCCTGCGCACGTGGAGGTACGCATCGCTGAAAACGGCAATATTGCGCCGATTGAAGTGAACCCATTACGTTTTGGTGGCTGGTGCTCTACGCCCGATCTGGCCTGGTATGCTTTCGGAATAAATCTGTACGAGTATTTGTTTCAGCAAAAAAAGCCCGACTGGAGTGCTCTGCTGAAAGGCAAAGAAAACCTGGTATACAGCAATATTGTTCTGAATAACAGCACCGGAACCGAAGGGAAAGACATCATATCCTTTGATTATGAAAAATTGCTCACAGATTTTAGTAAGCCACTCGAACTCCGAAAAGCTGACTTCCGGAAATTCCCGATTTTCGGTTTCCTTTTCTGCGAAACGAGGATGGAAAATATGGATGAACTTGAGCGGATACTGATGTCGGACCTGAAGGAATATATTATTTAGAGGTGGATATATTTTTTTTCTGAAATAGATTGCCATTCAAAATTTAATGTAATTTTATTTGTTAATTCAAACAAGCCCGTATAATTTGATTGCCCTTTATTCTGATTTATTTTCAACGGTTTTATCTCCAAATTACTGATCAGATTCTAAATATTATGAGACCTGAATTGAATAAAAAAAGCTTCTATTTATTGTTACTATTGATAATGTCATTCATTCTTTCCTGCAAAAAAGAGGAAGTTCCCGACACTGAAAAAGAAAATAAATCTCCGGTGGTTGAAATGCTTTCGCCAATTGGCAATGTTTTGATTAACATTGGTGATACCGTTAAACTTATCGGGCTGGCATCGGATGAAGATGGTGAAATAAGTCAGGTGCTTTTTTATATTGATGGCACACTCGAATATACTGGCAATGCGGAACCTTATGAATACAGCCGCCGCTTCGATAAAGCAGGACGATTCCAGGTGATAGTAAAAGCGTTCGACAACAAAGGAGCATCAGCAACAGCTTACGGTCCGACTATCGAAGTGAGGGATCTTTATAATCCTGTAGTTTACCTTTCCTATTCGCCATCCTGGAATGTGGTGGAGTTCAGTACTATCAACTTCTCTGTTGATGCCAGTTCATCAAATGGTGATATTGCCGAAGTTTCGCTTTATATTGATGATGATTTGTATGCTGTTGATAATGAGTATCCATATACGTTTGTATGGGATTCCGTTCCTGCGGGTGAATATGCAGTTTTCTCAGTTGCTAAGGACGAAAAGGGCCGTCTCGGGCAATCAAATACACAAACCATAACGCTTAGTGGCAATAAATCTCCCTTCATCGAGTTTTCATCGCCCGGAAGTTATCCGCCCGATTATTTACCCGGAGGAGAAATATACATCGATTTTTATGCCTACGATTCCGATGGCTCAATTACTAAAATTGAAGTATTTGCCAATGATGAGCTTATTAAAACACTTATTAATACTGATTATTTTTATTGGGAAAATGTTCCGAGCGGTAATTATATTCTTACAGCGAAAGCCTATGATAATAAAGGTGCCATTGGCATTTGCGACCCGGTAAGCATAAAAGTTCTTCCTGGTATAATTACCGGTGGCATTATAAGCGATTTGGTCAGCAGCGAGAGGAGCGATCTTGTTTTTGGAATAAACCAAACAACCAACAAACTGCTGTTTATTAATCCTGAAACGGCCACAATGACGGAAACCACACTGCCTTCTTCTCAGCCAATAGCCATGGATTATTCTTTGACTGACAAGAAACTATACATTCTCTACAAGTTTTCGGGGTATATAAGTGTTTGGGATAATCAATCGCAAAGTTTATCAATAATACAGTTTTCAGGCATATCCGATGGAAGGGATATTGAAGTTGATGCCTTGA
The DNA here is from genome assembly GCA_041753535.1 of Lentimicrobiaceae bacterium. GTDB lineage: Bacteria > Bacteroidota > Bacteroidia > Bacteroidales > UBA4417 > UBA4417. The sequence goes on from JBGSUB010000004.1 coordinate 97,586, forward strand.
ACAGGCGCATTTATGTACTGTCGAATACCGGTTTATTTATAATTGACATGGACTATGGCACCGTTTTACTCAATGATGCTCCTATGCAAGGCAATTCAATGGCGATTGATCCGGCGAACAGATTTTTATTTAGTGCTTCCGAAGGAGGATCACAAATTTTCAAATATTCGGTTGCCTCCGACATGGTATCGCTTCTACAAACAAAAAACAGTGCAGGATCAAATGCACGGCGTATTGCCATCAATACCGCCAAAGGATATGTTGTACTTCCATGTGGTGGAGGTAACGGGGCCGGGTATACTGTATTTTCTTTTGATGAATCGAATCTGAACAATGTAATGGGTGAATTTAATATTGGAACCTATCCGGCTTATGCCAGTTTCACATCCGATGGAGAAACATTGCTTGGGACCTGTGGCGATCCTTATGATACATATATTTATGTAATGGATGCCGATTCGTATGTACAGCAGAAAAAAATATTCTTCCCGAATGCTGACGATTACTCCCGTTTGTGTGCCAGTGCTTCGAATACTAAAATTGTTGCTTTCAGCTATGATTCATATTATGATGAAGAATATGTCTTGTACATTTATGACCTGTAATCCGTTTTTGAAAAATAGATTTGTAGGCAGATCAGTTTGGTACAGTATATTTAGGTTATACCATGGCTTGATATAGAATTGATTGAAGGTGGAAAATCACTAAAATCCTTTGTAATAAACCCAATGCTACATTTTCAGATTTTCAACATATAAATACCATTGCAAATGAAAAACAGGATATGTTTCCTAGTAATGTTGCTGATTACTCTTACTTTATCGTGTAAAAAAGATGATCCGTCGGAAAGTAACAAACCACCAATCATTGAATTGCTCTCACCGCTTGACGGGAAAACGATAGACCAGAGCGATACACTGAATATTCTTGCATTTGCTACCGATGAAGACGGTACTGTAAAACAAGTACTGTTTTATATAGATGGTGTTCTGCTGTTTACTGATGTTGCAGAACCATTCCAGTACAAACATCATTTTACTGAAACCGGGACTTATACCCTGCAGTTAAAAGCTATTGACGATAAAGGCGGATCAACAGCAACAACCGGTATCATAGTCAGGGTGAAGGATATTATTGTTCCGGTTGTGACTTTCAGCTATTCACCCAACTGGAATATAACCGAATCGAGTGATATTGAATTTACAGTTTCTGCTACGTCACCCAACGGAGATATTGTGAAAACTTCATTGTATATTAACGATGTCATCTATGCTGTCGATACCACATACCCGTTTTCTTTTACATGGGAATCAGTGCCTGCAGGTAATTATAAGGTTGCTGTTACAGCCACTGATGTTAAAGGGCGGGTGAGCGAATCCAATTCAATATCTATATATATTAATACCAATAGGCCACCAACCATAGAGTTTGAATATCCATCAGCATATTTTCCTGAATTTTTACCCGGTTCCGACATTTATATAAGTCTCGACACGTATGATTCCGACGGTACTGTTGAGAAAATTGAAGTTTTTGCCAATAATGTGCTGATAAAAACTTTGGAGGGCGAAGACTCCTTCATATGGGAGAAAGTTCCCAGCGGTGAATATACTTTTAAGGCAAAAGCTTATGATGATAAGGGTGCAACAGCTATATGCGAAAGTGTTAAAATAAAGGTTTCTTCAGGCATAATTGCAAATGGAATTGTCAGCGACCTGATTTACAGTGAGAATGATAATCTTGTATTCGGATTAAATCAAACAACCAACAAACTTCTTTTTATTAATCCCGAAACTGTGAGTATGACCGAATTAACCTTGCCTTCGTCGCAGCCTTTGGCGATGGATTACTCGTTGACTGACAAGAAGTTATATATATTGTACAAATTTTCGGGTTACATCAGTGTTTGGGATAATGTAACCAAAAGCTTGTCGATACTTGAGTTTTCAGGGATCGCAGATGGCAGGGATATTGAAGTCGATGCTCAAAACAGGCGTATTTACGTACTTACAAATAATGGATTGTTCATTCTTGACATGGACAGTGGGGCAGTTTTACTCAACGATGCCCCGATGCAGGGCACTTTAATTGATCTGGATCCGGGCCTGAGATTTTTATTCAGTGCCCAGGAAGGTGGATCAAGTCTGTATAAATACTCTGTCAGCAATGATATGCTCACCCTTTCACAAACTGTTTTTAATGCCGGTGGAAATACCAGGTGGGTCGCAGTAAATGCAAGCAAGGGATATGTAGTTCTTCCGAGTGGCGGTGGCAACGGCGCCGGTTATACGGTTTGGGCATTCGAATCGCAGAATATTGACAATGTTCTGGGCGAATTCGATATCGATACCTATCCGAAATACGCTTATTTTACTACTGATGGCAAGAAAATGCTCGGCACCAATGGTTATAACGGCAATATTCATGTTATGAATGCAGAAACATTTGTAAAAGAGAGAATCATAGAATGCCCGAATGTTGATGATTATGCCCGGATTACGACCAATATTTCAAATACAAAGATTGTTGCTTTCAGTTATGATACGTATTATAACGAAGAATATATCATTTATATCTATGATCTGTAATCTTTAAGCGATAAATCTTCCTGAAACCTGAGTCCTCCGATTTGGAGGTACGCTATAACGCATGGAATGGGTTGATCGAATCTTACATTTATTCACCCGATCTTTGATTTCCGGGAATGAATATTCACTTTCAGTGAGTGCTGGTCTTAGTCACACTCTTCAATAACAGTTTTCTTGTTTTTGATTTTCTCATCGCGCACTACCCTGAGCAATTCCCGGATTTTAGTTCTTTTTACAGCCACGTACGAGAAGAAGTCTTTCACTTCAATCAGGCCAATTTCTTCTTTTTTCAGGTTTCCCTTCTGCATTAAAAAACCAACAATATCTACTTTATTGAGTTTGTCCTTTTTCCCTTTCCCGATATACAATGTTCCCCATAAAGGCTTTGGCGGCAATATCCTTTCATCTGGCAATTCAATAATCTTAAGTTCATCCTTTATATAACCCGGAATTGATTCTTCTTCGCTTAAAACCAGGTACGAATCCCCTAAGGCATGCATCCGTGCGGTGCGTCCGTTACGGTGAATGTAACCCTCTTCATTAGCTGGCAGATGATAATGGATTACATGCTTTACTTCCGGAATATCGAGTCCCCGCGAAGCCAGGTCGGTACAAACCAAAATATTGCAGCTGCCATTCCTGAATTTCCCCAGAACTCTTTCCCTGATATGTTGTTGGAGTCCTCCGTGAAAATATTCGTTTACTACCGAACTTTCAGTCAGCGAATCACTTACACGCTGGGCAGCTTCCCTGTGATTGCAGAAAACCAGAGTCGGTTCCCCGCCAAGATGGCACAATAACTGAAACAAAGCTGAAAGTTTATCTTTATGAACCGATTTCACTACATTGCACCTTAGTCCTTCAGGTGCAGTTTTCTTGTCAAGATAATCAAGTACGAACAGATTGCTGATACCTGTAAATTCCGGAATCTCAAGTGCTTGGGTCGCCGAAGTCAGGATTCGTTTATTTACAGCAGTTAACGTCTGAATTATAGCTGACATTTCTTCCCTGAAGCCCAGTTCAAGAGATTTATCAAATTCATCAAGCACCAGCGTATGGATATTGTCAGCGTTGAAATTCCCTCGCGAAATATGATCCAGGATTCTTCCGGGCGTTCCTATAAGCAAGGCAGGAGGTTCGGTAAGATTATTCTTCTCAATACTCATTTTATGCCCGCCATAACAACAACTCGACTTGAAGCCGGTATTCATCGATTTAAAAACCTGTTCGATCTGAATGGCTAATTCACGCGATGGTGTCAGAACCAGTGCCTGTAATTTATTATTGCCCGTTTCGAGGCTCTTAAGCACAGGAATCAGGAAAGCGAGTGTTTTACCCGAACCGGTGGGCGAAAGCAGGATAATGTCTTTATGTTTGCTGATTGCCGCAACCGATGCCAGTTGCATGGGGTTTAGCGCTTCTATATTCAGCGTCGCGAGGATTTTCTTAATCAAGGGGATATTTTAAATAGGAACGGCAAAGGTAGTTAAAAAATAAGGAGTTCAGAATGAGCAGAATGCGATTGAGACAGGTAGTGCATTATTAGATTTTGCAAATATTCAATAATCAAGAATAAAGTACATCTGTTTGATTTGTGCTTACAATTTTGAATACCGATAAAAATGCCCCATCAATAATAACCATGCAAAAAAAATGGCTACCGTTTTGGTAGCCATTCTTCTACAATTTATATTCACTAGCTATTGTCGCAGGATGTGTTCTCATCGCCACCGCAGCTGCAACCCAGCCGCTGAGCCGATTGCGGATCAACACTGCTGCATGATTTGCGGAATTCTGCGTCTTTGAAGAAAAACATCTTAATGGCAATTCCAGCAAAAGCAATGCCTAACAATACAATGGCAACTAATATTAATTTGAGCATTTGAACTATCTGATTTATTTGTTTTAGCTTAAAAAGCCTGAGGTTTATGAAGCCTGAATTTACAGAAGACTCAGCTGATTACCTTCAGGAGTTTCTTTTGGCTTGCGTCCCCTTGTCTTTTTATCGCTTTGAATCTGTATGTTTTTGTATTGTTTGTACTTCAACCCGATATAACCAAGCTTAAAAAATACATAGGTATTGGTTTTATCAAGTTTCAGGTTCGAAAGGATATTTTTATCGGTAGTCCTTCTGAACTTATTAACATAAACAGCAATTTCCGAAATATGTTTAGGCTCCATTGAAGATTCGAGGAGTTCTTTTACCAACTCTTTGATAGTACCTGTTTTAATTGAATTCCATTCTTTCAGGGCATATGTGCTGGTTTTGCCAATTGCTGCAACTTCCTCAATACTCAAAATCGAGGAGCGGAGCGATTCGATGTTTGGCGGAATCCGTTTCGAACGGGTTTTTAACTCTTTACATATTTCGGTAAGCTTCATGGGCCTGCCAACTTCGGCAAGGATACTGATAATATGTTCCGAAAGTTTAACCAGTGAATTACGCTTGAATATGATGTTCGTTTTATCATAACCCAGCCCGAATTCTTCAGTAGCCATTCGTTTACAGATTTGCTTCAGCCTGTCGTTTACGATCTGGCCCGGCAACACAAAGCGATTCAGATATTGCATGATGTCAGTTGGCTGGTCATTCGTCATACGTATGGAACTGCGCTCCTCAATATCATTGATAAAGGCATTGAAATCGAAGACTTCCTTATATTTACGACTAACGAGATAATAATGCCTGTATGTATTATCAATACTTTGGGTAGCAATAAAATAACGCTGAAATATTCCTGCAAAAACAAGCGAGTAAAGTTTACCTGTATAAGTGAGGCCCTCCTTCTTGTTAATCTGGTCAATCAGTTCCTGGTTAATAACAATAATTTCTTTCTTGAGGTCGAGGCCGTAATCGAAATGCTTGTCAATATTTACAAAACGTTGCGATATCTTACTTATGGCGGCAGATACCTTATCGGGAACTTTCTGCGATATCTGTCGCACTCTTTCCCGTGTTATGCTGTAATGGTCGCCAATAGCCTGCAAGGTGCGTTTCTGCGATTTTTCGAGGAAACCATAATTGTTGTTGAAGATATATTGTTCGCGCTCGTTTAAAATATAATTGATCATGGTTTGAACGTAGCTGAACAGGGGGAAATCCTTCGAGATAAAAGCATCTTTATATGATTCGGTTACCTCCGATGGGACTTTGAAATTTACATAACAGAACAGCTTGAAATCTTCGAATCCAAGCAAAGGTTCGTTCATCCTGAGGTCATCAAGCGTGAGACCTGAAATGTTCAGGTACTTTTTCGACAGGTTGATTAGTTCCATGTCGGTTTTGAGGCCACAATTCCTGATATCGCGGAATGTATTCCGCTCAAGGAAATAATAGAGAATTTTGAAAAGTGTATCCAGGGAACCTTCAATACATACATTTTTGGTTCTCTCCGAAAGGTTTTCCATCCTTTTCAGTTCCTCTATATGATAATTGATAAGTTTTGATAAAGGGGCCACGGGATTTTGTTTTTATATGATTAACATTAACCTACAAATTTAAGCAAAAATTTATTGAATTTTACATAGAACTCCTAAAAAATCAAAAATTATTTTTACTAAGCTGCTTGCAAATTTCATAACATATAATTCCATTGGCAATTGATGCATTGAGTGATTCGGCATGATTTTCACTGCCTGAAAATGAAAAACATGGAATATGAACCGGCTCGTTAATGAATGGAATCAATTGCGATGAAATGCCATGCGACTCACTGCCAATAACAATAATACCCGCTTGTGTAAAGGTTTTCGTTGTAATATCAGGACCTTCAAGTAAGGCTCCGTATACCGGGATGTTTTTCGCAAGATTTTTAAAATATTCTGCCAGGTCAGTATAAAAAATATTCACCCTTGCAAAGGATCCCATAGTAGCCTGAACTACCTTTGGATTAAAAGCATCAACCGAATCAACAGAGCAGAAAATTGTGCTTATGCCAAACCAGTCTGCAGTGCGTATCATGGTTCCCAGGTTGCCTGGGTCGCGTATACCGTCCAGGGCCAGGGCCATACCTGCGAATTCCATGGGCAATGGAATACCTGATTCCGGTATTTCTGCAATTGCAAGCACGTTATTGGGAGTAACCAGGTCGCTGACTTTCTTGAGTTCATGCTCTGTGATTTCCTGCCATTCAACTCTTTTTTGACTTAGCAGAATGTTGTTAGCACTAAGCCATTCGCTTAATGCATATACTTTAATGGATTTGAGCGAACTCTTCAGTAACTCGCTTACTCCTTTTTCGCCTTCAACAATAAATGCATGTTCCTGTTGGCGAAATTTCTTGATTTTCAGTGAGTTGATATGTTTTACCTGGTTGTGTGAAAGCATACTTCATTCTTAGTTTGAGCAAAAAAAAATCCCGGTGTTAAACCGGGATTAAATTAGCAAATATTTTGTTGCTGTGCGAAGTGATTATTCAGCAATAACTTCGAAATTGATAACAACCTGGAGTTCTTTGTGTAAACGGATGCTTGCAGTGTAACTTCCTGTTTCTTTGATTGATTCGCCATCAACGTGAATTTTCTTGCGGTCGATATCAATTTTAAATTGCTCGCGGAGTGCATCAGCAATCTGAATAGCATTCACTGAACCGTAAATTTTACCTGTTTCAGCTGCTTTGGCACCGATTTTAACGGTAATGTTCTCCAGCGATTTAGCTACTAATTCAGCTTCTTTGCGGGTTTTCTGAGCTTTGAATGATTTCTGACGGAGGTCCTCGGCATTAATCTTCTTGTTCGATTCCGTTGCCATTACAGCATGTCCCTGTGGAATAAGAAAGTTACGGGCGAAACCGTCTTTAACCGTTACCACATCATGTGCGTAACCTAATTCGGTTACATCTTTTTTAAGAATAATTTCCATATCAGCCTCCTTTATTTTAATAAGTCTGCAACGTAGGGTAATAACGACAAATGACGGGCGCGTTTAACAGCCTGGGCTACTTTGCGCTGGTATTTGGTGCTTGTTCCGGTTAACCGGCGTGGTAAAATTTTACCCTGCTCGTTGATAAACTTGAGCAAAAAGTCCGCATCCTTATAGTCAATGTATTTGATTCCGCTTTTTTTGAAACGGCAATATTTTTTCTTTTTGACGTCAACCGTTATGGGAGTCAAATATTTAATATCCGAATTTCCTTGTGTGGCCATTTTTTTGTTTTTTAAAGGTTACAATTAAGCCTGTACTTTTTCTTCAGCCTTAGCTGCACGTTTAGCACGGCGTTTTTCGCTGTATGCAACAGCGTGTTTATCGAGAACAACGGTGAGGAAGCGAAGAATGCGCTCGTCACGTTTCAGGGCGATTTCAAAATCGTTAATCAGCGTACCTTCAGCATGAAACTCAACCAGGTGATAAAAACCGGTGGATTTCTTCTGAATAGGATATGCCAACTTACGAAGACCCCAATTGTCCTCGTTAATAATTGTAGCCCCTTTGTCAACAAGGAACTTCTGGAACTTGCTTACCGTTTCCTTCATCTGTTCATCAGATAAAACGGGAGTCATAATGAAAACGGCTTCGTACTGTCTAATCATTTGTTTTACTTTAATTTGTGAATGTATTGTGTGATTTTTACAAATGGAGTGCAAAAGTACAAATTCTTTTTAAGTTTCAAACAGGTAAATTGATTTATCTTCATAAAAAACTCGCAATCTAATCGAAAAGTAAAGTTGAACCGGATTTTCCCAGGACTTAAAAAAGTTTGAAACCGAAAATTGCAGAAAAATTGCCGTATTTAGAAATCCAATAGAAATTGTCTAACATATCCCGTTGTGTATAATACCTCATTTCGGCACTTATCTTTTTAAAACTGATTCCCCCTCCACAGGCGACAGAATAATTGGTTTTAATTTCTAAAGGAGATGCAAAAGGGTAATCATACGTAATTGTTGAATTGAAATTCAGGCTGTAACCTGGTACGAAAAAGGCATTTACGAATAATTTTAATTCTTTTTTCAGAAAGAAATAATGACGGATACCTAACGAAAACTCAATAGAATTATAATTGATAGTAGCTGATACTGCTTTAATTTGCTTTACAGAATAGAGATGCTGAAAGGTTGGTTCAAATAGAATTCCCCATTTGTTTTTATTAAATGGCAGAATGTACTCGGCTTCTATACCTGTTCTGAAGCCTAATTGATTTTTAAACTCTGTATTATATATTTCATAAAAATTGTCTGAAATCGAAACAGAGGAAATATTAATTCCTGGAGTAATCCTCAGGTGAAAGAAATCCTTTTTTTCTATCTTCCCATAGATTAGTGACTCTTTGCCGTTGCACTGGTTGTAATTTTCGAAATATTTCATGAGTGAATTTTTTTTGAAATCCAAATTCTCAACAGAGCTCATTTTTGCATTTTCACACCTCATATCTAACCATAATTGTTCGCGAAACTTTCGGTTTGTAGCAACATGATCATCGTCGACAAAGTATTGTTTGTATATCAATTGTTTGATCGTCGTGTCATCAACTGAATAAAAAAAACGAACTAATTCGTTACTCGCAAAGTAATATAATGATGCTTTGCCTTCAACAAACACTTTTAGAAATAGTTGTTGCTGCGACCATTCAGGATTACGAACTTTTGAAAGCTTAGTTATTTCCCAGGGAGATATATCAATTTTAACATCGGCCCTGACAAACCTCGATAACCCGATAATACCAAACTCTTTTATGTTAAGAAGGTTGCCTTGTTCAGACGTATCGTGTTCGTTAAGTTTATATTCAAATTCATTTGGATTTAGTTTCCAGTCATTGTTCTTGATCAGGCATTCAATACGATGATTATTGGTATCAAGAATATAGCCTTTCTCAAAAATTATCTGAGCAAACGAGAATGAACACAGAAGGAACAGAAATAAGGTTAATAAGTTAGTTTTCAATGATATAGATTTAAGATTTTTCGATTTAAAAAATTTAGAGATCTTTTTTCAGAAGGGTTAAAGGTTTGTTATTTAAAAGCAATTTGCTTGAAATTTATCTGTTTAATAATCATTCATATCGAAAAGATGGATTTGCCCTTCTTAAATTAATCAGAATATGTGTTCTGTTCCAGCATCGTCCTGCAAATAAATTCTGCTGCATGTCCATCACCAAATACATTAGGAAAACTCAGATCAGTCTTTTCAAGAAAATAGGAAACAGCCTCTATTATCCTGGCTTCATCGGCATCAGCAATAATTCCGGCACCATTCTCAATAATTTCAACCCATTCGGTTTCAGGTCTGGCAACTACTAATGGTTTTTTGAAGAAATATGCTTCTTTCTGCACGCCGCCCGAATCGGTAAGGATAAGCCCGGCATTTTTCTCAAGAACTATCATTTCGAGGTACGAAACCGGTGGAATCAGGTGGATATTTTTATTTCGGATAAGTCTTTGGTATAATTCAGCAGGCAATTGTGTAGAAATAATTTTTGAAGTACGTGGATGAAGCGGAAGTACAATACTTAATTCCATCCTTTCTGCAATCGTACACATGGCACCGATTATCTGCTGTAGCCGCTCAGGCGAATCGGTATTGTTATCGCGGTGAATCGTGCAAAGCACAAATTTATTCTCTGTGAGGTTCAGGGTTTGCATAATAGTGGTCTTCTGGCCGGCTATTTCGGCAAAATAAACCAGGTTGTCGAACATAATGTCCCCGCAATGAAATACACCGGGATGGTCAGATGTAAAAGGGGGATTGTTGGATGTATTAAAACCTTCGCGTTGCAAGTTCTTCATTCCGGTAGCTGTGGGCACAAATAGCAGGGCAGAGGCATGGTCGCACATAATGCGGTTAATTTCCTCGGGCATGCTTTTATTGAACGAGCGTAAACCGGCTTCGATATGAACTACCGGGATATGGATTTTACTTGCAGCAACTGCACCTGCAAGTGTCGAATTTGTATCGCCGTAAAGAACAATATAATCAGGTTTCTCGGCAATAAGAACTTCTTCTATCCCCTGTAGCATCATGGCCGTTTGTTTGCCATGCGATGCCGAACCAATATTAAGGTTAATGTGCGGGCTTGGAATTCCAAGCTCTTCAAAAAAAACCTGCGACATATTTGCGTCGTAATGCTGCCCGGTATGAATAATTATTTCACTGATCTGATCTGCAAATGAATTCCTTATAGTGCGGCTTAAAGCAGCTGCTTTTATAATTTGTGGCCTTGCGCCTACAACGGTTACTATTTTAATCATGAAATTTTTACGTATATGTTAGTTTGCTAATTATCAATTATTTCGGCTTTGCTAACTATTCTTTCAACAAACTCCTGACTACTCTCCCCATTCCCTAATCCCTAATCCCCAACCCCTAAAACCTTAAACTACATGATTCCTTCATCGGCAAAACTATAATAATTTCCGTCACCGACAATTATGTGGTCCAGAACCGGCAGATCGAGTGTGTCCCCGGCTTGTTTCAGCTTTTTAGTCAGCTGAATATCTGCATCACTGGGTGTAAGCTGCCCGGAAGGATGGTTGTGTCCCAGGATGATAGATGTTGCATTGTTATCGAGTGCAATTTTGAAGACCTTACGAGGGTCTACTACCGTACCGGTTAATCCTCCGTCACTGATCTTCACGGTTTTTAAAACTTTGTTGGCCCGGTTGAGAAGTATGATACAGAAGTTTTCATAATTCAGGTCACCAAGTTCCTTTTGGAGGAGAATAAAAGCGGTTTTGCTGTCTTTTAACTGTGCTTTTTCATTCAGAACTGTCGTACTTCTTCTCCTGCCCAATTCGAGAGCAGCTGCAATAGTAACAGCTTTAGCTTCGCCAATTCCCTTGTATCTTTGCAAATCTGAAATAGTGAGGCGCGATAATTCGGCTAAGTTATCATTCAACTCGTTCATAATCCGTTTCGACAATCCAACAGCCGATTCTTCGAGGTTGCCCGATCCGATCAGGATAGCTATCAGCTCAGCATTGCTGAGTGAAGCCGGACCTTTATGAAGAAGTTTTTCACGGGGTTTGTCATCTTCGGCCCAGTCTTTTATTGATATCTTCGAAATTTTATCCATTGGTAAACAGTTAATAAATCAGAATATGAGAAATCCAGTGTGCAAAAGTAGTTAAAACGCAAAAGCCCCTGCAAGCAGAGGCTTTTACCAAATGAAGTTTTTTCAAAACTAGAGAGCGTTCACCTTTTTTGTGAGCTTCGATTTTAAGTTCGCAGCTTTATTTTTGTGAATGATGCTTTTCTTAGCAAGTTTATCAATAAGAGAAACCAGCGTTGGAAGTTTCTCGGTAGCAACGGTTTTATCTTCCAACTCGCGGAAACCTTTAATTGCATTACGCATGGTTCTTGCATAGTAGCGATTGCGAAGCCTTTTCTTTTCGTTTGCCCTGATCCTTTTTAAGGATGACTTGTGATTTGCCATTGTTAAACTTTAAAAATTTGTTAGTAGTCCGTAGGGGAATCGAACCCCTGTTACCAGGATGAAAACCTGACGTCCTAACCCCTAGACGAACGGACCATCTCGATTTTTGAGGCTGCAAAGGTAATACTATTTTTTATTCTGACAATAGTGGCGAAAAAAAATATATACTTTTTTCAGGTGAAGAAATAAAAAGTTCTTTGTTTGCAGGTCATTTCAAAAAAATTGTATCCCCCGATGGCTCGGATTTGCAATCACAAGTGTTCGAAACCCATAGTGAATGAATGAAAAGCGAAATAAAAACATATAAATTGTGGCAGAATTATTGCCCTGCTACCGCACGAATCCTTTCGTGTGGTGGTATAATTCCTCGGGTTTATTTGAACTTTGAAACATTTGAAATCTTTACATACATTTACCGATAAATCGGTACAAGTAGTGCTGGCCGACAGTTGAGCAACAATTAATCCCGCACTTGGCAGAGTGTAAACCATTGGCACCAAAAATAAAAAACCGAAAATGAGACAGTTATTCTTTATTTTATTGTCTTTTGGAATATTATCTTGTAATTCAAGGAATTCTATCGCTATAAAAGAAAACGGGTCAAACATTGGTGAAACTGAGGAAGGAGATATTTGGACAAAAATCGACAAAAAGAAAGTTTGGTTTCTGGAAGGAACAAGGACTATTAACACAATTGACTTAATACCAAGAGACTTTAATGATTTTTACTCAAAATTTGTTTCCGACTCAACCTTTCAAAAAGAACATATTGAATTTTCAATACTTGGAGCAATTGGTGAATGTGATTCGACAATTATTCTTAGCGACATGAATTGGGAATATTTACACTACGACTTCAGATCCGGTTTTTATAATCCTTTGGATAGTAACACCGTCTCATATAATACATCAAAAATTCTGATTGAAAATTACAGAAAGGAAATCGGGTTGATTTTCCAAATGGGATTTGAGAGAAAAAATGGCAGTTGGTTCCTGACTTTAATCACGATAGACAATTGCTAAAATAAATTAGTGTTGCCAATATCCAAACCCTAACAACTGAATATAAACTCAAAGGAAAACTAAAATATGGCAGTCGGATTTACACCAAAGTATATTGAAGAAGTTCCGTTATATGGATTAAAACAGGAAGAATACCTTGTAATTGCAACAGAGGCAGCGAAGGAAATGGAATGGGAAATTAGTTACACGAGTAAAAGCGGACTAATTGCCTTTACTAACAATGGAATGTTCGGGTGGAATGCGGAAATTAATATTAAAATAGAAAATGGCACAGCAAACCTGAAAAGTACTTCAACAGGCAATGAAATAATGGACTGGGGGCGAAATAAGAAGAATATTGAAAAATTCATACTGTCGTTTAAATAACAATTTCATTGCAAAACAAAATGGCTCGTTTTTTCAACTCGCACGCATCTCTTGTTCTTACAGTTATTCTCACCTTAACAGCGGTTACGGTTTACTGCCAGGACAAGTGTCCTGCAATTATTGACTGGCACTACATTGGGTCAGTTGACATTTATAACAAGCCTGATGGAAAAATAATTCATCAAATGAAAAATGATACGGCAAATGAGGATTTAATACATCTTGACATTTTAAGACAGACCGACAGCTATTTCTACGTTTTCATGCAGATGAACACAATAAGAGATACCGCGACAGGATGGATTAAGAAAGCGGACTACATCGGAGCGTATTTGAAACAAGAATCATTTCCTGCAATGGACTTAACAATTTACAAGGACAAAATAATTTCTAACACTGACAAAATTGTTATAACAAAATGGAAACCTGTGCTTCTGACAATTGAAAAGTATGCGGACAAATGGGTGTTCGTTTCATTAAAACAAAATGGAAAGACATACAAAGGATGGATAGAAGCACACAAGCTTTGTGCTAATTCTTACACTTATTGCAATTAAACAATTCGCAGAGCGTAAACCGATTGCGCCAAGGCTTGAAAGAAATACGACAATGACTGCAATAAAAACCGACAATGACAGAAATGATAACTGCTAAATCTCGAATTTACCGACTACTAAACATCAAGCCTAGTTCAGGTAAAATGATTCTTTTGATACTTCCTCCTGTCTGCACTTTCTGGCTATTCGCACTTGGGAAAAGGCTTCTTGAAAAACAGAACAAGCCAGACAAGACATTTAAGTTTTTTGCAACCACTACTATCGCTTGTTTTATATTTGCCTATGTCATAACTCCTTTATTAATGTTAGTAATTCCTAATCTGGTTGTGACTGGAGAAAGGATTTTACCATTATTGTATTTTATCTTTTTCTTTTTTTTTGGCACTTTAGGAATGTTAACCAACCTGACAGTTAAATATGACAGACTCTCCAAACCCGACTATCACTACAGTTTGGTGAATATCCTCGACTATGTAGTTAGATTTATGATATTATTTTACTGGCCGTTTACCATTTGGGCATTTCAAAAGAAAGTGAATGAATATAATGAATAACAGAAATAAAGCCCTGCTGGTAACAAACGCATAAGCAAATGCGGGTATGCGTGTTCGGTGAAATATTTGAAATCTATACATACATTTGTGCTGGCTGACTTTGAGCAACAATTTAATCCCGCACTGGGCAGAGCGTTGACCGTTGGGCTTAATTGTCAACCACCGAATTCGGCAGAGAGAATTTCCAGAGTCGAATTTTTGTTCTACTTTTGATATAAAGTTCGAGCAATGGAAGACAAGGTACAATACTGGATTGAAATATCCGACTATGATTTGGAGACTGCTGAGGCAATGCTCCGAAGCAAGAGATATTTGTATGTTGGATTTATGTGCCATCAAGCAATTGAGAAAGTTTTTAAAGCCTATTTTACAAGTACTAAATCAGAGACAGCTCCGTTTTCTCATAGTTTATCATACCTGGCAAAAAAAGGTGACTTTTACGAATCTTTCTCTGAAGAACAAAAGGATTTTATTGACCAAATAGAACCGCTAAATATTGAGGCCCGGTATCCTTCTCATAAAGAACGACTGCTGAAAAGTCTTACTGAAAAGAAATGTCTCGAAATTTTGAAAAGAACTAAAGAATTACAAATATGGATAAAAGAGAAGCTATAGATAAAGTTAAAGAATACAGGCTATTACTCAAGAATTACTTCCCGGTTGAGAAAGTTTACCTATTTGGTTCATACGCGAAGGGCATAAACAGAGCAGATAGTGATATTGATGTTGCAATAGTTGTAAGCCATATTGACGGAGATTACTTTTCTATTCATCCATTGTTGTGGAAGTTAAGAAGACAAATTGATGACAGAATCGAACCTATCCTTATTGAAAGGGACAATGACAGCAGCGATTTTCTGAGTGAAATTCAAAAATACGGAATTGAGATAGCGTAAGAAACAACTAAGCCAAACAAACGCTCTAGCAAATGCGGGTATCCTTGTTCGTTGAAACATTTGAAATCATTACATGCATTTCCCGAAGAATCGGGACAGGTTATGCGGGCAGCTAGTTTAGAGACAATTTATTCCCGCTCTTGCTAAAGCGTAAACCATTGGCACCAATTTTAAGACAACAACAACACCCGAACAACTGAATATAAACTCAACCGAAAACTAAAACAGGGCACAGATGCAAGCAAGAAGCAAATCAGAAATAAAATTTCAATCGCTGTTTTGCGTTTCGAAAAAATACTATCTTTGCACCCGCTTTGCCCAGGTGGTGAAATTGGTAGACACGCCAGCTTGAGGGGCTGGTGTCCTTAAGGATGTGCAAGTTCGAGTCTTGTCCTGGGCACTCATCACAACAAAATACTTGATCCATCTGCCCAGATGGTGAAATTGGTAGACACGCTGGTTTCAGGGACCAGTGGCCTTACGGCTGTGCAGGTTCGAGTCCTGTTCTGGGCACGAACA
>JBGSUB010000005.1:0-75761 GCA_041753535.1 Lentimicrobiaceae bacterium
GTACTTGCCGTTGTTCATAGTGAGGAAATTAATCACCGAACTTAAGCTTTTCAAATCGTCACGCTGTTAAAATGCTCGCAAAGTATAGATATACAATGATTTCAAAGAACGTTTTTATTTTTAAAGTGGACACTAGTGATAAAATTAAGCAATTAAATGGTAAAAGGCAAATGGAAGGAAGTAAAATTGGCCGGATATTCCAGTTTATTGATTCAATGATCCCAGAAAGGTCAATCCGTATCTGGATACAATCACAAATTTATTGCAAATAACACAGGTGACTTAAATTACCGGATGTATTTTAACAACAATTAATAAAGTGAGAGCAATGACATTTTTCGAAATGAGACTCTATCCATTTCTTTCCCGTTTTTACAAAATACGGTTATGATTCCTTATGCTGAATCAAATAATAAATTCTTCACCTGAATATCCTGAAAAAAAAATAATATACATTTGTCGGAAGTAACTACCCCTTAAATAAATATCTTCGGCTCACCGCAAACAATAAATCATTATTATGAACGATTTTATTCTAACTCCGACTTATTGATACAAACAACTGTTTATCTGATATTTGATAAATACATTGTTACACATATGCCATTATACTTGATAATTAACGAACCTATTATATGCATTTAAAAAATCTGAATAAAAGAATTTCTCTCACTGTTCT
Organism: Lentimicrobiaceae bacterium; assembly: GCA_041753535.1. Lineage (GTDB taxonomy): Bacteria > Bacteroidota > Bacteroidia > Bacteroidales > UBA4417 > UBA4417. Next base: position 680 of record JBGSUB010000005.1, read on the forward strand.
GGGCATTCTTTTCCTGCTGTCTGCTTTCAGCCAGGAAAACTTTTTACAGGGCTTCGTTGTTACCACGAATGGTGACACAATATACGGATTTGTCGATTATCGCAACTGGGAAAAGAATCCGGATAATATTGCCTTTAAAATCCAGCTAACTGATAAGCCCATTTCGCATACCCCTCTGAGTATAAAAAGTTTTGGCGTCGCAGATGAACTATATGCAAGTGGAATCGTGCAGATTGACTTAAGCCCGATAAATACTGACAAACTGGAATACGGAAAAGAGTTGAAAATCAAAATTGATACGACGTTTCTGCAATCCATTGTTTTAGGTAAAAAAAGCCTTTACTTTTACAGGAATAAAGCCAGAAGAGAATTATTTTATATCTGGCAGGATACATCATTTGTATTGTTGGAGTACAAAAGATACCTGGCGGAATCAGGTCGGCCAGGTGGAGAAACGATTGCCGAAAATACCGATTCAGGCAACTACAAGCCAGTGAGTTATGTGACATACGAAAGTAAAACTATCGTTAAAGAGAACAACAGATACCTCAGTCAGCTTGCTGTATATCTGAAAGATTGCCCTACTATTCAAAAAGAATTCGCAGGATTGAAATATTCAGTAAAGAGCTTTCAGAAATTATTTTTCACTTACTACGATTGCGTTGAGAAACCTATGGAGTTTCATAAAAAAGAAGAAAAGGTAAGAGCAGAATTCGGACTAATAGCCGGAGCCACATTTAACAACCTGGAATTCACCGGTGACCAATCAATAAACCTGACAAATCTTGATTTTAAAATAGATCCCAGTTATTCTATCGGTGTGTATGCCAACTTGGTCCTATCACGAAACCAGAGGAAATGGTCATTTTACAATGAGCTGGCATTTTCACCCTATGCAGTTGATAACTATTACGAGATTTATATAAGTGAAAATGAGTATGCCTATTACACAACAACCCTTGGATATTCGTACCTGAAGCTGAACAGCATGGCCCGGTTTACATATCCGTTCGGAAAAACCTTTGTTTTTATTAATGCGGGCATGTCGAACGGCTTTGCAATCAGCGAAACAAATCAGTTATATGTTGAAAAAAAGTTTTACTCAACTGAAACTGAAGAATATAGGCCGGTTATGAAGGATACGAGGCTTTATGAACAGGGAATAATTGCCGGTTTAGGTGGAAAATATGATAAATTTTCTTTTGAATTCAGGTACGAAAGGGGGAATGGCATGAGTGCGATAATGAATCTGAATTCAAAAACAACAAGGTATTTATGCTTGTTGGGATACAAATTCTGATCCGGGGAAAAAGGCTCCACCATCACATTTTTTCCGATCTTTGCCACATATCACATACTAACTCTATGTATTTTAAACCTTTTCTGATTCTAATTCTGATAGGAATTTCATTTCTACAGGGCTGTAAATCTATTTCGGAAGAAAAAGTAATCATAAGCGGCCAGTTTGCAAACCTCGCTGAAACAAAACTCTATATTTACCGGTTACTGCCCGCCAGTAAACCGCTTATTGATTCAGTAAGCACGGATGCCGAAGGTAAGTTCAGCGTTTCATTTGAAGTGGAAAAAGCCGGATACTATACGTTAGCAAAGGATGCAAACAACGGAATTACCCTGGTTATTGCGCCGGGCGAAAAAATCATCCTTACCGGCGATGGGAAATCCCTCAGGAATGCTTACAGCGTTCAAGGCTCAAAGGATTCAGAACTATTTGCCCAATACATCAGGTTCACAAATGTCAACCTGAAGAAGGTGGATTCACTTTCCCGGGTTTTTTCAGAAAGCAGGACAGCGCCTGATTTTCAATCGGTTAAAAACAGGCTGGATTCAGCTTATTTGCAGTTATTCAATGATCAGAAGGAAAAAGTAATATCGTTTGTAAATGCAAATCCGAATTCTCTGGCATCCTTACTTGTGATATCCGAAAATTTTGGCCCGAATCCACTTTTGACTGAGAAAACACACCCTGAACTGTTCCTGAAACTCGACAGCGCACTAATAGCTGCTTATCCTGAAAACAGTCTTGTTAATACCTTTCACCTGCGCATACTCGGTTTAAAAGCTGAAATGGCCGACATAAAAAAGTACGACAGCCTGTTAAAACCCGGAATGCCCGCACCTGAAATTGCGCTGCCAAATGCCAGGGGAAAAGAAGTCAGACTTTCGTCGCTGAAGGGAAAACTCACACTACTTTACTTCTGGAGCAGCTGGAATGCCGTTTGCCGCCAAACTAACATGAACCTCTCACCTGTATATTCCAGGTACAAAGGCAGGGGCTTCGAGATTTTTGCTGTTTCCGTTGATTCGGACGCAGACCTCTGGCAAAAAGCCTGCCTGATTGATCGCGCATACTGGATTAACGTCATCGATATAAACGGTCTTGTTTCCGAATTCAGTAAAACATATGGTATTAAAAGTATACCAAATTTAATCCTGGTGGGCAAAGACGGAAAAATTATTGCCAGGCAACCGGAGTATGGGATGTTGGAAGAATTAATTAAAGATAACCTTTGAAGAATTTGAAATGTTTGAAGAGTTTGAAATGTTTGAAGAGTTAATCTGAAACTCTTCTAACCCGAAACTCTTCAAACCCGAAACCCTGCTTGCAGCAGGCAAGCCTTCAAACCCGAAACCCTTACAACCCGAAACTCTTCAAACCCGAAACAAATAACTTCACTAATGTCCACAACAAAAACCAGTATTTATTTCGCAAGCGACTTTCATCTTGGTATTCCCGACAGGATCAGCAGCCTGAAACGGGAAAAGAAACTGATACGATGGTTAGATATGGTTTCAGAAGATGCAGAAGCAATCTATCTGATGGGCGACCTCTTCGATTTCTGGTACGAATATAAAACAGTTGTGCCAAAAGGCTATACACGGCTTTTCAGTAAGCTTGCCGGACTGAATGAAAAAGGAATCCCTGTGCATTTTTTCAAAGGAAACCACGATTTCTGGGCTTTCGATTACCTGAATGAAGAAGCAGGTGTTACTATACACGATGACACCCAGGAGATTGTACTGAAAGGAAAGAATTTATTCCTGGCACACGGCGATGGACTCGGCCCGGGCGACAAAGGATATAAATTCCTGAAAAAAGTATTCCTTTCAAAGTTCAACCAGTTCCTGTTCCGCTGGCTACATCCCGACCTGGGTACAAAAATGGGGCTGTATTTCTCGCGTGGCAGCCGGATTTCGAATATGATCAAGCAGGATCAGAATGAAGACTTCTTTGCCATAGACCAGGAAAAACTGCTTGTGTATTCGCGCGAAATGGCCGTAAAGAAACCTGATATCGATTACTTTGTATTCGGGCACCGGCATGTACCAACACATCTTAAGGTTTCAGAAAAAGCCAGTTGCATTATACTCGGTGATTGGGTAACACATTTTACATACGGGAAATTTGACGGTGAAACATTCGACCTTTTGAAATTTGATGAATAAACAAAAATTTAATTAAATGTCCGTTGAAATTACGTGATGTTTTGTCTACTTTCGTTAAAAAATATGAACCTATGAATACAATTAAAGAACACATCCAAAATAATAAAGACCGTTTTCTTGATGAACTTTTCGGGCTTATCCGTATTCCTTCCATCAGTTCGCAAAGTGAGCATAAGGAAGATATGGTAAAAACAGCACAATACCTGGTTGACCAGTTGCTCAAAGCCGGTGTTGACAAAGCTGAAATCATGCCCACAACAGGCCACCCTGTTGTATTTGCCGAAAAAATAATTGATCCGGCCAGGCCAACCATACTTGTGTATGGACATTATGACGTTATGCCAGTCGATCCGCTGGAACTCTGGCATTCGCCTCCTTTCGAACCGGAAATCCGCGACGGGAAAATATTTGCCCGCGGTGCCGTAGATGATAAAGGACAATTATTTATGCAGGTAAAAGCCTTCGAATACCTAAACTCGACCAATCAGCTTCAGTTCAATGTAAAATGGATGATAGAAGGAGAAGAAGAAATGGGTTCGCCTGCTTTAGGCAAATGGCTCCCGGGCCAGAAGGATCTGCTGAAAGCTGATCTGATCCTCGTATCGGACACCAGCATGATTGCTATTGATATTCCAAGTATTACTATTGGACTTCGCGGTTTGGCATATATGGAAGTGGAAGTCGCAGGCCCTGATAAGGACCTCCACTCGGGACTTTATGGCGGTGCCGTTGCCAATCCGGCAAATATACTGGCGAAAATGATAGCTTCGCTTCATGATGAGAACAACCATATTACTATCCCCGGATTTTACGACGATGTGCTTGAAATTTCAGCCAAAGAACGTGCCGATATGGCGCGAGCTCCTTTCAATCTGGAAGAATACAAGAAAAAACTCGATATCAAAACCACTCTTTGTGAAAAAGGATATACTGTTAACGAATGCACTGGTATCCGTCCGACTTTGGATGTAAACGGCATGTGGAGCGGATATACGGGCGAAGGTTCAAAAACCGTTTTACCGGCCAAAGCTTTTGCAAAAATAAGCATGCGCTTAGTTCCTCATCAGGATCCGAATAAAATAGCAGCCCTTTTTGCCCGCCATTTCGAATCCATTGCTCCTGATTATGTAAAAGTTAAGGTAACCGAACACCATGGCGGTTATCCATATGTAGCTCCTACAGATACAGCAGCATACCGGGCTGCAAGCAAAGCCTTCGAAACCACTTATGGCAAGAAACCTGTGCCGACACGAAGCGGCGGAAGTATTCCGATTATTTCCACTTTCGAGCAGGTTTTAGGCATAAAATCAATTCTGATGGGATTTGGACTTGATACAGATGCCGCACATTCGCCAAACGAAAACTACCACCTGGAGTGTTTTTACAAGGGAATTGAGACCATTACCAACTGGTACGGATTTTATGCCGAAGAGATCGGGTTAGTATAAAGTACAGATCAAACCGCCAATACAACTTAAATCCAATAATTATAACAAACCGGAAAGTTTCAGCTAGATTGAGCAAGAGACTTTCCGGTTTTCCTTTTTTAAAAGTATCACTTTTCAGCAACAGACTATGATTTCACCTCTAAGCAAAACACTGGCCATCATTTTCATAAGTTTAACTTTTGCCACTTTCAATGCCACCAGTCAATTATCCTATTTAGGGAAAATAACCGATCAGCGGGATGGTCTGCATGGGTTAAGAGGTACAATGAGTATAGCTTTCAGTAAAGATAAGAAGAATGTATATGTTACTGCTGCCTATGCTTTGAGCGTTTTTACATATGACACTTTAAACGGCTCGCTCACTTTTGTACAATCCTTTGATGATAATGATAATGGCATGAACGGACTAAATGATGTCTCTTGTGTAGTAGTAAGTCCTGATGATAAATATGTATATGTGTGTAGTGATTCGGAAAATAAAGTAACTATTTTTCAGCGCGATACAATAACAGGTTCATTAACGCATTTTAAAACTATTAAAGATGGCGAAAATGGTATCAATGGAATTTATGGGGCATACGACATGGTTATAACCGACGACAATCGGTACATGTATATAACTGCCTGGAACGAAAATTCAACTTCAGTATTTGAGCGGAATATCTCAACCGGTGACATCACCTATCTGCAAACAATTTCGCCACAGGGAACAAGTTGGCCGCAATCGGTTAAACTCAGCAGGGATAATATGCATGTATATGTAACCTATTACATGTCGGACATGATAGGCGTTTACAGCCGCGATGCCAATACCGGGCTGCTCACTCACAGGCAAACCGTTGAAAACAATATTAACGGGGTGCAGGGAATCTGGAAGCCCAATGCCATAAACATCAGCCATGATGATAAAAATCTTTATTGTGTCAATCATAATGGTATCGCTGTCTTTCGCCGCGACATTTTAACAGGTGAACTCACTTATGTTGAAAAACACATTGACGGAGAGAATGGTGTGGATGGCCTTTCAGGGAACTATTCACTGACAATTTCGCCGGATGATAAAAACGTCTATACTGCTTCACAGGGTGATACATCAGTAGCAAGCTTTACGCGTGATGTCAACACCGGGCTCCTAAACTTTCAGAAACGGCTCATTGTATCGAAAAAATGGATTGGTTCAGGCGGGTACAGTTCATCGTGCTTGATTTCGGATATGAACAAAATTTTTGTGACTTCTTACTGGGAGATGGCAATTCATGCTTTAGACCGGAACAGTACCAGCGGAGAACCGGAATTTTCGACAACATACTTTGATGGACAGCTTGCAACCATAGATGGGCTATACAGGCCTTCAGGAGCAGCAATAACGCCTGATAACCAACATGTGATAGTAACAACCCAGTACGATGGTATTTCGGTATTCTCTAGAAATGCCACTACAGGAATACTTCAGTTCGAACAGGTTATAAAGAAAATAAACAATTCGGATGATGGCATTTATGGAACCTCTGCTGTTGCGGCCAGCCCTGATAATAAATACTTTTATACTGCCTGTGCAAACCAGAATTCGATTGTAGTTTTCATAAAAGACAGCCAGGGAAACACATTCTCTTACCTGAACACAATTTATAATGAGCAGAATGGGATAACTGGTCTAAACGGGCCAAAATCGCTGGCATTCAGCCCTGACGGGAAATTCCTGTATGTAGGATCATTCTCCGGTCAGTGTATAGTAGTTTTTTTATTTAATTCAGCCGATGGGTCTCTTACTTTCGTTCAATCATTCAACCTAAGCCAGTTCGGAGTTTATGTGAATGAAATAGCTACTATCAAAATTACACAAAACGGAAGATCCCTCTTTGCCCAATCCGTTTCCTCAGGAAGAACTGTTATGCTAAAGAGAGATTTGATTACGGGTATGCTATCCTATAAAACTTATCCGAATCATATGATAAGCAATGAGTATTCCTATATACAGAGTTTTAATTTAAGTCCGGATAGCAGAAATCTATATGCCATATACAGTTACAACAGCAAGCTTGTAACTTATCGGATTGACCAGGACAGCGATACCCTTATAGCTATAGAAACGCTCTATCCACCTATGATAAATAATTATAGCTCAGAGTATTCAAACCTGGTTTTTTGTAGTAACGACAACCGCTTTGTCTTTATTTCCTCCCACGACAGTGCCACCGTGAGCTCATATTACCGAAATGTGGCTGATGGTCGTTTGACTTTTCTAAAAACTTTTTCTGAAGAAAGTGATAATTTTGAAGGACTTGATGGAATCACTGTCATTATTGAAAGTTCCGATCATCGCAATATTTACTTTACTTCAAATATCGAAAACGGTATTTCTTCAAACAGGTTTAAACTACACCTGGGGCCTGATTTAAATCTCTGTATTGGTGATACAGTCCTGGTTGATGCCGGACCGGGGTTTGAAACATATCAATGGTCAACGGGAGCAACTTCACAAAATCTCATTGCTTATGAATCAGGAACTTATGGTATAACAACCACCAACCTTGCCGGGGAAACTGAAACCGATAGCATAACCGTACAATTTAATCCTCTCCCGTCAAAAAACCTCGGAGATGACATTGCAATATGTGTTAACGACACAACCACCCTGGATGCAGGAGAAGGAATATTTCGGTATGTCTGGAATACCGGCGATACAACCCGCTATTTACCGGTAACAGATGCGGGCTTGTATTCTGTTAAAGTAACATCTTTACATCAATGTATTACCAATGATACAATAGTGATTAGCCAAAATGCGCTTCCGGTCATAAATCTCGGTAACGATACAATTTTCTACAGGGGACAGATACTAACGCTTGAGCAGCCAGGTTTTTCTTCCTACTTCTGGTTCAATGGAGCAACAACACCAACATTAACAATTGACAGCTCGTTTTTTGCCGGTAGTAAAATTGATGCATGGCTGAAGGCTACCGATCAAAATGGATGCAGCGACACGGATTCTGTTCGCATACGGTATATTCCGTCTGGAATCGGGGTACCTCAATATCCGGGGACAAGCCTCAGCCTGGTTCCAAATCCATTCAGGGAAGTAATCACTATCAGTTGCGGACTACCAATAACGGAAGTTAAGTTCTACAACAGCTCTGGCATTTGTATTCATTCAATACTGAATAAAAATACTACTGTACTGGTTAATACAACAAGCCTACCTGCAGGAACATATGTTATTGAAATTGCTACCACGGGTAGTATTATCAGAAAAAAGGCACTCAAAATACCTTAAATAGCCTACAGAATTAATGAATATCCACACATTATAAAACCATAACCTGATTTCCTGATGTCAAATTTTGTCAGGATAAACATTAAAACATTTTACTTCCTGATCACCTTACGAACCGAAACTTTATCAGAACAGTAAAGTTTAACATAGTAAATTCCTGCCGGCCATCCCGAAGTGCTCACACTGGTTATTCCGGCTATTTTTTCATGAGAGCTGACGACCCGGCCATCAGGGAGGTAAATATCAAAAAAACATGGTTCCTGTGCGGTAATCATGAGTATTTCCGAAACCGGATTAGGGTAAACTCTGATTCCAGACTCGCCTTGTTCTTCCATCCCAACATTCAGAATAGTAAATGTCTGCTCCCAGGAAAAGTCAGAAGCAGCAAATGTATGATCAATCGCCTGTATGCTCCAGAAATAGGTTCCGTCAGGCAGGTTTACAATCCAATCGGTATTATTGCCTGTATTGCCGGTTTGCGGTAAAAGCCTTTGACCTGTAACTGAATTTGCCATTGCAGGCATAACATCCTGTCCGCCTGATGTGGTCCCGATTCGCATATTATAAGTAAGTCCGCCGGCTGGAGTATGATCGTCAGTTGCATCGAGCCATCCCAGGTAAACGGTGTGCCCATCAATAAACATACTTAATCCATCAGGAACCGAAGGGGCCTGATTTGATGAATAATTATTACTTCCGGCAGTGTTTGAATAAAGACGGGTTCCGGGAGTTCCTGCGCCGGTTACACCTGAAATAAGTATGTCGAGATCGCCATCGTTATCGTAATCAGCCCAGGCTGCGGAACCCCTTTCAGCTCCGTCGAGCGGAGCGTTAATATCGGTAAACATGGTATTGCCATCGTTATGGTAAACCATACTCGAAAGCACACCACATCCGGCATTCTGCCCTGTAAGTAAAATATCTGATTCCCCGTCGTTATCGTAATCGCCCCATGCAACTGTTCCGAGCGAAGCACCGATCAAACCGGGATTAACATCCATAAATTCCATATTTCCCAGGTTGCTGAAAACGGTAGTTTGTGGTTCAAGAAATTCGTTAAAACCGGTAATCAACAGATCCAGATCTTTATCATGATCGAAATCCGTCCAGGAAGATGAGCCACCTGCCAGGGGAGTAATCCCGGCTTGTGGCATTTCGGTAAATGCACCGGCATTATTTCTATATATTGATGAAACCAGGATCCCTCCAAGATCGCCCATAACAAAAACATCGAGGTCGCCATCGTTATCAAAATCACCCCAATCGACCCAGCAATTCGAAACCGAAGGCAATCCGGCATTAATATCAGTGAAAACGCTTTCGTTATTATTCAAAACCCTGCAACTGTAATTTCCGGCTATCAGTATATCCAGATCGTTGTCGCCATCATAGTCGCCCCATGCTACTGCTCCGTCAGATCCGATATCGGGCAAACCAGCCTCTTTCTGTAAAAAAACACCAGTATTATTCTGATAAATGTACGTTTTTGAATTGGCACTGTTTCTTCCACATGCTAGTATATCCAGGTCACCGTCGTTATCGTAATCGCCCCAGGCAACAGCACTGTTGTAAATGCCGGTTAAACCTGCATTGATATTAACAAACTCGCCTGCATCGTTCCTGTATACTGATGCAACATACGGTCCACTCCCATGATCGCCTGTAATCAGTGCATCAAGATCGCCATCATTATCATAATCCCCCCACGCCACTGAACTGCGACCCACACTAACCATTCCTGCATCAACAGGAGAAAAGCCTTGTGAGTAACCCACACAGGCAACAAGAGTAAAAACCCAGAATAAAATATTTTTTTGCTTCATGCGATGTGCAATTTATGGTGAATTCAAACTTTATTGATGGCTGGTAAAAGTATTATAAAAAGGATGAACTTTAAATGGAAATAGTATTGGTAGTAAAAATGCAGTTTTGCATTAGTCTTCACTCTCTTTTGTATCAATCTGATGATCAATCAGATACTGCCTGGAAGAATCACTTCTGAATTCGCTATGCCGGATTTGCCCTCCTGTGTGTCCGGCATAAATCATGGCTACTGAACTGATTATGGAAAGCACGATAGTAATTATTAAAAGAAATGTTACTGATCTTTCCTTTTTCCATATGCTGTATATGGTCATAGCGGCCAATAAACCGGCCGGGATTAACAAATACATGCTTACGGTTGCAATATCCTCGTGCCTGTTTATAAGACTTTCTGCCACATCGGGCAACCCTTTTAACGCATCTTTGGCAGGATCACCTGTAATATAGGTAATTACGGCCATTACCGCAGCAAAGACAACAATTCCCAACCCGCTTATTATAACTCCTTCATTTTTTAATCGCAATCCGGTAATCAGCAAAAGAGAGCCAATTATTACTCCCACTATCGGGAAGTGATTGATTAGCAGATGAAGATAAGCCCAGCTCATATAGAAGGTAAAAATGAAGCTAAAATAGTATTGGGTCCGAAAAACTGAATCCTGATTTAAGACACAAATATAAACATAATCCTCTAACAGGCATTTAAGACCTATGGAAACAGAAAAAGGAGACGAATGATTAGAATTAGTAGTGGAGTCAGCTCGGGATACCACAAAAAAAGCGGCTGTAGAATTTCTTCTGCAACCGCTATAATTACAAGAATTGAATTGTTATCTGCGAGTTGGTTTAGCTGATGAGTTTCTTCCATTGGTCGTTGAGGATTTCCCGCTAACAGCCTGTTTTACTTCTTCTTTTGCTCTTTGTTTTGTTTCTGTATTTTCTGATCTGGTGCGTGCTTCAGAACTTACGTTTCGCGATTTTTGATCGCTTGCAGGGGCAGCAGCTGTGTTTTGCCTGCTTTGGGTTGCACCTGGTGCTCTTTGCTTTGGATTTTCACGGGTCGTTGTGGCGGTACGAGCTTGCCTGCTTTCACTACTTTCAGTTCTTGCAGGACTTGCAGCCGGGCTTTTTCTTGAATCAGCTGCTGTCATTCTTTGCCTGTCGGAGGTTTCTTTCTTTGCTCTTTCCGATGTCGGAGCCGGTGTTACCGAAGTTGAATGCCTTTGAGCATTGCGCAAATCAGCTGTGGATTCCCTGTTAGCAGGAGTTGTGCGGGGAGCAGAATTTGCAGTCGTGCGCGGCGAAGTCTTTGATTCCTTTTTTACCTCAGTAGCCCGCGTATTCATAGTCTGGGTTGCGGCACGTGGCTCAACACGTGTACTTGTGTTTGCCGGCTTGTTGCGTAAATCTGCATTTAAAGCAGAGGTATTTACTACTTGCCTGTTATCACGTGTGCGGTTTATTCCCGGATCATTGGCGCGTGCACTGGATTGCTGTACACGTGTTTTGCTCCTGGCTTGTTCAGCATTCCGGTATTCAACAGGCCTGGCATCTTTGCGCCTGTTATCCACCTCCGGACGGTAAACATTCAGCCTGTCGTTGCGTATTCCGGCATTATCGGCTCTTTCACTGTCAATTACTTCCATCCTTCTAACTCTGGTATTAGTGTAACGTTCAACATCGCTTACACGTGGACCATAATACCATGAGTTATTGGTGTTGTTATTATTAACATACACATTGGTAATATGTGTGATGTTGGTTACATGTACCGGACGATCGTATATGTATGTATTCCAATTACTTGCGCAGAAGCGGTGGCGTGGTACAAATGTCCACCATGGATCAGGAGCATACCAGTTGGAAGTGCTGTATGCATATACATTTGGTCCCATAGGAGCCCATCCGTAATAGTCACCGTAATTCCCCCACGTTACCCATGCAGGAGCCCATTCGTATCCGGGAACCCACATCCATCCGAGGTAATTATCAAAAGCCCACCGGCCATAATGGAATGTAGCCCAGCCCCAGCGATAATCCGATACCCAGGTCCAACCGTAATCGGTATTAACCCAATGGCCCCCTGAAGAATAGGGTCTGAAAGCATCAGGATACTCGAAATATGGACGCCAAACATACCCGTAATCAGATGTATATACCCAGTCGCCATATGGTGAAAGGTCATCATAGAAGGTCTGAATTGAGATGGTTACATGAGCACGTTTGTGTCCGCTTTTGTATTTGTGTGCTTCGGCACTGAATACGATTACCATCGAAAGGAGCAGAAAAACAGTTATCTTTTTCATGGCAGTTGGAATTAGTACTATTATTTACTTATCTATTTATTAATTTAACGCCCTGTTTACAAGAGTTTCAGGCATTGTGTTATTAAGTATGATGCAAAGGTTGTGCCAGAATCGGTAATTTTTTAAAATAATTTTCCGGGGGTTTATGAAATGTATTACCAATAGCTAGTACAAAGCTGAATTACAAAGACATAAAAAAAAACCGGCTGCAATATTTACAGCCGGTCTTTATAAATTTCTGATCAGATTTTATTTTATTTCCATCTTTTTATTGTAAGCAGCGACTCCCTCATCGAGGAATCTGATGTATGCGGCTACATCAAGATCATAAGCATGTGCCGGAACCAGCGAGTTACCATCACCGTCAAGAATCACATAGTAAGGCTGGGCGTTGGCTCCGAATTTTTCGATCTGAATCTCGGTATTTTTCTTCCCCAAAAGTTTTATTTCCCGTCCTGCTTTATTGGTATACCATTCATTTTGCGGCATTTCAATCACTTTATCATCCACATATAAAGCAACCAGGACAAAGTTTTCGCGAAGACGTTTTAGTACCTGCTGGTTGCTCCATACACGGTTTTCCATTTCACGGCAATTGGTACATCCGTGGCCGGTAAAATCGACAAATATCGGTTTCTTCAGTACTTTCGAAGCTTTAAGAGCTTCATCGTAATCGAAATATCCCTTCAATCCGTGAGGTAACTTTAAAGCGGTATTGAGGTATTTGGGCGTTTGGGCAATATTCCCCTTGTTTTCAGCCCCGCCACTTCCGGCATTTTCGCGCACGATAGCAGTAACGTCGAAATCCTGTGTTTCCATCGGAGGCAACCAGCCTGAAATGCCTTTTAACGGAGCACCCCACAAACCGGGAATCAGATAAATCACAAAAGTGAATGTAACGATAATAAGCATGAGTCGCGGAAACGATCTCACAACAGGATAGTCGCTGTCGTGAGGAAATTTAATCTTGCCCAGCAGGTAAAAGCCCATCATGGTGAATATAACGATCCAGAAACCAAGATAAATCTCGCGGTCGAGGATACCCCAATGGTAAGTTTGATCGGGGATATTGAGAAATTTCAGGGCAAACGCGAGTTCAATAAAGCCAAGTACAACTTTCACTGTATTGAGCCAACCACCTGATTTTGGCATCTTGTTGAGCCACTGTGGGAATAAGGCAAAAAGAGTGAAAGGAATAGCAAAAGCCAGCGAAAATCCCAGCATCCCGATAATTGGCTTAAGTATCTGACCGCCAACCGATTCTACAAGGATAGTACCAACAATCGGACCTGTGCAACTAAAGGAAACCAGTACCAGTGTTAAGGCCATAAACAGGGTGCCGATGGTGCCGCCTTTATCTTCGGCAGTAACCGATTTATTAACAAGCCAGTTAGGCAAGGTGATTTCGAAATACCCGAAAAAAGAGGCTGCAAATATCACGAAGATGAGAAAAAACAACACATTCGGAATCCAGTGTGTACTTATCCAGTTGCTGAATTCCGCCCCGAAAAGAACGGCAACTACCGTACCGAAAAGAGTATAGATTGCAATGATTGAAAGTCCATAAATGGAGGCCTGTACTTTGCCCTTCGATCCGGATTTCATAAAATAGGAAACCGTCATGGGAATCATCGGGAATACACAAGGAGTGAGAATTGCTATCAATCCAGCAACAAAAGCAAGAAGGAAGAACATCCACAAGGGAGTTTTTCCATCGTTGACAGGTTTTGACATATCACCCCCCCCGGCTCCTGCAACAGTATCAGCCGAAACAGCAACTACAGTATCTATGGATACGGATTGGGTTGTGTCAATAGATGCTGGCGCAATCGCTGCTATGTAGGTTTTCGATCCTTCTATTTCAAAAGTGAATGGTTCCACCTCGAAGATGCAACTCTTATCATCGCAGGCCTGGTATTCGATTTCACCAGTAACTTTTAAAGGTTTGTTGCTTTGAATTTTTATCTTTTGAGTAAAAGTAGCCTCGGATGCAAAATATTTGACATTCATTTCGAACATCTCATCATATTCTTCCTTTGGTTTTGGTTCTTTTACCTTGCCAACCAACTGGAAACCTTTGGGTTTATCAATTAAAAACAAAGTAGGCCTTGGACCGTCGGGCGGAACATCCTGCGAATACAAATGCCATGTCATATCAATTTTTGCGACAAACTGCAGTTCGGCAATAGTATCGTTAATCCTGTTGGCTTTAAACGACCATTTTACCGGCTTCTGCATCTGCGAAAATGCAGAAAAACTCAAGAGCAGGTTCAGTATAAAAGTAATTATCAGCGCTTTATGGGCGTTAAAAAATATTCTCTTCATGATAAAAAATTGGTTAGGAGAGATTTAATTCAGTAGTACCGGATTTGGGACAAAATTATAAATAATTAAACAAGCAGCTACACCTTTGTAACAGAATTAATTAAGAAATTCGTTGATGTATCACAATCGAAATACTGACAAGAATACTACAAAAAATAAGAAGAGTTAAGGTTTTATAGACTTTCCTGCAGCAGGCATGGTTTAGTATTGTGTTCTTCAAACATTTCGAATGCTTCAAACCACGAATAAACTTAGCTAAAAAGCAGACTACACCCGCAAGGCAAGGTTTCCGTTTCAGGATTTTCTTCTTTTGTTGAAATTACGTAAGCATTTCTTGTTTTTGAAGTTATCCTGTACCTGTTGTCAATTCTTTTCCCTATTACCCACACAATATCTGTTCCTGAAACCAGTAGCCAAACTTTTTCTTTATCAGCGAGTGATATTTTCAGGTCCACAAAAAAATCGCTGAGTTTTTTCTTTCCTTTCAGTCCAAGGGGCATAAACCAATCCCCTTTTTTCCATCTGCGGAGTTGTAACGGGAATGCCAATTTATCCAAATCGAGGCAGGCAACCGACGCTTTACCCATTGGTAATTTACTTATCTGATCTGTTTCATCCGCACAAAGGCAAACCGGGTGTTCAATATGGTCAACTCCTCTTTCAATTAACAAAACCTCATCTGCTGATGGGTCTTCGGATAGTTCAGTCAAAGGCTGGATGATAAAATTTTCCCGGTCGCGGAGCAGGCGATGTGTAGAGGAATAGAATATTTTACCCGAGAATGTATCGAGTGAACGTACAATTTCCTTTACCACTGGAAAAGTAAAACTATAAGGCCTGAGTAATTCGAAAAGATAGGTTTCGTGTGGTTCGTATTCGTAAATCCAGTCAATTGAAATCAGTATCCCTTCCGGAGAATGCTGAACAAGATCGGCGGTAACACCCAGCATGTGTGTATTGTAAACTGTTTCAACATCACGAAGATGACAAATAGATTCGTTAAGTTTATAACTGAATTGCGGGCTGATTTTGGTTAATTCTGATAAAACATCCAGCCTGAGTTTATTCCGCAGGTATTTCCGGCTCTTGTTCGAACTGTCGTCGCGCCAGGTCAGGCTGAGGGTAAGTGCGTAGTTCATGATCAACTCGCGTGTTGCAAACATCAACGGCCTGATAATTTTACCTTGTTTTGGTAAAATGCCATGCATGCCACTTATCCCGGCACCACGAAGGATATTAATAAAAAATGTTTCAGCCTGGTCGTCGAGGTGATGGGCGGTGGCAATATAATCGTATCCATGTTCACTTAGCAGTTCATCAAACCATGCATAACGCAGATCCCGGGCAGCCATCTGAATGGAAATTTTATTTGTGGCAGCATAATGTTTCGTATCAAATTGCCTGATATGGATAGGGACTCCTGCAGATTCAGCAATTGTTTTTACAAAAACCGCATCTTCTTCCGATTCAGTGCCCCTTAATTTGAAATTAACATGTGCAATACCAAAATTAAAGCCGGCATCTTTGAAAAGTCTGACCATTACAACCGAATCGACTCCGCCACTGACGGCCAGCAAAATACGGTCATTTTTCCGGAACAGTTTAGTAGAACTGACGTATGCCTTGAATTCCTTTAACATATGTACAAATGTACATTGTTTTTTTATAAAAGGCACTTCAAGCCATTTAGAAACGGTCTAAATTCCGGTTATTGTACGAACTAGGAATGTCCCCCGACGATGATGCGCATTATTTTAAGATTCAGTACAAAAAATCTGACGATCTGCCAGGGGAAAAATTTTCTCCAAAATCGTGTAGTTCCGGTTGGAACCGGCGGATAAGCTTCGTCCTTATATCCTTTTACCAAATTCTTTTTTATCATACTTTTAATTTTTTAATTTTCCGACTCTGAATAATTTCTATTTAGTATCAGGAAACAGTCTTTAGCACTCAGAAGTCGCCTATTTATAATTTCGAATCCTTTATTATTTCTGTATTTTCTCCTTGTCTCCGTATCTCCTTGTCTCCCTGTCCCCCTCTCTCCGTGTCTCAGTGTCTCCCCTTCACCACTTCTCCCCAAACCCTAACCCCTAACCCCCAAACCCTAACCCCAAAACCCCAACCCCTCTATTCCGGTATCAGCCACCAGAAAGGCTTCGCCTTTGCTTTGTATATGAACATAAAATGCAGCACCAGTTTGATCCAGTGCCCGGCCAAACCAGGTTCACCCATGGTATAGCTGATGTCGCGTCCCCATTTCGGGTATTTTTCATAATCGGGAACCACAGGAAATACGGTCATAGTTGCTGCCATACCATCGCGGAGACCATAGCCGGAGGAAATGATACACGCTGCGCCCATTTTTCCCATTGATGCTTTATGTTTCAATTCTTTCCGCCCGGTAAGTATCTGTTCGGCAATATTTAAAGCAACAACTTTTCCCATAATACCTGAAGGCATGCCTGTACGCGGCGGCGTTGGGAATATGGCAAGACCGTTCTTATTCGTCATGGGTTTTGAAATTGCGTGCGGAGGCGCAAACGCTATGCCGGCAGCGAAAACATTGTCATATTTCGGGCTCTTATAAACTGAAGGCCAATCAGAAACCGACCAGTTCTCAAAATCCTGTGCCTGGTAATTGGCATCCACTTTCATAAAACCGTTCGGAGCGAATAAATCGGATGTGATTTCAGTTCCATCATTAGCAAATGCCTTTATTCCAACACCTGCAAATGCAGGAATCAGCATGGCAAAATCAAATTCGTGGGTGTTGGTTTCTCCATCCAGTGTCTGGTAGGTTACTTTACCGTCTTCAACTTTAGTGATACCGGCACGTTTTATCCATTTTATACCATACTCTGATAAAATAGACTCGGTAAAGATGCGTGTGGAAGTAACATACCCTCCTTTTTTAATAAAGGCTCCGCCCATGCCAAAATCACCGACTTCGTACTCGTTGGTAATCCAGGTAATTTCGGCCATATGGTTGAGTTTTCGCTTGTTTATTTCGAAGGCAACATTTAAGGCATACTCGAAAGCCGCTCCCTGACAGGTGGCTGTAGGATGGCCGGTACCGATAAGAAAACGCTGCTTTTCGCCTTTCGCCATTTTTCCGAGCGATACCTGTAGCTTTTCCCAGGCATGGGCAGCATGCAGATAGGTACATACCGATTCGCTGAATCCTTCGGGACCGAGTCCTTCGGTAGCGGCAAAATTGAGTTTGGGGCCGGTTGCATTTATCAGGTAATCGTATTCCACCTTTTCAGTAGTACCAGCCTTATCCTGTCCTGTAAATTCAATAGCGGCAAAGGGTCTGGCAATATCAACATCCCCTTCCGGAAATATGGCTGTTGCTTTTGCTTGTTTATAAACAATTCCTAATTTTTTATACACCGGTGCCAGCTCGAAAGTCACATCCTTTCCTGTCATCTGCCCGATGCCTATCCAAATATTTGATGGAATCCATTGGTATTTTGTATTGGGACTAATCACGATAACCTCGTGATGCTTACCCAGTTTCCGCTTCAGTATCTGAGCGGCGGTATGTCCGGATATCCCGGCACCAAGCACAACAATTTTTGCCATAATCAACTGATTTTTGTCTGTTAAAGATAGCAATAAAGGGAGTTGTCCGGTAAGGATAATGATTATTTTGTGATAATAAATCCTGAAATGGCTTTTATTAACCAGAAGGACATCACCAGGATATTTAAAATTTCATACATTTTATTCTTTTCTCGTAATAGTTCTTCCCTTCATCAGAACAGATACCTCTTATAAATGTATCGAACATCACATCAAAAAGCACTGAAAATGAAATAGTTTCGTTTGGAAAGAAATCAGGGTTATGAAGATCAATAAGCCTGCTGATATAAATACGCGAAACAAGTTCTGGGCTAAGATCGGGGCGGTACATCCCTTGCTCAATCCCCTGTTCAAAGTTCGATTTTATTTTATCATTGACAAAACTTACCCTTTTATCCACAAATTTTTGTCTGACCTCAGGAAACAATGCCCGAAGATCGAAAGTTATGCTAGGCAGGATATTGGCAAATTTTATGCTGATCTCCTTACTTACCAAAAGCAAGCCATCAATTGCATTGATGTCGGTAAAATCAGTTTCCGAAAAAATATTTTCAAGGTTTTGCTGTTCGTAGTTCAGTATTTCCTGAACCAAACCAGTTTCAGTACCAAACGCTCTGATTAAATCTTCAACGGATAGTTTGAGATCCTTTGAAAGCATTTGGAAAGTAAATTCACTGGAAGTATAGCCTGAGAGTAGTTTTCTTACAGTTTCCAGCAATGGAAGATTTGTATTGTGCATAAAAAAAAGTCAGATATGAAGTGCCCCCGACAAGGCAATTATGTTCGTATTTTAGAAGGTAAAGGTAAAGGGGCATTCTATTGCCATAAAGTTGCATTGGCGTGAAAATCAGGTTATACGAGGAGGTTTGTGTGACATAAATACGTAGCAAAAGCAGGTTAAAATTATTATTTAAAAATTTTATTACCTCCCAGCCTTTCCGTACCTTGTTGATACGGAGAAACTTACTTTTGATATACTATCTTGCGCTGTTTGTTAATACCACTTCCGGTTAGCGAAAAATAATACACGCCTGAAGGCAAATCATCTTTACCGGGATCAAACTGTTTTATATACTTGCCCGGCTGGTAAAGCGAGTTATCAATTAATGTTGCCACCTTGTGCCCGAACATATCATAAACACAGAGGCTGATTTTTACCGTCCTGTTCAATTTGAATGAAAATACAGTGCTTTCGCTGAAAGGATTCGGAAAAACCTGTTCTGTTGCCAACGGGAGAATATCCTTCTCCTTTACACTTCTAAAATAAGGATCGATTATGGCTGTCCATGCTGATAAATTATATTCATCGAGCCTTGTCCATATCGGGCGCACAATATTATTATGAGCCGAAACACCCGTATAATCGCCGAAAAACACATTGGAATTCGGTATAAAAGGACTTTCACTGATTTTGAAATTTTCGAAAGTTTCTCCCCCGTCCTTCGAAACTGCCATATATACATCGGTGCGGGTATCATTATAATTACGCCGGTCGTAGAACACAAACCAGATATAGCCTGTAACCTGGTCGATTGTCATCCAGGTAAAAAACTGCTGCTTACCGGGAGCATCATCATTAACACGTCGGGGAGCACTCCAGTTGTTGCCGCCATCAGTTGATTTAACCAGCCATACATCCACATCCTGTTCCGGTCCGTTATTATTTCGTTCATCGGTCCAGTTTATATAAATAGTACCCCTGTGAGGCCCTGTACTGAGGTCGCAGCAGGTAACTGGCAACCCATTGGCGCGGAATATTCCGGGAACCGAATAATCCCATCCACCCGGAATATCACTGACAAAAATATCCTGATCGAGCCAGGTAAGTCCCCCATCAAGTGAACGATCGAATACCAGTCCGGCCGGGCCGGCCCAGGATGTGTATATTTCGCCATTAGGTCCCGCAGCAGGAACTGCACCTTCAACAGTACTATCGCTGTCGATACAGTTTCCTGATATTTCATTAATCTGCAAAGCATCACTCCATGTAATACCCTGATCCGATGATTTCGAGAACAAAATATTCGATTTCTTGGCAGGATTCGGCGATCCATAGGCATCAAACTGTGTCCATGTTACATATATATCGTTATTCTGCGGGTTTACGCAAGCCCATTCCTTATCCTGCTGCTTAGAAGGGTCTAAGCCTATTCCCGATCCATTACTCCAGGATAATCCTCCATTTGTGGAACGTTGACATACTATCCGATCCAACCAGTTGCCCGAAGCAGGATTCGACAGGTGAAAGAAATACAAGTACCCTGCCGTATCAATTATAACACATGGGTCACCATACACTCCGAGGGTTGAATTCAATGGATTCCTGTTCCAGGTAAAACCACCATCATTTGAAAAATAGTACGAATTTAGATTTGCCCCGGCAATGATCTGTTTCGAGTTTTTAGGGTTAATATAAATGCATGTCTCATTGGGATTGTACTCATCACTTACCAATATGTTTGGATACTGAGCTCTGGAATTAAGCGCAAAGACCAGGGAAATGATTGCTGCTGCACAAAGCAAAATGTTTTTTTTCATAAAAGGATTCAATATTGGCTGTGTGAATGTAAAATTACTATGTTTTCATATCGTTTTAAAAAAAAAAGATCAATAAAGTTTAACGGCCTGTTTTTCCTGTTGCATAATGGGTCATTAACTGATGGTTGGTTGAACAGGAGTAGGATAAGCAGCGTACGGTAAACATTGGTTTTATAAGGCCCTACACCATAAAACTGAAAGTTTAGTTTGCACTCTTTGTCCTGAATTCAATTTTGCATATTGAATTCCTTGTAATACATTTGTGAATGATTGCCCGAAGGGATATTTGTAGAAGGAAAATACAGAGCAGGAAAATCCAACCATTTGAATATGTAAAGGCACTTTTGATTTTCATCAAAATTAAATACCATGTTAAAACGCATTGCACTTCACTGGCAGATATTAATAGGTTTAATACTGGGCGTGGCCTATGGAGCCTGGTTGCCTGAATATGTCGGGTATGTAAGCTGGCTGGGGGTGTTGTTTCTGCGTGCCCTTAATATGGTAATTGTGCCTGTTATCCTATGTTCGATAATAAGTGGTGTGGCAAATGTTGGCACTGCTGATAACCTCGGCAGGCTGGGATTGAAAACGATGGGATTTTACATGATTACCAGCCTGATTGCCATTGTAACCGGATTAATACTTGTTAATTTTACAAAACCTGGTATTGGTGCTGATATCGGCCTGATGCAGAAAGTGGAAGGCCTCAGCAGCACCCACCAATCCATAGGCGAAACCCTGCTCAATATTGTACCTAAAAATATTTTCCTGGCATTCAGCGAAGGCCAGATGCTTTCTATCATATTCTTTGCGATACTATTCGGATTTTTTATCACAAAGGTGAACGAGAAACCGCGACGATTTCTCACTGACTTCTTCAACTCAAGCCTCGAAGTGGTTATGGAAATAACCATGTTCATTATTAAATTCGCTCCTCTGGGCATATTTGGTATTGTAGCAAACCAGATCAGCCAGGTTCCTGACCTCTGGGTCCTTGCACAACGGCTGGGATTATATATGCTTACAGTAATTGCAGCATTACTGTTCCATATGCTGATCACGCTTTCTCTAACATTAAAAGTGCTTGGAAAAGTTAATCCAATAAAGCATCTCAGGAATATGTCGGTTCCTATTTTAACTGCTTTTTCCACATCATCTTCCAATGCTACTCTGCCTCTAACATTGGAAGCAGTCGAACATAAAAGCGGTGTTTCCAACAAAATTGCAAGTTTTACCCTTCCGCTTGGTGCTACCATCAATATGAACGGCACTGCGCTTTACGAATGTGTTGCTGTGATGTTTATTGCGCAGGCCTATGGCATTGATCTTTCGTTTTCGCAGCAAATGGTAGTGGTTTTTACAGCCTTGCTGGCAGCTATCGGGTCGGCAGGCATTCCTATGGCCGGGCTGGTTATGATGGCAATTGTTATGAATGCTGTAGGATTGCCTCTTGAAGGAATCGGATTAATACTGGCAGTAGATCGTATCCTCGATATGTTCCGTACAGTTGTGAATGTGTATGGCGATACATGTGGTGCAGTGGTTGTGGCAAAATCGGAAGGGGAAGTACTACCGGGTTAAAAAGTGGAAGTCGGAGAGAAGAGTGATCAGGCACGGATAAAAATTCAAATGAATATGGACAGCAAAATATTTTTTCAATTTAATTGTTAGCAAAATATTAATAACGGCCATTCGGTTTGTATGTACCTTTGCAGCGATAAATAAAAATCAGGATCATGGCGCTTTCAACCCGGGGAATGAAGATAGGAATACTTACAGCGGGCGGCGACTGCCCGGGAATTAATGCTGCCATTCGCGGTGTTGGTAAAACTGCCATCATTGAATACGGAATGAAAGTGATCGGAATTTCTTCGGGTTTCCGCGGGCTTGTTGACAAGGAATATGCTGAACTCGACGAAACCCAGCTATCGGGCATGTTGACACTCGGGGGCACTATACTGGGCACTTCGCGTGATAAGCCATTCAAGAACGATCCCGTTACCGGGGTAAATCTTTCGAAAATTATCAAGAAAAATTATAAGGAAATAGGACTCGACGCTTTGGTTGTAATCGGGGGCAACGGTACTCAGAAAACTGCCGCCAAACTTGCTGCTGATGGATTGAATATTATAGGCCTGCCCAAAACTATTGACAATGATGTTTTTGGTACCGATGTAACGTTCGGATTCGATACTGCAGTTACCATAGCTACCGAAGCCATTGACAGGCTGCATTCAACAGCCAATTCGCATAAGCGCATCATGGTAATTGAATTGATGGGACATCATGCCGGTTGGATTTCACTGTATTCGGGTGTTGCAGGTGGTGGCGACGTGATTTTAATTCCTGAAATACCTTACGACCTGGACATTATCGCCCGATACCTCGAAAAAAGGGCAAAAAATAAAAAGCCATATTCTATCGTTGTTGTAGCCGAGGGCATCCAAAGGCCAAAAGGAATTTCTGCAGCTTCATTTATATCGCAATCCATACGGGAAAAAACCGGCCTCGAATCCCGCGAGACCATCCTTGGATATGTTCAGCGCGGTGGCTCACCAACGGCCATGGACCGTATTCTTGCAACCCGCTACGGTGCTCATGCCGTGGAACTTATCGCAGAAGGGAAATTCGGACTTATGGTTACCAAAGACGGAGAAACCATTACTTCCGTCCCCCTCGAACAGGTTGGAGGAAAACTTAAACTTGTACCCCCCGATCATGCGATTGTAAAAAAGTCGCGGAAAATGGGGATTTGTTTTGGCGACAGGAAAATGTGAGCAATGGATTTAAAGTAATTGTCCAGATCTTGATCAAATAATGTAAGTTTTTATCTCGTTCAGAGTATAATATTGACTTGCCACAAATATAGATTAGCTGCATTCCCTAATCCCTAACCCCCAAACCCTTTTTCAGAACCCTTCATCCTGCATTTCACCGTTAGAGCCGTTTTTTTCTGACTTTTTGCTGTAGTTGTTCAGTTTCAACTGGATTCCGGCATACAATACCCGCGATTCCATATATCGTTTGTTAACCGAAACATAATTAGTACCGGTAGTTGTGGAATTGAAATTACGTGTATTAAATATATCGGTAACCCTGAGTGAAAAGCTTAATTTATTTTTAAAAAAATCATGCCTGACCGAAGCATCCACAGTGTAGTTACCTTCTCTTGTTGATTGTACCGAACTGCTTGGGGATGAATAATTTCCAATAAGCTGGAATGAGCCATTCTGCGAATAGCTGAGAGTCGCATTTAGCCTTCCACTCCAGGTAAAGCTTTCTGTAGAAGGTATCTCGTACTCAGGCACTTCACTTACAAGATATTTATAAAGGGATACATTACCGTTGATCCTCATCCATTTGGAAGGATTTGCTGAAGCCACAAATTCCATCCCGTACGATTGGCTGTTATTAATATTTTGCGGCATCGTATAGGAAATACCGGTGGTATCAAGCAGGGTAATATTTTCAATCAGTCCTGTAGTATTGCGGAAAAACAAGTTGGAAGTCAATGATGCCTTATCCCAGTATTTCAGCACACCGAGTTCGAGAGAGTTGGTATATTCGGGCTGCAGAGCGGGATTTCCCATGCGGATATTGAGTGAATCGGAATAATCAACATAGGGATTGAGTTCGCGTGGTGAAGGGCGGTCAACACGGCGACTGTAACTAAATTGCAGCTCACGGTTTTTACCAAGGTCATATTGTGTATGCAGCGAAGGATACAAACCATAATAAGGATTACTATACGTTTGATTGGTTTGTTCAACTTTTGAATTCGCATAAACCTGCTCATATCTCAGTCCGGCCTGGTAACGGAGTTTTTTCCAGGAATGTCCATATATACCATAGATTGCATATATCTGTTCTTTATAATCGTAATGATTTTTCAAAAGAACCTGCTCGTCCCATTCGCCTGTATTATGGTTGTAAGTTGTATAGTCATAATCCATACCCAGATCACGTACCGAAACTTTATACCCGGTTTCAACTCTTGCCCCGCTTTGGAATGGATGTATATAATTTCCCTGGGCAGTGAAGAAGTAATTTTTGTTTAGGGCATAGTTATGCTGCGACTGCACCAGCCCAACCGGCTGACCTGTAAAAGGATCAATATCCTGCTGATCAATTAGTTGGTCGTTGTTCATCTGGTTATCGTTAAAACTAATATCCTGGGTAAACTCTCTTCCTTTTTCAGTAAAAGTATGTTTGTAGGAAAGGTTGTAACCCATGGATTGTATGCTACGCTCTGATTTGGTATATCTTTCAAAATTACTGATCAGTGAATCGGTACCGTAGTATTCCTTATTCATCATCGTTCCTTCCTGGCCGAAGGCCATATCCCTGCGCTGAACCGAAAATGTAATATTGTTCCTTGTATCAATAAAATAATCAATTCCTCCGTTGAAATTCAAAGACTTGCGGAAGCTCTCTCCCTCCTGCGATTGCCGCAGCACATTTACCGCATCACCATAATTACTCGTCCTTTCGCTTTCGGAAGATGTTGGGGTAAGGTTGTAACGACCGTCAGCACCCGCAAAAAAGTTTACTTTACTGGTGCGATAATTCAGATTTAATGAACCGTTGTATTTTTCATTTGTCCCGACAGTACCCGATACCTGACCGTTAAATCCCTGAAGTGCTTTCTTTTTTAAAACTATATTTATTATTCCAGAAGTCCCATCAGGATCGTAACGGACAGATGGATTTGTGATAACTTCGATGGCATCGATTGCACTGGCCGGCAACTGGTTTAAGATATCGCTGCTGCTTATACCTGCCTGGCTGGCTGGTTTTCCATCAATCAGCAAGGTGATGTTCGAATTCCCCCTAAGGCTAACATTCCCTTCAGCATCAACGGCAACACTCGGAACATTTTCCATGATATCGGTAGCGGTGCCACCCGACAAAGCCATTGTTTTATCAACAGTGATGACTTTTTTATCAAGATTATTCGTAATCAGCGATTTGTCAGCTATAATTTCAACTTCCGACAAGCTCGAAAGGCTTGGTTTAATGTAAACGTCACCCATTTTAATATCAGCCGTCTGCTGCGAAATTGTAATTCCGGAAAAATATTTATCTTCATAGCCAATAAAACTGGCTCTGATATAATATTTACCCGGTAAAAGGTTGCTGAATAAATACTTTCCCCTGGCACCTGTAATGGTTCCGGTAACCATTACAGAATCCTTTGCCCTGAATAGCAGAATATTCCCGTATTCGACATGTGCCCTGGTGGATTCATCATGCAGTGCACCGCTGATAACGCCAAATCCCTGGGATGCACCATTCCCCCCGGGCTTATTCCCTGGTTGCCCTCCTTGATTCTGGGCAATTATCTGATTGGAGACAAGCAATATTATTACAGCCAGAAATAATCTGGTTTTTGTATTTAGAATCATTTATTATTATTTGTATTTAAGTTTTGACTTCAAACTTTACTAAAAGTTTAACATATCAACAGCAGAAAATGATATTTGTTGCAAAGGTACCTTTTCGTGTTTATTGCTGAGATAATTGAGAATTTTTAACAAAGCCATCCCTCACGAAAAAAGCAGATTGCAAATGAACAATAAAAATACCTTCACATCTTTATAAAAGTGAGACAGGATATATCCTTACTTTTGCGTCAAACTATGTAAAAATCATGAGAATATTACTCTTACTAATTGCTCTGCTGGGCATTTCAATTCAACTTAAAGCGCAGGATACAACATTCCTTACCTTTTATGAAAAATCGAATTATCGTAAAACTCCTGGTTATACCGAAACAATTGAGTACTGCAAAAAACTTGCTAATGCTTCGCCCATCCTGCACTATACAACATTTGGAAAAAGTCCGCAAGGCCGCGATCTGCCGGTCCTGATTGCAGACCGGAACGGCAACTTCACTCCCGAAGCCGTGAAGAAAAGCGGGAATGCGGTACTTCTAATCGAAGCTTGCATACATGCCGGTGAAAGTGACGGAAAAGATGCCGGGCTGATGCTGCTCCGCGACCTGGCCATTTATAAAAAGAACAGCCATTTACTCGATCATGTTACCATTATTTTTATCCCGATTTTTAATACCGACGGGCACGAACGGTTTAGCCCATACAACAGGATAAACCAAAACGGTCCGGAAGAAATGGGCTGGCGCACTACCTCTCAAAACCTGAACCTGAACCGCGATTTCATGAAAGCGGATGCCCCCGAAATGAAAGCATGGCTTACCCTTTTCAATAACTGGCTTCCCGATTTTTTCGTCGACTGCCATGTAACTGACGGAGCCGACTTTCAGTACACCATGACCTACGCACTGGAAACCGGAGGATGTATGGAAGCAAATCTATCAGGTTGGACAGAGAATGTGTGTGAAAAATTCCTGGTAAGCGAAATGGAGAAATCGGGTTTTCCCGTATTTCCTTACGTGCAGTTCCGTAATTGGCACGATCCGCGAAGCGGGCTCACCCTGGGAGTGGCTCCACCTATGCTTTCGCAGGGTTATACGTCCGTTCAGAACCGCCCGGGACTTCTTATCGAAACACATATGCTTAAACCTTATAAAGCCAGGGTTACCAGCACTTACACTATGCTTACACATACCCTGGAGTTACTGAATAAAGAATTCAAAACACTGCAAACGCTGGTAGCTCAAGCGGATGAATACAGCGCCGGTAAGCCATTCAGGAAGGAACCCTTCCCGGTAAGTTTCTCAGTATCCTATGCCGACAGCACGCAGGTCGAATTTCTCGGATTTGATTATACCATCGATACCAGCGATCTGACCGGAGGTTTATGGTTTAAATACAATAACCGGAAACCAACAACCTGGCAACTGACCCTTTTTCCGCATTGCATGGCCGACAAATTTGTTAGTCTGCCTGAAGCTTACCTTGTTCCACCCCAATACACCAGTATAATTGAAGGATTGAGGTTGCATGGAGTAAACCTGATTCCTTTAAAACAGGAAAAAGAGATACTTATAAAAGCTAGCAGGTTCCGAAATGTGCGCTGGCAACAAAAGTCGTTTGAAGGTCACCATAAACTCACTTACGAGTTAATTGACACTATTGAATATTGCACCTTCCCGGCAGGTACTATGGTGGTTGACATGAACCAACGTACTGCCAGGATTATAGCGCACCTGCTTGAGCCGGCATCGCCCGATTCGTATGCGGCCTGGGGATTTTTCGATGCCTGCATGGAACAGAAAGAGTATTCAGAATCGTATGTTATGGAAACAATGGCGCGTGAAATGATTGAGAAAAATCCTGCCTTAAAATCAGAATTTGAACAGAAAAAAGCCAATGATAAAGCTTTTGCTGCCAACCCGGATGCCATGCTGAATTGGTTTTACAGCAAAACCCCTTACTGGGACAGCAGGTTTAATGTATATCCTGTTGGAAGGATACTTCAAAGGAGCATCGTAGAAAAGCTGAAAGAGTAGAACAAATATCTACCTCAGGCTTTCAGTTCCTGCAAATAATCCGGGCATTGAATTACCCATTTCGTGTTTGAGAAGTATTTCCTTCCGCCACAAGCCCCCGCCATACCCGGTGAGTTTACCGTTGCTGCCTATTACCCTGTGACACGGAACAACAATATTGATCTTGTTTTTACCATTGGCATTCCCGACGGCGCGGGTATTAGATTCATTTCTGGTCATTCGTGCCAGTTCAAGGTAGCTGATTGTCCTCCCGAAAGGTATTTTTTGAAGTTGTTCCCAAACTTTTAACTGGAACTCAGTTCCCTCCGGATCGAGGGTAAGATTGAATTCCTGCCGCTTGCCACTGAAATACTCTTTCAGTTGATTTATACATTCCTGTAAACAGTTGGGCACCGATGTGGCTTCTCTTCCGCTGTCAAGAAAGAGTATGGACCGGATTCCGTTTTCACTTCCCGAAATTTCGATGGTGCCAACCGGTGATTGAATATATGTAGATTCTAAATTCATTGCAGAGAACAAATAACTTCTGTCAGGGATTTTGAAAAGAAATCCAATTCAGAATCAATTGAATGTAATATAAATATCAAGTATTTCCGGCCTGTTACCCGTGCGAACAGGTGGGCCCCAGCCTCCGAATCCACTCGAAACATAGAAATGAGAATTATTTTTTTGTTTGTAACCCCAACTCACTTCATAAATTGCATCAGTGATATAATTGAACGGCCACAATTGCCCATGGTGCGTATGCCCTGAAAGCTGGAAATCGACTCCTGCATCCACAACCTGCTGAAGATTAAACGGCTGGTGATCCATCATGATTACAGGGAGCGAAAGGTCAACGCTTTCGAGTACTTTATTGAGATCTTTACGTTCTTTGGCACTAAATCTTTTCGAATCGCGGTCGTTGCGTCCGGCTATGTAAAAGCTTTCGTTGATTTTGAGCGCAGTATCCCTTATCATTATAATATTATGCTCCTCAAGGTATTTTACTGCGGCCTCGGCACCACCGATGTATTCATGATTCCCTGTAATAGCATATATGCCTAAAGGTGCTTTCAGTTTGAGCAGCGATCGTCCCAAGTCGTATCGGATAACCGGAGCGAGGTCTTCGTCAACAATATCTCCGGCAAATAGTATCATATCTGCATTACGCTCATTCAGCATTTTTACCAGTTTGGCAGTTCGCCGCGGCCCTACCAGTGTACCCATGTGGATATCCGATGCAGCTGCTATATGCAGTGTTTTCATGAACCCGGCCTTTTTATCAATTTTAATATCCAGTCTTTTTACCCTGGGGGTTAACGCATTTATATGGCCTGCCAAAACAATTATACCTGTGATTGCGACTACCGCAAGGAACATATATTTTTTAATATCCGTATAATTATTTACCAGAAATTCCGGCCTGGTCGGTAGAAAGTAAATGACAAGCCTTGCCAGGTCGATAATCAGCACTGCCATCAAAAAATAGATCATAAATGCCAGCCAGAAAGAACCTGTGAAAGTAAAAAAACTGCTTACCGGCGAAATCCAAACCCGTTCAGTGAAACGCCCTATAACATAGGAAGCGCTCAGAAAAAGGAAAACCCAGGGATACCAGCGTTTAAAAGCCATTCCTAATGGCAAAGCCTGCATGCCACGGATATAGATGTAGTAATTAACAAGGCTGTATATCAGCAGAACGATGCTGAAAAAAATCAGAAATTGCACAGAACGCATATTTTTAGGATAACCAATTACAAGGAATTGCTTAATAAATTTGATGAATGTTTTGAAATGTCAAGGTATAAAGCGAAGCATTCAATCCGGCCTTGCTTCTCACCCTGAAACTCTTCAAACAATTCAAACTTTTATAAACACTTCAATAACTGAAATGTTAGGCAAATTAACGTTAAAAATTCCTAATAAAAGAAAACTCCGGGAACCTATATTTTTTCAGCACCTTTTTATTGAAGCGGAATTTGTAAATTTGCACCTTTAAAACAAAACGGTGTGGTTTGAATTGCAGATAAACATTTGTTAACCAATACAATATCCTGCAATCCGGATTTACAACATTTTTCACTCTAACTGTATGATGCGGAAAATTACTATTGCAATCATGTTGATCCTGACGACCATTGTGGCTGCAAATGCCCAACAGCTTATGTATTCCCAGAATTTCGAAGATACTGCGAGCCTTTTTCAGGATTATGTTTTAAGTAACCTCGATAAGGCTGATCCTATTGGAACTGAATGGGATACACTTCAAAGCGTTGCATGGTTTGTAAGCCTGGTAGGGCCTTCCGGAAATCATGCCGCTATAGCCACATCAAATTATCTGCCCGATACTGCTGCCGACGACTGGTTTATTACTCCCGCAATCAGGCTGGGAGAGAAATCCTATCTGACATTTAAAAGTCTTTCATTGGTTCCCGGCACAACGGATACTTACGAGGTTTTTGTTTCCACAACAGAACAATCGGTAACCGGTTGCCTTTTTAATGATCCTATATGGCACTATACCTCTTCTAAGTCTGACACATTTGAAGGCCATTCGCTCGACCTTGCTGCAGCAGGATACTCGAACCAGTTCGTTTTTATAGGCTTCAGAATAAACACTGCTTCGGGTGGCGACAAACTGGCAATTGATGATATAGAGGTAACTGAAGCTGTTACCCAATTTAAAAGCCTGACTTTCATTGTAAATATGTCGGAATACATTGCAGATAGCTTGTTCAATCCCAGGACTGATACTGTTGATATTGCCGGTACTTTCAATAATTATATCGGAACAAGAAATATTCTTTCCATAGTTCCTGGATCTGATTCAGCAGTTTATTCAACTACCATTCCAGGTTTCATGGTCGGCGACCGTCTCGAATTCAAATTTCGTATCAACAGTACATGGCACGATTCCATTGTTGAGTTTCCTTATGGCCAGCCCAACAGGGTATGGGTAATTGAAGCAGGGGAATATACCTATACCTGTTTTTATAACGACAATGGAACTTCCTTTGGCATTCCCGAAAACAACCTGATGAGCAAGGTACAGGTATATCCTAACCCGGCCCGAAGCATTGTCTCAGTTGGACTGCCTGAAAAAATCAATAAAATATTACTGGTTAGTCTTACAGGCAGTAAACTGCTGGAAGCAGAAAATCCGGTCAGCGACATACTTACATTTAATATAAGTTCCCTGTCGAAAGGGGCTTATATACTGCTTTTTTACACCAACGAGGGATTCGCGGGCAGCAAGAAGCTGATTAAAAACTAATTTCAGGCAAACAAGAATTTTGATGACTGATTCAGTTTCAACAACAGGCAGAAATATGATATTTCTTCCTTTGCTGCTGATTTTTTCATTTTTCCCCATTCCAGTGTACCGACAATTACCCGATCAAAATCATCAACACGTTTCTCATGAGTGAACAAATAAAACATGAATGTGGTATTGCCTTTATCAGGTTACTGAAGCCGCTCGAGTATTATCATTCCAGGTATGGCACCACACTTTATGGGATAAATAAGTTACACCTGCTGATGGAAAAACAGCATAACCGCGGGCAGGATGGTGCCGGGGTAGCAAGTATTAAGCTGAATGTAATTCCGGGCAACAGGTATATTGACAGGGTAAGATCAAATGCTTCCGCGCCTATCGACGATATTTTCAAACAGATTTACAAACCTTTCCAGGATATTCTGCGCAACGATCCTGAGCGGATTGACGACGCCGTGTGGCTGAAGAAAAAGGTTCCGTTTTTTGGCGAGGTTTTTATGGGGCATCTCCGTTACGGAACTTTTGGAATAAATAATATCGAAAACCTGCACCCTGTTGTACGTTACAATAACTGGATGACGCGTAACCTTGTTTTAGCAGGTAATTTCAATATGACCAATGTGGATGAACTATTCCAGCGCCTCGTGCAGTTCGGGCAATACCCGGTTGAGACTTCGGATACCGTTACCATTCTCGAAAAAATTGGTCATTTCCTTGATGAATCCAATGAAACCCTTTATCATCGTTTTAAAAAAGAAGGATTTACCAAACAGGAAAGTACTGAACTGATCGCTAAAAACCTGGATATTAAAGAGCTTTTAGCCGAGTCGTCCGAACATTGGGATGGCGGGTATGCCATTGCCGGTATGTTCGGACATGGGGATGCATTTATTTTACGCGATCCTAACGGAATACGCCCGGCTTTCTGGTACAAGGACGATGAAATTGTGGTTGCGGCATCGGAGCGTCCTGTAATACAAACTACAATGAATGTGTTGTACGACGATGTTCATGAGGTAAAACCTGGCTATGCACTTATTGTACGCCGCGACGGAACTGTAACCGAGGAACAGATTAAAGAACCTGCTCCGAGGCGCTCATGCTCGTTCGAACGTATATATTTCAGCCGTGGAACGGATAAAGAAATTTATAATGAACGCAAAAGCCTCGGTAGTGCTTTAACAAAAAACATACTGTCAGAAGTCGGGCACGACCTGCAGAATACAGTTTTCAGTTATATCCCGAATACCGCTGCTTCAGCGTTTTATGGATTGGTTGAGGAACTGAACAACGTTTGCGACCAGATTAAATCCGATAAAATACTTCAGGCTGGCCCCGGCATAACCCGTGAACAGTTACAGGAAATATTCAAACTGAAACCCAGAACCGAGAAAGTTGCCGTTAAAGACATAAAACTCCGGACTTTTATAACCCAGGACTCACAGCGCAACGACCTTGTTGCACACGTGTATGACGTAACCTACGGAACGGTGCGCCGCGGAATTGATAACCTGGTAGTTGTTGACGATTCCATTGTAAGGGGCACAACGTTGAAGCAAAGTATTATCCGCATGCTCGACAGGCTTGGACCGAAGAAAATCGTTATAGCTTCATCGGCACCCCAGATCCGCTATCCGGATTGCTATGGAATTGACATGGCCAAGATCACCGATTTTATAGCCTTCACAGCAACCATCGAATTGCTTAAAGAAACTCATCAGAGTGATATTTTAAACGAAGTATATAAGAAATGTAAAGCACAGGAGAAACTTCCAAAAGAACAAGTTGTTAACTATGTAAAGGAAATTTATGACCTGTTTACTCCCCAGCAGATTTCGGCAAAAATTGCACAATTAGTTACTCCGCCGGGTTGCAAAGCAGAAGTGGCCATAGTGTATCAAACCATCGAAGATTTGCACCAGGCCATACCTAATCATACCGGCGACTGGTACTTCACGGGCAAATATCCTACACCTGGTGGAAACAAAGTGGTGAACAAATCTTTCATCAATTTTATTGAAGGGAAGAACGAACGGGCGTATTGAGGAGACATGGGGATGGGGAGATGGGGAGACTTGGGGAAGGGGAGACAAGGGGAAGGGAGACAAGGGTAACTATTCGCATATCCCAGGAATTTGAATATACTTCTTAATCTGGACGAACAACAAAAAAAAGAAAAATACTTAAAAACGAAAAAGCTTTAAGCACACCAATAAAACTAATATTAATCAAAAAAGATTATCAGGCGTTTTTAGTTTTAGTGTTTTATATACTCAGTATTGAATCGTAAAACAACTTTGAATTTTGTACTTTATCCGCCAAAGGCGGATTGAATTACTTACACTCACAGTTCTCAATTTTATGCCGGGTTATACATCAAGCTGATAGTATCGATACTATCCCTTCATCCAGTTACGGATCATTTTTTCGCCAAGCGGAGTTAGTATCGATTCAGGGTGAAACTGAACGCCGGTGATATCAAGCGTTTTGTGCCTCATAGCCATGATCACACCTTTTTCGTCAGTGGCTGTTACTTGAAGTTCTGTAGGGAAGTTAACTGGGTCAACAACCCACGAATGATATCTTCCCGCCATAACCCTTTCAGGCATTTCCTTAAACAGATACGCTGGTTCGAGTATAGTTAGCAGTGTTGCAGTTCCATGAAAAATCACATCCGACTGTATGAGGCTTGCCCCAAAAACTTCAGCAATGGCCTGGTGCCCGAGGCAAATCCCAAGCATTTTTTTCATTTCCAGGTTCTGGATGATAATTTCCTTCATATTTCCTGCGTCTTGCGGTAATCCCGGCCCGGGCGAAAAAACAATTGCATCGGCCCGGGAGATATGATCCGGTATAACCTGGTCGTTTTTCACAACTTCAATTACCCCGGCACCTGCTTTGAGTAAAAGCTGGTAAAGGTTCCATGTAAATGAATCGTAATTATCGATCAGCAGTATCCGCATCAGGCAAGTTGAAGCAGCAAAAATAAGGATAACTGTCAGTTTATTGGTATTTTTGTGTCTCTATAACCGCATTTCGGAATGCTGAAGCCAGCCCAGGAAGTTTTTACCCTTATGAATGAATATGGAAAACGGCGTAAGCCATTCCTGTTCGGCATCGACTTTGAAGTAGAAAACGGGTTTTTCATTGAGCCTGAAAATGCTGCTGCTTCCGGAATCTTCTTTCATCTCAATGGTTCAGGTAACGAAAATTTGCCGGGAAGTGTGATTACACCCGTGCATCTGATTAAAAATCCTGTTGAACAATGCTTGTACGAAAAGGCATTCAAACTCGTTCACCGCAACCTGGTGGCAGGCAATTCGTATCTAACCAATCTTACTTTTCCGACCGAAATCGAACTGAACCTGAGTCTTCAAGAAGTATATACCCTTAGCAAAGCCCGCTACCGCCTTTTATTCGGTGATCAGTTTGTGGTTTTCTCACCGGAGATTTTCATCCGTATTGCTGACGGGAAAATCAGCTCGTTTCCAATGAAGGGAACGATTGATGCTTCCATGCCCGAGGCAGAAGAAACCATCCTCACCGACCCTAAAGAAACCGCCGAGCACAATACCATAGTCGACCTGATACGCAACGACCTGAGCATGGTTGCAGCCGATGTGCAGGTGGACAGGTTCAGGTTCGTAGAAAAAATTGTTACTCATGAAAAAACGCTGTTGCAGGTAAGTTCGGAAATTTCGGGAGTACTTCCTGAAGGATACCATGCTGATCTTGGCACTATTTTCAGGAAACTTCTGCCGGCAGGATCCATTTCCGGGGCACCCAAAGCCAAAACTTTGCAGATAATACGAGAGGCTGAAACATATTCGCGGGGCTTCTACACAGGCGTTTTCGGGCTTTACAACGGATCAGCGCTCGACTCGGGAGTGATGATACGTTTTATCAGGAATGAGAGCGGCAAACTTACATTCTGCAGCGGTGGCGGAATTACCGTTAACAGCGATCCACAATCCGAATACCAGGAATTAATCGATAAGGTATATGTCCCTTTTATTTGAAACGATCAGGCTGCAGGAGGGTGTATTTACCAACCTGGAATACCATAATTTCAGGCTAAACAATAGCAGGAAAGACCTCTTCGCAGCCCATGAACCTATCAAACTGGAACAAGTACTGCAAGTCCCGAAAGGGTGTGAAACAGGAATTTTCAAATGCAGGGTAATATATGGTTCAGCCATTGAAAGCATTCAGTTTGAGCTCTATCAGAAAAAGCAGGTTGAATCGCTCAAACTTGTGGAAGACAATTCGATAACGTACGACTATAAATTTTCGGACCGTACTCCATTGCTTGAGTTGTTTTCGCTCCGTGCCGGATGCGATGAAATCCTGATTGTAAAGAACGGATTTATAACCGATACCAGCTTCTCGAACATAATTTTTTCGGATGGTAAAAACTGGGTTACACCAGCTACTCCCTTACTCCGGGGGACCATTCGCGAATCTTTATTAAAAAGCAACATCATAAAAGCTGCAAAAATTTCGGCAGCAGGAATCAGGAATTTTGAAAGCGCCCGCTTAATAAATGCCATGCTGCCCTTCGGATCAGGCAATGATATTCCGGTAAGAAATATCAATTTTTGAACCTTTTTGCCAGGAAATTATCAAAAAAAATCCGCCATCATACGAAAGCGGATCTCACAGAAAATTTTATTTTCCAGGCTACAACGCGGCAGCAATCTCTAAAGACAATTGTTTCATTTCATCAGCAGGGAACGAGAGTTTCGGCTTACTGAAATTAATATCATCCATCGTATTGAGAGGAACGAGGTGAATGTGCGCGTGTGGAACTTCCAGTCCGATAACCGCCACCCCGACTTTAATACAGGGAACAACCCTTTTAATTGCTTTCGAAACTTTCATAGCAAATTGCCAGAGGTCTTGGTATGCTTGTACATCCATATCGAAAAGGTAATCAATTTCCTGCTTCGGGATAACCAGAACATGTCCTTTTACTAAAGGGTTTATGTCCAGAAAAGCGAAAAACCTTTCATCTTCTGCCACTTTAAAAGAAGGTATTTCACCGGTTGCTATGCGAGCAAATAATCCTGCCATATCATTTTTATTTACTGATAATTTCTACAACTTCAAAAGTAATTGACCCTGCCGGAATTAATATATCGACTTTACTTCCTTTAATTTTACCAAGAAGGCCCTTTGCAATTGGTGAAGTTACCGATATCTTTCCGGCTTTCAGATCGGCTTCATTTTCAGGAACCAGGGTATAAGTCATCTCCGCATTATTCTTCAAATTTTTCAATCGTACAGTTGATAAAATCTGAACTTTTGATGCATCCATTTTCGACTCATCGAGCAGGCGGGCGTTACGCAAAAGATCCTGCACTTTCGAAATCTTCATTTCGAGCATGCCTTGTGCATTTTTAGCAGCATCGTACTCCGCATTTTCCGAAAGGTCGCCTTTGTCGCGGGCTTCAGCAATTTGTTGCGAAATAGCAGGACGTTCGATATGAACTAGTTGATCCAGCTCGGCCTTCAGTTTCTCGAATCCTTCCTTTGTATAATATGTTACCTGGGTCATAAGGATAGCATTTTGTTGTTGGTGAATAAGAAGAAAAGACCCTTAATTAAAAGGGTCCTTTCAGGTAATCTATTTACGATGAGTGCAGATAAACCTGCTGTCTCTTAGAAACTAAGCCTGACGGCCATAGTGTGACTACCCTTGAAAGGGTTAGTGGCACGGTACGAATAGTCGACCGAAAATACTGAATTCTTCTCTTTATTGATCGGTACTTGTACAGATAAACCACCACTTAGTCCTGTAAGTGCAGTAGTACGTTCATTGGTGGTGATTCCATCTTCGTATGTATAAGCTCCACGAAGCATCAGGTAGTTTTTCAGGTTGTATTCAAGTCCGATAATATACTGGTCCTTGTAAAATGCGTTCGAAACAAAGGCAGCAGCAGCAGTAAGCGTATGAATATCGCTGATCAAAAAGGCATAAGAACCGCCAATGTTCAATTGCGACGGCAATTCGAAGTCGGCCGACCGTTGCTCAACAGTAAACTGGCTTTCCTGGCCCGGAAGGAAACTACGGATTGACAACCCGTCACCCTTAAACTTCATGGTTGGCCCTACATTTTTCAGCGAGATACCGAAGTGAATATTTTCCTTTTCGCCGGTCACATACTGAATACCTGCATCAACTGCAATACCCTGTGCGCCCACATCACTAATGGATTCTGAAATTATCTTCAGGTTAAATCCCCCGTAGATAGCATTGGAGAAGGCTTTTGCATAAGCAATGTTGATATTCATGTACGAGGGTGAAAAAGTACCCAGACCGCCTTCGGGTAAGTCGGTTGTTGTGATTGGCAGGTCACCAAAGTTCATCGCCATAATTGCAACACCCAGAACACCTGATTCTCCAACTTTTTGGGCGATACCGAAATTATTTATCCCGATTTCAGAGCCTTTTAACCATTGTGTATTGGCGAATATAAGTTCTGTCTTTTGGGTGAACGCCAGCCCGGCAACATTGGTATAAAGGCTTTCGAGGCCAAAGCTGTTGGCTACATTAACACCACCCCATCCTGAACTGCGTGCCCAGGGATTGATGAGAAGCTCAGAAGCTCCCGCCTGCCCTGACCGGTCCTTATTGCCGGCCAATGCAGCCAAAGGAAGAATCATTACTGCTGTCAGGAGGACTGCTATGATCGTTTTATAGATATTTTTCATGTTTACAATCAGTTTTTAGAAGTTAATTTGCTGTTTGCTCCTGATTAATTAAAATGCGTTTAAGTCAACAGGGCGGAGTGAACCAAACCATTTGATAATTTTCTCACCCTGATCGCTCTTCACATGAATGATATAAACTCCTCCAGCAATCGGGATGCCCGCAAAGTTCTTGAGGTCCCAGTCAATTGACGTTTTTACTTCATCCTTATCGTATTGCCTGATCAGGTTACCATTTGTAGAATAAATAGTAACTGTACAACGCTGTGGCAGGTTGGTAATTTTTACACGGTTGTCGAGCTGACCTGTTTCATACTGCGAGTAAGCATAGTATGGATTAGGTACAATGTTGATCAGGTCGAGGTCGGTTTCGGCTTTGGTTACATCGTCGTAATTTGTTGCTACGCCATCCGTTTTGAATGTATAACTTGGCCAGTAGTTATTTTCATTTTTCGGGCCATTCAGTTCTGTTGCAAAATACCTGTCGTAAGGTTTACTTATCCTGATTTTAATTTTAAGGTCATTATCAAGCCATGGAGCCTGCCCCTGTTCTATAGCAGGACCAATAGGAACTGCCGTCCAGGCACAGTTAGCATATTGCAAAGCTTTTGCAATAGTCCTGTGTTGCGGAATTTTATAGTAAGGCCAGCTCATGATTTTCACAAAATGAGCACCTCCGTCGTAGGCAGGATTATCGTAAATATCTGTAGAGAAATAATTAAGACCGGGATCCTCGAGCAAAGCGTAACTCTTCTTGTTTGCTGTATGGGCCATCACATAAATATAATGACGTCCTCCTAAAACTAAACGACCGTTAGGATTATAAATATACTGAGAGGGATTAAACTGCATGTCACGTCCGTTGTCCTGTATCATTCGTGAATCCTCGCCAAACATAATATTCAGCCGTTCGCCGGTCTCAACGTTGATTGCATACCCGGGAAACCAGCCCATGCCGTAAGGAGCGATGAAATCCGAATTTTTTGCAGGATCAGTGCTAACCACAGCAGTATCACCATCCTGGTTAACTGAACGTCCCTTCCTTATTTCATGCCTCCTGGCTTTCCCTTCCGCATCACTGAAAGTTGCTGATTCTTCAATAACAACCGAACGGGTCCATTTCGAACGGTCGCTGGTAAATACAATGTCAACTCCCGGAATATCTCTGAAGTAATTCCTCATTTTCGACATATCACCGGCAGGAGATTCCCTGTGGGCAATACCAAATATGGTGTCAGAAGTCGTTGATGCCGCAGCAAACATATACGGAGTCCAGGTGCCGCTATTCACTGTTTCGTAAACTCCATCAGGGTCAAAGGCTTTTACCGGGTTTTGCCAGTCACTTGCCGCCACACCCGATCTGATCCAATCCAAATCAGGTACCCCGTCAATATCAGGCAGAAAGTTTATCCATGGTCTGAGTGAATCCTGGTAGGCAAAAGAGGCACCCAAAAACCCATTTCGCTCAAGTTGGATGGCATATTCAGCAGTCCCTTCATTATTTCGTGATACAATATAAGGCCCGGGAAGCAGAGGTTGTTCAATGGAAACTGAGAGGCCCAGGTCGAGAAACAACTGCTCATTCTTGACATTAATAGAAGTATCCGAAACATAAACCTTGCCGGTTGCGTCGTCAGTCAATGACCAGAACGAAACCAGGAGATTAGTATCAAGTTCACCAACCGGAACACGCATGGTGTACATCGAATCAAATTTCAGCGTATAACTGGCATTCTTTACATTCAGCGGATCAATAACCTTTACCGACACAGGTCCCTGATCCTGTTTGTAGGTGATATTGTAAGCTATGGGGTAGGTATCGCTTCCGGGAAGATTCGTCACCGAATCAGCCATAGGTTTTGATAGTATCTCGGCTAAGGATTCGTCAGACATCTCAAGGAAATTACCCCCGTTGCCTTGTCCGGAAGTACGCGTAACAACCAGACCGTCGCCGTGCTCGCTGCCGGCTGAAACCAGACCAACAGGGATATGAGGAATTCCGGTATAAGTTTTGATATTTTTACGACCGGCCAGGTATGGAAGTTTTTGTCCGTTCAACCCGGTAGGTTCAGTCTGGACATAATCCTTATAGTTATTATGTCCATAAGCAACTGCCAGGTAGTAGTATTGTTTGTGGTTAACCAGGTTTTCGCCCGTAAAAGCATCCTCTACCATTTTAACCGAATGTATTATACCTTTATTTGCGCCAACAATTTCTTCAACAGGTACACTACCTCCCAGATTCTGATCGTAGTAAAAGTTTACCAACCGGCTGACCTCGTTTTTAACATCGCACTGAAATACCAGTCGCGCCTGTTCCGTATTCTTCAGATC
Source organism: Lentimicrobiaceae bacterium (assembly GCA_041753535.1). GTDB lineage: Bacteria > Bacteroidota > Bacteroidia > Bacteroidales > UBA4417 > UBA4417. The sequence goes on from JBGSUB010000005.1 coordinate 41,184, forward strand.
GGCTACCGATACCGTTGCATTTTTCAACTGGTAAATCTGGTACCCTTCGAAGTGGTATAATGAGTCCCAATCATCACCGGCGGCTCCCTGAATACGTGGATCATATTCAGTATAACGCTCCTGGTAATTATTACCGGCATCGTTTGTTTTGCGATTAGTGATGTAGAGTATAAGTTCCTTATCCAGTTCACGAATAGTGAGGTCAGGAGCATTTGGTCCGGAAATAACCTTAAAGCAGTTATCGAACAACTGCTGGCATTTATCATCCACCTGCTGCAATAACTTAACCGATTCCTGCGGCCCACCCGACATAGCACGAGCCCATGGAATACCCACGGTAATATAGTTAACAGCACCTGGTTCCAAAATGAATGGACCGGCTGATTCCATAAAACGACGGTCATCAGGAGGATTTCCGGCAGTTACTTCCGTCCAGTTTTTAGCTCCATTCGGGAGAATTCCTTTTGTTCCCCAATCATAAATATCAGTTTCACCCGGGAACATAAAGTCGCATTCAGGTCCATATGCTCCGGCTGTAATGTGTCCATTACCTCCATATAACATCTTGGTTCCATCCTTCCAGATACCACGAAGAAAGTTATAGTATTCAATAGCAGTATTAGGATCCTGCATGTAGAAAGCTCCCCCGTTGTTGTGATATACAAACCTGCGCATACCGAATCGTTCGTCATCTTCTATGCCATTGCCAAAATTTATACCGTTGATAGCAGCGGAGTTTACTTTTGCATAAATAGAAGCTCCAGATGGCAGATTTTTCTGAATGGTATCACCATCCCAAATTACCAACTGTGCGGCTCCGGTAAAGCGTTGGTTGGTGTCTCCTTTTAAGAACCAGGTAGGATCCCCTTTCACTGAGGGGTTATCCCCGTTTAAAACATTATTCTTGTCAGCATCAATGTAAGGACCCTGGAAAAAGTCAACACCAATGGCTGGAGGCTGATTGCCATAGGCCCATGACTGACCATTACCATCAATAGCAGTACCATTATAACAATAGCCCAATCCGCGCATTACATCGCAACCAATATAATCATCCCCTGCAAATCCAAGGTCGGTGTCGACCCATTGGCTGAAATAAGTCTCGGTAAGTCGGTATGTCGACCGGTTAATAATTTCATAACTGTAAAAAGTCATGTTATTAATTTCGTCGTTGGTAGAGAAACCAAATGCCTGAGCCCTGATTTCCAAACCTATAGGCTCACCTTTTGTTTCAGTATGAATATTGCCTTTATCATTGAAAACCCACCATAATGTTGCATCGCCTTTTAAAACCTGGTCAACCAGGTTTCCGGTTTTATCTTTGCTGTAATATAAATCTTCAGCAGTCGGGGTTTTAGTTCCGCATAATTCATTCGAAAGGTCGTAATACGGATAGTCGCCATCGTTAACCGGGTCATAAAGGCCATTGGGATCACCATTGACATTATTGTCAAAAAACGGAGCCTGGTAATAACTCTGACCTCTGGATTCATCTCCGTGTGCAGGGTAATTGATGATTGATGAGGGAATCTGGTATTCGGGATTGCTGGCTTTGTCGTAGTACCAGGCAAGGAAGTCATCCACTTCCCCGCGTGTAACATAATGCAATTTATCCCATTTAGCGCAAACATCCGGCGCAATTGAAGCAGTTCCATCAATGGTAAGTGGTCCTGTAGTAAAGTCATAACCAACTTGTCGGAACCGCTGCGCAGCAAGCTTTAGCTGACCGTTAGCATCAAGTCCGCCGATCCAGAGTGCCGCTGCGAACATCGACATCTTTTTCGAACCTTTTGGTATTTCATACTGAGCTACTTCAAAGTCCCACCACATATCGCCACCTGTATTAATACGGGTACGTACATTATTAATTTCGAGCCATTTAAAGTTAGCGCCCATTGCACATCCGGCAGCTGTTTGCTTAACGACTTCAGGAGAACCTGACTTATAGCGAAACTGCTCCGCCTTGCCTGTTGTAACCGCAAGCAGGAGGCCTAGTAAAATCACCGGTAGAATACGGAGTATATTTTTCATAGTACTTTTTTGTTTTTCGTTTCTATACTGCTGTGGATATTGATCAGAAATTAATCCCTAATCCGATACGTATCATACGCGGCGAACTGTAATTATAAGGATTGTTAACCCTGATGGTGTACAAATCAATGAATGACTGCGAATCAAGCTGATTTTTTATCTGATCCTGGTATTCAGGTGCAGCGAGGTATCCGTCATCATCGGGATTGCCGGTTGCTGCATATACTCCCTGAATATTCTGGGCATTCAGAATATTCAACACCTGTAAATAAACGTTGAGGTAATAGTCCTTTTTGTTGCCTTTGGTATCTGTACCTGTCGAAAGTGTAAAATCTTTGTCAAGACGTCCGTCCATCCTGAAATATCCGGGTAAACGCGATCCGTTGATGGATCCCTGTATAATATTAACAGGATTTACAAGGCTTGATATCTTGCTCGAACGGGTGTAGGGAGTTCCCGAACCACCATTCATGGTAATGTTGAAACCGGCATTCTTCAATACCTGAACGTTTCCAATAACCGGTCCGTTATAATCGGTGCCTTCACTGTAACGGAAATCGACGCTCAACTGAACGGCATGACGCTGGTCAGCATCAAGTGGGATAAGATTACGCAGGTTAGGTTGTCCTGAACGGATAAGAGCAGCGGAAGTTTCAGGGTTCGACCCTGTGCCGTTTGCAAACTGAAGGGTATAATTTGCCCTCAGGCGAACGTTACCGGTGCGGCGAAGGTCATACGAAACTGTTAAACCTTTAACCGTACCAAAGTCGATATTATTGTAGGAGTAATAAGTGGTCGGGTAAGCGCCGGTGTAACGGAACGATTGAATCTGGTTACGCGATTCAGTGTAAAATGCCGAGATATTAATGGATGACGAATTGGATAGCTTCTGCTGGAAGCCTAACTCGTAGTTCACATTTTTCTCAGGTTTCAGATTCGGGTTATTAATTGTCGGGATACCTTGCGACTCCCAGAAAAGATAACTGGCAGGGTTAAATATGGCAAATTGTTTAGGCCGTTGTGTGATCACATCATAATGCGCATAGAATAATGCCTCATCCGATATCGGGAAAGAGAACGAAATACGGGGCATTACCGAAATCTGGGGCACATAATCAGAAAATGACTGAGCCGTAATAGTTTTATCACCTGACAGGTAAGGAGAAATACCGTTTCCTGCATCAAGACGTAGGGACGGGTCAGCCAGAATTGATCCTTCGGCATCGTACCAGTTACCTTCGTTGCGATAACCCATTATACGGGTAGGTTCATTAACATTATCAACATATACTGCATAATCCTGTCCCATGGTTGAGGGATGTTCTCCCAGGTCATTGACTTCCGCTACCGTTTTAACCGGGTACAAGGAATACGGATCGGCGAGCACACTCTGGTTGGCATCGAAACGGTCGACACGCACACCCACGTTAAATACAAGGTCATCAAACGAGAATTTATCGGAAATATAACCTGCCATATATATGGGTTCGAAAGGAGCAATTTCGCGGGTATAGTCGCCGTTCACTTTTTTATCGTAGAAATCCATGGTACTGGGGTTCGATGTCAGCTTATTGCCATAATAATCATACCCCCTGGCAGCAGCGAACTGGTTGCCGTTGTTAAGGAACTCATCCGGGCTGAAGTAATTAACCGAGAGAGGTGCACTTAATGTAACGGTTTGTCTTTGGTTATTTTCGTCGAAGTATGAAATAGTATTCGAGTTAAGATCGTACGAGTTCACATCAATCCAATCGGTTCCATCGGCTGGTAAACCCATGGCTGCGCGGAGGTTTTTATCGAAAGTACGCTGCGATTCACCATCATACAGCCTGTTATAATCAGTTCGCGTATAGGCAATATTTTCAACCCCAAATACAGAAGTGTCACCTGATGAATAAATCGGGTTATCAATATCCAGCTGTATAATATGTGAATTAGTTAGCTGGTACATCTGTGTCCAGAAATTAACAGGTGCATATGAATAACTGCTTTGGCTGTAACGTTCAAATGTGAATCCCAGTTTTATTTCATGATTGCCAACGTCGGCTGACAAATTCATGTTTGCTGTTACCTGCTGGGTATTATTCTGGCCATAACCAGTCTGTTGGTTACCGGGAGCTGACCACAAACCGTAAACTCCGCCAAACACACCGTTAGGCGTATAACCATTCAGCATTCCGCCTCCCTGGTATATGTCGTCAACGCGCTGGGGATCTGGAAAAAGATCATAGTAATTTGAAGTGTAATTAGCCAGTACCGGGTTGAATTCAGCCCGCTGAAAGGTAACTAGAGTATCGGCAAAGCCATTCATCAGGAAATTTAATGTAGTAATTCCACCAGCAGTATCAACGCTGAAATCATAGCCTTTATCCTTGTAGGTATCAAACTTACCAACATACCCATAAGCAAACAGGTTTTCTCCCAGCTCCGGGTCACCAGATTTGTTCATAATGCTGGTATAGTCTGCCTGTATTGAGTAGTATACATTTTTTATGAGTGTATTCCCTTCTTTAGCGGCCGGGAAACGTTGGGTAAACCTACCGAATACACGCCAGTTGTTGCCTTCGGAGAAAGAGTTGCGTTTATAGTTGAATACAGAGTTGTATAAATCGAAATCGTTACCTGCATACATACGGTATTGACCACCGAAAGTAAGGTTGGTATTTTTGCCGGTTTTTACATCCAGTTTACCGGATACATTCAAATCGTAACCATCACTGTTGAGTGTGGTTTTTAACGACTCCAGGTCACTGCTGCGAACATAAGCCGAATTCTGGTAGGTACCGGAACCTGTTCCCGAAGGCCTGAGCGGATTAGTTTCGAGTTCGGTTAATTTGGCATCGTTCACCTTATAAAGGCCAAGCGGGAGAGTTGCTCCATCCTTATGATAATTGAAGTCGGCAGCAATAAAATAACCAAGTAAAGCTTCCGTTTTATCTTTATTAAAGAAAAGAGGGCCGGTCATATTCAACCCGATACGGTGCATTCCGTAAGGGTCAAGGAATTGGGAAGTCTGCAACTCTAGTCCGCCGCCAAATTTCCTTGATGGTCCTTTGGTAGTGATATTGATAATACCCCCGGTAGCATCGCCGTACTGAGCCGGCACACCGCCCAGTATAACCGATACCTGCTCAATGGCAGATTCAGGCAGGTTGGCTGAACCACGAACCCTGATACCGTCAATATAGGTAACGTTACCATCGGTGCGCTGCCCGCGGACATTACCTACTTCACCGTCGCGGGAGAAAACCCCTCCAACGCTTGTGGCAACACCTTCGGCACTACGGGTCGGCATCTTTGAGATTTCCTCAGAGGTAACAGTAGCCCCGCTGACTGTTTTATCCTTGTCGATAAGAGGTACTTTATACTTGGTAATAGTAACTCCTTCCACCTGCACAGCAGTTGATTCCAACTCGATATTCAGGTATTCAATAATACCCGAACGGATAGGGATGCCGGTAATCTGAACCGGTTTGTATCCTAGGAACGAAGCCTTCACATCATAGGTACCTGGCGTGATGGGTTTAATTGTGTACTTGCCATCAAAGTCAGTGGCTGCACCGCCTGCCTGTGTCCCTTTGCTTTCAATAATAATATTGGTGAAAGGGATGGGCTCTCTGGTAGCCTTGTCGATGACTTTACCCTGCAGAGCACCCGATTGGGCGAGTACCGCTACGTTTGCTGCCAGGAGCAAAACAAGGAGAAAGAGTAATTTTCTTACCATAAAGATTTGTTTTTATGTTGCTGTAAATAGTAATAGCCTACCTTGAAAAAAGCACGTAAAGGTAAAAAGATTTTTAACTTCTGTTAACAAATCGTTATCAAATGAAAAAAAATCAGGGTTAGAAGTATTTCCGGTTCAGTAATTCACTGAAAATGACAGCTTCACGGAGATTAAAATTTTTCGCAATGCGTTCATTTTTGGTCAATTGCTTAATAACAGGATGCACTTTCCTTACATTTTCAGGTTCATTACTGATAAAATTTGCCGAAGGAAATGATGTAACGGGACTAAATTTTGAAATTTTATAAGCCTCGTTTGATTCAGTGTTTTTTGATTCAGGTATCTGATAGTCGCGATTTACCGACTGAACTGGCTGGGGTACAGGCGCAGAGGCACCTGTAATTTCCCTGAAAATATCTTCAAGCAGCGATTTACCTTCACTTCCGGGAATCGGTAAAGGGGAAGACTGGGATGGACGGCCTTGCGGCAACCCTGCAGACTGTTGCTTTTTAATCGCTTTTTGCCTGGCTGAATATAGGGAGTAAGCAACCCATGCTATACCTATCAGTATATAAATGTAGTCTTCCATTGTAATGATTTCAGGAATGTTCGCGTAAAGGTATAAATAATATGGATAATTCTACTTTTCTAAAATAAAAAATCAACAAGTTTTTACCCTTGATCCGCCGGAGGCGGAAACTTGTTGATTTTTCATTTTTAAATCATCGAGTACCTTATCAAAAGGCTTAAATAGCATAATGAATTCTATTCCGGCAAAGTTGAAACATGCAAAATATTGTTTTATAAAAAACAATTCCTTTCCAGGAAATTGAAGAAAAAATCGCAATCTGAATATATAATAATAGATGCCGGTTTTTGGGTTCCTGATAGCTGGTATCCGGAAACAAAAGGAAGAATTTTTGAATTCACTTTACAAAACTTCTGAGTTGGATGAAAGATTCAGTTGGTACCGGAGATTTTAGAATTTCTTGATTTCCTTACCTCCTCTTTCCCGTTTATCTAATCACAATTCTTCTTTTTAAGTCCTTTCCTTTTCAATGGTTTATTGAATTTTGCCGCTTTCTTTTTGGTTTGTTTCATCATCTTTTTTGCCTGCTTGCTTTGGCGGTCGTGGTATTGTTTCCGGGCTTTCTCATATTCAGCGGCAGCATCTTTATCGGCCTTCTCCTGTTTTTTCAGTGCCTGGGTTTGTTTATCCTTTTTCAATATGCGGCATCCTGCTGCGCTAAAAGATAAAACAGCCAGAAACAGTATAACTGTTATGAGAGATATTCGGTACCGGATTCGGGATATATTCATTTATTATTGTTGTGATAATCAGAACGATGAAATAATTATTCTACTTTACCTTTTACTAAACTTGAAAAGCGCATTACAATTTAAATCAGATTAAAGCGTTTCAAAAAGTGTTAAGTAGTACTTTTACAACGAAAATACCTTTGCTTAATTGTAATTATGAGAATACTGGCCGTAATAATTTTCCTTTTGCTGCTTGTTCCGGGATGTGACAAGGAGAAACAACCCCAGATACCCTATGTATATGTAAACCTGCAACTTTATCCTAATTCGTTGGATTATATCCCTGAGGGAGGTTATAAGTATATAAATGCCGGATACAGGGGAATAGTGATTTACAGGTTTCTGAATGAACAGTTTTCGGTGTATGAGCGCTGCTGCCCGTATGATCCTGAAAAGCCCGGGGCAATGATTACCGTTGACCCTTCGGGCACTACCTGCACCGATTCGGTTTGTATGTCGAAATTTATTCTTTATGACGGAACCCCTTACGGCGGCCCTTCACCTTATACGCTTATGCAATACAGGTGGAGTTATGACGGGGATGTGCTGTATATCTATAATTAATTCAGAATCTTCCTGACAAAATAAAAGCTGCCAGAAATCTGACAGCTTTAGAACATTTTTTTATTCGATTTTCTAGTAACGGTAATGATCTGCTTTGTATGGACCTTCGGCCGGTACTGAAATATATTCGGCTTGTTCAGGTGTGAGCACGGTAAGTTTCACTCCGAGTTGATCGAGGTGAAGGCGCGCCACTTCTTCGTCGAGGTATTTTGGCAGACGGTAAACGCCAACTTCATAGTTATTTTTCCATAAATCGAGTTGAGCCAGTGTCTGGTTTGAGAAAGAGTTACTCATGACAAACGAAGGATGTCCGGTTGCACATCCGAGGTTTACAAGGCGACCTTCGGCAAGCATGAAAATAGCGTGCCCGTCAGGGAAAACATATTTATCAACCTGTGGTTTGATCTCGATCTTTTCAACACCCGGCATTACATTTAGCTTATCAACCTGAATTTCGTTATCGAAATGGCCGATGTTGCAAACAATTGCCTGGTCTTTCATTTTCATCATATGCTCCACGGTGATCACATCCTTATTACCAGTAGTGGTAACATAGATATTTCCTTCCGGCAACGCATCTTCAACGGTTGTAATTTCGAAACCCTCCATGGCAGCCTGAAGCGCACAGATAGGATCAATTTCGGTAACTATAACGCGGGCACCGTAAGCGCGCATCGATTTGGCGCTGCCTTTGCCGACATCGCCATACCCGCAAACAACAACTACTTTTCCGGCCAGCATTACATCGGTGGCACGTTTGATACCATCAGCCAGGGATTCGCGGCAACCATAAAGGTTATCGAATTTCGATTTGGTAACTGAGTCGTTTACATTGATGGCAGGAATAAGAAGTTCGCCCTTTTCCATCATCTGGTACAAACGGTGAACGCCTGTGGTGGTTTCTTCCGAGACGCCTTTCCAGTCAGCAACTACGCCATGCCATTTGGTTGAATTTTCAACATACGTTTCGCGTAACAGGTTCATAATCACCTGCTCTTCTGCGTTTGAGCCCTGAGCCTCGAGCAATTTTGGATCCTTTTCGGTAGCAAAACCTTTGTGTATTAATAAGGTAGCGTCTCCGCCATCGTCAACAATCAGGTGCGGGCCTTTTCCTCCTTCGAAAGTAAGAGCCTGGTTGGTACACCACCAGTATTCTTCGAGGGATTCGCCTTTCCATGCAAATACAGGGATTCCGACAGCAGCAATAGCAGCGGCGGCATGATCCTGTGTGGAAAAAATATTACAGCTTGCCCAGCGCACTTCGGCACCAAGTTCAGTCAGAGTTTCAATCAGCACAGCCGTTTGAATGGTCATATGCAGCGAGCCGGTTATACGAGCTCCTTTAAGCGGTTTTTCGGCTGAATATTTGCGTCGGATGCTCATCAAACCCGGCATTTCTTTTTCGGCTACTTCAATTTCTTTGCGGCCCCAGTCAGCCAGGGCGATATCGCGGACTTTGTATTTCATATCGGTGTTAACGGTAAGATTTTCCATTTTTAATTCTTCTTTTTTAAGGGGTGCAAAGGTATAACTTTTTTGAATCGGAGCATATAGAACCTGAAATGAATTCTTTTGTTCAGCTATTAAACTCATTCCTGTCTAAAGAATTCCTGCTTAAAGTTTTGAGAACCGATTTGCATTCATATCAAATAATTCATATATCTTTGCAGCTTCAAATATTCCTTTCGTAAAAACAAGGAGGTTTGAGTTATAAAGAAGAGGGGAGAGAACAGGCTCAGCGAACCTCTGGCAACCACCACCACCCGGTGCGTAAGGTGCCAATACCTGATCCCGTAATTACGGGTGATTATAATTGAAACACACTCCCGCTCCCGGAATCCGGAGATAATGATTGTGTTTAGTTAAAACTTCTGTTCTGCTGCTTTGTTTAAAGTATGCAGAATGGCTAAATATATAAATTGCATGCAAGAAAGTAAAACAATATATAAGGAATTAGAAAAACGTGTTCTTGTGCTCGATGGGGCCATGGGTACCATGATTCAGCGTTACAAACTGACAGATGCCGATTACAGGGGCTTACGTTTTGCCGGCCATCCCATTGATCTGAAAGGATGTAACGACCTTTTATGCCTTACCAAACCCAATGTGATAAGCGAAATTCATGCCGCTTATCTTGAAGCCGGTGCCGATATAATTGAAACAAATACTTTTAACGCTACTTCCGTTTCAATGGCTGATTATGAATTGGAAAGCGTTGTATATGAAATAAATGTTGCCGCAGCAAAGCTTGCTGTTGCTGAAGCCGCAAAATTCACCGCCCTCAACCCTGAAAAACCCCGTTTTGTTGCAGGTGCTGTCGGACCAACCAGCAAAACCGCCAGCATGTCGCCGGATGTTAACGATCCGGGATTCCGTGCCGTAAGCTACGATCAGCTTAAGGATGCATATGCCGAACAGGTAAGGGGATTAATAGACGGAGGCGTTGACCTGTTGCTTGTAGAAACCATTTTCGATACATTGAATGCCAAAGCGGCCTTATTTGCCATAAATGAAATTTTAGCAGAACGGAATCACCGGCTTCCGGTTATGGTTTCGGGAACGATTACCGATGCAAGCGGAAGAACACTCTCGGGGCAAACAACCGAAGCTTTCCTGAATTCAGTTTCACATATTGACTTATTAAGTGTGGGTTTCAACTGCTCATTGGGAGCTGAGCAACTCAATCCGTTTATAGAAGAACTATCACGAAAAGCACCTTTTTACATAAGCGCTTATCCAAATGCGGGCTTGCCAAACCAGTTCGGGGAATACGATGAATCGCCGCTTCAGATGGCTACCCATATTAAGCCTATTCTTCAGAATAAATCGGTAAACATTATTGGCGGATGCTGCGGTACAACTCCGGAACATATACGTGAACTATGCAGAATAGCTGAGCAATCCGTTCCACGCCATATCCCTCAAATTGACAGGCATCTGCGCCTGAGCGGACTGGAACCTTTGTTAGTTTTTGCGAACAGTAATTTTATCAATATCGGCGAACGTACCAACGTTTCAGGTTCCAAAAAATTTGCACGCCTTATCCGTGAAGAGAAATACGACGAAGCCCTTTCGGTTGCCCGCGAACAGGTGGAAGCCGGTGCCCAGGTGCTGGATATCAATATGGATGATGCCATGCTGGATGCAAAGCGCGAAATGGTGCGTTTCCTGCATATGCTGATGTCGGAACCCGAAATTGCCAGGGTGCCGCTGATGATTGATTCATCAAAATGGGAAGTGATAGAAGCCGGGTTGAAATGCCTGCAGGGCAAAGCCATCGTAAATTCCATCAGCATGAAGGAAGGTGAGGATGTTTTCAGGGAACATGCGCGTAAAATCAGGAATTATGGAGCGGCCATGGTGGTTATGGCTTTTGATGAACTGGGACAGGCGAGCACTTTCGAACGAAGGATTGAAATCTGTGGGCGTGCCTATAAAATTTTAGTGAATGAAATCGGGGTTCCACCCGAAGACATTATTTTCGATCCAAATATACTAGCCATTGCCACCGGAATCGAAGAGCATAATAATTACGCTGTCGACTTTATCGAAACCATTAAATGGATAAAGAAAAACCTTCCTTTTACAAGGGTGAGCGGCGGAATCAGCAACCTGTCGTTTTCGTTTCGCGGGAATGATACTTTGCGTGAAGCTATGCATTCTGCTTTCCTTTACCATGCCATAAAAGCGGGTATGGATATGGGAATCGTTAATGCCGGAAATCTTCCTGTGTATGATGATATCCCTGCTGATCTACTCGACCTTATCGAAGATGTACTTTTCAACCGCAGGCCCGATTCAACCGAAAGGCTGATCGACTACGCCTCGAAAATGAAAACCACCGAAAAGACCGAGGCTGCTGCAAAAGCATGGCGCGGACTCCCAGTGAATGAGCGGCTGACATACGCTCTCGTGCATGGCCTGGATGCTGATGTTGCCACTGATGTGGAAGAAGCCCGTCCGCATTTTGCCAAAGCACTCGAAGTAATCGAAGGCCCTTTGATGGCCGGAATGAATGTGGTTGGCGATTTGTTCGGAGCCGGAAAAATGTTCCTGCCACAAGTTGTGAAAAGCGCCCGGGTAATGAAAAAAGCCGTTGCTGTGCTGCTTCCTTACATTGAAGCTGAAAAAGTAAAAGGGGAAGGAAGTTCGGCAGGTAAAATCCTGATGGCTACTGTAAAAGGTGATGTTCACGATATCGGAAAAAATATCGTTGGCGTCGTGTTAGGTTGTAACAATTATGAAGTTGTTGACCTGGGCGTAATGGTTCAAGCCGAAAAAATTCTGGATACTGCAATAAAAGAGAAAGTGAACATTATAGGTTTGTCAGGCCTGATAACCCCATCACTCGAAGAAATGGCTTTTGTTGCTTCAGAAATGGAACGTCGCGGATTTACTGTTCCCTTGTTAATTGGCGGAGCTACAACCAGCGAAATGCATACTGCCGTAAAGATTGCGCCCGAATACACTCAGCCGGTTGTGCATGTGCGTGATGCTTCGCGGGCTACAAGCGTAGTTGCAGCGCTGCTTTCGAAGGATGGCAAACAGCCGTTTGTTGATTCAGTGAAAGAAAAATACAGCCAATTGCGTCATAAACATGAGAGTACAAGAGCCGGAGTTACTTATCTGTCGCTCGAACAGGCCCGGGAAAACCGTTTCAAAACAGACTGGACAAAGTTTACACCTTATAAACCAACTTTTCTTGGTGTAAAACACTTCGATAATTACCCGCTTGAAGACATCAGTAAATATATCGACTGGACCTTCTTTTTCCATGCCTGGAAGATAAGCGGGAAATACCCGGCCATTTTCGATGACCCTTTAAAAGGAGTTGAAGCCCGTAAACTTTTCGACGAGGCACAGATTATACTGAAAAAGATCATTGACGAGAAAATGGTACAGGTCAACGGGGTTTTCGGCTTCTTCCCGGCAAATGCTATCGGCGACAGCATTGAATTAACCCTTGAAGGGAATAAAAAAACGATGCTTCATTTCCTGCGTAACGAAGAATTAAAGGAAAACGGGATCCCGAACCTGTCGCTTGCCGATTTTATTGCACCTGCAGCATCAGGTTACAGCGATTACCTTGGATTATTCGCCGTTACTGCAGGACTTGGAATAGAAAAATGGGTTAAATACTACGAAGATCAGAATGACGATTACAATGCCATCATGGTGAAAATACTTGCTGACCGCCTTGCCGAAGCATTTGCCGAGCTGCTGCATGATAAAGTACGCAAGGAATATTGGGGTTATGCCAAAGATGAAAACCTGACTATCGAAGAAATTATTCACGAAGGCTACGCGGGTATTCGCCCGGCTCCAGGTTACCCCGCCTGCCCGGAACACAGTGAAAAAGGAACCATTTTTAACCTCCTCGATGCTGAAAAAGCAGGTATTTCGCTCACCGAAAATTTTGCCATGTATCCTGCCGCTGCCGTGAGTGGTTATTATTTTGCCCATCCTGAAGCCCAGTATTTCGCAATCAGCAGGATTAGTAAAGAGCAGGTTGAAGATTATGCTTCACGGAAAAATATGCCGGTTAAGGAAGTGGAAAAACTGCTGGCATCGAATTTGAATTATTGATGTCGGAAGTCGAATGTTGAATGTGGAATGTGGGAGATGGAAGGAAGAGATTGGAAGACGTAATAAAATTGACGGGAATAAATTTTGAATACGTTAGATTAAAAAAAATACTTGAAATACAAATTTCAAAAAGTTAGTTGAAAGAACCATTACTCCGGACTTCAGACTTCAGACCCTTTTAAAAACCAGAATAAGCACAAAAAATCAATGAAAGTTACCGACTATATTTCCAACGCTAGAGGAAAAACCCTTTTTACCTTCGAATTGCTGCCTCCGCTCAAAGGCGAAAATATCGATTCTATTTACCAGACCATTGAACCGCTGATCGAATTCAATCCTGCTTTTGTTGATGTAACTTATCACCGGGAAGAAGTAATATTTAAAGAGCGTGAAGATGGTCTTCTCGAGCGCCGAACCGTGCGTAAAAGGCCCGGTACTGTTGCCATAGCAGCTGCCATAAAATTCAAATACGGCATTGACGTGGTTCCGCACCTGATTTGTGGCGGATTCAGCCAGGAAGAAACGGAGAATGCACTTATCGACCTTCAGTTTTTGGGTATTGATAATATTTTACTCATTCGGGGCGATAACCTTCGGGGAGAAAAACAATTTAAACCTGAACCGGATGGCCACCGCTACGCCCTCGACCTGGTGAAACAGGCAATAAAACTAAACCAGGGAATTTATCTGGAAGAAGATATACTGAATCCTGTTCCCACCAATTTCTGCATCGGAGTTGCCGGTTACCCAGAAAAACATATGGAATCGCCAAACCTCGCAACAGATCTTGAACATCTGAAATTAAAAGTAGATGCAGGAGCCGATTATATCGTTACCCAGATGTTTTTCGATAATTCAAGGTATTTTGAATTTGTTAAAGCATGCCGCGAAACAGGCATCAATATCCCGATTATTCCAGGACTAAAACCAATTTCTCTGAAATCACAACTCTCGACTTTGCCAAGAACCTTTTCAATAGATATTCCTGACGAATTAGTGAAAGAAGTTGAAAAATGCACCGATACACAGCAGGTGCGGCAGGTTGGGGTTGAATGGGCTATTCAGCAATCGCAGGAACTGATAAAATTTGGTGTGCCGGTACTTCATTTTTATACTATGGGGAAATCGGACAATATCAGTAAAATAGCAAAAGCGGTGTTTTAGATTCATTTCAACAAAATATCTTCATCAAATTTGATCATTGAATCCCCTGTTTTAGTCAGATTACAGCATTTTACCATGTTCGGAACAATTCAAATCTTGCAAAAGCAAGAGTAAACTTTAACGATTCAACATTGAGACGGTAGAATTACTGCCTTTTTTTTACATTTGCGTTTTCAAAATCTGCTGATGGCTATTTACCAGGACATTTTTAAACAATCCGGATCGGGCAAAAAACAGCTTGCCGTGTTGGTCGATCCTGACAAACTCATAAACAAAGATGTTGAAAATGTCGCTTTACAGGCCGCCAGATCAGGAGTTGATTATTTTTTTGTCGGCGGAAGCCTGCTTGTGAACAATGAGTTGGATCATTGCATAAAGACGCTGAAAGCGAACAGCAATATCCCGGTAGTATTATTTCCCGGCAATACCATGCAGATGAGCTGGAAAGCCGATGCCATACTTTTCCTTTCGCTTATCAGTGGCCGGAATCCGGAAATGCTTATCGGCCGCCATGTTATTGCAGCTCCTCACCTGAAGATGAGTCCCCTCGAAGTAATTTCCTGCGGTTATATGCTTATCGAAAGCGGTAAAAGCACAGCCGTGCAATATATGAGCAATACGGTTCCCATTCCTTCCGATAAATTAGATATTGCCATTTGTACAGCTATGGCCGGGGAAATGCTGGGGCTAAAACTGATATACCTCGAAGCCGGCAGTGGAGCGCAACAATGTGTTCCTTTGGAAATGATCCGGCAAGTGAAAGAAAACATAAATATCCCGCTCATTACCGGCGGCGGTATCCGAACCCCGGAATCAGCCAGCGAAGCCGCAAAGGCAGGGGCTGATATTATTGTTGTGGGTACCGCATTTGAAAAAAATTCAGGACTGATTGCCGAAATGGCGGATGCAGTGCACCTTGCAGCAAAAAATAAATGACACGAATTTAATTCCAATAAACCTTCATGAACAAAAAATCAACCTCCGCCCTCCTGGCATTCCTGTTTATTGCTGTTTTTCAATTGTTTGCCCAACAAAAACAATTAACCATCGACGATCTGATGAACCGGAAATTATATCCTTCATCCTTGTCGAACCTGCAATGGCGCAGCAATATACTGTTTACATGGAATGCAAATAACCGTATCGTTCAGAGCAGTGCCAAAACCGGGACGACGGATACAATTCTCACGCTCGAAGAACTAAATCTCGCTGTTGAGAAGAACCTGCAGAAGAAATTAAAGAACCTTCCGCCTTTAAAATGGGAGGATGAAAACAATTTCAGGTTTGCAAACGATTCAAAATTCTTTCGCTATAATATACTTTCTAACGAGCTGGCTGCATTAAACAGCTACGATCCGGAAGGTAAAAATGCAGAATTTGAGCCAGTTACAGGTCGTATTGCATTTACAAAGGAGAATAACCTGTATGTATCGGAAAATGGAAGTACAACAGCGGTTACTAACGATGCTGACAAAGGGATAGTGAACGGACAGACTGTTCACCGGAATGAATTTGGCATCAGTGACGGCATTTTCTGGTCGCCGGGAGGAAAGCTGCTGGCTTTTTACCGCATGGACGAAACCATGGTGACTGAGTATCCACTTGTAAATATCGATGAGCGTATCGCAAAAGTTGAAAACATCCGCTACCCAATGGCCGGTATGGCAAGCCACCATGTTACGGTGGGAGTTTTCGATCCGGTAAAAAACCGGTTAATTTACCTTAAAACCGGTGAACCTGCAGAGCAATACCTGACCAATGTTACCTGGAGCCCCGATGAAAAATATATTTTCATTGCCGTCCTCAACCGCGACCAAAACCATATGTGGCTGAATAAATATGACGCTACAAGCGGCGATTTCGTAAAAACACTTTACGAAGAAACTGATAATGAATATGTTGAACCATTGAATGGCTTATTTTTCTTAAAAACCAATCCTTCACAATTTATCTGGCAAAGCCGTCGCGATGGGTTTAACCACCTGTATTTGTATGATGAGGAAGGAAATCTGATTAAACAAATCACCAAAGGGAACTGGGAAGTAACTTCATACCAAGGTTTTGACCCGAAAGAAACAAAGATTTTTTATACTTCAACACAGGAAAACCCCTTGGAAAGGCATTTGTACTTCGTGGAGCTGAAAACCGGGAAAACCTTAAAACTTACTTCCGGAAAAGGCACGCATACCACTTATGTTTCGCCGGACGGTAAACTTATAATCGACAGGCTAAGCAGCACCACTATAGGCTCACAGACAATCTTACTTAATGATAAGGCTGAAAAAGTTAGAATAGTAGCTGAAGATATTAACCCGTTGAAGCATTACACTCTGGGTGAAACTACTTTGGTGACGCTGAAAGCCGATAACGGAAGTGATTTATACGGAAGACTTATATTACCTGCAAACTTTGATGCGTCGAAGAAATACCCGGTGCTTGTGTATGTTTACGGAGGCCCTCATTCACAATTAGTTACCGATACCTGGCTGGGCGGAGCCAATCTTTACTTCAATTACCTGGCAACTAAGGGATATATAATCTGGACGCTGGATAACCGGGGAACGGCAGCGCGCGGGGCTGATTTCGAGCAGGCTATTCACCGCAGGCTGGGTGAGATTGAGAGCCGCGACCAGATGACGGGCGTTAATTACCTGAAATCCCTGCCCTATGTTGATAAATCACGCATTGGCATCGATGGCTGGAGCTACGGAGGGTTTATGACACTTACGCTTGCATTGCGAAATCCGGGCGTGTTTAAAGTTGCTACCTGCGGCGGACCGGTTATCGACTGGAAATATTACGAAATAATGTACGGCGAGCGTTATATGGATACACCTGAACAGAATCCGGAAGGCTATAAAAATGCCTGCATTCTTAATTATGTCGATCAGCTTGATTGTAAATTACTTGTAATGCACGGAGCGCAGGACAATACAGTTGTTTGGCAGAACAGTCTGCAGTTTATCCAGACCTGTATTCAGAAAGGCAAACAGGTTGACTATTTCGTATATCCCAACCATGAACATAATGTAAGCGGAAAAGACCGATTACATATGTTTCAGAAACTGGCGGAGTATTACGAGCAGAATTTATAGCTGTTCAGAATAAGGATTATAAATAGCCGGAGTAAGGAAGCTCAAAGACTTATTGGTTGAACTGCTCAATGGTTCCACCTATCTGGCACATTTAACATCTTTATACCTGTCAGTCCGGACACGGGCTATCCTGCAAATGGTGAAGTAAAAAAAAGATATTATTCACCTTCCACAATCCGTACCTCATCCTCCGTTAACCCATACAACTTATACACCATTCTGTCAATTTCGGCATCGGTTTTGGAGATTTCGGCTTTTAAGGCCAGGGCCTGTTTTGCTTCCTGCAAGAAGTAAGCTTCCCATTCGGCTTCATCTGAAAATGAGAGTTTTATCTTCTTTTTTGCCAGTTCGGCAATAAACTCCTTATAGGTTAACAAATACCAGTTCTGGAGTTTGCCGGGCAGGTCTTCCAGGTTAAATTTGCGCTGGATGGTGCGTTGGAATTTGCTTGATGCATCTTGAATATCTTTGTTTAAGGAAAGCATTAGATCGGCTCTTAATGCAAGTTCGTCATTTGTAATAGCAATTGGAATTTGTCCAAAATACTTCCATATTAATTGGCACCCATTCTGTATTTGAGTGCAGTATTTTGTAATTAACCACCAACCCATCTTTGAATTCAATATGGCAAGCAACCCTTTATTATCTGAAGGAATAAACCACATTGAATTATTACAATACAATCCATTTTGATCATATACGAAACAAGGCTTAACTTGAAATGCCTGGTACATTATTTTAGGCTCAGAGAATCTGTCATAATAATCGCAAGCACGAATTTCCCACCAATAATCTCCTTTGTCGGTTCTTCTTTTCCCACTTTCCTCAAATTTTTTTAACCAATTCGCTATAGAAGGATATGATTTCTCGAACCAAATCCAGGCGTCCACTTCATTCTTAAAAGCTCCAATTTTATTTCTGGTGAATCCTTTCTCAATGAGTATTAAATAGTTTGTAGTAGCTGGTGTAACATAAGATTTTACATCACGGCCTTGTAAAAATGGTCTTATCAAAGAAAGAGCGCTGGGATCATCAGAAATTAGTTTTTGCCTTGTATCTTGATCAATTAAAAAAGCCTCTGTAAGTCCAGTTAAAACTCCTCGATAAGAATTGCCTCCAACATATTCAGAAAGAGTGTTAAATTCATTATTTAATTTTTCGATAAGTTTTTTCTCATTTCCTGATGATATTACCCAAGTATCTCCAGAAAAATGATCAATTATAAATATCTCAGCTGTTCGTTTAACATTGGCATAAAAATCGTCTTTGGTAGCTTCAGATAATACTGAAACTACAAATTCTTTTTTGGGTTTACTTTTGCGAGAAACGAAGATACATGGATATGTAGTTGCTCCTTCAAAGATTTGAATGTCACCAAAATCAACCAATTGATTAAGTTCATAAGTCAGAAAATATTCACGCAACGGTTTTCCATAAGAAGCTTGTAACCATTTATTGGGCATAATATAAGATATGGCTCCATCTAAAGAAAGAATATTAAATCCTTGCTCTACAAACAAGCAATAAAGGTCACCTCGTCTATCAAATGTTTTGTAATTCAACTTAGATAATGCTTCAGAGGTCTCTTTTAATTTTTCCAAATGTACATACGGCGGATTTCCAATCACCACATCAAACCCACCTTTGTATTCGGTGCGCAGGGCATGGGAAACAGAGCAGGTAAAAGTTGCGGCAATGGCGGCTATGCTAATGGCGATGGAGCATGCTCCATCGCCATTAGCATCTTCAGAAAGCTGGTGTTTAATACGGTTATTTTGCACATAGGCAATGGTATTATTGAGTTGCTCTTCTGTCACAATTTCTTTGCTGCCGAATTTTTGTGTCCACAAGTGAAATTGTGTGGTTCCTCTTTCACCCACAGGCCGGGTGTTGACATCCACGGTGTTGACATCCAGCGATGGAGCATCATCCAGCGATGGAGCATGCTCCATCGCTGGATTGGGATTGGGATTGGGTTTGGGGATTGTGCGACCCATGGCAATATTACAGGCACGGGCGCTCATACTTTTTATTTTCTGCATAATTGACTGCAGTTCCTCGTCCTCGCATACCAGCACCAGGTGCATATGATCGCCACAGATATTGTAAGCAAGTACGTTTAACTTGTCCTTTATAACAATTTGTGCGATTGTTTCCGTTACGATAATTTCTTCCTTTCCGGATAACCAAACGGGGTCAACTACCTGAACATGATTGTCAATCATTCGTTGCGAATACCTCGAATTGTGGGTGGCAGTAGTAATATGCCAGACCTTTTTTGCCTTTTCGGGGAATATGGCCGGAAACTCCTGTTGCCAGTTAAAGGCTTTATCGCCTGCCACAGCCGAAACGTCAATCAGTGAATTGCCACATTTGATATTGTTATTTAAATCGTTCAGTTTACGGTTAGGCTGCGCAGTACGCAACCATAAGGAGAGTTTAGCTATTTCGACACTTTCCTCGTTTAAATCAACGCCGAAAAGGTTGTTTTCGAGAATATTCTTTTCAAAATCACTCAATACCATTGCGTCGCCGAAAAGTTTGGCTTGCAGTTCGTCAATATATCGGTGTTCTTTTATCAGGAAGTCGAGTGCCTGGTTGAGGAACGCTCCCGAACCGCAGGCAGGGTCGCAGATGGTGAGTTGCAAAAGCCAGTTGCGGTAGGCAGTAAGTTTATCAAATAAATGTTGCTTGGCTTTGTTGGTTCGTTTCCGGTCGGTGATATACTCTTCTTCAATAAGCCCGATTTCGGCCTTTTTTTCGGTGCAAAGTTTGCCGACTGTATTATCGACAATGTATTTTGTAATGTATTTTGGAGTATAAAAAACGCCGTCCTTTTTTCGTTTGCTTTTTGACTTATCCACCTGCTTTCCTTCAAACTGGGCCTTTATTTCGTCTAATTCGTTCAGGGAGTTCTCGAAAATGTGACCAAGAATATTCACATCCACTTCACTTACAAAGTCGTAGGTGGAAAGTTTCATCGCATGCCTGAAAAGCAGTTCATCTTCAATTTTCAGCGCATCAAGGAGTTCATCTGTTTTAAACAAACCGCCGTTGTAGGCAAATACATCGTAGCGTTTTCCTTTAAAGCCGGTATTCAGGTATTCAAAATACTTTTTAAAGCGGACGTATAAAGGTATCTGAACATCCCGATCCTGCAGATCACGCCAGTCATCGAGTATAAGCCTGACAGAATTAGGTGGCAGCAGTTGCCTGTCCTCGGCAAAAAAGAGAAACAGGAAGCGGTCTAATAATTTCTGCGATTTTTTAAACAGTGTTAAAGGATCATATTCCGGATTGAGAGCTACCAGGTTCTGATGGAGTTCTCTTTTAAACAGCGAATAATCGTTGTACAGGCTTTTTGTAATTACATCTTCCTGGCTTACCGATTCATCTTTTATCCGCTTTGCTAAGTTTTTCTCAATATTTGCAAATGCCAGGCAAAGCCAAAGCAGTTCAAATTCTTTCTCGGTAAGGGTAAAAAGGTTGAACTCAATATTCTCAATCGCATTATCAATATAAAAACGCAGCTTCTCGAAATTGGAAGTGATCACATACACGCATTCAGGCTGGTTGTTTTTGTAGCCGAAAGCCTGGGCTTCAATCCGGTTTAAATCGGTAGTTTCGGTTCCTTTAAGTTCGATAACGGCAATCACTTTCACATTTGGCGAGGGAGCATTCTCCCTCGCCAAATGTGAAGATAAGAGTATGGCACCATCCGCTTTTTTACTGTCCTTTACATTTTTATATTCAGTGGTAAGGTTAAAAGCAGGCGAAGGATTCAATGTATAACCCAGGACTTTCACGAAAAGCTCCCTTAAAAATCCTTCCTGGAATTGCTCTTCTTTTGCCTCCCTGATGTTCTGTTGTATATCGGGATTATGGAAATATGCCGCAAATACTTTGTATGCCGCCTTAACGGCATTTGTGTCCTGCGCTTTCAGATGTTTAGTAAGAACCGAATTTTGGAAGAATTTCATGTGTTAATATTTATTTTACGGGTCATTACTTGTCCCGGTTTATTGGGATGGAATACGCCATGCTATCATCTTCCTTGCCTGCAGCAAGCAGGGGTTGGTGAGAAAATTAATCATGGCTATTTCATCAGTATATGTAATTAAGGGAATAGGATTGATGAAGCATTGGTAAATCACAACAAATATAAGATACTTCTCCGTACGCGCGCATCCTGGCTTTTGAAGCGGGCAAATCAAATTCTCCTACACTTAATTCTGAGGCAGATTCTACATTATCGCTTATTTATCTTTAACCTGTTTTACATTAAATGCCGGTGCCTTATAATCCTTATTGCGGTATGTAGCCGGAATTGTAGTCTCATTCCCGTCGCGCTGGTTGCGGTAGTGTGGCGACATAATTTCGATACCGGCTTCGTTGCAGCAATCCTGTATGTTCTGGTGGAGTTGAGAATATATTCTCAACTGTTTGTTAGCTTCGCGGGTGTAGCCGTTAATCTGGTACGAAACATAAAAATCGTCGAGGCTGGTTTGCAGTACAAACGGCTCCGGTTCCTTTAAAATCATTTCTGTACGCAATGCCGCATTAATAAGCGCCTGGTGCATATCTTTCCAGGGCACATCGTAGCCAATGGTAACCGTGGAATGAATGATCAGGCCGCTCTCCGGGAACCGTGTATTAGTCGAATAATTGGTTGTACTGCTGAGCAATACCGTTGAATTAGGCACGGTAACGTCTTCATTTTTAGTAGTCCGGATACGCGTTACCAGGGTAGTTTTTTCAACCACATCGCCTGTAATGTCGCCGATCTTAACCCTGTCGCCGATTTTGAACGGGCGCATATAGGTTATAACCAATCCTGCCACCATATTAGCTATGGCACTCGACGAACCCAGGGAGAGTAGTATTCCTAAAAAAACGGAAACGCCCTGGAAGGCAGGCGAACCTGAACCTGGCAGATAGGGGAAAATCAATACCAGCATAAAAGCGTACAACAAGAATTTTAAAATCCTGAAGGTCGGTTGAGCCCAATCGGCATGAAATCCACTTAGATGTATCTGTCCTTTCTCAATCAGGTCGACAAAATATTTGAATCCCTTAATTGCATAAATGAAAATGAAAACAATCACAACTATGGAAAACATATCAGGCAGGAAACCGATAAATCCGTGAAACGCTTTCCCGGCCGGACCAAGTATCCATTGCAGCAATGTGGCGGTCCACATTTTCGTTTCCGGAAATAAACTGAAAATTAAGGGCAACGAAAGATATACCGTAAATATAATGACTATCAACCTAAATAGACCTGTAAGCCGCAAAACAAACTTTTCGAAATGCTCAGGAGTAAAAATCTTAATCTCATTTATAGTGAGTCCATTCAGGAATTTTTCCCGGCTGCGGGTAAGCCTGTTGTTTATCCATCTGAAAGCTTTGTTTATAAGTATGATGACAAGGCTCAATCCTGCAATAATTAAAAGCACCAAACCTATACGTTTAAGCCAGCTTACAAAGCTGTGCGACTCCTTTTCTTTTACAATCGCTGTCCTGATTAAATTCAGGTACTCGCCGGCTAACTGTTTGTCGCTCTTGTTTGCTATTAATCCATCTACTTTAGTCACCATCATAATGATCAGGTGATTTTTGTAATCTATTTCAGTTCCTAATTCAGTTTCCAGTAAATTCAGCGAATCGGGGTTAAAAATAGGATCCTCGTAAACCTTACGAATACGGGTGTTAATGCTTAAGGCACGTTCTTCAGGAGAATACGAGACCATTTTAGCGTAAACAAAAAACAGCGTGTCGCCAAAAGGTGCTATTGCATGTCCGATGGCACTTAATTTAAGCGTATCTATTTTCTGCATTAATTCAACCTTTCGAATCGAATCCTTTACTTCTATTTTCCTGAGTTTCGCTTCCAGTTCTTTTATTTTACGGCTGTCGCCTGAGAACTCTGTAAGTTCAACCCGCAAACGGGCTTTAACCATCGAATCGAGAATTTGCTCCTGGTATAAAATTGCTGCATCAGCTTCATTTTTTGATTTTGGAGGCAGGGCGTCATTCACTTTACTTTTTTGAGTAAAAGCACCGAAATGGCATAAACTGAATAGTATGCTTAGAAACAGGAATTTATTTTTCATAAGGTTGTATTATTACAAGTGAGGTACTCTGACGTTTTTTAAACAGGATTGAAAGAATCCTATGTGCAAGCATAAAATTAACAATGATTAGGTTAATTGGCAATATCATTTTTGAAAATAAATTCAGAACGAAATAAGAAGAGTGTTTATAAGCTTTCATCTGTACTTTTCAACCCTTTTCCTGCTTGCTTGTTCATCCTTCATTTTGCAATAATGATCAAAAACACCAATAAATAGCCTGATCCAATATTTCGGCTAACCACCTGCAAAATAATTAATTATAAATGAATAATTTTAACCAGAAAATTCATAAAAACAAAACTTAACCCAAATCCAATAAGTACAGTTACTAACGCCTTAATCCAGCGTAATAAAATGTTCCCGGTATTAAAAAGATGGAAAAACACTACCACCTGGTAAAGTATTAACGAACTGAACGCGCTAATGTATAGGATTTCAAAAACCATACTACCAGGCTTTACCAGGATTACAATCAACAACCAAACTGCCATCACAACGATGCTCTGGCAAATCAGAAAAGTATTTACGATAAGGTGTTCGGCAAGGTTGTATTTAATGGGCCTGTATATAATACTACACATTATTGCATAGGCAGGGATTGTAAGCAACATCCTGTAGCTAAAATACTTACCGGTAAATCTGATTGTATCTCCGGATGCCAGGAAAATATCATTCAAATGTTCAGGTACTCCCGACCATTTATAGAGAAATCCTCCAACCAGGCTAATCAGTAAGAGATAAGTAAAAGGATTAAAGTACTTTACCCGTTTGCCGGAAATGTATCCGCGGAGTGTTTCTCCTGGTCGCACAAAAAGCTCCCTTATAGTGAATAACAGGCCACTATGTACATGATAAAAACCATGCAGAAACTCTCCGGGCAAATTACTAAGCATAAATCGCTTTTCACCGGCTTTCTGCCCGCAATTATTGCAATAATTACCCTCAAAGATTGTATTGCAGTTTTTGCATTCCATACGTTCCAAAACCATAGTTAATTTCATTAAAAAAACTCACACCTCTGTATTCAAAGGTATTTCAATTTGTGTTTTAAGCCTTCAACTATAAATGCAATTATTTACATGTCGTTATAAAATACCTACATATAGGTAATTTAGACGATTCGAACCTGGCAATTAAACTATTTGTCAATTTACTATTTAATTTTGTCTTTTTTAGTGGCGCGGGAAAAGCATTTTATTAGATTTTACCCAATCATTTATAAATAGTGCGTCCCCAAAAAATGCTAGTTCACAGGCTTACCGGTTTTATCCATCCATATACTTTTAATTTTAACAATACATAAACACCTCTTCAATTTTAACTGGTTTCTTTTAGCAGAAAAAATTGTTTGATTGAATGGGTAAGATGGATTGGATTAAAAGAATAATATTAATAAATAAGTTTTACCTGACATTCATTTCATGAAATAGCCATGATTGGATTAAATCACTAACCGAAGATGATATTATGATCAATCTGGCGTATTCCATCTGACCCGTGAAAAATAAATAATAACAGATGAAAAATATGATAAAAATAAGTTTTCTCTCACTCTTCCTACTCCTTTCTCTAACTAGTGAGGCACAGGTGCTTATTTCTCTTTTGTTTGGAGAAAAATTAAATACTCCAAAAATAGAGTTTGGAATGATAGGCGGGTTAAACCGCGCCTACCTGAATAATTACAATAGCTCCAAAGGCAAGAACTACTTTAACCTTGGCTTTTATTTTCATATTAATGTGAAGAATAATTCTTTTATAAGTACCGGGGTCTTGGTGAAATCCAATGTCGGAGCTACAGGTATGCAGGTATATGCATTAGGGGATCCGGATTTCGATACCATCTTTAAAAATGGGACGTTGACAAAAAAGATCAGTTGTTATTACGTCCCTATACTCTTTCAACAGCGTTTTAACAACCGCTGGTATATCGAAGCCGGGCCACAGGCCGGCCTGCGGACTAAAGCATATGACATTTTTGAAACCACCTTTGATGATGACGATTTGGCCTACAAGCGGGATGCGAAAGATGAATATACCCGGCTGGATTTCGGTTTAACAGGAGGAATTGGATATAAAACAAAAGGAATACTCAAAAGCATGGCCGTCGGTATCAGCTATTATTATGGTTTTGTGAACGTGAGCAAAACGCCGGATGTCACCATGAAAAATTCGTCACTTAATTTCTACTTAAAGTTGCCTATTGGTTTGTGAGCGAAACCAGAAAAAAGCTGATGATTGCCCGGATAAAGACATCTTAGATTTTAATAATGCAAACAGTTTCATTTCAATCGAATCAAAATAAAAAATTTTAACCACTTAAAACAAAGATTATGAAAAAGTTGAATCTACTTCTTATTCTGTTACTACTAGCCGGAATCACCAGGGTCTCAGCCCAGGCCGATATGCAGGAAAACGTAACAATGATCAAAAAGAACCTTACCGACAGTAAGGCGGCCATGCAGAAATACGAATGGATTGAAACTACTACTGTTTTTGTTAAAGGGGAACAGAAATCGGTAAAGCAGAAGCAGTGCTATTATGCTTTGGATGGTAAACTCACCAAAGTTGAAACCGGAGGATCAACCGCAGCAAAAACACTAGGTGGTTTACGTGGCAAGGTTGCTGAAAACAAAAAAGCCGAAATGTCGGATTATGCTAAACAAGCTGTAGCTAAAATTCAGACTTATCTTCCTCCGGATCCTGAAAAATTACAGAAACTTTATAACGATGGAAAAGTCGGGATACAGATTCTGGAGCCCAATAAAAAGTTCAAACTCAGTTTCCCTGATTACAACGAGGCTGGCGATGCCCTCGTAATATCGCTTAACAAAACCATTCAAAAACTTATGGCATTGGATGTGAGCACTTCGGTTGATGATCCCAAAGAAAAAGTGGCTTTTAACGTAACTTTCAGCGACTTGCCTGATAGTACGCAGTTCCAGGGTACAACCACACTGGATGCCCCCGCAAAAGACCTGAAAATAGTTATTGTAAATTCAGGATTTAAGAATGCAGCAGGGAAATAGGAAACTATTTTTCAATGAACTCATTTAAATACAACTAAACATAACTAGCTGATGTACAAAATATTTCTTAGTATAGCGATAACATTCCTGGCTTTAAACCTGGCCTTAGCACAAACTTATTCTAATAAAGTTGTGGGTAAAAAGAACCAGGAGATTGCTGATAGTCTGAAAGTAACCGAATATCCATACATTCTGCCAATATGGGGAGAGAAAGTTACACAAAAGGGGTATACGCTCCCCTATTCGGCAGGTTTGAGCCTGAACTATTTTGGTCAGAAATCAGACCTCATCATCGATAACCTGAATGTTGGCTTTAACAACGGGCCAATGTATAACATTGATGAAATTGTTCGTTTCGACAAAGCTGTAGCAACAGCTAATAGTTTAAGTCTGCGGCCCGATATATGGGTATTCCCGTTCCTGAATGTGTATGGCATCTTTGGAAAAGCAAAAACATCTACCGAAATTGATGCCGGTCTGTGGTTACCCGATACCAGCAACACCTGGCGCGAAATAACTTCTTTTTCGACAATAGCAGATTTTGATGCCACCACCATGGGCTTTGGTTTTACTCCCACAATTGGCGTTGCCGGAGGGTTTCTGGCATTGGATATGAATGTTGCCTGGACAGATATAAGTGCACTCGAGAAACCTGCTTTTACCTTTGTTTTTGGTCCACGCTTTGGGAAAACATTTAAATTTAAAAAGGAAAACAGCAATATTGCGTTTTGGGTTGGTGGTTTCAGGGTGAAACTGGCATCCGAAACAGCCGGATCGTTAAATTTAACCGATTTGTTCCCTGTAGATGAATTACAGACTAAAGTTGACAATGGCTTCTTAAAAGTTGAAGATGCCCAAACCCAGGTTGATACCTGGTGGGAAGGATTAACCCCTCAGGAACAGAAAAACCCGGTAAATGCAGCAAAGTATGAAACTGCCAACCGCACCATCACTGCTGCAAGTAATCTGCTAGTATCGGTTGATGGCGCACTGAATGATGAGAATGATGCTTCAGTGCAATATTCTCTCACTAAAACACCAAAAGACATGTGGAACATGGTAGTTGGTTCACAGTATCAAATGAACAGGCATCTTATGCTAAGGGTTGAATATGGTTTCCTCGCGACCCGTAATCAACTCACTTTGGGGCTTCAATACCGTTTTGGTCTCTAAAACGAATAAATTAATCTCTAAAACTAAAAAATCATGAAAAGAATCCTCTTAATCTTAAGCATCGCAATTAGTTCAGTTACACTGATTGCCCAACCCGGAACAATCAGTCTGAATCTGGATGCCGGCTACACTTTTCAGTCCAGAGTAAATTTCGATGCTGCATATACCGAGGTTCAGGGAGCGTTCCGGTATGGTGGCGGTATTGAATATTTTGCCGATTTTAATAAATCCATAACCTTGAAATACCATAGGATGGATACTTATTTCCCACTCTATTTGCAGAATGGTGAACAGATTAATATGGATAATGAATCTAAGGGATCCGTCAATTATATTCTGCTTGGTGGGAATTCGTATTTCGGTGATGCATTGGATGCAAAGGCGATCCCATATGGCGGGCTAGGATTAGGCGTGGGTGTGATAGGGGTGAATGATAACACCGTCTCTAAATTTGCGTGGGATGCTAGGTTGGGTGTGAAGATAAAAACAGCTTCAGTTGCTTCGATAAAACTTGAAGCTTATATGCAATCCATCATTTCAACATTCGGAAGTGATGTTTGGATTAGTGCAGGTGGTGTGGCATATGCTGTTCCAGACTACGCTACGTTATGGCAATTTGGGTTAACAGGTATCGTTTGCCTGGATTTTAAGCGGTAACTGATACCCTTCTGATTTGGACTTGTTTGACATTTGCTCATAGAAAATGCCTTTGTGCTTTCTTTTACTTTATATGAGCCACACTTCTGTTAATTTACTACAATTCTGAATACAGCATAAAAATAAGGTTTGTTTGGTGGTTTGTTGGTAAGTTCAAATCGCGCACCCGCCCTTGTACGATGGCGGGTGCTTTCTCACCAACGCTAATATGACCTCTGATAAAAAAATCTGATGATAAATTATCAAGCTGACCTAAAGTAATTTTAATGAGTTTTAGTATTTCAATTTAATCTGATGTCAAATAGAAACTTAAATAAATCGATATGAAAACCAACAGATTTAGCTTGAATTTCACTGCAATATTTGTAACTCTGCTCTTTATACTCCTTTCAAATTATGCAGTTTCCCAGGTTACTGAAAATTCTGATTCGCTGAAAGTTACCCAGCCTGACACAATAAAAACTGCGCCTGCAGATACACTGAAAGCAACTCCGGCTGCTGAACAGAAAAATGACCAGGAAAAGACAAAAGCCAAAAAAGGAAAAAAAAATGAGATTATCCTGTATAGTGGAGTAAATTTCACCCAACTGGGTTCATCTGATAGATATCAAACCGAAGCTCAGACAGGCTATCAACTTGGTGCTTATTATAAACAAGGACGGCTGTTTTATTGGCAGGCCGGCGCAAGGTTTGCAAGTGCAAAAATCGGTTACAAGCCGGCGGGCAGTAATGATACAACAGACTTTGTAGGTGTGCCGATCAGCGAGGTTGATATCCCGCTCACGTTAGGTATTAATTTTACATCATTTATGAACAGGGTACTTAGTGTTCGGCTTTTTGCAAGCGCTGTTCCTTCTTTCACTTTAAAAGTGGGCGACAACCCTTTTGGTATTACAAAAGATGATGTAAACTCATTTATACTATATGGTCAGGGCGGACTTGGGATCAATGTTGCATTCTTTGTTATTGAAGCAGGTTACAATTATGGTTTTAATGAGCTGCTGGTCGGCAACACCGACTCAAATCCAGGACAGGTATTTGTTAACCTTGGATTCAGGTTCTAGCTCTTGTAAATAATTAATTGCTTTTTGTTTACTCCATCATAGCAATAATCCTAAAGCTTCATATACAGACACATATTGTTTTGACGCTTATCTTTGATTAAATATTTTTTTGAAGCGACTGGCTTGCACCATCTGTGGTCCGTAAAAAAACAATAGCGCTCTAAAAGCGCTATTATCGTTAAAAACTCAATTTTGAAAACGCTTCTATTTATTGAACGAAGCTTTAATTCCATGGAAAACTCAGCTTGTTACCTCAATATTTGTTAACACCTGACTCTTTTTTGAAAAAAAAGATTATTCACCACCTTTCAGCCGGTGCATGCCTTCAATCAGGCTGTGCCATCCATAAATCAGGGTTACCCGGAAAGTATCCATTTTCAAATCATCAGCCGCCTTGTCATTAATACTGCTAACATAAGCTATAGTAAGCTGCATATTATCATTGACATGGTAACCGAGCGTACCACCAATTCCACTGTTGTTCATCGCCTCACCTTCTACACCGTCAATGGTAGCCTGTCCGCCGGAGTACCAAACGAAATCCAGTGAGCCCCACATCCTGGCCATAAAGTCGCGTGTGAGATGACCTTCAACCTGGTACATCGGTTTAGTTTCCATTTTCTTTCCCATAAAATCTGAGTTATCACCAAAGAGCCAGATGGCTGGTAGTGCTTCAAGCGTAGTTTTTTTACCGGGAACCCACGATCCAAGCTGCCATACTATCGGTGCGCCAATACGTCCGTACCAACGGTTTTGACCGATATTGAGTGGGCTTTCGTTATCGTATTCGCCGATAGGAACAGCGAGGCTTCCTATAATATCAACCGAAAAGCCAGGTTTGTACCTCAGCATATCCGGAATATTCATAATGGCTTTCGGACCAATTACATTGATACCCAGTTGCACCATAGGATCACCGAAACCACGGGCAGTTTGCGTAGATTCGAGACCTACAGTGCTTATGGTACTTGTAATTCTGCCCATAGGAGCAATTACGGATACCATAGCTGATCGTTTAAACAACGGAATTACACGTGCAAAACCAGGCATAGCCATAGTTGCATTGAAATTTGCATTAGGTACGAACTGGTGCGACGGGTCCAATGGGTTTGCATTTCCACTCATTGAGGAGCCAATTACCGGTACAGCATACATTCCTGCCAGTGTCTTCCAGTAAAATCGGGGTCCGTCGCCCTGTGCATGTAAGGAAGCAGGTATAACAATACTTACTGTAACGGCGGTTATTATTAAAATCCTTAAATATCGATTCATAATATTTCTGATTTATTATTTAGGTTCAGCCATCATGTCTGCTGGCGGAATAAATTGCTTAATACTGATAATCGGAGGATAGCCTTCCTGCACCGGGAACCTCGCAGGTAATTGATCTTCCAGTGTTTCAAAAACAGTACGATCGGGTAGTATCACATTATTTTCCTTCGCATACTTGTCCCAAAGTACCAGCATTTCTTTTAGCTTATCAGGATTTTGAGCTGCTAAGTCATTTCGTTCGCCAGGGTCCTGAGCGATGTTAAACAATTCCCAATCCGACTTACCAACCGGTTTTATCTCCCAGCGTATTTTCCAGTCGCCTTGCTTTACCGCACGGTTACCGAAAACCTCCCAGGCTATGTAATCCTTATCTGTTCGTGGAGAAGCGGCTTGCCCATTCAGTAAAGGAAGCCAGGATTTACCCGCTAATTTGGGTTGAGCCTTGCCTTTAAAATTGTCGGGATAGTTTGTACCGGCTACTTCAAGCAAGGTCGGCAAAATGTCGGCTACGAACATGGTGCCATTGTTGATGCTGCCCTTCGGCAGTTTGTTGATTGGGCCACTTACTACCAATGCATTCCTTATGCCGCCTTCGGCCATCCAGCCTTTGTACTGACTGAAGGGAGTCATTGAAACCTGCGCCCAGCCTGGACCATAGCCCACGTAAGAGTTCGGTTCTCCCCATGCATTGGGATCGTTGTTGGACCATTTGGAGGCAAAAAACAGGTAATTGAGTGTGCCGGGTGTGCCACCTATCATGGCGCCCAGGTCGGTGCCTTCCGCACCGTTGTCGCCAAATACTATAAAGATGGTGTTTTCATACTCTCCGATTTCTTTCAGGTGGTCAATTAACCTTCCAATATGATAATCCAGGTTTTCAACTAACCCGGCATAGAGCTCCATTTTCTTCCCGATCAAGGCCCTGGCTGCAGGTGCCAGAATGGAGTAATCAGGGACGTACCACATCCGTTCAGCAAGTTGGGCATTTTCCGGAATTATGCCGAGTTCTTTTTGCCTCTTCAGGCGTTCTTGTCTTACAATGTCCCAACCTTTGTCATACTCACCCACATGGCGGTTTCTCCAATCTTTGGGCAGGTGGTATGGATCGTGAGGCGCCTGATGCGACACGTAGGCGAAAAAGGGTTTGCCATCGCTATGATTGTCGTCGATAAAACTGATCAGTTTATCCGTATAGGTTTTGGTGGCGTAATAATTCTTTGGAAGTTTGGTCAGGTATTTTCCATCTTCAGTAAAAACTGACTTAGGGTTGAGTGCTGTCATATTGGTCATGTCCCAATAGCTTCCCATTCCGTCCAGTAACGAGAAATCCCTTTCAAAGCCACGGGCGGCCGGAATCTTGTCAGGTGCTTTACCTAAGTGCCACTTGCCAACCATATAGGTGTGGTATCCTGCATCTTTCAACAATTGAGGCAAGGTCGCCAGGTTGGTGTTCAGATACCCTTCGTACCCTTCTTTCCCCATCTGGTTGGGGGCGGTCCACTCATCCATGGCACCCAAACCATTGATGTGTGTGTCGTGCCCGGATAATAACATAGACCTTGTGGGGGAGCAACTGGCATGTGTGTAGAAATTTGTAAAACGAACACCTTCTTTTGCGATGCCATCTAAATTGGGCGTTTTGATCTCACTGCCGAACATACCCATATCCGAGTAGCCCATATCGTCGGCAAGAATCACCACGATGTTGGGCCGCTTCGCTGAAGTGCCGGCTTTCGGTTCTACTGATTGCGCTTTTGCCTCTCCATAGAGAAGCAATGATCCCGTAAGGATAAAAAGTAAAAGAATTTTCATATATTTAACATTATTAGCACGTTACCTGAAAAGAGCATTTTATGTTATTATTACTGTTAAATTGGTATAGCCTTTTATATAAAAGGAATAGTGTATTATTACTATTTAATAACAAAATTAAGCTTTCGCAGATACTATTTTATACTCCTTTATAGGTATTTTTATTAAGTACTTTCACTAAAAACATCACTAAAACTATCAGATATCTCTTGAAATTAGTCTTTTTTTGGACAAATTAGGGCTATTTTTTTTCCGTTTTTAATAATTAATATTTATCAAATACATTGTTTATCCATCTGATAATAAGGAATATATAAACTTATTGATATATTGAAACATACAACTTTTCTTACTATTCTGCAATCTGCCAAGAATATCTTAAACATTTTATTTAGATTTACCCTCTCATAGAAATTTAATCCGGGAATGAAAGAGACTACCTCAGGTTATAATATATTCTTTAAGCTTATTGAAACTTATGGGCCTAAAGGATTTTCCGGGATTGATCCGAATGATTCCCTGATGATTGAGGCGGAAGAAATCACGGAAAAGAATGATCAGTTTTTCTATTTTGGTGATCTGCTCCTCTTTAAAATTATTTATACAAGTAAACGAAGCATGGACATGCTTGGAGTTGAACCTGCCGATCTGAGTCCGCTCAAATTTTACCAGGCATTGCATCCTGATGAGATGCAAAGAAATATTCTTTATAAGAATGTTTTAACGAAAACCGCACATGACTTTTTTTTAACCGAGAAAGGACACAAATTATTGTCAACCAGTTTCCAGGTAAAAAATGCCAAAGGAAAATATATTAATGTGTTATCGCAGTTTTTCCTTTATTACAGTGAGGTTCCCTATAAATCAGTTTTTGTTTTTAAAGTCCACACCAATATCGATTGGTATAAAAAACACAAATCCGCCTATCATTACTATCTGGGTGAGGATATGTCAAATTTCAGATATCCTGACGAAGAATTGTTACAGATTGCAAATGTTTTTTCAAAACGCGAATTTGATATCCTTCATTTGCTTGAAAAGGGTTATAGCACCGAACATTTAGCTGAAAAATTGTTTTTAAGTCCAAATACGATCAAAACACATCGCCGGAACATCTTACGTAAATCAGGAAAGGCAACAATCCCGGAATTAATATTTGAGCTTAAGGAAAACGGAGTTTTGTAAAAAGGTTTAATGTTTTTAAAGGTCTTTTACGATCGGAAATGCCTTTCACATGTTCGGCGGTATAATTTCCCAATCTATAGATGCATTAAAAAAAGTATCAAGGTAATTCGGTGGCTGGTTTTGGGGCTGTAGACTATTTTAGTAGCTATGAAGTTGAATATTCATGCGTAATATGAGCGTTAAACAAATTTATTTTTGAAAAAAGAATGTTAGTGGGAGATACAGATCATCAGCCTGTTTTTGATGAGATCAGTGGGCTTAGGCGTAAATCCGTGTCAGAGTGGGGCGATAGAACGAAAAACCCTTGAGAATAAAAAAACTGACCTGTAATATATTTATTTACAGGTCGTTAATTGTTGTAAAATATCTGAGCCACTAATGGGACTCGAACCCACGACCTGCTCATTACGAATGAGCTGCTCTACCAACTGAGCTAAAGTGGCAAAAAAGCCTGCCTGTATATTGCAAGCAGGCTTTTCATTTTGAGTCGGGATGAGAGGATTCGAACCTCCGGCCTCTTCGTCCCGAACGAAGCACGCTACCAGGCTGCGCTACATCCCGATTCCATAAAGAACTTTCATCCTTTATTTGTCTCCCCGACAGGATTCGAACCTGTGACCCATTGATTAAGAGTCAATTGCTCTACCAGCTGAGCTACGGAGAGATTTATTTCCTTTGTTTCTCAATCTCCTTTCTTACCTGTGACCCTCCCGACTAATGTCGGGATGCTCTACCAGCTGAGCTACGGAGAGATTTATTTCCTTTGTTTCT
>JBGSUB010000006.1:0-2884 GCA_041753535.1 Lentimicrobiaceae bacterium
GGGTATTGCTTATGCAAAACGGATCAGCACGGTCTGTAGAAGAAGCGTAGTATTGAAGATACTGTACAAATCCGCGCGGATTTTCTAAAAACCATGTTCTGGTGTATCGGTTTTGTTTTGACAGGTCATCTCTTAAACCTATTGAGTCACAATCCCCTCATTACGAGGACAATTACCATTACCACTGCCAACACCTCCTCCGTTATTGCAGACGGTAGGGACTAGGTTTCGATAGACCGTGCTGCCTATTTCTATTTTCTGTTCAATATCTTTATAGGTGGCAACAGCCACAAATTTTTTAAGGATTTTATCCAATTCTGCTGAATTTTCTCCCTTAATGCGATACTCCACATCTGCATCTTGCAGCGTCTTCAATTCAAAACTGATTGTGGTTGATGGCCAAGCAGGATCCAATTGATAACTCCAGGAGAGTTCAGTTATTTTTGCATGGGGAAGGTTTTCAAGGCGCATCCGACACCCAACCATGGCTTCAGCTTGTTGAATGATTGCTTTGTCACAGCTGTAAACAAGAAGTGTTCCAGAAATGGGAACCGGCATGGTGGCGCTTTTCTCGGTCATGTCTAAAGGGCTCTGATCTGTTGATCCTGTGGATGGAGAGCTTTCTTCGTTCGATTTTTCAGTAAAGACGACTTGACCACAACCGAAGGTCAGTCCTATAGTGGTTATAAGTATGCTCCCCTTTAAGTTGTTGAGACTTCTATGCCATTTTTGTAGGAACATTTTTTGTCCTTGGTTGTTTTTTTAGCGCGTATTCATGATTTTGTCTGTACAAATATCTTATCGAAAAATTTTTATAAAAACTTTAATGGGTAATTGTTGCAACCCCAAGTATCTATAATTTTTATCATATAAAAGTAGATAATATCTTATTATTGAGCGCATCATATACAAAATACAGCAATTCTAACATGAAGATCAAAGTTTCATTGACACCTGTGCCGCGTTTTTCATCAGTTCTCCTAGCAGCGGAAACCCCGTTCTTTAGGGCTGACTTTTACCCATAAGTTAGCTCCTCAAGAAACTCGATTCTTTCGTTCAGCTTTCTCCATCCTCTCCATATATTTATCATTCCAGGCTCTCCATCCGACTTTCTTGCAGCAAAGCCACCTAATCTAGCTAAAATTAGTATAGCTTTTTTAATAGTGAAGTTACCTTGGATGGTTACTTTGAGCTTTTTAGCTGATATTTTTAAAATTTTGATCGCTTGATCATCAAATATTTTCTTTGCCAACAGGTCCGGACAACTACGAGAAAAGCTATATAACCAGAAGATATACCATGAAACAACGGACAGGATCGATGCCATATTTTCTATACGAAATCTATCTTTCAATCGGGCATTTTCCACGCCAAATCCAGATTTTAAAATTCTATGAAAACATTCGACTGACCATCTGCGCTTATAAATATCTACTATTTCTATGGCATCCTCAAATGTCGAAGACGCAAGATTCGTAAGAAGTCTCCAATGAAGTTTTTTTTCGGATTTATCTTTGCTTTTGACTTCAACGATATTTACGGATATTGGCTTTAAATCGATACTTTTAGCTTCTGGCGATCTTTGAGGTGGGCCTAGTGTTACATTAACAACTTTCACTTCACAATCGATGGAAACATTATCTTTTAGAACAGTTATTATTCCGCACACGGGTGATTTATCTAGTTGGTTTTGAATAGTATCCGTATCTCGCTTTCGAGAACCTGTTTTTATCATACGATCGCTTGATGATCTGACTACATAGTTGCTTTTCTCTGTTTCAACTTGAAATAGAAATTCAAAAATGTCACATTCTCTATCAGCTACATGTATAACTCGGTCAGACGTTGATCTTAGCAATTGATCAGTTTCTTTAAAGTGCTCAATCCACCTAAAACTTTCCTTTTGCTCAATTGGTATTTTTTTGTTGATACCACGTACATTTGTCTCTTTTTGCCCTCGTTTTGACTTGTAATCTTCGTGTGTAAAAAAGCTCTGCTTCAACAAACCCAATGGAACACCACTTCGACTAATCGCTATGCTATTATGCAGTTTGATGCCTTTAACAGCACTATCGAAACCCTCATCTTTACGCTGATTTCCAAGACCTGATATTGAAGGAAAATGCGTATATATCAGGTCAGTTGTATCTTGAACCACCAAAATATCTTGTTTTGAGTTTTTTATTCTGTCAACTGTATTTTTGATGTGACCTTTGAGAATGAGGGGTGGTGTTACTTTTGGGTTTTGAAAAAAACGATAGGCGGCTTTGCTCTCAATAGCACTACCGCAGGCGGCATGAATTGATAGTTCTGGATTTTCCGCTATAGATGTCGCCAATGACATAGCTCTTTGGGTTAAACGTTGGTCTTTAAAATCGCATCCGCTCAATTCATCCATAACAGACAACATAACACACCGCCTATATCATTTTTCTAAATTAGATTATCGAATAATATAGACTGCTTATGCTTGATGATGCAAGATACGAAAGATAAGGGTAAAAGTCAGCCCTAAAGAATGGGGTTTCCGCTGCTAGGAGAACTGATGAAAAACCCGAGTTGACACCCAGACCATTGAATTCCTTTGCCGAACCTGTAAAGAACCCTCCGAAACCACCAAAACCAAGATCGATTCCTGTCCCCCCTCCTACGGTTGAAAAATCAAAGAATCCTCCGGATGACGAATCGTAACCTGCACCCTTGCTGGCGGAACCACCTACTCCACCTATTGCACTCGCTTCAGCACCGCCAAATATGACATATAATCCACGCGGATCAATCCTATTAATCGGATCATTCCCCACATAAACATAAAAATTGCTCTGTTTACCACCAAACCGAATCGGATCCTTATCAAGCCACCGCCCGGTGCTAGAATCATAAT
>JBGSUB010000007.1:0-22167 GCA_041753535.1 Lentimicrobiaceae bacterium
AAAGAACTTAGTGATCTATGTGTAGCCCGAAGGCTGATCATGTCAATTTTGTGCTTCCTGATCCGACTCTTTCTTTTCTACTTCCAACTTCGTGTCGTGATTGGGAGTGCAAAGGTAAAACCTTTTTTTACTCCTGCAACTATTTCGATAATTATTTTTTAACAATTTAATAAAGAAACAATGTTGCTGTTAAAAGGGACTGCAAAGGTAAAACAATTATCAAAATCACCAGAAACTATCATAAAAAAAATTACTGATGGTGTAATCTGCTTATTTTCAGATTAGTGTAAAAATTATGTTTTGTTTTAACTGCGTTTTCGCTTTTAGCTCTCAATGAACGTTCCCGTTTAGGAGGGTGCAAAGGTAAAAGTAATTTTAACTTAAACAACAATAACGCAAAAATAATTTGACTAATTATTTAAAGTGACTGTAATTCAGTTAGATGAAATTTTATTTTTATTGCTTTTTGAAATTATAAATAGAAATTTTGTTTCTTTACAGCCCGTTTCAACAAAAGTTTACTATGCAAAACATCTTATCAAACAGATATCAAATTTTACTTTCTCTTTTCTTCGTCATTTTATGTTCTGCAAAACTTTTTGCGCAAGATGAATATAATACATCCAGGGAGAAAAGTGATTTTAAATCTAAACTGTTTTTCGGAGGTGGCTTTGGACTGCAATTTGGATCAGTTACTCTGGTAGAAATTTCTCCTCTTGTCGGGTATAGTGTTACGCCAAAATTTGGAATTGGTGTAAGTCCCACGTATAAGTTCTATAAAATAAATGATTATTATGGTCCAGCAAATGATATGACAACTAATGTTTTTGGTGGAAGTATTTTCGCCAGATATTCAATTTTTACGAATGTTTTTGCACATGTGGAGGTTGAGACACTTTACTATAATACTCAAGTAACCGGATATGAGACTGCCAGGCAACAGTTTAATAGTTTTTTTGTTGGCGGGGGATATAATCAGCGGCTTGGAAGTAATTCGGCAATGTATTTTCTCCTGCTATGGAATTTGAATGATACTCCCGATTCACCCTATATAAACCCGGTTATACGCATCGGTTTCAGTGTGGGAATGTAAGATAAAGAGTGAGACTGATTCCCGTTTTTGCCTTTACATCTATACCTTTATAATATATAGCCATTTCAAAAGAAAGACATCAAAGCCTGCTAACAGAACGTCCGGTTGTCTCTATACATTAATAACTCAAGATAATAAAGCTATTTTTTAAAGACTGGATAAATTTCCTTTAAGAAAAAGTTACACATTCTAGGTTACAAAACTTAAGTCCTGTAAGCCCCCTTCTTGGAATTTGGCATTAAATACTATGTCTGTCTATAGCAGATGGGTTTTACGAAGTGAATTTTTATTTTCATTTCTCATAAAGCTAAAGCTAGCTTTCAGTGTTTTGGTTTTTCCCGGTCGAGGTTTACTCGTGCGGAATATTTTTCAAAACTTCAAGAGTGAGATCCCAAAAACGTTGTACTGTATCAATCTGCAATCTTTCGTCAGGTGAATGTGCCCCTTTAATAGTTGGGCCATACGAAATCATATCGATTCCGGGATATTGTTCGCCAATAAGACCGCATTCTAGCCCAGCGTGTATTGCTAGTACCTTCGGTTCCTGCCTGAATAGTTTAACATAGGCTTTATGTGTAATATCAAGTATTGGTGATTTCGGATTTGGTGTCCAACCCGGATATCCGTCGTCATGAGTAATTTTTGCACCGGCTAACCTGAAAACACTCTCCACCATATTTAATACATCTTCTTTGCCATGCTCAGATGAACTTCTCTGGCTGGTTCCAATTTCAATGACTTTATCATTCATTTTAACCGAAGCCAGGTTGGTAGAAGTTTCAACAAAGTTGGGTACGACGGCTGACATAGCAATTACTCCGTGCGGACAGGCATATAATGCATTAAGCAAGCGTTCCTGCGTGGATAAATCAATAAGGAAATCGGGTAACTCAATTGGAATGTAGCTTACCATTAAAGCTGGTTCAGTAATCCTGAATTCCTCCTTAACTATGGAGTTGAATTTCTTTACAAACTGAATGAATTCATTACTGAAACGGTTTGGAACAACAATATTGGCAAATGATTCACGAGCTAATGCATTACGAAGGTTGCCTCCGTCAATTTGCGAAATCCTGACTTCGAAGTGGTGACTTGCTGTCCACAAAAGCCTGTTTAGCAATTTTACCGCATTTCCCCTTCCTTTATTTATATCGTCACCTGAATGGCCTCCCTGCAAACCGGTTACTTTAACCTGATAGCCTGTGAAATCATAATTTACAGCTATTCGCGAATAATTCATAAATGCCTTCGTATCCTGACCTCCTGCACATCCGATGAATAATTCACCTTCATCTTCCGAATCGAGGTTTAATAGAATCCGCCCTTTCAGAAACCCTGGTTTGAGTCCTTTGGCACCTGTAAGCCCTGTTTCTTCATCAACAGTGAAAAGCATTTCGAGTGGGCCGTGTTCAATATCAGTTGCTTCGAGTATTGCCAGTTGAGCAGCAATGCCAATCCCATCATCAGCTCCTAATGTGGTACCTGTGGCTTTTACCCATTCTCCTTCAACACGGGGCACAATTGGATCGTTGTCGAAATCGTGATAAGTATCGCTGTTTTTTTCGCATACCATATCAATATGACTCTGTAGAATCACGACAGGGAAATGAGCATAACCTTCAACGGCGGGTTTACGGATAAGAATATTTCCGATTTCATCAAGTTCATGCTCGAGGTTCAGTTTTCGGGCTATGCTTAAAATGTAATCAGAAATGAGCTTTTCTTTTTTAGAAGGCCGGGGCACTTTGCAAATTTCGCCGAAATAATACCAGACTCTTTCAGGGCTTAATCCTGTAAATGCAGTGTTCATAATGCAGGTGTGAATTTTGTTATATGCAAATATATACCATAAATCAGGAAATCAAATTATATTTTAAAATTTAAGTAAAACACGCAAAGAATTTGATAATTTGATAATTTGACAATGTGACAATGTGACAATGTTGGCCAATTTATTTTGGTAGCATGCTTATTAAATAGAAATTATTGCTGAAGGGATCAGCCCAGATAAAGCTTTGATATTGTTTCCTTCGGGTCAGAGGAAGAAAATACAGTGTTGCCGGCTACAAGAACATCAACACCTGATTGTATTAATTTTGAAGCATTCGAAAGGTCAACACCGCCATCTACTTCAATAAGAATATTTTTACCTGTTGCTTGAATCATTTGTTTCAGGTTCCGGACCTTCTGGTATGTGTTTTCAATAAATTTCTGCCCGCCAAATCCGGGATTTACTGACATGATAAGCACCAGGTCAAGTTCGGGAAGAATTTCAGACAACACATTTACAGGAGTATGCGGATTTAGTACAAGCCCGGCTTTCATGCCCAATTCTTTAACCTGGGCTACTGAACGATTCAGATGTATAGATGCTTCGTAGTGAAATGTTAGTATATCAGCTCCGGCCTGCTTGAAGGCTTCAAAATATCTTTCAGGCTGAACGATCATCAGGTGAACATCAAGAAGTTTTGAGGTTGCTTTACGAACAGCTTTAACAATCGGGATGCCATATGAAATATTTGGAACAAAAACACCATCCATCACATCAATATGAATCCATTCAGCCATGCTGGTATTGATCATTTCAATCTCGTTGCCAAGTTGCAGGAAATCAGCTGATAATAAAGAAGGAGCGATAATTGGCATAAATTCTGATTTTGGATGATCTCTAATTGATGAAAGAATAAAAGTATAGAAAAAAGGTATTCAAAAAAAAGAGCGGACACAAATCCGCTCAATTTATAATTTTAACCAAGGTAAGTTTTTAGTATTTTACTTCTTGCAGTATGTTTCAGCCTGCGGATGGCTTTTTCCTTGATTTGTCGAACACGCTCGCGGGTGAGATCGAATTTTTCGCCGATTTCTTCCAGCGTGTAAGGATGACTCCCATTAAGGCCGAAGTATAATTTGATAACGTCAGCTTCACGTGGAGTGAGTGTTGAGATAGCACGGTCAATTTCCTTACGGAGTGATTCGTAAAGTAAACCGGTTTCAGGTGTAGGGCCGTCGTCACTGCGGAGAACATCGTACATGGTGTTGTCTTCGTCCTGGATAAGGGGTGCATCCATCGAAACGTGGCGGCCACTGTTACGCATGGATTCTTTAACTTCATTCTCGCTTATTTCGAGTAATGTAGCAATTTCATCGCTGTTAGGTTCGCGTTCGTATTCCTGTTCGAGTTTCGCGTACGCTTTGTTTATTTTATTAATAGCACCGATTTTGTTTAGCGGAAGCCTGACAATACGTGATTGCTCAGCTAAAGCCTGCAAAATGGATTGTCGGATCCACCATACTGCGTATGAAATAAACTTAAATCCGCGGGTTTCATCGAAACGCTGGGCTGCTTTTATGAGTCCCAGGTTGCCTTCGTTAATAAGGTCGGGCAAGCTGAGCCCCTGGTTTTGATACTGCTTTGATACAGATACAACGAAACGCAGGTTAGCTTTGGTTAGTTTTTCGAGTGCCGCGCGGTCGCCTTGCTTTATTCGCTGTGCGAGCTGGACTTCTTCCTCAGCTGTAATCAGTTCTACTTTACCGATTTCCTGCAGGTATTTGTCCAGCGAAGCGGTTTCGCGGTTAGTTACTTGTTTTGTTATTTTGAGTTGCCTCATAGTATAAATTTGTGTTGGCGTTCTGTAATACGCAATTAATTGAATACGGGTTTCATATTTCTGAAAAAAAACACCTTCCCCGTGAAATTAAGGAAAGGTGCTTCGATTCAATAACTTATTTCGGGCCCTCGGTATTTTCCGGACGGGGAAGTAAAACTTTTCGCGAAAGTTTCAGCTTTCCGGTTTTGGGATCAACTTCAATTAATTTAACATCAATTTTATCTCCGACTTTCAGTACGCTTTCCACATCTTTCAGGCGACTCCATTCAATTTCCGAAATATGAAGAAGTCCGTCTTTTCCCGGAAGTATTTCGACAAAAGCACCGAAAGCAGTAATTGTTTTTACTGTTCCGTTATATACTTCACCAACTTCAGGAACTGAAACAATACGTTTGATTTTTTCTTTAACTGCGTCAATAGAAGCTTTATTGCTCGAAACTACATCAATAATTCCAAATTCGCCAACTTCTTCGATTACAATTGTTGCACCGGTTTCACGCTGCATTTCCTGTATGATCTTGCCACCAGGCCCGATTACCGCTCCGATA
This sequence comes from Lentimicrobiaceae bacterium, assembly GCA_041753535.1. Classification (GTDB taxonomy): domain Bacteria; phylum Bacteroidota; class Bacteroidia; order Bacteroidales; family UBA4417; genus UBA4417. The sequence continues at coordinate 5,253 of JBGSUB010000007.1, forward strand.
AATTCACGTGGAATGGTCAGTTTAACAATACGGGGTACATGAGGTTTGTAATCTTCGCGAGGTTCAGTGATGGTTTTGGCCATTTCGCCAAGAATATGCAAACGACCCAGGCGTGCCTGTTCCATAGCTTTTGCCATTATTTCGGCCGAAAGTCCGTCAACTTTAATATCCATCTGGCAGGCTGTAATTCCATCGCGAGTTCCGGTTACTTTGAAGTCCATATCCCCAAGGTGATCCTCATCTCCGAGGATATCGCTTAATATTGAATATTTTGAACCTTCAGTGATCAAACCCATTGCAATACCGGCAACTGGTTTTTTGAGTTTTACACCTGCATCAAGCAGAGCAAGTGTGCCGGCACAAACCGTTGCCATTGATGATGATCCGTTCGATTCGAGTATATCACTCACAATTCTGACAGTGTAAGGATTTACATCTTTACCGGGCATCATCGGCTTAAGAGCACGTAAAGCAAGGTTTCCATGGCCTATTTCGCGGCGGCCGACTCCCATAATGCGTTTAACTTCGCCTGTTGAGAAAGGCGGGAAGTTATAATGTAACAGGAAATCCTGCTCGCCTTGAATTACAACGCCATCAATATCCTGTGTATCCAGTTTTGAGCCTAATGTAACTGTGGTGAGTGACTGAGTTTCACCCCGGGTAAAAATTGCTGAACCATGTGCTGTGGGCAAATAATCAACTTCACTCCATATTGCTCTGATCTCGTCAAGTTTTCGTCCGTCGAGCCTGCGTTTATCGTTAAGGATCATGTCGCGCATGGCCTTTTTTTCCACATCGTGGTAGTAACGGCCTATTAGAGGTGCATTTTCGGCAGCAACATCAGCTTCAAGTGTAGCAATAAATTCCTGCTTGATTGCTGAGAAAGCTTCGGTGCGTTCCTTTTTACCAGATCCCGACATAGCCACAGCATAGATTTTATCGTAGCAGAATTTTGAAATAGATTCTTTCAGTACATCGTCATTTTTTTCGTGGCAATACTCGCGTTTCGGACTTGATTTATCAGAAACCAATTCGGCCAGTGCAAGCTGCGCTTTGCATGCCAGTTTAATATGTTTGTGGGCAAACTCAATGGCATCGACCATTGCCTGCTCCGAAACTTCTTTCATTTCGCCTTCCACCATCATGATGTTCTCGGCTGTAGCTGCAACAATAATATCAATATCAGCAGTTTCCAGCTGTTTGATTGTAGGATTTACAACATAATTGCCTTCGCAACGAGCTACGCGAACTTCGCTGACCGGTCCGTTAAAAGGAATATCCGATACAGCAAGAGCACTCGAAGCGGCAAGACAAGCCAATGCATCAGGCAGAATTTCATCGTCGGATGAAATAAGTGTAACAATTACCTGTACTTCAGCGTGATAATTATCAGGAAAAAGCGGGCGCAAAGCACGGTCGATTAACCTGGAGATCAAAATTTCACTATCCGAGGGGCGGGCTTCACGTTTGAAGAATCCTCCCGGAAATCTGCCCGAGGCAGCATATTTTTCACGATACTCAACCGAGAGTGGCATGAAATCTACATTTTCTTTGGCTTCCTTTGCCGCAACTACAGTAGCCAGCAGCATAGTATTACCCATTTTTACAACACAAGCTCCATCAGCCTGTTTGGCAAGTTTGCCTGTTTCAATCGAAATCATGCGTCCGTCGCCAATGTCGAAGGTTTTAACAATTCCTTCCATAATTTACCTCTTTTTTTTCTTTTTATGTAACAATTAGTGCTTTCGTTTATTTAATTATAAAGGTTGAATTGAGCACTACGGATCAACCTGGCTTTGTTTTGGTGTTATTTATGATATTTCTTTTTGGAATTAAGAACCTGGTATTTATAATTGAAGTGTGATTTTTTTTGTTAGAACCAAGTTCGTATCAATACAAAAAAAGGCAACTTGAAGATTGCCTTTCTTTATAAAATATCGTTTTAGTATTATTTACGAAGCCCAAGCTTAGCAATAATAGCGCGATAGCGCTCAATTTCTTTCTTTTTCAGATAATCAAGCATCTTACGGCGTTTACCTACCAAACGAACCAGCGAACGCTGGGTTGCAAGGTCTTTTTTGTTTTCTTTCAGGTGCTCGGTAAGATGTTTAATACGGAAAGTGAAAAGCGCTATCTGGCCTTCAGCTGATCCGGTATCTGCATCAGATTGACCGTTATCTTTAAATAAATCCTTTTTAATCTCAGGCGTCAAATACATATCTGTGTAACGTTTAATTGCTTATCTTTTCATTTTTCGGGCTGCAAAATTACTACTTTTAGTTCAAATAAAAAACTTTTATCAGTTTTTTTTATTGATTTCCCGGTCAATATTTTATCAATCGTTAAATTGAAGAAATTGTGGCTGCAAAGATATATACTATATTTGTATTTAAAGGTATTCGTTAAAAGAAGTTAAAATCTGATATTGTTTAATATATTTATCAGTTTTATTAAACAAAACAGCTTAATTTGCGTTATAATTATGCTTTAAAAAAACTATGATAAAAAGTAAAATTATTATAATTGGAGCGGGATTTTCAGGGCTTGCTGCAGCATCTGTTCTGGCTCAGGATGGATTCGAAGTTACTGTAATTGAAAAAAACAGTACACCTGGGGGTCGTGCCCGGAAGTTTGCTGAAAACGGATTTACCTTCGATATGGGACCAAGCTGGTATTGGATGCCTGATGTTTTTGAAAAATTTTTCGCGCTTTTTGGTAAAATTCCTGCTGATTTTTATGAGTTGCAGCGTCTCGATCCTTCCTACCGGTTTTATTTCGGCAAGAATGAAATAGTTGACGTGCCGGCAACTTTTAGTGATGTAATTGATATCTTCGAAAAAGAGGAAGTTGGGGCAGGAGCAGCACTCACAAAATTCCTGGCAGAGGCGGAATACAAATACAAAATCGCTATGAGCAAGTTTGTTTACAAACCTGGTTTATCCATGTTCGAATTTGCTCAGCCCGAGATGCTTGCATCCGTTTTCAGACTCGATATGTTCAGTTCGTTTGATAAACATCTGAAACAATATTTTAAAAGTCCCCGTCTGAGGCAGATGCTTGAATTCCCGATTTTGTTCCTGGGCGGAACTGCAAAAAATACACCGGCTCTGTATAGCCTTATGAACTATGGCGATATCAAACTGGGAACCTGGTACCCGGTCGGTGGAATGTACAATGTGGTTGAAGGAATGGTTCAACTTGCCACTTCGCTTGGGGTGAAATTTGTTTATAACAGCCCGGTTGAAAAACTGGAGATAAATAATGGTAAAATTTCATCTGTAATTGCTGCCGGAAAGAGTTATGAAGCTCCTTATGTTCTGGCATCGGCTGATTATCATTACGTTGAAGAAAACTTACTTCCTGATGAATATAAATCCTATTCGAAGAAATACTGGGATTCGAGGGTTTTGTCACCATCATCACTGATATTTTTCCTTGGGATCGATAAAAAACTTGATGGCATTGAGCATCATACATTGTTTTTCGACCAGGATCTTGGAAAACACTCGGAAGCTATATATGAAAACCCAGGCTGGCCTGAAAATCCATCGTTATATTTCAGTTGTACATCGAAAACGGATTCAACCACAGCTCCCGAAGGAATGGAGAATTTATTTGTGCTGATTCCGGTTGCACCAGGACTTGAAGATACTGAGGAGATAAGAGATAAGTACTTTCAAATCATTCTTGACAGATTCAAACACCTCACCGGTCAGGATATAAGCGAAAATATTGTTTTCAGGCGAAGTTATGCACATACTGATTTCGAGAGTGATTACAATGCTTTTAAAGGGAATGCTTACGGATTGGCTAACACCTTGTTACAAACTGCGTTCCTGAAGCCAAAAATGAGGAGTAAAAAAGTAAGAAATTTATTCTTTACCGGTCAGCTTACAGCTCCGGGGCCAGGCGTGCCACCGGCATTAATTTCGGGCGAAATGGCGGCTAAACTTATTTTGAAAGAATCGAAAAAGAATAATTAATTTAAGTTAACTGTAAAACCACTAGTAAACGGCAATGAAGGAACTATTTGATATGATATCGCGTAAGTCGAGCAAAATGACAACGGTGATGTACAGTACATCGTTTTCGCTCGGAATACGTTTTTTCAGTAAGCGTTTTCATGATCCTATCTATGGCATATATGGATTCGTGCGTTTTGCCGATGAAATTGTAGATTCGTTCCATGGTTTCGATAAAAAGAAACTGCTTCAACGCTTTAAAGAAGATACTTACACTGCAATAGAAGAAAAAATCAGCCTGAATCCAATCCTGAATAATTTTCAGTACGTTGTAAATAAATACCTGATTGAAAAAGAACTTATCGATCTTTTTCTGCAAAGTATGGAAATGGACCTTGAAAAAGTAGAATATGATCAGAAAAAATACGAGCAATATATACTTGGTTCAGCTGAAGTAGTTGGATTGATGTGCCTGCGGGTTTTTTGCGAGGGCAGTACACTGAAATACGATGAACTGAAACCTTCAGCCATGCGTTTGGGTTCTGCTTTTCAGAAGATTAACTTTTTACGCGACCTGAAAGCTGATTATAAAAGTCTTGGGCGCAGTTATTTTCCAGGAATTGATATGAATAACTGGAATGACAAAACGAAGGCCGAGATTGAAGAAGATATAGAAAAGGATTTTGCCGATGGACTTTCCGGGATACGTAAATTGCCTGATGGCGCGCGGTTTGGCGTTTACGTGGCATATGTCTATTTTCATGAATTGCTGCTGAAAATACGACGTGTAAAAGCTGAAAAGTTATTGCATGAGCGCATCAGGGTGAGCAATAACCGCAAATACGTGTTGCTGATGAATGCTTATTTCCGGAATTTAACCAACAGGATTTAAGTATGCTAAAGTTTATTTTTTTAGAGTTTTTTTTGATTAGCCTGATTACACAGAATGCAGTGGCGCAACAGGAAACTATTGAAAGAGTGCGTGATCAGTATTTTATGCTCAGCAAAACTGAAGATGCTGCACTGAAGCTTTATAAATCACTTGAAAAGGACAATCTGAATACAAATCCGGTTCTTCTAGCTTACCGGGGGGCTTCCTCTGCTGCGGCTGCGGGAACTGTGAGCGGTGTGCGCAAAAAACTTGAATTTTTTAACCGCGGTAAAGATGAACTGGAGAAAGCTGTGGGATTAAAACCACTGGATGCGGAAATCCGGTTTTTAAGGCTTGCAACACAACTTAATGCCCCCGGATTTTTGGGGTATTCATCTGAGATCAAAAATGATAAAGCAATAATTATTAAAACACTTCAAAGTGTGTCAGCCAATCATCCAAATGCCTACCTTTATCAACGGATTTGCAGTTTTATGCTTTCTTATGCTGATCTTGAACCATCCGAAAAAGCGACAGTAAGCCAGCTTGTTACAAAGTTCAAACCTAAGGAAAAATAATGGAAAATGTAATTCTCGTCGATACTAGCGATACTCCTGTCGGACAAATGGAAAAGCTCAAAGCTCACCTCAAAGGTGAGTTGCACAGGGCTCTTTCGGTGCTTATCTTTAATAGAAAAGGTGAAATCCTTTTGCAGCAGCGTGCTTTCACCAAATATCACACACCAGGATTGTGGAGTAACAGTTGTTGCAGTCATCCGCGTCCAGGTGAGGATAGCCTAGAAGCAGCCACACGACGCCTTGGAGAAGAAATGGGGTTTATAGTTCCGCTTAAAAAATCATTCGATTTTGTATACAAAGCACATTTCGATAATGGTCTTATTGAACACGAATTTGATCATGTTTTTTTTGGCACTTTCGATGGTGATCCGGAAATAAATCCTGAGGAAGCCAATGACTTTAAATGGGTTAATCCTTCTGATTTGATGGAAGATATGCGATCCACACCCGAGCATTATACCGTTTGGTTCAGGATAATAATGGAAAAAATGGAGGATCGGTTTCCTGAACTGTTTGTTTGAAAAATTGTTTTAATAACCAGATAACAAATTACCTCTAACACAATGAATACACTTATTAGCCTTCTGTTGATTGTACTGGCCTTTTTCTTTATGGAATTCATGGCCTGGTTCACACATAAATATGTAATGCATGGTTTTATGTGGTTTTTTCACCGTGATCATCATATTCGCGATGGCCGGAAGATTGAGTGGAATGATGTATTTGCCGTTATATTTGCCGTTCCCAGCATTTTGTTAATTTACCTGGGAGTTATGACACCAAACATCTACCTTTTAAGCATTGGCATTGGAATAATGCTTTATGGTGCAGCTTACTTTATGTTTCATGATGTGTATGTTCATCAGCGGATACCAATTCTGAAAAACTTTTCGAACCGTTATCTCAGGGCAACTGTTAAAGCTCACCTTGAGCATCATAATCCGCACGCTCATTATAACTACGGATTCCTTATCGCTCCCATAAAATATTATGTGGAAGAGTTTAGGAGAACCAAGAATAGGAATAGCAATTAGTCAGTCTTTTTTTATACATGGATAATTGGTTATATGTTTTTATAAATTTGGGGGCAATAAGCATTCCTTTTATAGCCGGATTCGACAAACGACTGAAATTTCAGAATCAGTGGCAGTTCCTTTTTCCTGCCATGTTGCTCACAATGCTTGTGTTTATCCCATGGGATATGCTTAAAACTGATCTGGCAGTCTGGGGGTTTAATCCAAGGTATTTGTTGGGATATTATATTGGAAATCTGCCTGTTGAAGAGTGGTTGTTCTTTATTGCAATTCCTTATGCCTGCCTTTTCACTTACCATTCACTGAATTACCTGGTAAAGAAAGACTATTTTGGTAAATATGCTGACCGGATTACACTTCTGCTTGCTGTTTTTCTGCTAATGGTTGGACTTCTGAATACGGATCGCCTTTATACATCTGTAACTTTTGTTTCTACAGGAGGATTCCTTCTTTTTCATCGTTTTGTGATTCGGGCAGTATATATGGGACGGTTTTACCTGATGTACTTGGTTACACTAATCCCGTTTTTCATTGTGAATGGCTTACTTACAGGGTCTTTTATCCCCGAAGAAGTTGTTTTTTACGACAATACCCAAAACCTTGGCGTACGCATCGGAACCATACCCGTTGAAGATATGGTCTACGGACTACTGATGTTGTTGATGAATGTAACCTGGTACGAATATCTGAAAATCAGGTTTAAACCTGTTCAAGCATAAATTCCAGTTAAGCCGGAAGATCATTTCGTTCGAAATATACTGTATTGCTCTGCCTTAGGTCCTCTCCTGACGGACTTTGAAAAACACGGAGATCAAATTCCGAAACAATGGCCAGAATATGGTCAAAAATATCAGACTGAACTTTTTCGTAGCGTACAAACCCGGTCTCGAGTGTAAACGCGTATATCTCAATTGGAATACCTGATGAATTGGGTTGCAATTGCCTGACCAGTAAGTCGCTTGTATTATCAACGAGTGGATGGTTAGCCAGGTATTCTTCGAGATATGCCCTGAAAACACCTATGTTAGTCTGTCGGCGACCATTTACAAAAACCGAATTATCAATATTATTTTCCTTGTTGTAATTTTCAAGATCAGCTTCGGTACGGTCAATATATTCCTTCAGAATATCAATTTTTCGAAATTTATCTATCATTTCCTGCGTACAGAATTTCACGCTCGACATATCAATACTAAGCGAACGTTTCATACGCCTGACGCCCGCCTCTTTCATACCCCGGTAATTCTGAAATGAATCAGAAACAAGCGAATACGTGGGAAGTGTTGAAATTGTATTATCAAAATTCTGAACTTTTACTGTAGTAAGTGATATTTCGAGCACTGTTCCGTCGGCACCATACTTAGGCATACTAATCCAGTCGCCCTGCCGCACCATATCGTTGGCCGAAAGTTGTATTCCGCCTACAAAGCCGAGAATGGGATCTTTAAAAATCAACAACAGCACAGCCGAAAATGCACCTAATCCGGTAAGCATATAAAGCGGCGACTGATTGAATAGCAAGGAGATTATCAGAAGGAAAACAATTACGAAAACTATCATTTTACCGATCTGTATATACCCTTTAATGGGGTGATACAATGCAAAGTTACTTTTCTGAAACAGGGTATATAGCGAATTCAGAAAGGAATTGATGATCAGTAAAAAGATAACGATTATATATAAATTGGTCAGTTTTAAAGCAGCTGAAATAAATCCGGGAAATTCGTCGAGTGTTACGGGAATTGACTGGTATACCAGGATGCCTGGAATAAGAAATGCCATACGTTGAAAAACCCTGTGCTCAAGAAATGCATCATCCCAGGTACTGACGGTTTTAATTGCAATCCGTTTTATGACCCGAACAATAATGATTTTGGAAATGTAATATATGATTACACCCACAACCAGAATAAGGAGAAAGTCGGAAACACCTGCAATTTTCAATGCAGATTCAGCTGAAAATCCTACGTTAGTCAACCATTTTTCTATTATTCTAACTATTGATTCGAACATGTTGTATTCTGTTTTTAAAATTGTTGATTCAATAAAACTTTCACAAACATAATTTTAGCCACCCGCTAATTTTGCTTTATATCCGGCTTTTGTTAACAATTCAATGATTTTAGCTCTGAAATCTCCCTGAATAATAATTTCTTTGTCCTTTGCTGATCCTCCTACTCCGCATTTACTTTTCAGCATACGGCCAAGGTCATCCAGATCACCCTGAGTGCCAATAAATCCGGTGATCAGCGTTACCTGTTTTCCTCCCCTTTGCTTCCGGTCGAGCATAACACGCAGGTTTTGCTGCTGCGGAGACAAAGTCACTGGCTCGGAACTGTTTTGAAACTGATAACTATAATCCGGGTTTGTTGAATATACTATTCCGGTGGGCTTATCTTTTTTCGACATTCTTTTTTAGGGGTTAGGTTTTTGGGTTTAGGGGTTAGGGGGCGTGCTTTGTGTTTATTACTAGGATTTTGTTAGATGATTTTACAACTTTTAGCAAACAACTTGCATATCTGCTTGCAAAAATCATCAAGGTACAATGACAAGTAAAGATAAAGGTTTGATGTTAATCGAAATCGGGGATTTTACAATTATAGGTTCCCCGTCAATATTCATTAACGGATCATGAACATGGTTAATAATGATTTCTTTCCCCCTGAAATATTCGATATAACCTGTTTTCTCAAGCGTTCCCCGCATGGTATGATAACCAACGTTCAGGAGTTGGGTTGCTGGCATTTTCCGGATGACGCAAATGTCGAGAAACCCGTCGTCAACCTTAGCCTGCGGAGCAATACGCGTATTAAAACCGAACTGGTCGCTGTTCGCAACTGTAACCATCAACGCATGTTTTTCGATTTCAGCACCATCAATAGTAATTGAATAGGTCAGTGGTTTGTAAGCATTGAATTCATTCAGGATGATCTGCATATACGAAATCATTCCCCTGATGCTTGATTCAGAAAATTTTTGAGCGACAAAGGCATCGAAACCGATCCCGGCAATGCTGGTGAAAAGCTTTTCGTTAACTGTTGCCACATCCATCAGTTTTGTGTTGCCACGGATAATTGTACGCAAAGCCAGCGCATAATTCATCGAAATTCCCAGGCAGCGGGCCAGTCCATTCCCCGATCCTGCCGGGAGAATCCCCATAGGAATATCCGTATTAACAAGTGCACAGGCAACTTCGTTTACTGTTCCATCGCCTCCCGAAGCTACGATTATATCAGCTCCATTTTCAAGAGCAGTTTTTGCAATTTCGGTCGCATGACCTGCCCTTTCGGTAAAAATAACTTCGGGCACAAACCGTGACGAAGGAATAATGTTACCTGCCAGCAATTCAATTACTACCTTACTCTTAGGCGTGATTCCTGCTTTCGGATTTACGATAAAAACCAGCTTCTTCTTAACTTCTGTCATACATGTTATTTTACCGAAAGCTTATTTTCGATCATACGGTTGTTATATTGCTGAATTACCGACTTCAGTAACTTGTCCATTTCGATTGCAATATCCTTTTGAGTTTCAGCCAGATTCCTCGTAAGCAGGCTGTCTTTTGCAAAATTGTATAATGCTGACGATCCGTTATGGTCGGTTTGCCAGGCATATCCGTTTTGAATCAGCTGATAATTTCCATTCAGGTAATTGAGGCTGAACCGGGGTTCTTCAGTTCGTAAAACAGAGCTGCCAAAAGCAATAAACGGCTTTGGATAATGAAGCATGTCAAGCACGGTAGGCATAATGTCGGTTTGCTGGGCAATCCTGTTCTGATGTCCTGCAGTATCCTCATCAGGGAGATAAAAAATAACAGGCACCGCATATTGCCCGACCCTGTTTTTATAAAATGGCTGGTAAGCCTCGGAGGTATGATCGGCTGTAATCACAAAAATCGTATTCTTAAACCAGGGCATGGTGGATGCGGTTGCAAAGAATTCCTTCAATGCAAAATCAGCATACATAATGGTTTCCTGAATTTCGAGCGGACCTTTCCGGAATTTGTTCCTGTATTTTTCGGATACTTTATATGGATGATGCGATGAAAGCGTAAAAACCGTTCCGAGGAAAGGCTCAGGTGTTGCGTTTAATGTTTTTACAATGTATTGCAGGTATGGTTCATCTGATATTCCCCAACTTCCGTCGAAATCAGCCTGGTTCGGATATTCATTTTTCCCATAATAGAATTCGAATCCAGCTGATTTGCTGAATGCATCAAAACCCATCGTTCCGTTCTTCCCACCATGGAAAAAGGATGTATTGTATCCTTCTGCTCTTAGAATACTTGCCAGACTGTTGAATTTATTGGACGAATATTGTGATGTGATAAAATCTTCTGTCATCCAGGTTGGCATCGAAGCCAGGATGGCGGGAATGCCTTCGATGCTGCGTTTTCCGTTGGCAAATCCTTCGAAAACAAGACTTCTGGTAGCCAGGCTATCGAGGAAAGGAGTGAAATCGGTATTTTTATTCCCTAGCTGGTGAGTAAGTGCCCCGATATGTTCTGCCGAAAAGCTTTCAAGAATAATTACGAATACATTTTTTTTCTGTATCGGGATAACATTCCCAAGACTGTCATAACCTGTATAATTTTTCTGCACATTAAAAATGCCGGTCATTTCAGTTTCATCGGTGTAAAAGCTTAGCTTTTGAATACCTTGTTGGTTGGATGAACGCATAAGTGTAAAGGCTGAATTCAAAACAATTGCCGTTTCTTCGGAAGGTGCATATTGCGCTGCGCTTAATATTCCGACAGGCTTCAGTTGCACCCCGCCACGAACTCCAAGTAAAGTTAAAGCCAGGAAAAATACCATAGAAAGCGTCTGGACCAGGTAATACTGCGGTTGCTTTTGCATCACGTACCTGTTTGTAATCTTTATTCTTCGTGCAATAAAAATAAGCAGCACAATCCCGGTAACCCAGAGTACAAATACATACCAGTAGTCGCGTATGAATTGAGGCATCATGCTGGCTGTGTCGTCACCGGTGCTTATGTATTTGAAAATATCTATCGTCATTCGTTTCAGCGAAAAAGGGAAATAAGCTGAATCGGCGAAATTCGGAATCATTAAAATAATATTCGAAATATAGAAAATTGTATCTGTAAGGATGCTGAATGCTCTTTTCCTCCTGAACCTGAAGGGTAAAACCAGCAATAAAATATAAAGGATATTTGCGTACAGCAATGCTACAGTGTCGAAACGCAGACCGACAAAAGTATAGTATAGCAGTTTAGATGCTGTAATGCCTGGGAAAAGGGATGGATGTAAAAAGTAAAGCGATAGCCTCGAAAGAACCATGATAATCAGAACAAGCAGCAGGCGAAGCAGCAAAACTACCTGCGGGCTACCCGAAAAATGTAATCTCCGTAAAGATGTTGGCATATAATGAGTAAGAATACGAATTGCTTTAATGATAAAAACAGTGTGCCTCTATCATAAAAAGCAGACTGATTATTTGTTTGAGCCCGCAAAAATAAAAAAATAAGAGATGCCGTGTGGCATCTCTTACTTGATGGTGTAATAGAGTTAAGATTATTATTGCTGAACTTTAACTGAATAAGTTATGCTTCCAGCTGTTGTTCCTGTAATTGCTTCAATTTTAATTAGTCCCATTTTACCAGGTACAGTTTTGAAGGCAACAATATTACCAATTGCAAGCAGGTTTGCTTTTGTGGCTGACAAACCGGTTGCTAAAGCAATTATTTCAGTATCTGTTGTAATATTTTCCCAGGTAACGCCATTAGGCAAAGTAACTAAACCAAGTTTAGTATCATTCCTTACGCTCCAGCTAGCCGGACCGTTAGTCCCTGAAAAAACTGAACTTGCGGTTGCATCTATTGGTGCTACAAGTGTAGCAAGATTGGTTGCCCCTCCATAATAATACATCCAGTCAATTTTTGCTGCGTTAGCTTTGGCTTCGGTAAGGGTATAAACAGTTCCATCGGATGAAGCAAATGAACTGCCGTATAATAAATTGTCATAAGATCCAAGAATTTTCTGGGTGTAAGAAACTATTGGGCCGCCGGTGGCAGCTGTGGTAGTAATATTGAATGCAACTTCTGATGATTGGCCATCTTTGTCTGTTATTGTAAATGTCCAGCGCTCTGAACCTGCTTCCGGATAGGCAAAAGCTTCAATATTAATATTAAATACATCTGTCGAACTTAAAGTAGAATCGAGAGCCGTAAACGGAACGTTGTTAAATGTCCTTACCACTTTAAACTTGGTCAGCTTTGCCTTGCTGCTGGTATTCGAAAAAGCATTGATTCCGACTTTGAAATTTTCACCAGCTTCAAGTGTAACATCAGCAGCGGTAAATCCAGCACCACCAACGAAATTGATAGTAGGTTTTACATCGGTAGTTTCTTCATCTGTTCCGCACGAGGTTAAAAAAGGAACCGAAGCCATTAAGAGAATTGCAAATAGAAAACTTAATCTTTTCATTTTAATTTGTTTTTGGTTTGTAATGATTTAATTGTTGATTTGAGTAAAAATTTGAGGAATTTCTAAAATGATTTGTATAAAACGTCAGTTGTTCAAATTTCGTGCCACAAAGAAAGATATTTCTGAAAATATTTACTTCCACTCTGAATTAATGCGGATAGATTTGAACTTTTTACCTGTTAACAAAAAAGTTAAAAAAGTTGACAATATAATTGGACAACGTGTTCAAATTGAGTTATTATTGCATAGTTTTGCATCAAATTAACCTCCTAAAACAAACAACAAATGAAAAAACTGTTATTCTTACTTGCTGTTGCAGGTCTTATCTCGTTCGCAGCTTGCAAATCAGGCGAAACAAAAGTTGAAGCTACTGCTGATTCCACTGCCCAAATTGAAGCTCCTGTAGATACAGCTGCTGCAATGCCTGCAGATACCGCAGTTGCACAATAATTTTTCCGGCCTGAGCTGGTTAATTTGTTATTTGAAAAGGGAACCTTCGGGTTCCTTTTTTTATTGTGTTCTTGAACTGGTTTTCTTCAGAGTGGATTTATTTTTTCGATTCTTTTTATCTTCAACAAAAAATGATTCCCCATTTTTCAGACTCACTGCACGACCAATATATTAGCTGTCAGCCATTCATATCCGATACATAAATTTTTTAAACATTAAAGCCGTTTATGTTTGTTATATTCCATGGCAAATGTACCTTTGTTGCATGTTTGTGAATTCATTCACAGCCTTGTTAAATAGTATAACCTGAATATAATTTACAGATTATGGAGTTTTTAACCGACAAATTGGCACTTATTGGTAACAAGGGAAAGGGAATACGTTCCGATTGTCATATTACCATGGAACTTACTGAATCAGGAGGTGTACAACTGGAATTGGTCAGTAAGGTCGAAAGTATGTATGGTGATGATATCCGGAAACTTTTGCTCGAAATTCTTGCTTTTTACAACCTGGAGAATGTAAAAGTACTGGTTGAGGATACCGGAGCTCTTACTCCCGTTTTGGCTGCAAGAATGGAGGCAGCAATCAGGCAGTTGACAAACTCGGAAAAAGAGTATCTTCTGCCAATGCTCACTGAAAACAAGTATGAAACTACACGCGACCGGAACCGGTTCTCACGTCTTTATTTGCCTGGCAATACACCAAGCCTGATGATAAATGCAGGCATTCATAGACCTGATGGCATCATCCTCGATCTGGAAGATGCGGTAGCTCCGGGTAAGAAATATGAAGCACGATTTCTAGTTCGCAATGCATTACGGAATATGGATTTTTACGGTGCCGAACGAATGGTTCGTATCAACCAGGTTCCTGCTGGTCTTGCTGATCTTGAATATTTGGTTCCTCACAATGTAAACCTTATTCTCGTTCCAAAATGCGAAAGTGCAGAGCAGATAAGGCAGGTGAATGAGAAAATCAGTCAGTTGAAAATCAAATACAATTTAAGCGGAAGTATCTGGCTTATGCCTATTATCGAAAGTGCTCTTGGCGTTCTGAAATCATTGGAAATTGCTCAAAGCGAAAATGTGGTTGCCATGGCTATCGGCCTCGAAGATTATACTGCCGACCTCGGAACTCGCCGTACCCAGGAAGGAATTGAATCATTTTTCGCCAGGAGTATGGTGGTAAACGCATGCAAAGCTGCCGGTATCCAGGCCATTGATTCGGTATTCAGCGACGTGGCCGATATGGAAGCACTTAAAGAAACGGTTATCCGTTCAAAAGCCCTGGGCTTCGATGGTATGGGATGCATTCATCCACGTCAGATCAGGGTGATCCATGAAAATTATGCTCCCGATGCCTCTGAAATTGAAAAAGCAAAGAAAATCGTAAACGCCTTTTTTGAGGCTACTGCCAAGGGATTGGGAGTGGTATCTTTAGGAACTAAAATGATTGATCCGCCTGTTGTTAAACGTGCCCAGAAACTTATTGATCTGGCTGTTACCATGGGTAAGCTTTCACCTTTATGGAGGGATGAGTTTTTGAATGCGTGAGAAGGAGTCGGAAAACCTAAGTCAGTGGAAGAAAATAGAAAATGGAAAATAGTTGGAATATATGACTTTATATCAGGTAAATCAAAAGCATGATGTTAGGTGACGATAGGTTGATAAAGGCTTTTGGCATTTACGTTAAAGGTAATGGAAACAGTCTTCCGACTTCCAGCCAGTGAAAGTAGAATTGAATTACTGCACAATTTGTCTCTTTTAATTGAACTGAAAAGATATGCCAAAATACGATAAACTTACAACAAATGCAGTGGGACGTACTGTTCCACAAATAGTTAACGGTAAAGATGCAGTTCCATTCCTCGGAGTTGGTAAGTTTAAACCCACAGGGCGTAAACATGCGCCTCCCATAGTTTCCTGTGCCGATTTTCCTGAGGATGGAAATAAATTAGTTCCATCTCTGAAAGAAGCACTGGTAAGAGCAGGAATAGCTGATGGAATGACCATTTCCACTCATCATCATTTCCGCAACGGCGACCTGGTTGGTAACCAGATTTTTGATGCTGCTGCTGAACTTGGAATTAAAAATCTTACCTGGATGCCATCGGCTTCATTCGAGTGCCATGCGCCTATGATCAAATACCTCGAAAATGGTGTGATCCATCACATCGAAGGCAGTATGAATGGTGCTTTGGGCCGTTTTACTTCCGAAGGGAATATGGCCGGGCTTGGAGTTCTCCGTTCGCATGGCGGACGCTACCAGGCCATACAAGACGGTGATGTACATATTGATATCGCCCTTATTGCAGCTCCGACAGCCGATTGTTTCGGAAATGCAACCGGTGACCGCGGCCCTGCTGCCTGTGGTTTACTTGGATTTGCCCTTGCCGATTCGCAATATGCTGATAAGGTGATTGTTGTAACAGATAATCTTGTTCCATTTCCTTGTGTGCCATGGCAGATACAGGGAAATTATGTGGATTTTGTTGTTGAAATGGATAAAGTCGGTATCCCGGAGAAAATTATTTCCGGTACAACCGAAATTACCAAAAGTCCCGACAGGCTTTTACTTGCCGAAATGACAGCCCAGTTCTGCAAGGAAACCGGGATTGTTCACGATGGATTTTCGTTCCAGGCCGGTGCCGGTGGCACAGCTTTATCCATAGGTATTTATTTCGCCGAAATGCTACGCAAACAAGGCATGAAAGCCCGCTTTGCCCGTGGAGGGAGCAATAAGTACCTGGTAAAAATGCTCGAAGACGGCCTGGTTGATTATATCCTCGATGGACAAACTTTCGACCTCGATGGAGTTCGTTCGATGCGCGAAAATCCAAATCACTTAAATACAAGTCCTTTTACAAGTTATAATTACCATGGGAAAGGGAATTTCGCCCAGTTTGTTGATGTGGTTATATTAGGTGCTACCGAAGTGGATATCAATTTCAATGCGAACGTAGTAACACATTCTGACGGGTATTTGCTTCATGGAATTGGCGGCTGGATGAATTGCCTTTTTTCGAAATGCGTGATTCTTCCTATTCCTTTATTCCGCGACCGAATGCCGGTTATCCGCGATGAGGTTACAACCATCTGTGGCCCGGGCGAACTGATTGATGTTATTGTTACCGAGCGCGGTATTGCCATCAACCCTTTGCGTCCTGACCTGATCGAAAAAATGAAGGGAAGTTCGTTGCCAATCAAAACCATTCATGAGCTAAAGGCTGAAGCCGAGAAAATCTGTGGCAAACCTCAGAAACCCCGCCTCACTGATGAAGTAGTAGCAGTTATAAAATGGGTTGACGGAACCGTGATTGATTCGGTGTTCAGGATTGATAAATAGCTTGCTTTCTTCTTTCCTTAATCCTCATTGCGCCTGATGTGATGAGGATTTATTTAACCCGGCGCTTTACAGCCTACTTACCATAAAATTAGTGCTTTCACTTTGATTCAGATCAAAAACATTATTCCAGCAGATCTGAAAAAACATTTGGAGGTTCATAAGGAGTTAGTAACAATACCCCAGGAT
Organism: Lentimicrobiaceae bacterium; assembly: GCA_041753535.1. Classification (GTDB taxonomy): domain Bacteria; phylum Bacteroidota; class Bacteroidia; order Bacteroidales; family UBA4417; genus UBA4417. The sequence goes on from JBGSUB010000007.1 coordinate 22,128, forward strand.
GGACTGGCTGGATTCCTTAACTACAATGAGATGTTAGAAA
>JBGSUB010000008.1:0-35627 GCA_041753535.1 Lentimicrobiaceae bacterium
TCCGGACAGTTCAAAATATTTGATGCTGCTGAAAATTTTGCCATACTGAGATCCATTATTGATACTGCCATTAAAAATGGACAGAATGTGCTGTTTGCATTAAACACTATTGCCAATTACAAATGAAACTGATTAGTTACAAATAATGAAAACGAGTAGAATTAATCCGGTTTTAATTTTGGTGTTCCTGCTTTCGCTATTTTATAAAAGTGTTGATGCACAGATTTTTGACGGGGTTGTATGGGTTAACGGTAGTAATGGATCCATATTACGTGTGGTTGACATCTTGCATAATCCTATTGAACAGCTTGTATGTACAACTCCTTCTCAAATGACCGATATCGGTTTTTCGCCCAATGGTAAACTCTATTCCGTCCGCTCAGGTAGTCACGATTTGCGTCTGATCGATACTATTACCGGAAACGACAGTATTGTTTTCCTGCTGCCGGTTCCATTCCCAAATGCCTTATCATTCGATGAAAAAGGAATAGCATATATCGGTTCGGCCACGGTATCCAGTGTTGGCTGGGTTGATCTTACTAAAACTCCCAATACAGGTGGAATCTGGCATGACTTTGGTCAAGGGAATTCCTCTGGTGACTTCATTTTCATGCTCGGGAAATTATATATAGCCTGGAGGACGGAATTTAATGGTATCCTTTCAGATTTTCTTTATGAAGTCACTATCGATGCAAATAACAATTACATTTCCCACAGAAATCTTGGTAAATTGCCCCCCAATACCTACGGGATGTCCTCAGATGCTACGACTCAACTGTTTTGTGTCACATCTTCAAACGATATCTATTCCATAATACCACCTTCGAGTCCTGTTCAAGTAGTTCCAACAAGCCTACTCTATACATGCACTATGGCAGGAAGTTGTTATGGAGCGACTTCCAAAGCTGAATCAATGGGAAATACATTTTTTGATTATGGAGGTGCACCTTACCCATTTCCAACGTATGATTCCCTGTCGGGTGCAATTCACAAGATTAATCCACTAATAGGCCTCGGTAACCTGGTAGATCCTGATTTAGACGGGCAACCCGAACAAGATGCTACTGGTGATGACAATGATGAGGATGGGAATGATGATGACGGGATATTAGTAGGTGGCATCGGTATACAGAACGCTGTTTTCGTTTCGGACTCGACAATACAACTGGAAGTAATATGCAAAGGAACTGGCTACTTAAATGCCTGGATTGATTATAATATGGATGGAGACTGGTCGGATTACGAGGAGCATTTTATTTCCAACACCTCACTCTCTGATGGAGTTCATGTTTTGTCGCTAAATATTCCACAACTGTTAATGGATGGCATAAGTTTTTGTCGGTTCAGGTTTTCGACTGTCTCCAATCTCACTTATGAAAGTTTTGCGCCAGATGGTGAGGTGGAAGATTATTTGGTTAACCTGAAAAAATGTACTTTAAATGCTTCAGTAAACTTAGATTCATTGGAGTTATTTCCCACAACCTGTGGGGGTAATAACGGTGCAATTGTCGGCATAAAAGTAACAGGCACCCAACCATTTACGTACGAATGGCAAAATCAGGCTGGTGAAATAGTTGGCAATACCTTAGACTTATACCATCTCGGCATCGGATATTATGAATTAAAAATAACTGATTCATTTGGTTGTTCGGATTCATTCAGTGCATTTGAAATCAGTGATGCAGGAAATATCTGGATTGATACAGCAACGGTTACTCCGGCTTATTGCGGCAATACCGACGGAACATTAACCATTACCGCCATTTCGGGATTGGGAAGTATGTTGCAGTATTTTATCAAAACCGGCAACGATACGCTTTCCAAATGGGGTGATGGCAATTTTACAGGCCTGGCAGGAGGCATATATTATGTTTGGGTCAGCGATTCGGGCGGGTGCAGCAGGCCGTATGCCCATGTGTTGCAGATTGATGCGCTTACCGCACCCGAAATCGTTACGGCTACTTCCACACCCGAAACCGGCTCGGCTGCTGATGGCACCATAACAGTTAATGCTTTAGGAATTGGTTTAACTTATTCGCTGAATGGCGCAACACCTGCAAGCACAGGACATTTCACCGGGCTTTCGGCTGGCAGTTATTCCGTTACGGTTACAAACACAGCCGGTTGCGATACCACGTTTACCGTAACGGTGGCTCGCAAAACAGGCATTGTGCTGTCGGCTATTGCCGGAAACGGCTTTGCCTGCCTGGGCAAGGAAGCCAAAGCCCCGATAGTGGTAAAGAATTTCAGGGATGTACAATCCTTCGAAACCATTCTGAACTACGACCCGCTTTTTGTCACTTGCCTGGGATACAATAATCGAAATCCCCTGTTAGGCGGTTCGCTCGAAGTAAGCTTACCCGCAAGTGGAAAAATATTAACGCGCTGGAGTGGAACTGCACCGATTACGCTGCCTGACAGTGCTGAAATGCTGAACCTGATTTTCAATTCCAAATTGCCGGGCAATGCTTTGTTGCTGTGGGATGAGAGCCCGGAATTAAGCAATTTCTTTGGCCCCGGGGGAGATACGCTGAATGTAGATTACAAGCTTGGCACGATACTAGTCAGCAACCCGCCGCAAATCCTGCCCGAACCCGAACAAAAGGTTTGTGAAGGAGAGTTTCTATGGGTTTCGGCAACCGTGCAAAACGGCACCGGCCCGCTGAGTTACCAGTGGCAAACCCCGACCGGCCCCAACACACAGGAAAACATTTTCAGCATTGCCACTTTAGCCGATAACGGACTGTACGAACTTATTGTTACCGATACCCTTCAATGCGCCGATACTTCAAGCAAAATAGTAACCGTGGTTCCAACCCCCGTTTCCGGCTTCCCCACTGACAGCGACACCCTTTATTTCGACGAACGCAGATGGCTCGAAGCAGCCCAAGGCTACGACACTTATTCCTGGAACACCGGCGACACCACATACAACATACTTGTAACCGCCGAAGGCTGGTACAAAGTAACCATAGCCACGCCCGAAGGCTGCACCACAACCGATTCGGTAATGATGCTGTATGCCTTTGTTCCCCTAACCATGCCCAATGCCTTTACTCCAGATGGTGACGGGCTGAATGATGTTTTCCGTCCTGTTACTTTACCCGAAAAAATAAGTTCCTTCAGCATGTATTTATTCGACCGCTGGGGAAAGCAGGTGTTTTTTACCAATGATGTTAAACACGGCTGGGATGGAACCATAAACGGAAGTGCGGCACAGATTGGCGGGTATGTATATGTCGTGAAATATGGGAATCCTTCAGGAGCGGTGAGGGAGAAGAGGGGGATGGTGACGTTGGTGAGATAAATTGATATGTCCATAACAGAAATCACATCCCGCAAGGCATTCACACTTTTGACCGGCGTTTTTATTCTTCACAACCTTGAAGAAGCAATTACGATGAACCTGCAAAAGATCGGGAGTCCTGTTTCATTTATTCAGCCACCGACTTACAATCAGTTTTTATTTGCCGTTTCAGCACTTACAATTGCCGGCATTATTGCCTATGTGGCAGCAATGCGGACAAAAAACATAAAAACCTACCTCTTTATTTCAACGGCTGTTGCTGTAGCATTGCTGTTTAATGCATTCATCCCGCATGTGGTGGTTGCTTTATATACAATGAAGTATACGCCAGGCCTGGTAACAGCCATATTGCTGAATCTACCACTCAGTCTACTCTTGATTTCAAAAAACAAACCTTTTTTCGAAAGTCGTAAACAAATGCTGTTTTATATTGCCGTCGGTCTTGCCGCTGGTTATGCCCTGTTTGCTCTTACCCTTTTACTAGCCGGGATATTAGTTTGAATCATACATTGGAAATCTCCGTTATTCAGAACGTGATATTATGTAAATTTGAACTCCATTTACTCCCGGCATGAAACAGTCATTACTCATTCTTCTTCTTTGCGGAATAACAGCAATAGCATCAGCTCAGCGTGAAAATTACGAATTGTATAAATCACTGCGCGATCAGATGCCTGGAGGCAACGCCGCCAGAATATACGACAGCCTTTACCAGCTTAGCCTGCCCGAACTTACCCTGCCTGAAAATTTAAGAAACGCAGTTCTTCCGGCGGTGGTTGACAATTCACTTTTACCTTATTTGCGTCCGGTAATCAACCAGGGAATGGTTCCTTTCTGCGAACAGGCAGCTTCTGTCGGTTACAATTTTACTTACGAAATGGATTTCGCAAGGAATTTGCCTGCCGATACATCCATAAATCAGTATCCGCTGAGTTTCCCCTTTAATTTTGATAACGATGGCTACGGAGGTGTGAGTTATTTTTACAGCCTTGAGATTATCAGGAAATGTGGTATCATGAATGTGAGTGACTATGGAGGGCTTTCGGACAACGGAACCCGATGGATAACCGGTTACGACCTGTATTACAACGGGATGCACAACAGGATACAGCATGTTTATACTATTAAAACCAATACTGCCAAAGGAATTCTGACTCTCAAAAACTGGGTTTATAACCATCTTGGCGAATCCAGCAAAGGAGGGGTTGCAAATTTTCAGGCAGGATCCCCCTGGAATGCAACGATTCTGCCAGTGGGAACTCCTGAAGCTGGACGTTTTATAATGACAGCGTTTCCTGTCCCTGCAGTCCATACCATGACAATAGTAGGTTACAATGATAGTATCAGGTACGATTACAATAATGATGGACAGTTTACCAATAATCTTGACATAAACTACGATGGGGTTGTTGATGTAAGGGACTGGGAAATAGGTGGATTCAAGTTTGTGAACAGCTACGGGGATGATAATCTCGACAGCGGGTATTGCTATATGATGTACCGCACTTTAGCTGAAGACTATAATCATGGCGGTATCTGGAACAACACAGTTACTGTTTTGAAAGTAAAACCTGATTATTCTCCTCTCCTTTCCATGAAAGTAAGGATTAGAGATACACAGCGAAATTCAATTCGCTTACGTGCAGGTGTTTCGGGCAATCCGCTATCACTTATCCCTGAGCATAGCATTGATTTCCCAATCTTCAATTTTCAGGGAGGAAATAATCCAATGCAAGGTCCCGGCCCTTCGGATACGTTAAACACCATTGAATTCGGACTGGATATTACCCCACTCCTCAGTTTTATCCAAACAAATGCCGAAGCAGCTTTTTTCCTTGAAGTGGAAGAGTACGATCCATTTTCTCAGGCCTCAGGCAGTATCGAATATTTCTCGGTTATTGACTACAGCACTTCAACCCCTCACGTTGCAGAATTTCAGGAAGCTCCATTAGAAATTCTGAATAATTCGTCCACATTTGCCAGGGTAGTAATTTCGCCACAAGCCGAAAAGGTTAAAATTAATAATACAACTTTGCCCGCGTTCACTGCAGGTCAGCCTTACACAATTCAAATGACAGCAAGCGGAGGGCAGCCTCCTTACAGTTGGTCATTGCTTTACGATTATACCAATCTGAAGAGTAACCAGACTTATACCTCTTTTGAAGGCACCAGGCTGATTGCACAACATCCTTCTGACAGTGTCATAGCCTTTGCACTCGGGTTCAGCTTCCCGTTTTATGGCAGGGAATTCGATACTGTTTATGTGAATATTGATAACGGATACCTCCAGTTTACTGCGGACAAAATTCCCTGGCCTTATTTAACCGACCTAGGACTTTTGCTTCAAAGCTACAGGATTATTGCCCCATTAACCAATAAAAATGTTAAAGCAAATAAGGCCGATGACGGAGCATGGTACGAAATCGCTCCCGGATCGGCCCGGTTCCGCTGGAACCTGAGCAGGAGAATCGGAGAAACCTATTTCATATACCTTTTCCAGGTGCATCTTACTGAGGATGGCACAATCACTTTTAACCACGATAGTATTTCGGTAGCGGAGTATGATTCCTTTTACTCAGGAATTTCGGATGGGGACAAACAGAACTATCATCTTTCGAATCATAAAACCAATTTATCGGCTAATCTTTACAACCAGGATATTTTTGTGCCCGCCCGCTACCCTGATCACCTGAAAATTGATCAGAACGGGCTGGTTGAATGTATTCCTTCTTCTGCTGATTTGATTTACAGTATTCCCGTGGCAGTAGCAGATTGCAGGAATGTTTCCGACCGGAAATCACTCTTTTTTTCGACAGGTATACTTGCTGATATTCAGATTCATGCTGGCAACGACTCGATAATTTCGAATGGTGAGGAAGTATTTGCTGACCTGGTATTAACTAATCTGACTCCGAACACTTACCCTCTTCTGAAAGCTGTTATCCGGAATTCAGATACATTTATTTCGCTTTCCGATACTTCCGAGGCCATTGAAAATCTTGAACCAAACAGCAAAGTTGTCGTTCAGAATGCCTTCCGGTTTAATGTGGCTGACTATACACCCGACGGACAAGAGTTCCTGATGGATATTAACATTGAAAGCAATATACAGCAATGGAACAGAAGAATTCCGGCGAAAATACACGCACCCCTGTTGAAAAGTATTGAATTACAGTGCACAAAGCCGGAAAACGAATTGCTCCGTCCGGGGGAAACAGGCTGGTTAAAGTATAAACTCGCCAATATCGGGCATGCTACAGCAATAGATGTTGATGTAGAAGTTCATTTTTCAAGCACTGAAGTGGAACTGCTTTCGGCAGACAGTCAGTCGTTGGGCAACCTTATTGCCGGGCAAAAAGCTGAATTCAGTTTCCAGGTGAAGGCTTCCGACAGTATAGCATTAGGAACGCGTATTCCGGTTTTAATCACCTTGTATTCTGAAAATCAAACCGTTCTTACCGACACGCTGTATTTCCGCATCGGTAAGGCTCCTGTACTGGTGATTGACTACGATATCAAACATGAATCGGGTCCGGTTATCTATCAGCAAATTCTTGATTTAGGTTATAATACTGAATATTCTACTTTTTTAACTGATAACCTGATGGAATTCCAGTCGGTATTTCTTAATACCGGTAAATTCAGCGACAGGCATGTGATAAGCTATTCGGAAGCTACAGCACTTTCGGAATACCTGAACCGTGGCGGTAATCTGTATATGGAAAGTTCAAATTTCTGGAGAGGCGACCCTGTAACCTCCCTGCATTCAATGTTTACCCTGCTGCCAGAAGCAAAATTCCGTAAGTACGATACTCTTCAAGGCTCTTCAGGATCGTTTGCCGAAGGGTTCAGTTTCCTGAACCAAGGTTACCCCATAAGCGCTTACCACCTGAAGCCATACGGCAGTTCATTCTCATTGTTTCAGGATGAAGGTTTTATAAGTTGTGTAGCCAACAATGCCGGAACCTATAAAACCATTGGAAGTATCTTCGATTTTAAATCCATGTACGGAACCAACGAAGTTTCAACACAGGAAGAATTAATGAAGAGATATCTTGAATTCTTTGCCATTAAGAAAAACTCGATTGGTATTGATGAACATCCTGAAAATATTCAGGCAGGTGGGGTTACGGTATATCCCAATCCGGCAATTGACAAGGCTTTTCTTGCATTTAAACTTATCGGAATTTCACCTGCAAATTGTACCATTTTTGATCTTAATGGAACCGCTGTAGCAGAATTGAACAGGAATACTAGTTCATCGGATGGGTTTCAACTTATAGAATGGGACCTTTGTAACAAGTCAGGGCAACGGGTATTGCCTGGATTGTATTTCTGCAGGATTTTAACGGATAAGGAAGTTAAAGTTGGTAAAATTCTGGTTAAATAGTTACCTGTTTTGTAATTATAAGCTGGTTGAAATCATCAGATTTCTGAAGCGAATAAAAATTTCGCATCTAAATTACCTGATTGTTTCAAATTATGCCCGGGCATAATATGTTCATATCGCACTGATAATCGTTGTATTAAAAATTATTTTCGAACATTCGACGAAATTAGTCGAATTTTATTTGGATAGTTGGTTTTCACATATTAATTTTGCCGCTTCAAAACGAAAGAATAAGTTAAAATTACTTGAACCATGCTTGACAAAGACGAAGTAAAAGAAGCGATTGTGAATGTGGCCCGCCACATTTTCTCGAGGTTCGGGTTCAGGAAAACTACGATGGACGAAATTGCCATTGCCAGCCGCAAGGGCAAAAGCTCTATCTATTACTACTTTGCAAGTAAGGAGGAAATTTTCCAGGCTGTTGTTGAAAAAGAAGCCTCCATCCTGAAACAGGAACTGATTAAAGCTATAAGTGAAGCCGACGGTCCGGCTCAAAAACTGAAAGCCCACGTTTTAGTGCGTATGCATACCATGGAAAAACTGGCAAATTTTTACAGTGCCATCAAGGATGACTACCTGAGCCATCTCGATTTCATCGAAAAAATACGCAGGAAATACGACCTGGAAGAAATACAAATGATGCATAATATACTGGATGAAGGGGTGCAGAATAATATGTTCGAAATTGATGATACGCCTCTTGCAGCAATCGCTATTGTTACAGCGTTAAAGGGTATGGAAATACCATTGTTTTGGGGTGTGGAAGAAAAAAATACAGAACAAAGGCTTGACCGGCTGATACAGATTCTTTTTCACGGAATAATAAAACGATAATTTTTTTGCCCATTTTTCGACTGTTTTATCTTTTTAGTCTATTTTACTAATGGTCACAATAAAAATATCAAAAGTAAAAACCATCAATAATATCAAACAATACGCTCAATATTAACTGATTGTAAAAATGAAAACAAGAATTCTGATCCCGATCCTGGTGTTCACATTTGGATCCATTTCGCTAAAAGTAAACGCTCAATCACTGCAGGTTTCGCCTGAATTGAAAGAGCTGATTCATCTTTCAGTAAATAAAGATCGCAAAGTAGCTGAAAAAGGTATTGATAAACAAATTTCGGAAAGTCAGCACAAAGCAGTCCGTTCGGCTTATATCCCAAAATTAGAACTGGGCGGAAAGTATGTTTTTGCCTATTCATCAATAAGTTCAGAAATAGGAAATATTGAGGGATTTGAAAGCATCGGCAAGCTTCAGGAGTTTATGCAAAACCCGGCTTTTCCAGTAATGTTTCCACAATTAGCCGGGTTAACAAGCGAAATCACCAAGCTTCAGCAACTCCTTACCCAGCAGGGGATTATGCTTCCAACAATTTCAGGAGAGATGGATGGTGATTTCTATGGCAATTATTTTGGAATTGATGCTACTGCCAAAATGTTGCTTTATAGTGGAGGACAAGTGCCAAATATGTCGAAAGCTTTGGTTGAAAAGATAAAAGCGCAGGAAGCCATGTCGGACAAATGTAAATCGGATGTGATAAGCGAGGTAATAACATATTATGATCAGCTTGCCTTGCTTAACCAGTCAAAAAAAGTACTTGATGAATCGGCAGCCAGGCTGGTGGCCGAAAAAAAGTTTGCAAATGTTGCTTTAAAGAATGGCATGGCAACATCCTTCGATACCCTGAAAATTGCCGTTGCCAATGCCAGTTTACAGGCCAAAAGTTCGGAGTATGAAAGCAAAAAGATCCTGCTGAATCATAAGTTAGCACAGTTAACAGGCAAACCTGCTTCAAGTTTCGAAAGCTCAACTCCCCGATTAGACTTGCTTTTGTATACTGACACTAGTTCCGACATCAGCAACAGGGCTGAATTGCGGGCCTTATCGGCAGGAACTGAAGCACAGAAATATATGCTCAAAGCTGAAAAATCGCATTACCTGCCAAAAATCCAGGCGCTGGCATCGGCCCGTTACGATAACATATTCAGTTCCAATGCTAATTTCAGCTCTCCAATCCCAATGGAAATGAATATTAAAACCATTGGATTAGGCCCTACTTTAATGGCTGGAGTAGGTTTTAAATGGGAGCTTTTTGATCAATCAGGCGGAACAGCCAAAGTCAGGCAGGCAACACTGGAAGTTAAGAAAGCTGAAAATGCCCTTGAGGAAGCCCGCGAATTGCTTCAGCTTAACCAAACCAAAGTAATTACCAACTACGAATCGTCGGTTACGCAGGTGGCTTACAAAGACAAACAGAGGCAGGCCGCCCGTATGGCTCTTGTCCTTGCTGAGAAATCATACAACGAAGGAATGATAAATATCACCGAGCGATTGGCAACCGAAACCGAGATGCAGAATGCTGAACTTGAATACCTGCAGGCCGTATATGCACAACGCCAGGCAGCTCTGGACTGCTACAAGGCCACTGGCAGCCTTACATTACCGAACATCCAGTAAGAGTAGTAACACTAAAAATCATTATAACAACAATTCATAATACAATGAAAACACAAAACAAAAGACATTCAGGAATGCTTATCGCATTTTTAACCTTGCTTTTAGTAATAGCGGTTATAAGTTTTGTCGGCTGGCTGGTTCTGAAACCTGAGCCCATCCTGTTACAAGGCCAGGCCGAAGCGAATGAAGTACGTGTATCGGGCAAAGTTCCTGGTCGTATCGATAAATTCCTGGTATCCGAAGGAATGACAGTAAACAAAGGTGATACGCTTGTTTTGATAAACAGCCCTGAACTGAATGCCAAACTGATGCAGGCCACCTCAGCCGAAGATGCTGCAAACGCGCAGAATCAGAAAGCCAATAAAGGGGCACGTGCCGAGCAGATTGCAGGTGCGTTTGAGTTGTGGCAGAAAGCCGAAGTTGGCGTGATGCTGGCCGAAAAGACTTTTACCCGTGTACAGAATATGTATAATGAAGGCGTCGTTCCTGCGCAAAAACGCGACGAGGCAGAGGCCAGTCTGCAGGCGGCCGTTGCAACTTCGAAAGCTGCTAAATCGCAGTACGATATGGCCATAAACGGTGCTGAAAAGGAGGATAAACTTGCAGCCCTGGCAATGGTGAACCGCGCTAAAGGAGCAGTTTCGGAAGTTGAATCTTACCTTTCGGAAACGATGTTGGTTTCACCGATTAATGGTGAAGTCTCAGATGTTTTTCCAAAACAGGGCGAACTGGTTGGTTCAGGGGCTCCTATCATGAACATTGTTGACCTCAGCGATATTTGGGTTGTATTCAATATACGTGAAGACCTGCTTTCAAAAATAAAAATCGGAACGGAATTTAGTGCGACAGTGCCTGCACTTGGAGACAAAACAGTTAAATTGAAAGTAAACTATATTAAAGCGATGGCAAGTTATGCCACCTTTAAAGCTACAAAAAACAACGGGGGTTTTGACGTAAAATCATTTGAAGTAAGAGCCAAACCAGTGGTACCAGTCGAAGGACTGAGGCCTGGTATGAGTTTGATGGTTGATTACGGGACGACACTATAAAATTGAGTTGTAAGGCAAAAGTCCGAAACAAATTACCAGGCGGCACAAAGCAATTGGTTCTTGACAGAATGCACAAAATAAAAAAGATGAAAGCTACTTTAAAAAGCATATGGGAAGTTTCGAAACGGGAAGTAAACCGTATGTCGTCGCGTGGACTCTACTTTTTTGTTGTCCTGGTAATTCCTATCCTGTCTATCTTGTTTTTCGCTTCACTGTTAAAAGAGGGTGTTCCAACCAAAATGCCAATTGCCATTGTTGATCTCGACCAAACGGCCACATCGCGCAAAATGGCACGGTATATAGATGTTACCCCGCTAAGTAAAGTAACTGAGACCCTGCAGTCGGAAACAGAAGCCATGTCGGAGCTGCGCAAAGGAAATATTTACGGATTTGTTGTTCTGCCTGATAATATGCAGGCTGATATACTTGCATCCCGGCAGCCGGTTATAAGTTATTATTATCAAAACGGATTTCTGATAGCTGGCGGGCTGATGCAAAACGATCTCACATTTATTCTTCACACTTTGTCGGGAGGTATCAATATCCAGAAACGTGAAGCCATGGGCCAACCTGAAGATTATATTATGTCGCAGGTGCAACCGATACAACTAAGTACACACCTGTTGTTCAATCCTACAGCAAATTACCCGGTATATATCTCAACCATAGTTCTGCCAATTATGCTGCAATTGTTCATCCTTTTAATGACTGTTTACAGTATTGGCATCGAAATCAAGGAAAGAACTTCGCACGAATGGTTAAGACTCTCCAACAAGTCGATGCTGGTTGCGCTCACTGGGAAGTTATTACCCTATACTGTTATTTTCTTCCTGGTAATGATGTTTCAGAACTTTATGCTTTATAAAGTGATGCAGATCCCAATGTACACAAGCCTTGGCTGGATAATGTCGGGGTCTCTGTTGTTTGTACTTGCATACCAGGCGATTGGTATATTTTGTGCCGGGTTGCTCCCGATGATGCGACACTCTCTGAATCTGTCGGCGTTTTATGGAATCCTGGCATTAACACTAAGTGGATTTTCCTTTCCAATCGAATCGATGCCACCGGTATTTCAATACTGGGCAGCCGGATTTCCCGTAAGGCATTATATGCATATTTTCCAGAGCCAGGTTCTTGCAGGTTTCGAATTTCAATATGCAATTACATCATACCTCTACATGCTTCTTTTCATCCTGGTACCTTTCACAATCGTCAACAGGTTGAAATCCGCACTGATTTATCAGAATTTTATTGAAATTGTGCACAAGCATTAGTCGAAAGGTGATTGGCAAAATTCAAAGAATAAAATACATCAAGGCAATTTGCAATGAAAAACATGAAAATAAATTTACGCCGTCAGATCAAGGAAGGGCTTCCGAATACACTCAGGATCTGGATGCGCGAATTCCAGTTGATATTTTCGGATTGGGGCGTAATGATATTGATTTTTGCTGTGCCCCTGGTTTACCCGATGCTTTATTCGTTCATATACTATCCGGAAGTGGTTCGTGATATGCCAATTGCAGTGGTTGATTTATCGCATTCAGCTGACAGCAGGCAGTTTACACGAAATCTGGATGCCACTCCCGAACTTAAAGTAGCTACCGGCAGCATTTCGATGGAGGAAGCTATCGTCATGTTTAAAACCCGTGAAGTGCGCGGTATTGTTCATATCCCGGAAACATTCAGCGCTGACATTGCCATGAAACGCCAGACAACCATTTCGGCTTACGCAGATATGGAATTCTTCCTGTATTACAAAGCATTGATGACGGGTACCAGTTTTGTATCGCTCGAAACCGGTAACCAGATACAGATCAACAACCTGATGCATGACGGGCTTACCGGGCTGCAGGCCCGGATTACCGCCGAACCTGTTAAACTGGCAGACAACGCGATGGCTAACCAGGCAGGAGGTTTTGCCAGCTATGGAATTCCTGCGGCTCTTATACTGATCATTCAACAAACCTTAATTATTGCCATCGGTATACTGGCAGGCACCGCCCGCGAACGGCATGTATTCGGCACGTTGGTTGCACTGGATAAAAAAAGACTGGGAACGTTAAGGTTAGTAATTGGAAAAACTGCAGCCTATTTCACTATTTATGCGTTGCTATGTGTTTACATGCTTGGATTTATACCTGAATGGTTTGGCTATGGTCAATCAGCCAATTTCATTGAGCTTACAGCACTGATAACCCCCTTTATTCTCTCGAGTATCTTCATGGGATTATCTCTTTCAGTGATTTTCAGAAACCGTGAGAGTTCTATGATGCTCTACCTTTTCACGTCCATACCCTTGCTGTTTTTATCCGGAATTATATGGCCTCTTTCTAATTTCGGCCCGCTATGGCTGGCAGTTCGTGAAATATTTCCTTCTTCAAATGCCATCTTCGGCTATATAAAAATGAACTCGCTGGGAGCCAGTATTTTTGAAACGAGGAAAGAAATTATGAACTTGTGGATACAAACTGGTGTATACTTCCTCACGGCCTGTATCACATATGGTTACGAGGTGAATTATTCGTCACATCTCCGCAGCGAACTGGCATCACAGCCGTACAGGGAAATCAGGGAGAAAATAAGGGTCAGGGGATAAGGGTTTAGGGATTAGGATTTTGGGAGACTGCATCCGGAAGAGAAATTTATTCTGAAGCATTCATAACGGGATGGCAGCAGAAAAACAGTCTGTAAATAATCGGGTATTTAAAATGAGTAAACGAAGCATGGAGGCCGTAATCCATTTATAAGCGGGGCAGTTCCGAAAAGCCTGACGAGTAGGAAAGTTTAAAACCAAAAATTAAAATAAAAACGTAAATTAAAAATTGAAAACATGAAAACGAAAGAATCAATTATTCTCGCCGCGGCAATCCTGATACTGGTTCCGCTCTCAACTTTTGCTCAAACCAGTTTTGGCTTCCGAAATGGAATTGCAGCCACCACCCTATCGGCTAAAGGTGATCTTTACAACGATAACAATGTTACATTTTCGTACACAGCAGGAATTTTTTCAACCATTTCGATCAACAAATTCCTGGCCATTCAACCTGAGGTAAACTATGTACGTAAAGGCCGTAGTAACGAAACCAGCGAGTTAAACACAACTACAAAAACTGATTTTCTGCTCGATTACCTTCAGTTTCCTGTTCTCATTCAGTACCGGAATGATCAGATGCTTAATAAATCGGGCTCTGTATTCTATATAAATGCCGGACCTTATGCAGCTTTTGTTCTGAATACTAAAACCCGGGTTTCAGATGTTGGTGAGAGCACTGCAGATATAACGCTTGATGACAGCAAAAATACCGATTGGGGTGCAACGATGGGAATCGGATTCCAGACACCGGTTTTTAAACAGAAAATCTGCTTCGATCTGAGGTACGACATGGGACTGTCGGAAATTGCCAACCAGCCAACAGACTATCGTACCAAAGCATTGAGCCTTACCATTGGCATACAGCTATAGAATATTTTCTGATTCGGTTTGGTTTGAACAGAGAGAGAGGATCAGGAATGGTTCTCTCTTTTTAGTCTATTTCAAATGCTCCCAATACCATTTTACAGAATGTTCCAGACCTTGTTTAAGGTTAAACTGCGGTTTATAACCTAAAAGGTGCGATGTTTTTTCGATGGATGCCAGCGAATGAGGAATATCGCCTTGCCGGGGATTGGTGTAAACCGGAGTTATCGCTGCAATTGCTGGATCAAATTCTGCCAGCCCATCACGTAGAAAAGTATAAAGCTCATTCAGGGTTACCCGATCACCACAGGCAACATTATATGCCGTATTATAAGCTTCAGGATTGTTGACAACTGCTGCTTTCAGGTTGGCCTGGACTACATTTTCGATATAAGTAAAATCCCGGGTCTGGCTTCCATCGCCAAAAATTGAAGGAGCTTCATGCCTGATAAGTGATTTCACGAAACGCGGAATCACTGCAGCATACTGTCCGTCAGGATCCTGGCGGCGGCCGAAAACATTAAAATAACGAAGACCGAGTGTCTCCATTCCATACAATTCGCCAAAAACTCTTGCGTAAAGTTCATTCACTTTTTTAGTAACAGAGTAAGGCGAGAGCGGATTACCCGTATTTTCTTCAAACTTCGGTAAAGCCGGGTGATCGCCATACACCGAAGAACTTGATGCGTAAACAAATCGTTTTACCCCGGAATCGCGGGCAGCAGTGAGCATATTCAGAAAGCCGGAGATATTAACTTCATTTGTTGTTATGGGATCTTTCACCGAGCGGGGCACCGAACCCAAGGCAGCCTGGTGAAGAACATAATGCGCCCCGTCAGCAGCTTTCAGGCAATCATTAAAATTGCGGATATCACCTTCTATAAATCTGAAATTTTTATTTTCAGTAAAACCTGCCAGGTTTTCGTGCTTGCCTGTTGCGAAATTATCGAGGCAAACTACTTCGTTACCAGCAGCAAGCAACGTTTCGATTAATGCTGATCCAATGAAACCGGCTCCCCCGGTAACAAGTACTTTGCTGTTCGTTAATATCTTATCCATATAATAATATTTCAGAATTTATATTATTTCACTTACCGGTTATTTTGCCAACTTTTTTTGCTGATAGCCAATTTAATAACCATGATTGTAAACGTTTATTTCACAAGCTTACCTTTTTACTTTGAATCGCCTCATTTATTCTGAGTAAAAAATTGTAACGGCATCAACACATCATTAAACACGAAATACTGAACCGAAACAAAGTATTCAGAATTGTCAACCAAGCCATACATGCGTTCGAGATCAAATTCAGCCTGGTTTCCATCTAGGTCGAGTTGACCAATATCAGCTTTTCGTCTCCATGTTTTCAGTGTATGCGATTTCCCAAGTTTATCCACAAGGATAATTTCATTGGTTGGAGGAATTGAAAGAATGGAATCACGTTTGGAGGATGCCATTTCATCGAGCATCCTCTCATAATTCAGGTTTTTGAACATACTTAAATATTCTACAACCCTAACGGTATCAAACGACTCTATGTTCCGGTTATCAATTGTTGAAGTTAGTGTAAAAAGTCGGTTGTTTTCATTCGTGATCCGGAAAGATTGCCCGGGTTTTTCATTAAAATTCACACTCACACTGGCAATATCAGGCACCCTGAACCTGAAAACAGAATGACTCCGCCAATCTGCTTCCATTGCCGAATACCTTGTCGCCACAAATCCCCTGAAGCCCGGAATATTCAAGATATATGGCTCTTCACTGCCTTCCATCAACATAAAGGTTCCGCTGTTGTCCATGGTTGCATCACCCACATAATAGGTCCGGGTGAGCTTTTCGTGAGGGAACAATTTAATCCGGTCGAATAAATTTATCCGGTAAACCCGCTGGTAAATTTCAGTTTTTACGGATTTACCTGCCATCAGACGGATAATGGTATTGCGCACTGACTTAGCTACCGGATCCTTAATATCAATGCTGATAAAGGTTTTCAGCATCACTTGAACCATGGTCGGATTGACTTCATATTTTTTATTAAGCAACCAGCTGCCATTAGCCGTGCGTTCGACCAGAACTGTATTGTTGTTTTTATCGGCCAGGAAAAATTTAGTAACATTGGAAGTATCGCTGATAGCGAACGTATTGCTTTCTTTCCGGAAAGTACCGCTGCGCTTGTTCAGAAGCATAAAAGCGGCAATAACGACAAGTATTCCTACTAAAATGAGTGAATTTCTGTATTTTTTCATTTGCTGTTTCTCTCAATTAAAATTACAACCTGGCAGGTATAAACTATTTACCCGATTCTTTATGTTTTATTCACATCACTTTCCGGCAATAAAGGTTAAATCACTCCTGTGTATTTTCTTTTTCTTATATATCCCTGAACAAATGCAAAAGCAAGTACCAATAAAATTGGAATCAAGGTATTGATTATCTGCCACTTTGTTCGTTCGGCATCAACCCTGGCACTATCGAGGACACGAAGCTTTACTTCACGCGAACGTACCGATAGCAATCCAGAATCATCGCTCAGATAATTCATGGCATTCAATATAAAATCCTTGTTACCAAACTGTTGACCTGTATATTTATCATACCCAAGTGGCAAAGGTGTAGTCCCGACGGTGCCAGGTTGGAGTTGATTTTTAATGATATCGCCATCGGAAACAACAATCATCTGGGTTTTTGGACTCTTTGCTACAAAGCCGACTTCGGGAGCATCAGCAATTTCGGGAGGAACCCGGTTGACAAAAAGCGAATTAAATTCTCCTTCGAGTAATACGGCTACCGGCTGATAAGGCTGGTTGAACATGACGGGATCCGGTTCCTGGTACAAATAGCTGAGGCTGATCATTACAGGTGTATTAAGCACTCTCGAATAGCGCGATGTTGTGAGCAGAATTGTCTTGGTAATTCCGGGCGTATCAAGGGTATCAATGCTGCTGACAAATTCGGTTTTAATTGCGTTCAGGTTTCTGACAATCGGATGCGCTGAGGTCGGAATCAGAACCGGAAAGAACAGCCAGGGGATCATCTTCTGATTGCCTTTGCGATCAATAACAACCGGTATGGGCAATGAATTCATATCCACCACCAGGTTGCTGTTAAGCCTGACTCCATAATTGAAAAACATGTCATCCAGGTTCAGTTCGTTGGTCAGAGCAATGGTTTTATCTGTGCTTTGGAGGCTGTCCATTTCGGCATAAACCGGATCAACAAGCCACAAGGCTTTGCCTCCATGCATAATAAACTGATCGATAATAAACTTATCACGTTCATTTTTAGCAAAAGCTGAATCAGGCTTGGCAATGATAATGGCCTGGTATTTATTTTTCAAACTGAAATTAGTCGAATCTTTGCCTCTTTGTGTCCGATTGGTAAGTGCTGAGAGTTGACCGTCGATGCGTACACGCTCCACCTCGTAGTATTCACTCAGGGAAGATTCGATACTGGCAGTGTATTCGGGTGTTAGTTCACCATGTCCTTCTATCAAAGCAATTTTGGGTTTCTGTGTAACAGTAAGCTTGCGTATTACATTACAAAATCCGAATTCCAGTCCCTGGACCGAGTTATTAAGTACTTCCTCAGGTGGTCTTCCGACCTGTGTCAGCAGCAGATCGAGCGGCATTTCTTTACTCCGGTAGGAAACGATTGCCCCGGGGATAATTACTTTGGTTGACATGCCAGCATCTTCGCGTACCTGGAGTTCTGTTGGGCTTAAACCACTCTGCGAGAGCTGAGTATATAAGGCTTCAAGTTCTTTTTTATCTTTTCCTGACGTAGGATCAATAAATTCGAATTCAATATTATCGGAATACGCGCGGAATTGGTTAAGCATTTCGCGTGTTTCGTTGCTCAGACGTTTGAAACCTGCAGGGAATTCACCTTCGAGGTACACCTTGAAATAAACGATATCGTCGAGTTCTTTCAGCATCTTGCGTGTTGAAGGTGCAAGCGTGTATCGCTTTTCGGCTGTAAGATCGAGGCGGTAAAATGCAAATGCACCTATTATATTTACCAAAATAATAATGGCCAAACCTATTGCCAGCTGCATGAAACTGTTACGCCTGATATTTTTTCTGTTCTCTGTCATATCTCTTCTGTTTTCAGGAGTTACCATTTTCTGCGTTCGAGCCTGAAGCGCGTAAGCATCAGGAAGAAAGCTATAAGGCTTAAAAAGTACAACACATCGCGGGTATCAATAACTCCCCGGCTCAAACCGGTGTAATGGGCACTAATGCCTAACTGGCTGACAAACAAACCGAACGATCCGAAAATTGCCAGGTTATAAATAAACTCGAAACCGGTGTACATAAATCCGCAAAGGAACACTGCAATAAGGAAGGAAACGATCTGGTTATTTGAAATAGCCGAAGCAAAAATACCGATTGCCACAAATCCGGCTCCAAGGAAGATCAGCCCGATGTACGAACCCCAGGTACCGCCCTGGTCGAGGTTACCGGGTGGCATTCCAAGTTTATAAATTGTATAATAATATATCAGAGTAGGTATTACCGCAAAAAGAACAAGAACAACCCCGGCCAGGTATTTAGCCAGGATTATTTCAATATCTGTTATTGGTTTTGTAAGCAGCATTTCCATGGTGCCGGTTTTATGCTCTTCGGCAAAAGACCTCATGGTGATAGCCGGGATAAGAAAAAGGAATACCCAGGGCGCAAGCATAAAATAGTTGTCGATGCTGGCAAATCCGTAGTCGAGAATATTAAATTGCAGCGGGAAAACCCAGAGAAACAGCCCGTTAACAAGCAGGAAAACGATAATAACCGCATACCCTATCAATGAACTTAAAAAAGTGCTGATCTCTTTACGTAATAATGTGTACATGCTTTTTTGCATTTCGGTTCGGAGGCGCAAAATTAATGATTTTGATCGTTTAATTTACATGGGTATACTTTGAAAAAAGTGAAATATTAACAATTTGATTTAAAGCAATTTACAGCTTTAAAAACTATATATAAATGAAAATTGATCACAAAAAAGGTCATGCGTAATGATTGTTTTGGCAATCGCTCTATTCAGTATCCATCACAACCAAAACCTCGCTGTCAATTGACAGGCCAAGCAACGAAGCCGCTTTTCCCCGGTTTACAGCAATCTGAAGGTAACCATTCGAAGCATACAAAGCGCAGTTTGAGCCTTCGCGCAGATCGTCATAAGCATTAACTTTGGGGATGACTTCTTTTTTACAAACAATACGGTATGTATTTTTTCCCATGCATTCGTTAACAAAACGTTTAGTAATATTTACAAAAACATTTTCATAATTATCAATATGCATTACTTTGCCATAAATGGTTTTACCATCGAAATCAGGCTCAAGTAAAGTTTTTAATGTAAGCGATGTTAAAGGCTCACCCAATTCATCCATACTTGTTCCTTTTGCCAGTAAAGCTGCCACTTTTATAAACCGGTCGCGCGACGGAAATGTAAAATATCCTGAATCCTGGTTTACAGATATAGTGATAATCTTATCGGGCTTTTCGTTCAGGATAATGGAGAGCAGACCGGTGTCGGCACCAATAAAATAATGCCCTTCCGATTTAACTATAACATGCGGATGCTTGTCCGACTCAATGGAATCGACGCCAATAATATGTATCGTTCCTTCTGGAAAATTATGCCAGGTGTTCCGCATCACAAACGAGGCATGCTTAATATCAAACAGCCTGATATTGTGCGAAATATCAACAATAACAGCATCGGGGACACGGCTTAGTATGGCACCTTTCACCGAAGCCACATAGTGGTCGGTGAGTCCCCAGTCGCTGAGCAGTGTAATAATTGGCATGAAGTGAATAATAGAAAGTAATTTCTTGCTGATTTACCGGAGAATACATGATGATTCTTGCATCGTCTTCCCCTGCCCTGATTCCTGCGTCAAAAGTAAAAAATATAAGCGGATAATATGGAATAAGCGTTAATTTTGTGTGATATAAACGCAAGTACTCACATCTGAATTCAATACATGACCGAAAGCACATTTTCACTCGAATCATACAGCCCGCTCGAAATATTTGGCATTAACGACCGCAATATTACCTTGTTGCGTGAACTTTTTCCTAAATTAAAAATAATTGCCCGCGACGACATAATCCGTATCAACGGTGATGACCAGGATATTGAATCATTTTCGCAGCTGTTTACTTCGATGCTGATGTTTTTTGATAATTACGGAAAACTTGATGATGACGATATCTGTAAGCTTTCAGGCAACGGGAATGCGGGAGAAGTCATTTCAACTTTCCGCGAAGCCAATGCCGATGTGCTTGTTCATGGCAAGAACGGGATGATGATCCGTGCCCGAACCATTAACCAGGAGCAAATGGTTAAAAGCATTGCCGAAAATGATATGATTTTTGCCATCGGCCCTGCCGGGACAGGTAAAACCTATACAGCTGTTGCATTGGCCGTTCGTGCATTGAAAAACAAGGAAGTGAGAAGAATTGTGCTTACCCGACCAGCTGTTGAAGCAGGCGAAAACCTGGGCTTTCTGCCCGGCGACCTTAAGGATAAACTTGATCCGTACCTGCAGCCTTTGTATGACGCACTCCGCGATATGATCCCGACTCAGAAACTGGTGAGTTACCTCGAAGATGGAACCATCGAAATTGCGCCTCTGGCATTTATGCGTGGACGAACACTCGAAAATGCTTTTGCCATCCTCGACGAAGCCCAGAATTGCACCGAAGGCCAGCTTAAAATGTTCGTCACTCGCATGGGTCGCTCCTCGAAATTCGTAATTACCGGCGATATTACACAGATCGACTTGCCCCGGAACCAAAACTCAGGACTTGTTCAGGCAACGAAAATACTGAAACATGTAAAAGGCATTGATTTTATTACTCTCGATATCCGCGATGTGGTAAGGCATAAATTAGTGACAAGGATTATTAATGCGTATGAGAAGAAGGAATAAGTTTTTAGAGCGGGAAGAGGAATGAGGCTATTCGACAATTCGGCTATTCGACAATTCGATTATTCTGTAACTTGATGGAGCGATCTCACCGAGAGTAATTCGATAATCTGCGAATGAGCGGTTATGTTAAGTTGAGGATTTGCGGATGTGTCTGATCTGAAAAGTGTGATTGTGCTTCATGAACCTATATTCGAGAGCTTATTCCTGCCTTATTTAGTGATTTTCAGTTTTGATATAAAACAAATAAATACTCTTTTCCGTTTAGATATTTATTACTTACCTGAAACCTCTTTTTATGCGAAGCTCCCTGGGATTGTTGCTGATTATACTTTTTACCCAGGCTGTTTGCATTGCACAGCAGTCATCTCTTTCCAAAGCAGTGCAGAAGTTTAATGCTGAAAGCAAGAGTATTAAGCCCTGGAAAACAGCCAATCCGGTTGTTTTTGAGGAATCGAAGCAACCTCTGCAAAGTGGGGTTAAACAATTCCTTGAGAAATTTAACGGTATTTCATTCCCTGAACGGTTCATAAGCAAAGCTATGAATTCCGACAGTATGCTTATAATCGGGGAAGTTCCCGGCGATTCGCTTATCATTACCGGCAACTGGACTTGCACAGTCGATATTCTTGTTTTCGGCGATGGCAAACTCAGGTTTAAAAATGCCAATGCTACTTTGCTTGGTAATCTTTACGTCTGGGGCGAAACTGCCGAAATCACTGCCGATTCATCAACACTTTATATTCCACAGCAGTATTTTTACCAGCGTACCATCCTGGCTGCCGGGGCAGGCAAAGTGAAGTTCAGTCATGTAACTTTAGATTTCAGCGGGCTTTCGCACAATATCGTAGCCGCCGATTCATCCACTTTCTATTTCGAAGATGTTACGAAAATAGGTTTCTCCACAAACGGGGTGTCGGAAAAGGCCGGATATTTTATTAACGGCACCAATCTTGCCGGTGAATTCGTGATTGAAGATCACTGTCATCTGGATTTTAAAAATGCGAATACCTTGATACTCTGGCATGTAGTTCCGCAGACAGGTAAGTTTCATTTCAGTTTCCCTCCTTCAGGTGATGTTGCCTCCTATAACTTTAATCCTCAGTTTCCTGGTATTGCAAATATTGACTATCAAATACAACTTGAAAACTGCTCCGATGTGATGTGGGCTTTAATGCCTGCCGATAATTCGGATGTTGATATTCAGGATTCCGAAATCCGCGCCATTGGATTGTGGTTTCTCGCGCCAGATTCAGTAAACGTTAACGGGTTGGTGAATAATACAACTTATACCGATTTCGCTGCCTCGCTCAGCGACAGGAATCTGCGGCTACGCAATACTTCCGTTCAGACCTGGAGTCTCTATTCCATGAAAGAAAGTGAAATTTCAGTATCCGGCTGCATATTGGGCGAAATCGGGTCAATGGGAACTTCCCGGGTTTCGACAAACTCGGTGTTTGTTGACGGTAGCGGTGGATATATGTGGGCTACTGATACAACCTTTTTCATGGCATTTGCAACTCCGCTCACAACACATGTGCGCAGCGACAGAAACGGAATTATGATTTATGCCTATTCTCCGTTAACTATGGGATCAGCCCTGGCAATCGGCAATTCAACATTGATGACTATTCAATGTTCGTTGACTGAAGAACCCGTTGCACTCGACAATGCAAGTGCCTGGAATATTAATATCCTGTCGCCATCATCCGGAAACAGCAATTCGGTTATCCCGATCATGGGTTATGCGCTTATTGACCGCACCCCAACCAGTACAAATCCGGATATGGGCTGGTACCAAGTGTTTTACTCCTTGCCGGAAATGGATTCATTAATTGCAATTACTCCAAAAATCAGTACTGAAAAACGCAATGATACCCTGGCAAACTGGAACACAGCAGGACTTAAACCAGGGCAATACCTGTTGCATATTTTTGTATCCTCCGATTCAGAACCTCCGGTGATTGTTGAGGCTGTAAGATCATTTTCAATAAATCCTGGAATTTATGGGATTGTACAAAAAGATATTTCTGTCATAAAAGTTTTTCCAAACCCTGTTAGTGAAGTCCTGTATTTTGATTTTCCTTTTTCAAATTCGGTGGCTGCAATTATAAGCAGCGATGGTTCAGTAGTTTACCAGGATAATCTGAATGGCAATTCAGGTAGTATTGATGTTTCGGCATTTGCGCCGGGATTGTACCTATTGAAACTATTTCATGCTGGAGGGACATTAGCTGCAAGATTCATAAAGAAATGATGGCCCAGGTTCTAAAATTCCAAATTCCAAATTACAAGTCCTAAGACCCAAGCTCCAAATCCCAGGAACAGATCACTGTTTACTATGCACAGGGCAAAGCACAAATCGCCATGCACTATACACTAAACACTATGCACAATTTAACTCCCTTGAGATTTGGAATTTGAAACTTGGAATTTGGCACTTTAGAATTGCATGATTCTTAAATAAACTTCCACATCAAAATCAGTTATTAACACCCTTGTTGAAAACATTCGGTTTTAACCTGAGCATTGCCAAATGCTTTAAACCAAATCCTTCGTAATTTTGCCACAGCAAGTTCAGCCGTAAAAAACGGTTTCATTTCAGTAAAAACACCATATCTTATGCAGAACGCCATCACACGCACCGATTTCACATTTCCGGGACTCAAAAGCACCTATATTGGAAAAGTCCGCGATGTATATAATATTGACGACGAACTGCTGATCATGGTCACCAGCGACCGGATTTCGGCTTTCGACGTTGTGCTGTCACGCGCAATTCCTTACAAAGGACAGGTTCTGAACCAGATAGCAGCAAAATTCCTCGACAGTACTTCTGATATTGTTCCAAACTGGAAAATAGCTACGCCCGATCCTATGGTTACTGTTGGCCGGCTTTGCGAACCATTTAAAGTGGAAATGGTAATACGCGGTTACCTCAGCGGCCACGCCTGGCGCGAGTACAAATCAGGAAAACGGGCTATATGCGGAATTCCTATGCCCGAAGGCATGAAGGAGAATGATATGTTCCCGAACCCTATTATTACTCCTACCACCAAAGCAGCCGTCGGTCACGATGAGGATATTTCGAAAGAAGAAATTCTAATAACAGGACTGGTAAGTGCTGAAGATTATGAATTGCTCGAAAAATATACCATGGCAATTTTCGAACGTGGCACCCAGATCGCAGCTGCAATGGGCCTGATACTGGTGGATACCAAATATGAATTCGGCAAAGCCAATGGCGAAATTTTCCTTATTGATGAAATTCATACTCCCGATTCGTCGCGCTATTTCTACAAAGAAGGATACAAGGAACGCCAGGAAAAAGGTGAGCCTCAAAAACAACTTTCAAAAGAATTTGTGCGTGAATGGCTGATGGCCAATGGTTTCCAGGGAAAGGAAGGGCAGGCTGTACCGGTTATGGACGATGCTTTTGTGAACCTGGTTTCGGAGCGCTATATTGAATTGTACGAAAACATTACAGGCGAGAAATTCGAACGCGCCGATGTAAGCAATGTACCGGCAAGGGTTGAAAGTAATATCAATAAATTCCTGGAAGCTTATTATAGATAGATGTCGGATGTTGGATGGAGGATGGAGGATTATTCTCCGAATCGCTCCTCACCGTTTCGCCCCTCTCTTTGTCGGATGTTAGATGTCAAATGTTTGAAGTCGGGTGTTGGATATATTTTCCTAAAATCCCCGGACTCCTATTTCAATATCCTGGCAAACGCTTTTAATTCCTTTACTTTATCCGGTTTCCCATCAATTAAATAGGCATTCATCAGGTCAAGGCACCAGCGTTTAAGTACTTTAATATTATCCGCAGGTTTAAAACAGTTTTCGGTAGGTACAATCCCGGCTTTCTCGAGGTATAATAAAATCTCCTTCCTGGTAAAAACAGCTCCAGAAGCGAACGGGTTAATATAAAATTTCACTTCGCTCACGGGCTTATAACCTGCTTTAAAATCAGTAGGAAGATGTGTATAGCATGCAATAAAATTCCCCGTCAGATCGACTCCCCTGATAGGAAGCATAAGCTTTTCGGCTACAATTATATACAGTATTCCTATTGAAACAGCATTGCCATGCCTCGACTGTAATAAATTATTCAGGAAGTAATGGTCTGGAACTGCGGTATCGGTTATTTCTCCGCCAAATTCGTATGAGCTGAACAGCACGTGATTCACAACCTTAATTTTTTCAAGACTGGTAAGATTGTCGTTCAATTCGAGCCAGATGCTGCGGGTAAGTTTATTCATTTCCGACAGCAGTTTATCTTCATCCAGGTTTGGATACTGAAAACGGGTTGCAATAATAAAACCACGAAGCAGGTCATGACCACCTGAAGCCACCCAGGCAGAAAGTTCATCGTTAAGACTATCGTACTGAATACTATGCACGATCTCTTCAATCCTGCGCCGGGTAAGCTGGTCACTTGCGTTAAACCATGCTTCTTCCAGGGGCTCAACTGCCCGTGAACCGATAGCCAGAATTTCGTTACACACCTGCTGAAATGCTTCCTGGTCGGGATCATCAAGCAAGTGGATTAGCAGGTTAAGCTGATCAATATTAGGCTCTTCGGGCATTGGATTTTGGCTTGGTTAAAAATACGGTGCTTATCCTTGTCACTATATCGGCCACAAAATTACTTTTCAACAAACGAAGGTTGAAATCATTCAACTCATTAGCATATTGATATTCAAATTTTTATGATAGTTATAAACAGTATTAAACATAGGTTTAAGAGCAAAATTTTATACTGTAACTATGCCCAAAAACGAAACCCCACAGATAAAATATCCGCGGGGTTTTCAAAATAAGTAATTCTTCAACTACAAAAGGTTCCAGACAAAACCAAGTTTGTAAAGTACAACATCCACAATCAGTCCAAGCAGGAATAGCATCCCGAAAACGCGGTTATAAACAAATGCATGCGAAACCAGGTATAAAGGCCAGCCTTCGCCCGAAGGTCCTTCCGGTTTGACAGCCGGCCTTGGTTTCAGGAAAATCTTTGATGCCCAGATCAACTTCGGAATGGCAAAAAGTACGATCAGCATTGCCGGCCCCACATGCCCTGAAAGAATAAGAGCAATGATAAAGGCGTACTGCATTATCCAGAATGCGATGGTTGAATACCTGGCGGCTTTCTCACCGATTACAACCGGGAGTGTACGTACACCTTTGGCTTTATCCTCGGGCAGTTTGTCAGTATGTTTTCCGAAAAGCACCGTTGTTGGCCCTAAAGCGTAAACCAGGCTGAGCAGCACCACCCAGTTGTCCCATTGTCCGCCCGAAACAACAAAATAGGTTCCTCCAATCATGAGTGGTCCCCAGACAAGTATAACTGATGGCTCCCCCAAACCATAATATTTCAACGGCCAGGTATAAAACAGTAAAAAGAACAAGCCTGCACCTAGAAGATACAATGCACCAAGCCCGGTAACTATCGATAAGTATACTCCTATGGCCACTGCTATGCCAAGTGTAATATAAAAATAGGCCATAAAACTTTTCATGGTGAGCAATCCATGCTCAAGAGGTTGCGGACCATACAGGGAACGATAATAGTTATCTTTATCGATTCCTCTTTTGTGATCCACCAGGTCGTTGAGCAGGTTGTTGCTGGCATGTGCCATCACAATTCCAAGGAGGCAAAGAATAAACAAATCCCATGAAAAAGTTCCGTTGCGGTATGCCAGTAATCCACCGATTGCCGCGGCCAGGGCTGTCATAATAAATACGGCTGCCCGCGTGGCAATTAGCCATCGCGAAATCACATCCAGCGTTTTCCATTCATCTTTTGATATCTGCGGAATTACCCTGAGGGCTTTAATCCACATTGAAGTATTTACCATTCGTTTTGAGTTTTAGTTTACCTCAAAACAACTCTTACCTGTAAAGGTTCAGCTTTGGTGAAATGATATGTTGCTATCAATTACTAAGCACCTGATTTAAAACAAGGTGTAACTCAAAAATTATATTACAAAATTCAAAAAGAACCTAAGATAGAAAACTTGTTTGCACAAACCCTTAACCCTTAATCCTAAACCCTAAACCCTAAACCCTAAACCCTAAACCCTAAACCCTAAAACCTAAAACCTAATCTCCATCTCACCCCTCACTAATCCTCTCCAATACTAATTTTATCAACCTTTCAATATCACTATGGTAATCTTTGGCATAGGTATGATTTACCCGGTTTGCCACAATGGTGCAGATAGTCAGCGTTTCGTGCCCCAGCATTTTACCTAATCCATACAATGCAGAAGTCTCCATTTCGAAATTTGCGATTTGTTTTCCCTGGTATCCAAAACTTTCAATCAGATGATTCAATTCCGGGAATGCAAGTTTCAGCCTCAGTTCCCTGCCTTGCGGAGCATAAAAACCCGGAGCGGTAAGCGTAATTCCTTGTACAAGGTCTTTCCCAAGTTTCTCCATCAGCATTTGCGAACAAGGCACAGCATATATGCCCGGCAGCTTCTCATTCCAGCTTACATGCTTTTCGAAAGCAGCTGATAATTCCGGGGTCATGACACTTTTGCCTTTTGCGTAAAAGTATAGCAGCCCATCCATCCCCACACCAAAAGATGAGGCAACAAAATCACCTGGTAGTATATCCGGTTGAAGTGCGCCGGAAGTTCCTAACCTTATGATATTGAGTTTTGTATGAGTTTGTTTTGGCTCACGGGTTTTGAGATCAATGTTTACAACGGCATCAAGCTCGTTGATGACTATATCCAGGTTATCGGTACCCATGCCTGTTGATAAAACTGTAAGCCGTTTTTTGCCGATAGTTCCGGTATGGGTATACAGTTCACGGTTTTGAACCATGAAATCGATTTTATCAAAATATTTCGAAATTTCTTTCACTCTTCCCGGATCGCCGACAACAATTATGGTATTTGCGATGTTTTCTGGGAGGAGGTGCAGGTGATACACACTTCCATCGGGATTGAGAATAAGTTCTGATTCAGCAATTGGTGCCATAATTAGCGAATGAATAAGTAAAAAAGTAATTTTGTAAGCAAAAGTACGCAAATCTGTTTAGAGATGAATAAAATACTGATACCCATTGATTTTCAGAAACAATCGCTTATGGCGCTGGATCAGTCGTATAACCTGGCTAACCTTCTGCTTGCCGAGATAGTTTTAATTTATGTGCACGAGCAATCCGGCATGTTTGCAGGCATCTTCAGCCACGACCAGAATAATGAGATGCTTTCAAAAGTTGATGAAAAACTTGCTGAACTTGCCGGAAAAGCTTCCATTGCATCCGGTCTTAGCATTTCCTACCGCATTGAGAAAGGACGAATTTATTCGAAAATACTTGATGTGGCTAAAGAAATTAAAGCGCAATATATCATAATGGGAACGCATAGTTCAGCGGAAGAAGAAACCGACGAAAGACGGGTTGGCGCCAACACTTCGCGGGTGATCCGGTCAGCGACTTGCCCGGTAATTACGTTGAATGCAAGGCATATCTATAACGGATGCCGCAACATTCTGCTGCCCATGGACCTGACGAAAGAAACCCGGCAGAAAGTTACAATAGCTATTGAACTGGCGAAATTTTACGGGGCCGGCATTAAGGTCGTTTCGGCTTTATGGTCGAAAAAAGACCCGATAATCGTGAATAAGCTTTATCAGCAAGGAAAACAGGTGATTGATTTTATTGCTTCTGCCGGAATTGAAAGCTCGTTCGAAGTAGTTGAAAGCGGTGGCGGCGAAAAAACACTGGTTCCCGCCGTGCTAAAATATACCGCCGAACAGGGGGATATTGATCTTATCATTATTCTTACACAACAGGAAATAGGGATTGTTGAATACTTCGTTGGTTCACATGCACAGGAGTTTATCCGCCTTTCGGATATACCGGTAATGTCGATGATTCCGAAGGAATTAGGGATCACAACTATTTTCTCTTAAACTTTTCGGTCTTAAATACAGTGTTCCGGGTAATACAGACGCGGTATACCGCGTCTCTACCCGAAACTCTTCAAACTCTTCAAACCCTTCAAACTCTTCAAACTCTTCAAACTCTTCAAACTCTTCAAACCCTTTAAACTATTTAAACCAGAAACCTTTAAACCCTGATTTTGGGTAGTACAGACGCGGTATACCGCGTCTCTACCCAAAAACCTTTCAAATCCTTCAAATGCTTGCAGAAATAATAACCATCGGCGACGAACTCCTTATCGGGCAGGTGATAGACACGAACTCAGCCTGGATAGCCGAACAACTTAATTTGATCGGTATCAGGGTTCACCAGATCACAAGCATTTCTGATAACGAGGAACATATTCTACAAACACTAAAAGAAGCTTCCTCAAGAGTTCAACTTATATTAATTACCGGAGGACTTGGCCCTACCAAGGACGATATCACAAAACATACCCTTTGCAAATATTTTGATACATCATTAATTTTCAGTGAAGAAGCATATAGGAATGTAGAGAATCTTTTCTATCACCGGGGAGTTGCCGTTACAGAAATAAACCGTTTACAGGCTATGGTTCCGGCAAATTGCAAAGTGCTTCCTAATGTGAATGGAACCGCTCCCTGCATGTGGTTCGAGAAAGATGGGTACATTTATGTTTCTATGCCCGGGGTTCCTTTCGAGATGAAAGCCATTATGGAACAGGAAGTTATCCCTCAACTGCTTCACAAACAAAACCAGGTGATCATTCACCGCACCATACTTACCGAAGGAGTCGGCGAATCGATGCTTGCTTCCATCATCGAATCCTGGGAGGATTCACTGCCTGAATTTATAAAACTGGCCTACCTTCCGCAACCCGGAATGGTCCGCCTACGGCTTACAGCCTATGGAACTGACCGTAAAGTATTACAGGAAGCCATTAACAAAGCAGAAAGAGGGCTTCTCCCTTTAGCAGGAAAATACATTTTTGGTTTCGATGATGATACTATGGAATCGGTTGTAGGGCAGTTGCTCCGGCAAAAAGGAATGACACTTTCGACTGCTGAAAGCTGCACGGGCGGTAACATTGCGCAACTGATTACCAGTATTGCAGGCAGTTCCGACTATTTTAAAGGTTCCATAGTTGCTTACTCGAACGAAATAAAAGAAAAATCACTCGGTGTCCCTCACCAGACTTTGCTTGATCATGGTGCTGTGAGCGAACAAACCGTTATTGCTATGGCTGAAGGGATCAGGGAGCGTTTCGAAACTGATTATTCAATTGCCGTTTCAGGCATTGCCGGGCCCGGAGGCGGAACAGATGAAAAACCGGTTGGTACAACCTGGATTGCTGTTGCAACACCATCAGGAACTACTGCCCGTAAATTCCTTTTAGGTGATCACCGTGGAAGAAATATCAGGAAAGCTTCGCTGGCAGCACTCAATATGCTGAGAGGGAAATTAATTGAAGAATAGTCTAATTTTTCAGAAGTACGTCGCGAAGTCACGCCCTGAATATAATACAGCTTCCAATCGAGTATTGAAATCGCTCAAAGCAAGGCACTCACTGCTGAAAACCTTTTACTTCACTACCATAATTTTCCCTTTTGCCCACACTTTGCCTTTGCAAACCAGCCTTGCCATGTACATGCCTGGCGCCCATCCGCTTACATCGAAAGTAATGCTTTGTTGCCCGTCAGGTAAATCAAAAACTGCCGTTTTTTGCCCCTGCAGGTTAAAAATCTCAATGGTTTTAGCCCCGTTCAGTTGGTACCAGGTAGTGGTGGTTTTTATATGGTTGCGCTCTTCTTCCAGGGTGTAATATCCCGGCAAAGCTATGGTTACCTGTGTGTTGGCAGGCAAAGGGTACACTTTTAGCTGGCTATTCTCAGGTTTTTCTATGGGTTCCTCCGTATCCACAATAATGCAATCTAAGTTTATGGTTTCCTCGGGCGCTACCGCATGTGGGCAAAGGCTGTCGTACACGCGGGGAGTAGTGTAAATACTGTCGTATTCTAAGTTCTGGTTAAATTTAAACAGGCAGGTCTCCCAATGGTTAAGGCTTTCAATATAACGTTCTCCCAAGGCTACTACCTTATTATCAGTTGTTAATGTTGAATAAGCTACAGGGAAACCGTATAAGGGAACATCTTTGGTTTTAAGAACATTGCCTGTTGTATCGCATTTCAAAACCATTGAGTGGTAATGTCCTCCCCAAGGTATAGTACCATATCCCCCTCCCATAAATAAAGTAGAATCGGCGAAAAAAGTAATACTTTTTGTAGTGGAAGTCACTGTATTCCAAACAGTAGATTTCTTCATTGGCACTCCATCCGGTGAAAATTTGAAGAAACAGGATGTATTTGGCTGATCCGCATATCCATCATTTCCTGCTCCATAATAATTACCCCATGCATCCTGAACAGTGTGCCCGAAATCACCGGTTAAAAACCCATCGCCATACCAGGTCAGGTCCCACAATTGGTTGCCTTCCAAATCGAACTTTACCCATAGGGGCGAAAACCAGCCTAAGCCTGAGCCCGGTTCGCGGATAAAATAGTTGAAGCCGGTTACCAGCACACAACTATCGTTGGTTAGTAGAATGTGATACCCCGTTTCGTCAAAGTAATTGGTATCGGGTTCCATACATTTTTGCCAGAGAAGGTTGCCGGCAGAATCAAGACGGTAAAGCCAAATGCGGTCGTAATTTAATTGGTTGTGGTTTGAATGGATAATATAACCATTATCAGCTAATACAAGGTTATTCATAGAAATATTTTGGCTGGGTTTCTGGAATATTTTACACCAAATTTTTTCACCACAAGCATTTAACTTCATTGCATAACCATCCATTTGACTATTAACCGAACCTGTTACCAAAATCTCGCCGTAATCATTTATTGAAACACCGAGTACATTTGCACCCATATTGTTAGTTTGTTTGAAATAGCGTTTCCAGATTTCAATACCATTAATATCAGTTTTTCTTAAATAACCTACAAAGTCAGCATTTGCAACCAATCTTTCGGCTCCCCCAATAAGTATTCCTCCATCATTTGATACTAAAATTACTCTTCCTGTTGCATCATATGTGTCATGGCCGTATAATTTTGGCCATTGACCTACAGCAAACAAAGGGGTTAATATCAGTAATATTATTATGGTTTTCATAAATGTAATATTAAGAAGGGGGTACTTATAAAAAAGTACCCCCTTTAAAAATGATTAGTTATGTATTAAAGTGCATGATGAAACACAACAATCTGATTCAATCAATTGAACGATTAATGTACCTCGTGGTAAGTTGGTTAAGGGAACTATTAATGAATTATGATTATCATTCAGTTTTGCTTCATAAAGCTTTACCCCTGATATTGAAATAATTACAATTGAACCACCTACAGCATTTTCAGCCAAATTATAGGTTGCAATACAATAATCCTTTGCAGGGTTGGGATTAATAACGAGGTTGGATATGCTGCGTGTGTTAGTAGTGCCTGGTTTATTATTAACTTCATTTTGGCATCTGGCTGATTTAGTCGAAATATTCAGATTGATAGGTTCATCATAATTCAGGTACCCTGCTGCATGAAGAATATTGCGCACTATTGAGCCGGGCAGGAAGTTATCATAGTTGACCAAAGGCAACATTGCTGTTAATGAAGAGCTGTCAGCCAAAAGTAAGTTTGGATCTGATAGGATGATCGTGCTAAGATGGCTAATTAGGGCAACATAGTCAGAATGTATCGCCATTTCCTCATTTGTAAGGTTAAATGAAGTTGGAATTGTAGCGATAGTTTGTTGTGCAAGTTGAGCATACCCACGAGATATTTCGAGTAGGGCACTATTATACTTTGCTTCCATGGTGTTAGTGGAGGAGTATAACATTGCAAGGCTATCAGTTGCTTGAGTACTTATTATATCATTACTGAATATACGCGCAAGATTTGTAAGAGAACTACTCCTGCGGTCAGACCATATGGCAAGGTTACTGAGCATATTGTCATATGAAGCAAATACATTTATGCCCTCCTGCACCTCCTCCTTCATTTCGTCGGGCAAAGGAACCGTACGTTCATCAAGAGCCTGCATTACATCGCCTGATTTGGCACTTTGGGGATTAGCTACCAACACATCGCGAAGCATAGCATCGGGCAGGGCAGCGATATTTGTAATGCCCGATTTCATTACTGTATCGCTCAGGTAGGGCGAGGTAGCCATCAATTCTACATATAAAGGGTATGAAGATGAAGATTGTGCGGTTTGCACTTCATTGTTCAATTCCTCGGTATTTCCCCCATCGGTAAAGGCTTCTAACTGGGTTTCAGTAATTTGAATACCTGCCTCAGCCTCGGCTATCTGCTCTCGAAGTATTTCTTTATCATCACCCTGTAATTTGGGAGGACAACTTGACGATTTGGTGTAAGTTGTGTTGTTATTTTGGTGTAAAGCCACAGTATTAACAGTACGAGGGTTAGGGATAATTTTGTAACCAGAGTTATATTGATGATGCACATATACAATTGGGTTTAGGTAGTTAGCATAATTTAAAATTCCATTGGAAGAAAAAGTATTACCAGCTGCATCGGTATTTAAACTGCCTGGTGTGCCCTGGTAAGGTCGTATACCGCTGTAATTAACATTTACCAAAGGAGGATCAGGCAAGGGCACCAATATATCGTTGGTACAGGTAATAAAATCGTTACACTTAAAGCACAAACCGGTTTGAGCGGGAGTATAACGGTTATACCCATCGGCAACAGCCGCGTATTTCAAGTTCTTGAAAGTATTGCTGTATACTTCGTTGTTTTGCGGGCCTGAGTTGCGTATATAAACGCCAATATCTTCGTATAAATGATAGGGATTACCTTCAAATTTATTGGCTTCAATACTATACTGGTCACAATTATTCAGGTATAAGCAATAGGATAAATCAGGATTGTCGTAAGCTAAGAAATAGTTATTTTGGAATTCAGGAAGGATCAGGGCACTGCCATAAACTCCATACCTGTTCATCTCGAAACTGCTATAATGTATTTTTACAAATTTATTGGTACCTACATTTTCAGCATAAATACCATATCTGAAGCGTTCAAAAGTATTCTTTAACCTGAATTGTTCCTCACAATCGTCGGAATTATCCTGATTCATGCAATAATAATCAGTAGTGAATTTACTATTGAATGAGTAAATTCCATATCCGGTGTACCATAAAAAATAGTTAGAATTTAGAAACTCTACCCCTTTTATTGTCAGGCCGTTCAAACCATTCAGGAGCATACAAGCATAAAAAGGAACATCCCCTGGTAATTCAAGCATTTTTATTACAGAGAGATCAAATGAGCTGATATTATCATAAGGGTAAGGAGCAAAGCTGATACCTGTTATGCAACGATTTATTTGGGCACCCTGGGCAAGCAGAATACCACCTCCACCTTCATTAGCCCAACCGGTAGGATTGTCTGAAGGAAGCGGAATACAAAGTCTTATTCCTGTTGTAGCTCTTTCGATGATACCCCAGTTTATCTCAACTTTTCCCTGATTGGATGAAGGATATTGTGGAAGTGCCGGATTGCCATGTACAATAACCCCTTCCCAAAGTTCATTACATAAACTTGTTAATTTGCCTGAACCATTAAGTACCAGTCTGCCTCCTTTTTCAACAATCAGGGCAGCATTTTCAGCAAATTTTACAGTTGTGTTCACCGTAAGAGTCGCATTGTTTTTTACCACAACATTGCCACTGAAATATTTCGGGGTATCATACGTTTTATCCTGAGTAATGATTTCGCCAGGCTGGCCTGCAAGTTGCAGAGCAGTATAGGCATTCAACCTGCCATAACCTAGTTCCTTTGAGTGTCCGGGATTACTCGGGTTCCAGTTATAATTATATCCTCCCACTTTATCACAACTTTGGATTAGTATAGTTCGGACTTCGTCAGGTGTCAAACATGGATTTACTGAAAGTATCAAACCAGCAATTGCAGAAGCCATTGCGCTTGCACCTGATGTTTTAGTATCGGCATATTCAACTGTATTTGCTATCCATTTATAGTAAACTCCAAGTTCACTGGCTATTGATGAACGGCCTGCGATTGT
>JBGSUB010000009.1:0-127985 GCA_041753535.1 Lentimicrobiaceae bacterium
CGCAAGGCGGTTTGCAATATCTGCCTGCACAGCTATTGCGAAGGTTCATCCCTTTGTAGAGACCCCTTCATCTTCTATACAGCATGTAAAAGAACTTTCTTTACTTAAATTCGTACTTTTACTTCAGGACACACCTTCGCTAAGTTGATGTATTTTTTGGCATAAATTGAGAACTGTGAATGTAAGTAATTCAAAATGCAATCCGCCTCTGGCGGACAAAATTTAAAGTTGTTATGCCAACCCCAAAATCAAACACCCGAAAGAATTCTGTCAGATAATATTACTACAATAAAATTCGCTTGTAGTGTTGTTAACTTCCAGTGTGTTAATTTTGAACTTTGCATTTTGAACTTTGCATTTTGAATTATTTTGTCTTTTAGTTCTGGCTCGTCCAGGTTAGGATTTGGCCCCCTAAACCCTAATCCCAAAAACCTAATCCCTAAACATCTAATTCGCCTGGTCATTCCTCAGTTGCCTGAAATGCTTGCGTGCTTCAACAACATAAAGGCTTCCGGGATATTGTGTAAGAATACTTTCATATAATTTCATGGCCTTGCTTTTATCATTAAGCTGATTCTCATACAAACCTGCAAGGTTGAAGGTGGCATCGTCGGCCAGCAGATCGTAGGGATAATTTTCGATTATTTCGGCATAATACTTTGATACATCCTCATATTTCCCGTTTTTCATATTGATTTCAGCTTTCTTGAATAACACATTATCGACAATGGAATGCATCGGGAATTTCCCGTTGATCGAATCGAGCAAAGCAAGGGCTTCAGCATCCTTGTTGCGGAATTCGAGCAGGTCGGCACTCGCATACATGCATAAAGGTTCTGTAAGACTATCTTCCTCAATATTATCACCAATCATCAGCGAAAGTTCGAGTGCATCGTTGGCAATCAGCTTCGAAGTGGCGGCTTTCAGGATATCAAGTTGTGCCCGCGCCCATCCGAATTCGCAGATATAGAACGAAAGCTTTGCATTGCGGAATTTCGCTTCATGTCCCAATGGTTCATTCTTGAAAGTCTTCTCAACCTGCGAGTACAACAAAGTTGCTTCCCATTGGTCGTCGGAGAAAAGGTAAATGTCGGCCAGTTCAAGTTTGCACTGCGCCTGTTCCGGTAAAGGCACATTAGGGATGCTGATTGCTTGCAGAAGCAATTCAGTGGATTCTTCAATCTCGCCAAGGTAAAATGCCTGCAAATGAGCGAGGTTAAGGATTAATGGAATTGTAAAGGTGTTTTTGCCCAATTCGTCGAGTAACAGGGAATATTCCTGCTTCATTTGCTGAAGCCTGGTGTTATCGTACGAAAACGAATTTTTATATTGCCTGAATTCCGTATTGATCAGTTCGATACGGCTCCGCATTACCAGCTCCTTATTCGCATTTTTCTTAATTATATACTTGTATCCGTCCATCGCGGCATCAAGGCTTTCGTTACTTACGCAAAGTGATGAAAGGTCGAAAACCCGCTGACCGCTTTCGCCGTATCTTTTATCCAACGCTTTTGCCTGAAGGAGTGCAAACGGGAAATCTTTCTGCTGAATGGAATGCCAGAGTAGCAACTCATTATATAGAATTTCGTCGGGATTCAGCTGCGATTTTTTTAACAGTATGGAACGGTATGTATCATTTTTTGTATTATCGACATCATCACTGAGCCACGCCTGCAATCGGTTTTGTACCATGCTCATCTGCTGAGGATTCGAAGCAAGCAGGTTAAGGTACTCGTCAATCATCAGCTCAGTATTTCCAAGGGATTCGTAAGTATAAGCCAATTCAAAAGCAAAAGCGGCCGGATCTTTAAGCAATTCGCGTCCACGAAGGTAAGTGCGCACCATATAATCGGTTTCGCGCCGGTTGCTGAAAGCATAGGTGAGGTTATAAATCTGCATTTTTTCGGGTTGCAGCTCTTTCAAGCAGTTTTCATACATTTTACGGCCTTTGGCGATATCCCCCTGCATAATATTCAGGTAACCCAGGTCAACCTGGTAACGCGGATCATTCGGACTGGCTTTCAGTTGCTTTTTGATGACCTTTTCTGCTTTATCAAACTCTTTTAGCTCAAAAAGTGTATTCACATAATAGAGGTAATTGAACTGGCTCGGGTTCCGGTTGAAAAGCGGCTCAAAAGTAGACAGCGCTTTATCCAACTCACGGTTGTTGTAGTATTGCGCACCAAGTTGCTCTTCTGTTTGCTGGGCAAAAAGCCTTCCCGGGCAAACTGTATATAGCAAGCCAGTTATTATAAACAGAAGGAGAACTTTCAGTTTCATTGATAAAGTATTTTTTAATTCAGGATTGGCGATTTCCCATTTCGGATGAATCCCCTCCCAATCCAACTTCGCAATCCGACATTCAACATCCGACATTCAACATTATTTAATCCACTCAAACCCAGTATAAGGAACCAATGCTTTCGGAATCCTGATACCTTCGGCAGTTTGGTTGTTTTCGAGCAAAGCGGCAACGATGCGGGGCAAAGCAAGAGCACTTCCATTTAGCGTATGAGCCAAACGTGTTTTACCGGTGCTGTCTTTAAAACGGAGTTTCATGCGGTTAGCCTGGAAGGATTCGAAATTGGATACCGAACTGACTTCGAGCCAGCGTTTCTGTGCAGCCGAAAATACTTCAAAGTCATATGTGAGTGCAGAGGTAAAGCTCATATCGCCGCCACAAAGCCGAAGCACGCGGAAAGGCAATTCAAGTTTACGAACCAATCCTGCAACATGCTCACGCATATCTTCCAGTGCAGCATAGCTGTTATCCGGGTGCTGAATCTGGACTATTTCCACTTTATCGAACTGGTGCAAACGGTTCAACCCTCTTACATCTTTTCCGTAAGAACCAGCTTCGCGGCGGAAACATTGCGAATACGCGACGTTTTTTATCGGGAAATCGGTTTCTTTAAGCAGGAGATCACGGTATATGTTAGTCACTGGCACTTCAGCAGTCGGGATCAGGTAAAAATTATCGATTCCTACAAAGTACATCTGGCTGTCCTTGTCCGGCAACTGGCCCGTAGCGTATGCCGAAGCTTCGTTAACCATCAGCGGTGGCTGAATTTCGAGGTAGCCCGATGCAACAGCTTCGTTTACAAAGAAATTGATCAACGCACGCTGCAACCTGGCTCCCTGGCCTTTGTAAACCGGGAAGCCTGCACCGGTAAGTTTTACTCCCAGTTCAAAATCAATAATATCGTATTTCGAAGTCAGCTCCCAGTGTGGAACAGCGTCGTCGCCCAGGGCAGGAATTTCACCTTCGCTGTAAATGGTTACATTGTGCTCGGGTAAATGACCTGTTGGTGTTCCAGGATGTGGCAGGTTTGGCAGGGTAACCAGTAAATCGTTCTGCTCTTTTTGCAAAGCTTCGAGTTTTTCAGTCAGATCGCGGGCTGCAATTTTAAGTTCCGCTGAGCGTGCTTTCAGATCGTTGGCTTCCTGCTGGCGGCCGGCTTTGAAAAGATTACCAACTTCCCGGGCAATCTGGTTCGATTCGGCCAGGTTATCATCGAGTAGTTTCTGAGTTTCGCGCCTGTTAAGGTCGGCTTCCAGGATTTTTTTTATGGTTTCACGTGCATCAACACGTTTGATTGCCAGGCGTTCAATTACAAGTTCAACATTTTCGCGCAAAAAGGATAATTCGAGCATTTGTTTATATTTTTTATTACTTTTTCAATTTAGAGTGCATAGTGCTTGGTGCTTAGTGCTTAGTGCTTGTGGCCAGGTGATTAACTTACACATGTTCAGATTTCTGTTGCTATTGGAATAGCTGAATACCAGTATACTAAGCACAATGCACTGTGCACTTAGCACTATACTTATGTCATAGTTTTTCGCCCACAAAAGTAAAAAATCTCCTGACGTGAACCACCAGGAGACTTCATATAAGTGTGTTGGATGGCAGTTAATGCTGCCAATTCGCTTATTCGCCCTGAATAGGATGAACCGAAACGTATGATTTATCGTTCGCGCGCTTCTTGAACTGCACCAGTCCGTCGCACAAAGCGAAGATGGTATGATCTTTTCCAAGTCCTACGTTGAGGCCTGGGTTGTGAACGGTGCCACGCTGTCTGATGATGATATTACCGGCCTGGGCGAATTGTCCGCCATAGATTTTCACACCGAGACGCTTGCTGTGTGATTCGCGTCCGTTTGATGAACTACCGGCACCTTTTTTGTGAGCCATATCTTTTAATATTACGAGTTACACTTAAATTATGCGTTGATAGCTTCAATTTTAACCTGGGTCAGATCCTGGCGGTGGCCGGTTTCTTTCTGGTATCCTTTGCGGCGTTTTTTCTTGAAGATTTTTACTTTATCACCACGCAGGTGAGCTACTATGGTGGCTGATACTTTTGCGCCCTCAACAAGCGGGGTGCCAATGGTTACAGTGCCTTCGTTGTCCAAAAGCAATACTTCGCTGAATTCAACCTTCGAACCTTCGTCACCTTTCAGGCGGTTCACATAAAACTTCTGATCTTTTGCAACTTTAAACTGCTGCCCGGCTATATCTACTATCGCGTACATTTTCAACAATTATGTTTTTGTCCGTTAAAATGGAGCGCAAAATTACAAATATTTTGATACGAAAACACATGTACATCAAAATTTTACAACTTTTTTTTATAAACTTTATAATATCAGTAAAAATGATTGGGTTGGCAAGTTATTTATTGGTATTGTGAAAAGAGGGTGGTGGTTTTGAGTTTCGGGTTCCGGGTTTCGGGTTCCGGGTTCCAAAATCCCACATCCCACATCCCACATCCGACATCCGAAATTCGACTTCCGACTTCCGACATTAAAAAACACATCACCCTCCTATTTTAAATATTTCACCGTAATTTTATCCACAAAATTTCAGCCATGCTTTCACAGGATATTTACAAAATCTATTGCGCCGGTAATTTTATTACAACCACAAAAAAACACCTCGTAAAAAGTCCATATAACATCGATCAGGTCGCAACAACTTTCCTGGCAGGTGAAACCGAACTGGACAAAGCTATAGTTACAGCCGAAAATAGTAAAACAGAACTTTTATCACTGCCAGCTTATAAAAGGTATTCCATTTTAAAACACATCAGTGAGGAACTATTTTCACTCCGCCAGCAATTTGCCGAACTCATCACTTTTGAATCGGGAAAACCCATCCGCTATGCCCTTGCAGAAGTCGACCGATCCATCCAGACTTTTATTGTTGCTGCCGAAGAAAGCAAACGGCTGCCCAAAGAATATATGAGCCTCGACTGGACTCCTTCCGGTAACGGTAAAGAAGGAATTTTAAAATACTTTCCGGTTGGCATTGTAGCCGGAATTTCTCCCTTTAATTTCCCGCTTAACCTGGCTGTACATAAAATTGCCCCGGCAATTGCTTCCGGCTGCCCGATTATCCTGAAACCTTCGAGCCTCACTCCGTTATCAACCCTGATGCTGGCACAAATTATTGATCGCACTGATCTGCCAAAGGGCGCTGTATCCATCCTTCCGATGGACAGGCAAACCGGAAATAAACTGGTAACCGACGAGCGGATCAGTTTGCTATCGTTTACCGGTTCGCCCGAAGTAGGCTGGAAAATGAAACGGGATGCAGGAAATAAAAAGGTTGTACTCGAATTGGGCGGAAATGCCGGTGTAATTATCTCGCATGGCTCCGATCTTGACACAGCTGCCACCAAATGTGTAGCCGGCGGTTTTTCATACTCGGGACAGGTTTGCATACATACCCAGCGGATTTATGTGATAAGAGATTTGTTTGAGGCTTTTTTAAAATTATTTGTTGAAAAAACAAAATTATTGAAACCGGGAGACCCGCTTGATCCTTCGACCGACATGGCAGTAATGATTGATGAAGCCAATGCTTTGCGGGTCGAAAACTGGGTAAATGAAGCAGTTGAAAATGGTGCAACTATACTCACCGGAGGCAAACGGGAGAAAAGCTATATGCCGCCAACAGTGTTAACCGGCACGCATGAAACTATGCGGGTTTGTGCCGCCGAAGTTTT
Source organism: Lentimicrobiaceae bacterium (assembly GCA_041753535.1). Lineage (GTDB taxonomy): Bacteria > Bacteroidota > Bacteroidia > Bacteroidales > UBA4417 > UBA4417. The sequence goes on from JBGSUB010000009.1 coordinate 6,009, forward strand.
TGGGCCGGTAGTTGTAATTGAGCCCGTTGATTCGTTTGCCGAAGCCATCCGACGTGTTAATTCAGGGCGGTTTGGCTTGCAGGCAGGTGTTTTTACCGACAGCATCAGCGAAATGAATGAAGCATTTAATAATTTACAGGTTGGGGGAGTAATAATTAATGATGTTCCGACTTTCAGGGTTGATCATATGCCTTACGGTGGGGTAAAAGATTCCGGTTCAGGAAGGGAAGGAGTGAAATATGCAATCCTCGATATGATGGAGCCAAGGCTTTTGGTTAAGAATTGCTGATTTTTATATAATTTTACGTCCTCAAAATCTGATTTTCCTTATTCAGGAATTGTATTTAGCTAGTTAACTGATCCGGATGGCCGACAAGGATGCGCTGTATTTAAAAGGGATAAAGGAAGGCGACCGCGTTGTTTTCGAACAATTATTCAGGGAGTATTATCCATTGCTATGCAATTATGCCCGGCGCTATGCACCCGATAAATCAACTGCCGAGGAAATTGTTCAGGACTTTTTCTGCAAACTGTGGGACAAGCACAACGAGATACAGATTAATACCGCCATCTTCAGCTACCTGCGTAAATCGGTGATCAACCATTGCCTGAACCATACCCGCAAAATCGAAATTGAAAGAAAATTCGTTGACTATGGAGATAATATGGAGGAAATTTACGGCACCAACGATCATGATTCGAATAACGAACTCAGTGAGCACGTAAACAGGGCACTGCTTGAAATGCCGGAGAAACGCCGAGAGATTTTTGAGCTCAGCCGCTTCGATGGACTAAAATACCACGAAATTGCAGAGAAACTAAATATAAATGTGAAGACCGTTGAGACCCAGATGGGCCGTTCGCTGGAGTTTATGCGCAAATACCTGAAAGAATTTATCACTGTTATTGCTTTGATAATGAATACAATAGCAAAATATTAAAAAAATATTTTTCAACCTTGTAGGGGTAAAACCGTTTTCATGTGTCTATATAGTGTCAAATAATAAATTCTGATGTTGAAAAACCGTTCAATAGAATCAAAAATAACCACTTACCTGGCGGGTGAATGTACCCCGGCAGAGCAGCAGGTTATTGCCGGTTTGATACAATCAGATGTTGAATACCGGGATGCTTACCATGAACTGAAGAAAATCTGGGATGCTCCTGCAATACAACCTGCTTCAGATACATACAACATAGATGCTGCCTGGCTGAATGTCAGTAAACATATTAATGATAACGCTCTATCACTGGTTCATAGTCAAACCGTTAAAAAACCGGTTTTCTTGCGCATGCTGAAATATGCCGCTGGTATTGCCGCCGTTTTGCTTTTAGCTTTTGCCGTTTCCCAGGTTACCAGCAATAAGAAGGAAATCATGAAAAGTATTGCTTCCGGTTCAGAAATTTCCTCGCCTGTAGCATTGTCCGATGGTTCACATATTGTTTTAAATTCGGGTTCAGAGGTAAAATATCCTGAAAAATTTGGTAGTGATGGCAGAGAGGTTTACTTTTGGGGTGAAGCTTTTTTCGAAATTGCTTCAGATCCGACCAGGCCTTTTGTTATTGAAACCGGTGATGCTCGCATCAAAGTATTGGGAACATCTTTCAATGTGAAAGCCTATCCCGGAACCGGGATAACTGAAGTTGTGGTGAACACGGGAACAGTTCTTTTTTATCATGTGGACAATAACGACAATATTCTGGGCCAGGTAATTCTGCACAAAGGCGATAAAGGTACTTTCAACCATTCTACCCGCAAACTGGACAAAATGCCGAATACTGACCTTAACGTTATCAGTTGGAAAACAAACATTCTTGTATTTAACGGAACATCGCTTGATGAAGTTATGGCAGTGATTGGTAAAAAATACGACGTTAATTTCCATATGGACAATTCCGAGCTATCCCGCTTAAAGCTGACTGCAGCCTTCGATAACGAATCACTCGATTCGGTGCTTGAAGTGCTCAGCCTGGTTCACAAACTTCAATTCACTCATAACGGAAAAGATTACCTGGTTAAAAAAGTAACAGGTTAATCAACACCCGATTTATGCCCGGCAAAACCAGATATCCGGTATTCATAATCTCCTTCATCCTTATAATATTGCTTTGGGAAAAGCCTGTTTACGCACAGCTGCCTGTTCTCGATAAAAAAGTTTCCTTTTCTTTTACCAATATTACCCTGGCCAGCGCCCTTCAGGCTATACAGAATAAGGCAGGAGTCAAATTTTCGTACAACCCCGAACTTATTCAATCCGGACGCCGCATTACTATGCGGTTCAATAATCTCCCGCTGCGCGAGGTACTCAATCAATTGCTGAACGATCCTACTATATCAATCCGGGAAATCGGTAATCAGATCGTGCTGTACCGCGGTGACCCATCGCAGATTCCGCTTGAACCTAACCAGCAATTGATCCAGGGCAAACCCCAGGTTGTAATTCCCCAGACAAAGAAAATACCCGATACGGTATATGTTTACCAACTCGATACTTTAATTATTAACCGCACCGACACAATTCTCCGCATGGTAACCCTTACCCGTTACGATACAGTTAGGATCAGTGATACTGTGTATATCGAAAAAAGCAAACCCACCCAGAAAGCCGGTAAGGAAATTAATCCCAATTTTGAAAAAAATTCATTGAAACACAGGAAATACCTCGAAAACAATGGTTTCTACTCAGGTATATATTTCGAAATGCTAGCAGGGTCGGCAAACTATAAAAACACTTCTTCCGGAAACGATGCATACCTGCAATTGATTAAAGATGCTGATGCCGGGCCTTTATTCAAATTTTCGGCAGGTATTTCGGCCGGATACGACTATCATGCCATTGGCATACGATCCGGGATTGGTTACACACGTCTCGGCGAACAGTTTAAATATGCATTCCAGTTAGAAACGGGGGGCTTTTTCGAAACAGATACCGTAGAAAAATTTTACACACTGTCAGGGATTGATACCACATGGTTTTATATCACCGACTCAACCTGGATTCCTAAAGATTCGAAGCAGTATTCCTACCATAACCCGAATTCCTTTACCTATATTGATGTGCCCTTAATGCTAAAACTACGGTTCTGGCAAAGTGAAAAGGCCGAAATATATGCCCTTGGCGGAGTTAACGCTTCGTTCCTGGTGTCAGTTGATGCCCTGCACATTAATCCAAACGATAAAAATGATGTTGTGCAAACTGATAAAGACGATCTTAACACTTTCCTCTTATCGTGGCAGGCAGGACTAGGCACAGCATTGAAACTCAGCTCCCGATCGGGCATCTTAGCTGAGGCATCTTACAGGAGTCAAACCACAAGTCAATACAAAGATTTGCCGATTGATAAACGATACGGGCTTTTTGGAGTAAAGGTTGCGGCATATATAAAATTCTGATGATGGACGGAGTTGATGCTTTGCTGAAAATCTCAACCGGATAAGCCTGTTTTGCCAAAAAAACTGATTTTACAGAATAAACCGGTTTCATTTGTTAATATTAAGTAGCCATTCATTTTAAACTGAAGTGCAGAAAACACAAAACATACCAAGAGTTATCACTCAATCATTCAGCAAGACCGTCCGAATCGGTTTTGTTGCCTGTTTGGCCATGATGTGTTTTGCTTTAGCTGCCCGCAGCCAGGTATATGTGGGGGGCGAACTCACCTCAAACGAAACCTATTCACCTGGCAATAATCCTTACATAGTTACTCAAAACCTTATTGTCAGCAAGGGAATAACCCTGACTATTTTGCCGGGTGTTGAGATGCAGTTCGAAACCGCGACAAGCCTTATCGTAAACGGAACATTGATTGCAAAGGGAACGACAAGCCAGGGAATTAAATTCATCCCCAAAAAACAAAGTCCTGTTCCGGGGCAATGGAACGGCCTTGTATTCAACAATACAAAAACACTGCTGAATACCGATAGCACGTATGTTTCAGGTTCTGTTCTTTCCGATGCTGTAATCCGCAGCGCAACCTATTCGGTAACACTCGATCAGAATACGGCCCTGCTCATCGAGAATACGCAGATCAGCAACTGTTCATTCGGAGTTTATCTGAAAGAGTCAGGGTACAATACCATCCGTAACTGCAACTTTACCGGCTGCGACTTTGGAATTTTTCTTGCCAGCGGATTTCTTAACCCGGAAAATAAAATCTATGGAAATTCTATAACTGGCAGCACCGATGTCGGAATATTTATAAACAGTAACAATACCCAGCCGAACCAAAATTTTATATCAGGTAACCGGATTGCTGCATGCAACATAGGCATACATGTTGGTAATTACAGCAATACAGGTTCAGGATACAATGTAATATCAGGAAATTCATTTTCGGGGAATAAGGACGCCATCAAGCTTTTCAGGCATTCGAATTCGGTCAGCAGCAACTACTTTATGTTTAACCGAAACGGAATTATTTGCTGGCAGTCGGATAACAACACCATAATAAATAACCTTTTTTCGGGTAATGTAATGAATGCCATAACTCTGGCAGCCGGTTCGTCGTATAATTCCGTTTCGAATAACAGCCTGAATTTTAACAACGGGGGAGTACTGATAAAGCCTGACAGTTCGCGAAGTTCACTAAATAATGCTTTTCTGTATAACACCATATGCCGGAATACCGGGTTCTCATTCCAGATGCAAAATACTCCTCAGGGGCCTGTACAGTTCAATAATATGATTGGAAACGGCGATTTTCAGTCATTTATGAATATGTCCGACAGCCTGATACATGGAGAGTACAATTTCTGGGGAACTACCTCCGTAAGTAAAATTGACAGCATTTTACTTGATATATCGGATAATCCGCAGTTTGGTGAGGTATTTCATATGCCTGTCCTGGACAATATTTTAACCTCCGCCCCGGTTCCGCCTCCCGAAAGGGTGATAAAGCAACGCATAGGTAGCGATATGGTTGCAAGCTGGAATGCTGCTGATTTAGCCGATTTTAGCGGGTTTAATGTATATTCCGGAAACAATGACGGCATTGTTTTTGAAAATAAATTAACCAATGGGATCACCCGAATGATCAATATGGGAAACATCCCTGCTGAAGATACTATTGCCGTTACTGCTTTTGATCTGCAGGCCGATGGATCGGATGATCAGACCGAAGGACACGAGAGCGACTATTCCTACGCCATTTTATACCCATATGCAGGACCCGATACCGCTATTTGCTTCAATTCGGAATATTTTATCACCGGGGCCACTTCCTACAATTATGAAAATACACTATGGAGTACTTCCGGAGATGGGACTTTCAACAATCCGCAAACAGCTAACACGGTTTATACACCGGGCGAGCAGGATTATATCAACGGGTTTGTATATCTTTTCATTGATGATGCAGGTTTTGGAAGGCAGCATATTGATTCTGCCTTGATTACTTTTCATGACGCACCGCTTGTATTTGCAGGCAATGATACATTAATTACAACAGATTCAGCTTTCCGCCTCCATAATGCTACCGCATCAGGATACGATACTGTAAAATGGACAAGCTCAGGCGATGGATCATTCGATTCAGATTCGCTAACCAATCCTTATTATACACCAGGAACCAACGACTGGGCTTCAGGAGAAGTAATTCTTACTTTTCTCGCTTCTTCAGCCTGCGGAACAGCAACAGATCAGATTCAAATCACCATCGATCCGGGGTATTTCATCGAAGGGCGTGTTCATGCCGGTTCTTTGCCGGCTCCCAACTGCCTTATTAATATATATAAGGTAAAGGATAACATCTTTCAGCCGGTCCGTTCAGGCCTGCTTTCCGCTGACGGGAATTTTAAGTTCACTGCATTGCCCGCGGGTACCTTTTACCTGTATGCAGTTCCGGATAAAACTATCTCGCCCGGATATATTCCCACCTATTACTTTAATGACATACACTGGGAAAATGCCTATAAATTTGAACTTACGGCCAACACGTATGATGTGGATATTGACCTCGCCCGGATACAACTGAAACTTCCCGAAGGTGAAGGTTCCATTTTAGGTCACTGCACATCCCAGCCCGGAGGTTCCGAAAGCTGTGGTGAAGTAACCGTATTCCTCTACGATAGCCAGATGAAGAATATCATCGACTGGATACAGGTACATAACGGCGACAATTTTCGCTTTAAGAAGCTTCCTTTCGGCTCGTATATTCTATCAGGCGAAAAAACAGGAAATCCGGTATTTACTTCACAGCTGATCACACTGACCCCGTCGCAGCCATTAGTCGAAAACGTTGAACTCATCTGCATGCCTGCAGGATACCGGTTTACTATGCCACCCGGCTTCATTTCCGGTGCGGGAGCCGGTAACCTGGCCATATTCCCGAATCCTGTAACTGATGTTCTAACTGTCAGCGGATTAACAGAGGGAGGTACGTATCATATCCTCATAACTAATTCACAGGGCTATGTTGAAAAATATTACACCGAAACCGGTGATTTTAATAATAAATTATTATTTTTGCGCACCCTGCCTTCCGGCCTGTACATAATTGAGGTGCGGAAGGATGGTATGTGTTTGCTCAGGCAGAAGCTTATAAAGTACTGAGTAAATATGCTTCTATTTATTACAGAATCCTGTTAAATGTTTATTTTTCAGGGTTTTAGTCTTGTGTTAATGAAATAAATTAATTGCTTACCAAATAAAAAAGATAAAATCCATCAGGTGTAAAACTTTAGGCAGCCCCTGACTGGTTTTTAACAAAATAATTTAATTTTTTTTAATCCGTAAATATCAGTAAATCATACGATTAAAAGAAATGATTAAAAAAAAATGAAAAATAATTGAAATGCTTGTAGGGGTAAAACCGTTTTCAAGTGTCTATATAGGTAGAAAGTTGAAAATTTTAGTGGCATACATACCAGGAAATGAGGGGATAGAATGCTGTATATGATTGGAAAACAGGAAGATACATTAAAATGTGCATAATCTTTTTCGAAACGATGAATTTGTTTCTGAAAAGGGTTTTTTGCGCACATGCTTTTTTAAAGATTTGTTGACAAAATGAAATTCAATGTAATTATCAAAATAATATCTAAATCAAATTAATAATAACTAATCCTTTTAAACTGAGACACAAAAAAACAGACAGCGAAAAAGAAAACCAAGAAAATGCGCACATGTGATTGCGCAGAAACCAAACTAATCACTAACTAATCCATTAATTTTTAACAAAAACAAAACAAAAAATGAGAAAATTCCTTACTATTGTGTTCCTGCTCGCTTTCGTAGCATGGAATTCGTATGGACAGGTTGCCTCAGCGTATAGTTTTGGCTCAGCAGTCGGTGCTTACACCGAAATTACGGGCGGAACTGTGTGGCAAACCGGTACATGGGATGATCAAACGTCGAGTACAATTCCTATCGGCTTTAGTTTTACAGCCAACGGAGTTACAAAGACAACCACTTTTGCCAGTGCCAACGGTTATCTTACCGGCGGTACAGCATCACTCGGTTACACGCCGATTTCATCGGCCGGAGTTGCTTCCTTTGTAATTGCTGGTTTTGCGCGTGACTTACAAGGTGTTGCAGGTAGCGAAATCCGTTACGAAACTACCGGTACCACTCCTAACCAGGTTTTTACCATGCAATGGAAAAACTGCAAACGTTATGGAACAACCGGTACGGGTGACGTACTTAATTTCCAGATCAAATTGTACGAAACCACAAACCAGATTCAGGTTGTTTACGGATCATATGTTGTTGGTACAACTACATCTACTGACCTACAGGTTGGTTTAAGAGGTTCAACAAACACCGATTACTTTAACCGTACTACAACTACCAACTGGTCAGCAAGTACCGCAGGTGCTGCAAACAATGCTGCCATGACTCTTTCGACCACTGTTTTTCCGGCTAACGGCTTAACTTATACGTACAACCTTATTCCCCCGGGATTAGCTGTAATTGGTTCACCATCAAACGGCGGAACCGGTATATTACCTGATGCTTCCCTTAACTGGACAGCAGGTGTTGGCGGTCCTCCTTCGGGATACAATGTATATTTTGGAACGGACAATCCTCCTACCAATATAGCTAACGGTGTTGTTGTTACTTCACCTACTTACAATCCTACACCGGATATGCTCTTAAACACAACCTACTACTGGCAGGTTGTTCCTTTTAACGGCGGTGGCGTTGTTGCCGGAGCTCCGGTATGGTCGTTTACAACCCTTGCTGGTTATGGCACTATTGCAGGTTTGGTTTTAGACTGTGACGGTCTGCCAGTTGCCGGTGCAACCGTTGTTGCCCAGGGTCCTGCTACCTACACTACTACTTCAGCTGCCAACGGTAGCTTCCAGTTTTTAAATGCTCCTGCTTCCGTCTATACCTTAGGCGCTCAGCTTGCAACTTATAACACAGTTACTGTATCAGGCGTTGTTGTTGTTCCTTCAGCTACAACCACCCAGAATATTACCCTCACACAACCGGACCTTACTATCCCGGCCACTTACAATGCAGCAGTTAATCCAAATGAATACTTAATGGATAACCTTCTGCTGACCAACTCAGGTTGCGGCCCGGTTACCTGGACTGCTTCGATAGCTTACGGCAGCGCAAACCACGATTGGTTCAGCATGCCTACGCTTACAGGTTCAGTATCGGCTGCAAGTTTTGCAAACGTACCTGTAATATTTAATGCAGGCGGTCTTGCCCAGGGAACAGTACTCGGAGCTACCGTTACTTTCACCACCAGCCCTGACATCGGCGATATTGAAGTTCAGGTTAACATGGTTGTGGTAGGTGATGCACTTGTACCGGTTACCAACCTCCAGGGTACACTTACCAACCAGCAAACCGGTGCAGTTACCCTTACATGGGAATGCAATACCGGACCCGGATTCCAGTATTTTACTGTTTCGCGCGATGGTGTACAGATCGCTCTGATTCCTGTTGCCCTTACTTACAGCGAAGTACTTCCTGGCTTTGGAACCTACGATTACTGCGTTTCGGCGGTATATGCTGACGGTTTAACTGTTCCTGAGTGTGTAACCATTGAATGGCCAAATCCAACTATGGTTTGGACTCCGGCAGCTCTTGCAGCTACTGTATTCTCAACTTCAAGTGCAATTGTTGACCTCTTTATCGGTAATACCGGTGATGGTACACTTGCTTTTGATTTCCCCGACTGGTCAGATAATTCAGGCGACGCTCCGCTGGCATATTGTGCAGCTTCAGGCGGTTGCGATGAGTTTATCTCGAATGTAACTTTCGGAACCATCAATAACTCAAGTGCCTGTTCAGGTTACGCGAGCTATACAGCTATCAACACTCAGGTTGTTAAAGGTTTAGCCTACCCGATCAGTGTATCAGTTGGTCCTCCTAACTATGGCGGCGACGTTACAGGTGTATGGATTGACTATAACCACAACGATACTTTCGATGCAAGCGAATATACCCAGCTGACTGGTGTTAGTCCTGCTATAGGCAATATCGCTATTCCTGCAGGCGCAATGACAGGCCCAACCACCATGCGTATCCGTACGCAGTGGAACGGTACACCGGGACCTTGCGGAACACAGACTTATGGCGAAGTGGAAGATTACACAGTTGTGATCAAAGCTCCGACATTTATTACCGCTGTTGCTCCTCCTTCAGGACTTGTTGCCCAGCATACAAATGCAATTGATGGTACACGCGTAAAAGTTACTTTCTCAGCTACAGGTGATTATGCAGCAGCTGGTGTTTATGTTAACCAATTAGCGCTAACCAGCAACGATCCTCTGAATCCGGCTGTCAGCATTCCTTGTACCATGACAGTAATCGTGCCCGGAACTATTTCAGGCGTTGTTACTGACGGTGTTACCGGTGACTTATTACCAGGTGTTATGGTTACAGCAGGTGCTTACAGTGCAATGACGGGCGATAACGGTGAGTATTCATTCTTAGTAGCCCCAAGTGCAACTCCATACGTACTTACTTTTTCAAAGGCTGGCTACCAGTCGGCAACTGCATCGGCAACCGCTATTGCAAATACAATAGTTACGGTTAATGCACAGTTGTTCGAAGCACCATATGCTCCTTCGTGTGCATCGGCTGCAGTTAATGCTGAAGATACACAGTGTGTTGTAACCTGGTGTGTTCCTTCAGGCCCGTACGAATTACTGTACGACGACGGTAGCGCTGAAAACTATGCAGCATGGCAGCTTCCGGGCAATGTGAATGCAGTTAAATTCACACCTAAAGGCTATCCTGCAAAAGTTGTTGGTGCTAAACTTTATATCGGCGACGGCAGTTTCCCTGCCGGAGGCGAAGTTATAGGTTCTACCTTCAGCGTAGTAGTTTACACTGCTGCTGCCAACGGTATGCCAGGCACAATGATTGATTCAACAGGTGTTACAGTTTCCGCATTAGGCTGGCAAAATGTAACCGGACTGGGTGCAAACATCACCAGCGGTGACTTCTTTATCGGAATGATACAGACTACCATGTCACCTAACTGTGCTCCTATCGGTGTTGACGAAACTCAGCCAAAAGCTTACAAGAGCTACTCACGCAACGTAGTTGCCGGAACTCCTTGGGTATTAAGCCCATACCAGGATTTCATGATGCACGCAGTTGTTAGTGGCCCGATGAGCGGCGATGACGATGCTATGGTAGTTGCTCAGGCAATTCCTGGTAAAGTTTCGGGTATGATTTCACAGAGCAAGCCAATGGCTAACGCCGGTATGACCGGAATGAAAGCTATGGTTACCGCTCCTGAAGGATACGACAACAACGATGCAATGACTTTCTACTCTCTGAGCCGTATTTCTTTAGGTGCTGTTACCCCGGTTGCTCCTGCAGCAGGTGTTTTCACACTTATCAGCAATACACTTACAGCAACAACTCTTACCGAAAGCGGAACAACCTGGGCTAACCTGCCACAAGGCTGGTATGCTTATGGCGTTAAAGCTTTATATCCTGCAGCTACACCTCCTGCATTGAATGAGTCAGCATTTGTTTACACAAATAATGTACCTCATAAAATGTTTGCTGATGTAACCGTTAATGTTAAACTGGTTTGCGGTATGGTTCCTGCCGAAGGTGCTTTTATAACCATGACAGGCAATGATTATCCTTATGATGTTTATTCAGCTACAGTTCCTGCTTCAGGTACAGTTGTATTCGACAACGTAATAAAAGGCAAATATGATGTTCTTATTACAAGGGCTGGCTATACTAACTGGATGTTAGCTGTAACTATTACCGGCAACAAGACCATTGATGCTGTTCTGGAAGACATCAAGTATGTACCACGCAACCTGTATGTTGAATGTGGAACTCTTGTAGCTACATGGGAAGAGCCTTTGGCTTATGCAGTTCAGGAAGACTTCGAAGGCGGAGTATTCCCACCGGCAGGCTGGCAGGCATTAACCCAGGGTTCAGTTGGCTGGTATGCTACTACCAACGGAAACAGCGGTGTTGTAAATATTCCTCCTCACACAACTTATGCAATTGCTAACGACGACGAAGGCGGATCCGCCAACCAGGGTTGTTGCGATTACCTGATTACCCCTGAACTGGATCTTACCGGAGCTCCAAGCTACGTATTAAGCTTCCAGAGCTGGTACGACGGTGCATATGGACAGATGGCTTACGTTGAAATGAGTACCGATGCAGGCGCAAGCTGGACTCCGGTCTACACATGTTCACCGGCTAACGGCTGGGCTCAGGTTGATGTTGATCTTTCAGCATACTCAGGCCCGTCAGGTCTTGGTTCGGTATGGTTTACTTTCCATGCTGACGATGGTGGACAGTGGGCTTCGGCTTGGGCTATTGATGATGTAGTTATCGCTTCAGGCGGCGTACCTGTACAAGGTTACGGCGTATTCCTCGATGGCACCTTGGTTCAGGATACACAGGAACTTACCTATACATTTGACCCGAATACCATTACCTACGGTCAGACCTATGTAGCAGGTGTTGCCGGCATTTATTGCTCAGGCTATTCCGAACTGGAAACCTATACTTTCACAAGTTGTTTCCTCTATCCTCCGCGTAACCTCCAGGCAACTGCCAATACATCAACTTCTTCTGGCGCTGTTATCCTTACATGGGAAGCTCCGCTGGGTGGTGATTATTTAGCATCCGGTTCAGTTCAACGTACAAGCACCCCAAGTGCAAGTGCTGAATACAGCCCGATGGTAACACAATATACCGGGGATGCAAGTGATGCAATCTGGGATATCTTACTTCAGTTCCAGTGCCTCCAGGCAGGTAATGCCGGAGTTGAAACTGACGGTGCATTCATTTATGTTTCTATTTGGAGCGGCGGCGGATTCAGGTCATTCGACCTTGCCGGTAACTTCATTGAAGAATTCTCAATTCCGGGAGTAAACAGCATACGTGACCTTGCCTTTAACTACGACAATGGTCATATGTACGGTTCGAACAACAGCAATACGTTGTACGAAATGGACTTCACCAATAAAGTACTTATTGGTTCAGTTAACTCACCAGGAACAACCATCCGTCACATTTCATACAATACTAACCTTGATGGTGGCAATGGCGGATTCTATGTTGGAGAATGGGCTAGCTTAAGAAGTATCAAGATGGACGGATCACTGATAGCTAATGCAGCTGGATTTGGTTTATCCGGTTGCTACGGCTCAGGTTACGATCCTGAAGGCAACAAAATCTGGATGTTTGACCAGGGTGGAAACGGTATTGACCTCGTTGAGTTCGATGCAGAAACCATGGTTGCTACAGGTAACATGCACGACGCTTCACTTGACCTTGGAATTGATGCTATCGCCGGCGGATTGGCTTATACCCATCTGCTCGTTAGCGGACAATTTGTTATGTTAGGCCTCGGCCAGGATAACGCCGGTGCTGGTGACTTCGTTTTCGAATATGATATGGGTGAATCAACCGTAGGACCTCCATCACTTGGAAACCTGGTTGGTTACAGGATGTATCGCAATGATGATGCCATCGTTCCTGATATTCCAAAAACAGAACTCACCTACTGGGATCTGAACCTCATGCCTGATACCTATTGCTATGACATCACCGCAGTTTACGACCTCACACCTTATGGTATGCCAGGTATGTTCGGCGAATCAGTAAAAGAAGGTACAGCTTGTGTTGACTTAGCTTACGGTTTCGAACTTCCTTTCATGGAAGACTGGACTACGGGACAGTTTGACGTAAACTACTGGACAGTTGGACCAAACTGGATTATGGACGGCCAGGCAGGTAATGCTTTACCATCAGCCAAATTCAAATGGGATCCTTTGTTGACTGACTATTCAAGTTCACTTGAGAGTTTCTATATGAACGCAACAACTGTACAAACAACCACACCTTATAAGATCTGGTTAGACTTTGACCTTAAACTTGACGATCGTACCGCTTCGACCAATGAAAAACTTGCTGTTGAAGTATGGAACGGTTCAAACTGGAATACGGTTATGGAATATGCCAACAACGGTGATTTCGGTTGGGGTGCAGAACCAGAACATATCAACATTTCATCAGGTGCTAAGAATAAAGTATTCAAAGTACGTTTCCGCGCTAATGGTGATCTGTCAGGTGATATTTTCTACTGGGCAGTTGATAACATTCATATCTATGTAGGATACGAATTCAACCCACCGTTGAACCTCGTTGCTACACGTGAAGGCGCACCTGAAAATGACATCAAACTTACATGGGAAGCACCGGAAGGTGGCGGCGGCGGAACAATTATGTCGTACATCCTTGATGACAACAGTGCTGAAAACGGAGTATACTTTACTGCTGCCGGCGAAGGCTGGTTAGGTAATGAATTCCCTGTAACTGATGCCGGTGTATTACAATCCGCTTCAGTATTCTTGGATGCAAACGGATCGGCTACCTATTCAATTGATATCTTTGATGCAAGCCAGACACTGGTTGGCAGCTCGGCTACTTTCGTTCCTACCTTCGGTGACTGGACAACTGTAGCTTTACCGGATATCGCTTTTGACGGTACATTCTATGCCATGTTACATATGGTTGTTGCTACACAGTCGGATATTCTTGCCCTTGACGAGAATGGTCCTTACTCAGCACAAGACCTCGAATGGTACTATGACGGATCAGCTTTTGCAAAACTGACTGACTTCGGATTCGCACCAAGTGTAACTTTCATGCGCGCTACCGGTCTTGTTGGTGACAAGAAGACACAGGTTACTTTCACCCCGTCATCTGTTAACAGCAACTATGTATCGCCATTGGCAGGTACACTGGCTTCAAAACCAATGAATGTTAACACTGGCACAGCAGTTGCTACAGCTTCACCTGTTAATGATAACAGCGATGCACTGGTAGGATACAATGTATGGCGTCGTGCTTATGCAGTATTCCCTGCAGGTGGCAACACAGCAGCAGCCGGAACATGGGAGCAGATTAACACCGCTCTTGTTATTCCTAACGAATACCTCGACATGAACCTTTCGAACTTAGTAACCAACTGTTACGAATATCAGGTAACAGCTGAATACGACGAAGGATCATCCGTACCGACCAACATCGATTGGGATTGTATCTTCACCGGTATTAACCCAGCTGATGCTAACGAAGTAAAAGTATATCCTAACCCTGCAACTACTTATGTAAGAATTGATCTTACCAAAGAAGTTACCGAGATCAGTGTATACAATTCACTGGGTTCAATAGTTACTACCAAGAACGTTAAGGGTGAAACCACCATTACGCTCAACACTAATAACTATGCAGCCGGTGCTTACAGCGTGAAATTCTCCACCGCAAGTGGCGATAGCTTCAGCCGTAAATTCGTTGTAACCAAGTAATCCTTAATTGGAATAATAGAAAAAGGCTCCCGCGAGGGGGCCTTTTTTTGTTAAATGACAGAAAGAAGAGTGAATAGTGAATCAATGTCGTTTGTTAAGAAAATTGCTGATATGTTTTAAACGCAAAGAGCGCTGAGAAGACGCAAAAGGCCGCAGAGCAAGCAGGATTTGTATTTCTTTGCGGTTCTCTGCGATAAACTTTGCGGTTCTCTGCGGTTAATTCTTTTCTTTCGCTTAACTAAACGACATTGAATAGTGAATAGTTCAAAGGGCGAAATTTCAAGAGCCAAATCCCAAGGCTCGAATCCCCGGCCCAACTCGCATGGCACTGGTTTCCAATCTTTAATTCTAAAGGCAAAAAGCTTATCTACTTTTTTATCCTTGGAATTTGGGATTTGAAATTTGGGTCTTGGGTCTTTACTAAATGTAGAATCTATACCAATTTGCGTATTTGGAGACTCACATATTCACCATCGGAATATTTATTTTCCCCGGCTGTAGGGGTAAAAGCGTTTTCAAGTGTCTATATAGGTAGAAAATATATTGATACCGGTTTTTAGCTACTAATTCACAATTTTAAGCGTATGAAGAAATTTTACAGTTTATCCGTCCTTTTTGTATTGTTGATTTTATGGAGCGGGGTTTCGGCAAGAAGCCCTAACTCCGGGCAAGTGAATAAAATAACCCCGGGAATAAATGAAGTGCCGGTTACCAGCGTTCAGGTTACTTTTGAGAATGAGTTGCTAGGGGCCGTTCTCGTTTCCTGGGAATGCACTCCTTCGGTGGGGTTCATGTATTATGCGCTTCAAAGGGATGGATTACAAATCGCACTATTTCCAACCGCGATGACATTTATTGAAAGTTTGCCACAATATGGCACGTATACCTATTGCGTGATTGCCATGTATACCACCGGACCTGCTACTCCGACTTGTGAAACCATTGAATGGATGAGCCCCACCATGGTCTGGACGCCTTCCCAGCTTACGGCGACCGTATTCCCCACTCAATCTGCCTGGGTTCCTCTGTATATCGGTAACACCGGTGACGGAACACTTGCCTTCGAATTCCCGGATTGGGTTGATCATCCGGGAGACAGCCCGCTTGCCTACTGCCCGGCTTCAGCAACCGATGTGGATGAATTTATCAGCCTGGTGCAGTTGGGGACTATTAATAACAGTTCAGGCTGGAACGGTTATAGTGATTATACTTCCATAACTACTGACGTGGTTAAAGAATTATCCTATCCAATAACGGTTATCGTAGGCCCACCATCTTATAGCGGAGACATAACCGGGGTTTGGATTGACTTTGATCACAGTAATACTTTTGATGCTGCCGAATTCTTCGCACTTACCGGGACTTCGCCTGCAACAGGAGCAATAAGCATTCCGGCAACAGCTTTAACCGGCCCAACAACCATGAGGGTGCGAACCCAATATAGCGGAACTCTTTCACCTTGTGGAAACACACAATATGGTGAAGTTGAAGATTATACCATAAATATAAAGCAACCCACTTTTATTACATCTGTTGCCCCGGCAAGTGGAATGGTAGCATCTAATACTTCTCCAGGTACAGTTGTGAACGTAGAGTTTTCAGCAATAGGCCAGTTTGCTCAGGCTGGTGTATATACGAACCAGCTATTACTCCATAGCAACGATCCGGGTCAGGCATCGGTAAATATTACAGCCATAATGACCGTTATGACACCCGGGTATATTCAGGGAATCGTTACTGATTGTGTAACAGGTGAACCAATAAACGGGGTGCTTGTAAGTGCGGGTTTATATAGTTCATTGACAAATGAACTAGGATCCTATTCACTGCTTCTTTCACCTGGATATTACACCGTGAATTTCACGAAAATTGGTTTTCAGCCAGTAATGGCAATGGCAAGTGTAATAGCTAATATTGGGACAACTGTAAATTCCCAGATGTGCGAAACCCCTTATCCACCTTCCTGTGCACATGCTTCGGTAAATTTTGAGGATACCCAGTGCACTGTTTCCTGGTGCCCGCCCGACAAGCAATACGAATTAATGTATGACGACGGCACGGCCGAAAACTATGCCGCCTGGGAATTTGCAGGCAACCGGAACGCGGTGAAATTTACCCCGCAGGGATACCCGGCAAAAGTTATGGGCGCAAAGATTTATATTGGTGCCGGCCCCAGTGGGAATTTTGCTGGCAGCAGTGTTTGTATTTTAGTCTGTAAGGCAGATGCTGCGGGATTACCCGGCCAGGTAATTGACAGTGTGATTGCAGTCGTCTACAGTACGGGCTGGCTGAATATTGTCGGCTTGAGTGCTACTGTTACTAGTGGTGATTTCTTTATTGTGATGATACAGGGGCAGCCCACACCCGATTGCCCTTACTTAGGCGTGGATGAAACCCCGCCCACCGTAAATAAAAGCTATTCGAAGGATGTAGTTAATGGCGGGGCATGGGAACTTTCGGCATACCAGGATTTTATGATACGTGCTATTGTTACTTTTCCATCTACAAATATGAGCTTTTATGAACTAACCAGAATTTATGTAGGTACTGTTCCTGCACCAATTCCCCCATTCGGATCTGTATATACTTTAATTTCCAATACTATTTCCAGTGCATCTTTTATTGAAAGCGTCACTACCTGGCATAATCTTCAGCCGGGATGGTATGCTTACGGAATAAAGGCCCTTTATCCAAATGGGCAAGCTTCAGAATATACTTATACCAATATAGTTCCTCACAACATTTTCGCCGATTTAACCATCAACGCAAAACTGGAATGTGGCCCGGTTCCAGCCGATGGGGCAATTGTTACGCTTACAGGCTTGTATTATCCGTATTATTCGCTTACAGATACTCTATTCTTGTCAGGATCGCTTACATTCAGCCAGATTAGTCAGGGCGATTATAAGGCAACTATAACTTACAATGGATATGATACTTATGACGAAATAGTATCGCTATATAACAATGAAGTTGTGGATGCAATACTGCTGCAAAGCAGGAATAAGCCTATAAACTTTCATGTTAGCAACAATGAACTTATTGCCAGCTGGCAGGAGCCACGCGGAATTTTACTGAGCCAGAAATTTGAAAGCAGCTTATTTCCCCCATCCGGCTGGCAAAGCAGCACCCAGGGTATTATGGGCTGGTATGCAACAAGCAATGGCGGCAGCGATAGTCTGGCTATCCCGCCACATATAGTGTATGCTGTTGTGAATGACGAACTTGGCGGAGCTGCCAACAACGGATGTTGCGATTACCTTATAACCCCTGCTATAGACCTGAGAGGAGCACCTGACTATACGCTTACTTTCAATAGTTATTATAACGGCTTGGGTGGCCAGCTCGCTTCTGTGGAGATGAGTACCGATAACGGAACAACCTGGACACCGGTTCATACCTGCTATCCTACAGGCGGGTATTGGTGGAATGAAACCATTGATCTTTCCGCTTATTCCGGTCCTGCCGGGCTGGCGTCGGTAAAATTTGCCTTTCATGCCGACGACGCAGGTAACGAGGCATCAGGCTGGGCCATTGACGACGTAAGTATAACCTACGGCGGATTGGACGTTTCAGGATATAAAGTGTACCTCGACGGAACAGAAATGGGGCAAACCACCGGGCTTACCTGGCCTTTCGACCCGGCAACATTCAATTGCCAGAATTACCAGGCCGCAGTGGAAGCCATCTATTGCACAGGCATTTCCGATCCTGCAACACATGATTTCGCAAACGGGTATGCATACCCCCCGGCAAACCTTTCAGCCGATACAAGTATCACGGCTACTTCGGGTGCAGTTACGCTTAGCTGGCAAATGCCTCTGAATTGTCTATCGAATGTTGTAAGCTATAACATTTACCGGAATGATACAGCGTGGATAGCCCAGGTGCCTGTAACGGATACTCTTTACCTCGACATGGACCTCTTGCCGGGTACTTATTGTTATAAAATGACATCTGTGATCGACCTCACACCATTGGGATTACCCGGTATGTTTGGTGAATCGGAATTTTCACTGCCGGCTTGTGCAGATCTTATTTACGGAGGAGATTTACCATTCTCCGATGATTTCTCGGGCGGGGAATTTGATACCACGATGTGGAATCCCGGCCAGAACTGGCTTGTAGACGAAGATTCGGATAACCCGGTGCCGGCGGCTAAATTTAAGTGGGATCCAGTGATGACCAATTATTCAAGTTCACTTGAGAGTTTCTATTTCGATATTTCTTCCGAAAATTTTTCGCTGCCATTCAAGGTATGGTTCGATTATGATATCAGGCTCGAAGACCAGCTGGCTTCCTCCACCGAAAAGCTAAGCGTTGAAGTTTGGGACGGAACAACGTGGAACCCGGTTCATGAATATACAAACACAGGTAGTTTCGCCTGGAAACCGGAGCATATGAATATTACTTCCTTTGCCACTGAACAGCCTTTTAAAGTCCGGTTCAGGGCGAACGGCGGATCATCGGATGCCATTCAATACTGGGCTATTGATAATGTACATATTTATGTGATGATTGTGGAGCCGGCGATGATGAACCTGGTAACCCAGTTGGTAACTCAATCGGGAAATGAAATTTACCTCGACTGGAACTCACCGGATGAATACTATACAACTTATTGTATTGACGATGGTACAGCTGAAGATGGCATTTCGCTTAACTCTCAGTCAGAAGGGTGGATAGGAAACGAATTCCCGGTTACCACAGATGAAGGTTTGCTGCATAAGGCGTGGGTATTTCTGAATGCGAACGGGTCAGCAACATATTCATTTGATATATTTGATGCAGATAAAGCCCTGATCGGCAGTTCGCAACCATTTGTCCCGCTCTTCGGCAACATGACAGGAGTGAATTTACCCGATATTCCTTTTACAGGAACATTTTACTTAATGTTGCATATAATCGCAATGGATCAATCAGGGATTTTACCCCTCGACACCGACGGCCCTTATGCCCAGCAAAATCTGGCCTGGTTCTACGACGGGTCAGGGTGGTCGAAACTGACAGATGCAGGATTTGAACCTAGTGTATGTTTTATCAGGGCTGAAGCTTTGCTTGATGACGGGAAATCATCCGTTGTTTTCGGGCCGGGTACTGCAAATATAGAATATGTGTCACCAATGGAAGGATCACTTGTACATAATTCATGCAGTTCTGAAACACGCCTGGAAATTTTTCAGCCACCAACAAATTCTGATAGTTCCGACTCTCTTACAGGCTATAATGTATATCGCAGGGCTTATGCTGTATTTCCGGCAGGTCAGAATAATTCAGCCACCGGAGACTGGACAAAGATCGCCAGTGTACCAGAAACTGAATATACTGACCAATATCTTTCGAACCTGGAAACTAACTGTTATGAATACAAGGTAACAGCAGTTTATACCGAGGGTGAATCAATTCCATCAAATATTGACTGGGAATGTATTTTTACTAATGTAAAACCAAACCCGGGAAATGAAGTTAATCTCTATCCTAACCCCGCGACCACCTTTATCCGGATTGAACTTAACGGTAATATCAGTGATTTGAAAGTGTATAACTCTTTAGGTTTGATGGTTACGGAGAAAAATATTGCCGGTGAAACTACTGTTATATTCAATACATCAGGGTATGCAGCCGGCATGTACACAGCGAAGTTCACTACACGGAAAGGGGAAAGTTTCAGCAGGAAATTTGTGGTGGTGCGGTAAGGTAATAGTGAGTCTTAAAATTGTTTTAACCACAAAGTTCACAAAGAAGGCACTAATGCTACGAAGGGTTAGTATTGACATTCAATGCTTTGTGTAATCAGTGAATGACTTTGAGCCCTTTGTGGTTAATAAAGCTATACAAATGATAAATGAAGTCTGAATGAAGTATATGTGCAAACAGGAGGCATAAAAAGTAAAATGCAGAACCCGACTTTAATTGAAAAAAACATTAAATGATGGAGATGATTAAACTGTATTTAGATAGAATAAAACGAGGGCTAATTTGTTTAAGTCAAATAAAAGATGAATCCGGGAAAGGATATTTTAGAATTCTTTTAGACTACTATAACCTGCACCGTAGAATTCAGATCGGTTTTTACGAGTATTTTAAATTTGAATTTGAAAAACAACCTGAAAAATTCAGGAGTACATTTCTGAGTTCAAAAAACAAGAGAAAGTTTCTTGTAGTATTGAATCCCCGAAAGTATTATATAATAGCCCGCAATAAATATTTAGCTCATCTGGTTTTAGAAGGTGCTGAAATTGCTATGCCTGAACTTATTTGCTATTATAACCCTAAAAGCAAAACAGAAAACGATAGAATTGGTTATGATTATAAATCTATTCTGAGAATTCTTAAAGAAAAAAATATTGACAAGTGCTTTATTAAAACAACTGAAACGTCGCAGGGGGAAGGTGTAATGTTAATAAAAAGCATTGATTATAAGGATAATAGTTGTCAATTAAATAGTTTTAACGGCGAAGTTTTTGAACTAGCACAGATACTAAAAAATGAGCCCTTGATTTTTGAAAGCGTTATTGAACAAACCGCGCAATTCAATAAATTTAATTTTTCCTCAGTCAATACCATTCGGTTTATGACCACACTGCTACCCTCCGGTGAGGCAAAGGTAGTTGCAACATTTCTGAAAATTGGGCGAAACGGTGCATGTGTTGATAATGCAGGTAATGGTGGTAATATAGATGCCGCAGTTGATATTGAAACCGGTGAAATACATTCAGCACTACAGTTTAATGGATGGAGGAAATCATCAACAGTTAAGAATCACCCGGATACCGGCACTTTAATAGCAGGTGTTAAAATCGAAAACTGGAATGAAATCAGGAACAGGGTTTTACAGTTTCAACAAGCCATCCCCTTTTTAAAAGCCATAGGTTGGGATATTGCCATAACCAACCAAGGGCCAGTGGTTATTGAAATTAATGACTTCTGGGATGAAACAGGCCAGCTATTTATCGGACAGGGATGGAAACAAGAAATAGAAAATTGTTACAACGAATGGATAAATCATACCAAATAGCTTTTTCTGATCAGGGATAAAGCAAATGTTACTGACCAGTTCGAAGTATTTGAATTGCTCCCTTTTTAAAATAAAGAGAATGATTCTTTCATATTTACAGAAAAGGAAATGAATATATATACTGTAATGTAATATTTATTTTTCTCTGCTGTAGGGGTAAAACCGTTTTCAAGTGTCTATAATGTATAAGTTTTATTATTCATTTATTCGGATTGGGTTATGATTAGATTTACGGGTTTCCTTCTGACAATTGCTGCTGCGTTTATTGCGTTTACTACAAGTGCACAATACCTTCCTCCCCCACGCAACCTGCAGTTCGATACGCTTACCCTGGTAGCCACCTGGGAGCCGCCACGAAGTGTTGTGCTGGACGAGCATTTCGAAGGAGCCGTTTTCCCACCTGCAAACTGGCAGGATACCACGCAGGGAATGGGATGGTTTTCTACATCTGATGGAAGTTCAACTGAGCTTACTATTCCGCCACATACTACCTACGCTGTAGTTAATAACGACCTTGCCGGTGCAGGTAACAACGGTTGCTGCGATTACCTGGTAACACCTGAGATGAATCTTACTCTGGCCGGATCGTACACTTTATCATTCAGTTCATTTTTCCGTGGCTGGGATGCCGAAACCGCCATTGTCGAAATCAGCACCGATGGCGGCAACACATGGAATTTATTATTGGAAGTATTGCCCCATTTTACCTGGGCAACCCTTACTATTGATTTAAGTCCGTATTCCGGTCTTGCTGGCTCGCAGCATGTGCAACTTGCCTTTAAAGCCAGTGATAATGGTAATGCCGGTGCAACCGGCTGGGCGATAGATGATGTGGCAGTGATGTCGGAGGAACTGGAAGTAATTGGGTATGCCATTTTCTATGATGGGACACTAGCCGGACAAACAGGAAATACCACTGTAACTTTTAGTCCTGCCTGGTTTCCTTCAGGATTTCCTCCTAATTTTTGTATCTCTGCCATATATGATTCCGGTTATTCAGATATGGTATGTGCTGATTTTCCGCATTATTATCTTGCTCCTCCTCAAAATCTTGAAGCGGTAATAAATGGTTCAATCACCGCAATTGCAGCAATACTTACCTGGCAGCCACCTTCCGCTAGCGACGAAAAAACAGATTTGTCATATGTGCCTGCCACCACAAAAAGTGACCCCGCAGAGATATCAACAGTAATTTCCTGCTTTTATCCTGTGGATGCAGTTGTTTCCCGTTTACCGGATGCAACGGTACTTTTTGATAACGGAACCATTGTTAACAGCCCTGGAACCGGTCCGGGTGGAACTGACGAGAGTATTATACCTGCCGGAGGTTCTTCCTTTGGTTTTCATTTTGGTCAGTCAGCGGGTTCTTCTGTAGCTGACGACTTTGAGGTTACTGAAACATGGAACATTAATAGTGTCGAATTCCAGGGGTATCAGACGTATTCGGGAACAACATCTAGTTTTACAAGTGTTTACTTTCGTATTTATGATGGCAAACCTGGAGGCGGAGGAAATGTTATTTGGGGCGACCTTACCACCAACCGGCTGTCAGAATCCACTTTCGCGAATATATACCGGGTGGATGCTCCGGGTCAGGGAACTGACCGCCCTATTATGAATCTGATATGCAATGATCTTAACATCGAACTAAATCCGGGAACCTACTGGATTGAATGGCAGGCAAGCGGTTCCTTATCCTCCGGACCATGGGTGCCGAATACGGTTGAGCCCGGGAATGCCATCCAATGGAATAGTTCAGCATGGTCAATCCTTACAAATCCCGGTATAGTGGGTTTACCTTTTATTCTGAAAGGGAACAATGGGAGTGGGCCAGCTAACCTGCTCAGTTATAATATATACCGTAATAATTCATTTCTGGTAAATATCGCAAGGACAGCAACTGACTATTGGGATATTCTGGAGGCTCCGGGTTCGTATTGTTATGATATTTCTGCCATTTACGATCTTACTGACCTTGGTTTTCCCGGCCAGATCGGGGAATCGCAAATTGAAGGACCGGCATGTATAGAGAATACAACGATGCAATACCTGCCATTTGACGAGGACTGGACTACGGGCCAGTTTGATGTCAATCATTGGACTGCCGGCGAAAACTGGGTTATGGATGGAGGCAATGGCAATCCTGCGCCTTCAGCAAAATTCAGCTCACAACCCAAACTGACCAACTACAGCAGTAAGCTGGTTTCGTTTTATATGAATTCAGGCTTAGGAAAAACAGCAACACCTTATTGCGTCTGGCTCAGTTTCGATTACCTGTTGGATGACATTTCTGCTTCAGGAACTGAAAAGTTAACTATCGAAATAGCAAATGGTGATACCTGGACGACTCTGAAAGAACATACCAATAACGGCGATATAAGCTGGACAACTGAAAAAATAAATATTAACCCTTTTGCGACAAACGGTCCTTTCCGGATCCGATTCAATATAAATGGAGTTAACAGCGAAATGATCAGCCATTGGCTGGTTGATAACATAAAGATTTATCAGGAATATAGTTTTCCCCCGGTAGCCAATCTATCAGCTGATAATACCGGCAATCCGCAACAAAACGATATCCAACTCAGCTGGGATGTGCCGCAATGGGAAGATTTCACTGAACTGATACAGGACGACAATAGCTGGGAAACTATTTTAAACATTAATCCGGGTTATTCAGGATGGCTTGGTAATAAATTTACATCAGGTGCCGGTGAGCTCAGAAGTGTTGATATTATGTGGCTGAATAATAATAGCGATAATCCGGTTGTGCTCGATATTTTTGATGCCAATCACGCATTGATCGGAAGTTCCGAATCATTCGTTCCTGTTCCCGGAAACTGGCAGACAATTACTATTCCGGCACTGAATGTTGAGGGCGATTTCTATACCATGGTTCGTTTTGATGGGCAATCGGGAAATAAAGATTTTCTTGGAATGGATATTACGGCTCCTTCAGGAAGGCCTAATAACGGGTGGTTTTTTGATGGCGTTAATTGGTCGCAGATGAATGCCTTCGGGTATCCGGAATGTGTGTTTTTAATCCGGGCAACCCTTAGTGTTCACAAAAATTGTGATAATGGCGATTCATATTTTAAATCAAAAAGTTTGAATTCTGCCGGTAACAACAATCCGGATAGCCGAAACCACAATAGTATGAAATCAGCAACCGGCAATACAGGACTTTCGCACTATGACCTCTATCGGCGTGAATACACTATTCCGCTCGCTGGTCAGGATTCGTTGCTTACCGAATGGCAAAAGATTGCCTCCCCCAACACAAATTCATTCCTCGATCAGAACCTGGATTTTAAATGTTTCCAGTATTACGTAGTGGCAATGTATTACGAAGGTTCATCAGGTCCATCAGAACTTACTGAAGAGTGTTTTTTGGTAGGAATGGATGACTTAATGGCAACGGCAGCGAAACTTTACCCAAATCCGGCAACTGATTTCCTCACTATCGAAATAAATACACCCATTGAAAATATTACGGTGTATAATTCCACAGGAACTCTGGTGAACGAAATAAGGATGGGTGAGGTTTCAGGAAATAGTCAGGAAAGGATAATCAAATTAGATGTTTCCGATTTTCCAACAGGGATTTTCAGCTTGAAATTCACCACATCAAATGGCGAAATTTTCAGCAGGAAATTTGTAAAATTTTAATGTGACTTCATTTCTTAAAAATAATAGAATCAATATGAAAAGTATGAAATGGATTTATCTTTTAATTTTCTGCCTGGTTATAACAAATACAGGTCGTGGACAAATTTCAGCAATCCCAGCAAATACCTTACAAAGTAACGATTTCCAACTCTTCCCTGAATTACTTCCAACAGATAGCGGATATATAATTTACGCTTACGACGATGGCATCGCCGAAAATTACTGTGCATGGCAGCTGGCCGGAAATATGAATGCGGTTAAATTTTTATTGCACTCAAATGCTGCATCTATAGCAGGTGCAAGGGTATTTGTGGGCGATGGCTCCTATCCTGCCGGAGGTAATATTCTGAATCAGCCTTTCCTTGTTTCGGTTTATTCTTCGGATGGTGAAAACGGGTTTCCCGGAACTCTTATAGATTCCGTTTCGGCCACTGTTAACAATTTCGGATGGGTTACGGTTACCGGTTTGAATGCTTTTGTTACGGCTGATTTTTACATAAGTATTACCCAATTATCAGACGCACCTGATTGCATTCCAATCGGAATGGATGAAACCGCACCTAAAGTTTATCAAAGTTACTCTCGCAATGTATTATTCGAAAATCCCTGGGTTCTATCCCCTTACCAGGATTTGATGATTAATGCATTGATCATTACAAATGTGGGATTTGAAGAGGTTCAGGCGTCAGAAGAAGTGAAATTAAATCCAAATCCTGCTGATGAAACTGTGAAAATTGAATTTTTTGTTCCAATGAAAAGTATTGCACTGGTAAATTCATCCGGACAGACTATATTAGAAAAAAATATTACCAACCAACCATCTTTTTCTGTTAATACATCTTCCTATTTATCAGGTGTTTATTATATCAGGTTTACTACTACCGGTGGCGATTCTTTCATCCGGAAACTGGTAGTGGTGCATTAAGATTGCAGCAGTTTACATACCCTGAAAGGAGCTTTCGCCAGCTCCTTTTTCTTTTTAATTCACCTTCCGGAAACATTTTATTACGGAATTGCAACCAGTTTTTCAGTAATTTTAATTATCAGAACCGGCTTTTCGCAAATTCAGTATTACTATCAGTTTTTATTCTACAATTCTAGCAATGGACCAATAATTGGTAAAATGACATTATATAAAAACAAATACAGGGTTGAACCGGCACGATTAACAGGGTACGATTATTCGTCACCCGGATGGTATTTTATAACCATTTGTACAAAAAATCGGGTACAATATTTTGGCAAAATTGTAACTGTAGAGACGCCCGACCCGGGTGTCTCTATGGTGCAGGAGGCCAAAATTCAATTATCCGAAATCGGCCAGATCGCCGATAAATATTGGAATGAAATCCCCGTTCATTTTCCCCATGTGAATCTGGATGCGTTCCAGATCATGCCAGATCATATTCATGGAATAATCCAAATAACGACCGTAGAGACGACCGAATCGGGCGTCTCAATCCTTACGGGAACAACCGATCAGGGCTTTACAATCGCGGCAGTAGAGACGCCCGAATCGGGCGTTTCTACCCGCCCGGCAATCGGAATTATGATTAATCTGTTCAAACGTGCATGTACGATCGAAACCCGGAATG
Source organism: Lentimicrobiaceae bacterium (assembly GCA_041753535.1). Classification (GTDB taxonomy): domain Bacteria; phylum Bacteroidota; class Bacteroidia; order Bacteroidales; family UBA4417; genus UBA4417. The sequence goes on from JBGSUB010000009.1 coordinate 33,055, forward strand.
CAAAATTGAAATTCGCATGGCAACCACGTTTTCATGACCATATCATCCGCGATGATGAGGAATTGCAGCGCATCAGGTAATATATCAGGAACAATCCCAAAAATTGGATGGAAGAAAAATTGTAATATTTTTTATCCCAGAGACGTGCGACCCGCACGTCTCAATAAAAGATGTCCCAAAATCGAAAAAACGTGCGACCCGCACGTCAATTCGGATAAATTGCAGACCATTCAGAGATTCGCGGGTCGCGTATATCATTTTGAATAGATTTCAATACGTTTTTGAGACGTGCGGATCGCACAGCATTTTGAATAAATTTCAATACGTTTATGAGACGTGCGGATCGCACGGCATTTTGAATAAATTTCAATACGTTTATGAGACGTGCGGATCGCACGTCTCTACGTATTTCATTTATTCAAAATTGATACCTTTGCAGCCTATGATTTCTGTCAGCAACCTATCCGTGCATTTCACCGGCGATTACCTGTTCAGCAACGTCAGTTTCCTTATCGGCGACCGCGACCGGATAGGGCTTGTAGGACGCAACGGTGCGGGTAAAACCACGCTGATGCGTATTATTGCCGGGCTGCAGGAACCCGAAGGGGGTGTTGTTGCCAGTCCATCAGGAAATACGGTTGGTTACCTTCCGCAGGAAATGGCTACCGGCAGTAAACTCAGTGTGCTCGAAGAAGCCATGACCGCCTTTGAAGAAGCACGGCACCAGCACCAACTGATGGACAAATTTGCTGCAGAACTTGCCGAACGCACCGACTATGAGAGCGACGGCTATTCGAAGCTGATTCAATGTTTGAACGAAGCCACTGATCGCTACCACCTGCTTGGCGGACAGAATATGCAGGAGGAATCCGAAAAGATTTTAAAAGGTCTTGGTTTCGAACCGGCCGAATTCCGTAAACCGCTCAGCACTTTTAGCGGAGGCTGGCAAATGCGCGTTGAACTGGCTAAAATCCTGCTTAAAAAACCTGATGTTATCCTGCTCGATGAGCCTACCAACCACCTTGATATTGAATCCATTACCTGGCTCGAGGATTTCCTGATCACTTACAGCGGCTCGGTTCTGATGGTTTCGCACGACAGGGCTTTCCTCGACAATGTTACCAACCGTACCATCGAAATAATGAATGCCCGAATTTACGATTACAAAGCCGGCTATTCGAAGTATGTGGAGATGCGAGAGGAACAGATGGAAATGCAGAAAGCTGCTTTCGACAACCAGCAAAGCCAGATTGCACAGATCGAAAAGTTTGTGGAACGCTTCAGGTATAAGTCCACAAAAGCCAGGCAGGTTCAGTCAAGAATAAAATTGCTCGATAAAATGGAACGTGTGGAAGTGGACGAAACCGATTCTTCAGCCATTCATTTCCTGTTTCCACCAGCGCCTTCATCGGGACGAGTCGTAGTTGAATGCAAGGACCTAACCAAGAAATATGGCGAGAAATTAGTGCTCAACAAACTTGAGCTGGCCATTGAAAAGGGTGATTTTGTGGCTTTTGTAGGTCGTAACGGAGAGGGAAAGACTACGCTGGCTAAAATTATTACAGGCGAACTTTCGCACGAAGGCCTTTGTAAACTGGGCCATAATGTAAAAATTGGGTATTACGCCCAGAACCAGGCCGAATTGCTTGATCCTGATAAAACAGTATTCGAAACCATTGATGATGTGGCTGTAGGTGATATCCGTGTGAAAATCAGGAATATATTAGGTAGTTTTCTATTTGGGGCTGACGCCATTGATAAAAAGGTAAAAGTACTTTCAGGTGGTGAAAAGGCAAGACTGGCATTGGCAAAATTGCTCCTCGACCCGGTAAACTTGCTGGTTCTCGACGAACCTACCAACCACCTGGATATGATCAGCAAGGATATCCTGAAAAATGCCTTATTACGTTACGACGGAACCCTGATCATTGTTTCTCACGACCGCGATTTCCTGCATGGGCTTACCGATAAGATTTTTGAATTCCGGAATCATACTATCAGAACCTGGCTTGGCGATATCAACGAATTTATCAAGGCACGTAAACTGGCCAACCTGGCACAACTCGAAGCACGCAGGATAGAACAGCAGAAAACCGGTGAAAATCTTTCGGATAACAAACTCAGCTACGAAAAGCGCAAACAGCTGGAACGGGAAATCCGCAAACAAGCCTCGAAAGTTGAAAAAGCCGAGCAGGAAATTGAATCCATCGAAAACGAGATTTCGCGCTACGACCAGTTGCTTGCCGATCCCGAAACACATAAAGATGCAGGAAAAAGTACTCGTCTGTACCAGGAATACCAGGGTTTGAAAAAGGAACTGGAACTTAAGATGGAAGCCTGGGAACAGGCACACTCCGAACTGGAAGCAATGCAGAAAGACGGGGAAGCAGGAAGTTAATAACTTTGGAAAATGAATCAATTAAATGCTATTTGCCTTGTGCCGGGTGCAGAGTTCCTGGGTCCACATCAAATCACCTCATTTGGATTAAAACAAGGATTTTCTATTTTTGAATATTCAATACTTAGCGCCAAAACCACAAATTAATGATAAGCATAATCTCAGCCGTACATAATGGTTTGCCGATGAACCGGCTCTTCTGGGAATTCCTGAACAGGTATACATTCAACCCGTTCGAACTTATTATTATCGACAACAACAGCAGCGACGGAAGCAGGGAATTTTTCAAATCGAAAGGATCCGTAGTAATAGAAAATTCAGATAATTACTCATACCCTGTTTGTCAGAACCAGGGAATTGCAGTTGCAAAGTACGATGTTTTGGTTTTTATTAATAATGATGTAATTGTTTCGCACCAATGGGATAAACTCCTGCTGGAAACAGCCGATGCAAATGGCTTGGAAGTGATTACACCTGTAGGCATCGAAATGTTGGAAGACATCGCAGTAACCAAAGCTATAAAACGCAAATGGCTGAGGGTAAAAAATCCATTGTCTGTTTTTGGGTTCAGCCGGTTTAACCTGAAACTGATGCACAGGCTTATGTATGGAAACTGGGAATCATTCACCAATGATCGGTTTAAACGTTTCGGAACGACCTTGAAAGAAGGTTTCGTAGGAAATACCGTAATGATGAAACGTTCGGCCATCCGCAAAATTGGCTTATGGGACGAACGCATACAAGGAGCCGATTTCGATTTGTACATCCGTTCAAAAAAAAGAAACCTCGAACAGGGCGATATTAAACCGGTGCATATGGCACTCGGCGTTTTTATTCATCATTATATTCGTCTGACAGTAAAAACAACCCGCTCACCCTTCGCCGACAAGGACAATATCATTTCGAACGAAGAAAAATGGGGCATTGATGCGATGAAGGACTATTGCAGAGATATTACTACATCGCTTTGAGAAATTTAAAATTGAAACTTTAAATAGGCTAAATCCGGCTTGGTTCGGGGGTTCGACTCCGCTCACCCGCCTTCACCAGCCTCCGATAACTCACCTTCAAAAGCCTTCGCTCAGGCCAGGATAATCAGAAACTCCTACCCTTTACAACACAATTCTTTACATAAAATCAGTACCTTTGCCGCATGGAAACAACACGCCAGCATAAAATTGCACGACTGATACAGAAGGACCTCGGAGAAATATTCCAGGCCATGGGCCGCGATACCTTTCCCGGCAATATGATCACCGTTACCAAAGTACATATTTCACCCGACCTATTTGTTGCCAAGGCTTACCTCAGCCTTTACGGAAAAACCAACAAAGAAGAACTTCTGAGTCACATCAAAGAGCATCGTAAAGAGATCAGGCTCAAACTCGGCAACCGCATCCATAACCAGGTCAGATCCATTCCGGAACTCGATTTTTTTATTGACGATTCACTCGATTATATCGAAAATATTGATAACCTGCTGAAGAGCTGAAATGGGCTGGATGGCGGATGTCGGATGTCAGTCTCCCCCTCTCCTTGCCTCCCCCTCTCCTTATCTCCCCTTCGCCCCTTCGCCCCTTCTCCCCTTCGCCCCTTCCCCCTCGCCCCTCGCCCTATCAGATTGAAAAAAAACCTCTAACTATTCGAAATAAAGCATGCAATACGATCCTATCAAACGTTCCCTCGGCAGCGTTTTCAACAGTACACCTTTTTTAAGAAAAATATTTTACCGGCTTCTCGACTTGTTGCTGCTGCGTTCGTGGCACATCAGGCGCGAAGTGAAGAAATGGGCTGCCACGGCTCCAAAGAACGCTACGGTTCTCGATGCAGGTTCAGGGTTCGGGCAATACGATTTCTATATGTCGTCAAAAAATCCGCAGTGGGACATAAGAGGTGTGGATGTTAAAGAAGAACAGATCGCCGATTGCAATAATTTCTTTAAACAAATTGGCCGGAACAATGTAACCTTTGCTTACGCTGATTTAACAGCTTTTACTGAAGCTTCGGCATATAACCTTGTACTTTCGGTTGATGTTATGGAACATATACTTGAAGATGTGCTGGTTTTTAAAAACTTTTATGCTTCGCTGCAACCCGGCGGGATGGTGCTCATTTCAACCCCTTCGGACCAGGGAGGCAGCGATGTACACGATCACGATGAGGAATCCTTTATAGAAGAACATGTTCGTGACGGTTACAACATTAACGAAATTCAGGAAAAACTAAAACTTGCCGGTTTCAGCCAGACCGAAGCCCGCTATCAATACGGAAAACCCGGACAGTTCAGCTGGCGGCTGTCGATGAAATACCCTATCCTTGCATTAGGCAAAACCAAACTATTCTTTGTATTGCTGCCTTTCTATTACCTGCTCACCTTCCCGGTTTGCCTGGTATTGAACTATATTGATGCAACTGCAGAACATAAAACAGGAACGGGTTTGATTGTGAAAGCGTGGAAGTAAATATAGCTTACCCCGGCCCCTCTTCTCAAGGACGGAGGTTATATCCATCGGCTTTTTGTCTTTTCAGTAATGTTTTAGCTTATCCCTTCCATTAATAATTCCAAAAAATAATTTTCGGGTTTTAAGAGACATTTTAAATTTGCCAAATAAATGCAATTAGTTGAGTAAAATTCGGAAGACGGGAGCCTGAAGAATACTGAATTGAAGTTTATATTTTAGTGCATAATATGGCAGCGCCCTCTCCGTTTCTCCTACTCGCCCCTTCTGCTGATTAAAAACGACAATTTTAAACTGACTCTAAATACCTGCCTAACTCCATTCAGCATTGAACCTTCCTCTTTTCATAGCACGCCGCTACCTGATTTCAAAGAAATCGCACAATATCATCAACCTTATTTCAGGAATTTCGATGATTACGGTGGCTGTAGGAACTGCGGCTCTGATTATTGTACTGAGCGTTTTTAATGGTTTTGAATCGGTGGTAAAATCGCTGTTCTCGGTATTTGATCCTGATATTGAAATTACTATCGCTAAAGGAAAAACCTTCCATAATTACGAACTGAATGCAGATCAGATCCGTTCACTGCCCGGCGTTGTCAGCTATACCGAAGTTGTAGAGGAAAATGCACTGCTGCATTACAACAAAAAGCAGTACCTGGCAACCATTAAGGGTGTTGATTCCCTTTATCAGAAGGCAAGTCCACTCGACACCTTACTTGTGACAGGGGAACTCCTATTGCAGGACGACAGTCTTGACTTTGCCGTGCCCGGCTACGGAATCGCGTATTTCCTGGACATCGATATGCATGCTCCCGATAATTTTATTTCGGTCTATATCCCGAAACGAACGGGAAACATTACCGGCTTGCCTCAGGAATCCTTTTCCAGTGAACTTATTCGCCCGATAGGAATTTTTTCTGTCCAGCAGGATTTTGATGACAAATATATGCTTGTCCCGCTGCGGTTTGCCCGAAGGTTACTCGATTACACTGATGAAGTTACAGGAATTGAAATAAGGCTTGCGAAAGGAGCAGATGCAGCGGGTATACAGGAGAAAATCGCGACCATTGCCGGACCAGAATTTAACATCCAGAATCGGTTTCAACAGCAGGAAGTGCTGTATAAGATTATGAAATCGGAGAAATGGGCTGTTTTTCTGATACTTACGTTTATTCTTATTATTGCCTCGTTTAATGTTGTGGGATCACTTACCATGTTAATACTCGATAAGCAGAAAGACATCAACATACTTCGTAGCCTAGGGGCAAAAGATGTTACCATAAAGCAGATTTTCTTCCTCGAAGGATTACTGATCACGCTAACCGGTGCGCTGGCCGGACTTATTCTCGGTTTGCTGGTATGCTTCCTGCAACAGGAATTCGGCCTTGTGAAACTGCAGGGAGGCGGATCGTTTATTATGGAGTCGTATCCGGTAAAACTGATGGTGATTGACCTTGTTTATGTATTTATAACGATATCAATCATTGGTGCTGCTGCAGCCTGGTTGCCGGTGAAAAGGATTGCGATGATACTACGGAAACCGGGCTGATTCCATAAAAATAGCAATTTTAGGATTCTTGACGAAAACCGTAAGTGGTGGCAACAATCCTGTTTTTAAAGTAATAAACACAAAAGAGTATCTGATTTCAATCCTGTTCTCTATGCTATTCAGCATCAACTGTTTTCTTACTGAAAAAAATTATTTTGTATTCGTAATTTAATGAAATATTTAGCTTATCGTATTGATAAATATATAACTTTGTATCTTCAATTTTTCAATCAAAATCCCTCATGAACAATTCTTTACGCCAAAAGGTTTCCGGGCTGGTAATTTTTATTTTACTAATTACCGGTATCAGTCTCAAAGCTGCCAATGATGTTATTATCAACGCTTCAGGCAGCAACAGCACTACTGTTATTGAAAACACCTTTTACCGCATACAGGTTTCGAACGTTATCAGCAGTTTCAATACTCTGTGGCTGAATACCGAAAAAGGTGAGTTTGTTGAGTTGCTGGCTCCATCGTATTCGAAAAGTAACAGAACAGGTGCTCCGCAACTTCCTGTTATGAGTAAATTGATTGAAGTACCGGCCGGAGCTAATCCTGAGGCAAATATAATCAGTTATGATGTAAAGGAATACAAACTTTCGGATTTCGGAATCACGCAGAAATTACTCCCGGCTCAACCTTCGCAATCGAAAAGCGGGAGTAAAAAAGTTCCTTTTGAATATAAACAGCAGTTGTACGAAACCAACAGCTTTTATGGCGAAGAACTGGCACGTGTCGAAATATCAGGCTACCTGAGAAGTGTGCAACTGGCCAATCTTGTAATTTCACCTGTTGAATACAACCCGGTGACCAACACCATCAGGGTTTACAACAACCTGGTAGTAGAAATAAATTTTACAGGTGCCGATAAAGCTAAAACCAACGAGAACAAATCCAAAACACATTCACCGTATTTTAAAAGCGTTTATAACACTGTGCTCAACTATCAGCCTGGCGATGACATGCTGGATACCATTTCGAAATTCCCGGTAAAATATGTTATTGTTTCGAGTCCTATGTTCGAAGATGCTTTACAACCCTTTATCAAATGGAAAACCAAACGCGGATTTAAAGTTGTTGAAGCTTACACTGATAACGCTGCGGTAGGAACCACTTTCAATTCGATAAAAGCCTACCTGCAAAATCTATATAATTCAGCCACTCCCGAAGATCCAGCTCCTACATTCGTACTTTTTGTGGGCGATGTTGCACAGATTCCTGCCTATAACTGTGGCTCTCATGTAAGCGATCTTTATTACTGCGAATATACCGGCGACTTTCTTCCCGAAGTGTATTACGGCAGGTTTTCGGCTAACAATGTGACCGAACTGCAGCCCCAGATCAATAAGACACTTCAATACGAGCAATACCTGATGCCTGACCCAACGTATCTGAATGAGGTTGTAATGATTGCCGGCGATGATGCCAGCCACGAATTAACCTGGGGCAACGGACAGATAAATTATGGGACTACTTATTATTTTAACGAGGCACATAACCTCATTTCGCACACTTACCTGCAACCCGAACCTGCCGGCGGGAATTATTCGCAAAACATTCAGAATGATATAAGTGCCGGAGTTTCTTACGCAAATTATACTGCCCATGGAAGTCCCGACGGGTGGGCTGATCCTTCGTTCAGCATTTCGGATATTGCCAGCATGACAAATGCTGATAAATACTGCCTGATGGTTGGTAATTGTTGTCAGACCAATACCTATAACCAGAATACTTTCGGCGAAGCTCTTCTGAGAGCTGAAAACAAAGGTGCTTTAGGGTATATTGGTGCTTCGAATAACAGCTATTGGGACGAGGATTATTGGTGGGGTGTTGGGAATGGACAAGTCCTGACAAATCCAACCTACGAAGCAACCGGCTTGGGTGCTTACGACCGCACTTTCCACGACCATGGCGAACCTGTTGCCGAATGGTACAGCACCATGGATCAGATGGTATTTGCCGGAAACCTGGCCGTGCAGGAATCGAATTCAAGCATGAAACAATACTATTGGGAGATTTATTGCCTGATGGGCGATCCTTCAACTATGGTGTATTACTCAGTACCTCCTGAATTAACTGTAGATTATATGCCTTTGCTTCCCTTAGGTACACCTGCGTTTGAAGTAATGACCGAGCCTTATGCCTATGTAGCCATCAGCAAAAACTATATACTGCACGGCGTAGCCGAAGCAGACGAAAACGGGCTTGCTGTTGTATCCCTGCTTCCGTTTACCGAACCAGGTTATGCAGATATTGTAATAACCAAGCAAAACCGTGAACCTTATATTGACAGTGTTCTGGTTGCTTCACCGGATGGTCCGTACCTTGTACTCGACAATTATCTTGTAAAAGACAACGGAGGAAATAATAACCAATTGCCTGAATTTGGCGAACCACTTACAATAGATCTCAGTTATGAGAACTTTGGGAATTCCGATGCCGTAAATGCGCTGTCAACACTCAGCACATCCGATACATATGTGACTCTGCCGGCAAATGCGCATACATGGCCATTGATAGCCAGCAATGGCTCAGCCTCTGCTACAGACGCATTTACCATCCAGGTTAATGACTATATACCCGATATGCATAATGCGTACTTTACAATAACCACCGTAGCTGATACCAGTATATTCACTTCCGGATTCAACCTGGTATTTTATGCTCCTGAGCTTGTAAACGGAACCGTTATACTCGACGATGCTGCCTCCGGGAACGGAAACGGGCAGATCGATCCGGGAGAAACCATCTTTTTGACTGTGCCTACATCCAATATAGGCCATTGCACCTCCTCAGAAGTAACAACACAACTCTTTGTTTCTGGCAATTATATCACATCCAACTCCCCTGCTCTGAGCCTGGGGACATTGTCACCGGGAGCTTCCGGATCTTCCACCTTCAGTTTTACGGTAAGTCCCGATGCTCCGCTTGGCAGCACATTTTCATTAAATATTGTTGCAACCGCCGGACCTTATAATTCGGTAACCGTACTTTCACCAGGCGTTGGACCTCAACTCGAAGATTTCGAAACAGGTAACTTCCTTAAATATAACTGGCGTATGAAAGGTGCCAAACCATGGAAAATCAGCCCATCCACTAAGTACGAAGGATATTTCGGCGCTACATCAGGAGCCATAAATAATTTGCAACAGAGCGAAATTTATATTGAGGGGCAGGTGCTAACCAACGATACCATCTCATTCTACCGCAAAGTATCCTCCGAGAGCGGGTACGACTTCCTGAAGTTTTATATCGACGGCACAGAAATTGGAAACTGGAGTGGAAACAAGGATTGGGCAAGAGTGAGTTACCCAATCACAGCAGGAAACCACCGTTTCAGCTGGGTATATGAAAAAGATGAAGCAACCATCGCCGGTCAGGATGCTGCCTGGATTGATTATATCACATTCCCGCCGTTCAGCCAGACAGTTACAGGGGCGTTGGTAACTTCCGCCTTGTCGTTGCCGGCAACAATCTGCTCAGGGGAACAGGCTCAACTGTACATTTTTGCTGCAGGAGGTACAGGAGTTTACAGTTATGAATGGACACCGGCCAGTACACTTAACGATGCAACTATTTTCAACCCTGTTGCTACTCCAACCGAAACCACTACCTATAGTGTGCTTGTTACAAGTTCGTTTTTCAACACAAATGCCAGCATCACGGTGAATGTTGAACAAGCACCTGCAACCCCGGTTGTGACTATAGCCAATGATCACCTGGTATCGTCGGCCACACTGGGTAACCAATGGTACAACAGCCAGGGAGCTATTACCGGGGCGACAAATCAGACGTATTACCCGATGCATACTGAAACATATTATGTAGTTGTTAGCACTACTGGAGGTTGCGAGTCAGCAGCTTCGAATGAAGTAACGTTCGGATTTACAGGAGTTAAGCCATCAGCTGAAAATGACTTTACAGTATTCCCTAATCCTTTCAACGACAAATTGCATTTCAATTATACCTTAAAATCAGCAGGCTATATTAAAATAGTGATGTTCAATTCGATTGGTAATGAAGTTGGTATTATCGAAGAAGGGAATAAAGTTGCCGGCAATAATAAAACTGTATTTGAAGGAAAACATCTTGCTGCCGGTATGTATTACTGCAAAATCTATAGCGGTGAAAATGTTCAGATAATTAAAGTGGTTAAAAATAAATAACTTACAAAAACCCAAACCAGAAATAAAATGAAAAAACTTTCAATCTCCATACTGCTGCTTGTCTGCTTTGCAGTTATATCGTTTGCCGGTGAGTGGAAACCTATTCGCTCGCAGCAGCCTGTTGATGCTTCTGTTGAGCTGATCTCATCCGATATTTCCACTTCAGTGATCCATTTTAAACTGGATGGGTTTTACCTGAATGAAGTAAAAACTCAACGCGGTAATGCCTTCACAATTTCATTGGGTAACGCAAGTCCGCTGCTGGACAAAAGTGCCCCTGATATGCCAAAAATGACAACATCAGTAATAATTCCTGATATTGCCATGATGGAACTGGAAGTTGTTTCGTCGTCATTTGTTGAATACACATATCTGGAAATAGCTCCTTCAAAAGGCAATTTTACCCGCGATATTAATCCTGCCACTGTGCCTTATGAATATGGCAGGGCCTATAACGAAAATAAGTTTTACCCCGGCAATCAATCGGGATTGCGCGATCCGTTTATCCTTCGCGATTACCGCGGACAAACGGTGATTGCTTATCCTTTTCAGTATAACCCGGTTACAAAAGTACTTAGGGTTTATACCGATATCACTCTTAAACTGAAAGTTGTCAATAACAGCGGCTACAATATTATCAGCCGTAACCAGTTGCCAACCCGCATCGACCAGGATTTCAGCCAGGCATACAGCCGTGTTTTTCTGAACAATTCATCAAACAACGATTACACACCTCTTCCTGATTACGGACGTATGCTTATTATCAGCCATGCCAGTTACCTTGCAGCTATGCAGCCTTTCGTGGATTGGAAAAACAGCATGGGAATAAAAACCGAGATGGTTGACTTAGCTACTATTGGCACAACTTCAGCAGCAATAAAATCATTCGTGACAGATTATTACAATACTAACGGATTAACGTTCCTGTTGCTTGTGGGCGATGGTCCCCAGGTACCCACAAATACAACGGGCAGCCTTGGCGGGCCTTCGGATGTGGCTTACGGTTACCTGGTTGGTAATGATCACTACCCGGATGTATTTGTTGGCCGTTTTTCGGCTGAAAATGTTGAACATGTAAATACCATGGTTCAGCGTACGCTGGAATATGAAAAGGAGCCATTGACTTCAACCGCATGGTTTGATAAAGGGGTTGGAATTGCTTCGGACCAGGGTCCAGGCGACGATAACGAAATGGACTACGAACACATGCAGAACATTCGTACCGACCTGGTCGGGTTCACGTATTCAACGGTTGCCGAACTTTACGATGGATCGCAGGGTGGCGAAGATCTTCCCGGAAACCCAACACCGGCCAGTGTTTCGACTGAATTGAACGCAGGCCGTTCAATTGTAAATTATGTAGGGCATGGCAGTGATAACTCCTGGGGTACAACCGGTTTTGCAAATAACAATATTAATACGCTTACAAACAACCATATGTGGCCGTTTATTTTCAGCGTTGCCTGTGTAAACGGTAACTTTGTCAGCGGCACCTGCTTTGCCGAGGCATGGTTAAGGGCCAAAAATACTACAGGCCCAACCGGTGCTGTCGCAACTCTCATGTCGACCATTAACCAGAGTTGGGACCCTCCAATGGATGGACAGGATGAAATGAACGATATTCTTGTGGAATCATACCCAACCAATATCAAACGGACTTTTGGAGGTATTTCGATGAATGGCTGCATGAAAATGAACGAAACTTACGGAGCCGGTGGTGATGAAATGACCGATACCTGGACTATTTTCGGCGATCCATCTGTAATGGTTCGTACGGCTATGCCAATGGCTATTTCAGCTACACATGAAAACCAGGTTTTCCTGGGCGGCACTTCTCTGGTTGTAAATTCACCGGTTGAAGGTGCACTGGCAGCTATAAGCATGGATAATCAGTTAATCACTGCAGGATTTGTGACCAATGGGATTGTTACGTTGAACTTCCCTGCCTTTCAGACACCGGATACGATTAATCTGGTTCTTACAGCTTTCAACCATGTTCCTTATATGGCAAGCCTGGCTATAATCCCGAATAACGGGCCTTACCTTATCTATAATTCCAATACAATCAGCGATGCCGATTTTAACAATAACAGCCAGGCTGATTTTGGTGAAACTGTGTTTATGGATGTTGCTTTTGCCAATATCGGTGTACTGAATGCTGACAGTGTGCAGGTAATAGTCACTACTAATGATACTTATATTTCACTGATTGATTCAACTGACATTTATACCTTGGTTCCGGCTCAGGATACAATAGCCATGACCAATAGTTTCAGTTTTGCTGTTGCGAACGATATTCCTGATATGCATGTGGTTCCCTTCCATTTCACAGCTGTTTCAGGTAGTGAAACCTGGGCAGGAAACTTCACTGTTACTGCGCATGCGGGTATTCTGAAGTACACAACTTTTTCCATTGACGATTCACAATCAGGAAATGGAAACGGGAAAGCTGATCCGGGCGAAATTTTTAACATCTCGGTTAATATTAAAAATATTGGAACCGCTCCCGTAACCACTGTTTCAGGGCAAATTTCATTCAATGATCCTTACCTTGCATTGCTATCACCACCGGCACAGAGTTACGGAAACCTGGCAGCTAACGGAACCGCATCAGGTACATTTACTATGCAGGCTGATGAAAACACTCCCAGCGGGCACGTTATCCCGGCAACTTTCCTGATGACAGCTGACCTGGGATTGCAGGCAGTGGAAATGTTTAATGTTGTAATCGGACAAATTCCGGTTGCTGTAATTGACCTTGATGCAAACCATAACTCGGGCCCTTCGGTGCAATCCGCATTAATATCGAACAGCGTATTTGCTGAGTATAAAACAGCTATGCCGGCTGATCTGAGTAATTATTCTACTCTTTTTGTCTGCCTTGGTGTTAGTACCAAGAAACATGTTCTCACCACGAATGAAGGTCAGAAACTCGCGGCATTTGTTGATGGCGGAGGCCGTTTGTATATGGAAGGTGGCGATACCTGGTATTATGATCCGAAAACGGCAGTTCATCCTAAATTTAAAGCCAACGGTGTAATGGATGGCGGCAACGACCTGAATTCCGAAACCGGTCAGGCCGGGCAATTCGCCGAAGGATTAACATTTACCTACAACGGTGATAACGAGTTTATCGATCATGTTTCAGCTAATTCACCAGCTTTTAACCTGTTTAAAAATGCGACTCCGCTTTACATCTCAGCAGTTGCGTACGATGCCGGAAACTATCGTACCATAGCATCGGCCTTTGAGTTTGGAGGATTAGTGAACGGTGATGCTCCTTCGACACGCAACGAATATATGCGCCGTATCATTGAATTTTTTGGCATTCTGGCTTCGCCTTATACTGCAAACTTTATGGGCAGCCCAATAAATATATGCGATGGCGGTTCGGTAACTTTCAACGACTATTCCACTTCCGGAACCACTTCGTGGGATTGGACTTTCCCCGGTGGAGTTCCTGAAACAAGTAACGAGCCAAATCCTGTTGTAACGTATGCTGAACAAGGACTTTACGATATCACATTAATCGTTTCGAACGGAACCTTCAGCGATACACTGGTAAAAGACGAATATGTTTGGGTGGAATTTTGTACCGGACTTAATGATAACACGAACAAGGAAATCAGCATTTATCCGAATCCTGCTTCTGATTTTGCAACGGTTTCTTTTGGCAATCTTATCGGGTTGGCTAATATGAAACTTACTGATGCTATGGGAAAAACGGTTTTTACTGCGATTGAAATTGAAACATCGGTGGCTTATACTCTTAATCTTTCAGATTTGCCAGGAGGAGTTTACTTTGCAACGATTACTGCTGACGAACAGCAAGTTGTGAAAAAGATTATTGTCAGAAAGTAGAAATACTAACCTTAAATTTTAAAAGCCATCAGGATTCCTGGTGGCTTTTTTATTATTCCCAATTTCCGGGGATCTATTTCAGGTTCTTCTTGAATTACCGATTGAACTTCCTTCATACTTTGTTGTTATATCTACTTTCTTAAATATGTATTTGCTGAATTGTTCATAACAACAAACTGCCATTTTTAAATGAATTGATTATAAAAGGCTCATCAGTACCAGTATACTTGTTCAAAGATATAACAAATGATTTGTAGCTTAATATCTATTGCTTGTTCTTTCATTCTTGTTTGTTTAAACCCATTTTACCTATTTCATTTACTATTAGCTTTTTATAGCAATCCAGAGAGAGGAATAATGGTATTCAATTTAGCCTACACATACATTTTACAAAATTAAAACCCTATCAAATGAAAACATATCAAATCCTGTTTATAGCCGCTGCCCTGATTTCAACCTTTTTAAATCTTAACGTTTTTGCTCAAACCCCTGACAATTCCTTCGGGACAAACGGCAAAACGTATACTTCGTTCGGAAACTTTTCATCCTATTGCCATGCTATGATCCTCTTACCTGACGGGAAAATTATTTCTGTGGGTGAAAACACCAATTCAACACTTGCAATACTTATCTCAAAACATAATACCGACGGAACATTAGATATTTCGTTTAACACCACAGGCAAGAAGCAAATTGATTTTGGATCGGCTTATGAATACTGCAATTCCGTGTTGTTACAATCCGACAACAAACTGCTTTTGGCAGGTTCATCCAACGGTAATGCAGCATTAGCTCGCTTGTTACCGAACGGCGATTATGATACTCAATTCAGCGACGACGGAAAACTTACATTGTCCTTTGGGCCCGGCAACGGGGCTTCTTTCCAAAAGGTTCTGCAACAACCTGACGGAAAGATTATTGCAATCGGAGAAGCATATAATACCAGCAGTTTCGATTTTGCAGCCGCCCGTTTTAATGCTGACGGTAGTATTGATCCCACATTCGGTGATGGAGGCAAGACAACAATCAATTTCAATAATTACAACGATTTTGGGAGAAATGCGGCATTGCAAACGGACGGTAAAATTATTGTCGCTGGTGCAGCAAAAAGCAGCAATGGAAACAGTTCTATAGCCTTGTTGCGACTAAATGCTGATGGTTCGCCTGACAGTTCCTTCGGGACTTCCGGTAAAACAACTCTCACTTTAAGCGGCTCGGCTGATGATTATGCTGAAGATGTGATTTTACTGGCAAACGGTAAAATCCTCCTTGGAGGATATACAGCAGGAGATTTTGTGGTTCTCAGGTACAATACTAATGGCAGCCCCGATAATACATTTGGCACCAACGGATACACAATTACCGATTTTGACAACTTTCAGGATAAGGCTTTTGCTCTGGCTGTTGATAACAGCGGCAAAATTTATCTGGGTGGAAGAGGATACGAAACAGGAAACGGAGGTTTATTTCATTTCGCAATAGCAAAATACACCAGTGAAGGAAGCTTAGACAATACATTTGATACTGATGGGAAAATGACCATTGTGATGGGAGCAGATCAAAGCACTATTGCAGATATGCAAATCCAGGGAGATGGGAAATTGCTAATAAGTGGTCAATCAACAAACATAGCAGGTGGTTTTACTGAATTTGCTTTGTTACGTATTGAGAATATTTCAGTCGGACTTTATGAAAATAAACCTGTAAAATCCACTTTTTCAATTTCCCCGAATCCTGTTTCTGATATCCTGAACATCAGCTGTTCGGATCAGAATTCAGGTGATTCTTTTGACTTTTACATTTATGATTCGAAAGGTCAACTTATGCTGAATGGGCCGTTAAATGAAAAGCAGCTCAACATTTCAGCATTGCCGGAAGGAAATTATTTACTGAAAGTCACTAATTCCGGGTATTCACAAACTTTAAAAATTGTAAAATCCAACTAAGAATATTTCTTAAAGCCACCCGGCCAATACAGGAAAAGCTATTCCCACTCCGGAAACCAGTTAATTTCAAACCATTTTTGATCGGACTCCAATAACTTAAAACATGAAAAATCTGATACTTCTGACTCTTTGTATTGCACTTATAAGTTGCAATCAACAGGCTGATAAAAATCCGGCCGATCACTCTACAACTACTACTGTAAACGTAGATTCCCTTAATGCTGTTTTCCTCGAAGGATGGAACAAGAAGGACTCAGCTTTAATAATGAAAACAATTGCGGAAAATGCAATAGTTATGAATGATGCCATAATTCATAAAGGAAAAGACTCTATTGCTAAAAACTGGATCAGCGGTGGAGTTAAAGTACTTAGCAATATCATTACTGCTTCTTTGATACAGAAAGGAAGTGAAATACTGGCATACGATGCAGGAACCTATAGTCTTGACCTTACAATTCCCGGCGGACCGGTTTTAAAAGAAAAAGGAAATTACAGCCTGGTCTGGACAAAACAGGATAACGGTGAATGGCTGTTGACACTGGTTCATATAGAAGATGTTACACGTCTTCCTGATATTAAATAAATATAAAAACATACGCAAAACTAAATTTATAATATATGGAACGACGTAATTTTATTACAGCAACCGGTTTGTTTGCTGCTTTCAGCGCCCTGTCACCTCTCGCTATCGGAGCCCCCCGGGAAAAACCAGTCTCAGATCCTTTAAAACCGATTCTCCTGCCAGCTATGCCCCCTTTGGATCACAAGGGAGGTATGGATATACGAGTCTGGATGCGCTCAGGAATGACGAATGGTTTGTTTTCGAGTGTTGAAACAGCTGTGGCGCCAAAACTGATGGGCCCGGCACCGCATCACCATATAGAACTTGACGAACTTATGTTGGTTATTGAAGGAACTGCCAGTGTTCTTGTCGGAGACGAAATAGTTGAAATACAGGCTGGGGGCTGGCATCTGCGTCCGCGGCTTATTACCCATACATTCTGGAATGCATCAGAAAAACCATTGCATTTTATTGATATGTATTTCAACCAACCCTTCGAGGAATACCTGGAACGTGTTTTTCATGAATTAACTCCTGAAAACGGATATCCAAGTGGTTCAGAGAAAAAGAGTAAAGAGATAAGTGCGCTTGCCAAAAAATTTGGTCTGGTTCATTTACCTGATGCAAAGGAGAAACGGAAGGAAATTGCTGCTAAATATGGATTGAAGTAGACTCAGCGTATTTATAATGAAAGAAGTAGATTTTCCCAACCTTAAATGCACCTTATCTTTCAGGGAAATAAGTCATAGGGGAAAGTAAAACTCATGCTACCCCAATGCACCATGGATTCATGTCCCGATTTCAGTATTCTTTTACTGAATCCACAGTGTAGAGTACGATATCCTGAAATGACCGTTCGAAATATGAATTGTGTCTTTTTGTAAGTAATCCGGACAAACAAAATCGAAATTGAAGTTACCTTCAATTATTCCATTGGCTGGCGATTCCATGACTAAGTTGCCATTTACCGCTACATAGCGATAGGCTATATGACTGATACTGTAAATATTATTAAGAGTTACTGAAATATCATTGCAGCTATATGTGCTTCTTTCACCGTTAAACCGGATATCTCCAAAACTGATCATTTCTGATGGATTTGTACTCCGCGGAAGGTTATGGACCTCAAACAAAGTTTCGGATGCAGAAATTGCCTTTGTTGCAACACCTTCCGAAATAATACCGGTGCTATTCAGATCAAACCTGAACTCCCTTATTGATGGTTCATCTTCTTTACAGGAAATCAGGGCAATTGCCACCAGGCAAAAAAGAAAAATATTTTTCATAAAATAGATTTTCAATTAAAGTATCTGACAGAAATTTAGAATTATCCCAATTGAATATGCTGACGCCAAAAAAAATAACTTAATTCCTTACCTAAGGAAATAGCCGTAAAAAATCACTGCCATCAATCGATAACACGTATTTTTCACTTTTTCCTGTTATCTAAATCACTCAATCACTTTCATCTCAGCAACCTGTAATATTTCCTTGGTACTAATATCATAAACGAAAGCAACCACATGACAGTTTTTCGGAATCATGGTATTCAGGTTGAAGTCCGAAAGATGAACCGGGAAAGTTTTGATGACCGGCTCATTCGAAAGCTCATAGAGGCTAAGGACAGGAGTCCCCCATGTACCGTTTACAGCGCCACGCATCACATGCATATGAACATAATCGAGTATCTGCGGAGTCGGACCTACTGAAGGATCGCTGTTTTTCTGTGCCTGAACAATGCTATCTTCGGTAATGATTATTGAGAGGTTCAGAGCCCGGTCGGTAATAGTTTGCAGAAAAGTTGTTTTTGCATGAATGCAAAGTTTATCTTCACTCGCATTATATTCAGTAATCAGTTGGAGATCTATCAGTGGAATTTCGGCAACGGTTTCTTTTACTGCATTTCCCCAGGCTGATGGAGGTATAACCTGCTTATTATCAGGAAAACCTTTACGGCTTATCATCCCGTTTGGATTACCTACTGCGCCTACCTGGAAAAAATTATCCCATTCAGTACCAGTCGGAGTTCGAAAATCGTACGCCCAAACAGGATCGCTTGCACTTACCTTGGCAAAAAAGCCTGCATGAACGGCAACAACCACAACCGAATCCTGGTAATGATCTTTTAAATCAGCAGCAATAAGACCTGCCCGTGGGCAATTCGGGCAATTATGTCCTGTATAATCTTCAATGATAGCCCTTTTAAAATGAGCAGTTACAGCAGGAAAATCCGGAACCGGACAAGCGGCTGTGTCCTTTGGAACATTCGATATTACATAAGGTGCATCAATCTTATCACAGGCAGTACTCACAAAAATGCCGATGCTTATATATAGTGCTAATTGTATTATTTTTATTACTTTCATGACCTTAACTGTTTTAGAAACTGGAGGTTAGTGAAATTGTAAATCCGTTTGCTGACGGTACTTCGCGGCATACGCCTCCAACGCATACCACCCCTGCTTTCTGACGACCATACGAAACCTGAATCCGGTTAGCATCATTGTTGTATGCTATAGCTGCCATAGGGTAATGAAAGCGGTGGTCAGTGTCGGCATTTCCTGCATTATATAAATCAGCAATGCTGAAAAACCATTTCGGAGCGATGGAGTATTCAAGCAAGCCATACACCCAGTCGCCTTCATCCTGCCTGGTTATAAGGGTTTGAGCCTCGAACCGCAACGCTTTGGTAGGTGTAAACTTATAAGTCATATCCGCGATAAGAATGTGTGCATGTATATATGGTACATCGTGTCCCTGTATTTCGTAAATATTAAAACCTTCGTACATATACATAATATTCAGCTTATACGATTGTGAAAATTTATGCCCGATTTCAACAATAACATCCCGGTAGTAATTAATGTCGCCAACTTTAAAGAAATCAGTTGTATAACCTATAGTTCCTGCCGGTGTTTCGTAAATTTCGTTCCCGGGTACGCTGTCCTTCGCAATAGAATTTACAGCTGCAAAACTCACAGCTATGTCAGTTCCGTATTCGCCTCCAAGCAATGTGTTTTTCTTTATTTTATAGTTTACCTGTCCTTCAATACCCATTTCACTATTTGGAAGAGTGCCGTAAGGATAAAGTGCAGCCAGTGAATAGGTCTGTTGCCTGGTTATTGCCGGCAGATAATTAATATCCAAAGCCTTATCGGCCCCTGTTCGCTTTGATTTATAGGTCATATTATCAAGTCGCTTTGCCTGGACAAATGCACCGAATCCTTTCTGACTATAAGAGGCTGTAAGCAGCAATGCCTCGCCTGTATTGTAGATGTATCCGTTTTTATCGTTGGGATCATTAATTTTATGAGCATATTCCCCGGTTAATCCGAAATTGCCATAACTTATATTCATCCTGGCGGCTGCCGCGGCAACATTCAGTGGTAGTATTAACGGCTCACTTTCCAGGTTCAACGAATCAACATAATTATTGTAAATCAATTCATCCACTTCATATTTACTTACGAAACTACCTCCCAGTTGTAAACGCAGTTTACTTTCCGACATTGATTTTATTATATCATTTAAAATAAAATCGGCATCCCCTCCGCGAACAATACCCGGCCCTTTTTCCCAATAAAATCGTTGTGTACCATAAATACCTTTCAATTCGACTCCTTTAGCCGGGTTGAACTTCACACGTACTCCATTAAGTGAATTGTCGTATCCCAGGTTGTGTTCTTCATAGGTACGGAAAACCAATCCGCTTCCACACTGATCGTAAATATGACCGGCTGTTACCTGGAACTGCCCGGTTTTGTAATCAACAAACCAATAGGGAATACCTGAGCCTTTGTATTTTGGATCGTATCCGTTAACCGGATTCAGGTAAGTTTCGAAACGAAGGCCTGCATTGAAATTTCCTGCCGAATACGTGATATTGGTCCAGCTGTTCATCAGCATTTTTTCAGGAACTGCGTATGCCCCGATTGCTGAATCCACTCTGTAATATTGAGCATCAAGCTGGAAGTTCCCGTTTACCTGGCTGCCTAATGAATTGTTCTGAGCCGGAAGCAGCGCAGGTACTAGAATTGCAAGCACAACCAGTAACGTTGTGTATGAGAGGAATTGTGTTTTCAAGATGTTTGGGTTTGATATGATTGTGGCAAAACGATCGGCAAATCTACATATTTCTTTCGGAAATGAAACCTCCGAAATAAAAATGCAATACACTGATTACATGTTTTATCCGGAGGCTTACTCCATTCAGATTTTATTGGAAAACCGAAAATGATACGCTGGAAAACAATGATTGTTTAATGCGAAACGGGTTCTCCGGCGTTTAGCTTGCGCACGACATTAATCAGGTCGAGTTCGGCACCTTCGCTGAAACTGGTGTGCTGCCATACAATTTCACCTTTACTATTTACAACAAAAGTGTGCGGAACAGCATTTACATTCATGGCACGTTTAAAGTCCGAATTCATATCCAGCAATATTTCATAGTCCCAACCCTTGCCATTAACGAGTGTTTTTACCTGGCCCGACGAACGGGAATCGTCGATGGAAACTGCATATAGTTTTACGCCGGTTTCTTCCTGCCAGTCTTCGTACACATCAGCAATGGTGGTTAATTCCTTGATACATGGCTTGCACCAGGTTGCCCAGAAACTGATAATTATTGGCTTGCCATCATTGAAAAGCTTATCGGTATTGATTTTAGTGCCTTTCATATCCGTAACTGTAACATTGGGAAGTTTGAAAAGTACTTTGTCGGCACCGGTTTCCTGAGCCAGTAAAGTTGTTCCGATAAAGAGAAGTAAAGCAGTAAAAAAGACGTTTTTCATGTTTGTATTAATTTGAGGTTGAGTGAATTTCTATTTCTGGGGATAATGTACTTCAAGGATTTTAGATTCAACAAGCGGAACAATCCTTATTTTCTCCATAATTGCCGGCACAAGTATTACTTCGCCTGCATGCAGGGATTCAATGCCACCGTCATATTCAATACTGCATTTGCCTTCGGCACATTGCAGTATCACAAATGAATCAATTCCGCTGTAATCTTTAACAACAGGCATGCCAAAATGTATCAGGCTGGTATTGAAATATGTACTTTCGACTATAGGTACGGTTTTATTGAATTCCGGCTTGTATTCTGTACGGTACGACTCGTGTTTTGTAAAATCGAGGGCATCAAGAGCCTGATCTGTGTGAAGCTGGCGCGGGATTCCCTTGTCATCAACCCTGTCGAAATCGTAAATCCGGTAAGTAAGATCGCTGGTTTGCTGAATTTCGAAAAGCAATAACCCAGGGCCTAATGCATGAACCCTGCCTGCAGGGATAAAATACACATCACCTTTTTTGACCTTTTCATAATTCATAATTTCTTTCAGCGTGCCGTTATTCAGGTTCGAAAGATAGAGTTCCGGGGTCATTTCGCGGTTAAAACCACTGATGAGTTCAGCCCCCGGCTCAGCATCGGCAATGTACCACATTTCGGTTTTACCAAGGTCGTTGTGGCGGCTTTCGGCCAGCTTATCGTCGGGATGCACTTGGATGGAAAGCCAGTCGCTGGAATTCAGGATTTTTATAAGAAGGGGAAATTTATTGCCGTATTTTTCATACACTGCTTCACCAACGAGGTCACCCATGTAGACTTCAATCAATTCATCCAGTTGATTTTCAGCAAGAAAACCATTGGTCACCTCGCTTACTTCCTCACCATGTCCCGACAACACCCAGGCTTCACCACAATTGGGTAGGGGTGTATAATCCATCCCGAAAACGGTATGTATTTTATTTCCTCCCCATATTTTTTCTTTAAAAATGGGTTTAAATTTCAGTGGATATAAATCATTCATCGCAAATCTCCAATTCTTTATTTATCAATTATTTAGGAAATATATTGCTGCTGTTTCAGAGTTCAAAAGTACAATTTTATCTATTTACTTCAACAGTCTATATCCGAACAGAGGATTGAATTACTTCGAATAACGAAAAAAGGTACTTTTGTGGATTCATTTACATTGAAACCTAAAATTTGGTTTTTGGGGATCTTTATACTCTTCGAAAAACCATGGGGAATAAAAAAGGCAGAGAAAATATCTTAAACGCTTAAGTTTTTACGTTGCATTTTATTAACCTCACGACGTTTAGTTTATAGGAGTTATTCAAATTAGCACATTAACACATTAGCAAATTATAGCATTTTTGCCTTAAAACGATTTATAACAAATAACCTTTACCATGCCCAGCATTAAATCAATCTGCGTTTTCTGTGGTTCAAGCGCCGGAAGCCGCGAAGAATATTCTGCAAAAGCCCGTGATCTTGGCTTGCTGTTCGCAAAAAAGAATATTTCACTCGTTTACGGAGGCAGCAATGTTGGCCTTATGCGTGTAATTGCCGACACTATGATGGAGGCCGGAGGCAAAGTAATAGGTGTAATGCCACATACCCTGATTGAACGTGAAGTGGCTCACAGAGGTATCACTGAATTTCATGTGGTGGAGACTATGGCTGAACGAAAAGCCGTGATGGACCAGCTTTCGGATGCATTTATTGCTATGCCCGGCGGCATCGGAACTTTGGATGAGCTTTTTGAAGTCATGAGTTGGAACCAGCTTGACCTTATCACCAAACCGGTAGCACTTTTTAATGTGCTTGACTACTGGGATTATTTGCTGGCTTTTCTTGATCATTCAGTTGATCAGCGGTTTGTGAAACCCGAACACCGGATAAACCTGATTGCTGAAAGTGATGAGAAAGTTCTTCTGGATAAAATTCTCAATTACAATCCGGTGAAAGTTGATGGAGGGAAGTGGATTAAGGAATTGAGGGAGAATAAGTTTTGATAAATCCTATTGTTTCTGAACTTTCAATTCCAGGCATTGTAAAAAAAAATAAGTTGGCAACTATGAAAGATCTGAAATTGTTTGAACAAAAAAAAATACGTTCCTCTTGGGATGCAGAACAGGAGAAATGGTATTTTTCCATTGTTGAAATAATAGAAGTATTAACTGATAGTAGTAATCCTCAGGTTTACTGGCGGGTTCTTAAGAAGCGACTTCTTCCTGAAGGAAATGAAACCGTTACAAATTGTAACGCTTTGAAAATGGATGGCATTCAGTTGTCCGTTTTTTGCGGACAACTGAAAATACAATCAGAAGACGGAACTATTATCAATGAATTCCATCACATTCTCCACAAACAAGCAAGCAGCAACAGGTAACCAGAATTAATACATTAACTTACAAATCACCATGCTAATCATAGGAATCACCGGAACATTAGGCGCAGGAAAAGGAACCATTGTTGAATACCTTGTGAAAGAAAAGGGATTTGTTCATTTTTCGGTCAGGGGATTTTTAACTGAGGAAATTCAAAGGCAGGGACTACCTGTTGACCGCGATAGCATGGTATTAGTTGCCAACAAATTACGTGCCGATCATTCGCCATCTTACATTATCGATCAGCTATATGAGCAGGCTTTGTTAACCGGTAAAAACTGCATCATCGAAAGCATTCGCACGCCCGGTGAAGTGGATTCGCTGCGCGAAAAAGGGAATTTCCTGCTTCTGGCTGTGGATGCCGATCCAATGCTGCGCTTCGACCGGATTGTAATGCGCAACTCCGAAACCGATCGGATTTCGTTTGTTACTTTCGTCGAAAATGAAGAGCGCGAAATGCAATCCACCGATCCTGCAAAACAAAACATCGGGAAATGTATTGAACAGGCCGACGTTATTTTTTACAACAACTCAACCGTTCCTGAATTATACAAAAAGCTTGAAAGCGAACTGTCTTATTTAAACTTCTGATTTTTCCCGCAGAGAAGAAGCCCTCAGGAAAAAAATAACTGCGACATGCAGTTACATACATATCGAAACCATACTTTTGTAAAAAAATCATTGATGAATCCGATATTTGCTTTTCCGAAAAGGATATATACTTTGTTGGTCTTTTTCGTGATATTTTCAAATCCGGGTTATGGCCAGAATAAATTGCAGATATCAGGCGATCTGGTGATTTTTCATGCCGGAAGTCTTTCAGTACCTTTTAAGGAAATAGCTGCTGAATTTAAAAAGCTTCATCCTCAGGTGAATATCAGGATGGAAGCCGGAGGTTCAGTAGCATCAGCCCGTAAAATTACCGACCTCGACAAACCATGCGACATTATGGCTTCAGCCGATTATGCCGTAATTGACAAAATGCTTATTCCCAAATTTACTGACTACAATATAAAATTTGCCAGTAATGAATTGTGTGTTGTTTATTCGGAGAAATCGCGGTATGCCAACCAAATCAGTGCAAAAAACTGGATAGATGTTCTTTTAAAAAAAGATGTCGCATTCGGACGCTCCGATCCCAACAGCGATCCCTGCGGTTACCGGACTGAGATGATGCTTCAATTAGCTGAAAAATACTACAAAAAGAGCGGTTTATATGGCAAATTCATTGCAAAAGACAATGAATACATGCGCCCGAAAGAAACCGATTTGCTGGCTTTACTCGAAACCAATTCAATAGACTACATTTTCCTGTATCGCAGTGTGGCCGTGCAACATAAGCTGAAATACCTTATACTTCCTGATGCTATAAATCTGAAAAGCGCTGAATTTACAACTCAATATTCTGCGGCCAAAGTTGAAATAAACGGCAACAAACCCGGCCTAAAACAAACCATGACCGGCGAACCTATGATTTACAGTTTCACCATTTTGCGAAATGCTACCAATAAAGCCGCTGCAATTGCATTTGCTGAGTTTCTGCTGCAAAAAGAAAAGGGTCAGGCCATTATGGCTCGAAACGGGCAGCCATCGGTTGTACCTTCAAAAGTTGAAAATTATGATAAAGTACCAGCCCGGTTGAAACCATTCGTTAAAAAATAATTTGAAAATGTGTGATTTACGAGGTACAATTTATGATTAGATGACCACTCCTAAATCTCCACTCCCTTTCTCCGTTTCTCCCCTTCTCCGTATCTCCTTGTCAAAAGTTGAATGCTCAAAACCCGATAAATGAAACAATTCTCTCCTTTCCAACTGGCAATCACCCTGGCAGCAGCACTTATCCTGCTGTTTATTGTTGCGCCTCTGGTCGGGATGTTCGTTTCAACCAGCCCATCGGATCTTTTTGCCACTGCAAAAGATGTTGAGGTACAGCAAAGTATCAAACTCACTATTTGGGTATCATTAGCAGCAACAGTTATTTTTGCGATGGCGGCAATTCCGCTTGCATACCTGCTTGCACGAAAAGAGTTTCCCTTAAAAAGTATTGTTTCAGGAATCATCGATTTACCGGTAGTAATTCCAC
Source organism: Lentimicrobiaceae bacterium (assembly GCA_041753535.1). Classification (GTDB taxonomy): domain Bacteria; phylum Bacteroidota; class Bacteroidia; order Bacteroidales; family UBA4417; genus UBA4417. The sequence continues at coordinate 59,258 of JBGSUB010000009.1, forward strand.
ATTCGGCGGCAGGTATCGCCATTCTGGGATTTGTTTCACGCGATTCGGTGTTGGGACAAATGGGTTCGGCTGTCGGCTTGAATTTTGTTGGCCATCCGGCTGGAATAGCTATAGCTATGGCTTTTGTAAGCCTTCCTTTCCTCATCAATGCTGCCCGCGATGGATTTACCGGAGTTCCGGTAAGGCTCGAAAAAGCAGCCTTAACATTGGGAGCTTCGCCGGCAAGGGTGTTTTTTACAATTTCGCTTCCTTTAGCCTGGAGAAGTATTGTTTCGGGTTTGATACTGATGTTTGCCCGTGGCATGAGCGAATTTGGTGCTGTAATTATGGTAGCATATCATCCGATGATTACGCCAATCCTGATTTACGAAAGGTTTGGTGCATTTGGCTTAAAATATGCGCGTCCGGTTTCAGTACTTTTTATCATGATTTCGCTTGCTGTATTTATTGCTCTGCGAATGCTTGCACGAAATAAGGAACAAAAAGCCACACAACATGCTTGAACTACAAAACCTATCATGTTCGTTTCCGGGTTTCAGTCTTTCTGATATCAGTTTTACCGTGGCTGGTGGCGAATATTTTATATTGCTTGGCGAATCGGGAGCAGGGAAATCGCTGTTACTTGAGGCAATAGCCGGGCTCAACCCTATAAAAAGCGGGAATTTACTCCTTGCCGGAAAAGATATTACAAACGAGAAAATACAGCAACGCGGTATCGGAATTGTGTTTCAGGATCATGCTGTTTTTCCCCACCTTTCGGTAAAAGAAAATATTGCTTATCCTTTGAAAGGCAAACACTTATCAAAACCGGATAAAGAAAAAATTATAGGAGATATTTCTGAAATCCTTCAGATATCAAAGCTCCTGAACCGCCGGCCTCTCACTCTTTCGGGCGGAGAACTACAACGTGTTGCTTTGGCGCGTGCATTGGTTCAAAAACCAAAAATTTTGTTGCTCGACGAACCATTATCAGCAACCGACAGCAAATTAAGATCCGAACTTCGTGCTTTGCTGAGGCAGATTAACCGCATGGGGCAAACCATTATTCATGTTACACACGATTTCGACGAAGCCGTTTCGCTTGCCGATCGGATTGCCATTATGAACCAGGGTAGTATTTTACAATCAGGAACAACACAGGAAGTTTTCGGCAATCCTGTAAATGGTTTTGTGGCGCACTTTGCGGGAATCCGCAACTTTTTTAAAGTTTCGGTTGAAAAACATAATGGAACCAGCATAGCAAGGCCGGCAAAAAAGGTTGAGATTTTTATCGGCGATTCTGCGGAAACAGAATCAGGATATATTTTAATCCGTAGCGAAGATATTCTCCTTTCATCAACTACATTTGAAAGCAGTGCGCTCAATAACTTTGAGGGAAATGTTTTGGATTTATATCCTTCGCGCTCAGGTATGGAAGTAGTGATTGATATCGGGATTACTTTGCACGCTCAAATCAGCCACGAATCGGCACTGAAACTGGATTTATCGCAAGGGGAAAAGATTTGGGTGCATTTCAAAGCTTCGTCGGTGAAGTTGATTGCCGGGTAGGATTTTAGATTATTTACCCGTTTCCGCCGGATCAATATTATCAACCTGTTGTTTTGCATACTGAAGCACTTCTTCATTAACATAAACCAGTTCAATTCCGGCTTCAATAAACATGCCTTCCGATTCGGAGCCCGAATGGTATCTGAACTCGCAAACAACACGTTTTATTCCGCAGTTGATAATCAGCATGGCGCAGGTACGGCAGGGTGTCATGCGGCAATAAAGGGTGCTCCCTTCGAGCAGAATTCCAAGTCTTGCAGCCTGGCAAATCGCATTTTGCTCGGCATGAACAGTGCGTACACAATGGTTGGTGACTTTTCCGTCCTCATGGGTAACCTGTTTGAAAAGATGCCCAACATCGTCACAATGAGGCAATCCAACAGGCGAGCCAACATAACCAGTAACCAGAATTTGTTTATTTCGTGCAATTACGCATCCGCTTCGCCCACGATCGCAGGTGGCGCGTTTGGCAATGGTGCGTGATACTTCCATAAAGTATTCGTCCCAGGTAGGGCGGATATAGGGTGTTTCAGGTTCTGAAGTCATTGAGTAAATTTTGAAAACAGGTAAAAGTAGGGATTTTTATAGAGTGAAATACGGAACATGGTTTCTGAAGTATGGTACTCTTGCAAATCAATTTTTTGAAAAGTCAAAAACCACTTTAGTTCCAGCAATTTCATTGTTCTCATCACGCAAATCGAAAATTGTAAAACTGTACTTTGTATCATGCTTTTTATTGAAATAATTCAATCGTTCCTGTGCAAATTGTATGCCTAGCGATTCTTTCTTAAAGGTTTTTCTTTCGCTCTTTTCCTTTGCTTTTTCCCGGCCAATGCCGTTGTCGGTTATGGAGAGATTGGTAATGTTTTCAATAGAAGTAACCTCGATAGTGATAAATTTTTCTCCTTCTTTCAGCATTAATCCGTGCCAGAGCGCATTTTCGATAAAGGGCTGTAAAATCAATCCCGGTAGTTTTGTGGAGGCTAAATTCACATTTCCCGCACTATTTACTTTAAAGCTTATAGCATCGTTAAAGCGGATATTTTCAATATTCATATACAATTCAATGGTTTCGAGCTCTTCATCCAGCGAAACACTGTCGGTTCGCGAGCTTTCGAGTATTTTACGTATCAGTTTGGCAAATTTATTCAGGTAATAAACCGCTTTTTCTTTGTTGTTGTCAATCAGGTAAGCTTTGATTGAGTTAAGTGCATTAAAAATAAAATGCGGGTTCATCTGGCTTCGCAGCGCATCGAGTTTTAACAGCGAGATTTCGCTTTCAAACGAAAGTGTAAGCGAATTTAACTTTTCGGCCTCGTTTTTCTCTATGGCTGCTTTCAGTTCTGCAACTTTTTCTTCGAGTTGCCTTTCCAGTTCATGCTGATAATTTTCCTTTAACAGCTGGTTGGCATCCTGTTCTTCTATAATTCGCTTCTGGGCATTGATTTTTTCCTGGTAAACCAGTTTCACTTTATACCCAAGTCCGAGCATAAAAAGGGTTGTTTCAATCATGATGCCAACGTAGAAAAAAATTATAGGGTAAAGGCCTTCGGTTGTATAAACCGATTTCAGAAGTGCTGTATACGCGAACACCTGGTAAACAATAATCCCGCTGATGATGAAGTATTTAAGTTTGTTCGGAATTTTGCCGGTAACATAGAGTGCAGTAAGTACAACAAGAGTAATGAGCGGAATAAAAATGTAGACGAAGAAATTGCGGTAAGCGATTGTTTGCCCGGAAAGTATTGAATAAAACAACAATAATGTTGATACAACAATAAGTATGTGCAAAAACCGGATAAGATTTTTTGAGTACTTCGGAAAATAGGTTCTGAGCTCGAGAAATTCGATATAAAAAAAGAAAAGGAAGGTGTTATACACAATCTGAATAAACCAACTCAAGGGGAAAAAGGAGCTGTTTCTGAAATCTCCGAGTACTGATAAGGGTATATACGGACTGTTATATAGTAATGAAACCGCCAGCACTACATTATATAAGCCGTAATACAGAAAAGTCTTCTGCCTGGTCTGGAGATAAACAAGGATACTGAATAAAAAGAATATGACGAGGCCAGAGGTAACAAAACCCCAGAGCATTGATGCAAGCTTCGATTGTTCAAAACTCATAATTTATCCAGAAAATCAGATTTCTTTTGCCTGGAAACCGGGATTTTAACCTGGTTCGAAAGCACTACATATTCATCTGTTTTGTGAAACTCTTTCACTTTGTTCAGGTTGATGAGGTACGAATTGTGAATCCTGAAAAACTGTAGCTGAGCCAGTTTTTCTTCCATAAATTTTAGTTTCTGGCTCAGAACGATTTTCTCTTTATTCTCAAGATAAATGGTGCAGTAATTCCCATCGCTCTCGCAGTAGATAATATCATCGGGATTAAGGAAAATCATTTTCCCGTCGTTGGTAACATTTATTTTTTTCTGCGAAAGAACAGTGGATTGAAGTATTTTCTCCAAAGAATTTTCCAGCTTTTCGCTGATGGAAGTGCTGCTTTTCTGTTGTTCAATCTTTTCAAAACAGGCTATTAAATCATCCGAATCAATGGGTTTTAATAAATAGTCGAGTGCGCTTTCCTTTATAGCTTTTATGGCATACTGATCGAAAGCCGTAGTAATTACCACGGCAAAGTTGCGATTTGGGAAAAGTTCCAGAAACTGAAATCCATCCATATCAGGCATTTCTATATCCAGGAAAACACAATCTACCGTATTTTTCTTCAGGAAACTTATAGCATCCGTCGCACTTGAAAAAGTGCCAACGATGTTTACATTCTTACAAAAATTCCCTATTTCCCATTCCAGGCTTTTCAGGGCACTGGGTTCATCGTCAATCAGTATTAAATCAATCATAATCCGGAGAATTAATTCAATGTCATGTAGTTAAGATTTGCATTTGTCCAAGTTTATCCCCCTCTGATCCCCTTTTGCAAAGGGGGACGATAGTTTTTACTACTATTTGAAGTCCATCGGTTTAGAGATACCCTAATTAGTATGTTCTCACCCTGGTCATTGCGAACGAAGTGAAGTAACAGGGGAAGTCAGAGGGGATGCAAAAACAAATAGACAAAACCCCATAATTATTACCTTTTCCTAAATCCTTAACTATACGACATTGAGTATTAATTTATAAATGTACCTCAAATTTTACGAACATAACCAGTTAATGTACAAACGGGTCTTCTACACTTACAAACAACCAAAACAGTTGTACGGTTTGCGAAAAAGCATATTTTCCTGCTTTTTCGATCATTTACAGGTGAAAACCGAAAAATCCCCCATATACACAGTATTCACCCCCAACCACACATTCTGAAATTTTTAAATACATCCGCAATATACTTTTGTTGCCGACTCATGAAGCTGGTATGCTTATAAAATTCATGAATTGAAAACCAATAATCAATACAATTATGAAAAAACCATACCTGATTTTATTCATTGCCTTCAGTTTTAATTCATTTGCACAATTACCAGGCTCACTCAATACCGATTTCAGTCAGAATGGTTGGGATACTGTGTATGGAAACAACAATGGATTTGAAATCACGAAGGTACTTATTCAGGCTGATGAAAAAATCCTGGTCTGTGCTGAAGCAAATTTCTCCAACGAGGGCCACCAGGCCGTAATTATCCGGTATAAGACTGATGGGACGCCCGATCCTGATTTTGGCGGAGGCGATGGAATGGTGCGATCAAAAGAGGATGCAGGTTTAAATCTTTATACCCGTGCCGCCGGCATGGCTTTGCAAAGCACAGGAAAAATAATTGTTGCCGGCGACCAGTTTTATAATACCGAACGTATTTTCCGCTTAAACGCAGATGGCACCCTGGATGCGACTTTTGGCACTGACGGTGTTGTGGATGTAAACCGGCCTAATTCGGAATTTATTTACCATATTGCCGTGCAGTCGGACGATAAAATTATTGTTTGCGGAAAAGAAAACCGTTTCGTATCCGGTGTTCTGGAGCCACATGTTTTCCTGTGGAGATTTACTCCTGATGGCGCTGCTGATATGTCATTCGGAAATTCAGGAGTAGTTTCTTACAATTCGCAGGCATGGCTGGGTACTTTTGAAACGTACCTGGTTATTAACGATCTGATCGTTCTTCCAAACGATGATATTATTGTGAACCAATCGTTTACAAAATATCCGAACAATTTTGTTATGCTGAGTAAAATGAAAGCTGACGGAGCGTTTGATACTTCGTTCGGTAGTGCCGGTCATAGTATTAAAAGTGTAAAAAGCAACGACGGAGTTTATACCTATTCAAGTTCTGCGGTTCAGGATAACGGATCGATACTTTCCCTATTTACCACCCGTGATACAATTAATGCTACGTATTCCGAATCTGTTTTTCGTGTAAATGCACAAGGGCAACCTGATGCTTCGCTTAATGTAAACATCGGTGTCACTGAAATTTTCCCTGTTAAAACGAAGCTATTGGTTTCGGGCAACCTTTTCTACTACAGCAGTAAATCCGACAATCAGACAGGAAACAGTTATAATGTGCTTCGCTGCTATGACTTACACGGGAATCCTGTTGTTGGTTTTGGGAATGCGGGTATGGCTGTAATCAATCAGAATGATATTCCGGTTTCGGCCACGACAACCATGACAGTGGATAGCGATGGCGACATTTATTTATGTTCAGGATCCCCTGATCCCGGGAATTCTGATAACCAGCTTTTTTTAACCTCTAAGGTTGTTGGTGCTATAAATAATGTATCAATCGGTGAACATTTTAGGGAAAATGAGTTATCGGGTTATCCTAATCCAACCTCCGGATTAATCCATTTCGAAGAATTCTCAGGCGTCGCAGGACCGGTAAAAGCAGAAGTACTGAACAGCCTCGGACAAACAGTATTTTCAAAATCCGATTTCTTTCTGAATGAGTCAATAGACCTTACAAATATGATACAGGGAATGTATTTCGTTCAGATAACGGAAAAAGACAGTGTGCGGACAATTAAGCTGTTAAAAAAATAATTTGACCATTAACACCAGAAATTATGAAAATAAATCTACAAAAAGCCATAACGGTATTCATTACAGCCATACTTTTAGTTAGTTCAGCGTATCTGTCAACCGCTCAAACCATGTCAGCAGGGGGCGCACATTCCGTATTCGTGTGTACCACTGGCGAAGCAAGGGCAACCGGCAACAATAATGTGGGGCAACTTGGCAATGGCACAATTACAAGTACTTCAACCCCTGGTCCGGTAACCGGAATCACCGGAATAAAAGCCACTGCCTCGAGAGACCAGTTTACGCTGTTTCTAAAGAATGATAGCACGGTTTGGGCAGTTGGGTATAATGGATTTGGACAGTTCGGTAATGGCACTATAATAAATTCGGATGTGCCGGTACAAATACCCGATCTTTCCGGTGTAATCGAAATTGCAGCAGGCACTTATCACTCACTTTTTCTGAAAAGTGACAGTACTGTATGGTCATGTGGCAGAAATTTTTCAGGTGAACTGGGAGATGGAACAAAAATACAGAAGAATACTCCCGTTAAAGTTACTAGCCTTACCGAAGTTATTGATATTGCCGCAGGCGACTACCATTCCATGTTTTTGAAAAGCGATAGTACGGTATGGTCGTGTGGCGACAATCAGAACGGATGTCTCGGTTTGGGAAGCGCACCAATGCAAATAGTGCTTCCAACACATGTCAGCAGTATTAGTGGAGTAACTTCCATAGCAGGAGGTTTCAGGCACTCACTGTTTATAAAGCAGGATTCTACTGTTTGGGCAAGCGGATTAAATACTGAGGGACAACTGGGCGATGGAACAAATACTGACAAATTAACGCCAGCACAAATCACTAGTCTTACAGGTATTACAGGTATTGCAGCCGGGCAATATCATTCGCTTTTTCTAAAGGGTGGTGGAACAGTTTGGTCGAGTGGTGCAAACCTGAATGGGCAGCTTGGCGACGGAACCAATCTGGATAAAAACTCGCCGGTGCTGGTGATTGGTTTAACGGGCATAGAAAAAATTGCAGCATCTGGCTATTATCATTCCCTGTTTCTGAAAAACGACCAGACATTCTGGGCATGCGGTGCTAACAATATTGGTCAGCTTGGTGATGGAACAATTATAAACAGAAACACCCCTGTTCAGGTACTTGACGGTTGCACTGTGACAGGTATCTCTGAAATACATAGTGACCTGCAAACGCTTGTTTACCCTAACCCTTCCAATGGCTTGTTTACTTTGCAAATCAACGGAACGCATCCGGAAATTGATAATATAGAAATATATAACCTTCCCGGAGAAATAGTTTATAGCGAAAAACCAAATGGGTCTGCTATTACTATCGATCTTTCGAACAGATCAAAAGGCATATATTTTTATAGAATCAAAAGCAATAAACAAGTAAAAACGATTGGTAAAATTGTGGTAAAATAATCACTGCCGGAATTCTATACTGAAATGTAATCCTTACAGGAATGCTGAATTTCATTGAATTATAACAATGCTGAACCAAACCTTCATATTTAAAAACCAATACCATGAAAAAACTACTTACCATTTCACTGTTCCTGGCCAGCATTATTGCACAGGCACAACGCTTCGATTGGGTAACAACTGCCGGTTATGCAACTGTTGCAAACAGTTATTACGGCGCACTTGCTATTGCACGCGATTCGCAGGGGAATATCTATACGCTGGATGGTGCAAACGGACCGCAACAATGCCAGGGTGTAACCGCACAGCCTTATAATGGAGGTATCACTACATTTCTTTATAAGTTTAACGCATCGGGCGAATTGCAGTACATAAAGCCCATAGGGGTAAATTTCTATCCACTCAATCTACAGGTGGGTGAAAATGATAACCTGTATTTGCTGGGTTCTCTTTGGGGAAATTCAACATTGATTGTTGACGGAGTAACAATTAATGGTATTTCTGATCGCAACTATATTCTAAAGTTTAGTCCGGGCGGAAATCTGCTTTGGCATGTCCCCAACAATGTGAGCTTTGGAGGATATGCTTCTGCCTGTATGTTGCAGTATCACAACAATCATATCTATTTTCAAACCAGTAACCTTTCTGTGAGCAAACTGGATACTACCGGACAGTATGTTTCAACCCTGACTGCTGATGCTTTTATCCCCAGCACTGCTATTAACGGAATCCATTTTAAAGGTTCGGGCGTGTTTTCAAATGGGGACATGTTTTTTACCGCTGTTTCGCGCGGAACTTTAACGTATGGTACAACAACGCTTGTCCCTATTTTAGAAACCGGCTCAGTACCTTTACTTATGCTTCGCACCAGCGATAACCTTACATTTAAACAGGCCAGTTACGTGAATGGCGTTGGCGATCCTGCCGAGAACTTTATTCCCGTTACCATTGGAAACGATGATGGCATTTATATTGGCGTGGAAGTGAATTCGACTTTAATTGCAGGTTCCGATACCATTATAAATCCGGGGCCGGGCTCAACCAATTACACGGATGGGATATTAAAGTTAGATGGAAACGGAAATCCCATTTGGCTTAAGTCGGTAACAACCAATGCTCATGCCTGGAGTGTGCTCAACAACCCGGATGGGAGCGGTGTTTTTTGCGGCGGCGATTTTACAGGAGAATTAACAATGGGTGATTTCACGATTAATGCAGCCAATGGCAGGTCATATATCGCTAAAATAGATTATGACGGAACTTTTCAGAATGCATTTGCTTTTGTTTCAGGGAATGAAATGGGATCGAAAGTAAAGTCAATGGCCACCAACAACGAAGGGGTCTTTTATGTTGGCGGAAAACTATCCGGTATTAGTAATCCTATTTTCAGTTGCACTCCCCGCGATCCCAACAAAGGATTGTATTTGGGAAAATTTACCGAAGAGCCTGATGCCGCCCCTCAGCCATCCATAACCATTGCTGGTGGCTTACTCACCGCATCTCCGGTTTTTACCGGAAGCATCCAATGGTTTCTGAACGGAGATTCCATCCCCGGCGCAACCAATCAAACCCATACTGTTGCTGCAAACGGGAATTACACGGTGGCTTATTCCTATATCCCGGCCTGTGTTTCGGTTTCAGGAGTAACTGCGTTTACCACGCTTGGAACTGCTGATAACCGGCTGGATTCCTTCTCGATATATCCAAATCCTTTCCGGAACGAGGTTACTGTTGAGCTGCATGAGTCCATAGGAAATGCAACACTCACCATTTGTGATTTGAGCGGCCGCAAATTAGTTCAGAAAGAAATTTCCGATTCCTCACAAACTATTGATATGAGTTCATTTAGTAATGGTTTTTATATATTCCAATTTCAGAATGCAAAAGGCATTATTTCTAAAAGGGTTATAAAAGGTAACTGATATTACTTTAGAACTATAAAACTGAAAGGCCGCCCTGTTTTGGCGGTCTTTCTTGTTTATGATATAAGAAAGATAGGGCCGCGGCGGCTGACACTATTACAAGATCGGGATTAAATTGTTGCTCAACTGACTGCCGGAACTGCTTGTCCCGATTTATCGGGAAATGCATATAAAGATTTCAAATGTTTCAACGAACTTGCAACTTAGCGAAGCCTTGCCTGCTGCAAGCAGGGGTCTCTTGAGCGCAGCTCAAAAACCCGCATTTGTTATAACGTTTGTTGCCAGTAAGGCTTTATTCTGTCATTATTTCTTTTACTTTCTGTTCCAATATTTTTCTGTCAGGTAAGTACAACTGATACTTTGAAACAAAAATATTGTTTGAAATGCCTCCAATTGCATATTCAACTAATATGTCATTTTTATCTGCACCTAAAACTATTCCGATTGGAGGATTATCTCCTTCAGTATTTTCTTCTGACTTGAAATAATTCAAGTACATATTCATCTGTCCAATATCTTGATGCTTAACGTGTTTTGTTTTCAAATCAATTAACACGAAGCACTTGAGTATTCTATGATAAAATACCAAATCGACATAGTAATGGTCATTATCCAACGTAATTCGATATTGTCTGCCGACAAATGAAAACCCTTTTCCCAATTCAAGCAGAAAAGTTTGAAGGTTGTCTATGATTTTTTGTTCCAACTTGCTTTCAGACATTCTGTATTCTTCCGGAATTTGCAGAAATTCAAGTATGTAAGGGTCTTTCACAATATCTACAGGCTCTGAAATAATAAGTCCTTTATTTGAGAGTTTCAGAACTCCGCTTTTATCATGACTCAAAGCTAATCTCTCAAATAATGACGAACTTATTTGCCTTTTAAGTTCCCGTACACTCCAGTTATCATTAACCGCTTGTTTTTCATAAAACCCTCTGGCAAAATCATCCGAAACACCTAGTAATTCAGCATAATGTGTCCAGGTCAATTTTCCAGTCACTGACTGGAAAATTTGATACTTTAGGTAAAATTGCCTCATTAAATAGATGTTACTCTTGCTGAACCCTTTGCCAAATCTTGATTTTAGGTCTTTAGAAAGGTTTGTCAATAATGAACTGCCATATTCAGCCTTTTCATTTCCATGTTGTTCGTATTCAACGATATACTTTCCAATCTCCCAATTGGCCTTCAATAGTTCATTATTTACAGCTTGAATGGCTCGTTGCCTGGCACTTTCAATGGTAATACCAATAGAATCTACCAGTCTTTGATATATCTCGATATTTTGAATCTTCTTATTCATATTCAGCATTTCCATCAAAAATACAAAATCAATTCAAGATAGTTAATTTAAGCTGTTAGTTATTCAAGAATGACCGCCCTGTTTTGGCGGTCTTTCTTTGATTTAGGGAAGTTAAAAAGTCAGATTATGCATAAAAACAAATCTAACGTTGATTTCTAACATATTACAAATGAATTTTTCAATTTTAATGCAAGGTTTTTTTAACAATAAATTCAAAATTACATGCACCTGATCTCAATATATTTTTTAGTTTCTCAGTGTAACTCTGTGACATCTCCATTAGACTCGGTGTAATAAATTCAAATTGTTGTTACACAAAGAAACTCAAAGAAGACACGAAGAACCACAGAGCTTTATGGCATTCGCTTTTTCTTAATTTTAGTTTTTCAGCAAACCCTACTTAAAAAAACCTTTAAGAGAGCCAAATCTCAAATCGGGTATTTCTTCGGTCTTCCCTGCTTGCAGCAGGCAAGGGTCTTCCCGCCAGTCAAAAAACATTTCCATTCAGCTCGTGGCAGAACCTTAAATTTTATTTTCTTTCATTCTTTTTCGAATTTCCATTTCCAAGGTTACAGGTTCATAATCAAACAATTCCCTCAACAACCGATGCTCCTTTGGCACCTCTGATGCCAGGTCTTGCGGAAAATTATTTAACATTTTCAGACTTTTATATAAGTATCTCACAAATGGGGCAAACGGTAGCAGGATAAAAGAAACAACATTAATGATTACAAGCGGTATAGCCATATGCTTGATTTCCTTTCCACTGATTTCGCTGATTCGTTTCGCCACTTCAGGAAAAGTGAATGCTTCCGGTCCGGTAAGTTTTAATCTTTTCCCTTTTAAATCGTTTCGCAATGCAACCTGGGCGGTAATCTCCCCAACATCTTCTGCTGAAATGGATGGAATCGCATTGAAACCTCCGCCAGGTACTGTCATTTTCCCGTTTTTCACAAATGCAAAAAATATCTCATAGGCCGGGGCATCTCCTAATATCGTCCAATTAAAGCGGGATTGAGCAATCTTAGTTTCAATCTCAATTTTGATTGCCCCAAATTCCGGAATTTTTAATTCGCGCAACAGTTGTTCTCTCATTTCGTAGCCCGACATATACACTAATCGTGAAATATCAGCCTTTTCGGCTTCTTCCATAATGGCCAATACCGCATCCCGCTCAATTTGTTTCATCTTTCCAATCAATTTATTACTCATTGCTGAAAGACAAATTATTATACAACTTGCATTTTTGAGAGAGCCGATAATGGTTTCCCGATCAGTTACGTCACCCAGGTATATCTCTACTTTTTCGCCAATAATTTTCTTTGCTGAATCATAATTTCTACTTACCACTTTTACTGATTGTCCTTTATTTACAAGTTTTTCAACCACTTTACGACCGTAGTAGCCGGTTCCTCCATAAACAACTATTTGTTTGCTGTCAGTGTTCATATTTATCTCTTAATAATTCATATCAAGCTGTGAAGTATCTGGCTTTCGGCATGATGGCTGAGCCTGCTACAAATAGAATATTGCAGGTAATTTCCAAGCAGGTTATCCAAAATCGGAAGCGGATTCCAACCCTTGAAAAATTTACTATCCCGGCAATTTTATATTCCACATAATTGCTGGTCGGTTTTTTATTCAAAATTAATAAATACGGTTTCCCTCTCTGATCTTTTTTCATTATTCATTATTCCGATCATAAAATTATCAATAAATTCAAGATGCCGGGCATAAAGAGTAAGCCTGTCTTTAAGAATGAGTTTATCAGTTTGCGGAATATTACTGTCAAGGAAATACCTTAAATAAAATATTGAGACATAAGCATTATGTTCAAATTGCTCTGTTGTTGGCGCAAAGGTTATTTGCGGGGCATTCAGATTCTTAAAAAAATCAAATGGTTTTGCCTGTCCGGTTGCCGCACACAATAAAATGGGAAATGGATAATATGACTTATTGACGACAACTTTCTGATAAACTTCAGGCCACATCTCTTCAATTTTCCCATAATCATTCTTAAATTCAATAGTTGTTTCTAATGAAATCAGTCCACTAATGGTGCTATCCCCGTCAAATGTCCTAAGGCCCATCTGAGCACCCCAACTGTGACCAATAAAAAATACAGAAGATGAATTGCTCAGCGATTGAGCAAATTTAAGTACGGTTCTAAGGCTTTCTTCGTCTTCATCTTTTATCAGTTTTTCAAATGGTTTAAGACCGAAAACCGTATTTTCATAGGGTAAATGAAAGTTTGCAGCGACAAAAATATAGCCCCTTGAAGCAAAATATTCAGCCATTGCAAAGTTTTCGAATGAATTGCTTTGTGAGCCGTGATGGTAAATAATTACAGGGTAGCTGGAGATGGAGTCTATTGGGCGCAAAATGCTCCTGGTTTCAATCTTACCAATTAAGTTGAAGATATCCTCGTATGAGTAATCTCCGTAATTGCCCGCTTCACCCGTTTCTAAATTTTCGGCAATACAATCTCTGATAATAATCTCCTTTTGATAGTTTTCAAGTTGTTTCCGGATAGTTCTAAGCTTTTCATTTTTTCTATTTTCAAAAAAATCCCTGACATACAGAAAATGTTGGCTATTTGAATTCTCAGGTACCGGATGCCATATCTGTAAAAAAAAAGGTTTCATGCCCTTGTAATCATAGGCTTCGTATTGATATTTTAAATCAAATATAGTTGTGTCCACAAAGCCCACCTGGAAACCGCCAGGTTTTATGAAGTTGTAAAAATTTTCCTGGGCATGATTTGCAAAACTTTGTAAAAAAACAAAAAGGGAGATTATTATTACTTTGATCAGCATCATGTAGTTTATTTTGTCGTAATCAATCACAGCGGCGGAGGCTCTTACAAATGGCATATTGCGTATCACCTGGCAATCAATCAATCTGCCTGATGTGGGCAGGTAGCAATGCTTCATTTATGTTTTAAAACCCGTCATTTGTTATACCTTTGTTAGCAATCGTACTTTATCTTGTCAGTTGATAGTCATTGATTAATAATTCGGGTGAAAGGTTTAATCTTGCAGTCAATTTTCGGATCATCTCAACTGTTAGTTTCCTTTTTCGGTTCAATATTTCTGAAACCCGACTCTTCCCACCAATTTCATTGATCAGATCAATCTGTTTTAGCTGCATTTCTTCCATTCTTATTTTAATTGCTTCAATTGGATCCGGTGCTTCTATTGGGAAATGCTTTTTTTCATATTCATCAATCAATAATCCAAGAATATCAGCCTCATCGCTTTCTGGAGTTCCAATTTCAGCAGCGAAAATGGTTTCAAGTCTTTTTAAGGCCTTGCTATAATCTGTTTTGGTTTTTATTGGTAAAATATTCATGTCCGTAATTTTTAAATTGTGTCCGCATTAATTTTGTTATATTCAATATGAGTACCAATAAATCGGATAAAAATCCATTGTTTCTCAAAGTTGAATTTCGCAACCAGTCGATACGAATTGCCTTTAATGTTAAAAACAATTCTGCTGTCTCTTAAAATACTTGCATTAATATAAGTCTTTTTAACTTCATTCGGAGTCTTCCAACTAGAACTCATAGCTGTATCAAACCAGGTTTTTAAATATTGTTCTGAGTCAGGATAAGTTTCCCAAAAGTTCCTCAAAGTGCTTTTTGCAAATATTCTCTCCATAGTAACTAATTGATGATGCAAAGATAAATAATAATTCTCAATTTGGGAACTTTTTTCTAACAGTATGGTTGCTAACGGTTGACGCTATGGCAAATGCGGGATTAAATTGTTGCTCAACTGTCTGCCAGCAATACCTGTCCCGATTTTTCGGGAGATGTATGTAAAAAAATTAAATGTTTCAACGAACACAGCCTTTCCCGATGAAGTCGGGGCATACCCGCATTTGCTATAGCGTTTGTAGCCAGTCTATTATTGATTATTTAAAATGACTGATAGAAATTTAATCCTAACCAAAACCGATTCCTGAGGTTATCATTTATAAAAGAATCACCCCTGTTGTCAAAGCCAAATTCAAGTTTATTTTTTTGAGAGACAACGTACCCGATATATCCAGCAATTCTAATCTCCAGATCATAATCTCCACCTTGCAATGAATTGAGATACTCATTGTTTAACTTGATAAAGAATTCCTTGATATCAAGGGTTTGTCCGCTAAGCGGAATTTCAGCAGATAACCTGTATCTGATTCTGTATTCGGTATTAATATCCTTAATAAAGGTTTGATCTGTTTGTAATCTATGAGCAAGTTTAAAGGCTTGATACTGTTTAACATGGCTTACTTGCTGAATAAACCTGTTAACAGTTCCATCGTTGGTAATACCAAAAAGGTAACCAATTGCAATAGTGGTTCTGATTCCAACTTTTTTCCCTCCTGCAAAAGAAAAGTCAGTAAGCTGATATGAATATTTAAAGCCATCTTTAAACAATATTTGTCTTGATTCCGCCTTGAAATTTACAAACCAATCCTTGGGTAATTTTGTATTTATATTAACTGAAGGCAAGATTCCAAAAGTATTAACTTGCTGAGCAAGGCCAACTCCAGAAAGTGAGATTAATACCAAAAATACTATTTGAGAAATTTTCATGTCAGTATTCAATATTATCTGTCATTGTTATTTTGATTTGCGCCTTTTTTACAAACACTCCATTTTCATCAAATAAATACTCAAACATCACGAATTCACTTTCCTCTTTGGTCGAAATAACAACTTCATAATGAATGATCAAGCCTTTTGCAGATTCTGAGTTTATAAAATAATCCAAAATCAGCTTAGGGTCACCAGAATACTGTATTTGAACTTTTTCAATTAAATACTCTTTATGCACGTTTAACAGATAATCTGATATTTTTTTATAAGTCCCTGGCAGAATATCTCCGGGGTTTATCTCAATTTCAAAATCCTCAAAAGTTCCGTTCTCAGAAAATTCGATACTTAACCTTTTTGCATCGTATCTGGTTTTTGCTTCATAAGACGATTTGTTATAACCTGTTTCTTTGTACCATTTGATTTTATTTGGCAGGTTCATTGAATCAACAAAACTGACCACATTCACTGGTACTTCCTTTTCTTTAATACGCATTTCTTTTTCATATTTGGATTGAGTAAACCCAAAATTGGAAATAGAAATCAAACAGATAAATACTATAAATCTATTCATTGGAGACAGTATTAGTGTTAATTACGCTTTTGCCATATGTACTTCACTTCGTTTCACAAATCGGCTATAACGGCCTACGCTACCGAAAAATCAGTACAAGTTATAACCATTACGGGGCTAAATTGTTGCTCAACTGTCAGCCAGCACTACCTGTCCCGATTTTTTGGGAACCTGTCCCGATTTTTCGGAAAATGCATGTAAAGATTCCAAATGTTTCAACGAACACAGACTGTCCCGATGAAATCGGGGCAACTTAACGAACTTAGCGTAGCCTTGCCTGATGCAAGCAGGGGTCTCTTGAGCGCAGCTCAAAAAACCCACATTTGCTATAGCGTTTGTTGAACTATATCCCTGCGGGATAGCTTTAAAAACATACCTTCGGAAATCTGTTTTGAGTTTTCGTTATATCAGATTTTCTTGTACCCTAATTCTTATATTTGACTTTCAATATTTTCTACTTTTTGCATTAAGATTCTATTTATATTATCTCTTTGTTATTCAATGCATAGCATTTCTAAAACTGGCGGAAAGTACATAGAGAAAAAACCAACTATTTTCTTCAGAATCTAACCGGGATGTAGTTCAACCAGGAATAATCGCTGGGCACTGAGTGCCGCTCATATTCCTATTTATTGGGTGCTGTTATTTTATTGTTTACACATCTTAGACATAGATTTATTATAAGTTTCGTTTTTCCAATTCTTTTTTCAGTGCTTCGTATTTCTTTGGTTTTTTCAGGAATATATAAATTAAATACAATGGGATTAGGGTGAGAAACCCCCAAGAGTTAGCAACTACGCTATAAATTATTATTCCAACCAAAAACCCAATAAAAAATGCATCTATCATGGGTGAAGGTTTGCTAATCCTTGCTGCTTCGAGCAATTCCTTGTCGGATAATTGAGACAGTTCATTCTGGTTCATTTGTTCTGAATTTTGTTTATTTTTTCGAATTTAATTTACTTGCAAAGTCTTTTATAATAGCAGCCAACGGTTTCCAGCTACAAGAAGTTGGCGATTTCGAAGCACAAAACTATCCAACAGCACTGAACTTGATACGAAGCACAAGGCTCCAGGTTTGCAGGTCAGCCCGCCTGACGCTGAAGTTGTATTCCCAGCGCATAATGTATCCGGCTGATGTGGACGACTGATCGGTAAATGCAATCTGGTATTCCCAACAGGCCGCTGTGCCGGGAAGTTTCGGTCAGAAATCTTTTTTTCCTAGCATCCTTTGCCAGAGCTGAACCAAAACTTCAGACCCGCCTTCAAAACTCTGTTCAGCCTGCGTTATGGTGACCGGCTCCGTAGTTAAATTGATAGTATAACGAAACACAAAATCCCCTTCTCCTGTTTTCCAATTGGTAACTTTCCCAAATCGCAGGTCGTTCACCAGAAATCCTGCACTGTCGGGTTCTACGGTGTAAAATCCTTTTGTAAACCGCAGGATGTTCTGTACGCCAGTATCATGGGTAAGGCCATCAAGCAGATGATTATTTTTTGGCAGTGAGGTAAATTTCACATTTTTGTCTTTATCAAAATGGGAATAGAAGCCAATCAGGAAACCTGTATCAGTTTCCGCCACAGCAGTCCAAAGTAACTGGTTAAGCGGAGTAGGATTGGTGAGCATTCTTGTGTAGGTAAGCCCCTGATTTTCGAGTGCATTTCTGAATACGGAATTGATTACCTGCTTGTTGGCAATTGTCAGCAACAGATAGCCACCGGCAATAATCAGCCCAATATTGTTCAATCGTTTCCTCCCGGCAGAATCTCTACGCTTCAACATAAGCCAAATGAGTGTGATGAGCAATGGAAGTGTAAAAAGAGGGTCAACCACGAAAAGCGTATTGAACTCAAAGCGGTACTTCAATGGCCATAGCAGTTGGGTTCCGTAAGTAGTGAGCGCATCAATCAGAATACTGCCGGCGAAGATCAGTCCGAAATAAAATAACCACTCCTTTCGGGAAATTTCTTTCTGCTTGTAGATTTTTGAAAAAAGCCAGGCAAAAAACAAGGTTGCCAGTATTACAAAAACAAGTGAATGGGAAAAACCACGATGAAAAAGCAACTTGCCCGGCGTGTCGAGAAACATTCCCGGGATTACATCCATATCGGACAGAGAACCTGCGGCAGCTCCCCAAAGCACAGCTTTATTTCCTAGTTTTTTCCCAAGCACTGCTTCTCCTATGGCAGCGCCAAGTACCAATTGTGTTAACGAATCCATGATAAATTAAGGGGTATAAAAAGGGGGTTTGTATTCATTATCTCGAATGTGTTTGATAAGTCAAGCAATTAACACCATTTTCCCGATATTGTTGGGCTTTTCATGTGTATATTTTTTAATTTTTCACTGGTCAGATGCCTGCCCGACGCATGCAGGGAATATGCCATGAGAAAAATCATTTCTGTTGGCGAGCAAATCTTCTCAAATCATCTATTCGTCACCAACGCTTCCGTAAATATCAATTGATTTTCTGTAATCTCTTCATTAAAAAGCCTGCTTATCCTTCATATATTCAAAACAAATACTACAAGCCTGATAATCAGTTGTACAATCGGTATGTAAAAATATGTTATTTTTGAATATTCAAGTTTATGTAAATATTTTTTTGATAATATTTTTAATCAGCATAATACCTGGCCGGGAAGAGTGCTCTTTCCCGAAATCCGGCCATCACAAGCCAAAAATCCCCGTTATTTTTTCGCCTCCCGCTTTTACATACCCGCGGAACATGCCGGTGGTATTAAAAGGCATAGCAATATTGCCATTCCGGTCCACTGCAATAATACCGCCGCTTCCGCCCTGCTTTTTCAGTTTGTGCATTACAACCACATCGGCGGCTTCGGAAACCGAAAGTCCCTTGTATTTCATAATAGCAGCAATATCGTAGGCTACCATATTCCGTATAAAAAACTCGCCATGCCCCGTGGCCGATACGGCACAGGTTTTATTATCGGCATAGGTTCCGGCACCTATAACGGGCGAATCGCCTATGCGCCCGTATTTTTTATACGTCATTCCTCCTGTAGAAGTCGCTGCGGCCAGGTTGCCATACCTGTCCACCGCCACGCAGCCAACAGTTCCGTGTTTTTTTTCAACAGAATCAATGGAATCTTTGTATGCTTTTGCTTTCAGGTAAGCATCCCAGCGCGGCTGTGTAAAGAAATAATCCGGCGTCACGATTTCGAGGCCCTGTTCGGCAGCAAAGGTTTCGGCGCCTTTCCCGGCAAGCATTACGTGCTTCGATTTTTCCATCACGGCCCGCGCAGCACTTATCGGATTCCGGATGGTGGTAACTCCTGCAACCGCTCCTGCCAGACCGGTTTTGCCATCCATAATGGCGGCATCCATTTCGTTTATTCCTTCGGCATTAAAAACGGCTCCTTTGCCTGCATTAAAAAGCGGGCAATCCTCCATCATGCGCACACAGGATTCTACGGCATCGAGGCTTGTGCCGCCGGCTTTCAGAATGGAATCCCCATGATGGAGAACTTCGTTGAGTTTCGCTTCGAACTGTGCAGCCAGATCTGCCGGCAGGTTTTCTTTGGTAATATTACCGGCACCGCCATGGATAACAAGGGCATACGTGCCTGAAGTCTGGGCATTTGCAGGAACCGTGTAGAAAAGAAAAACTATTAAAAGGAGTAGGATTGTTGCTTTCATTCTGAAAAGTGCATTTAGTTGTTTTATTCTCTACCAAACCCTTCAAGGGTTTTTAACCCATGAAGGGTTCATATTTGAAAGGTTTCTACTATCGAAATTCTCTCGTAAAAATCACTATTCCACCATTTTCTATTCCACCTTTTTCTAATTTACCATTTTCTATTCTCCCATTCTCTATTCTCTATTCTCCCATTTTCTATTCCCCCTCACTGAAATACATTCGTTACCACTTCCCTGATATTGACTAATCCAAGCAAATCGGAAGCAAAAACCACAATCACCACGATCACCACCCATCGCACGAAATTGGCACCCCACGATACCGCAAACCTTGATGCAATAAATGCCCCGATGATATTCCCGATGGCATGTATCAACCCATAATCCCAACGTACCTGGTCGTTAAAAATAAAAACAATAAGAGCCAATGGGGTATATAAAAGTACGATCCAGACTTTAATTGCATTGGCTTTCACCAGGTCGTATCCTGCACCAAGAACCACCCCTGCGAGGATAAAATACCCTACTCCTACCTGCACGAAACCGCCATATAAACCGATCGCAAAGAAAATAACAATCTGTATCCACGAAACCGGTTTCTCCATCAGCGCTTCGGTGCCTTTGAGCCATTGCGATGGTTTGGTAAGTATAAAATACATCATCACAATCATAACTACACCAACAGCTTTGCGAAAAACTTCTTCGTTAATATCTGAGGCAATCTGCGCACCGGCAATGGCACCTATCATGGTCGGGATGGCGAGTTTATTGGCTTTTTTAAAATCAAGGACTTTTTTGCGCCGGAATTCACTTACAGATGTCATATTCTGAAGAATAACAGCAACGCGGTTGGTACCGTTGGCGATATTGGCCGGTAATCCGAGGAACATAAACAACGAAAGGGAGATGATAGTACCTCCTCCGGCAAGGGTGTTAATAAAGCCGACGAACACACCTGAGACTATTAAGGCTACTACAATAGGCCATGTCATATTCCGATCATTTTTGCTTTAGCAAATGTAAGAAGTTTGGGCAGGCAATAATATAGATTTTCGGGTAAGATACTATTTTGATGTATTGGGAGCAGAATTATACTAATCAATCCTTTAATCTTTGTATTATTCTCATATCCATTTTTACTTTTTGCATGATCAAAAAGTAACAAAAAATCCAGGCTGTATAAAGTTTTAATGATTTTCTACGTCAGGTTTTTGCCACGCCACGCAAGCCGTTCGCCATGTGACAGTATACCAGGTCTTAACCTTGGGAACTGGCTCGCTTCTGCATGGCTTGCTTATGTCCAACGCTCAAAAACCTTCCTGGAAAAACTATTAAAACTTTATAAGGCCGGTCCTTACTATTTAAGATCAAACTTTTGGCAACATTGTGGGACAACAATTTGAGCTCACTGGCAAATTTGCAGGGTGTAGGGACTGGCCTAATAGAAATTTCACAATCCGCCGAAGGCGGATAGCCGAAGGTAAACAGCGCATGCATGCGTTTAGCAAAACAAAGCTTCACGTGAAGTAAGGATGATGTTCTAACCTATCAAGCCTTTACCAATTGATTGGGATCACGAGCTTTGCCGAGGTGTACTTTTGCATATTTTCAAATGTGCTCCCCTCGTAAGGCTCAGTGCAGCGCATGAGATCGCTGCGCTAAGTTGCTACTTTTTGATCAAAAAGTAAGAGAAAATAATACTTATTATCCACTTTTGTCTGGAGAAAATATTACAATAAGGTCTACCTGCTTAATTTATAGCGTACCAAAGCGACTTGATACCAGGTGGGTTCGCTTCATCTTCTACCCATATTCAGTCCGCCAATGGCGGACTGTCCCGTTAGGGACAACATGCTGGTAGAAAATAAGTTATAAAAAAGGTAAAGTCCCGTCAGGGACGACATGTTGTTTTGCCGGCCAACAACAAATTCAATCCAATAATAGCAAAAACAATCAAATTTGTTTAAATTCTCAAACATCAAAATTTCGGGTGCACCTGTACCTGATCCTGTTGATGCGATTTCAGAGAATAAGGGTTTTATTTGTTGAAATGATCCTTCAATTTGCTATGCCTCATCCCATAAGCAAAATACAGCACCAGGCCTATCGCCAGCCACACCAGGAATCGCATCCAGTTGGTAATTCCCAGTTCGCTCATCAGGTAAAGATTGGTCAAAAGTCCGAGGACCGGTATGAGCGACCATCGCCTGATAACGGCAAAAATCGTTGTTAATACGGCAACCACCATAAATACAAACATGGGCAACTGGTTGTGAAAGCCTTTCGAAAGATGGTTGCTGCCATTAAAAATGCCTGCAAAAAATCCGGGATTTGAAATCCAGATAATGATCAGGATTACCGCCCAGATTGGAAGCAAATACCTGCGGCTGCTGGCATATGGCACATTAAACCCTCTTTTATTCACATCGGTATTGCCTCGTGGATGAAGAATCAGAACTCCGCCCGAAACTAATATGAAAGCGAATAATGTTCCAATGCTGGTAAGATCAGTGACTTCGGTCAGGTTCATAAACAATGCCGGGATTGCAACCAGGAACCCTGTTACAATAGTAGCAAAAGCAGGGGTTTTATATTTTTTATGAAGTTTCGAAAACCTTGGCGGCAACAATCCGTCGCGGCTCATGCTCATCCATATCCTCGGCTGCCCGACCTGGAAAACAAGCAATACCCCGGCCATCGCAACCACGGCGCCCAATGCAATAACGCCCGATAATTTAGTTAAATGCAGTTTCTCGAAAGCAAAGGCAAGCGGATCGGAAACGCCCAGTTCGCTGAATGGAACCATACCCGTGAGCACAAGGCTTATTGTAACATACAGTACCGTTGTGATAATTAACGCATAAATCATGGATCGCGGCAGATCGCGGCGCGGGTTTTTACATTCCTCGGCGGTAGTCGAAATAGCATCGAAACCAATGTAGGCAAAGAAAACACCCGATACTCCTTTCAAAACACCTCCAATTCCATTTGGGGCAAACGGGCTCCAGTTTTCGGGATCAATATAAAAAGACCCGACGGCTATTACCAGCAACAATATCCCGATTTTTATCAGCACCATAATATTGCCTGCCATTTTGGTCTCGTAAATTCCTTTATAAACCAGCCAGGTGATAAAAACGACAATTCCAAGGGCCGGAATATCGGCAATAAGCCTTACCCCGCCGATTTTAGGAGCCAAAATCCATGCATTGTATGCTTCCCGGATATTGGTATCGAGTCCAGCTAAAGCAACTCCTGACCGCAGTTGCTCTGATGCCAGTTTAAATCCCTTTGCCGCACTCAGGTAATCGATAGCCAGGTATTCCGGGATGTTAATGTGCAACCCGTTCAGTAAGCCCACAAAATATCCCGACCATGAAATCGCCACGGCAATATTGCCGATAGCATATTCCATAATCAGGTCCCAACCGATTATCCATGCTATAAGTTCGCCGAAACTGGCGTATGCATAGGTGTATGCGCTTCCGCTGATTGGAATAGCCGAGGCAAATTCGGCATAGCACATGGCTGACAATCCGCATGCAATGGCTGTAAAAACAAATAAAACTGACACTGCGGGGCCTCCGCTGGCTGCGGCGTTGCCTATAGTGCTGAAAATACCGGCACCGATAATGGCAGCAATTCCCATTGCGGTGAGATCCCTTACGCCAAGGCGGCGTTTCATCAAATCAGGATTGCTTTCGTCGGCATGACGAAGGATCATTTCAATTGATTTTTTCCTGAAAAGATTTTGCATAAATTATTTTGCCGCTGTAAATGTAAGGAATTGTGTCAAAAGCATCTTAGTACAAAATACCAAATTAATTCATCCTGATGATTCCGGGAAAAGAAAAGGATCACTCCCTTGCCCCCTTAGTGTTTCTATGTGAACTAAGTGCCTTAGTGGTTTAACAATATTCGTCATTTTGCTTTTCACCAGGATATATGTTTGCCTTACTTTCCCCCGCCATTCAAAAACAGCTTATCCCTTTTTATCCTTTGTTATAATCTGTTATTGACTGCAAACCATCAATTTAAATGACGATGCCTGACAATAAAAATACTATTATCAGGTTTGTGTCGTTATTGCTTCATTCAACTGTAAATAACTTTATTAACTTCTGTAACCATGAAAACGAATCGAATAAGCTTGTTTTTACTGCTTTTTGCAGCAACAATCATCTTTTTTACAGCTTGTAAAAAGGATGACGATAAAGAAGATCAAACCAAGGAAACATCTGTTGACCAGGGACTTGTGCTTGCCGAACGGACTTTCAACGATATTGGGAATTTTACCACCTCAGCTTTGTCGGAAGGAAAAGGCAAACTAAAATCAGGCGAAACCACACTGCTACAAGGTGCAAATTGCCTGATCATTACTTTCGACCTGACATCATCACCCTATAAAATGGTTCTTGATTTCGGCAGCACCAATTGCCTTTGTGAAGACGGGCTATACCGCCGGGGAAAGATAGTTGTTTCCTACACGGCAAGTTATGGCGATTCGCTTGCATCATTGAACACATCATTCGATAATTTCTTTGTAAATGATAACCAGATTACCGGAAGCCGTATTCTGACTTATAAAGGACATAACCAGGCGGGCCACGCAAACTGGGATGTTACGGTTGACGGATCAATTGTTTTGGCCAGCGGCGAAGGCACCATTACTTACCAGGCATCGCATAACAGCGAAATGATTGAAGGCGAATTAACTCCCGCTCATAGTGATAATGTGTTCTCAATCACCGGCTCGGCCAACGGAACTGCTATTACTGGCCAGGCTTTTTCATCGGTAATTACTACTCCTTTGATCAGTAAAATGACCTGTGGCCATTTTGTAAGCGGTGTTGTTGATATTACTCCGGCTGCCCAACCTACGCGCATTTTAAACTATGGCACTGGCGAATGCGATAATAAAGCTACAGTAACCGTAAGCGGTATAACCTTCGAGATTATACTTCCGTAAGATTTTCTGAAAATAAGCGGGAAAAGAGCAGGACTGTAAAAGTTCTGCTTTTTTTATGCCATGATTTTCTCAGCTGCATCTGCAATTCCTCCAGCATCAATTCCGCATTCGCGGTGAAGTTCTTCGAGCGTTCCCTGCTCTACAAAGCGATCGGGCACACCTAGGCGGTGAATAATTGCATTGTGGTACCCGTTGTCATTTGCAAATTCGGTCACGGCACTTCCTAATCCACCAATGATAGAACCGTCCTCAACAGTAATAACTTTATTGAATAATTTAAAAACTGAATGTAGTAACTCGGAATCGATAGGTTTCAGGAAACGTATATCGTATAAAGCGGCTTCAATTCCTTTTCCGGCAAGTTGTGAACATGCTTCAAGTGCCACATTCCCAATATGACCGATGGAAATTATTGCCAGGTCTCTCCCTTCACGCACCTTTCGTCCTTTTCCAACTGCTAATTCGTTGAAAGGCGTCTTCCATTGCGGCATCACCCCACGTCCCCGCGGATACCGTATAGCAAATGGGCCCATCCCTTCGAGTTGCGCCGTATACATCATATTCCGCAGCTCTTCTTCATTCATCGGTGAACAAATGGTAATATTCGGAATAGCCCTCAGGTAAGCCAGATCGTAAACACCGTGATGCGTGGCCCCGTCTTCACCAACCAGTCCTCCCCTGTCGAGGCAAAAAACCACATTCAGATTTTGCAAAGCCACATCATGAATTACCTGGTCGTAAGCGCGTTGCATAAAACTGGAATAAATATTGCAAAAAGGCAGCATTCCGCTGGCAGCCATTCCTGCCGAAAAAGTTACTGCATGTTGCTCGGCAATTCCTACATCAAAAGCTCTGTCAGGCATTTTGGCCATCATCAGGTTAAGCGAACAACCTGTGGGCATGGCAGGTGTTACACCTACAATTTTATCATTCATTTCAGCAAGTTCTATAATTGTCTTGCCAAAAACAACCTGGTATTTCGGGGGCTGATTTTTACACTGCGTCTCCTTCAGTTCGCCTGTTTCCATATTAAACAAGCCCGGTGCATGAAACAAGGTTTGGTCGCGTTCGGCTTTTTCGTATCCCTTTCCTTTCACCGTAATTACATGAAGAAGTTTAGGTCCCGGAATATTCTGTAAATCGCGTAAAAGGTGCACTAATTTCACCACATCGTGTCCATCAACCGGGCCAAAATACCGGAACCCAAAGGCTTCGAAAAGGTTACTTTCCTTTAGTAATGAGGCTTTCACTGCATTTCCTATCTGTTTTACAACAGCCCGGGAATTTGCGCCGTAGCGGGTTTTCCCGCCCATAAGCCACCAGACTTTATCTTTCAGTTTATTGTAGGCTCTTGAAGTTGTAATATCAGTAAGGTACCTGGGGAAACCGCCAACATTCTTGTCGATGGCAATCCCGTTATCATTCAGAATCACCAGTAGATTAACTTTCGAAACACCGGCATTATTCAATGCTTCCATGGCCATGCCGGCAGTCATTGAACCATCGCCGATTACGGCAATATGCTTCTGATTTTTATTCCCTTGCAAACCGGCAGCTACTGCCATTCCAAGGGCCGCAGAAATACTGGTAGAGGAATGACCGGTTCCGAATGCATCGTATTCGCTTTCGCTGATGCGTGGAAATCCGCTGATACCATTAAGGGATCGGTTTGTGTAAAAGATATTCTTACGGCCTGTAAGGATTTTATGGGCATAAGCCTGGTGGCCAACATCCCATATCAGTTTATCGACAGGTGTTTTAAAGACGTAATGAATTGCTGTAGTAAGCTCAATTACTCCCAGGCTTGCACCCAAATGGCCGGGATGGCGTGAAATTACTTCGAGG
Organism: Lentimicrobiaceae bacterium; assembly: GCA_041753535.1. Taxonomy (GTDB): domain Bacteria; phylum Bacteroidota; class Bacteroidia; order Bacteroidales; family UBA4417; genus UBA4417. The sequence goes on from JBGSUB010000009.1 coordinate 86,094, forward strand.
ATGAACTGACGGATATCCCTGCATACTTGAGGAAGCTCTTCAACAGGGAGTTTGCGCAGGTCGTCGGGAGAATCTATATTTGATAACAGTGTGCCCTGTGCGGGAGTCATATTCAGTAATTTGGGGTGTAAAAGTAAGATTTTCCTGCATAAACGCGGCTGTTTTCGCTATATTATTGCAGTTATGGATTGTTAACAAAAAACCGGGCTCAGTGTTTCGAACCCGGCATAATGAATCTCAGATTACTTTTTACATTTTCAGTCGGGCAATCATTTTTATTGAATTCAGAATTGCCGGCAACAATACTAAGGTTAGTATTTTGATTCTCTTTCTTTAGCTATATTCATCCAATCAACCAGGGTAGCTTTTTTGAAGACCTCCTTATCCGCATTCAGTTTGGCCATATCTAAACCAATATACTGCTGCGCCTTGGCTTTGGTAGTAATATCAGGATATGGAACTTCCTGGTTAAACCCTTTACTTGCCAGTACCCTCGAAAGTTTGATACGTGCTTCCTGTGCGAAAGTTATACCATTGGCAATAACACGACCGATCTCAAGGGGTGCATGAAATGAGGCGCCATGGCTGGCTGCAGCAAAATCCCAGCGCCACTGCGATTTGCGGATATCCGAAAGTATCGCTTTCATTTCTGCTTCGGTAGCTCCCAGGTCCCATGCCTTTTTGGCTTCCACATGTGCACGGACAAGCAATTCTTCAAGTTTTTCGCGGTTTTCGATGATCTTATCCTGGCGTTCGTAAACATTTGCCAGTAAAGTTCCTTCGTCTTCGCGGTGACACACCTGGCATGAATTAGCGATGTTGTTTAACGGACTTTGAATATGATGATCGGTAAATTTCTGTCCTCCTTCACTCTTATAAGGCATATGGCAATCGGCACAGGCAACTCCGCGCTGGCCATGAATACCCATCATATAAGTTTCATATTCAGGGTGCTGGGCTTTTAACATGGGTGCTCTGCTCAGGCTGTGAGTCCAATCGGTGAAGCCATAACTGTCATAGTATTCTTCAATATTTTCGGCCGAATATCCTTTATCCCAGGGAAATGTAAGGTATCCCGTTCCTTCAATTTTCTTTTTATCAAAATAATATTCCACATGGCACTGTGCACAAACGAGTGAGCGCATTTCCTGGTGTGTGGCCTTGGTAATGTCTTTCCCCTGCCGTTCGAATGCTTCAATAAGCGCAGGACGTGTGATGGCAAGATTCATGGTTTTTGTATCATGACAATCGGCACATCCGATAGGATTTACAATTTCCGGACCTTTGGTATCCCAGCTTCCGTTATAAAATTCAGCGGGTGTCATTTTCCCAAGCAAACGGGTTACATCCGGGCTTTTGCAACTCCAGCAGGTATTGGGCTGTGGACTAGGATTGCCTGCGGAAGGAGCTCCGGTCCGAAGCGTATTGGTAATATCCTCGATGGCATAATAATGACCGCGACCTTGTTTGTAATCTTTAGAAAAAGCATAACCAGCCCATAAAACAACCATTCTGGGATCAACTTCAAGCATATCAATTACCGCGTTTCCATTGTACTTGCTTCGGAAACTGGTATCGAGAGTCTGAATATAAGACTGGTATTCGCGCGGGAAGTTTTTACCCCATTCCGAATTGCGGGGTTCGCCTTGTTTCAGCTCAACCATTGGTTTATACACGTATTCTTTTTCCGCCCTGCGGTTTGTGATTGAGGAAGCAAGCATTCCCAGCAGGAATACAATAATTACTGTTGCTGTAAAAAGCAACCAGTAAAAGATCGGTTTACGTTTTGTGTTTGCCATTGGATATAGGATTAATTGTTGTTTTGTTTGTCCATGAAATTACGCAGCCATTGTGGTACCGGGTTTTCGAGCTGTGGCACTCGCGCATAAGGAGCTGACGATAAGCTATTTACTCTGCCGTGAGGCGTTTCCCGGTGGCAATCCCAGCATTCGCGGTCGGTGCGTGTGTGGAAATAGTCGGAATTTACCACCGCCTGCATACTGCGGTCGTGAAGTAAAGGTTCGTGACAACGGATGCAGTTCTGATGTACAACTCTCCGCCCGGCATTTTCTATCTGAATTACCTGTGGTTCAAGTCGCAAAGTGAACATAGTCGAGTGCCGCAATCCATCCATAGCCTTAAACAGATATTTATTAAACACATTATTATGAGGCACATGGCAGTCGTTGCAGTTGGCTACTTCGCGGTGCGAACTGTGTTGCCACGATGCATACTGCGAATTCATCACATGACAATTGATACAGGTTTCAGGATCATCACTCAGATAAGAGCCGGCATTGGAAATTTTTACAATATAAATCCCCATTCCCACAAAGATCCCCAACAGGATAATCACCGGCATTTTCCATCGCCCTGGCGGGATAAAGGTGTAAATGATTTTTTTTAACATATCGACGGTTTTTCTGTACCTTATATCAGATTGATTTTGAACCGAATTAGAGTTTGTAATCCCAATAAAACCATTCCTGTTTCAATTTTCTGACCAACCTGTTTGCAGGTTAACTTGATGTAAACACTAATTTTAATTCTGAAAACAGGATTCAACGGAATATAATCTCAGTTAGTTTATTATTCAGGCAATACAGTACCTATTTTCTTTATAACAAATATATAACTATTTCAGCAAATACAATTTAACTGTGAAAATTTTTATGTCGATAAACAGCAAAAAAATGCCGGATTATCTGTTTGATAATCCGGCATTTACAATAAATATTTTCCTTTTACAAAAACCCGAGCTCCAGCATTCCCGATTCGCTGATCATATTCCTGTCCCAGGGTGGCTCGAAAGTAAGCGTAATTTTTGCATCGGTAATCCCTTCGGTATTTTTAACTTTCTCGTGCAGTTCTATTGGAAGACTTTCAGCAACCGGGCAATTGGGAGCGGTAAGTGTCATGGTTACATGAGCCACAAAATCGTCATCAATCAGGATGGTGTAAATAAGTCCGAGATCGTAAATGTTCACAGGGATTTCAGGATCGTATATCGTTTTTATTACCTGTACAATCCGCTCGGTGAGTATATCTTTTTCTATCTGTTTTTGCATTGAAAAGGTTTTAGGCTTTGGGATTCGGGTTTTAGGGACTGTCAGTAACCAGATTCAAAACTTATTATAAGTTGATGCCGACACCCATTTACCATTTTCTATTCTTCTATTTTCTATTTCCAACCAATTAACTATTCTTCTCCTTCACCTGGTAAGCAAAAGCGTACATCTTAATCTGTTTCACCATCGAAAGCAAACCGTTGCTGCGTGTCGGAGAGAGGTGTTCCTTCAAACCGATCTTATCAAGAAAGGTGGTTTCTGCTTCCACAATTTCGGTTGGAGTATGTCCTGAAAATACCCGTATAAGCAGGTAAGCAATGCCCTTGGTAATTACAGCGTCGCTGTCGGCAGTAAAATGGATCAGGCCGTCCTTATATTCCGAACTTAACCAAACCCTCGACTGGCAGCCAACAATCAGATTTGAGTCGGTCTTTTGTGTTTCATCGATCAGAGGTACCGACCGGCCCATTTCAATCAGGTAATTGTATTTATCCATCCAGTCGTCGAACTGGTTAAACTCACTTATTATCTGGTCAATGCTTTCGTTGATTGTCATTTCAATTATCCTGTTTTATTATCCTGCTTAAGCAAAAAGTGTTTTCACCTGGTAAATGCCCTCAACCAGGCGGTCAATTTCCTGGCGTGTATTGTAAAAAGCCATTGACGCACGCAAGGTACCATTTATTCCTAAAAAATCCATCAGCGGTTGTGTACAGTGATTCCCGGTTCGCACCGCAATGCCCAAATGGTCGAGGATTGTGCCTGCATCGAAAAAATGAATTCCATCGATCAGGAATGAAATAATTGCAGCCTTGTGAGCTGAGGTTCCAATGATTTTTACACCTTCGATTCCCAACAAACGAGCTGTCGCATAGTGTAAAAGATCCGTTTCCTGTGCCTTTATAAAATCCCATCCTAATGCTTGCAGGTAGTCGATAGCAGCACCCAGACCCATTACATCAGCAACGTTTGGTGTACCTGCTTCGAATTTATAAGGAATTTCGTTATACGTGGTCTTTGCAAAAGTCACTTTATCAATCATTTCGCCACCCAACTGATAGGGCTGCATTTTTTCGAACCATGCAGTTTTACCGTATAAGCCACCAATACCCATAGGGCCATACATTTTGTGGGCTGAAAAAGCATAGAAGTCGCAATCCAGATCCTGCACATCAACCGGTCCGTGTGATAATCCCTGGGCTCCATCTACAAAAACAGGTATATTTTTGTTATGAGCAAGTTTAACAATCTCGCTTATGGGATTTATTGTCCCCAACGTATTGGAAATATGGCTGATAGCAACAATTCGTGTTTTATCAGAAAGTAAATTTTCAAACTCAGCCAGGTTTAATTCACCTTCGGGTGTGACCGGAATCACTTTCAGAATTGCACCTTTTCGCTCGCAGGCCACCTGCCAGGGTACTATATTTGAATGATGATCAAGTGCTGAAACGATTATTTCATCACCAGTATTAAGAAAGGGTTCGCAATACGACCATGCAACCAGATTAATGGCTTCGGTTGCCCCCCGGGTAAAGATAATTTCATTCGTACTTCCTGCATTAATAAAATCAGCTACTTTCTTACGCACACCTTCAAATGCCCCGGTTGCCTGCTGGCTGAGGTAATGAACTCCACGGTGCACATTGGCATTATCGTTCCTGTAATAATTGCTTATGGCATCAATAACTGCATTTGGTTTCTGCGTGGTAGCGGCATTGTCGAAATAAACAAGGGGCTTTCCGTATATACTGCGGGAAAGTATAGGGAAATCGTCCCTCACAGACTCTATTTTTGCTGCTGATAAATCAATCATTATTCCGGAATCAGATTTTTGAAAGGTCAATATTAAACTCAACTTTCTGATGTTCATGGGTGCTGCAGTTCAACACGCATTGCTCACACTGCGAAAGTTCACCGCGCAGTCGTTTTTTGACCATATCATCCATACGCTGGCGCAATTCGGGAATCGAAATTTTATTGATTACATCAGCGGCAAAAGCGTACATCAGCAATATTTTTGCATTGGATTCACTTATTCCGCGCGAACGGATATAAAACAAAGCCTCTGCATCAAGCTGACCTATTGTTGCTCCGTGGCTGCATTTTACATCGTCGGCATAAATTTCGAGGAAAGGTTTGGTGTCAATGCTTGCTTTATCGGTGAGCAGAATGTTCCTGTTCGTTTGAAAAGCATTGGTACGTTGTGCATCACGATGAACTTTAATGTGACCGTTAAAAACCCCGCTGGCATGGTCGTCGAGTACGCCTTTGAAAAGCTCACGGCTTTCACAATCAGGTGCAGCATGATTTATAAACACCTGGTTATCGACATGCTGGTAGCGGTCCATCAAATAAAGGCCATACACATCAGCATTACAGTGCGGACCACTCATTGTAACATGCGAAAGGTTACGGATCAAACCGCCATTCAGACTAATGGCATTGGTTGATAAACTGCTGCCTTCGTCCTGGTAAAAATACATGCTGTTGATGAGCGTGGTGTGATCATCTTTGTTCTGAAGTTTATAATGGTCGAGGCTTGAGTTGCGCCCGATTTTTACTTCAGTAATGGTGTTTATAAATGTTACATCATGATTTATTGAATCGTCGCACTGAACAAGGCGAAGGTGACTGTTTTCGCCAAGAATGATAAGATTCCGTGTATTCAGGAAAAGGTTTTGCTTAAAATCGGTAATGTTTACCATTTGAACATTTTGCTCAACAGTAACATTATCAGGAATATAAATGAAAATCCCATCCTGCGACATGGCCGTGTTCAAAGCTGTAAGGCTTTCGGCTGAATCATCGGCGTATTTGCCATAATGAGCTTCTATAATCTCAGGGTATTTGTTAAAAGCTACAGCCAGGCTGCCAATAATCATTCCGTTAGGAAAAACCTGGAGCAAATTATTCCTGTCGGCATACCAGCCGTTAAGCTGGGTAACCAGTAGTGTTTCGAAATGCGGAACATCGCATTTGAATATTTTATCAATATCCAGATCGGCAGATGGTGGCTCAGGCAATGCATGATACTCGTGATTCAGCGAACGTGAAAGATCCGTTCCCCGCCATTTCTCAAGTGCGGAATGCGGAAATCCGGCTTTGCTGAACAACTCAAAAGCTTTTGCCCGTTTTGCCGCTACAAAAGGAGTATCGTTCCGGGTGATTTCCTGCTGTCTGTCAGCAAAAACGCTCGTCAGGTAAACCTTGAGGTCGAATATTGTTTCTATTATTCCTGAATCCATATTTAATTTCATTTTAAGCATTCCTGAAATCAGGAATCGTTTCTGATCCATTCGTAGCCTTTTTCCTCCAGCTGAAGCGCAAGGTCTTTTCCACCTGATTTTACAATGCGTCCGTCAAAAAGTACATGCACTACGTCAGGCACAATATATTCGAGCAATCGCTGGTAATGTGTGATTACAATAGTTGCGTTGTCGGGACGGCGAAGTTTGTTTACACCGGTGGCAACAATGCGAAGCGCATCAATATCAAGACCCGAATCGGTTTCATCGAGTATTGCCAGCGAAGGCTCGAGCATAGCCATCTGGAAAATCTCGTTCTTTTTCTTTTCACCGCCCGAAAAGCCCTCGTTTACTGAACGGCTGGCCAGTTTATCCTGCAACTCGAGCAATTTCTTCTTCTCTTCCATACGGGCCAGGAATTCGGTAGCAGGAACCGGATCAAGACCTTTGTATTTGCGTTGCTCGTTAATGGCTGTGCGCAGGAAATTGGTAATCGAAACTCCCGGAATCTCAACCGGGTATTGGAAACCAAGGAACATTCCTTCGCAGGCGCGCTCTTCGGCAGACAATTCGAGAATATTACGACCCTTAAAAATGATTTCACCTTCTGTTATCTCGTAACCCTCGCGGCCGGCAATAACATAAGCCAGCGTGCTCTTACCGGTCCCGTTCGGGCCCATAATGGCATGAACTTCACCGGCTTTCACCTCAAGGTTAATTCCCTTTAAAATCTCTTTCCCTTTGATGGAAACTTTTAGATTTCTGATACTTAACATATTTATTCTTTAGAAAAATTTAATTGTTAGGAGTTGGGGGTAAGGTTTTGGGGGTTAGGGATGGAGGATTGAGTGGTTAGAGGGTCAATGTTCAATTGCCTGCGGCGTTTAAAGGTTCAAGGTTCAATGGAAGCTAGATTTACTTTAAAATTTCACAATTTCTGTCATTTTAGCTTTAATCTATTAGGAAAGTTGAGGGTTTAAAGTCGCCTTGTCGCCACTCGCCTTGTCGCCCCTCACTTTCAATTACCCAACACTTCCTTCAAGGCTTATGGCTAACAACTTCTGCGCTTCCACGGCAAATTCCATGGGCAAATGCTGGAGAACTTCCTTGGCATACCCGTTTACAATTAAGCCGATTGCACTTTCGGAACTGATACCGCGCTGCTTGCAGTAAAAAAGCTGATCGTCCGAAATTTTAGAAGTTGTTGCTTCGTGTTCCACGATGGATGAATGGTTTTCAGCTTTTATATACGGATAAGTATGAGCACCGCATTTATCACCAAGCAAAAGCGAGTCGCATTGTGAGAAATTTCGTGCATTTTCAGCGCGCTTAATCACTTTAACCAACCCACGGTAGCTGTTGTTGCTTTGTCCGGCCGAAATTCCTTTTGAGATAATCGTACTCTTTGTGTTTTTCCCAAGATGAATCATTTTCGAGCCGGTGTCAGCCTGTTGAAAATTGTTTGTTACAGCGACTGAATAAAACTCTCCAACTGAATTATCGCCCATCAGCACAACGCTTGGGTATTTCCAGGTAATTGCCGAACCGGTTTCGACCTGTGTCCACGATATTTTCGAATGACTTCCCTTACAGATGCCACGCTTGGTGACGAAATTATAGATTCCGCCTTCACCCTTTTTATTCCCCGGGTACCAGTTTTGAACGGTGCTGTATTTCACTTCGGCATCTTTCATTGCAACTATCTCAACAATAGCCGCATGAAGCTGGTTTTCGTCGCGCATCGGGGCGGTACAGCCTTCCATATAACTTACATAAGCACCCTCATCGGCAACAATCAGAGTACGCTCAAACTGCCCGGTATTGGCTGCATTGATACGGAAATAAGTGGATAATTCAACCGGGCAACGCACACCTTTCGGGATATAACAAAAGGAACCGTCGCTGAAAACGGCTGAATTGAGAGCCGCAAAGTAATTATCGTTGCTCGGCACTACACTTCCCATGTATTGTTTCACCAGGTCAGGATGGTTTTGCACTGCATCGCTGAAGGAGCAAAAAATAACTCCGTATTTGGAAAGAGTATCCGTGAAAGTAGTTTTTACGGATACACTATCAATAACAGCATCTACGGCAACTCCGCTGAGTTTTTTCTGTTCGTCGAGTGAAATGCCGAGTTTATTGAAAGTTTCAATTAACTCAGGATCCACTTCATCAAGGCTTTTAAGTTCTTTTTTACGCTTTGGAGCAGCATAGTAAATGATATCCTGGTATTTAATCGGCGGATGATGAATATGCGCCCAGCCTGGTTCGGTAAGGGTAAGCCAGTGACGGTAGGCACTCAGGCGGAATTCGAGCATCCATTCGGGCTCTTTCTTTTTTGCGGAAATAAACCTGACTGTATCTTCATTCAACCCGACGGGAGCCGTATCCATCTCGATGTCGGTAAAAAAGCCGTACTTGTATTCGCTGGTGGTTACCTCTTCGAGTATATTGTTCTGATCTTTCTCCATTTCTTAGTGGTATTCAGGCTTCTATTTATCTTTGGTTTAAATAAATTTTAGCGCACAAAGTTAGTAATAATAAAAGTATTGCAATACCTTAATTGCATGTTCTTTCGTTAAAAAAAAAGCAGGAATATGAATTGTTTTATGATTTCAGAAAATGAATACCGAATTAAAGAAAAAACCACGTAGGCACTGAAGCACTGAGGGACACGGAGAAAAATAAATGCCGTGAATCTTTAAATTTCAATATATCTTTAGGGATACATATGCCAAACTACTACAGTACAATGTTCACGGTCGAAATACTAAACTCCGTGTATCTCCATGTCCTCTGTGTCTCCGTGGTAAAGAAAACCTTAATTTTGCCAAAATTTATTATTTCATGATCGATCCCACACCCATAAAACGCACTGAGCTTTCATCCTTAGGAGAATTCGGGCTGATAAAACATCTTACTGATTCGTTTACAAACGAGCAACCCTCCACCATTAAAGGCATTGGCGATGATGCGGCAGTGATTAATTATGGTAACAAAGTCACACTTGTTTCGACTGATTTGCTTGTTGAAGGCGTTCATTTCGACTTGTCGTATATGCCGCTCAGGCACCTTGGGTACAAATGTGCCGCAGTCAATTTCTCCGACATTGTGGCTATGAACGGCAAACCCAGGCAGCTTTTTGTGGGAATTTCCGTATCAAACCGGTTTCCACTTGAAGCTCTTGAAGAAATTTACGAAGGTATCCGATTGGCTTGCAAGCGCTACCATGTCGACCTTGCAGGCGGTGATACAACTTCTTCGGTACATGGATTATTTTTATCGCTAACCGTTACCGGGGAAGCTGACAAACAGGACGTTGTGTATCGGAGTACGGCAAAGGAAAATGATTTACTTTGCGTGAGTGGTGATCTTGGAAGCGCATATATGGGTCTGTTGCTGCTTGAAAGAGAAAAAATGGTTTATAAAGCAAACCCCGATATGCAACCTGAACTTTCAGGCTATGATTATATTCTTGAACGACAGCTTAAACCCGAGCCACGAACCGATATTCTTGAACTCCTTAAAACTGCCGGGGTAAAACCTACCGCCATGATAGATATTTCGGACGGGCTTGCATCCGAAGTATTGCATCTTTGTGAAGATTCTGGTTTAGGCTGCAGGATTTTCGAAGATAAAATTCCACTTGACGCAATGACCATTTCAGCCGCTGAAGAATTTAACATCCAACCAGTTACGGCAGCTATGAATGGCGGTGAAGATTATGAGCTACTGTTTACAATTAATATCAACGATTTCGAAAAAGTAAAAGCCCTCGAAGGCATCAGCATCATTGGCCACATGACTGAACCTAATGCAGGTGCTTTTTTGGCAAGCAACAACGGGCCGTTAATAAAAATCGAGGCTTTGGGATGGAATCATATGAAAATTGAAGAATAAATGAAAAAAGGTTTGTTCTCTATTTTGAATTTTCAGGATTAATAAAATTAAATCAACATTAAACATGGAGTTGGGCTCATCTCAATCAGAGTTTATCAAAGAGATTAAACTAAAAATCAGGCAGGCACAATATGAAGCGCTTAAGGCTGTAAATGTGCATCTCATAAATTTATACTGGGAAATAGGCAAGTCAATTTCCGAAAAACAATCTGAGAGTTGGGGCAAATCGGTTGTACAAACATTATCGGCCGAACTTCAAAATGAGTTCCCTGGGGTAGGAGGTTTCTCGGCTACTAATTTATGGCTTATGGCTCAGTTCTATTCTGAATATCAGAATGTTGAAATTCTCCAACCATTGGTTGGAGAAATCAGCTGGACGAAACATGTCGTTATCCTGAACAAATGTAAGCATAATCAGGAACGTCAGTTTTATATTTTATCTACCAGAAAATTCGGCTGGACTAAAAATATATTACTTCATCAGATTGAGAATAAAACGTTTGAAAAATATCTTTCTAATCAAACCAATTTCGAACAAACGCTACCTGAAAATATAAAAACCCAGGCACATCTCGCTATTAAGGACGAGTATACATTCGATTTTCTGAACATAACCGATGAACACACCGAAAAAGAACTGGAACAGTCGCTTGTAAAGAATATCCGGAATTTACTTCTCGAAATTGGAAACAGTTTCACTTTTGTTGGAAACCAGTATAAACTGCATGTGGGCGACAAAGAGTACTTCATCGATCTGCTTTTATATCACCGCCAATTACAATGTCTTGTGGCTATTGAATTAAAAATCGGAGACTTTTTACCTGAATACAAAGGCAAAATGGAATTCTACCTTTCAGTACTGAATGACACTGTAAGGCTTTCGCATGAAAATGAGGCTATCGGAATCATAATCTGTAAATCCAAAAACAGGACAATTGTTGAATATTCTTTGAAATCAAGCACTTTACCTATTGGTGTAGCAACTTATAAAACTACTTCCCGTTTACCCGATAAATACAAAAACCTTCTCCCAGGTAAAGATGAGATTACTCAAAAAATAAATCAGTTTTTTAATATCAAATAATCGTTTCACTGGTTAAAATAATTTACTTCTATTGCCATAAATGCAAAACAAATCTGTTCATATCGATAATATTATCCGCGAACTGCCCGACAGCCCCGGCGTGTACCAATATTATGATAAGGATGGAAAAATACTATATGTAGGCAAAGCAAAGAACCTTAAGAAAAGAGTTTCATCCTATTTCAGGCGCGATGAGTCACTAGTAGGTAAAATACGGATTCTGGTTCAGAAAATTGCTGACATTCAAATTGTTGTGGTTGGCACTGAATTAGATGCACTGTTACTCGAAAACAACCTGATAAAAAAATACCAGCCACGGTACAACGTGATGCTGAAGGACGATAAAACCTATCCATGGATTTGCATTAAGAAGGAAGCTTTCCCGCGCATTTTTCCGACCAGGAACCGGATCAATGACGGCTCGGATTACTTTGGCCCATATGCTTCGGGCAAAATGATGCATACACTCCTGGACCTCATCAGGCAACTTTTCCAGATACGCACATGCAGTCTTAACCTGAGCGCGGCTAATATCCGCACCGGCAAGTACAAAGTTTGCCTCGAATACCATATCAACAATTGCCTGGGACCGTGTGAAAACCTTCAAACTGAAGAAGATTACGGCAAATCGCTTTCCGAAATAAGGAATATCCTGAAAGGTAATATTTCTGCCGTGCGCCAGCACCTTTCAGGTATGATGAAAGAGTATGCCGATACATACCAGTTTGAAAAAGCGCATGTAGTAAAAGAAAAAATTGTGCTTCTCGACCGCTATCAAAGCAAATCATCCATTGTAAGCCCGAGCATCCATAATGTGGATGTTTTTTCTTACGTTGATGAACCCACTGCCGCCTATATCAATTTCATGAAAGTGATCAGCGGAAGCATCATACAGGCGCATACGGTCGAATTACGGAAAAAACTTGACGAATCGCCCGAAGAACTGCTATTGCTCGCCATTACCGAATTGCGTGAGCGCTTCGATTCGGATTCACCCGAAATTATTGTCCCTTTTAAACCGGATGTTAATTTCCCGGGAGTGACTTACACCATACCCCTGCGAGGCGAAAAGAAAAGTCTTCTCGAGCTTTCGGAGCGTAATGCGAAATACTACCAACTCGAAAAACACAAACAACTTGAACACGTTGACCCTGAGCGCCATACAATCAGAATAATGGAACAGATGCAGAAAGACCTCAGACTTAAGGAGCATCCGGTGCGTATTGATTGTTTCGATAACTCAAATATCCAGGGTTCTTATCCGGTTGCTGCCATGGTAGTGTTTACCAAAGGCAAACCTGACAAAAAAGAATACCGCCACTTTAATATTAAAACAGTTGAAGGTCCGAACGATTTTGCGTCGATGGAGGAAGTAATCTACCGACGCTATAAGCGGGTGATGGACGAAAACCAGCCACTTCCGCAACTGATTGTTGTGGATGGTGGTAAAGGACAACTCAGTTCAGCCATGGAAAGCATTAATAAACTCGGATTACATGGCAAAGTTGCTGTAATTGGGATAGCAAAAAAACTGGAAGAAATATACTATCCCGGCGATTCCCTTCCATTGTTCATCGACAAGAAATCGGAGACACTGCGAATTATTCAGCAGTTGCGCGACGAGGCTCACAGGTTTGGAATAACCCACCACCGTAAACGCCGTGAAAAAGGTACAATTAAGACTGAGCTTACTGAAATCGCCGGGGTTGGGGAATCCACTTCTACTTTGCTGCTGCGTACTTTCCGTTCGGTAAAAGGAATAAAAGCGGCATCTTTGCCTGAAGTACAAAAAGTTGCTGGGCTCGCGAAGGGGAAAATTGTTTTTGCATATTTTCACCCTGAATCTTCAGAAAAGGAATAACAAAAAGGCGACTTTTAAGACTATTTCTTCTTTTTTATCTTGACAATTTCAAAAATTCCTTCAATCACCTCCAACCCTGCACGGGAAGCATGATCTCTGAAAATCTCTTTCCCTTTTAAATCAGTAAGTACAACATCAAGTTCTGAATCCACACTTTCCTTTATCCTGCGACTCATTTTCCCTGATTTCGGTGCGAGGAGTATGCCGGATTGTTTCAGCGAAGCTACAATTTTCAAATGGTGCTTTTTCCCTCTAAAACTGAGTGTCAGTTTTTCATCTGCCATGCTTATCCCGGTAATCTCTGATTTCTGATAGGTGCTGAAAGGATAAAATTCGCCATCGAAATATAAGAAACCGAGGAACCCTGTAAAGAAACTTCCCAGCCAGGGGATTTTGGCAATGCTCATCATAACGCAAGCATCGGAATTTGTAAAATTATTACCCTGTAACCAAATCCACGATTCGGGAAACGATTTCCCCCAGTCTTTCTCGATGTATCCCTTCCCTCCCGAAAAATCGCAGAGCCCATCATCAACGGTTAAAGTTCCGTCAATACGATGTGTAACTGAAACCACCCCATGCTTGCATTCCATGTAAGGCACAAACGAATACCAGCCCATGATACCTGGCGAAATTGCGGAAGAAGGATATTTTACGCTTCCCGAATAGCTAAGCCGTCCGTTCACTTTAATAAGCGAAGAATTAATATTAAGTACCATGCTATCGGCTGTAAAAACCGAATCGCCAACCTGCACCTGGAAGTACTTTGTTGTGTAGCTAAAAGCCGAAACAGGGTATTCTATATATTGTGTTTCCCCGGTCAATCCATTGATTACCTGTATAAAAGCATGTGGATTTACAGAATTCAGCGAAATGCCCGGGATAAAGGAGTATACACTGTCGAGATCTTTAGATACATGTTTGAAGTACCAACCCTCGAAGTAATTGGTATTGGAAAGCTTACCCTGGAAGACTTCCGGTTTAAATATATTCATAAAAGTATGTTGCCATTATACAAACAAATAAGATGCGGAACTGTTGGCTACAGATAGAATGTTGACAGTCAAGGCAATTCCGACTATAAAAAACCAAAACGGCTTTCTGTCAACAAAAAACCCATCCGTATTGGGATGGGCTTATGAATATTTCAATTGCTGTTAGCCGGCAAGTGTAAATTTTATCGGCATATTAAATTGCACGCGAACTGGTTTGCCCCTTTGTTTTCCGGGTTCCCATTTCGGCATATTCTGAACAACGCGTACAGCTTCTTCGTCGCAACCGCCACCGATGCCACGCAGGATCTTTACATCGGTTACATTTCCGTTACGTTCAACTACGAAGGTAACATATACTGTACCTTGTATGCCGCTTTCGCGCGCCATTTGCGGGTATTTAATATTATCCTGCAGAAATTTCATACGGGCAGCATCACCGCCAGGGAAAGCAGGTGCATTTTCGACAACCATGAAAATCTGCTGTTCTTCGACCTCTTCTTCTTCAACCTGTTTTATAGCCGGTGCTTTGTATTCTTCCACTTCTGTAGTTTCATCTGCTTCAGCATCTATCGAAATGTCGTCATTGATCTCAGCCGTATTTTCAACAATATTCAAAACCATTGAAGGTGCAGGGGGAGGAGGCGGAGGCGGAGGTGTGTTTTGCTGGGTAATGGTGGCCAGTTCTTCAACTTCAGTTGACGCTCTTTGTCCATCGAAAGTATTTACATCAATTGCGTCGTAACTCTTCCACTCAAAGGCTACCAACATCACTGCCATGGCAAAAACCAAACCAAGCTGAAAGAATATTCCTTTCTTGGCTTCCAGATCTGCCTTTTCTGATTTCTTAAGTTCCATAACTTATATAATTATGAATGTGATACTTATGTTTTACGTTTTGAACATGCTAAGTTACAACATTTTCTTTATCGAATTCAAGTAAATTATGTTTTTTTAGCTAAACCCATAAGCACATGCTGTATACAGCAATCAATAAATCAAAAGAATTGATTCAGAATGCGGACAGGACACAAATAACAAATGCCTG
The DNA here is from genome assembly GCA_041753535.1 of Lentimicrobiaceae bacterium. Taxonomy (GTDB): domain Bacteria; phylum Bacteroidota; class Bacteroidia; order Bacteroidales; family UBA4417; genus UBA4417. The sequence goes on from JBGSUB010000009.1 coordinate 101,295, forward strand.
AGCCTTGCGGCCCGATGTTTATTATTCTGCAGAACGATAGTTTATGCCTCAACCAGAGCCTTGTATTGCTCTGCATTTAGTAAGGCCGACAGTTTGGAAATATCAGAAATGGCAATTTTCACTATCCAGCCTTGCCCGTAAGGATCTTTGTTTACAAGTTCAGGCTCATCATTTAAAGCATCGTTAAACTCAAGCACCTCTGCCGCAACAGGCATAAACATGTCAGAAACGGTTTTAACGGCTTCGATTGTTCCGAAGGTTTCACTTTCGTCTAAAGTTTCGCCAACCGTAGCAACATCAACAAAAACGATATCACCCAACTGGTGTTGTGCAAAATCAGTGATGCCTACCACACCGGTATTGCCATCTACCTTGATCCACTCGTGATCTTTGGTATAAAAAAGATTTTCAGGAATGTTCATTGTTTTTTATTTTTTCGGTGTCAAAATTAAGGAATGTATACAACCGGTATGCATTTTTTTTCAAAATAGAATGATTCTGAATAGATGAGTGGAGAGATGGCGAAAGGAGAGATGGCGAAGGGAGAGGGGGAGAAGGGAGAGGGGGAGAAAGGAGAGTGGGAGAATGGAGAGGGGAGAAAGGAATATGGAGTATGGAGAAAAGAAACTTTATAAAAACGGGGAAGTAGTAGATTTGAAAATGCACTGAAACTGAAATTTGACTGCCGGAACCACACAACCCTGATCCAGATTAGGGTGTGGAATAAATAAATCTGCAAATCAAAAACGCCATCCTTTGTTTCAATGTGCATTTGCTTTCATTCTCCGGATCTCCCCTCACCCGCTCGCCCTTCTTTTTGTATATTAATCTTAAAAAAAAGCTTAAAAAAGGAAATTTAACAAGTCTTATTGAGTGAGTGTAAACCTGAGAGAAATACCTGCATTGGTATTTGAAGTAGGTATTTGTTGCGAAACGTGTGGTTTGCTGATAGTCTGATCAAAGAACAACCTGATATTCAGCTTCTGACTAATCATGTAATCCGCTGATGCGTTTATACTCAAAACCCTCGTACCTGTTGATATCTGGTTATTGTTTTCCTCAATCTGTCGCAGGACTGTTTTATTGTCGCGAATTGAGAAATCGAGTTTTACATTCAGGTCACTTTTCATTTTAACCGTTTTTCCTGTCGCCAGCGACCGTACTTTAAAAGGAACACTCTTAAAGCGGTATCCTGTTCCGATAACAAATTCGTTGCTTCTCATCTCAGTTAGCTGATTGTTTACAAAGCTTAATGAAAGGTTACGCGTTTTCTTATATTCAATCCTGGCGAGCATACTGTTTTTCATGGTAACGTCAAATCCGATGAAAGGGCCGAACTGTTCGGTAACCGAAACCACACCCATTCGCGTTTCGGGTATAAAATTTCCTGCATTGTCAAGTGCTGACGAAAATCCATCTTTTTCCTGGTAGGCATCATCGCTGGTAAATCCTCCTATTGAATAGGACGAGCGGTAAGCATGTGAGATATTGAACGACTGGAAATACTGCCGGAGCGAAGGTATTCCCTGGCTTACATTGTAGGTTATCCGCCAGTTAGGATATGGTATTTTAGGAAAGGCATTAAATTTAATTTTGTTGGGGTCGGTGCCATTGTATGCTGCCATGAACGAAGCCATCAATACCTGTGGCTGGGTGGGGCCATACCCTGTGGGGTAACCCAACGAATCGAGACCTACTGAATTGCTGTTTTCGCCGGCCAGCCTTTGCGCCATGAGCTTACGGTATGATAACATCTGCTCAAATACCGGGCTTTCATTATTATCGTTATCCCTCTTAAATGTCGATGGAAGTATGATATATGACATACTGAAAGTTCCCATTTCCTGGAAAGAGGAAGTATCAAATATACCCGATCCGTTAGCCTGCCAGTAGGCCTGTTGTGTAAGAGCAAAAGCCCTGTCGGCGGTTACGTCAATTTTAAAATTCCTGACCGGTTCAACCGTAGCGCGGAAAGTAAGATTTTCCAACGCCCGGGTTATATATGGGTTGTTGAGCAGAGTATCTTTTGTAAGCCATCCCGAACCAGCTGCCTGGTATTTAATATCTTTCTGGCTTCCGAATATAAAACCAAGGCCCGGAGCGTTATATGTCCAGTTGTTACCCAGGGGTCCCGGCTCAAGAGTAAAACCAGGCAAAATTGTCCCGTTTGTACGGGTATAGGTAAAGTTTACATCTTTAACTGACATAAGCACTCCCAATGCATAGGTTCCTGCTATTTTCAGGTAGTCCTTCTTTGGTTTTTCAACACTATCGGCAGCAGCCTGATTTGCCGGATCATCCAGGAGATTATCCTCAGCCTCTTTGCCTTTTCCCTTGCCTTTGTCCTGTTCAGCATTACGTCCCTGTGGTTTGCCCGGGGGAACAGCTCCTTTACTTTGCAATTCGAGCTTTGCTTTTTTAAGAAAGGGTACTTTATCGTATAAGGTAGTAAGCCGGAGTCCCCCGTTCAATTGAATATCGCGTGCATTTTCAATCACGTTTCCAAATCGGGGCTGCAGCGAGCGGGGCGATGCTTCCCAACGGTATTTTACTCCATACCTTGCATTGAGGTTTACCCAGTTCAGTATCGGTATTTTATTGAAAGGAACAGCATAATTAATATTAGCCAACTGGTTGAAACGATTTATTGTACCTCCGCTCTTTATTGAGTTCCAGACTGTATCGCGGTATTGCTCGTAATTGCTGTTTTGCTTCTCGTAGCCACCCGGTGGTTCGAGAATATAGGAATTTACATTTGCGCTGTAATCGAATTTCAATGCTTGTGAGAAGTCGTACTTTATATCATAAATACGGTTCCAATCCCATTGCTTCGTATAGTTAGGTTTAAGAATAATGAGGGCTGAACTCTTGTTGCGAAGCAGCCGTTGCTGGTAATCACGGTACATATCCGTACGAAACGAAAGTAATTTGGGAAGGTAATAGAAATTGAAGTCCCTGATTATTGCCAGCGATTTCGAACGAACTGTTTTATTAAATGGTTTTATACCTTTCGGATTAACTGAAAAATTATAACCCAATCCGCCACGGTAGGTTTTCTTTTCTTCGAGCTGGATATCGTTGTTATGCCTGTTTATCTCGGAATAGGCATAGGAAAGGTCGAAGTTTTCGATATCCCAGAGTTGTGGTTTTTTTGCAGCTCCTACCCTATCTTTACGAACATTCATGAAGTTCAGGTTCTGCCTTTGAATTACATCGGTGGTAAGTTGCTTGAGTGAATCCTTCTCCTGCTTGTTCATGTCCTTGGTTTGCTCATTGTACAATACATCAGGGTCAAGCGGGTTGTACTGCGGATTACTTACTGTTTGCGAATAATCGTAATGAACCGGTATGCGGATGCCTGATTTTTCGGGCAGGAATTTTCCCAACTCGAGGTTTGTAGCCACATCGAACTGGATGATTTCTTCTTTTTGCCGTTCATTTACTTTCTTCTCGATACTTCCGAAGCCAGGTGAACTGTAAGCGCCCGACACCATGACATTTCCAAGATCAGCAAGGTTAGTAGCAACCCTTGCATTGGCGGCCCAACCAGCTTTTTCGTTGAAATCGGTGAGGCGCAATTCGTTTACCCAGATCAAGGCACATTTTGCCTGTCCGTCATCACCGGGCTTTGCAGGATTCCGCTTTGGGTTCCTTACACCAACCATCATTGCCCTTACATCGCTCATGCTGGGAGAACCAACGATAGTGATCCTGTTGTTCCTGTTATTCTCGTCGGGAATGCTGAAAGGAGTTGTAATACTTATAACTGAGCCAGGCCTGTTCAGCTCGTCGTTACGGGCTTTTTTTACCGTGATAAAATTAGCCAGTTCAATATTCAATTCGTTTTCAGCGGGCCATATCAACTGTTTATCGCCATCGTTATCGGTATTCGACCAGCCCTGGTCCCAGGCAGTGAACGTAATCGGAATTTCATATTCATAGTAGTTGGAAGTAAAATCCGAACCAATCCTCACAAAAGCGGTAAGGTCGCCATAATTAAGTTCATGTTCCACTTCAGCCTTTTCGGCATGAATATACATCTTAAGATTTTTGTAATCGCGGAAGTCGAAGTCAGTTGTTTTATAAGCTCCGCGGGCATCGCCGTCGAGCAGGTTGCACACTCTCATTACCATAGCCTGCTCATTCATCTGCTGGTAATTGGAAGTAGCTACATTAATTTCGCGTTCAATACCCGGCGGGGTGCGATAGGGGACGTGTTCCCTGTAATAGTTTTCTTCAACACTTATGGTAGAAAGATCGAATGTGGTGCCATCCTGGTTAGGATCGGGAATATACTCGCCAGGGGTGAGGAGGCTGTTGTAGTATTTTCTCCATTCGCCACGTTCCAGTTCCAGCGAAGCAAACCTGCAAACAACAGCTGTATCGAAATTTTTTAAAAACATACGCATGAAGCGTATCGATTTGAAATCCTGTATGCCGCCAATAACTTTATCAGGCTGCTGAACCGGGATTTTAAACTGGTACCATTTTACACCTCCTTTAGTGCCATCGGCAAGTGTTACCGGGCTATCCACAGCCGAATTGTACATATCGACAATGTAATTCTCACCAACATTCATTTTGCCGGGGCGAAGATCAACTCTGTACTGAAAATACCTTTCATCGGCACTCAGGGTGTTGTCGTTATTCAAGTCTTCGATGTTTGGGTTACGCTGCCCAATGGTGTTTGAGTTGTCGGTAGTGTTGGCAGGTGAGTTTCCATCTGGTCCGTTGAAATTCTTGTACCGCGCGACAACGCTGCTGTATACAGGGTCGCTATCGTAATCATCGCCAACAAAAGAATGGAAATTGTCAGATGACGGGTCATTTTCGGCCTGCGCATAAGCAGGAGAGGTTGTACCCAGATCTAAAGCTAAATTTGCAAGATACTTACTGTAAAAAAATCCTTTTTCATCCGTAGTCGATAATCCATCGTAGCCTACGTCCTGGAATGGGCGTGATTCGACTTTGCTGTCGAACGAATTGGTAAGAGCCTGTTTGGTAGGCACCCTGCCCCACCAGGTAGTGTCAACATCTACTACCAGTTCTGAAAGCGGGAGACCGTTTTCGTATGACTTTCTGTTGTCGCGCAGAATATCTTCGGAAATATCGCCCAGGTTAAAATACAGATCACCTCCTTCATGGGTTGAATCCTCCGAAAAAGGGTCCATCAGCCAGAAAGTGATGTATTCGACATTGGCAGCTTCAAAATCGGAGGTTTCCATTTTACGCATGATGCCCCCCCAACGCGAAGGAGGATCGGCAAGTTTACCTGAACCATCGGGCTTCACCCCTTTTGCATTTGTAGTATCTCTAACGACATAATTATATGGACCCCGCTCTTCGGGGAAATAAGAAACGTTAAAAATATTGATATTCAGAGGCTGGTTATACTGGTTTTCCCTGTTGGGGAATAATTCGTTTTCGTAAATAACCCGGACTGAGTTTTTTGAAAGTTCCTTATTATCAATATTCGGAGGCTTGCGGGTTGATGATTTATCATAAAATACGGAAGGATCAATGGTGTACCATGCCAGTTTGGCTCTGTTATAACCGTAACGGAGTTCTGTTCCTGGAGCTGCCTCCGGGAACATATCCCTGGTGGTTTGGCCTTGAGGTGTACTGGCAATTGACCAGGATGCGATATTGGTAAGTGAAATAGTGGATTTTGCCCCTTCGAAATCATCAATGTAAGAGGTTCCTGCCTTGCCAACCGCACGTGAGTGACCAGGTATAAACTGGGCGAATTCGGCATCCACACGTAGTTTCGAGGCTGTTTTGGTGCTGTAAAACGGAAGCTTATCTACCATTTTGGTGATGAAATCCGAATTTTTCTGATAATTGACACTCAGTCCCCATATTGTGTTATTGATGGGCACATCGCCATAATTGGTTTTTTGGGTGATCGGTCTTTCGTAAAGGTTCAGGATGGTTCCTCCGAGTAAAAGATCTTTGTTTACTTTGTAATCAACATGCGCCCCCAGCAATGTCTGGCTGAAAACATTGAACATGGAGTTGTTTTCGAGCTGTATATTGATCGGGGTGCCCGAATTCAGCACACCTTCGTTGATAATCTTCACCCTTCCCAGCGTGTAATCTACAGTATAGTCGGAGTTCTCAACCAACTGAACACCGCCCGCGGTAACTTTTACCGAACCCTGCGGCACATTGAGCGCGTTGAGCGATATTTCCGATCCCGACTCCGATTTGTACTCCCCTTCAATAAGGTATTTATTTTTATCAGGAAACTGCTGCGCACCGGTTTTTGTCATCGTATAAAGCGAATCATAGCAGTATTTATCGGCGTATGTCTTATCGTTTATCTTGTTGCGAAGGCTGGTGCCAAAAGGCTCGAGTACAGGGAAAAATAAGCGTCCGTTCGATGTTTGTATGGTTCCCCCGTTCCGGGCAGCGTTGTCAATAAAGTCGAATGTTCCGTCAGAAGGCGGATTGAGCTGTGTATCGAGGTTATCGAATCCGAATATCTGAATAAGCGGTATAAGTTTAATATTTTCGGGCCCCTCCGAAAAATATCCGGTAGGCACTGTACTGCTGTTACCCGAATAAAGAATATTGAGGAAAAAATCGTCCCTGTTAATATTGTATGCGCCAAGGTTATACACGTTTTTCATCATCAGGTTCCACAAGGGAACACGGGTATTGGTGGCGGTACTTTTCAGCAGTTTTACCATCAGACAGCTGGCTACCGGAATACCCTGGTCAGAAAATTCTCCGACCTGGTACAATTTATCGTCGCCGATCACTTTATAGGAATAGGCAACTGCCAGTGTCTGATCCGGATTTATTGCAGTGTTAAGGGAAATAAAACCCAGCCTGCTGTTGAACATAAATTCCGAGCTATTAAGCTTACGGGCACTGGTAACCTGTACAAAATCAATTCCGGAAGTATAGCCTTTTTCAACGGTGAGATAATCGCCGACGTTATCGTTATCTCTGACCCTGGTGGTATCCAACTGGAATATAAGGTCGTTCGACAGGTTGTCAGGATAGGGTCGTCCGGGAATAGAATGAATGTTGGGATTATAGGGGGTTTTTTCGCCGATATCCTGAAAGGCGACAATATTGCGGTTTTCAGTCACGGCAGAGCCGATATTGGTAATCCAGACTTCAATTTTTTTGATGTCGATATTAGAGGTAATTACCGGTAAGGTTGCTAATGCTCCCTCGTATTCCTCGCGAAAATACTGTGCCAGCAAAAAGTGCCTGTTTTCTTCGTAGTCAAGCGCTGTTGTCGAAAACTTCTGTGTTTGAGCCCCACCCTGAACGGTGATATTCTCAACCTGGCTCTGCTGCTGCGAAAAAACTCCTGTAACAGTAGCCTTACCAAACTGAAGCTGTGTTTTTAATCCGAAAAGGCTCTGGCTGCCGGTTATCAGCGTACTGTTAATAGGAAGATTCACATTCCCGGCTTCTACCAGCTTGATGATTTCGTCTTCTTTACCTTCGTACTTTAATTTCAGTGTATTTTCGAAACCAAACGTAGCCTCGGTATTATAGTTTGTATTGAATTCGATTTTGTCCCCGATCTTAGCCATAACGCTCATCTGGATCTTCATATCGAAATCAAAGTTTGTCGTACGCCGGAGGTTCTGGCTGATAAACGGGTCATCGCGTTTGTTGGAGATAACGCCAAAAATAAGTTCGGCACTTCCCTGCGGCCTCACATCAATTGTATTACCCCCGAAAACACGGTCGAACAATTCGCCTCCCACCCTCAACTGCGGAATAACACCCAGCCTGGTTGCCGTGCTGGAACTGGTGGCCCTTTCACGCCAGTAGCTGTCAAGCGCACGGCGGGTATCCCATTCACGGTATTCATCAAATGAAAACGAAGCAGGGTTCAGGTAATCGATATCGCCAATCCTGGTGGTAACAGTATATTCGTTGTTAATCGGGTCGTAGATGACATCCTGTTTGAGGTTCGACGGATTATCCAGGTAAATTCCCCCGGTAGGATTAACATCGTAGGGATTTTTACTTTCCTGTATGGGAAAACGAAGAGTTGTATCGGGTAAAGTGGAGTCGGGAGGAGGAATAAAGTGTCCTCTTTCCATTTCAGCAGGGGATATACCACGCGACGAACTTACACCCCAGATAAGAGATATAAGGATAGTAAAAAAAGAAAGCCTGAATGTGTACCTGATATATCGCTTCAAACTATTGTATTCTTTGTTTTTACTGCCAACAAGTTGCGGTTAGCTGATTAGTTAAATTTTGCAGAAAATATCAGAAAAAACGCGTCCAGAAACCTTATTAAAGGATTTTCAGAGCATTTTTAATGAGAAGATCAACCGGCAATGTTCCTCCACTCGCTTTAATAACCTGCTCAAGAGCTTTTTCGGCAGCAGGTTTGTTAAATCCCAGCATTACTAATGCAGATAACGCTTCATATTTGCCTGTATTGTGCGAAGTCATTAAATTTTCACCAACTGGCAGATCTTTCATAATTTTATCCTTCAGATCAATAATAATCCGTAATGCCGATTTCCCGCCTATGCCCTTGATGGACTGCAGAATTCTCACGTTTTCGGTAGCAATAGCATCAGCCACTTCTGCAGAAGTAAGCGAGGATAAAATTAGCCTGGCTGTATTGGGGCCAACCCCCGAAACAGATATAAGTTGCTGAAATACATGGCGTTCGCTTTTATCCGCAAATCCATACAGGATAAGGGCATCTTCACGTACCACCAGGTGAGTATGTAAGCGGCAGGATTCCTTTCCGGTAATCTGCGTATACGTATTGAGTGAAATGTTGATTGTATAACCTATCCCCTGGCATGCCAGCACGGCTGTGGTAGGATTAAGATCGGCAATTTTGCCTTCGATAAAGGAGTACATAAAATTATTTTAAGCTGTAAAATTTAATCGCCCGATTGCTGGGAAGTAATAAAATAAAGAGAAAGAGATGTAACCAGAACCCATTACTTCAACCTTCTTTCTTTATAATGTCTGAATCAAAACGTTGGTAAAAGTAGCTATTTTGAGGTAACAATAAAAAGGAAGAGCAATGCAGCGGTGACAGATATGAAACACTTTTCTTCAACAGGTAAAAGGCCTGCACACTGAAAAGGCCATAGTGTAATTTAGACGCATTTCAAATTGAGTGGTATTGGGCAATATTGAAGAGAATATCATGCGTAAACCACGCTTTTGTTTGTTACTTTGCATATCTGAAAATAATTATTTATTATTTTGATAAACAAAAGGTTATCATGAAATTAGCATGATTCGCAAAACATTGTTAAAGATTATTTTGCATTCAATCACGTCGTGTTCTCTTTGATCCGTTAATAAACAATCCAAAACATATGAAAACACTCATCCAGAAAAACGCGCTCACCTACCATTCCGAAGGACGCCCGGGAAAAATCGAAGTAATCCCGACCAAACCTCACAGTACACAACGCGATCTTTCACTTGCCTATTCGCCTGGAGTTGCCGAGCCTTGCCTCGAAATACAGGCACACCCGGAAGATGTGTATAAATATACCGCCAAAGGCAACCTGGTAGCAGTAATTTCGAACGGCACAGCTGTTCTAGGACTCGGCGATATAGGTGCCGAAGCCGGTAAGCCGGTTATGGAAGGGAAAGGTTTACTTTTCAAGATTTTTGCTGATATTGATGTTTTCGATATCGAAATCAATGAAAAGGACATCGACAAGATTGTAGCCACGGTTAAAGCCATTTCGCCAACTTTCGGGGGCATAAACCTCGAAGATATCAAAGCACCTGAATGTTTCGAGATCGAAGAAAGGCTTAAAGCTGAGCTTGATATCCCTATAATGCACGACGATCAGCATGGTACTGCTATTATTACTTCAGCAGGCCTCCTCAATGCGCTGGTATTGAATGGTAAAAAGATCGAAGAGCTGAAAATAGTCATCAGCGGGGCAGGTGCTGCAGCCATTTCCTGTACCAAACTATATGTTAAGCTGGGGGCTCTCAAGGAGAATATCATCATGCTCGACAGTAAAGGAATAATGAATCGCAAACGTACTGATCTGAATAAGTATAAAGCCGAATTTGTGACCGATCGCGATATCGATACGCTTGAACAGGCCCTTGATGGAGCTGATATGTTCCTGGGTTTATCGGTTGCCGGTGCTTTGAAAAAGGAGTTCCTCATGAAAATGGCTTCCAATCCAATCGTTTTTGCTCTTGCCAACCCTGTACCGGAAATATCATACAACGAAGCAACAACCGCACGCCCTGATGTTATCATGGGTACCGGGCGCAGCGACTTCCCTAACCAGGTGAACAATGTACTTGGTTTCCCTTATGTTTTCCGCGGCGCTTTAGATGTTAGGGCAAAATGTATCAATGAAGAAATGAAACTGGCAGCCGCTTATGCACTGGCCGATCTGGCAAAAATGCCTGTACCGGAAGAAGTGAATATTGCATACAATGCTACAAATATGAAATTCGGGAATGAATATATCATTCCCAAACCCAACGATCCGCGATTAATCCTTTACGTTGCCACAGCAGTTGCCAGGGCAGCTATGGAAACCGGTGTTGCCCGAAAACCTATTACCGACTGGACTGCTTATGAAGCAGAACTCAGCAAACGGCTTGGCCTTACAAACCCGCTGATCAAACAAATCAAAGCCCGCGCACAATCCAATCCGAAAAGGGTTGTATATGCAGAAGCCGAAAACTATAAAATTCTTAAAGCAGCTGAAATTGTTCTGGAAGAAGGCATTGCCATCCCTATCCTTTTAGGGAATAAGACCATAATCAATCAAATGATTGAGCAATACGACCTCGAATTACCGGGAGTTGAAATTATTGATCCTACCAAAAAGGAACAACTCGAAATGCGCAAGTTGTTTGCAAGCCAATACTATAATAAACGTCAGCGCAGGGGCGTAAATGAACAGCTGGCACTCGATTTTATGACTCACCGGAACTATTTTGCTCCCAGTATGGTCGAAAACGGGTATGCCGATGCAATGATTTCAGGATTAACTACCAATTATCCCGAAACCATCCGCCCGGCATTGCGAATCATCGGAAAGCGGAAAAATACCAATATTATATCAGCAATGTATATAATGCTAACTAAAAAAGGGCCTTTCTTCTTTGCTGACACCACGGTTAATATGAACCCTTCAGCCGAAACTCTGGTTGAAATAGCCCTGCAGACAGCCCATGCGGTGCGCGCTTTTAATATCGAACCACGGATAGCCATGTTATCATACTCAAATTTCGGTTCAGTTGAAGGCAATATCCCGATCAAAGTGCGCGAGGCAGTTTCCATACTTCACCGCGATTATCCCGACCTGATTGTGGACGGCGACTTGCAGGCTAATTTTGCCATAAACAACGAAATGCTTTCGGAACATTTCCCCTTCAGTAAATTGGTAGGTGCCCCGGCAAATATCCTGATTTTCCCATACCTCACCGCTGGAAATATCGCATACAAACTCATACAGGAGTTATCAGGTGTTGAGGCTATTGGACCAATCCTGAACGGACTTCATAAGTCGATACATGTGCTGCAAATGGGTTCGAGCGTGAATGAAATTGTTAATATGACAGCAATTGCGGTGATCGATGCCCAGATATGTGAGGCAGAAGGCTAGTCTCCGAAAATCATAACATCCTGTTTTTGAATATTTTAATGATATTAATAATATACATTAAAATAATTTCGTATGGATATATTTGATAATGTAAATGTTTCTTAATTTAGCTGTCGTTGAATTTTCATTAAACACAGAAATTTTATACTCACATGAAAAAGATAACTGTAATCGGAGCCGGTAATGTAGGCGCCACTGTTGCCAATGTAGTTGCTCACAAGGATCTGGCACGCGAAGTAGTTTTGGTTGATATTAAAGAAGGAACCGCCGAAGGAAAAGCCCTGGATATCTGGCAGACTTCTTCGATAAACAACTTTAACACTCACGTAATCGGGTGTACAAACGACTACCTGAAGACCAAAGGTTCGGGTGTGGTTGTTATTACTTCGGGGCTGCCACGCAAACCGGGCATGAGCCGCGACGATTTGATAAAAACCAATGCGCTCATCGTTAAAGATGTTACCGAGAAAGTTATCAAGTATTCGCCCGAAGCCATCATTATCATTGTATCAAACCCTCTTGATGTAATGACCTATTGTGCCTACAAGGCAGCTTTGAAAGATGAGCGCAAGGTATTCGGTATGGCAGGCATCCTTGATACAGGCCGGTATCGTAGTTTTATAGCCGAGGCACTGAACCTATCGCCTAAAGATGTACACTCCATGTTGCTCGGCGGCCACGGCGATACCATGGTTCCATTGCCCCGCTACACATCAGTTGGCGGTATTCCTATCACTGAATTGCTGAATAAGGACGAAATAGATAAGATTGTTGAACGTACCCGCAAAGGTGGCGGTGAACTAGTGAACCTGATGGGAACTTCTGCATGGTATGCTCCCGGAGCCGCTGCCGCTCAAATGGTTGAAGCCATTGTTGATGATCAGAAACGTATTTTCCCGGTTTGCACCAGGCTTAACGGCGAATACGGGCTGAAAGATGTTTTCCTGGGCGTACCTGTCCGTTTGGGTTCGCAGGGCATTGAGGAAGTAATTGAACTTAAACTTGATAAAGCTGAGAAGAAATTACTCGAAGAATCAGCTGCCTCGGTAAAAGGCATGATGGATGCTCTCGACAATATGAATATTTTCGAGGATTAATCCGGATTTTTTACTAATTTTAAGGCACTCTTCATGCATGAGGGGTGCTTTTTTTTACCCACAGCAGAACGGAAAATTATTTTCTATTAATAAGCATTTACATTTATCATGAAAAAGATAGTAGTACTTACCGGCGCCGGTATCAGTGCCGAAAGTGGTATACGTACCTTCCGCGACTCCGACGGATTGTGGGAAGAACACCGTATCGAAGATGTGGCAACTTTCGAAGCCTGGCAACGTAACCCTGACCTGGTTATCGATTTCTATAACCAGCGACGCAAACAGTTGTATGAAGTAAAGCCAAATGCAGGTCACCTGGCTTTGGTGGAACTTGAAAAGAAATTCGATGTACACATTATTACCCAAAATGTTGATGATCTGCATGAACAAGCCGGATCGAGCCATGTACTTCACCTTCATGGAGAACTAAAAAAAGTGAGGAGTACTATAGATCAGGACCTGGTGTATGAACTGGAAGGCTGGGAACTGAAGAAAGGCGACCTCTGCGAAAAAGGCTCGCAACTCAGGCCTCATATTGTTTGGTTCGGGGAGGCCGTGCCCATGATTGAACCTGCTATGGAGCTTTCGGCTGAAGCGGATATTTTTATCGTTATAGGAACATCTCTGAATGTATATCCGGCAGCTGGCCTGGTTTACTACATAAAAAAAGGAACCCCGGTTTATCTTATCGATCCCCATGCTGAAATGCTCGGCGGGGTAAAAAATCTTACAGTATTGCGTAAAACGGCCGGATCGGGTGTTCCTGAACTTGTCAGGCAACTGATGGGAAGCGGTTTATAAAAAAAATCAAGGGCAGCTATAACGCCGCCCCCGGATCAGAAAAATTGAACTGTTGTGAATGACGTTTACTAGTACGATGGAGTTATATATATTCGTTTCCCGTTCGAGAAACTTACAACAAAAGCATCCGTATATCCGACAAGAACCATTGTGCTGCGATAATTAATGGCTTCGGCATGGGTATTAAATACACCTGATGTGTACTTGTACAAGCCGTCTTCAATGTACATCTGCACATCTTCGAGCAATTCAAACTCAGGATCAAGTAATGACTTTTCATTCGAAAGCGCCATTAGCTGCACTCTGTATGTAACTGCACCAGGCAATGTACTTACGGCACTTACAGGTTCATTTACCTGTTTTTCTTCAGTAACAGGCACCTCTTCAACTTTTGCCTTTTCTGCAGCTACTGGCTTTTTGGTAACGGACTTTTTCTCTTTAACGGCCATCTGCTCATTAACAGCTTTTGTGTCGTCAGGTATAGGTTTAGATACTACTGGTTGAGTATTGGTTTGATCTGGATAATTTTCACTATTCGGAATTGTTTCAGTCTTATATTTTTCCATCTTCTTTTCCTGCAGGCAGTTAATAAAGAAATCGCGGTCGAACATATACACCGGTATTTCTTCATTGCCTTTGAATTTACTCATATCATAGTCGGAATTGGAACCTGAGTTATAACCAGCCTCCGTAAACCCGGTGACTTTAAATTCAGTTCGCCTGTTGGCCTGGTGTTCGTCAGGTGAACAATAAACCCCGTCGGAGCATTGGTTTATCAGTTGCGATTCGCCATACCCTTTGGCTGTAATACGGCTTGCATTGATGCCTTGCAGAACGATATACCGAACCGCCGATTCAGCGCGCTTTTGCGAAAGGTCAAGATTGTATTCGTCATTACCACGACAATCCGTATGCGAACCAAGTTCAACATTAACCGGATTTTCCTTCATCACCTGCACAAGTTTGTCGAGTTCTTTTTCAGCATCGGGACGGATAAACCATTTGTCGAAATCGTAGTAAATGGTTTCGAAGGCATAATCCATGTTGTTCACTGTGAATATTTTGTTCAGTTCGAGCCGGTCGAGCAGCAAATCGCGCGGCGTAAGTACAGCCCGGGCAGTGTCGGATAATTCAAATTTGAAGTTTATACAGTCGGACAAATAATTATTTTCCATTGCCTTTGCCACATAAAAAACGTCTTTAGCAATAGTGTCATTGAACATGCCGTTAGCATCCGTTTTGATAACTCTCACCTTACCGGTTTGTGTATTAAGCAGGAAAACGGTACTCCCCGGCATTGGTTTCAGTGTTTGTTTATCTTTAACAAATCCCGAAATTATCGTACTGAGAGAATCCAGTTTCCGGACATCTTTCTTTGGTTTTTTATCGAGCACACGGCACGCATAAATATCGTCACTTCCAAGTCCTCCCGGACGGTTTGAGCTAAAAAAGCCTTTTTTGCCCCGTGCATCAAGTACCAGCGCGAAATCATCGAATGAAGAGTTGAGAGGCATTCCCAGGTTCTCAGCTTTCGACCATTTTTCATCTGAGAAGGATGAACTGAAAAGATCGAGTCCCCCGAAGCCGGCAAATCCGTTTGAAGAAAAACAGAGGTGATTCCCATTAATAGCCGGGAACATTTCGTCACCGAAAGAATTTACTGACGGGCCCAGGTTTCTGGCCTGGCTCCATTGCCCGTTCTGCCATTCGCAGGTATAAATATCAGTACCGCCAAGCCCGCCAGTCATATCCGAAACAAAATAAATAGTATTTCCATCGGGTGTAAGTACCGGGTGACCAACGGAGTAAGTATCGGAATTCATAAAGAAAGCTTCCGTTTTTGACCAGGAACCATCAAAGGTTGCCCAGAAAATTTTAAGCCTTTCGGTCCTGAAATTATCAGCGTCTTTTTTCACTTTTTCATTGTCGGTGCGGGTAAAATAGATGAGGCTGTCATGACGGGCGAATGAAGCGGGACCATCGTGGTAAGTCTGGTTAAATTTTCCGGTAAACGCTTTGGGTTCATTCATCTCCTGAAAAAACTCATCCAGATAGCGGGGAGTGGCAAAGAAAAGATCCAGGTAATTGAAATTGGTCCACTCATATTTTTTATTATCCATAAAATTTTGACGCCTGTCGGAAACAAAAATTATTCCGTCGCTATAAAAAGCAGGGCCAAAATCTGATCGGTCGGAATTGAGTACAGGAACATTTTTAATTTCGAAAGCAGCGGGTATATCTTTCAGTTCAGGAATCTTATCACAAAAATCAGCATATTCTTTCCCTCGTTTATCATCAGGATTCAGCTTTGCATAGGTAAGATAAGCTTCCTTAGCGAGATCGTATTCCTGGGCACAGCGTAGTGCTTCGCCATAATAGAACCAATTTATACTTTCGGTATTCGGTAGTTTTACTGCACGGGCATACCAGGCTTTGGCATTCAGCTGGTCATTTGTAAGGCGGTAGCAATCAGCAAGCCTGGCGGTAGCATAGTTACGATCAGGATCTCCCGGTTTCTGGGCAACTTTCAGGTAGTAAGGAATTGCTGATGAATAGCTGAAACTTTTAAAAAGTTTGTCAGCCTGGTTAATCTGGGCCTGAGCTGCGGTACCTGCGAAGGCGAAAGCTATGAATAAAACTAAAAAAAATCGCGTGTTCATACCCGGGTCATTATGTGGTAGGTTGCTAAATTAACTAAAAATACCTTGGGGTGTACATTCTGTTTTTCAACAGGTCGAGATCCACACCGAGCCTGATTTCATGCGATCCTGAATTATACTGAACCATATCTTTCAGGTTCACATCATATGAATAGCCGATACGGTATTTTTTGCCGATATTTATTTCGGTTAAAAATACAAGGTCACCATCCGTCCGGTATGTCATTCCAAGCCAGAAAAGGTCATTAAAAAGTACACTGGCATTGAGGTCGAGCTGCCAGGGCGCATTCTTTACGTACTTTACCAGAGCCGATGGCCTGAAAATAACCTTGTCAGAAATCGGAATAGCCAGTCCGGCCATACCGTAAAAATGCCTCAGTAATTTCGAATAGGTCTTCTTGCCGTTAACAGTAACCATTCCGTACTCGTTTTGTAAAAGTTGTTTTGATGAAACACCGACATAGGCGTGATTTGAGTAATAATAAATTCCGAAATTGGCATCAGGGGTTACTTTGTTTTTCTGATCTCCCTGAAATGCAAAGTCCGGGTCTTCGACCATAATCATACCCCAATCGACACCGTAATATTTAATACCCGCCTGAATACCAAATGATAGTTTTCCTTTCGGGAGATTGACCCGGTAAGCATAGGTAGCAAGCGCGCCCTGGTCAACAACCGGGCCGATCTGATCGCTGTAAATATATCCCCCAAGGCCGATGTGGTCGTTCCTCAGGGGCGCATGCATTCCAAGTGTAAGCGTTTTCGGCGCACCCGGCATGCCTACCCATTGATAGCGGTAAACCATATCAGCGCTGAACACCTCGCGGCTACCGGCATACCCCGGGTTCACAGTCAGCTTGTTGAACATAAACTGGCTGAATAGCGCATCCTGTTGAGCAAAGCTGGTGATGCTTGCGAACAAAATGAATATAAGGATTAGCTTTTTCATATGCATAATTTTAATTACAGTTCAGATTTTTAAAATATCCCTGTTGGTACGTTTTTCCGATCTGAACATTATTCTACTGCTTATTTGGCCGAGCGAAGGAAAATCCAACCTTTTAATATCCCAACGTTTTTCACATCCAGGATATAAAAGTAAGTTCCGTCTGGCAGAAGTTCTCCGTGTTCATTATGCCCTTCCCAGGCGCGTGTTGTATTATTGTAATTGGCAAATTCCCTTACCTTATCTCCCCAGCGGTTGAAAATCATTACTGTATTGTCAGGATAATTTTCAATTCCCCTTACTTTCCAGGTATCATTATTCCCGTCACCATTAGGCGATACTCCATTAAACACAGTAAGATCGTCAAGACTTGGCTGTTTTACATGAATATATACCATAGTATCGGAACACAATCCGGGTTGGATAGCGTCACAAATCCGGTAACAGAAAAAGTCATCACCTTCAAAATCACTATAGGGAGTGTAGGTGATGGTTTTATCTGAATTTACAATGACAATGCCATGCGAAGGATATCCGCACAAGCTGATTGTAACCGCTTCGCCTGGCGGATAAATATCATTGTCCAGCACATCAACCGTCACAGGAATATTCACAAGAGTAGTATCATAATCAGCAATCGCGATTATTGAGTTACCACCACTGCCAATTGTTATTTCAACTGTATCATCATCTGTGCACCCGGTTGATATATCTATTACTGTTAAAGTAAATGTTACCGGAGTATCCAGGGGTACAGTAACCGTATTTTGATCCGAAGGATTCAGAAGCAGGGCGGCAGGCAGCCAGTTCCATGCATAGAAACCTGATCCACCGGATGCTGCACCCGATAATACGGTCGAAGCTCCTGTATATACTTCCTGGTCAGGGCCGGCGTCAGCCACCAGTGATGCATTCACATATATAATCATTTGTGACGACATCACTATACTGCTGCATGTTCCAGCCCCCTGAACCCTTAGGGTAAAAGTTGCATTTCCTGAGAATCCTGCTGCCGGGGTAAAGATCGGGTTCAGAGTTCCGGTTGCTGTGAGAGTACCGGCTGAAACCGGTGAAACACTCCATTGCAGTGTGCTGAAATTTGCGGCAGTAGCCTGAGTTATGGTATAGCTGGATCCGGCACAAATCACCACATCAGGCCCAGCATTTGCTGCAGGAGCTTTGTTTATGGTAAGGATAAGCTGATCGCTGACATCAGGGCATGGACTTATACCGACCGCACTTAAAGTCAGGATTACACTTCCAACCGCAACATCAAAAGCTCCGGGTGTATAAACAGGATTAACTATCGAAGAATTATTAAAGGTGCCATTACCACTTGTTGTCCAAAGAATAGAACTGCTACCCGAAACATTTGCACCTGTAAGCGGCACCGGCGACAATTCGCAGGTCGCTAGGTCAGGGCCAACGTTAACCGAGGCAGCCGTTTGTATGAACAGCGACATTTGATCCGTTACCGGACCACAGGCAGCATCGCCAAAGGCAACCATAGTAAGAATAATTATTCCTGATTCGCCAGCTGCAGGCAGGTAGGATGGAGTAAGGGTATTCACATTAGTAAGTGTTCCCAAGCCGTTGGTTGACCATGAAAGAGCAGTATAATTTTGAGCAAAAGCCTGTGAAACACTGAATGTTGCTGACTGGCACACCGCGGCATCGGGACCAGCATCGGCTAATGGCTGGCGGGCAATGCTTAGTTTCATTACATCGATAGCTGACGGGCACGACACATTACCGCTTACAATCAAAGTCAGGTAAACAAATCCGTCGTTGATATCGTTCGGGCTGGGTGTGTACACAGGATTAAGTATAGCTGTATTATCAAAGCTTCCTGTTCCTGAAGTTTGCCATTCGATGCCAAGGCTGTTTGTTGCTGAACTTCCTGCCACTAAATAATGCTCGTTTGCACAGATAGCAGTATCTGGTCCGGCTGATGCAGTTGATTCAGGAACTACCAGCAGGAATAAAGTATCAGCAGTATCAGTACAAGGCGAATTGGCCAAAACATGCAGTATCAGCATCACCTGGCCGCTTTCACCGGCTGCGGGAGTATAAGTCGGATACAATGTTGTACTGTCGTTGAGTGTACCATTTCCCGATGTTGACCAATAATAACTACTTGCAAATTCAATAGTTGCATCCAAAACCGTGTAAGTGGAATTTCCACAGATTGTAGCATCCTCTCCGGCAAAAACCAAAGGCGAATGGTTTATTGTAAGTGTCATCTGGTCCGAAACTTCCGGACAGGGATCAATACCAGCAGCTGTAAGCAGTAAATTTACCACACCATTTGTTAGGTCAGTTAAACTGGGAACGTAGGTTGGATGCAATACGGTTGGATCGCTGAACGTTCCCGAACCAGAGGAAGTCCATAACAGGCTGGTGTAGTTTGAAGCAAATGAGGAGCTTAACAGGTAGGACGAACCTTCGCATATAGTTGCATTGCCCCCTGCGTTAACCTGGGCAGGTTGGGTAATGAAAATATTTACAACATCAGCATCAGCCTGGCATACGCCATTTGTTATTGCCCACTGGAATGCATATACGCCGAAAGTCAGGTTCGAAACGCTTGTATTGGGATCAGCCGGGTTGAGGATGTTTGCAGTGTTGGGTCCTGAAAGCTGTGTCCACAAACCTGATCCGTAAACCGGAGTGTTAGCTTCAAGGGAAGTGATAACACTTCCGCCAGGACTGCAGAATTCCTGGTCAACACCGGCATATGAAGGAGTAGGAGGAGTGAAATTTATAACACTCATTGTATCAGTCGAAGTACAGCCTCCGTTAATTATGGTATAGCTGTAAACATATGGTATTGAACTCGGGATCAGACCCGTTGTGACGGCTACACTTCCAACGGGTGGGAAAAGGTTAGGAATATTCGGCCCTGATACGAAAGCCCAGGTTCCGGTTCCGGGATCAGGAGAATTTCCTACCAGGAAGGTGACATCGGCATTACATAACATCTGGCCGGGCCCGGCGTTTGCAATTATCGCAGCAAAAATTCCGATAAATATAGTATCGTTGCTGCATTCTGCTGGTATTCCCGAATCGCAGATGCTTACAATAACCATGTCGGATCCGGTGTACGAAACATCAGGAGTATAATTGAATGTCCCGGTAATTGTATCGGTAAAAGTAAATACTCCATGAGCCGGTCCGAGCACCAGCATATTGCTTACCGTCAGCGGCAGGCTGTTTTCGGGATCGGTATCACCATTAAATACAGTACCTCCATTCGAAACGGTTCCCACGAAAGTTGAACCCTGGCAAACGCTTATATATTCATTTACCGTTATCGGTGGCTGGTTTGCCGGCAGCACAACTATAAAAATGGTGTCGTTGGTGCAGGCCGGTGGCAAAGGAATTCCATTATCACAAACACTTACAACCACAGTATCATTTCCGATAAAATTCAGTGCAGGGGTATATGTGAAACTACCATCAGGCGCAATAACAAATGTTCCGTTCACAGGGTTGATAACAGGTGTTGTATTCACTGTCAGTGCTGTTCCATCAGGATCAAAATCACCATTCAGCAGCACATTTCCGGATTCAGGTTCATTATAACTTACGAATAAGTATTCATTAAAAGTTACCGGGGGATCGTTAAACGGACCAATAGTAATAAATACGGTGGCTGTTGAAACATTTCCATTGATATCGGTTATGGTATAGGTGAAAGAATCAAAGCCATTATATCCGGTTGCCGGAGTGTAAGTATACGAGCCATCAGGAGCTACTGTTACTGAACCATTCAGTGGTGCAGTATTTGATAATACTGTAACGGGTGGGAAGCAAAAGCCAAGGTCGTTAGCCATAACATTTCCACTTACCGGAGTATTTTCGGGTGTGGTTGCAAAGTCGTCTACTGCCAGAAGTATGCCTGAGGTAAGAATTGTAACTGGGACATTAACTGAGCAATTATTCGCATCCAGGACAGTAACAATATAGTTGCCTGCGGTCAGGTTAGGGAAAGTTCCGCCCGACTGATAAACACCTCCGTCAAAGCTGTATTGATAGCCAGGTGTGCCTCCTGCTCCTTCAACGGTAACTGAACCATTGGCATTTCCGGCACAGTCTTCGTTAACGAGGTTGGTTATTGTGCCCGTGAGAGCTGCAGCAGGACCATAAATAGAAACACTTGCTGTATCCTGGCATCCGATATCATCAGTTACCATTACAATATAATCGCCTGCCGGAAGGCTTGAAGCTGTGGCTGTTGCCTGGGGAGGCACGGTATTCCAAAGGTAGGCATAAGGCTCAGTACCATCAGATGCCACAGCGGTTGCACTGCCGGTATTATCGCCGAAACACAATACATTTATACTGTTCGAAATTGCGACAGATATCCCAACTGCGGGTTCGTTTATTGTTACACTGGCTGTTTCTGAACATCCTAAAGAATCAGTAACTATCACGTTGTAGTTTCCTGCAAACAGGTTCACCGCTGTTAAAGTAGTCTGGGCCGGAATGGTATTCCATAAGTAGGTATAAGGCGAAGTACCTCCTGATGCCGTGACAGTAGCTGATCCGCTGACAGTACCTTTGCAAATAACATCAATCTGGGCACTAATTAACGCTGTAAGGCCTGTGAGCGGTTGCGAAATAATAACGGGAACATCGAGTGTACAGTTATTAGTATCCCTTACAGTGACAGTATAATTACCGGCAAGCAGATTCGAAAAAGTTCCGTCCGACTGGTAAACACCACCGTTCAGGCTGTATTGGTAAGGGGATACGCCCCCAGTTCCAGTAACAGTAACCGAGCCGGTTGCTGCTCCAAAACAGGTAACATTTACAAGATTGGTAACTGTTGCCGTAAGCAGTGATGCAGGGGCAGTAATAACTGCCGTATCCATTGCCACACATCCGTTCCCGTCAGTTACCGCTACAATGTACGTTCCGGCGGCGAGGTTTGATGCAGTGGATGTTGTCTGTACCGGAATGGTATTCCATGCATAAAAATAAGGTAAGGTTCCTCCGGAAGCTGTAACTGTGGCGCTTCCGTCAGTATTACCAAAGCATGACACATTCACCTGCGAACTGATTGAGGCAGTTAGTAATTCGGCAGGTTGACTGATTATAAAAGGAATATCAAGTGTACAGGCACTGCCATCACTGATTGTAACGGTATAGCTGCCTGCAGCCAGGTTGCTGAATGTTCCGTCAGGTTGCGGTAGTCCGCCATTGAGGCTGAACAAATATGGCGGTAATCCAGTATTAACGGTTATAGTTACAGAACCTGTTGCCTGTCCGAAACATAAGACATCAACAAGGTTGGTTATTGTTGCTGTTATTCCGTTTGCAGGCTCCGTGATTGTAACCGGAACATCGACGGTACAATTATTGGCATCCCTAACAGTAACTGTATAAACACCAGCTAAAAGATTGGGAAAGGTTCCGTTTGCCTGGAAAGAACCTCCATTCAGACTATACTGATAAGCCGGTGTTCCCCCGTTTCCTTCAACTGTTACTGACCCTGTTGGGTTACCAAGACACAGCACATTAACCTGGTTGGTTATTGAGGCAGTAAGAGCGGAGGCTGGTTCGGTAATAAGAGCAGAAGTAGAAATAAAACAACCTAAAGAATCAAAAATCATTACAGTATAGGTCCCGGACGAAAGGTTTGAAGCAGTGGCTGTTGTTTGAGGAGGCACTGTAAGCCATACGTAGGTATATGGAGGTGTGCCTCCGCTAACCTGTGCTGTAGCGCTGCCGGTTGATTGTCCAAAACAAGCTACATTCAGCTGATTATCAATAGTAACTATAAGAGGAACAGGCTGGGTGATAGTCACATCGGTTGTTACAACGCAACCACTTGCATCGGTAACAGTAACAGTGTATGTTCCGGCTGCTAGGTTTATGGCAGTAGTGTCCGTTTGTACCGGAGTAGTATTCCACGAATAAGCATATGGAAATGTTCCGCCATTGGCTGTAACCGTTGCACTCCCTGTTAACTGGCCGGCACAATTTATATTGGTCTGACCCGAGATTATTGCAGTCAATGCCGTTGCAGGCTCAATGATGTTCACCAACTGGCTGACTGCACAATTGTTCGCATCTGTTACGGCAACAGTATATATTCCTGCGAAAAGGCCGCTAAACGTCCCGCTTGCCTGCAATGAACCTCCGTTTATACTGTATTGATAAGGAGGCGTTCCTCCGCTTCCTTCAACCGTAATTGAACCGGTATTGGCTCCATTGCAGGATACATTTACCTGGTTGGTAATATTCGCCACGAGTGCTGCAGCAGGTCCGGTTATAGTTATATTAGCTATTATACTGCAACCGATACTATCGGTAACAGTAACAGTATAATTACCTGCCGGCAGGTTGGTTGCGGTATCGGTTGTCTGAACCGGTATGGTATTCCATAAATAGCTGTAAGGCAAAATACCTCCTGAAACTGAAACCGAAGCACTACCTGTAGTTTGTCCGAAGCAGGCGATATTAACCTGTCCTGTGATAGAAACTGCCAATGCACTTGGTGGCCCTATAATGGTCACATTTGCGGTATCCAGGCAGCCGATGCTATCAGTTACCGTAACTGTAAAATTGCCGGCAGGCATGTTGGAGGCTGTGGCTGTTAACTGAGGCGGAACTGTATTCCAGAAATATGTATAAGGAAATGTACCATCTGTAACTATGGCAGTAGCAGATCCAGTTGTATCACCAAAACACACTGTATTGATAACATTAGAAATTGCCACTGATATTCCCAGCGCAGGTTCGGTGATGATTACATTTGCAGTAGCTGTGCAACTTCCGGCTTCGGTAACAATTACAGTATAAGTACCTGCCGGCAGATTAACGGCTGTTGCTGTTGTTTGAGCCGGTATAGTATTCCATAAATAGGATAAAGGCTCAATTCCACCCAGAGCTAAAACTGTCGCACTCCCGGTAGCAGTGCCTTTACAGATAACATTCACCTGGCCGGAAATAACAGCTGTAAGCCCGGTAAGAGGTCCGGTAATTATAACCGGAACATCCAGTGTACAGTTATTTGTATCCCTTACAGTAATTGTATAATTACCGGCAAGCAGACCCGAAAAAGTTCCATCCGACTGGTAAGCACCACCGTTAAGGCTGTATTGATAAGGAGACACTCCTCCGCTACCGGTTACAGTTACTGAACCAGTTGCATTGCCAAAACAGCTTACGTTTATTAAATTGGAAATAGTCGCAGTTAATGGTGAAGACGGAGCCGTTATAATTGCGGTATCGGAAACAACACAACCATTGCTGTCAGTGACAATTACAATATATGTACCAGCAACCAGGTTGATGATAGCCGGAGTGGTTTGCTCAGGTATGGTATTCCACGAATAAGAATAAGGCAAAGTACCTCCCGAAGCAGTAACTGTAGCACTTCCGTTTGTATCGCCAAAGCATATTACGTTTACCAGAGAACTTATTACTGTTGTTAGTTGTTCAGCAGGCTGGGTGATTATAAATGGAACATCAAGAGTACATGAAGTTCCATCACTAATAGTTACAGTATAACTGCCTGCAACCAAATTGTTAAAAGTTCCGTCGGGCTGTGGTATTCCCCCATTCAGACTAAAAAGGTAAGGAGGCAAGCCTGTATTTACAGTGATAGTTACTGATCCACTTGCTTGTCCGAAACACAATACATTTACAAGGTTGGAAATTGTTGCAGTTATTCCGGTTGCCGGCTCAGTTATAATGACAGGAACATCGAAAGTACAATTATTGGCATCCATTACTGTAACAGTATAAACACCGGCAATCAGGTTGGAGAAAGTACCGCCTGACTGGAATGCACCTCCATTCAGACTGTATTGATATCCCGGTGTTCCGCCACTTCCTTCCACTGTCACTGCACCGGTTGCATTCCCAATACAAAGGACATTAACCTGGTTCGTTATCGAAGCTGACAGAACTACAGAAGGCTCAGTAATAGTAACAATCGCTGAAGTAAAACATCCATTGAAATCAAATATGGCAACTGTATATGTCCCTGCTACCAGGTTAGAAGCTGTGGCTGAGGTTTGCGTCGGCACTGTAAGCCACAAATAGGTATAAGGAGCTGTGCCTCCACTCACCTGTGCTGTAACACTGCCTGATGCCTGTCCGAAACAGGCAACATTTACCTGGTTGGTAAATAATACGGCAAGTGGATCAGGCTCAGTAATAGTAACACTGGCATTCGTATTGCAACCGTTTCCATCAATAACTGTAACGGTATATGTTCCTGCAGAAAGATTTGTGGCGGTATTGTTAGTTTGCGCAGGTATAGTGCTCCACGAATAGGAGTAAGGAAGTGTACCACCGTTTGCAGTAACTGTTGCACTTCCTGTCAGCTGACCAGCACACAAAATATTGACCTGGTTTGTTATTACCGCGCTTAAAACATTGGCCGGTTCAGTGATGTTAACGATCAGTGTGCTAGTACAATTATTGACATCAATTACAGTAACGTTATATATTCCGGCAAATAGGTTGTTAAAGGTTCCGCTTACCTGAAGTGCACCACCATTAATGGTGTATTGATACGGAGGAGTTCCGCCGCTTCCTTCTATGGTAATTGACCCTGTATTAGCTCCGCTGCATGGTACATTAACCTGGTTGGTAACATTGGCGGTGAGTGCTGATGCCGGTTCACTTATGATTACTGAGTCAGTAGCTGTGCAACCGGCTCCATCCGTAACAGTAAGGGTATAAGTTCCGGCAGCTAGATTGACTGCCGTATCAATAGTCTGAACCGGAACTGTATTCCATGAGTAACTGTAAGGTAATGTTCCTCCTGAAACTAATGCAACAGCACTTCCGGTTGATTGGCCAAAACAAGCCACATTAACCTGATTGGCAATTGAAACAACCAAAGGATTTGCCGGGGGCAAAATAGTAGCACTCGCTGTTGCAACGCAACCCAGCGAATCGGTTACGGTTACAGTATAAGTCCCGGCAATCAGGTTAATAGCCGTTGCAGTTGTCTGAACAGGAATAGTATTCCACGAATACGAATATGGAGCGGTTCCGCCGTTTGCGGTTACCGTTGCACTTCCGGTGGATTGGCCCGAACAGGCAATATTTGTCTGGCTGGTGATTACAGCTGTTACGGCTGAAGCCGGCTCAGTAAGATTAACAAAAACAGGGAAAATGCAATTGTTGGCATCCTGTACAATGATGGTATAGTTTCCAGCGGCAAGACCGGTAAAAGTTCCATCCGGTTGTAATGCTCCACCGTTAATACTGTATTGGTAAGGAGGTGTTCCACCGCTTCCAACTACTGTAACCGACCCGGTCGGACTTCCTGAACATAAAACATTTACCTGGCTGGTAATGGTTGCGGAAAGTGCCGTTGCTGGTTCTGTAATAACTACTGTAGCCGTTAAAATGCACAATGTGCCATCGGTAACAGTAACCGTGTATGTTCCGGCAGCCAGGTTGCTTGCAGTAGCCGTAGTCTGAACAGGAACTGTATTCCACGAATAGGAATATGGCAGTGTTCCGCCCGATGCGGTAACTGTTGCACTTCCTGTAAATTGGCCATTGCAGGCCACATTCACCTGGTTAGTAATGGCAACTACCAATGGATT
>JBGSUB010000010.1:0-102140 GCA_041753535.1 Lentimicrobiaceae bacterium
CACCAAAACAAGTAAGCGTGGTAGTAAAGCCAACGGTGAGTTCCGAAGGAACACAAACCTGCTGTGAAACCGTATCCAGACAACCGCGCAAATCTTCAATCATAAGTTTTACCTCGTAGCAGCTGTCAACGGCATAGTAGGCATGGTTTGGATTAGTTCCGGTCCCGAACTGGTAAGGCTCAAACTCCCATTGCCAGCTGTTTACCTGCCCCTGGTAGCTCCACGACGAATCCTGGAAGCTCACCAGGCCATTGGCACAAGGACTGGCAGTGTATTTGAAATAAGCTGTGGGTTTGTTCCAAATCTGAACCGGCAACAGCTTTGTATTATCGCACCCGTTTTCAGTAAAGGTGGTCAGTTTCACACCATAGGTTCCCGGAAGCGGGAAGGTAAACTCAGGGTTCTGAACCGTGTCGGTGCCCAAAATTGTTGATCCTTTTATAAACTCCCAGTACCAGCTGACAATAGTTTCACCTTGGGGAGGAAGACTGAGATCGGTAAATTGGGTAGGTGCATTTTCGCAAATGCCGGTATAGTTGAACATGGAGTTGGGCGCTGTATGTATGGTCAGCGGACGCGTTATGGCATTGGTGCACCCTGCCGTATCCTGAACTGTGAGCGTAACATTAAATGTACCTGAAACAGAGTATTCGTGCGAGGCGTTCTGTGTAAATGCATACGGACTTCCATCGCCAAAATCCCATTCATAGTAGGTAATAATATCGGTATTGGTAAAAAGGGTATCGGTAAAAAGTGTGGTCAGATCACCGAAACACACCAGGCTGTCGTTGTAAAAATCAACACCGGGTTTGGGCGAAATGGTAAGGGTTTGTTCCAGGGTATCGGCACAGCCACCTGCATTCAGAGTAACAAGAGTAACGACATACTGCCCCGGGTTGGCAAAATTATGGATGGGATTTACCAGCGTGGAGGTATTCAGGATGCCCGATGCCGGGTCGCCAAAGTCCCAGCTCCGCTGCGTGAGCGAACTTCCGCCATTCAGGCTGGTCATATCCGTAAACTGTGTGCTTTGACCCTGGCAGGTATTTGTATAATCAAAACCAGCAATGGGCGAAGGAGAAATAGTAACCGTGTTTTGAACCGTATGTTCGCAGCCGATTGCCGTGGTTACATGTAAGGTAACCAGGAACGTTCCGGGTTGTGCATAGGTATGAGTAAAACTGCTGACGGATGAACTGTAGGTTGTATCCGTTCCATCCCCAAAAGTCCAGTACCAGTTTGAAAGGCTTCCTCCGCTGGCACTGCTCAGGTCGGTGAAAATAATTGGCTGTCCGGAACAGGAAGGCGTGCTGCTACTAAACACGGCCAGCGGGCCTTGTATGACTGTTACCGGTTTCGTTTTTACATTGGTGCAACCGGCTGTATCGGTGATGGTGAGGGTAACCGTGTAGGTTCCGGCCGTGGCATAAATATGGATGGGGTTGGCCGTAAATGCGGTGCCGCCATCGCCAAACTGCCAGTAATACCCTTGTGTTGTGGCCAGGTTTACAGTAGAAGTAAACTCCGTGGTATCACCGTTGCAACCGGCTACCGGTGTAAAATCAACGGAAGGCGGCGGGCTTACGGTGATCTGCTGTGTTATGGTATCGCTGCAACCGCCGGGGATGGAAACAACCAGGGCAACGGTGTAATTCCCTGAGGTGTTGTAAGTATGGGTTGGATGCTGTAATGTGGAATTGTTGGCTGTTCCCGAGGTCGGGTCGCCGAAGTTCCAGGTCCATCCGCTGATGGTTCCGATGGTATTGCTGATGCTCAGATCGTTAAAGGTTACCTGGTTACCCAGGCAGGCAGGGCCATGCATAAAGGCGGCCGTGGGCTTTGGAAGGACGGTAACCACCCGGGTGAGTTCATTGGTACAACTGTCGTTGGTTTTTACGATCAGCTTTACATTAAAAGTACCTGCATTTGTGTAGGCGTGGTTCACATCAGGGCTTGCAGGGAAAGTAATGGTTTGGGTATTCCCATCGCCGAAATCCCATATCCATTTGGCAATAAAACCGGATGCAGTGCTGCTCATATCCGTGTAGCTCACCACATCGCCCTGGCAGGTGGGTGCGGTATAGCTGAAGTTGGCATCCGGGATAGGCGCAATGATAATCGGTTTTGTACGTGTGTTGCTGCAGCCTGCCGTATCGGTTACCGTAAGGGTTACGGAATAGGTTCCGGGTGAAGTGTAGGTGTGTGTCGGGGTCTGAAGGGTTGAAGTACCCCCGTCGCCAAAACTCCAGTTCCAGCTGACAATGGTTGCCACTGCCATGCCTGCAGGTGTGAAGGTTGCCGGGTTATCGGCACAGGCACTCTGGGTGTTGAAATCAACGGCAGGTTTTTGTTTTATCGTGATGCTTTTGGTGATGGAATCCGAACAGTTATTTCCCGTAAACGCGATTAGTTCCACAGTATACGTACCTGCGGTTGCATAGTCATGGGTCGGGTTTTGCAGGGCGCTGGCATTGCTGGTTCCTGAAGTGGGATCGCCAAAATTCCAGTTCCAGTTACTGAGGACCTGTGTGCCGCTGACAGTAGTCAGATCCGTAAACTGAGCAGCTGTTCCCACGCACTGTCCTGCCGACATAAAGTCTGAAGTCGGGGCTCCGAGCATATTTACCAGCCTGCTTTCGGAATGGGTACAGCCTTCGCTGTTGGTTACCGTAAGGGTAACGCTGAAGGTTCCTGCCCCGGCATAAGTATGACTTATGTTGGGTGCGTTGGGGAAAACTACGGTCTGCACGTTCCCATCGCCGAAATCCCATATCCATTTATTGATAAACCCTGTAGCTGAACTGCTCAGGTCCTTGAAGGCAACAGCCTGCCCCTGGCAGTTATCGGTATTGGCACTGAAATGCGCTACCGGTGGTGGATTAATGGTTACCTGCAGGCTTGTATCGCCAACACAACCTGCCGTATCGGTAATCGTAAGTGTAACGGTGTAGGTTCCGGGAGCAAGGTAATTGTGTGATGTGTTTCTGCTGAAGGCCGTATTTCCGTCGCCAAAATCCCAGAGGTAAGTGGCTGTGGCCGGAATATTGATGATGGTGCTGTCGGCTAAAAACTGGGTCGGGCTGTTCAGGCAGCCGGGGCTGTTGAAAAAGTTGGAAACCGGGGCAGCTTTAACCGTAACTTGCTTTTGCAGGGTGTCGCTGCATCCGTTCAGGTTGGTAACGATAAGGGTAACATCAAAAAGGCCCGGGGTGGAATAGATATGCATCGGGTCTTCAAGCGTGCTGAAGTTCAAAGCCCCTGAAGTGGGTTCCCCGAAATTCCAGAGCCAGTTGGTGATTTGTCCGCCCAGGTTTTCGTTGGAATTATCCTGGAAAACTGCGGCCTGGTCTTCGCAACTGCTCCAGGAGGTGAAATCAGCAACAGGCCTGTTGCTTACGCTCACAACCATCTGGTACATGGAAGAACATCCCTTGCTGTTATTCACCGTAAGTGTAACATTATAATTTCCCTGGGCTGGATACTGATGGGTTACATTCGGGCTAATTGGAAAATCGATGGTATCGGCCGGTGATCCGTCGCCAAAAGTCCAAATCCACCGGATCAGGTAGCCTTGACCGGCTGGATTGGTGCTCAGGTCGGTAAACTGGGTGAAATCGTTCAGGCAGTTGGGCGTACTGGTGCTGAAAAAGGCTGTGGGATGCGGCAATACTTCCACAGGGTGTGTAACCGTATACTGGCAGCCGTTGGTATCCACAACCCTGAGTATCACTGTGTAGGTGCCGTATGTGGGATAAACATGGCTCGGGCTGTAAGGGGCATTATAGGTGGCAAATGTGCCGTCGCCGAAGGTCCAGTGCCAGGAACTGGTTCGTGGCAGGAAGTTGCCTGTCAGGGTAAAATAGGTGGTATCGCTGTCGCAGGCATTGTTGGTGGTAAAATCAGTCACTGGTGTGGGATTCATCACTACGTTGATGGTATCGCGCATCATAGCGATGCAGTTTCCAACCGGATTTTGACCCTGAACAGAATATTGACCAGGGGTGGTGAAAGATCCAAAGATTAGAGCTTCACCAGTTCCAGTAAGCGAAACACCTATATCCACTCCATTCAAGAGTAATAAATAGGTAAATCCGTATTGTGATCCATCCAAAAGTATTGTTACACCGGAATCTCCTTCGCAGAAATATCCGTTGGAGTTCGATAGAGTTTTATAAATATTGACAGTGTCTAAAAACAATGTTATTTCATTTGATAAAGCCGGAATTGCTGCTGGACATATTGCATTTGAATATAAAAGACAGGATACTATATCCCCATCCGCGGGAGAATACGAATAACCTGACTGATTATTTCCTGCCATTTGGTTATTCACCCGCCACTCATAAACAGGAGAATTCCCTCCATTGGTAATTATTGAAGTAAACGTAACATCTGTTCCCTTGCAAACATAATTCTTATCTTCCGCGATCAAAATACTTACTGGAAGTACCGGGTGAACAATCATTAAAATAGTATTCGAGATGGCAGGATTTCCGCTTACACATTGAAGTCCGGATGTCAAATGGCATGAAACCTGGTCGCCATTCTGCGGCGAATAAGTAAAGTATTGTAAACTATTATTTACTGGTATTCCATTTACATGCCAGTTAAAAACAGCAGAAGTGCCTCCGTTAATTAAGATTGCGTTGTATGTCACCTCTGACCCTTCACATACATTATTGTGGTCTGAAGAAATACTGATACTAACTGGTATCGCCTGATTTACAATAAAGCTTATGCTGTTTGAAGTAGCCGGATTTCCGGTTGCGCAATCCACATCGGATATGAGACTGCATGTAACAATATCATTATTCAAAGGAATAAATGAAAAAGTACTTGTATTCATTCCGGTTCCAACGCCATTTACTTTCCACTCATATTCAGGCGAAATTCCTCCGTTTACAATAATCGATGACAGTGTTACCGTTGTGCCTTCGCAAACATTGTTCTGATCTTCAGTAATTGTAATCCCAACCGGTAATAATGGATTTACAGTCATCCCGATCGAATTGGATATGGCCGGATTTATTGAAGGACAAAGTGCATTGCTGATTAAATTACAGCTTATTATATCAGAATCGGAAGGGATGTAAGAAAAAGTTGAGGAATTGCTGCCTGCATTGCTTCCATTTACAAACCATTGATATTCAGGTGATGTACCGCTGTTGGTTGATGTAGCCGTAAATGTTGCAGAATTTCCCTGGCAGATTGAATTCTGGTTTTCAGTAATCTGTATTCCAACCGGCAATAAGGGATTAGTTGTGATTGTAATAAGATTGGATGTTGCCGGATTTGATACTGCACATAATGCATCCGAAACCAAACTGCAAGCCACCTGATCGCCATTAATAGGAATATATGAGTACTCAGGTGTATTGTTACCAACATTATTCCCATTTACAAACCATTGGTATGCCGGAGTATTTCCTTCATTTACAGTTGTAGTTGTGAAATTAATCATTTCACCCTCACAAACAGTATTCTGATCTGCACTAAGTATTATGCTTACAGGCAGTATGGGATTTACTACCATTGTTATTGATTCTGAAAGAGCCGGATTCCCAGAAACGCATGATGCGTTTGAGGTTAAGATACAACTGATAACATCACTGTTATCAGGGATATAAGAAAAGGATTCAGTATTTTGCCCTGTATTAATTCCGTTGACTTTCCATTGAAATATGGGTGAGTTTCCGCAATTGGTTGTAACCGCGTTAAAGGACGCGGTTGCTCCCTGGCACAAAATATTACTGTCTTCAGTAATCGAAATTCCGACTGGCAAAACCGGAATAACTGAAAGAACAATTGAATTAGAAGTAGCCGGACTTCCGGTTGGACATACTGCATTATTAGCAGTTACCATGCAAGTTACCACGTCTCCGTTAGCCGGGATATAGGAAAATACAGGCGAATTTGTTCCGGATTGAATATCATTTACACTCCATTGGTAAACCGGTGATGTTCCGGCATTTGCAGCAATTGCTGTGAGATTAACAAATATTCCTTCGCAAACAGTAATTTGATCGGCAGAAATGGACATGCTTACCGGATGTGAAGCAATAACCTTCATTACTATTGAATTTGAAGTTACCTGGTTTCCTGTTGTGCAATATTCGTCAGAGATCAATGAACATGTTATTATATCGTTATTGGCTGGGGTATAATTAAATGTATTCTGGTTGGGACCTGCATTAATGCCATTTACCTTCCATTGGAATATTGGATTCACTCCTCCGTTAACCGGAAAAGCCGTAAAATTTGCATCTGTCCCCTGGCAGAAATTGTTCCTGTCGGCTACGATGCTAATACTCACCGGTAATAATTTATTTACAGTCATTAATACATTATTCGAATTGGCAGGATTACCTATGGTACATAATTTGGATGAAGTCAATGTGCAGGTAACCAAGTCGTTGTTACTTGGGGCAAATGAAAAAGCCGGAAGGCTAATTCCTGAATTAACCCCATTTATTTTCCATTGGTATACTGGAGCACTACCACCATTTATAACCGCAGACGAATAATTTACGATTGTTCCGTCACAAACAGGATTCTGATCAGGAGATATCGCAATGCTGACAGGCGATATAGGTAATACTGACATCATTAAGGTATTTGATGTTGCCTGGTTAGCAGAAACACAAGCCAGGTTTGAAGTCAGGATACAGCTGACATTGTCATTATCATCCGGTTCATAGGAGTAAGTTGCTAAGGTTGTTCCGGTATTCGTACCGTTTACGAACCACGATAATTCGGGTATTGAGCCGCCATTTACAGGTGTGGCAGTGAAATCTACATTAGTTCCCTCGCAAACATTGTTGTTGCTTCGGGTAATAGAAACGCTCACGGGTAAAATTGGGTTTACTGTCATTCCAATACTATTTGAAGTCGCAGGGTTACCAATCGTGCAGGCTAAATCCGAAATCAGCACACAGTTTACCACATCCCCATTTGAAGGAATATATGTAAAAGTATCTGAATTCGTTCCTGAATCAATTCCGTTTATAGTCCATTGGTATATCGGTGCCGAACCACCATTAATTGCAGACGATGTATATAATGCTGTGTTTCCTGAGCAGATAGTATTCTGACTTGTATTTATTGAAACGCTGACAGGAAGAGGAGTTGTGACTGCCATAGTCATCGGGTTCGAAAGTGCAGGATTTCCGGTTACACACAGAGCATTTGAAACCATTTGACAGGTAATAATGTCGTTGTTAGCCGGAATACAGCTGAAAAAAGGAGAGTTCGAGCCTGCATTAATCCCGTTGCGCTTCCACTGGTAAATCGGAGTGGTTCCGCCATTAGTGGCTGTTGCAGTGTAAGCTACTGCTGTGCCGGGGCATATATTATTCTGATCAGATGTAATAGCAATACCTGCCGCGAGTACAGGATTTACAGTAAGAGTAACCAGGTTCGAAGTCGCCGGATTGCCGGTCGAGCAAGATAATCCTGACACCATACTACAACTTACTATGTCGCCATTAGCCGGCACATAGCAATATGATGCTGAATTTACACCCGTGCTGCATCCGTTTACCTGCCATTGATAAACAGGTGTCGAACCACAGTTTACAGGGCTTGCAGTAAATGTTACGGAACTACCCTGGCAAATTTCTGAATTATCAGGGATAATAGAAACTCCTGCAGGAAGGTTAGCACTAACAAGCATAAAAATTGCATTGGATGTGGCAGGACTTCCCGAAACGCATAAAGCATCCGAAATCATTTCACAAGTAACAATATCTCCATGATTCGGGATGAATGCATAAGTGGTCGAATTTACTCCGGTGTTTACTCCATTCACTTTCCATTTGTAAATTGGGTTGTTCCCTCCATTAACTGATGAAAGAGTGTAATTCACAGTAGTCCCGGTACAAATATTATTCTGATCGGCTGAAATTATTATACTGGCTGGAAGCTGTGGGTTTACTGTCATGGCTATTTCATTCGAGATAGCAGGATTTCCGGTCGGACAAGCAATATTTGATGTTAAAGTACATGATAATTTATCGCCGTTTCCCGGTATATATGCATAAGTGGCTAAGTTAGAACCTGTATTCGTACCGTTTACTTTCCATTGATAAACAGGTGCTGTTCCGCAATTTACCGTAAGTGCATTAAAAGAAACTGAAGTTCCACTGCAAACATTGTTTTGATTGGCCGTAATAGAAATACTTACAGCTGATAACGAATTAACATTTACACTCAATGTATTGGAAGTTGCCGGATTACCTGTTGCGCATAGGGTACTTGATGTAAGTATGCAACTTACCTGGTCACCATTAACCGGAATATAAGTATAGTTAGCTGAATTGGTTCCGGTTGCCAAACCATTAACAAACCATTGATAAACCGGGCTGCTGCCCCTGTTTACTCCGACTGCTGTGTATGTTACAGGAACTCCTGTACATGCAGTTGCAGGGTTTTGAGTAATAGTAACCGAAACAGGCAGTACATTGCTTACTGACATTGTAATAATGTTCGAAATTGCAGGATTTAATATGGTACAAATCAAGTCCGAAGTAAGTTCACATGCGATGATATCTCCGTTTAGCGGGATGTAGGAGAATGATGATGCATTTGTTCCTGTTTTCACTCCATTTACACTCCACTGGTATATTGGGTTTGTGCCACCATTTATTGCAATAGCAGTGTAGGTTACAGTGGTTCCCTGGCAAACAATGACCTGATTAGCTGAAATGCTTACCGAAACAACGTATGTAGGATTCACTGTTAAAGCCACTATGTTTGATATGGCTGGGTTGTTGGTAGCACATGGAAGGCTTGATGTAAGTGTACAATTAACTATGTCGTTGTTTGCCGGAGCATATGAAAAGAACGGTGAATTAAAACCTTTAGCCGTCCCATTTACAGTCCATTGATAATCAGGAGAAAGACCCTCGTTAAGAACTGCAGCGAAAAAATGGATAGTATCTCCTTCACATACAGTGGTTTGATCAGCTGAGATCGAAATGCTTGCAGGCATTATTGCGTTTACTGACATAACAACCGGGTTCGAAGTTGCCTGAACTCCATTTGCGCACGAAAGGTTCGACGTTACACGGCATTCAACTAAATCTCCATCAGTAGGTATGTAGCTATAATCAGGGGAATTTATGCCTGCGTTTATCGCATTCACCATCCATTGAAATGCAGGTGCTGTTCCTCCGTTTACAACGCTTGAGCTAAAGTTCACTATACTTCCCTGGCAGGTGCTGTTTGTGTTTTCGAAAATCGAAATACTTACTGGCAGTGAGTTATGAACAGACATGGTTATTAAGTTCGAAATAGCAGGATTACCTGTAACACAAGCGATACCTGAAGCAAGAACACATGAAACCAGATCACCGTCTACCGGAATATATGAAAATAAGAAACTATTGGTTCCTGAATCAATTCCGTTTACTTTCCATTGATAGGATGGTAATACTCCGCCATTTACTGGTGTAGCAACATAGTTTACGGTTGTTCCCTGGCATATATCATTCTGATCTGCAGAAATAGAAATCATCACAGGCACAGGAGTTATCACGATCATTTCCATGCAATTCGATGTAACTGTATCGCAGAGCATACAAGGCGCATCTGATTTCAATGAACAATTAATACTTTCACCATTTACAGGAACACAGGTATAGGTGGATGAATTAGTTCCCACGTTGATTCCATTTCTTTTCCATTGAAAAGTAGGGTTTGTCCCTCCATTGGTTGTTGATGCTGTAAATAATACTGATATGCCTGCACACACAGGATTGGCACTGGCTGCAATTGAAACCGAAGGCACGTCGTAAGGCAATATAGTTATACTAAGTTGGTTCGAATTTGAAGGGCTGCCAGTTGCACACGATAGACTCGAATACATAATACAACTTACGAGATCTCCATTTGCAGGAGTATAATTTAACGTATTTTGATCCATGCCATAATTGGACCCGTTTACCTGCCACTGATAAACGGGAGTTGCCCCCCCGTTTAATGGAAATGCTGTAAAATTCACAACTGATCCCTGGCAAACAGTATCGGCACTGGTATTAATTGTAAGTGCGGCAGGAAAGGATTCACTTACACTCATTATCAGGGAATTGGCCGTAGCCGGATTACCCTGAATGCAAGATTCTGAAGAAGTAACAATACATGTTACAATATCACCGTCAGTTGGGTTATATGTGAATATTGAAGCATTGGTACCTGAATTTAAACCATTAACCTGCCATTGATACGAAGGAGAACTTCCGGCATTTTCAGTCATTGCTGTGAAATTAACCGTTTCGCCCTCGCAAATATTATTTTGGTCAGCATTTATCTGAACACCAAGCGGTAATATTGGAATTACATCCATTAATATTGTATTTGAAGTTACGGGATTATTGCTTACACATGAAAGGTCCGATGTGACCTCACAGCTAACAATATTTCCATTCAAAGGAATGTAACTAAATGTTGATGAGTTAGTACCCGCATTAGCTCCGTTAACTTTCCATTGGTAGTGTGGTGTAATGCCTGCATTAACTGTTGAAGCTGTGTAAGTTACAATTGTTCCGGTACAAACAGCATTTTGGTCTTCAGAAATGGATATGCTTACGGGCAACATTGGATTTACCGACATGGAAATCACATTCGACATGGCAGGGTTACCAAGTGTGCACTGATAATCAGATGTAACTGTGCATGACACTAAATCTCCTTCATTTGGTTCATAAGTGTAAGAAGGTGAATTTGAACCGGAAATAACACCGTTCACCGACCACTGAAAAACGGGTGTTGTGCCTTCGTTAACTGTTGAGCTGTTAAAAGTAACAATTGATCCCTGGCAGATAGTATTATCACTTTCCGAGATCAGGATATTTACCGTTTGAAAGGGCATTACCGTCATTTCAATTGAATTTGAAACTGCAGGACTACCTGATACACATAATGCATCTGAGGTAATGCAGCAAACAATTAAATCGCTATCAAGTGGAACATATGGGAAGATTGCTGAATTTGTACCGGCATTCAAACCATTAACTTTCCACTGATACTGAGGGATGCTTCCGCAGTTAACTGCAGCTGCTGAAAAAATAGCTGTTGTTCCCTGGCAGGATGTGGTTTGAGATGCCGAAATGGAGGCACTTACGGGCAGAATAGGGCTGACACTCATTACCAATGAGTTCGAAACTGAAGGATTCCCCGTGGCACAAACCAAATCTGAAGTAAGTAAGCATGTAACATCATCGCCATTAGCAGGTTGATAAGAAAAATATGGAGAGCTAATACCCACATTTATACTATTTACCTTCCACTGGAATATAGGCGAAATGCCACCGTTTCCTGGCACAGCTGTAAAATTAACTGTAACACCGCTGCAAACATTATTCTGATCGGATGCAATCGCCACAGAAGCCTGAAGTTGCGGATTTACTCCAATTGTTACCGTGTTTGATGTTGCAGGGCTTCCGATTGAGCAAACGGCATTATTTGATGTCAGCACACAGGAAACCTCATCGCCTTCAGCCGGAATATAGGTGTAGGATGGAATATTACCTCCGGCTGGTAAGCCGTTCACTTTCCATTGGTAAAACGGATAAGTTCCTTCGTTTACCGCTGTGGCAATCAATATAACTTGTGATCCGGGGCAAACCGGGTTCGAAAGTGCTTCAATTGAAATACTTACAAGGCGTTCAGGCTCAACTTCTACCAGGGCCAATCCGGTTAAGTCAGCAGGGTTCGCTGGCCCGCTGCCATCACTGAGACTTGCAATAGTATAAATGGTTGTCGCATCAGGGCTTACTGTTACTATTATGGTTGGGGCGTATCCCGAAAAAAGGGTTCCGTCACTCAGTGTACCGGAAATCAATCCTGAACCTTCAACGTCCAGAAGAAGATCTGTGTTTTGCCCGCTGCAGATTGTTGTTGATCCGCTTATTGTACCGGAAGGTATGCCATTGAGAATTGGAATATATGCAGTGCTTAGGTTGGCGTGAATGCATTCATTCTGAATATACATTGCCAATTTATATTGATCACTAACAAACCCTGACGTTCCTTTTTGCTCTATAAACGGTAGATTGTAGTTTTGGTAGCCCTGCTCGTAAGTGGTTGTAAATTTGGAGTATAAGTAAGAATAATTTATATTCTCAGGGTTGGTTTGGGCAGGAAAATGAGAAGAAATGATTTTACCGGAAAAATACTCTGGCTCAATGCCAGGTGCTGAATAAATATACAAGAAGTTCCCTCCCTGTGATTCAAATGATACAAGGATAGTTAAAATGCATAAAACCAGAGATTTAATAATCATTTTAAAGCTGTAGTCGGAATAAAGTTCGGGGGAGTTCTCTGTTTCACAAATCTACAATAATATTTTAACAAAAATTAAGATTTCATTAACATTTTTATTTTTGAATAAATAGAACGATGGATAAAAATCAAATCTTCTGAAATATGCGATAATGGATACTTGTTGGATTTAATTCTAAAGGCAGATTCTCTGAATCCATGTTTTTAAGAATTTTGATTATCCTCTGATCAGGAATGAAAAAAGCCGTCAAATACTGACAGCTTTTCCGCAATAGCAATTTCTGGAATTGCCCAGAGGCATTATTCGGCCTGAGGCAGTTCATTATTCATTTCTTCTGTTGAGTTATTTTCAGCGTAAAAGTTTTTTACATCAAATTTCAGGTAATCAAATTCGTTTTCCGGCAATTCGTCTATTTCAACTGAACCTGCGTCGTTCATAAAGTTACCTGCGTCGAACTTAAGATATTCAAGGTCAGTAACCGGTAATTCTATATTTTCAAATGAACTGATACTGTTTTCGGATGTATAATCTGAAACATCAAATTTCAAATAATCATATTCATCTTCCATATAGTCAGCTACATTGAATTTCAGGTAGCTGAAATCAGATTCTTCAACAGGTAAAGCTATCAGATCAGTTTCAGCACCTTCTTCAGTTTCGAGGTAGTCGGCTACATTAAATTTCAGATAACTGAAATCTTCAGTTGGTAATGCCGGAGCACTGGGTTGTGTTTCTTTTGTTTCGTCAGCTACACGTGCTACTGCGGTGGTGTGCGAAAGCATATTTGTTTTATAATTTGTAAAATCGTCAGTCGAAACCTGGTAGGAATATTCTTCACCCATATGGCTGGGGGGTCCGCCAAAGGTTATCATCAGGAAGAAAGCTGCAATGCTCGAAACTAATATTGATGTTTTCATGGCTTTTTAATTTTAAACCCTTTCGGGTATTTGGGTTTTTGGTTTTATTTTGTATTTGAACATATGACGAAGCGCGCAAATAAATGTTACAGCTAAAAGTGTTAATGAATGTTTAAATCGGCTAACCCCGTAAAATTCCCGGTGAATACGCTTAAGATTCTGACAAATTTGCGATGTACATTGCCTGAAAGCAATGAATTGTATCTGAAAAAAATGGATTTCCTGAAACCGGGCAAATGATTAGCATGTTTGATATAGTTTCTCCTGAAAAAGATATGCTTTGATTTTTGTACTAATTTTGGGAAAAAGTAAAATTGACCGAGAGTTCCTGTTAAATTGCTTTTATAATTCATGATTAACCAGCCATAACATTATGAAAAAACTGATTTTATTACTATGTATAATGGTATCACTTTTAGCACAAGCACAAATTGATTCAAAAAAAACAGCATTGCTGATCATTGACATTCAGAATTTCTACTTTGCTGGTGGTGCCTCCAAATTGACAGATCCTATTCCTGCGAGTTTAAATGCACAGAAGCTGCTTTTTAGTTTCCGGCAAAATGAGCAATTGATTGTCCACATAAAGCATGGTTCAGGCACCGGGTCAGAAATACACGAAAATGTTATTCCACTCGCATCCGAAAAAGTGATCGTTAAAAATGAAGTGAACAGTTTTCTGAAAACTGATTTGCTCGACTATCTAAATAAGAATGAAATTACAAACCTGGTAATCTGCGGTATGCAGACTCACATGTGTGTGGAAGCCGCCACCCGGGCAGCAGCTGATTACGGATTCGAATGCACTGTAATTCACGATGCCTGTGCAACCCGAAGCCTTTCATTTAACCGGAAAACAGTGAAAGCCAAAGATGTCCACACATCAACTATAGCAACTCTTAAATCGTATTCAAAGATCATGAGCACGGATGAGTTTCTCAAGAAATAGCAAAGGATAAGAATTCAAAAATGAACTCTGTTCGTCATCTCCGAAACCTGAAACTCTTCACTCCGGCTTGTTTCAACTTCTCAGACAACTTTCACGAAGTGTTCAGAATCCTTAAAACCC
The DNA here is from genome assembly GCA_041753535.1 of Lentimicrobiaceae bacterium. Taxonomy (GTDB): domain Bacteria; phylum Bacteroidota; class Bacteroidia; order Bacteroidales; family UBA4417; genus UBA4417. The sequence continues at coordinate 14,267 of JBGSUB010000010.1, forward strand.
TCCAACTCTTCTAAACTCTTCAAACCCTTCAAACCCTTCAAACTCTTCAAACTCTTCAAACTCTTCAAACTCTCTAAACCCTTCAAGCCTTTCAAACCCTGAAAGAAAATGCATCCTGATTCTCAACTCCTTCTTCAACTGGTCGAAATGAAGATGCCTTTCGGAAAATACAAAGGCACTCTGTTGTGCAACCTGCCGGTTTCATATTTAGAGTGGTTTAATCGTAAAGGTTTTCCTGATGGAAAACTTGGCATGTTGCTCCGCACTATTTATGAAATAAAGCTTAACGGGCTCGAAGACCTTCTCGATCCGATCAGAAAAATGCAAAAGTTGTGATGAAAGCCTCAACAATCAACTCTTTAAAAAAGGAATTAAATACTTTGCCAGCCGCTGATGTGGTTGATCTTTGCCTGAGACTGGCAAAATATAAAAAGGAAAATAAGGAATTGCTCAGTTACCTGTTATTCGATGCCAATAATGAACCTGAATACATCCGGAATGTGAAGACTGAGATTGATGCTCAGTTCGGTGAAATAAACCTCAGCCACCTGTATTTTGCAAAAAAAAGTATTCGGAAAATTCTGAAAACAACTACCAAATTCATCCGGTATTCGGGACATAAGCAAACTGAAGTTGAGCTGCTTATATATTTTTGTACCAGGTTAAAAGCATCAGGCATTCGCATCGAATCCAGTAATTCACTAAGCAATCTGTTTGCGAACCAGGTGCGAAAAATCAGGCAGGCCATCAGTGTTCTGCATGAAGATCTTCAGCATGACTACAATGAAGAACTGGCTGCAATGATTAAACGCCAATAGGTCCGGCATTTGACTATTATTTCTTTATGAAATGCCTGTAAATAAAAAAAGGCCGCCAGAATCTGGCAGCCTTTTCTATGCAATACTTCTAGTTATTTATTGATAACAAACCGCTTACTGAAACCAGTCTGTTTGTTTTTGAGTTTCAGTATATAAATGCCATTGGTAAATTGCAAAAGATTCAGGGAATGCAGAAATTCTTTTTCAATATTCAATCCCGATTCTGTATACAAAAGTCTTCCATTCAAATCATAAACATTCAGATCATACTTACCCGCAGGTATGGCCTGGCTTCTGATACTAAACTGGCCTGTGCTTGGGTTTGGATACAGTTCAATGAGCTTACTGTCGGCATATTCCTCAATTCCGGTGCAATCGAAAAATGATACTGAAGCCTGGTCGGTGCTAATACATCCGTTGACATCAGTAACAGTAACTGAGTAGATATGAGTACCTAATCCTTTACCAATAGTGTCAATCTGAATATCAGCAGTTGTAGCACCACCCGGTGTCCATAGATAAGACTGAGGATTGTTTATAGCAACATCAAACGTAAGTGTCTGATTTCCGCATACTGATGTATCGTTGATAGCAATAGCGGGCAATGAATTAATTTTAACTACCTGAGTGGCAGTACCAGGGCATCCGTTTGTTGGGTCTGAATATGTGTAACTGATCGAAATATCACCAACACCTGCAATATTTGGGTATAGCGTATCACTTGAAACACCATTGCCGGAGAAAAATCCTCCTGAGGGAGAAGCAGTCAGCTTAACAGGTAAAGCACTTACACACACAGGTGCAACGGCATTTATAGTAACCTGGGGCATTGCATTTACGGTTATTGGCTGGATAAAGGAATTTGTACAACCATTTACATCTGAATAGTAATAGGTTATGTCATGATTTCCTGCTCCTGCAACAGACGGATTGAATGAAATTCCATTATCCACACCATTTCCTGAGTAGAAACCTCCTGTGGGAGTACCTCCTATAAGATTGAATATTGCAGCTGACTCGCAGACCGTATCAAACGGATTGAGATACACCATAGGCAATTCATTGATAGTCAATGAAACAGTGGCTGGCTGACTTTCACAACTGTTTGTTGTTTGAGTTACAGTATAATTGTAAATTCCTGTCGAAGCCTGGCCGGTATTAAATGTAGGTCCGGTTCCAACCGCAGTATTGCCCGAATACCATATCAGATCTGTTCCCGTAGCTGTAAGTTCAGGAACAGGCTGGCCGAAACATATTGCCTCACTTGTGGCTAGTGGAGGCTCAGGTGAAGGCTTTACCGCGATATAATTGCTCATTACAATTGTGTTCGATCCCATTAGATTGGTTACAGTTAAAGTAACATCGTAACTTCCTTCTGCGCTATAGACAATTCCGCTTGGATTTTGAACAGTGGAACTGGCTGGGGTTGCACCGGGGAATGACCATTCCCATGAACTTGGAGGACCTGCAGAAAGATCAGTGAAATTAGTTGGCTGTCCTTCGCATGGATTTGTATTACCTGATGTAAAATTAGCTGTTGGAGGTAAAGAAGCAACAACCCTTACTGTGACAGTGCGTTTATGAACAGGTGTTCCATTGCTGCCGGTCGTGGTTATGGTTACGGTGTAATCTCCGACAGGAGCAGAATTGCTGCTGATCTCGATCGGAATTTGTCCCGGATAGGACCATAGTTTATTTCCTTCAGGGTATGAAATGTTGAACATTCCAAGCGCAGCATTAACGCTTGCGCTCACAAATACAGTGTCGGAATATAGTTTAACACTGGGTACAACGGCATAAAAAGTTGCAACAGGAGCAATTGTGTCTAATGAGGGTTGCGCCCTGAGGCCGTAATCAGGGAAATAACCAACATAGCTGCCAAAATTTCCATCGCGGAAGTCAGTCCAGGCCATAATAGATGTTACTCCATTTGAAGCAACACCATTATAATCACCATAGTACGCTGGTGAGCCTCCGCCACCACAGGTTGTGCAATTAATCTTCATCTTTTTATTCGAAATCTTTTGATTAGGCTCAAAATTTATTCCGTCTGTAGTGTATGTTGCATACATCATTGCACTGTCACTTGTCGGGCAATCGCGGGTATCCATCCATGATATGTAAAGTCTGCTTGTTTTTGAATCATGCCATACTGCAGGAAACCAATTACTGTTATTCTGTGAATTTATATCGTCATTAACTGTTTTTGCTGCTGACCAGGTAGTTCCGCCATTATCCGAATAGCGGCAGAAAATATCGGGTTTATTACCATTCCCGGACGGAAAATTGGATGCATAAACTAAATAGAGTCTTCCGCGATTAGGCCCGTAGCTGTTATCAACCGAAATAAACGGATATGGACGTGTTCTCATATTTTGAACTGAATTCCGCCCGTTCGAGTTAACTCCTACATAATTGGAGAAATTCTGTGATGATTTAAAAGTGTACGACTGACCACCATCATTCGATTCGTAGAATGTGTAAGTTGATGCAAATGAACTTCCCGAATTAGTTACAACATAAATTGCGCCACCCTGATTCGATTCTTTGGGCCCAACAGCAACCATCATTCCAGGGAGAGATTGCGTGTTCATATTCTGTGTATTTGTAAAAGTTACCCCGTTATTTATTGAGCGGGCATGGTTTCCACCGCTATTGGCAGTCATAACAGTATAAATGTAATTTGAGTAGGCACCGCCGGTCTGATCTGCAGCAATCCAGTTTTTATCAGCGCCTGCAATCGCTATTACAACAGGATCCCAGGTTTGTCCAAAATTTGTTGATGTGGCAACCTTGCAACCTGATATATTGCCATACATGTTTTCATAAATAAGTCTTCCTGTACTATCGCTGGTAACAACCACATCACCGGCCATGCCGGTCCACGAAGGGTTTGATGCCGTCCATTCGAAGCCATTTGAGGTGCGGTACCCCTTTCCACCTGCTGTTCCGGTTGTATTCCAGACAGCATACATTTCTGTAGGGTTAAGTGGATTAATGGTTATGCTGCATTCAGCAAAATCAATACCCAGCTTAAAATTGTCATAATCACCTACGGTTATCACTGTAGCCAGTGACGCATCGCCATCGGGTGCTTGATATCCCGGTACCATTACCATCGGGTCGCGGTGAATATTATTATCTTTGGTAGCAGGCTGCGCAAATGATTTTATTCCGAATAAAAGGAATAACATTACGCTAAATGTAAGAAATACCTTAACAGTAAAAATTTTCATGATTAAGATGGATTATGTGGAGATGAAATTATCTGAAGATTACGCTGTCATAATCTTTTGTAGTGCAAATTTAAACTATTTTCAATTACTTTTGTTCATCCAAGATAACTCTATTAACCTTAACACAAGAAAATTATGAAATTTAGTTTTTTTCAGAAAGTATTAGCTTCAGTAAGCCTCGTGGTATTTGTTGTATTATTAACAGGTTGTCCTTACTCGAGCAGCGTTCCTATTGATGAAGGTACGGTTAAAATAGCTGCCGGTCTCGAAGGACAATGGATAAGTTCTCAGGATTCGGAATCAGAAAATCCAACTTATTACATTATTTCTAAAGAAGATAAGTTTCGCGCTACTGCAAAAAAAATGGAATTTTCCTCATCCGATAGTGCGTACAACGAAACTATTTACCACCTCACTTTTTCAGATGTAAATGGTGAAACCTTTATGAATGCTATCGAAGATGGTGGTACAACTTATAATTTGTATAAATTTAACTTCGATGAAAAAGCAGTTGAAATATATACTTCCGAAGTCACTGATTATATTAAGGAAACCTTCAATACATCAAAAGAGTTAAAAGATTTTATCGCCAAAAACAAGTCGAACAGCTACTTCTTTACCAATACCAGCGAAACATACGTTCGTAAATAAAGGATTTACACTCAAAATCGGATTAATCTGCATTAAAAGACCCAAGCCTCAAATTCCAAATTTCAAGTCCCAAAAAGGATAGTGAAGCCCTGAGTTCTGACTCTTGGAATTTGTTGCTTGGAATTTGGATCTTGGAATTTTCAAACAGCACAATATCTCATTCTGAAAAATTCCTTTTAAAGATTGCGGATCACTTCTTTAAACATCCGGATAAGCTTGATTTCAGCCTTCCCGGCTGTTTCCAATATGTCTTCAAGCCGTGCCGGAACCAGGTTATCAGGGTCGCATAAATCAGTAATAACTGATACTGCAGCACAAGGTAAGCCCATATGATTCGCAACAATTACTTCGGGTACTGTCGACATTCCTACAACATCAGAACCTATCATGCCCAGATAGCGGTATTCGGCACGTGTTTCGAGGTTAGGACCAGGAACAACGGCATAGACTCCTTTGTGCAAAGTTATTTCTAACCTGGCTGCAGCTGATTCCATTTTTTTGTTTATAACAGTTGAATATGGGCAACTCATGTCAGGGAAACGCGGTCCGAGTTCATTAATATTTGCTCCCGTAAGCGGGTTTGCAGGCAACAGGTTAATATGATCATCAAGCAGCATTAGGTCACCCTTCTGATATGTTTTATTTATTGCACCTGCTGCATTCGAGAGCAACAACCACTTAACGCCTAACATTTTCATCACTCTTATTGGCAATGTAACCTGCTGAAGTGAATACCCTTCGTAGATATGAAACCTGCCTTGCATTGCCAGTACTTTGTGCCCATCGAGGTTTCCGTAAATAAGCCTCCCGTGATGGGATTCAACGGTAGATACCGGAAAATGAGGAATGTCGGCATAATCGATTGCCACTTCAATATCAATTTCCGACACAAGTTTACCCAGGCCGGTTCCTAAAACGATTCCTGTATCAGGAGAAGTAATACCTTTACTTCGTAAAAAAGCTGCGACTTCTTTGATTATTTCAAACATAAGCTGCTAGTTAATGTTATTATACGACTGCTAAATTACATAAACGGTTTTACACCCGATTTTAATTCAAAAAAAGATTTCTGGTTTGGATACACACAATTTCGATAAACTCCGCGAGCATTTAAATAACGATTTCACCTGGCCTTCGGTTTACATGTTTAAGTTTATTGCTCCGGCTGATAACCGTATTTTTGCCATGCTTCATGAATTGTTTCCTTCACCGGCTGAAATGACTAACCGGCATTCGGCAGGAGGTAAATATATGAGTATTACGATAAAAGAAATGATGCTGAGTGCAGATGAAGTAATTGAGAGGTATGAAAAAGCATCAGCAATAAAAGGAATCAGGGCACTATAGCAGAATGAAAAATGTACTTATTACATAATACATTGATTCCGGATTTCAGGTTTTCTACTTTCGAAAGTCCAATGCTTTTAACAAAATCGGAACCTCATTTTCAAAGTTTGGCGTAAAAATCCCTTTGCCCAGGTTTTCCCTTATTTCCCCGATAGCCCAGAATCGGCCTTCATCAATTTCCTGCTTATTGAAAACCGGAATTGCATTATAAATTGCCCTGAAACTAAATACCAGTTCCGATTCTATTTCCGTTTCCCATTTATAGTGTGTAAGCGGAATCGGATGAATCCCGGTAATATTTAATTCTTCAGCAGTTTCACGGAGTAAGGCTTGTTCAATGGTTTCGCCCAGGTCAACATGTCCGCCGACCGAAGTATCCCATTTGCCGGGCTGAGTATCTTTGAGCATGGATCGTTTTTGCAGATAGATTTCTCCTTTGCTGTTGAAGATATGAAGATGTATTACAGGATGCAATTTGCCAGGTCCGCTGTGGACTTCTTTCCGCGTTGCTTTACCAATAATTTTGCCTTCTTCATCCACGAGGGGAACCCAATCTTCAGCAGTATTTGCAGTGGATTTAACTTTTCGTTTAGTTGTCAGGTATTGCCACGCAAAAAACAGTCCGAAAAGTATATATAGCAATCCGCCGCTGATAAAGGCCCATGCCTCCTTGCTCATGAAATAAGCTGAATAAATTATCAGTAAAGTATACCCCAGCATCATCCAGAAAAGAATGCGCATGGTTTCCTGCATAGCTTTTTCGGCTCCGGCGGGGATCTTAATATCTCCCATGTAACGTTGGGTATAAATCATCATAAGGTTTTTGCTGCTAAATGCGGAATAACCAAGTATAGCACAGAATAACAGGTTGATAAATGCTGGTTTTAGTTTAAAGAATATCTCATCTTTCAGCGCTATTGAGATTCCTCCCAATGCAACCAGCAAAGCAGTGTCAAAAAGCACAAATCTGTCAAGACGACGCTCACGGACAAAAACAAATATTAGTTGTACCACTCCGAATATAACTGCAACTACAAGACCAGCCTCCGTTGACCAGAAAGAATCAACAAGAATAAATACAAAGATTGGCAATAATCCTGGTAGAATCTTTTTGAAAAGGTTTAACTGGTTGGTATCCATTTTTCTGTAATTCGGATTTCGGATGTTAAATTTCGGGTGTCGGATGTAATGCAAAGCACGATTGGCAAATCACAATTCAAAATTCTAAAAAACAAAAAAGGAGCCCCTTTTAAAAGAACTCCTTTTTCGAAATGTATTGTTTCTATTTTGCAAAACTTATAGCCCTGGTTTCGCGGATAACCGTGATTTTTATCTGTCCGGGATAGGTCATTTCTTCCTGGATTTTGCGGGAAAGGTCGAATGCGATCTGGTTTGATTCTTCATCGGTAACTTTATCGGCTCCGACAATAACGCGTAATTCGCGTCCTGCCTGGATAGCATACGTTTTTACAACACCGGGGTAGGAGAGGGCAAGTTCTTCGAGTTTGTTAAGGCGTTGAATATAGGCTTCAACAACTTCACGGCGGGCACCCGGACGGGCACCCGAAATAGCATCGCATACCTGAACGATGGGCGCAATAAGCGTTTCCATTTCAATTTCATCGTGGTGAGCACCTATAGCATTGCAGATATCCGGAAGTTCTTTGAACTCTTTTGCAATCTTCATACCGAGGATTGCGTGTGGCAATTCGGCTTCGTTTTCAGCTACTTTTCCAATATCATGAAGAAGTCCGGCGCGTTTGGCTTTTTTTACATTTAACCCCAGTTCGGCAGCCATGGTAGCACAGAGATTAGCCACTTCGCGCGAATGTTGCAAAAGGTTTTGCCCGTATGAGGAACGGTATTTCATTTTACCGATCAACCGAACGAGTTCGGGATGCAGTCCGTGAATACCAAGGTCAATTGTAGTCCGTTTACCGGCTTCAATCATTTCCTGCTCAACTTGTTTTTTGGTTTTGGCAACAACTTCTTCGATACGTGCCGGGTGAATCCGGCCGTCAGTTACCAGTTTATGCAACGAGAGGCGCGCAATTTCGCGGCGTACCGGGTCGAATCCGGAGAGAATAATGGCATCAGGAGAGTCGTCTATGATAATTTCGATGCCGGTAAGTGCTTCGAGGGCACGGATGTTTCGTCCTTCGCGGCCGATGATGCGGCCTTTAATTTCTTCGCTTTCAATATTGAAAACGGAAACAGTGTTTTCAATAGTCTGTTCAGCAGCTGTACGCTGAATAGTTTCGACAATAATTTTTTTTGCTTCGCCGTTTGCTTTCAGTTTGGCTTCTTCAATTATATCATTGATTTGCGCCATTGCCTGGGTCTGGGCTTCGTCTTTCAGGTTTTCGATGAGTTGATTCTTTGCTTCATCAGCAGTAAAACCTGAAATAATCTCTAATTGATCGATATACTGTTTGTGCGCTTTGTCAATTTCCTGCTGTTTGCGACTTATAATTTCTTTTTGCTGGTCAAGAGTTACTTTGGTTTCTGTTAGTTCTTTGAGCTGTTTCTGAACTTCTTCGTTTTTTTTCTGAATTTCGTCGTGACGCTGGTTAAGTTGTTGTTCTCGTTGTTTCTGACGGTTTTCGTTTTTAGCTACATTGTTATTTTTTTCCTGGATCATATTTTCATGATCCGTTTTTAACTGAAGAAATTTCTCTTTGGCCTGAAGCATTTTTTCTTTTTTGACCATTTCTGCTTTCTCTTCAGCATCCTGCAGCAGGTGGATACTCTTTTTCTCGATTGCCTTTCGCAGGAGGGTGGTCGCAAGGGCAAGCCCTGCACCTAACCCGACAATAGCTGTAATGACAGCTACTATAATATTGCTCATTTCATGTTGGTATATGGTGGTTAAACATATAACCGGGCATGGATCAGAAAGAAGAAAAAAGAAAAAACCCGCGATTAATTCATGCATTTCGGGAAACCCCAAAACGACAAGTTTAGGCTGCCTGAAATCGTCGGGCTTCCAATGTTCCCCGGGGGGAATCCTTATACCCGAAGGTATACGGTAAGGCCTGTCCTGTTATTTCAATAGCTTCGCCCGATTGTAAATATGTTGAGTTTCCAAACGGATTGAATTAATGCGGGTTTTAATCCTTGTATTTTCAAAGAACGTGTAACATCAGTCTTTTAAAGCATCGGTCAGTATGCGGTCAATCTCACTTAGTGTCGGGGATAAACTGTTGGCGGCAAATTCTACTTCGTTTTGATTATTAATAGCCAAAGTAGCAAAATGTAATACTACCATTGCCAGTAAATCCTGTTTGTCGCTGTAGCGAAAGTTTTTTGCATAGTGGTTGATTTGTCCTTCAATATGTTTCGCGGCTTTACGAATTGTTTCTTCCTCATTCCGATTAACAGTAAGCTTATAAGGTCTTCCCGCAATGGTAATGGTGATGGGTAATTCGTCGGCCATAGGCTTCTATATTGTTTTATTGTTTAAAAGATCAATGCATGTATCAAGTTCCCGCAGTAGTTCATTTATCTTCTTTTTGGCCTTGGATGATTCCTTGCCGGTTGGGATTGATTTTGCTATTGTTAGTATTTGTATTTGTTTTTCTAGTTCGAGTATTATTTGTTTTTGTTGAAGTAAGCTGTTTTCAGTTTCAAGGTATTTTTGTTCCAGTTTGATAAAATCTTCTTTAAGTGTTTTGTGCCTGAGAACAAGTTGCCTGCTTTTGATATCCAGTCCTTTAACCAGCTTGCTTAAGTCTTCCATTTATTTAATCGCACTTGACACTTGAAGTAATAGGTGCAAAGATAACTACTAAAAGAGATATTAACAATAATATAACATTTATTCTGGTGAAAATTGTGTAAGTCGTTTTAAATCAATTTATTAATTCGAAGAACCCTTTTTTGGAATTATAGGCGAATATTTCGCCAGTTTCAATAATATAATGCCAGCCGCTGATATTTAACTCGCCGGCTTTGTGTTTCTCGGCGATATAAGGATAAGTTAGCAAATGCTTTAACTGTTCCACTACATTCATTTGTTCGGTCAGCCATTCGCGGGCAGCGGCATTAGCTTCGGGCAAAAGAGAATTTACTTTGTCGCGGACTGGCAAGGATAATTCGAGCCATTTTCGGGTATGCGGAAGTTTCTCAAAATAAGAATCAGGTTTAAATAGTGCGGCGCATCCCCCGCAGTTCGAATGGCCGCAAACTATTATATTTTCAACCCCAAGTGCCTGAACAGCAAATTCAATGGCTGATATAGTTGCCAGGTATTCGCCCGAAAATTTATAGTTTGGTACTATGTTGGCGATATTGCGGATAATAAAAAGTTCGCCGGGCATGGTGGCAGTTATCATATTCGGAACCAGGCGCGAGTCGGAACAACCGATAAAAAGGGTGTGCGGTTTTTGTTCATTACCGAGATTCTGAAAAAGCGCTTCATGTGCTTCGAAATCAATTTGCCTGAATGTAACTGCGCCTTCGAGTAGTTTTTTCATTGATATTCAATTGATTAAAATTCAAACTGATTTGTGATCTGTATTATGTGTGTATATTTTAAACAATAATAGTGCAATCTTTCCTTCGGTTGAAGAAAATAAAATTGACATAGCATTTTATTTTTCACTTATATTTGTGTCATGACAGAGGAATTCCTGCATTATATCTGGCAATACCGTCTCTATAGCCCTCACCTCGTGCTGCAATCAGGCGAAAAGGCTGAGGTGTTGCATCCAGGAAATCATAACAGCGATTCAGGTCCTGACTTTTTTAATGCTAAGATCAGGATCGGAGAAACCATATGGGCTGGAAATATTGAAATTCATATTCTTTCGTCGGATTGGAATCGTCATAACCATCAGCATGATTTGAGTTATGATAACGTGATTCTGCATGTGGTTTGGCGTGATGATTCGGAAGTTTTACGCGCTGACGGAACCGCTATTCCTACGCTCGAACTGGATGGATTATATAATGAACAAGCCTGGAAAAGTTACCTGGGATTTATGAATTCCCGGCAGTGGATTCCTTGTAACACTTCGATTTCAAAAGTTGATCCATTCATCAGGAATGCATGGCTCGACAGGGTACTTGTTGAACGCCTCGAACGAAAGGCTCTCGAAGTTGAGCATATCTTATCATTAACCAATAATGATTGGGCACATACTTTTTACCGTTTGCTTGCCCGGAATATGGGCTTCAAACTGAATAACCAGGCATTCGAAATGCTCGCTTTTTCCTTGCCCTATTCTTTCCTGGCCAAACATGCTGATGATCTTTCACAGATTGAAGCCATGGTTTTCGGTCAGGCAGGTTTACTGGTCGGACCTTTCATGGACGAGTATCCCAAAAAACTGAAGAAGGAATATGTATTTCTGCAGAAGAAGTTCGAATTAAAACCTATTGATGCCCATCTGTGGCGGTTTATGCGACTTCATCCTGGGAATTTTCCAACCCTGCGTTTGGCACAATTTGCCTCCATTATCCACCATTCCGGAAATATTATCGGTGAGCTTTTTAATACAAATGATGTTCCTACGTATAGAAAACTTTTTGGCGCTGAAGCATCGGAATACTGGAATACACATTATACATTTGATAAAGCGTCCGCACCAAGACGAAAAACTCTTGGCTCTTCATCCGTCGATTTGCTGATCGTTAACCTGGTTGCACCATTGTTGCTTGCTTACGGCCGTCGTAAAAACGATACCGGAATGACCGAAAAGCCAATTGATATGCTTATGCAGATCAGGGGCGAGGATAACTCAATTATACGAAACTGGGTTGGATTAGGCGTTGATGTTTCCAATGCTGCTGCTACCCAGTCGCTACTCGAGCTTAAAACAAATTATTGCAATTTGAAAAAGTGTTTGAGTTGCAGAATCGGGAATGAATTGCTTAAAGGATAAGGGATTGATAAGATTGATAAGATTGATAAGATGGAAAGGATGGCAGAGAACATTAACTATTACTTCAGTAAAAGGTATAAGAAGCTGAAAACCCAAACCAGAAACTCTTTAATAATACTGTCAAACTAAAATACAATGGCGAACAACGAAGCTTGGGGGTCCAGGGTCGGGCTCATTCTAGCAATGGCCGGTAATGCGGTCGGACTTGGTAATTTTCTTCGTTTCCCTATGCAGGCTATTCAAAATGGCGGAGGAGCATTTATTATTCCTTACCTGGTGTGTTTCCTTTTAATGGGAATTCCTCTTTTGTTTGTCGAATGGACAACAGGCAGGTACGGTGGGCAGTATGGCCATCATACTACTCCGTTTGCATTTCATAAAATGAACAGTCGGTGGCTATGGAAATATATCGGTGTTTTCGGAATTTTTTCAAACTTATCAATTGCAGCCTATTATTGTTACATCGAAAGCTGGACTTTGTCCTATACCATACATTCCGCAGTGGGTACTTTTAATGGTTTGTCGCAGCATGGGGTTTCGGATTTCTTTACAAATTATCTCGATATCTCCACCTCAACTACCGGAATTCCTTATGAGGCTGTGGTGTTTTTTGTGTTGTGCCTGGCATTAAATGTATGGATACTCAGCAAAGGTTTGAGTGGCGGAGTGGAGAAAGCCGCAAAAATAATGATGCCACTTTTAATATTATTTGGTGTTTTCCTTGCTATAAGGGGTATAACCCTAAAAGCCGGTGAAAGCGGCGCTTTGTTCGATGGTGTGGTTGGTCTTAATTTTTTATGGACGCCACAGTATGATACACTTGCAAATCCAAAAGTATGGCTGGCTGCAGCCGGACAGATATTTTTCACACTCTCACTCGGACAAGGCTCTGTGCAATGCTATGCTTCTTATGTAAAGAAAAAGGATGATATCGTGCTCAACTCCATGTCGGCTGGTTGGATGAACGAATTTGTAGAAGTTGTTCTTGGAAGTGCTATCATCATACCTATTGCTATTGGCTATTTTGGATTGGATAGAGTTTTAGATCTAACGCAACTTGGTGGCCTTGGGCTGGGTTTTCGGGTTATGCCTTTTCTTTTCGAACAATGGGGTCCTATACTATCGGTAATGGCAGGAGTTTCTTTTTTTGGATTATTGTTTTTTGCTGGTATAACCAGCTCGCTTGCGATGGGGACACCTGCCATGTCTTTCCTGATGGACGAATTCAAATGGCGGCGCGGAAGTTCTGCAGTTGCATTCGGGGTAGCAGTTCTGGTTCTCGGACTCCCAACTGTATTGTTTTTCCAGCAGGGTGTTTTCGATGAATACGATTACTGGGCGGGAACGGTTTCACTGGTGGTATTTGCGATGCTCGAAATTATTTTATTCTCCTGGGTTTTTGGTATTAAAAAAGGATGGGACGAACTTACATCCGGTGCTGATATCCGCATCCCGAATATATATAAGTTTATTCTCAAATTCGTCACACCTCTTATGCTCATAGCCGTATTCTTCGGTTCGCTCGTGCGCCCGGCTAACGATGACTGGAGCAAACTGAGTTTTCGCGGTTGGGAGTTACACCACGAAAGTATTCTGGGGCAGATGTTGCACAACAATATTGGTCCGAACCATACCTATTTCAGTGATGCATTTTATTCAGAAAAGTCAGGAGTTGTAGATTCGATTTATATGCTGAGAGACAATAAATTTATCCGGGTAAGCGATACGAATGGATCTGTCCGTTTGTCAGCAGATTTTGAATACAAAAGCAAAAATACCCTTATTGTTAAAATTGGTGACCAGGTTGCAGAAGGTGATATTTTATACACAGGTGGTGTTATCAATAAAGTGTTCTTCATTGATATTTCACGCTTCCTGTTAACACTGATATTCGTTCTTATTGGTTTTACTGTGTACTATGCATACCGCAAGCGAGTGCGCGAAAACCGGATTTAACAGTTATCAGACACCTAGTACCCGGCATCTATTTAACAAAATATTTGAACAATAAATAACATAGATTATGCAGACACAGGCACTTATATTTATGGTCTCGGCGGAAATAATAATTACCGGGCTGACTCTTTATTTTTTTATCCGGGTTTTGTTTACCAAACCTAAAGATGAACCCGATTCGTATTCCGAAGAATAGAGCATTAAAAATATGGAAACTGAAAAGTCAGAATTTAGAAAAAGCTTGGGATTTATTGATTCAACCGCACTCGTAGCCGGTTCGATGATCGGATCAGGAATTTTTATTGTCAGTGCCGATATTGCCCGCAATGTAGGTTCTCCCGGTTGGATGCTGATTGTATGGGTAATAACCGGTTTGATGACCATTTTCGCAGCATTAAGTTATGGGGAGCTTGCTTCGATGATGCCAAAGGCTGGTGGACAGTATGTATATCTGCGTGAAGCATTCAACCCACTGGCTGGTTTCCTTTATGGCTGGACGTTTTTTACAGTTATTCAAACAGGCACCATTGCAGCTGTAGGAATGGCTTTTGCTAAATTTGCAGGGGTACTCGTTCCATGGTTTTCCGAAAGTAACGTACTTCTCAACTTCGGTTATCTTAAATTCAATACGGTTCACCTCCTGGCAATTTCTTCCATAGTACTGCTCACCATCAATAACCTGATGGGAATCAGAAGCGGAAAATGGGTGCAAAACATTTTTACTTTCCTTAAAGTGGCATTGTTAATTGGTTTCATCGTGCTTGGGCTGTTTTTTGCAAAAAATCCGGATGCAATCGCATTAAACAAGAGTTATTTCTGGCAGCCGGTAGCCTTGGACGGATCAGTATTGAGTGGCTGGGCTCTGATAGCTGCGGTAGGGGTGGCTATGGTGGGTTCATTATTTTCGTCCGATGCATGGAACAACATCACTTTTGCTGCCGGTGAGGTTAAAAATCCAAAGCGCAATATTCCTTTAAGCCTGGTAGCAGGTGTAACACTGGTTACCATATTGTATATTCTTGCCAATTTTGTTTACCTGAATGCACTTCCGTTGCGGGGCACACCCGAGGGTGTGGGCGTTTTCGAACGAGGAATACAATATGCAGTTAACGACCGTCTCGGATCAGCAACCATGTATGGTTTGTTTGGTGCCATGGCTGCATTACTGATGGCTGCTTTTGTAGTGATTTCTACCTTTGGATGTAACAACGGGCTGATCCTTTCCGGGGCAAGGGTGTACTATGCCATGGCGAAGGATAAGCTTTTCTTCAAAAGTGCCGGTACACTGAATAAAAATGCAGTACCTGCTTCCGGGCTCAAATTTCAGGCTGTGTGGGCTTCGTTGCTCTGCCTCTCGGGAACTTACTCTAACCTGCTTGATTACGTGGTGTTCGCCGTACTCATATTTTATGTTCTTACCATTGCCGGTATTTTTGTGTTAAGGCGCAAACTTCCTGATGTGGAGCGGCCCTATAAAACTTATGGTTACCCAGTGGTGCCTGTGTTGTACATGGCTGCTGCCTGTCTTATAATGCTGGTATTGCTTATATACCGCTTCGAATATGCTGGATTCGGATTACTGATTGTGGTGCTGGGATTCCCGGTTTACTATATTTGGAAGAAATGGGGAAAGCAAACGGAGTAAATTTTCAATAAGCATATTGCGTATATTGCCTACAAGAATAATTTGCACGAAAAAATCTACGGTAAGTATAGGGGTGAGCGGGTTAAACCACATTCAGAAACTAAACCTAAGTTAGATGAGAAAAAAGGAAAATTAGAGTATAAACGTATTTGTGATCCATTTCGTAATTAGCAGTTTATGTACCAGAAATGATTATGTCGGATATTATAAAAAACTATTTTACTTTTAATAAAGGAGAGCGGATTGGCTTAATAGTGGTTATTGCCATAATAATACTTGTATTGGCATTGCCGTATATAATTAAGTATGAAGTTAAAAGTAATAAAGATGAGTTTGCCAGATTTGTGAAGGATATTGAAGAGTTTGAAAATAGTCTGAAATACGCTGCTGATTCTGTAAATGAAGCAAGGATGCTTAATTTTCAGCAGATGGATAAATCGGTAGCTGAGAATAGAATTATTCCCTTCCCATTCAACCCGAACAAATTGTCGTCAGAGCAGTGGAGTAAAATGGGTTTGAAAGATTGGCAGATAAAAGTTATTAAGAATTACGAGGCAAAAGGAGGGAAGTTCAGCAAGAAGGAAGATTTTAAAAGAATGTTTTGCATTTCTCCTTCCGAATACGCAATCCTGGAACCTTATATAACGATACCTGAGCAGAAAACAGAGTTTACTGAAAGTAATGTAGAGAAAAGAGTAAAAAAGGAGCGGGTATTGGTTGACTTGAATACGGCAGATTCTGTTGCTTTGCTTACCCTTTACGGGATTGGGCCATCTTTTGCAAAGCGAATTGTAAAATACAGGAATTTACTGGGCGGATTTTATAGTAAACAACAATTACTCGAAGTATTTGGTTTTGATCAGGACAGGCTGGATAAGATTGCAGATTACTGCGAAGTTGGTTCAGTCCAGATTAGGAAGATTAACATCAACACAGTGCGTACCGAAGAATTGAAGAAGCATCCATATTTAGACTATTATACGGCTAAAGCCATTGTTGATCAACGAGTTGTTCTTGGAAAATTCACCACGTTGCAACAAGTGAAAGAAATACCTTTAGTACACGACGAACTTTTTAATAAGATCAGGCATTACCTGGTTATTGAATGACAAGAAATAAATATATTCCCGAAACAAAAATGGGCAACTGCAAAATTGCATTACTTTTCTTTTTATTGATGTTTCCATTTATGATGGTGGCTCAGGATGAGGCTGCGCCTTTGATTGAAAAGTTGCCGCAGGCAAAAGGAAATGAAAAAGTTGATATATTGAATGAGATTTCGGTTGTATACCGGAAATCGGATCGTTATGGTGCATTAGATTATGCCAGGCAAGCATATAGTGTTGCCTCCAGAATTAATTATTTACCCGGCAAGGCACTTGCTAAGAAAAATGAAGGTATTTGCTGGTTTTTTGTTGGTAATAACGATTCGGCAACTATTTGTTATACAGAATCACTTGATATATTTACTCTCTTAAAAGACCAAAAGGGAATGTCGGCCTGTTATAATAATCTTGGATTGATTGCACAAGAGACAGGGAAGTATGATGAGGCATTAAGACTTTATGAGTTATCAATAAATATAGATACTAGTCTTGGCGATATTTCAGGGGCGACTACGACAAAAAGAAATGTAGTCGACATCAACATATACAAAGGAAATTTAAAATTGGCATTATCATTATCAGATGAGATTCTTATTGAATGCAAAAATCAGTCTGATAAAGAGGGTGTTATGAGGGCGCTCATCAACAGGGCGGCAATCTATGACAATTTAAAACAATTTAATGATGCAATTTCAGATCAAAAAGAAGCTATTGCGATAGCCAAGGATCTAAAAGATTCATACGCTGAAGCCATGGCCTTGAGCAATTATGGATTAGTTACTTGGCACAAAGGCAATGATGATGATGCTTTGAAAATATTAAATAATGTACTTGAAATTTCTTCTGATGCGAATCAAGGCTATGAAATATTAAATACTCTTTGGATTTTATCTGAAATATATGCATCTAAAAAGGAATATTCAAGATCTAATGAAAAATTTATCGAATTACTAAAACGATATGAGGAAATGGATAACAAGCGGCAAGTTGCGAAAGTACTAACTTCATTAGGACGTAATCTAATGGAAACTAATGAAATAGATAAAGCTTTTGGTTATCTTTATAAAAGCCTTGAAATTACAACTGAATTAGATGCTCCTTTTGAAAAACTTGAAAACTACCGTAACCTTGCCCATGCAAATGCAGTACTCCATAAATTCAAATTGGCTGATAGCCTTCAGGATTTGTATGCTCAAACATATTCATCTCTCTATAATGCCGATTCAATTGTAGCATTTCGGGATAGTGAAGTGAGTAAAGTTAACGCTCACTTTGCCAAAACATCAGTGTTATCTGATTGGATAACAGCATTCGCCTCATTAATTGTTATGATATTATTATCGGTTATTGCTTACCGGAAATAGATAGAGGGAACTTAAATGGATGAAATGTGGAATATGCCTAATAGGAATAATGCAATAAAACTGAAAGTCAAGAGTATGGCAAATTGTTGATTTGTTCGCAATACGGAGTTTAAAACTCTTAATGTGCTTGAATTCAGAAGTGTGGATTACTGATATATGTATATTCCTGAGGGCTATATACTTTGATCGCACAAATTGATTTCACTGGATGGAAGAACGAAATAATTTTTTAACCTGTTTCGATACCTGACTGTCAGCTGATTTTTATCCTTCGTTAACTTAATGTTAATAAATATTAAAGACTTGAAACATATGCAAACACCTGAATTTATGCTTAATCAGATAGAATGTAACAAGCTGTCAGTCAAAAATATTTGGAATTATTGTAAAATGTATATATTTTGGCTCTTTCAAACGGATCGACCCAATTAATAACCAAAAACACAAAAATGAAAAAATTAGTACTTTTTGCACTTTCTGCCGCATTTTTAAGTACAGGCCTTCGCGCCGGTGGCATCATGACAAATTCAAATCAAAGTGCTGCCTATGCAAGACTGTTGGCCCGAAATGCCACATTAGGAATTGACGCTGTGTATTATAATCCTGCCGGACTTACCAAGTTAGGAAACGGATTTCACCTATCGCTGAACAATCAGACTATTTTTCAAACCAAGGATGTTGTTAACAACTATCCTTACCTGCATGGGTCACCCGAAGCCAAATATACTGGCGTAGTTGAGGCTCCTGTGTTTCCCGGCATCTATGCAGTTTATAAAATGAACAAACTGGCATTTTCTTTTAGTTTTAATCCGGTCGGTGGCGGCGGCGGAGCAAAATATGATAAAGGACTTCCTTCATTCGAAATGAATATTGCGGATTTAGTGCCTAAACTTGGTCCGAAAAGTGAAACAGATCCTGGTTTTGGCGTTACTGATTACCAGGCAGCAATTAATTTCGAAGGCACATCAGTATATTTTGCTTATCAGTTTGGTGTTTCTTATGAGATTAACCCTTCAATCTCTCTTTTTGCCGGAATACGCACTGTAACAGCAAAGAACACTTATAAGGGATCGATTACGGATATTATGATTAATCCTAATTACACAACGCCTACACTTCCTGTAATACCGATCTTAAATCAACCTGCTGCAATGTCATTCGGAGGTGCTTTTATGAGAGCTGATGCTTTTGGTACACAAATGAACGGTTATTTTAGTGATGCTTCCGAGTATATGACAGGAGTTGCAAGTTATTATTCAGGTGTTGCAACACAGTACACGGGCGCTGCCACTGGTGCAGGAAATCTGACTGCTGCTGGTTTAGGTACATTAACATTTGCTCAGGCCCAGGCTGCCGGAGCTATCACTGCAACTCAACAGGCTCAGTTTGAAGGCGCGTTGCTAGCTGCAGGTCAGCCCGTTAGTACTCCTATTGCTCAAGCCCAGGTTGTGTATACAACAACAGCAAACCAGGCATCTGCCGGTTCAGTACAAGCAACAGCAGGTGCTGCCCAGTTGAGTGGAGGAGCCGCCCAGATGGGTGATTTAGCTAATGGAACCGGTAATGTGGAAGTAGATGTGGTTCAAAAAGGAACAGGATATACCCCTATTTTCGGAGCCAATCTTACTATTGCCGAAAAACTTACCCTTGCCATTAAGTACGAACTGATAACGAAGATTGAATTGACCAATGAAACTACAGTTGATGGCTCGGGCTTGTTCCCTGATGGAAAAACTTCACGTGCTGATATGCCTGCAATGCTCTCAATAGGCGCTTCTTACCCGGTATTGAAGAAGCTAAATGCGTCACTGGGTTTCAACTACTATTGGGACAAAAAGGCTGACTATGGCAAGAAAAACTCCGAAGGAATTCCTGTTACAAACGATGAGATTATTGATAATAATTTCTATGAAGTTGCACTTGGACTTGAATATAACTTCACCGAAAAATTCCTTTTAAGTGCAGGTTATTTAATGGCCAAAACAGGTGTTTCACCCGAATACCAGAATGATCTGAGTTACAGCAATTCATCTAATTCTGTTGGTTTTGGCGGTCAGTATAAAATTACTCCGGGCATCGGTTTAAACCTTGGAGCACTTATAACGATGTATGAAGAAAACAGCAAAACCTTTAATCATATGCTGGGTACAAATGCTATTCCTGTTACTGAGGATTATGCCAAATCGACCTGGCTTGTCGCCATTGGCCTCGATATCAGGATAGGTAAATAATTTTTAAAATTGATTCACTACAAAGCAAAAAGCCTTCAGAAATGAGGGCTTTCTGTTTATAGTCTTTTAGATGAATTTCCGATTGACCTACAAAAAGAATGATTTACTTGCTAATCACTATTTTCTGTGTTTTTAATCTCGAGCCATTTTCAAAACTAAGCAGATAAATTCCATTCGAGAGGTCGCTAAGGTCAATTGTTATAATCTCAGGGAGCAAACGGAAGTTAGAGTAATAAATAATTTTTCCTTGCACATTTCTGATAGAAATACTGGAAACATCCCCGCAGGTGGATTTAAGATAAAGGATATTTTTTGCCGGATTAGGCCAGACCTGGAGTTCATTAGTTTTTATATTTTCGTGTATTCCGATAAATTGTGAAACTGTAATTTGGAGTGCATCTGAAAATTCACCTGTACCGCAGGAGTTTATTCCGGCAACCGAAAGGTAAGCATTCCCGTTAAAAAGAGGATTCCAGATTACCTGGCAGTTGTATGTTACAGAACTGATAATCCCGGCCTCATCAGGCGAAATGTTCCACACACAATCATCTGAATTAGGTGTTAAGATTGAACTATAGGAACTTGAGGTTGTAAGGAAATTATTTACAGCCGAAGGACCGTCAGGTTGATTCGGAGTTAGGGCTGTTGAATCGACATATATACTGATAGAAGCAAGTACAATATTTATCCCATCTGAAACCTGGAGATTATATTGGGTTGTAACCAGCGGATTAACCGTTGGACTGGCAATTGAAGAAATAAAACCAGCCGGAATAGATGTCCAGGAATATGTATAATTACCGGAACCGCCGCCAGCCATAGCGTGGAGTTGTGAATACTCTCCCCGGCATATCTTTTCAGGAGTAGCAGTTATATTCACACTTAAAGGACTGCCGGTAACATTTACAAACACCATATCGGAAGAAATGCATTGTGTTGCCGGATCGGTTACAAGCAATGTAAATTCAACTGAATTAGTCAGGTTTATAGTGTATGGATTGATTATTCCCGCATTTATCAGCTGAGCAGCCGGTTCCCAACTTATATTGAGTGAGCCGGTTCCTCCTGATGTTGTCCCGTTCAACTGGGTTGAAGTTCCGTATTGTATGGATTGATCTGTGCCTGCATCAGAAAATACCGCCGGATTTATTGTTAGCAGCAGCGAATCGATTGTGTTTCCACACTGAATTGTGCCATAGGCTGTAAGAATCAGGAAAACTTCTCCACCGGCGATATCATTTGGTCCTGGAGTATACACAGGAGTAAGAATAATGCTATTACTGAAAGTACCATCTCCTGATGTACTCCATTCTACCAGTTGGGTCAACGTGGCCGATCCTGAAGGCGTAAAATCGGTATTGGAGCATATTGCCGCATCCGCACCAGCCGAAGCGTAAGGCTTTTGAAAAATACCGAGAGTTATTGTATCAGATACTTCAGGAGCGCTATTATTTCCTGCATTAATAATAAGGTTTACTGACCCATTATTAAGGTCGTTAGTACCCGGATAATATGTTGCAGCAGCAATTGTGCTGTTGTCAAAATAACCATCTCCGCTTGTTGCCCATGTAATATATTCAGCATTTACTACAACAGACTGTAGCGGATAACCCGAAGGAAAGCAAGCAATATCGTCAGGACCGGCATTCGCTATTAATAGCATGTCTTCAAAAGGCGGCCAAACAATGTAGTCGACCCATGCTTTATCGCTTCCTGCCACTGTGTTCACATCTTTATTATACTTCCATGTAAATGTATGTGAACCGGCTGATATAGGGTATGTCACTTTTCCCCAGGGAACTTCCCCCGACCATTTTCCCTTTTCAGCTCCATCAATATAAAAAGTCAGGAAATCGTAATTGGTTTCGGAAGAGACTTTCCGGTAAAAACTGATTTCTGAAGCACATAATACATTCATTGTTGCATACATTGAACTTTGCATATTGTCAGCTAAAGTCGGTGAAGACGCGCAGAATGAACCTTCAAATGGTAGAATGTTATTAATTACCCAGTTTGCATTTCCGCTAAAATACCAGGGATACTTAGTGAAATCAGCTGTTTCGAAATCTTCTGCAATGATTCCGACATTAAAATAAACGCTATCGGCTGATGAATAATTCTGTTCAGCAGTGAGGTGAAGTGAAGCCAGGGTGATATGCCCAAGAGGACAACTTGTTGATATGGATACCTGGAATTCAATACTTTGCGAAGTATGTGCTAAGAGTGTGTCCAATACCCCATTTCCCTGAATTATCGCTATAAAAGGATCTATTGAAGTAAGTAATGCATTTACATTCACAGCAGCTGATCCTCCAATGTTACTTACTGTTACATTAAGTGTTCCGCTTTCACCAGGCATAAGGATATTGTTGTTACCATCAGTAATAATGACTGCTGATATTTTCAGATTGGCCGAATAAGCAGGAATAGTAATGTTGCGGGTAAAAATATCTTCGGTGGCAATGGCCTGGCTGGTGGTGATTATTTCATGCCCGTCTGGGATATGTTGCGAAACATTAAAAGCTAATGCATTTGCAATAACAACTGTCTGTCCCGGATTTAACAATCCTATGTATTGTGAACTGTCTGTTAATGTGATAAACTGGTCCGAAATGAGTAGTTTCAAATTTACATTATGCAAGGCTGTACTACCAATGTTGGTTAGTTTTGCTGTCAGAATTACATTTTCTCCATACTCAACAACGCTATCGCCACCTGAATTGACAATATATTCCAGTTTAATGCCTTTAGTCGAAAAATTGAGAGTTTTGGTGTTGTACATATTATTATTATCCTCGGCATAGAACTTTACAGAGACATTGCTGTACTCAGCAGTGGGTGTTCCTGAAAGCAATCCTTCATCACTAATGTTCATTTCGGTTGGAAAGGTTGAGGTTGTAAAACGAAACATTGTGTTTACTGTAGGCTGGGCAAGCGAATCGGTAATTGAGCAGAATTTGAAATTTATACCGTCGCCGTTCGAAATTCCTGCATTCCATGAAACCCATGAATTCGATACGATATTTCCATAATACAATTCTATCTTTCCATTTGGAAAAATCTTTACAGCAAAGTTTATATCTGTCGTTGATCCACTGCCATACATGCCTGATTTCCATCGAAAAATGGCATAATTCGGATTAGATTCGTACCAGATACCATCTCCTTCGGAGGGAAAGAGTACAAGCGGTTTAGCCATGTAAGGCGATATGTTGCGTGTGTTTTTTAAAAAGGTCTTTTCGTAAATGATGAAAGTCCAGGGCATCAGGTCTGGTTGAAACATCAGGTATCCATCAACATGTGCATAGAGTTTTGAATACTTTTTCCCATAAAAAGGAAACTCAAAAGGCAGGTTTACCTCAGCAAACCCGTTGCTGGTGTTCGCAATTGTGAGCTGTTGGGCAGTTATAAAAGGGAATGCTGCTGTGTGCGGAGTTTCATTGTAGTCGCAAAGGAATTTCCACCTGTAGGAAGGAATTCCTCCACTAGCATCCATCTGCTGGCTGTAAGGCTCATAGATTTTAGCTTCAGGAAGAGAAGTATTGGTAATTGACGGCCGGTTGTGATTGGGTGTGTGGGTAATGGTCATCACCGTCAGCCCGTTTTCGACGATTGGAACATTGCTTATCGTGCAGGGAATAGTAGTCGTGAATCCGTTATAATCCAAAAGGTCAAAGGAAATTATCTGCCCGGTGGCAGATGCTGCAGGATCTGTTTCGCTGAGCAACAGGAAGAACTTTGCCGCTTGTCCCGGTACAATTTCACTCAGCAGGGGAGTAGCATCAATACCGAAAATAATTGTTTTGTCAGCTTCAGTGGTGCCTCCCAACATATATTTGTCACCACCCTGCATATCGAAAATTGGCAGGTTCAGCAATAAATCCGGTTCGGTGGCGAGTGGATTTTGCGAAACTCCGGCCATTAATTTCAGCTTATTCCTCGAAGTATGTTTCAGCGTTACATTAAAAGTGAGTTTTGGGGTTACATCCGTTTTTACTTTAATAATATGTGCTGCATGATTCCATATACCGCCACTTCCCAGGTTATCAGCAAATGTTTTGTACATTACATACGAAAATCCAAGATCTCCCCAGTTATTGATACCACCGTAAGTATTGGCGAGCCTGAATCCGCCTATTTCCCAGTCTTTCATATTAACAATACCATCACCATTTATATCAATAGTATTGGTATATTGTCCGTCATTATTATAATCAAACCGGATTGAATCGTTGTACCCAACCAGCGTTACCGCATGATTCGGGCTGCCACCCCAGGTTGTGATCACCCATTTGCCAGCTTCAGGAGTACCGGCGGCAAGCTGGGCATCAGGTGTTTTGTACTGAATGTAAATGTTAGCCAGTCCGCCAACTGTTGAAGTATTTGAATGGTTGTAAATCCAGTTTTTCAGTGTACTAAGGCCTGATTCGTCGCCGGCAGTAATGGTATAAACGTCTGATATACGATTGTGCATCGCATTATAATACTTATCATAGCCTGTCATCCAGCGCGAAGCCCCACCCGCAGAAAGACCACCATACTCGGATGCGTTTGGGTTACCACATCGCTTTATTATCTCCCATGTTTCGAAATAGCTTACTCCGGCATCACTTCCGCCGTTGATGAAATTGTAGGTAAAATGTGTTGCAAATTGGTTTTGTGAAATATTGGCAGGCAGGTTCCTCGCCCAGTTAATTTCATACGTGAAGTTTAATCCTATGCTTGCTGCCTGCCCACATTCGAGGCCCGACTGGTTAAAAAGTGGCCTGAAATAAGGCTGCGTGGTATTATCAATACTATAGGGCAGGGTCGTTGCCTGATCACCGGTTTCGAACCGGTATTCAGGAATTGAAGCTAGTTTCTGAAGTTCAGTAGCTGATAATGGGCTTAATTCGGGTTTTCCCTGTTTTCCCTGGGCATGGATAAGAACCGGAAAGAGAAAAGATATTACAAGAAGCAGTAAGTGTTTTTTCATATTCATTTATTGAAAATCCACCTAAAAGTAATTTTTATTTCCGGATTGATGCTGCCTTCTTTCTGAAAAGAAATATTATTTTGAATTTTGATCCTTTACTAATGAGGAAATTGATGATATGGCTATGAAAACAACTGATAATATTTAATTTCCGTAAGCAGGTTCAATTTCTTTCGTCATACCTGAGTTTTCCTGCAGTATCCGTGCTTGTCTCAATACTTTTGCGGATGAGGTAGTCATATTTCTCTTTCTCAAAAGCCTGCATCACTTTCTTTTCAATAAGTAACTCATAGTATTTTTCCCTGTAATCCTGCGGAGGTTCATTTTTCCCGGTGCTTTGATTTTTCTGAAATATCCAGAATAATCCTGCAATTAATGCGACCAATAATGCAACTGATGACAGTATTACCGCCAGGTAATCACGCTGAGGGCGAGTGCTGACAGGTTCAAAATGGGATTGGTTGGCAGAGATTTCATAAAGTTCGTTATCAGCAGCATGCACGGTAACACTAGCAGGCACATGCCTTTCAATCAGTTCTTCGAAATATTCACCAATTGTATCCTTTATCAGGTAATCGAGAGCCTGGCGGGTTGTTCCATAATTGAGGTAGCGGGTAATTACAAGCAGTTTGAACTGTATGGTAAATGAACCATGTTCGCGGTAATCGAGGAAATAAACTCTTGTGCTGTCGCGGATTACAATGCTCCGTTCAATATTAGTCTGCAAAAAATCCCGTATGGGGTTTTCAAACTTATCGCCTTTTTTTCGGGTATATTCAAAACGGGTCAGTTCCGAAAAGAGCAAATCATGCAACTCGCTGAATCCGCTATCCTTATCTTTTATCTGGATAGTATATTCGATTTCACGAATGGTAATAGCATCTGAAAACTTGCTGTTGGCCATATCCCAGGCTTAAAATATTTTAATTTTCCTGCTTTTTGTTATTAAAACCAGTTTTTTGCAAAAGTAATGGAAATCAGCATGTATTGTGTATTCCTTTTTTTATGTTCAACGGATGAACTCCTCATGATCGCCCTGGAAACGGAAGCCAAGCCGCTTTCCCGTGGTTATTTTCATATTGTCGAGAGTGGTTTGGATATCAGCAACCGTAATCATCTTAAGTGCGTCGTAAGGAGGCGTGAGCAAGTCGAAATTAATTGTATACCTGATGGCCGATTCGAGGATTGTACGTACCGATTCGCGCGTTATTACCGAAGACTGAAAACTATTGTATAATTGTCCGACTTCGCGCTTACCTTCAACAAAATAATGATTTTCGTTATTCACAAAAATCCGTCCTATCATATATCCCAGGTCATTCATCCGGTTGTATTTGAATGAATCGGCCAGGAAGTTGAATATCATTATAATGCCGCAATACGAACGCCTGGTGTTTTCATGAATATAACTGGTTTTCATAACCTCATGATCGCGTGAGAATTCAAATACGTTGGTATGCATGGTGAAAATAAGTACGTCTCCCCCAAACCTGAGTTCGGCTTCGAATTCACCTTTATCGCGGTATTCGAAAGGTATCTGGAGTGGGTCAGCCTTAAACTTTTGCCTGTATTCGGTGTCCAGTTCTATCAATACTGATTTGAAGAGCCGGAAAACTTCAAGTGTGTTTCTATAAACCTCCTGTTTAAAAGCAGCTTTTTTCCTGAGACCAGTAAAAAGTTCATCATTTGGCAATATATCCATCATTGTTATTACTATTGAGGTTATAAAAGTAAGGTAATATTCAGATTTTCATACTGCTTACTTTTTATATTTTTTCACAACTGCCTGTGCACAACGAACGCCATCCATAGCCGATGAAACAATTCCGCCCGAGTAGCCGGCTCCTTCTCCGCAAGGGTAGAGTCCGGGCAGATTGATATGCTCCAGTGTATCGTTGTTACGAGGAATTCTTACCGGTGACGAAGTGCGTGATTCAGTTCCCAAAATTAACGCTTCGGAAGTATGAAATCCTTTCATCATTTTATCGAACTGCAGAAATGCCTCCTGGAGTCTTACAGATACAAAAGGAGGCAGTATTTCGTGCAAAGGAGCCGAAACAATTCCGGGGAAATAGGAACACTCAGGTAAAGTAGCCGAAACTATTCCTTTCGAAAAATCGCTGATCCGCTGAGCCGGGGCTGCCTGGCTCATTCCGGCAGCTCGCCAGCATGCATCTTCCACACGGCGTTGAAACTCAAGCCCAGCGAAGGGCCCGTATTCCGAAAGATGCGCAATATCCGATGGATCAATCTGAACAACAATTCCTGAATTGGCATAGGGAGAATTGCGCCGGCTGTTCGACATTCCATTCACCACAACCTGCCCGGTTTCGGTTGCAGAGGGTACAATAATTCCTCCAGGGCACATGCAGAAGGAGAACACACCACGGCCTTCGACCTGTTTCACCAGGCTGTATGTTGCGGCTGGTAAGTAAGGATCGCGTGGCGAGTGGTGGTATTGGATTGTATCGATAAGTTCCTGTGGGTGCTCGGCCCGCACTCCGAGTGCAAAGCTCTTTGCTTCGAGGGCCAGTCCCTTGTTGTGCAGAAGTTCATAAATATCCCGAGCTGAATGTCCTGTAGCCAGTATTACAGCCTGCGCTTCATAACGGTTACCGGCTTTGTCTTCAACACCTTTTATCTTATTGTTCACAATTAGGATATCGGAAATCCGCCTGTTGAAATAAATCTCACCTCCCGCTTCAAGAATTGTTTGACGCATAGCTCCCACAATGGCAGGAAGTTTATCTGTTCCTATGTGGGGATGACTATCAATAAGTATATCCTCCGAGGCTCCATGCGAAACCAGCACCGAAAGGATTTCATCAACATTTCCACGCTTTGTTGACCGGGTATAGAGTTTGCCATCACTATAGGTGCCTGCTCCGCCTTCACCAAAACAGTAATTCGAATCAGGATTAACAATGTGTTCGCGATTTATCCGGGCGATATCAAATTTTCGGGCTTTTACATCTTTCCCGCGCTCAATCACGATGGGTTTCATCCCGTTTTCAACCAGGGTAAGTGCGGCAAAAAGACCTGCCGGACCTGCTCCAACAACAATTACCGGGATTTTATTACTAACATCAGCAAAATGTTTGCGGATGATTTTATGAATTTCTTTTGGTTGTTCATCAATAAATAAATCGGCTTTAAGTCTTATTTTTACTTTCGATGAGCGGGCATCAACCGACCGTTGAACAGGTTTCATGTGTTTAATCCTGCCTGGCTGTATTCGAAGTGCATGAGCAAAGGCAGTTTTCCATCCCGAAGGATCAGCAGCCTGTTTCGGGGTCATGGCGATCTCAATTTCTTTACGCATGAAAAAGGGTATATGAATTCTGATTGACCAAAAAGAGCATTAATTTCCGGCTGAGGGATTAACAAACAACCCCTGTGGCTTGATGCCTGATGCCGGGATATCAAAGACTATTCAAAAGTAAAGGAAATCTGGAACATTTTGGATGACATGCGTTCAACAGCATCGGTATATATTGTGTTGTCACGTTTTAAAACATCGAACAAACCGTATGACATGGTTATTTCGGCTCCAAATTTGAAATATGCCGTGTAAAAATCAAATCCTACCCCGCCGAGGGCATATATATCCTTACGGTTTATAAAAACATACGCTGAACTGTTATCTGCTTTTTTCTTTGCATTTGATGCGAGGTCGAGAGCCCATTTGCCCCCTGCAAGAACGTAAGGCCTCACATTATGAATCCGTTTTCCCTTAAACCGGACCCAGAGAGGAAATTCGACGAAAGTGGATTGAATATTCTTGGTAACATAGAGTAGCTGAGGCTCGGGTGAATTGTAATAACTTTGAATAGTATAATCCAGGTTTCGTTCGCCAAAAGTGAGCGAAGGGGTAAATCTAAGATCGAAGTACTCTCCAAGTCGCAGGTTGCCAACAATCCCGATTACAAAACCGAAAGTCGGGGCCGCTTCCATATTGAAAAGATAGGCAGAATCAAGGTTTTGATCAGGTACAGATTGGTATCCTTCATTATTATAATAAATTTTTTTCTGGTAGCCGGGAAAGGTATTGATAGTGAAAAACATTTCGTTAACGCCTAAAAGGAACCCAAAATGATAAGGTGCCAGGTCGTAATTGGGATTATTCGGAACTTGCCTAGATTGTGTATAGGCCTTGATTGAAAAGCAAAGCAATATCAGAATGACAAAAAGTTTAGGTGTTCGCAGCATGAAAATTATTGAATAGTTTATAAAAACGGAGCAATTGCAACTTTAGTATATTTTATGCTCATGCCGGTCGAATAATATGATGTTCAAATAGCCATCTTTCACTTTTTTCCGATGTAGAGATTGGTGATCCCAAAACTAAGACTGATAAATTCAGCCTGGCTGAAACCCGAAGCCAACATTATCTTTATAAATTCATCATCGAGGGGGAATGTGGCCACTGATTCAGGCAAATAAGTGTATGCTGTGCTATGTTTTGAAACCAAACGACCGATCATTGGTAATATAAACCTTGAATAAAACCCAAATAATTGCTTAACAGGAAATTTCCGGGGTTTCGAGAATTCAAGAATAAAAGCCCTCGAACCGGGTTTTAATACCCTGCACATTTCGCTCAATCCTTTCGGCAGGTTTTCGTAATTCCGAACCCCGAAAGCAACCATGGCGGCATCAAATTCATTATCCATAAAAGGAAGGTTTTCGGAATCGGCTTTTTGTAAAGTGATAATCTTATCCAGGCCCAGTTTCTTTACTTTTTCCACTCCGATTGCCAGCATTTCTTCAGCAATATCAGTACCGGTAATATTTTCGGGATTTATTTTGGCTGCGGCAATAGCGAGATCACCGGTACCGGTAGCAAGATCAAGTATGCGCCGTGGGTGGTCCTGTGCCATAAGCCCTACCAGCCTTTTCCTCCATCCACGATCAATTCCTGCCGATAACAGATGGTTCAGCAAGTCGTATCTGCCTGCAATGTCATTAAACATTACCTGAACCTGTTGCTTACGGCCTGGAGTTTGAGAAATGGGAGGTTTCGACATGCTAATTTATATGGGGATTGTTAAATATTTTGAAAACAAGTGGGTTACAACAACTTAACACGGGTGCCAAACTGTAAATTATAAACTGAATGGCATTCCGGGAAGCTGAAAGAAACGCGTCGGGATTTTGATTGTACTATTTCAGTTCAATAATTGCTTCTTCCAAAAACCTGGCTTTATTAACGGGCACTACGCCTGATTTTTCGCAGACCAGTCCACCAGCTATATTTGATAAGGTCGCTAATATTGCCGGACTGGTTTTTGCTGCAAGGCAGAGCGCAGCAACACTGATTACAGTATCGCCGGCACCGGAAACATCAGCAATGCTTCTCATTATTGCAGGAATGATCATTGAATCGAATCCATACTCATTTTTTGTACTGATAAAAACACCATATTCCGATAACGTAATCATTACCAGTTGAATATTGAGATTTGTGTGCAACAGGTTGGCTGCTTCTCGCAGACTACCTATTGCGGTGGGATCAACATCTGTTTTAATGCCCTCTGTTATTTCTTTCAGGTTTGGCTTGAAAAGAGTAATGCCTTTATAAGCCATAAAATTCTTTTTCTTAGGGTCAACGGCAACCGAAATATCCTGAGCTGCGGCCAATGAAGAAATATTTTCAATTACATGTGATGTCAATACACCTTTATTATAATCCTGAAAAATAATTACGTCAGGTTTGTTTTTAGTAATCAACTGAGTTATACTTTGAATTAATGCAGTTGAATCAGGATCATTCAGGTCACTGTCAATTTCTTCGTCAACGCGGAGCATTTGCATGCGATTACTGATAATACGGAACTTGGTGGTAGTTATCCTGTCGCTGCTGCGGATTATTCCTTCGGTATTCAACCCTTCATTCTGCATGAGGTTGAGCAGAATATCTCCTTGTTTGTCATTTCCTATTACTGAACATAGAATTGCTTCGCCTCCGAGCGACTTAATATTAAGCGCAACATTGGCTGCTCCGCCAAGCATATTGTCCCTTTGCTTGAGGGCAACCACCGGTACCGGAGCCTCCGGCGAAATGCGATCTACTTTACCTATCAGGTACGAATCGACCATCACATCCCCGATTACAAGCACCCTGCAAGTATTGAAACTGCTGAACAGTTGCCTGATCTCTTGTTCTGACATGGTCATATTTTATTAAAGTAAAATTAAATTTCCAGGTGAAAATACCTGATTTGCGGGTCACTTCAATTTCGAAAGGGCCTCACTGATGCGCCTGATAGCTTCGCGGAGGTTATCCTCGGATGTAGCGTATGAAATGCGTATACAATCGGGCGAACCGAAAGCAGCCCCTGGAACTATAGCTACAAAAGCAGTATCAAGAATGTAGTCGCAAAGGTCTGATCCTGATAAGATTATTCTTTCCCCGTTCGATTTTCCGTAATACGATGTAACTTCAGGAAAAAGATAAAAAGCTCCATCCGGAACATTGAGTTTTACTCCTGGTACCTCACGCAAAAGGCTGATGGCCAGGTCGCGGCGATACCGGAACGCATCAACCATGAGTTTAATGTCGTCACTTTCGGCTGGATCGGTATTCATGGCAACTATGGCGGCACGCTGGGTAATTGAGCATGCTCCCGATGTTATTTGTCCCTGGAGTTTATCGCAGGCTTTCGAAATTTCCTTCGATGCAGCCATGTACCCCAGGCGCCAGCCAGTCATGGCAAAGCCTTTGGAAAGTCCGTTAATTACTATTACCCTGTCATAAATTTCCTCAAAACAGGCTATACTGTGGTGTTTCCCAATGAAATTTATATTTTCGTATATTTCGTCAGAAATAATAAAAACCTGTGGATGACGGGCAAAAACTTCCGCGAAAGCTTTTAATTCATCAAGTGTATAAACTGTACCCGATGGATTGCACGGACTGCTGAAAATGAAAAGCTTGGTATTGGGAGTGATTGCTGCTTCAATCTGTCCGGCAGTTACCTTAAAATCGGATTGAATGCTACTGTCGATAAAAACACCTTTAGCACCTGCCAGTTTTATTATTTCTTTGTACGAAACCCAGTAAGGAGCAGGGATAAGCACTTCCTGGCCTGGATTAACGAGGCAGAGAATTGCATTGGCCAGAGACTGTTTTGCACCAGTTGAAACCACTATTTGTTCAGCAGTATAATTCAGGTTATTGTCGCGTTTCAGTTTGTTTGCAATGGCCTGCCTGAGCTCAGGATATCCGGGAACCGGGGCATAATGCGTATAATTCTGATCGATTGCTTCTTTAGCCGCTTCTTTTACATGATCGGGAGTATCAAAATCAGGCTCGCCTATACTCAGGTTTATCACATCAAAACCTTGAGCACGCAATTCGCGGCTTCGGCGCGTCATGGCCAGTGTTTCCGATTCGGCAAGCAGGTTTATCCTGTCTGACAGGTAGTTCATTGTTCGGGGTTTTAAAACAACATGAAGAGCAAAAGTAGAAAAATTATTCTCCTAAAGCCTAATTCCTGTTGTTGTTTGTTAGCAAAATAACACAGATTGTAGATAAATATCAGAATTACAGGTGATTGTAATATGATGAATATACTTTAGCATTAAAAGCTGACAACCATGATCAAAAGCAGGAATATGTTTGATCAGATAGATTGGTTTAAATCAAGGAGTACAAAATAAACAGATTTTTCATCGATTTATTGCGAAAATATAATCTGCAAATGGGTGAGCATTTTTTACGAAATTTGCACGGAAAACAAATACTACAATGGAGTCATTATTCGAATTATTAAAATACACTGTTCCATCGCTGGTTGTGCTTGCTGCAGCCTATTTTTTGTTGAAAATGTTCATCGACAAGGAAACAGAGAAAAACCAGGTTCAAATGAGACTTGATGTGCAAAAGATAAGCCTCCCGGTTCGAATGCAGGCTTACGAGCGACTTGTACTTCTGCTCGAACGAATCGAGCCCGCCGGATTGCTGGTTCGCACCAATATGCCTGGTATGACAGCTTCGCAGTTGCAATCGGCTTTGGTGCAGGCCATCCGTTCGGAATTCGATCATAATCTGTCGCAGCAATTATATGTTTCGACCAAAGTGTGGGAAATGGTAAGGAATGCAAGGGAGGAAACCATAAAACGTATCAATACTGCTGCAATGAAGCTTCCGGCTGATGCTACGTCAGCCGACCTGGCAAGCCTAATACTTATCAACGATATTGATGCTGCCCTGTCAGCTGTAAAAGGGGCTCTCGATCTTCTGAAAACGGAAGCGAGGAATAATTTTTTCTGATTTTTGCTTACATTTGACCGATCTCCCATTTCAAAACTTGTGTTGAATTATTTTATGGATGGCTTCCGGATTGAACCATCTCTAGTTAATTTTGTTTAGATATTTATAAAAAATATTAAACAATGCGACGATTCGAATTTGTTCAGTTTGTACCTGCCCCGCTTGATGTAGTCTGGGATTTCTTTTCCTCACCCTCCAATCTTTCAAAAATAACTCCCCCTGAAATGGGTTTCATTATTACCTCACCAGTGCAGAGCGGAATGTATCCCGGAATGTTTATTACATACAAAGTGAGCCCGGCCCTTGGAATAAAACTAAACTGGGTGACAGAGATTACACAAACAATCAATAAGGAATATTTTGTCGATGAGCAACGACGCGGGCCTTATAGTTTGTGGCACCATGAGCATCATTTTAAAGCAGTTGCAGGAGGTGTCGAGATGAAGGATATCTTGTATTACCAGGTTCCGTTTGGTATTATTGGTAAACTTGCAGATATGGTTTTTGTGAAGAAAAAAGTGAGCAGTATTTTCCACTACAGGGAAAAACAAATAAATAGGATATTCCCTTTAACTCGATAGTATTAGACATGGTTATATCAACGTTTTTTTATTCGGTAGGAAGAAAATAACGTTCCGGGATTTCACAAAAATTTTGTTAAAAAAATGTAAAAAATCTCAGGTATCGAAAATTTGATGTAATGCCAGGCTTTAAGGTTTCAAAACGGGAAAAAAATACCAAAATGAAAAGGAAATTCTTATGTGATGTTTGGATTTAGGGACAAAATAGCTCTCAAATAAATAATGACCAGGTAACTATCTTCTTCCTGGTTTCAATCTAAAGAGTTGCCAGTCAGATAAGTAATTTAAAAGTAAAATATTCCGTTTCACTTTAATTGAGTACGAATTCATCTTCCGATACTTCAATTTCCAGATCAGCGCCAACCAGTTCAGCCAGCCATTTATAGTCTCTTTTAATAATAAGGCGGATTTCGGTGAATCCAAGAACGGGGAATTTGAGAGTTGCTAACATAGTTTTATGATTTAATAATTGGGTTAATACTTTAGTCCTTATGGTTTAAAAATAGTTCCTGTTTATATATATATCAACCTGTGTGCCAAAAGTAACTTTCATTCATTCAAAAAATATTGTAATATTCAGGAGGCTTAAAATTTATATGTTAATTGTGCGATAATCTGACATTTTCAATAATCTAATTCGCAAGTTCGTCGGAAAGAGAATAAACCGGGAAGATTAAATGAAATATGTTTCTCCCACTCATTTTTTTTTCTGAACAAACATTCATTCTCTTTCGTTTTACTATCTTTGGACTAATTCTGAATGAATTTACGGCCTCAACTGAATCAATCATGCCATTTTACATCAAACTGGGAATGATCCCGCATAAACGTCACACGCAGTTCAGGAAACCTGATGGCGGACTATACTCCGAGCAGCTGGTCAGTACCGAAGGTTTCTCCGATCTGTATTCAATTACATACCATGTGCATCCGCCAACACTTGTCAAATCCCATGACGAACCCTATAGTGTTGCTCCTGAAATCGCCGTGTTAAATAACACACAGAACCGGAGTTTTCAGGGATTTTCAGTAAAGCCTGCTGATGATTACCTTATCAGCCGGGTGCAGGTGCTGGTGAACAACGATGTGTATATATCTCTCGCTGCTCCGCGAAAATCGATGAAAGATTACTTCTACCGGAATGTAACGGCTGATGAGTTGCTTTTTATACACGAGGGGAAAGGTTTGCTGCATACCATGTATGGCGATATTTCTTTTGAATATGGCGATCACGTGGTAATTCCTCGCGGAGTTACCTACCAGTTGGAATTCGAATCGGAGCAAAACCGGCTCTTTATAGTTGAATCATTCACTCCTTTCCGTTTTCCGAAACGATACGTAAACCATGTTGGGCAGTTGCTCGAAAACTCCCCGCTTTGTGAAAGGGATATCCGTGTTCCTACCAATTTGAATGCCCATGATGAAAAGGGCGATTTTAAAGTTCTCATCAAAAAGAATGATATGATTTTTCCGTATCATTTTGCAACACATCCTTTTGATGTGGTGGGCTGGGATGGATGTCATTATCCGTGGGCTTTTTCAATCCACGATTTTGAGCCAATTACCGGCAGGATTCATCAGCCGCCACCTGTTCACCAAACGCTCGAAGCCAATAACTTCGTAATGTGTGCATTTGTGCCCAGGTTGTACGATTATCATCCTGATTCCATTCCGGCACCCTATAATCATAGCAATGTGGATTCGGATGAAGTACTTTATTATGTTGATGGTGAATTTATGAGCCGTAAACATGTGGAGAGAGGTCAGATAACATTACATCCTATTGGCCTTGTTCACGGACCGCATCCCGGGGCTGTTGAAAAAAGTATCGGATTGAAGGAAACCAACGAATTAGCCGTAATGGTTGATACGTTTAAACCATTAAAACTTACAAAACAAGCGCTGGAGATTGAAGATAAGGACTATTATAAATCATGGGTGGATTAAAAGAGTTGGTTTTGTATCTGGTTTATATTTCAGTTTCATTGCTGTTAAAAACGTTGAAACCATATTTATTCCTTTTTTTCTGAAGCTTTGAAACCCTGAAACCCTGAAACCCTGAAACCCTGGAACCTGAAACTTTGAAGCTTGAACCCCTGAGACATTTTAAAATCAAATAAAACCTATTTAACAAATGAATAATCAAGATTTTCTCCCGATCAACGGGACCGATTACGTTGAATTTTACGTCGGAAATGCCAAACAGGCAGCACATTATTATCAAACAGCATTCGGGTTTCAGCCTTTGGCTTATGCCGGACTCGAAACCGGGCTCACAGATCGCTCATCTTATGTTTTGCAGCAAGGCAAAATCCGGTTCGTTCTTACGACTGCACTATTGCCTGATTCGATTATTGGCGAGCATGTAAAACAACACGGTGACGGAGTGAAAGTGGTCGCTTTATGGGTGGATGATGCCCGTAAATCATTCGAAGAAACGACCAGGCGAGGCGCAAAACCATATCTCCAGCCAACTGTTCAGAAAGATGAAAATGGCGAAGTGGTTTTATCAGGTATTCATATTTATGGCGAAACAGTTCACATTTTTGTGGAACGAAAAAATTACAAAGGTTTGTTTCTTCCCGGCTATATAAAATGGGAACCCGAGTACCAGCCAACGGATGTCGGACTAAAATATGTGGATCATATGGTTGGCAATGTGGATTGGGGACAGATGAACACCTGGACTGAATTTTATGCCAATGTCATGGGATTTAAGCAGTTGATTTCGTTTGATGATAACGATATTTCCACTGAATACACTGCTCTGATGAGTAAAGTAATGTCGAATGGCAATGGTTATATTAAATTTCCGATCAATGAACCCGCCAAGGGCAAAAAGAAATCGCAGATTGAAGAGTATATTGACTACTATCGCGGTTCCGGTGTTCAGCATGTTGCAATGGCAACCGATGATATTATGTTTACAGTAGGTGAATTGCGTAAAAGAGGAGTAGAGTTTCTCACCGTCCCTGATTCCTATTATGAAACTGTTTCGGAACGCGTTGGTGTAATTGAAGAGGATATTAAAGTGCTCCGGAATCTTGGTGTTCTGATCGACCGCGATGATGAAGGATACCTCTTACAGCTATTTACAAAACCAGTCGAAGACCGCCCGACTGTTTTTTATGAAATTATTCAGCGTAAAGGAGCCAAATCTTTTGGTAAAGGCAATTTCAAAGCCTTATTCGAAAGTATTGAGAGAGAGCAGGCAAGGCGGGGAACGCTTTAGAAGGTTAAGTTTATCTGAGGTTTGGGTTGACAGGGAGAGGTGAGAGGTGAGAGAAAGGAGAGGGGGGAGAAGGTTGAAAGTAGAAGGTAGAATGTTGAAGGGATAAGGGTTAATTGATATGGCAGCTACATGGTTAAACCAAACTTTATAGTTGATTGTCAGGAAGCAGTTTACATGAATTAATATTAGAAAGCTGAAAATGAAATCGTGGATTGAAATCAAACCGGACAGTGATTTTTCATTATATAATATTCCTTTTGGGATAGGGCTTATACCGGGTAGCGGAGCCTGCATCTTTACCCGAATAGGAGATTGGGTTATTGACCTGGCAGCCATGGCACGGCTTGGTTACTTCGATGTGCTGGGATTTAAAGTTTCGGATTTTGAATCCAAAACCTTAAATGTACTTATATCAAAAGGGAAAAAATCGGTCTGCAGAATCCGGACAATTATCCAGGAATGCTTTACAAAAGGGAATTGCGATGATTCGGAAGCTAATTTGCTGAAGCAGTTTGCAATTTACAAAGCAGAAGATATTCAGATGCTGATGCCTTTGCTGATTGGAGACTATACAGACTTCTATTCCAGTATTGAACATGCAACAAATGTTGGTATTATGTTCCGTGATCCGGCTAATGCATTGCTGCCAAACTGGAAGCATATTCCTGTAGGATACCACGGCAGAGCTTCCAGTATTGTTGTTTCAGGTACCGAGATTCACCGGCCCAAAGGACAGATCAAGCCTGCCGATTCAGCTTCACCTGTTTTTAATGCTTCAAATCAGCTGGATTTTGAACTTGAAACAGCTTTTGTAATTGGGAAAGAAAACGCTCTTGGTGAAAGTATCCCGACGGCTGAAGCTGAAGATTATATCTTTGGAATGGTACTTTTTAACGACCTTTCTGCACGTGATATTCAAAGCTGGGAATATGTGCCACTCGGACCCTTCCTCTCGAAGAATTTTGCCTCGGTAATTTCGCCCTGGGTGGTAACGTTGGATGCGCTTGAACCTTTTCGCTGTGCGGGTCCCGTTCAACAACCTGAAGTTCTTCCTTACCTGAGTTTTGAAGGAAATTTTAACTACGACATCAACCTGGAAGTTTTTTTAAAGCCGGATGGGAAAAGCGAAGTTAATATATGTAAATCGAATTTTAAATACATGTACTGGAACATGAGCCAACAACTTGCCCATCATACGGTGAATGGTTGCAACATGCGCATTGGCGACCTTTGCGGCAGCGGAACCATCAGCGGTCACGATGCCGGAAGTTATGGCAGTATGCTCGAACTTTCATGGAAAGGCACCAAACCAATACAAATGCCCGACGGTACTGAACGTAAATTTATCAACGACAACGATACCGTAATAATGCGTGGCTTCGGGGAGAAAGAAGGAGTAAGAGTAGGCTTCGGTGAGGCTGTTGTTAAAATTTTACCGGCAAAATCATGATTCTGACTCTTCAAAATATTTATACACTCTTGTTCAGTTTTTGATCCTGGAATAACAAATCATTGGCAGAGACGTGTTATACCACATCTCTACCCAAAACTCTCCAGACCCGAAACTCTTCAAACCCTTCAAACCCTTCAAACCCTTAAAATGACCACCATCGACCCAAACAATATTCCACATCATCACCTGCACCGAATTTTACTCACTGCTATTGCTCCGCGCCCGATTGCTTTTGCCAGTACCATCGATCTTGCCGGGAATGCCAATCTTTCGCCTTTCAGTTGTTTTAATGTATTCGGTGTAAATCCCAGCACTCTTATTTTTTCACCTTCGCGCAGTGGCCGGACCAACGAATTAAAGGATACTTTGCTAAATGTAAAAGAAGTACCTGAGGTTGTAATCAATATGGTTACTTATGCGATGGTTGAACAGGCTAACCTTGCCAGCACTGAATTTCCTCGTGGAGTTAATGAGTTTTATAAATCGGGATTTACTCCCATCCCCTCGGAGAAGGTAATACCTTTCCGGGTGAAAGAATCACCGGTACAGATTGAATGTAAAGTACGACAGATTATCGAAACCGGCACCGGGCCTGGATCAGCTAACCTTGTTATTTGTGAAGTTGTATTGATTCATATTAATGATTCTGTTCTTGATAAATCAGGTGCCATCGATACCCGTAAGCTTGACCTTGTTGGCAGGATGGGAGCTGATTATTACGTGAGAGCATCGGGCAGGGCGCTTTTTACCCTCGAAAAGCCGATGTCAAAACAGGCAATCGGTGTTGATTCTTTACCTGAAGATGTGCGGATGAGCAGTATCCTTACCGGAAACGATCTCGGTAAGCTCGGAAGCCTTCAGGCTATGCCAACTGCGCCTGAAATTGAGAAATATATTATCTCACCCTTGTTCCGAACAATTGCGACCAGGTATAGCGATAGTTCTGAGAAAATTATTGAAGAAGCCCATAAACTCGCTCATGGAATGATTGCCGCTAATGAATTGCGTGAAGCTATTTTGCTCTTGATGGCAGCAAGCACTAATCCTGCAAATGAACATTGATCAATTCAAGTCCGTCGGAGATTAATTTTTGCATTTCTTCATTTTCTGATGCTTTAGTTTTAAGGTAAGCGAGTATTTCTTCCGTAACAACGTTTGTATCTTTTTGTTTAAGAAGTACTTCTGCTATTTCAAGGGGTAACAACCATTCTTCAGCATAATCTTTCTTTATTGTTTCCCACGAATTTATTAAAGCTGCTGTATCACTGCAGTTGTTTCGTGCGGCATTTACGCTGCTGTACATACTAAATAGCTTTTTATTTGAAGCAGTATGCTCAATGCGATGTGTTTTTTCCTCAGGAGCGGGATATTGCAGTTCAAATGCATCCGGATCGGCAGGGCCGGCAAACGCGGAAATAATATTTTCGCCGACTGCCATATCATAAATTCCCCATTCAGAAAGAAAAAGCTTTTTATCCTTATAAGTTACGTTGCAATTCTGAAAAGAGAAAAGCAGGTTATGACCATTGAGTGTTGTGATTCCTTCAAGTAATCCTTTTACATTTACACCACTTGTAAATACCAGGTCGATTTCTTTACCGGTCATAATTCCATTCGCTGCTAGTTCTCCCAGGCTCATTGTTTCGATCTCTCCACTGATACTTTTAATTTTTCCAACCGGTGAGCCAAATCCATCTTTGTGATACCGGATACCATGTCTGCTAAGTTGCTTATCTTCAAATGAAAGCATTGATGGTCCACTGAAACTTAAATAGACTGGCTGTTTACTGTCTTCATATACCTTTTCCAATTTGCCCGAAACCTGCAATCCCGAGCTATAAACTGCAGTGCATGTTGACCCTGATTGTTGCGCTTTTTTCAAACTCTGCAATCCTCCTTTGCGCACTGCCATAGTATCAAGATATTGTTCAAGAACCGTGTTAAGGTGTTCGAAATCAGGAGTTACAAACAGTTGGGGCTGTTGCGTGGTAATATCAAAAGCAAAGTTCTGGGCATCGAGGGAGTAGGGGAGCTTTTTGACTCTGGGCTTCAGGCAATTAAAGCTTTCACCGATTGACGAAAGGAGGCCGGCGCCATAAATCTTCGGATTTTCAACAGTTCCGATAAGGCCGTATTCAACCGTCCACCAATGCAGGTTTCGAAGCAGAGCCATTTCAGAAGGAGCCTCCTGCAATTTCGAAAGTTCGTCCAGTTGCGATTCGGCTTTTTCTATTTCAACGAAAGTTGTATACGGATCGGCTTTTAAAATCGATAAGTGCCGGATAGCTTCGTACAT
The DNA here is from genome assembly GCA_041753535.1 of Lentimicrobiaceae bacterium. GTDB lineage: Bacteria > Bacteroidota > Bacteroidia > Bacteroidales > UBA4417 > UBA4417. The sequence goes on from JBGSUB010000010.1 coordinate 55,318, forward strand.
CCTGTTATCATATACTGATGAAAATGCTTTAGATCCGGCTTTGCCAAAATCGCGCAGATATCCGGAGTATTCTTCATCAGCAATAATAGGTGCATGACCGGCGGCCTCATGAATAATATCAGGAGCCGGAGTATAAAGAACCTGATCTATCGGCCTTATATCGGCTGCAATAACCAGTACATTAAAGGCCTGGAATTCCATAAATGCGGCGGGTGGAATAAACCCATCCACTGCAACAGCCGCCCAACCGATTTCCTTCAGTATCCGATTCATCCCATACATATGTGGAATTTGATCGATGCTGATACCCGTCCGTTTTAGTCCGTCAAGGTATGATGCATGAGCTACACCCGGAAGGCATCTCACATTTTGCCTCATTATATAACGCCAAACCGCATGATCCTGTGCTGTATAATTGTTATACGGCTGCTCTATAATTAGGTTTAGCAAGTGACGCGGAAGTTTGTCGAGTACTTCGTTACTTTCCATATCCGGATTTTTATTTCATAATAAACTACTACTTTTGAAAATTATTAGCAAAATCGTTTTCCAAAGATATAGAATTAACTCCATATAAAACTTGTTGATTTTGACACCACCGCTTATATATATTGCCCTTCCGGTTTTGAATGAAATGGAACGCCTTCCCCTGTTGATGCAGGCAATTATGAATCAGACAGTTCAGCAATTCAGAGTGGTGGTATGTGTAAATCAACCAGAAAGCTGGTGGGATGATCCGCCTCATCTGCATGTTTGCCAAGAAAATAAGCTGACTATAAAATACCTGCAATCGCTCGAAGATAAGCGGGTTGAAATTCTTGACAGGTCATCGCCCGGAAAAGGCTGGCCACCCAAAGGTCAGGGAATCGGGTATGCCCGAAAATACCTGATGGATTATATTTCGTCGAGGGCTGAAGCAAATGATATTATTATCAGCATGGATGCAGATACTATTTTCAATAAAGGATATTTTTATACAGTAGCTGAAAATCTGCGACTCAACCCTGCTGCCTCCGCCATTTCGATACCTTATTATCACCGTCTATCGCACAATACTGAACTCGACAGGGCAATGCTTCGTTACGAAATTTATATGCGGGCTTATGCTGTTAATATGTGGCGGATCCGCAGCCCGTATAGTTTTACAGCGCTAGGCTCTGCTATTGCATTTCCTGTATGGGCCTATAAAGCAGCAGGAGGAATGACCCCCAAAATGAGCGGTGAAGATTTCTATTTCCTTCAGAAAATGGTGAAAACCGGTCGGTTAATTCACTGGAACGGCGAAATTGTTTATCCTGCAACCCGCTTGTCCGACAGGGTTTTCTTCGGTACTGGTCCTGCGTTAATAAAAGGAATGGAAGGCGACTGGAGTAGTTACCCGGTTTACGATCAGCGGCTTTTCGACCAGGTTGCAGAAACTTACAGGCAATTCGGACCACTTTTTAGAAAAGATGTACCAACTCCTTTTGACGATTTTCTGATAAATAGGTTTGGTGAACTTCCCTGGAAAGGATTAAGGCTGAACTTTAAAACTCAGGCGCATTTTATACGTGCCTGCCAAGAAAAAATTGATGGGTTGCGGATTTTGCAATTCCTGAAGGAAAGTCAGCCTGCCGACGAAAAAGTGAGCGAAGAAGCACTTTCACAATTGCTGCAGAATTACCATAATCTTTTCCCGGAATTGATTTCAGGCCTGAATACAAGAGTTAATTTCCTCATAACGCCTGTTTCTGAACTCGATCATATCAGAGATGTACTTTTTGAGATTGAAATGTATTACCGAAAGTTGCACTGGAATGATTTTACAGGCCTGACGACGATGTATAATTAGGCTTTTATGCCAATACAAAGTCAGAGCATGAACTCTCTTATAAATGTTCCTATTGATATGTAATTTCATTGTTGTAAATGTATCTTTGCAATACTTGATAAAATCAGAAATAATGTATCCACCAATCAATCCCACCGACACCTTTGTAACTGAAATGAATGCATGGCACGGCCGTACCCTCGGGCTCAAGACCGTTGAAGCTTTGCATAAAAATCGTTTTGAGGCTGATTTTTTCGAAACACGTGAAGAAGCGGCGAAGGCGGTTCTTGAAATGATTTCTGCCGGAATGCAGGTGGCTTTTGGCGGTTCACAAACAGCAAAACAGTTAAACCTGCAAAAACTTGTCACTGATTGCGGTGCAACAATTCTTGATCACAATGCCACTGGTTTAAGCGATCGGGAAAAGATTGAAGTTATGCGCCGCCAGCAGGTTTGCGATGTATTTATCTGCAGCAGCAATGCTATTTCACTTCAGGGCGAACTTTTTAATATCGACGGGCATGGAAACCGGGTTGCAGCAATGAGTTTCGGTCCAAGGAGAGTAATTGTGGTTGCCGGTGTTAACAAACTGGTAGCTGACGAGGAAGCTGCCTGGGAACGTATCCGAACCATTGCCGCCCCAATCAACTTTAAAAGGCTTAACCGTCCCAATCCTTGCGCCAAACACGGCGTATGCATGAATTGCAACCTGCCGACACGGGGATGTAATATTTATGTCGCTACCAGGCGGAGGCCTTCTTTGAATGATTTTTCGGTATTTATTGTGAATGATTCTCTTGGATTTTAGCCCACCATGATCAGGTCGGCGGAATTTGTAATCACTTTGTAAAGAGTACCGGATTTGTTGTACTGAAAACAGGATAAATTTCCGCATCTGCAAAGTCTCAAATTCCAAATGGGGTTTAAGAGTAGGTCTTGGATCTTGGGATTTGGGATTTGGGATTTGGGACTTGGGACTTGGAACTTTTTTTAATGCGCTATTTTACCCCACTCAATGTATAATCCGGATTATCAAACAAAATATTCTTCTTTTAAGCCGGCAACCCAAGCTTTTTTAGTGATAGTTTCGCAAGTCTGCTTGATGTTTTAAGTGATAAACGTAAAAATCGTATTAAATTTTCTAAAAACTTGCAATTCATTCATATGCTTTCATACTTTTGAGCGGTTAATCTTTATACTTTTAGCTATGGATCTGACGATGATTAATGCCATTTCGCCTATTGACGGTCGTTACCGTAAACAGGTTGAACGTCTTTCTTATTATTTCAGCGAAGCCGCCCTTATCAATTACCGCGTATTTGTTGAGGTGGAATATTTTATTGCACTTTGCGAGATGCCGCTTCCCCAATTAAAAGGGATAGAACGTAAGAAGATTGCTGAACTCAGGTCCCTGTGCCGGGATTTTACTTTTACCGACGCACAGGAGGTCAAAGACATTGAAGCAACAACCAATCACGATGTTAAGGCTGTTGAATATTATTTGAAGAAGAGGTTTGATAAAATCGGCCTCGGTAAGTATAAGGAGTTCATTCATTTCGGACTTACATCGCAGGATATCAACAATACTGCCGGCCCTTATGCATTGAAACTTGCTCTGGATGAGGTGGTTGTGCCCATGTATGACGATTTGCTGCAAAAGCTGACCCGCAGGGCAAAGGAATGGAAAAAGGTTCCCATGCTTGCGCGTACACATGGTCAACCGGCTTCACCAACCATTCTCGGCAAAGAAATATATGTTTTTGCCGAAAGGTTAAAGCAACAGTTGAAATTACTCAAAACAATCCCGATTTCTGCAAAATTTGGCGGGGCTACAGGAAATTTCAATGCCCACTATGTAGCGTATCCCGAAATCAACTGGCCGGAGTTTGGTGACGATTTTGTTAAAAACAACCTTACTCTCGAGCGTCTGCGCCATACTACCCAAATTGAACACTACGATAATATGGCGGCTATTTTTGATACTATGAAACGTATTAACACTATACTTCTCGATTTGAGTCGGGATATGTGGAGCTATATTTCGATGGAATATTTTAAGCAAAAGATAAAAGCGGGTGAAGTAGGTTCTTCGGCTATGCCGCATAAAGTGAACCCTATTGATTTCGAAAATGCAGAAGGAAACCTTGGAATGGCAAATGCTCTTTTTGAGCATCTTTCGGCAAAACTCCCGCTTTCGAGGCTTCAGCGCGACCTTACGGATTCAACTGTAACACGTAATATAGGGGTTCCTATATCGCATACCGTAATTGCTATAAAATCATTGATAAAAGGTTTGGATAAACTGATCCTGAACGAAGAGAAAATCCAGGCCGATCTCGAAAACAATTGGGTTGTGGTTGCCGAAGCTATTCAAACAATTCTTCGCCGCGAAGGCTTCCCCAAGCCTTATGAAACCCTGAAAGAACTCACACGCACCAATGCGCATATCGATCATAAAGCTATCAGTTCATTTATTGAAAAACTGAATGTGCCTGCTAAGGTGAAAACCGAACTGAATAAAATCAGCCCGACAAACTATACCGGACGTTTCGAGATATAGGCAATTGTTAAATTTTGTGAGAAAGTAAAACAATGTAGTATTAACAGATTGTTTTAAGTAATTTTGCACGAAATATAGACCGATATATGGATTTGAAAGAGATTTTATCAGTTTCGGGCAAGCCCGGACTATTTAAAACAATCGCACAGACTAAAACGGGCGTAATCATCGAATCGCTTACGGATGGAAAGCGCCTGCAAGCTTTTGCAAGCGACAAAATCAGCTCTCTGGGTGAAATAAGTATTTTTACTGCAGATGAGGATTTACCCTTACGGGAAGTTTTCAGGATGATACAGGAGAAAAACGGCGACCAACCCGTTCCTGATCCTAAAACTGATGACACCGCATTAAAAGCATTTTTCGAAACAATTTTGCCTGATTACGATCGTGAACGTGTTTATGTTTCGCACATGCGTAAACTGGTTCAATGGTACAACCTGTTGATTGCAAACGGTATAACAGATTTTACAGCTCCTGCCGATGAAATAGAGGCCGAAGCAGTTTCTCCGGGCGAAACAGAACCCGAAACCGAAGACAAATAATTGTAAGTCCGTCGTATCACATGGCGGACTTTTTTTAAGTATTTTCGCCAGCATAATTGCCACCTGATGAAGAAATTTATTCACGACTTTACGGTTACCCGCAATCATCATATTACGGACGACTACTTTGCCTTATATTTGAAATGCCCGGTCATTCTGCCCTCAATTTTTCCCGGTCAGTTTGCCGAAGTGCTTGTAAGTAACTCAACCACAACATACCTTCGCAGACCCTTCTCGATTTACGATACAGATTACGAAACAAATGAACTTTCGCTGCTAATCAAAAAAGTGGGTGATGGTACCGCTGCACTCATGAAACTAAAGGAAGGCGATATTCTGAACCTGGTTTATCCCCTGGGCAATACGTTTAGTTTACCTGATGGCGATAAAGCTTTGCTTGTTGGAGGTGGAGTGGGGATTGCCCCGATGCTTCTTTTGGCAAAACGGCTGAGAAATGAAGGCTTCAAAGCTGATGTACTTATCGGTGGACGTAGTTCGACCGATATTGTTGAGCCTGAAAAATATATATCTTTTGGTGAAGTGTTTATTACAACCGATGATGGTTCAGCAGGTGAAAAAGGAATGGTGACGCAGCACTCTGTTTTTTCAGGAAAAGTAAAAGAATACTCGGCTATTTATGCCTGCGGACCTGACCCTATGATGAAAGCCGTTGCAAGGATTGCAGCAGAGTATGAAATCCCTTGCGAAATTTCTCTCGAAAATACCATGGCCTGCGGAATAGGAGCCTGCCTCTGTTGTGTCGTCGAAACTGTTGATGGCAATAAAACAACCTGTATTGAAGGACCTGTTTTTGATACACGCAAGTTAAAGTTTTAAGGAATAATAAGGTTGGTTCAGATGAAAACTACGATAGGCGAAAGAAGAATTGAGAAGAGCGATTATAAATTGTTTTTATGCAATTAAATCACTTTTGCTTTTTTGTCTAAAACTAAATTGCTACTCTTTTTTCTGCATGCCTCTGTGATTTGAAATATGAAAACATTCTACTTCTGAGATTCGAAATCAAACATAAATACAATGCCCGATTTATCAGTTAACGTTCATAAGCTTTTGCTCAAAAACCCGGTCATGTCAGCCTCGGGAACTTTTGGCTATGGACCTGAATTCGACGATTTTATCGATGTTGACCGGCTGGGAGGTATACTTACCAAAGCCTGTACTTCGAAAAACCGCGATGGCAACCGTTATCCTCGCATGGCCGAAACTCCGGCCGGAATGCTTAATTCTGTCGGGTTGCAAAATAAAGGTGTTGATTATTTTATCGAAACCATTTACCCTAAGATAATGCATTATGATACGCATATTGTAGTAAATGTGTCCGATTCAACGGTTGAAGGCTACATGGAAGTAGCAGAGAAGCTTAATCAGCTCGATAAAATAACCGGCATAGAGTTGAATATCTCCTGCCCTAATGTTAAAGAAGGTGGGATGGCTTTCGGTACATCCTGCCCTATGGCTGCTGCTGTTACTAAAGCGGTTCGGGAAGTGTATGATAAAACAATGATTGTGAAACTTTCGCCCAATGTAACCAATATCGCTGAAATTGCTAAAGCGGTTGAAGATGAGGGTGCTGATTCAGTTTCAGTAATAAATACTTTGCTTGGGATGGCAATTGATGCCGAAAAGCGCCGCCCGATTCTTTCGACCATTACCGGTGGACTTTCAGGCCCTGCTATAAAACCTATCGCGTTGCGCATGGTATGGCAGGTTTCAAAAGCCGTTAAAATACCGGTTATCGGTTTGGGCGGAATAAGCAATGCCACCGATGCAATCGAATTTCTTCTTGCAGGAGCAACCGCTATCCAGGTTGGAACAGCCAACTTCGTTGATCCACAGGTTTGTATAAAAATCCTTGATGGTATAGAAGAATACTGCAATCGTCATGGAATTAAAGATGTTAAAGAATTGATTGGTGCACTGGAATGCTGAAAAAGGAAAGTTTAAAATGCTAAATACGAAATTCGAAGTTTAAAAAGCAAAAGTAGTCTTCGATTTTCAAAATGCTAACCAACCCGAAACTCTTCCAACCCGAAACCCTTCAAGCCCTTCAAACTCTTACTGGCGCCTTGCGCCACTTCCGCTTCGCTACAGCCTTTATACTCTCCAAACTCTCCAAACTCTTCAAACCCTTTAAACCCTCCAAACCCTTCAATCCTTTCAAATGACCAAATCCAATATCCTTCTCATAGGCAGCGGTGGGCGCGAACATGCCATAGCCTGGAAACTGGCACAAAGTCCCTTGCTGAATAAATTATATATTGCTCCCGGTAATGCCGGAACTTCCGAAGTCGGAACCAATGTGCCTGTAAATGGGAATGATTTTGAGAGTATAAAAAGCTTTGTGGTTACTAATCGGATTGATATGGTGGTTGTTGGGCCCGAAGAACCTTTGGTAAAGGGAATTCATGATTTTTTTCTGGCAGATAATGCCTTGAAGAATATTCCGGTTATTGGTCCTCAAAAAGCTGGCGCCGAACTTGAAGGGAGCAAGGATTTTGCCAAGCAGTTTATGATCAGGCATAACATTCCCACGGCTGCTTACAGGACTTTTACAATCGAAACTCTATCAGATAGTTTTGCATTTATAAAAACGCTCAATCCACCCTATGTGCTTAAAGCCGATGGATTAGCTGCCGGAAAAGGTGTTGTGATCTGTAAAACTCTGGCGGAAGCTGAAAAAGAACTGACTGATATGCTTGTTGATCATAAATTTGGTAACGCATCGGCCAGGGTTGTGATTGAGGAGTTTCTTGATGGCATTGAACTATCGGCTTTTGCAATCACCAACGGAAAAGAATACCTGGTCCTGCCCGAAGCAAAAGATTACAAACGTATTGGCGAAGGCGATACAGGCCCGAATACAGGAGGGATGGGCTCAGTTTCGCCTGTTCCATTTGCTGACAGTGAATTTATGCGAAAAGTCGAAGACAGAATTATTCAGCCAACCGTCGAAGGGTTAAAGAAAGACGGAATACCTTACCAGGGATTTTTGTTTTTCGGACTAATGAATATAAAAGGAGATCCGTTTGTGATTGAATATAATGTTCGGTTGGGTGATCCCGAAACTGAATCTGTTTTGCCTCGTATAAAAAATGATCTGCTCGAAATTTTTCAGGCTACTGCAAATGGAAACCTCTCAGCAATAAAACTGGAAACCGACGAGCGCACTGCTGCCTGTGTGATGATCGTTTCGGGTGGATACCCCGGTAATTATGTTGCGGGGAAAGAAATTTCAGGAATAAATGAGGTTACTGAAAGCCATATTTTTCACGCAGGCACAGCAACTGCGAACAATAAAATTGTATCTTCAGGAGGTAGAGTTCTTGCAGTTACATCGCTGGCCTCTGATTTAAAAACTGCAGTAAATCAATCGAATGAATCTGCTTTATTATTGAACTTCGAAGGATCATATTTTCGAAAGGATATTGGAATAGATCTGATGTAGATCATATCAAATAAAATTCTTCATGCTCAGGTGGATTTCAAAATCAGGAACATTTTTTCAGTTTACAATTTTTACAGTATTCATGGCTTTGCTATGGATTCCTGCGTTTGTAAATCCTGTACCTCTTGTTCGAACCGCTGCAGATGGACCATTGTACACACTCCTGGCATCCTGGCTGCTTCCGTTTCCTCAACTTACTATTGCTGTGGCATTGCTTTTGGTAGTTTCACAGGCTGTAGTTTTGTTTTACGTTTACCAGGCCAACGGTTTCTTTGGGCGGAGTAATTTTTTACCGGCCATAATCATTCTGCTTGCCTACAGCTGGAATGCCGGTTACCAGACCATACATGCCATGTTATTCGCATGTGTGTTTTTAATTATAGCTTTGAATTCTATTATGATTATGTATGGTCGGCAGGCTGCTTTCCACCAGGTATTTACAGCATCATTTTCGATCGGAATTGCCATGCTGTTTTACATTCCGCTGGCTTACCTGCTGCTGCTTATATGGTTTACACTTATTACCTACCGTATTTCAACCTGGCGCGAATACGCCATTTCAATTATCGGCTTTACTATACCAATGATCTATTTTATTTGTTGGCTTTTCTGGAACGATAGTCTTGCGGAAGGTTTGAAACAGTTTTCGGATGCTTTGCTAAATCTTGTACTGCCGGAGAAATTATCGCTGATCTATACTGTATGGCTTTCGGCTTCAGCATTTATTCTGGTAGTTACAATGTTTGCAGTTTTGAATATAATGAACGATAAACTCATCAGTTTAAGGCGGAGGGCATGGGTGTTGTTTAACTTCAGTTTTACTGCAGTAATAGTTATTTTGTTGGCAGGCTGGCCTATTATGTCAGCTAATTACATCTTCATTATTCCGCTCTCATTTTTTGTAACCGGGAGCTTTGCTTTAATTAAAAAGCCATTTTGGTTCGAGATACTGGTATTGGGCTATTTCATTCTACTGGTCGGGGTACGAATTACTGCTTTTATAATGGGATGAAGGGCTTGATGCTATCGGTAATATTCTGGTTTTGAAAAAGGTAAAACAAATGCTAAAGTCATCGTTTACTCATAACCTTATTGAAGCTGGTTGCGACGAAGCCGGTCGGGGATGCCTGGCCGGACCTGTGTTTGCAGCCGCAGTGATTTTGCCTAAAGATTATTCTAATCCGCTTTTAAATGATTCAAAGAAATTAACCGCCGGTCAGCGTGAAAAGCTGAGGGTTGTTATCGAAAAAGAAGCCTTAGCCTGGGCAGTGGCAGCTATTGATAATGTGGAAATTGACCGGATTAATATTCTGAATGCTTCAATCCTTGCCATGCACAAGGCTTTGGAGAAACTCAATACTTTACCTGAACTAATTCTTGTTGATGGAAACCGCTTCAAAACTTTTAATAATATTCCACATTATACAATAATCAAAGGCGATGGGCTTTTCCTTTCCATTGCTGCAGCATCGGTTCTGGCAAAAACACATAGGGATGAATATATGCTAAGACTTAATAAAATTCATCCTCAATACGGTTGGGACAGAAATAAAGGCTATCCTACCCTTGAACATCGAAAAACTATCCATCGGTTGGGCTTAAGCCCCTTTCACCGGTGCACTTTCTCCGTCCAACTGAAAATATGGGAATGAGATTCGTTAAAAACAAAAATCCCCGCTTTTACACAGGGACTTTTGAACCAAATTATTAACCAAATTATTAACCAGAAAACTACCAACCCATCGTATCTACCCCAATGAGTTTAATATGAAAATATAGTTTTTAAATATTTTTATTTACTATTCTGTTAATGCTTCAAATATATAATAAGTTTGGTTAAGTTCGATCTTTTTTTTAAAATAATTGTTAAATAAATTGAAAAATAATAGAAAGCTTTGTGCTGTAGCGATTGAGAAAATGAAAAAGTATAAGGAAAGTATGAAATTTGTAAATTTGCAACTTTAACAGGTATATTTATGAGTTTACGCTTAGCGACTTTCCCCTTTTTTTTACTGATTACAAGTTTTTTATCGGCTCAGCAACTCACTAATTCGGATTATGCGGTTTATATTAAGCAATATAAATCTATTGCCATAAGGGAAATGCAGTTGTATAAAATTCCCGCAAGTATTACACTTGCGCAGGGAATGATTGAAAGTGGCTGCGGCAAAAGTGTGCTTGCAGTCGAATCGAACAATCATTTCGGAATAAAGTGTCAGAAGGATTGGACCGGAGAGAAATATTATTATCACGACGATGAAGCAAATGAATGCTTCAGGGTATACAAAAATGTGGAAGAATCATACCGCGACCATTCCATCTTCCTTTCAACACGCAGCAGGTATGCCTCACTTTTTACATTGCCAATCAACGACTATAAAGGCTGGGCAACCGGGTTGAAAAAAGCCGGCTATGCTACAAATCCTGACTATGCGAACATCCTAATCCGCCTGATTGAGAAGAATCAGCTTCAATTATTCGATGACACTTTGGTTAAACAGGATGAAATTGCATTGAAAAGTGATGAGAATGAGGCGGTGAGAAATGATAAGCAGATATACGACACTGACAGGACTGCCGTGAAAAATGAAGGCCGCATCATCTTTCGTAAGAATTACAAAATGCCTGTCCCTTCGGATTTTGAATATTCCTATACATCCGATGAAGGCCGTAAAGTGTATGAAAACATCGGAGTTCCTTTCATCTTTGTAAAGAAAGGAGACACTTGGTTCAGTATAGCTAAAGAATTCTCTATTTTTAGTCACCAGGTATATAAACAGAACGACCTGCTGGAAAGTGATATCATTGTTCCCGGGCAAATGATCTATCTCGAGCCCAAAAAGAAGAGGAACACGGAACGAAGGTATATCATGAAACAGGGCGAAAGCATGTATTCCATTTCGCAGGAAAAATGCATTAAACTAGCTAAATTGCTGAAATATAATAAATTAAATCCTGGGGATGAACCCAGGCCGGGAAGTGAAATAAAACTTTCAAGGTAGGGCGTCCCTAATACTTTTTCAGAAAGGACTTTTCAGTAGTACAGACGCGGTATACCGCGTCTGTACCCTGAAACCCTACATCTCGACTCTGCTCAGTGCCCGAATACTCCTTAACCCGAACCCTGTAACCCGCAACCCTTCAAACCCTTCATACCCTTCAAACTCTATTTAACATCTTTTAATTTTAAAAATTGCATTATTTCCATACTTTTGCGCAAACAATTAAACCAGATATGAAAAAATACATTTTACTTACTGTTATTATGATATTGGTAGCAGCAATTTCCTCACCGGCGTTCGCGCAGAAGAAGGAAAAGAAGAAAAAAGGCAAAAATGAGGAAGTCGTTGTTATCACACCAGCGTTTGCTAACAATAATGATACTATTAGTTATATTATCGGTGCCGACATTGCTCACAGTTTTGCAAAAAATTCGCTCAATCTGAACAAAGAATTAGTCTTTAAGGGTTTTTCGGATGCACAGGCAAAGACTGATACCATTTTTACTCAGGAGCAGATCGGGCAGATAATGACAGCCTGGCAGCAGGAAATGAGTGCAAAGAAAATGGCAGAAGCAACTCAGGAAAATGACAAAAATGTAAAATTGGGCGACGAATTCCTTGCAGCCAATAGAGTTAAGGAAGGCATAATCGAAACGCCTACCGGACTTCAGTTTAAAATTATTAAACCAGGTGAGGGTGAATCACCTGACGATGATGACATGGTAAAAGTTCATTACACAGGCACACTTCTCGACGGAACTGTATTTGATTCTTCACGCGAAAGAGGCGAACCAATTGAATTCCCTGTTAATGGGGTTATTCCTGGATGGACCGAAGCCCTCAAGATAATGAAGCCAGGTGCACAGTTTATGCTCTATATCCCTGCAAAACTTGCATATGGCGATAAACAAACGGGCCCGATACCAGCAGGTTCCACTTTGATTTTCGATGTTGAATTACTTGAATTCGAGAGAAAATAAATTTAATAATTTCGTAATCAGATAAGTCAATGAAATAAATATTAAAATCCAGGAGTTGCATTGTGTGGCTTCTGGATTTTTTTTTGTTCAAAAAGGTCAATTTATTTATAATAATAAAGTTTGACCAAAAATTGTTTGTTTTTTATTTATATTTGTTTAAAAAAATAAATCCTGAGACTTCCCCCTCACTCGTATTCTGTATTATTTACTTTTACTTTCAGCTATTGTGATTAAAGACTGCATTTTTATGTGAACAAATTGTAAAAATGTGAATAATTGATTCTTCCGTTTATTTATAAAATTGTATCCAAATGATAAAGCTGCACGATTTTAAGAATAGTTTTGCTTTAAAAGTGATTCTTTTATTTTTAACAACAAGAATTCTTGCGTATTTCTTACACTATTATGTTAATATTGATTTTTCGAACACATTATTTTCAAATCATTATGAATCAGCAGGAATTAATCTTCTGAATGGCAATGGATTTACTTGTCTCTATGAAGGAAAATTAGTACCATTATCATTATATCCTCCAGGATATAGCTTAATAATAGCATGCATTTACTTCATTTTTGGCATAAACCCTGTATTTATAAATATTTTTCAAGGACTTTTTAGTTTGGTTACTTTATTATTTTTTTATAACGCTACTAATTCTCTTTATGGTGAATCATTGGCAAAAAAATCTACATTGTTTTTGGTACTTTGTCCTATTTTCTGGACAAATGCAATTGATATAAATACTGGTTCAGCTTTTGCTATAAATCTGACCATTATTGCTTCTAGTTTTCTAATATCAGCCATTCGTTATGATAAAGTAAAATTTTATATTTATGCAGGATTATTCAGTTCATGTGCAATAACTGTTAGGAGCGAGTTTGCTGTTTTCCCGGTTGCATTTTTTATAATATTTGCAACCAGAAAAATGATAAATTATAAGATTATATTATTTGTAATTTCAGTTATCATTGTCTTGTTACCTTTGAGTATTCGGAATTATAGGAATTTTGACCATTTGGGGCCATTGCCGGGAGGATTAGGATTATCTATGGTAAATGTAATTGGGAAGTACTATCCTGACAACAATAAAGGCTTTGCTTTTGGGGATGTAAATATTTTAAATGTAGAAAAGGGTAATTATAATCATTTAAGCTATCCTTTTCCGTATGAGAGAGAAAAAGACAGGTTAAAAAGATCACTTCGATTTATTAATGAAAACCCCGGTAAATATTCAATAGTAATGTTAAAAAACATTCCAATTGCTTGGTTTGGGTTGAGACTGGAATTTTTTCCTCAATACTTTCAGGATGGATTACAAACTTATTTATACGAGCATGGCAATATCTTTACTTATATTAAGGAAGATTTTTGGGGATTTGTAGATAGGTTTATTGGCTTTGTTATCTCGATTTTATTATTTATTGGCATGTTAATATTCATCTTAAAAACCAAATGGCGCTATCTAAAGGAATCGTATATTCTGATTCCAATATTCATTACTTTTTGTATGTTTTTACCTATAGCATCATTAGGTAGATATATTTTAATTGCGTATTATTTCATTATTCCTATAGCTATAATAGGGTATTCAAAATTATTATCTGATCCTAAAGGCTGTATTGATCATTAGAGTAGAATTATATTAAACCTATACAGTCATCTATTGAAATAACATATACCTGCGGGTGGCTTTCTTCAATAGTTAACATATCTTGAAGCGTGACACAGATTCAAGCTTTCATTCAGAATGATAGGCAAATCTTTGTTTATCTGCAATTTTTCTGGCGTTTTTGTTCTTTAATTCTGCTATTGACTTGATCATTAATCTGTTCTGGGATTTTTTATTGTCGTGTTATTTCAATAGGAATTATTCCACCTGGTTGATTGTGAAAGTCCATGCATATTTGCAGGGAGGCATTTTTTGCATCGAGGAGGGAATTGTAATAACTGTTTCACCATTTTCGCTTTTCCATTTTAAATTCTTATTCACTCCAAGTAATTTAATGGTAGCATTCTTTGCTGGTTTTATGCCTTTGATTTTTACAACAGGAGGAAGATTGGTTTCTTCTTTTCCGGCAAGGTAGATTGCATTAACGCGTTTATCTTTATTCTGTGTAAAGCAGATATTCTTCTCTTTATATGGCGCGATTGGCCTGGTTGCATATATTGCATCTCCGTTCACTTTCATCCAGGCACCGATTTCCTTCATACGCGAATAGGCAGTGGTATCATAGTCTCCAAGTGGGCTCGGTCCGATGTTTAAGAGGTAATTTCCGCCTTTTGCCACAATATCAACCAGGTAATGAATAATTGTACCTGCTGGTTTGTAAGCGTCACCCGGAACATACGACCAGGACGAAGCCATTGTCATACAAGTTTCCCAAGGATAATCGAGTGGAACAGCAGGGATTTGCTGCTCGGGGGTCCGGTAATTCTCAAATTCGCCGGTAACTGAACGGTCAACAACAATCAGACCTGGCTGGTACCTCCGTCCCATAGCTGCAATTTTTGCCATATCAACATCCTGATCGTAAGGAATGGTTTTCTGCCAGTCGATATTCGGATCAATAGATTGTTTTGGCCTCACCCAGCCACCATCGAGCCAAAGGATGTCAACTTTTCCATAGTCGGAAAGAATTTCTTCTATCTGGTTGTATGTAAATTCTTTATACTGCTGCCAGCGTTCAGGATAACGTTTTGGGTCGTAATTTACGTTCCGGTCTTTTGGAGGGAAATATGGCCACCAGTAGGATTCGCAATGCCAGTCGGGTTTTGAGAAATAAGTGCCGATTTCAAAACCTTGTTTACGGAATGCGTCAGTGGTTTCTTTACCGACATTAGCTTTTGGGTTGGTATGGAAAGGAGTATTAGAGCTGGTAATTTTATAATCGGTGTACTTGCTGTCGAACATACAAAATCCGTCGTGATGCTTAAACGTAAGAATCATGTATTTAAAACCGGCTTCCTTAGCAGCTGCTGCCCATTTATCAGGGTTGAAATTGACCGGGTTAAAAGTTTTCTGCAAACCTTCATAAGCTTTCAGATACGAAAAATAGTCCTTCGAATAAGGCCCGCTGCGCTGAGTCCAGCCTTCGTCCTCGGGGCAAATGCTCCACGACTCTACCACGCCCCATTGACTGTAAGTTCCCCAGTGCATGAATATTCCGAACTTCATATCCTGCCATTCTTCAATATTCTTAACCACAAGCGGATCATTTGGCACAATGTAGGGCTCTTCTGATTCCTGAGCATAGGTATTAATTCCGATAGCTGCAAAAGCCAGGAAAAATAACAGTTTCTTTTTCATAATAACAGGTCTTTTTGTCAGTAATAAGATCAATTTAGGGTTTTATAATGAATTAATTCAAATTTGTTCAGGAAGAAATGCGCGTCAGGTGGTGCTTCTGCGCACGGAAACCATAAATTGCAATCACAATAAAACTGATGAGTGGAAGCACAAATGAGAAATTTACCGCAGGCAACCATGCAACAGTACCCAAATCGATTATTGCTCCCTGTAACGGAGGCATCAGTGCTCCTCCAACAATTGCCATTACCAAACCTGCGGCTCCAAGCGTGGCATCCTCACCAATTCCCTCGAGTGCAATGCCATATATTGTTGGAAACATAAGCGACATAAAAGCAGAGGTAGCAACCAAGCAATATAATCCGCCCATGCCCACAATGAAAATAGTTCCCAGCGTTGTCACCATTCCACCTATGGCGAAAATAGTGAGCAGTTTCCGCGAATTTACATATTTCATAAGGAAAGTACTGATAAACCTGCTTGAAAGGAACATCACCATGGCAATGATATTATATCGCTGGGCTTCTGCTTTAGGTATTCCGAGGTTTTCGGCATACTGAATAATGAAAGTCCAGCACATGATCTGTGCCGCCACATAAAACATCTGTGCAATAACTCCCTCGCGGTAGGACGCGTTTTTTACAAGCCTTCGGAACATATCACCAGTGCTGGCAGAATGATCTGCTTTTGTACTTTTTGGCATTTTCGTGATAACGATGATTACAAACATCAGGATAACCACAAACCCAAGAATCACGTACGGATTCCGGATTATTGCCAAATCATGAGTCCGGATAGCGGATTTTTCAAAGGCATCCAAAGTGGGAAAGACCAGTTCCCCAAGTGCATTTCGGGCTTCTGAATGCAAGGAGGTTAAGATATAATTTGATGCTACGAACATTCCAAGCAGCGATCCAATCGGGTTGAATGCCTGTGCAAGGTTCAGCCTGCGTGTTGCTGTTTCTGGATCGCCCATTGAGAGTATATAAGGATTGGCGGTAGTTTCGAGGAATGCCAGACCAAAAGTGAGTATATAAAGCGATACCAGGAAAAAACCGAAAACCTCGTACCTCGCTGCGGGATAAAACAGCAAAGCCCCGACAGCATACAAAGCGAGTCCAATTAGGATTCCTACTTTATAACTGTAGCGTTTTACGAAAAGAGCTGCCGGTATAGCCATTGTGGCGTAACCGCCATAAAACGCAAACTGCACCAGTGCCGCTTTTGCATTGGAGATTTCCATAATTGTCTTGAAAGCAGCTACTAAAGGATTGGTTATATCATTGGCAAATCCCCAAAGCGAAAACAGGCTGGTAATAATAATAAAAGGGAGCAGATATTTTTTTTCAACAACTTTTTTTTCCGAATGCATAAACATCAATATTTCATGAAGTGAGAATTCCTGATTTGCCCGTGTTACAGATTATTTTTTCTCCTGATCTTTATTTGCATAGCACCTTCAACAGGAGTATCCGAAACAAGGATAATATATCCTCCTCCCCCGGCTCCCGAAAGCTTCCAGCCCCAGGCTTTATCCTGATAATGTTCTATGGTGTGCAGAATATCTTCGTCAACCATATTTGGGAACATGGCTATCTGCGCTTCAAACGAACACCTGAAAGCATTTCCGAATGCCTGAATGTCTTTTTTCTGAATCGCGTTCCAGCATTCTTCTGTTGCACTTGCAAGTGCTTTAGCACCAGCAGGGGTTATATTGGTATTTTCGAGCGGGCTGTATGAACTTACGCGTGGACCCAAAGTTACAAGGAAAAGATTCCTCTCAAGCCAGGTAAGAATGCCTTCATCATGAATAGTATTGATTTTAGCAGGCCAATAGCTTCCTTCGTAAAATAGTTTGTTTAGCCCCGGGAATACAATTCCGAGCGAATCCTGTGATCCTGAAACGTGTTTTGTGCCGGGAGGATTTTCAAAGCTGAAAAGCATCCTGGCAAGATGTTCAGCATCGCCATGGGGAATTTCGTTCCGCCATAGTTCAATAGCTTTACGGCGGGTACTCGACGACATTCCGCTGCGATCGTTAAACTCAATGGTAGGTTCGATGCTGATAGTAAGCACAGAACCGGGATGATGCACCGAAACGTAGGGTTGATCGAGCCAACCACCTGCAAGGTCGATTCGGAAAGGAATAGTACATTCAGTTCGTAATGTAGTTGTCGACCTAACTGGCAGATCGGCATGGGGAATACGTTTAAGAATATGATATTCAATGCCCATTTCTTCACAAAGAGCCTGCTTGGAGGGAGTATGTCCATCTTCGTTTACAACGAATACATCAGGCATCACTTCGCGCAATTCCTTTTGGAAATCGATATAACCCCAGCCGGAATTAACCATGCATTTTTTTACACACGCAAGAGCATCAATCATGTATTTACGCTCATCCTGCGTATTCACCGGGTAACGACCTTTCAGGTGGTGAACATTTTCGTCGGCACCAATGCTAACATACAACTCGCCGTATGTAGCTGCTTCCTGCATAAATGCAATATGGCCGCTATGGAGCAGATCGAAACATCCGGTAACAAAGACTTTTTTCTTTGGAATTGCCTTTACAGAATTTTTATTCTCAGTATGAAAAACCTCCTGCATTTCTTCCGGACGGGCATCAGATTTTAGTGAGCGTGCAATAATTTCGAGCAAATCAGATAAGTCCGAAGGTTCGATAGTTTCAATATAAATATACAGGTTATGAATTGATTTGAATATTTTTAAACATTTCAAATCATACGTTGTGCCCCAAAAACTGAAATCCCCAAAAAAGTCATCCGGAATTTTTTCAGCAAGATCAGTTGGCGAAGGCAATATGAAGGCTCGTCGAACAACAGTCTTACTTTCAACTGCTTTAAATTCAAAGCTATATAAAAGGTCGATTTGTGCCCACCACTCCGTTTCTTTCCTGATTTCAAGTGGTTCCTGCATTGGATCGGTAAGTTTCCACCATTCGCGGGTAGTTTGGTCGGTACCCATAGCCTTCATATCGGACTCGAAATCATTTCCGCTATAGACCATGTGACTGAATAATATGCCATTGTGCAGAAAGATTGAATAATCAGTGATGTTTGAGCGGTGGATGCGGCTGAGGACTTCGGGAAAAGTATGTTTATGCAGGGCAATATATCGTTCTTCAAACTCTTTTTTGAGTCCGATAATACTTCCTGAAGTTAGCGGGTTTTCATTACTCATAAGCACAATTTTATATGTTCTAAAGAGGCAGGATTGTCTTTTTCAAAAGTAAGGAGAATAGATAAATTATTTGCAACTAAACATTAACCATATAATGGCCCGAAATTCTTACAAGCCCTGTAGTCAGCTCCTTCAGGATTAGATGTTCCGAAAGCACTCCATGTGTTAGGCCTGAAAATTTCATCAGTAACATTATGCATACAAACCGGTATCCTGAGAATGGCTGCCAGGGTAATTAAATCGGCACCGATATGTCCGTAACTAATGGCTCCATGGTTGGCTCCCCAGTTGGCCATAACCGAATATATATCTTTAAAAGCACCTTCACCAGTGAGATTAGGGGCAAACCATGTGGTTGGCCAGGTTGGATTGGTGCGTTCAGTCAGTTGCAGGTTTATATCTTCGGGAAGTTCAACAGTCCAGCCCTCGGCAAGTTGCAACACTGGTCCGAGTCCCTTAATAAGATTAACACGGCTCATGGTAACCGGCATTCCGCCTCGTGTGAGAAATTCGCTCGAATAACCTCCTCCACGGAAATATTCGTACACCGCCGATGGCCATAAAGTTGCTTTCAGGCAATCTGAAACTTCTGTTTCATTGATTTCCCAGAATGGTTTCACAGCCGGTTTGCCTTCGCTATTTTGTCTTCCCGAAAAGTCGAGTGCCGATGCTCCTGAATTAATGAGGTGAATCAGACCATTTGCTGCAGCTCCTTCCAGCTTTTTACCGGTAACGCGTTTTACTGCTTCAGGACTCCAGTAAGTTCGTACATCGCTGAACATCTGGGCAGTATTGGTAAGCAAGTGGCCGAATAGCATTGCCGCACCATTAAGGGCATCGTTCTCGGTAGCCAGCAGGAATGGCTGACGGGTTCCGTTCCAATCGAAGCTTGAATTAAGTATGGCTTCCATGTAATCACCATTCGGTCGGTGATCGGTCCACTGACGTTGTCCCTGAAATCCTGCCAGGATTGCATTGTGACCCAATGCTTCTTCGCTAAATCCTGCTTCAGAAAGTTTTGGATTTCCACCCATCAGGTCACGTGCAATAAGGCTCATTTTTACCACATCTTCCCAAATCCGCTCTTTTTCCGCCTGGGTTCTGATTACTTTGTTTTCATCACGGCCTTCAACACAGTGTTTCCGGGTCCAAGCAAGAGCTCTTTTATATTCCTCCTTATCGTAAATTTCTTCTTCCATGCGACGATTGAATTCACTCATATCAATATACTCATTGCGCATGCCAAGGTAATCCTGGAAAAATTCAGGGTCAACAATAGATCCGGCTATACCCATCGAAACAGAGCCCATCGAAAGGTATGATTTACCTTTCATATAGGCGACAGCAAGGGCAGCCTTTGTGAAACGAAGTAATTTTATTTTTACATCTGCCGGAATAGATGTATCAGATGCATCCTGAACATCGTAGCCATAAATCCCGAATGCAGGCAGTCCTTTTTGAGCGTGTCCGGCTAGCACGGCTACCAGGAATACTGCTCCCGGGCGCTCGGTGCCATTGAAGCCCCAAACCGCTTTTGGAGTCAGCGGATCGGTATCCATAACTTCGGTGCCATAACACCAGCAGGGGCTTACTGTAAGAGAAACGCCAACTCCTTCGCGGGCAAATTTTTCTGCACATTCAGCAGCTTCAGCAACACCTCCGATGCAGGTATCAGCAATCACGCATTGTACATGCGATCCGTCTGGATAAAAAAGATTTGCAGTTATTAGCTCAGCCGCAGATAAAGCCATGAGCATTGTTTGTTGTTCGAGCGACTCGCGAACGCCTTTACGACGACCGTCTATTGCCGGGCGAATGCCAACTTTGGGAAAGGATCCTCTTAATCGGTTCATTGGAATGAAATTGAAATTTATTCAGTGTATGATAAATGTATACGAATGCTTTTCAAAATTCCTTTGAGTGGAACCGGAGGATTTTAGCTTATAAAGAAGGAAATTTCTTCATGTATTTATCCGTTTCACACAACTGCTCTTCTGTAAGACGAACAGCCTGGTCGCGGCTTCGCATAATAATACCGCATGCCAGTTCAAAGAAAAGTGCTTTTTGTATTACGTCGTCGAAATTTTTGCCTACCACAACCTGCCCGTGATTTTGCAGCACAACCAAGTCATGGGTTTTCATAGATTCTGTTACTTTGATTCCTAACTCCGGTGATCCAGGGCAGATATATGGTAAAATATCAATTTTACCCACATAAGCCGGAATTTCGTTTATTACATTGAAATTCCTCGGTGGGTCGGGCAGACAGGCCAATGTAGTGCCATATAACGACTGGAAATGCAGGATTACATTTACATCTTTGCGCTGACGCAAAATGCCGAAATGAAATCCACTGTCCATAGATGGGCTCACATTGTTAGTGACCATTCCGTCAGCCAGTCGGCTGATACAAACCTGGTCCTTGGTAAGGTAAGGAAGCCATGAACCAGTCTGCGAGATAAGCATTGTTTCGTCGTTAAGCCGCCACGATAGGTTACCACTACTGCATAGTAATAGTTGATGTGTGCCGATTCGGTGAGCTGCTTCTACAAAAATTTTCAGATGGCTGTCAGTAACTAAAGGCATTTTAATGTGGGATTTACCGCCGGTAAATTGACGGACAAGTTTAGAAAAAAATTGGTTTAAATTAACAATCTTTTAAAAAAAAATTATTAATTGATTTGCATTTCTTTTCGGAAATCAAAAAGGTAGCAAAAGTAATATATTGAAGACGTTTTCAACGGGAAGTGTATAATTTTTTTCAGAATAATAGTTTGTTCCTGAAATGCTGATCGATAGTACTTTTCAGGGCGAAAAACACAGGTAGCAAGAAAGGACAAATCCTTTTACTGAAATTAAGGAAGCAGTTTTTTTCATTGGTTTCGCAAATTATTATGAAGCCGTAAAAATATAGGATTGTCAAAACAAATAGCAGAAAAATCCTGCAAATAGCTTACTTCAATGGTGCAACTGCTTTGGCAATTTGTTCGCCTATGCCGATTTTATATCCTTCGGAATAATAAATAAGGTTTCCGTTTTTATCGGTAATAACAATAACCGGCAGATTATCACCAGATTTGCGGTTTCGCAATCGCTCTATTTCATTTAACATTTTTGCGCTTTTGTCAAACGCAAAATTGCTTTGTGCAGGGAGGTTGGGAAAATTGGTCGGTTTAAACGAAGCACTTACCTTGTCCTGGGCAAATAAGAACAACATTCCGCCGTCCCATTTTTCAATAATGTCCTTAACAGCAGGAATATCAGCCATAACATGCTTCGACGGTTCTTTGTCGGGATCAATCCAGATGAGAATGGCTCCTTTTTCTTCAGCCAGGTCGCGGAGGCTGATAACTTCATTAGTTGAATATTGGTTGAACTTGTAAGGTTCAGTATTAATTTTAGCCCATGGTTCACCTGGTGTGAAATCCTGCCTTATCTCAACTTTTATTTCTGTTGTAGCGTTAGCGGGAACTTCGAAAAAAGCCACTGATGATAGTACACTTCCATCGGACTGCCTGTTCCCGGTAACAAGAAGGTATTTTCCGGCTTCTACTTCAGTTTTGGTTTCAAACTCACTGACTTTCCTGCCATAGTCGAACTCCACTGTGCGGTACACTCCGCCATTATAGCGGGCGATCGTGAAATTAACAGCATATTTTGGATCAAAACTTTCGCTTGGATTCACAAAACGTATAAAACCTTTTTCTGTTATATTTTCGGTAACGGGTTCAAAAGCTACATTTTGCCATTCATCAGTTTTGTAATATTGCGGAAGGCTTGTGGCCGGGTTTATACGAGCTGCCTGTCCAAGGCTCCGGCAAACCGCAACAAAGAAGATATCGCGCGAACGCTTATCTGCCATTTTGAGTTCATATACACCTCGTGGTGATAGGGGAGCCCTCGAATGAAGATTGGCTGTAATATCGGTTTTTATATTTTCCTTAATCCAATCAACCAGAACGTTAACATCATTTTTAAAGGATTGAACGAAATCGTTTCCAAATTGATTTTGAATATATGCACGCCACGGAAGCATCATTTCATTCGATATTCTACCGCTCATTATATGCCTGGCAAAGAACTCTTTGTCATTTATCGATGCCGGGTTGTTGTATCGGAATGAATTTGAAAGGTGATCAAAAAGAATTTCAGCTTTCGTATCGCGGATATCTTTTTCTGAAATGGATTCAAGCATTAATACTGCCCATTCTTTCTGTAACGGGGTAGTTTCAGATATAAAATCAGCAATTTCTTTCCAATTGCCATAGCTCTTTCGGAAAATTGGCAAAAGCCGTTTCGCGCTTAATCCTTGTTGTGCCGCAAAAGCTACGATCCAGGTCGAATCTTTAAAAGTCGACATGTAAACCATCCTGATGGAATCTTCCTGGTGCAACCTGAATGTGTTTTGATCACGCTGCTTTTGAGTGAGTTTTGATGGCAGCGGTGTTTTTTCTACTGGTGGAATGAAGTCAAAATTTTCATGAAGTCCGGCGGGATGTTTAGCTGAAATTACAACAGTTACGGAATCCATTTTATCAACTGATATTTTTTTGTAACCCCATTTCTCGCCCTGGTAAGCCCATATCAGCAAGTCACCAAGACCGGTAATGATGGAACTGATTCCATTTTTATCCGTTGTGCCTTTGGCAATAGGGTAAAACTCAGCATAATTATAAAGCTGGTATTCTACATTTGCATTTTGAACCAGCTGATTATCAGCAGTGATTACTTTCACGAAAATGCTTTTTGCGGCAGCATAATTCTCAATCAGGTTCAGCTCTGCAAAGCGTTCCTGGTTGTCAATAACCGGTTCATTGCCATGATACGCTCCATAAGCGCGCGTGTGAACAAGCATAGCGCGGCGTGCAGGTTCGGCGAACCAGCCCATATTGAGTTCAGGATCGGGTTCACAAGCTCCCAGGAAATTCCATTTCCCATCAATCCATACTTCTACCCAGGCGTGGTTATCGTCGCTGTGTGCCCAGCGAGGAGTGTAAACCTGGCGGGCGGGAATTCCTATGGTTCGCAGGGCAGTTACAGTAAATGTCGATTCTTCGCCGCAGCGGCCAAAGGAAGTTTTTAAACTCGCAAGCGGCGAACTTGTGCGCTCATCGCTTCCCCGGTATGTCATTTTTTCATGGCACCAGTGGTTCACTTCCAGGGCGGCGTTGTGCATGTTCATTCCGGCAACCCAGTTTTTAATTTCATCATACATCACAACCCGGAACTGATCGAGGTTTTCGTTGTTAACCCTTGGAGGTAACACGAAATGCAGGAAAACATCTTCCGGAATTGCAGGTCCCCAGGTCATTTCGCTCCTCGCTTTTAACACCGATTTAACCTGCTGAAGAAAAAAATCACCGTTGTAATCTGCCAGGTCACTGAGTGGCATATAGGCATACAGATATTCGAGTGCCTGCTTCTCGTCTGACGATAATGGTGATTTAAATACATCAAAAAGCTGCTGACTTCGTCCGGTCGCCAGCTGCTGTTGTTTTTGAAACATCAGCTGCATATCGGCGATTGTATTAGTGTCCTTAATTAGCTGAGCATGAGTGCTTATTACTGAAAAAAGAACCATAAACAGTAATGAAATTACTTTCATCTGAGTTTGAAAGGTACCTGAATATCTACTTCTCATCTTGAACGTTTTAACTGCAAAATAAATCTACAAAAATCTCTAAATCCCTATTCATACATTATCACATTGTCACATTGTCAAATTATCAAATTGTCACATTGTCCAATTATTTAACAATAATCTCATCCGAAAACATCCATGCCGGACCTCCCATTCCTTTGTGACCCGGAGGACAATTACCTATGTTGGTTGCCACCATTTTAACAAATCGGGTATTCAACGGTTTTACCTGCATTTCGAATGTTTTCAATATTCCACCTTCTTTATCCAGCGGAACATCATTTTTAATGATACATGCTGAACGGTAATCCGTACCATCGTCCGACACAAAGAATTCAATTTGATAAGGGAAGAAAATCCACGCATTTATATCCTGGAAAAATCCAGCTCCAAAAGTTGAGATGTTTCTTACCTGCCTTAAATCAATAACGGCTTCGAGGTTTACTTTTTCGAAACCAAGCCAGCCACCGATCCTGAAATCGGGTGAACACCGGATACCATCAATAAGGTTATTCGCACCGCCGCTCGAATATTGGTTAGCGGGAGCAAATGAAAGTTTAATATCCCTGTCATCGGTCATTTTTACAAATTCCGAGGTAACTACCGAACTTACACTGCCATTCAGCTGGGCATAACACCTGATGACTGACGTTTGGTCAATTGTAAATGGTACTGTGTATGATTGGGTGATTGTATTGTCGTTTACCCCCGTAATACTATAAAACAAGGAGGCTCCGGCCGGGCCAGTAATGGTAATCACTTTTTTATCCTTGAATGATTTTGTAGCATCAAGGATGGCAGGTGCAGGAATTATCAGGTTATCAGTAATAGCAGTGACCGGTTCGTTTTTTGCACCAACGCCCCATTTCTTGCTTGGTTGGTTGCTCATAGCAAATGTAAGTTCACCGCCTTTCATAATATCAGCATGATTCAGCGTTGATGATTCATGATTTTTCCCGTTCAGTGTGGCTGATTTTATATAATAATTATTTGCCGAGATGCCATTGGCTTTGATGACGAATTTTTTACCGTTTTCAAGATTGATAGTCACCTTGTTAAACCAAGGAGTCCCAATAACGTAGTAATCTGTTCCTGGTGTTACCGGGTAAAAACCCATGGCACTCATTACCGCCCAGGCCGACATTTGCCCGCAATCTTCGTTCCCGGAAAGTCCGTCAGGATTATTGTGATAAAGTGTGTTCAATATTTGGTGAACTTTTTGCTGGGTTTTCCAGGGCTGGTCCACAAATGGATACAAGTATGCCATATGGTGACTGGGCTCATTGCCATGGGCATACTGGCCGATCAGCCCGGTAATATCACTCTGATCGCGGCCTGATGTTTTCGAGGTAACACTGAACAACTGATCGAGTTTTTTAGCCAGGTTTGCTTTGCCGCCATGTAATTGTATCAACCCATCCATATCCTGAACAGCCGAAAAACTGTACTGCCACGAATTGGCTTCGGTGTAATTGAAATTTACTTCAAAAGGATCGAAGGGATTGAACCAACCGCCGTTGGAACGGGCACGCATAAATCCCGTTGAAGCATCGAAAACATTTTTGTAATTCTGTCCACGTTTATTAAAGTATACATATTCATCGTTATTGCCGATTGATTTTGCAAACTGAGCAATACACCAATCATCGTAAGCATATTCCAGTGTTTTCGAAACGCTTTCCGATTCATCTTCGGTTGCGATAAAACCATTCTGTGCAAGTGCTTTCAATCCGTCGTTGCCTTCGCGGGTTCCACTTTTTCGCATTGCCTGCAAGGCTTTTCCGGTATCAAAACCTGTGATCCCTTTCAGGTAAGCGTCAACAATAACTGGTACTGAATGATAGCCGATCATACAAAAGGTTTCGTTTGCGGCAAGTTCCCAAACAGGCAGCAAGCCGCCCTGATCATACTGAACTAGGAAAGTTTTGATATAATCGAGCGTACGTTTCTGATCGATGATGGTCATCAACGGGTGGCATGCACGGTATGTATCCCACAATGAGAAAACTGTGTAGTTAGTAAATGAAGCATTTTTATGCACTTTAAGGTCGCGTCCGCGGTAACTACCATCCACATCCATATACGTATTAGGATTCACCATGGTATGATAGAGTGCTGTGTAGAAAACGGTCTTCTGTGAATCAGTTCCCCCTTCCACTTCAATCTTCGAAAGTTCCTTATTCCATGTTGATTTTGCAATGCTGCGAATGCTTTCAAAATCCCAACCGGGAATCTCTGTATTCATATTGAGCCTTGCACCATCTGTACTAACGGCTGAAATCCCAACTTTGACAAGGATTTTTTCGCTGTCTGTAGTGCTGAAATGGAAAATAGCTTTAATGTTTTTTTCTGCTTCGGCAGATTTAATTCCAGCCATCGTTTTGTTGTCAACAGCTATTTCGTAAGCAGCAAATGGCTTCGAAAATTCGGCTACAAAATAAACATACTGATTTTCGGCCCATGAGCGTGACCGCCTCAAACCTTCGATCTGCGTGTTGCTGATTACTTTTAAGGACGATTCGAGCACATCATCACGGTGAAAAAGATCAAGCAGGATATTCGCTTCTTTTGCTGCCGGAAAGGTGTAGCTATGCATGCCAACACGGGTGGTAGCAGTAAGTTCGGCAGTAATAGCATAATCGTCGAGGACTACCTTATAATATCCCGGGCCGGCACTTTCGCTGCTGTGTTTAAATTTTGAACCATAGCCTGGTTTGCCGTCTGAGCCATTGTTCCAGCGAGTTTCACCAGTAGTAGGAGCAAAAAGGATGTCACACAAATCGGGAACACCGGTACCATTGAGGTGCGTGTGCGAAAAACCATAAATGTAGCTGTCGTCGTAATGGTAACCTCCGCATCCGTCCCAGCCTTCGAGTCGTGTGTCGGGACTTAGCTGAACCATCCCAAAAGGCATGGTTGCGCCGGGATAGGTATGCCCGTGGCCTCCTGTTCCTATAAAGGGATTAACGAAATCAGCAGGTGTTTTCTGAGCCATTAACATAAAGGAAAATGCTGCAGAGGCAAGCAAAAGTAATGCTGTCTTTTTCATACTAAATTGGGGAGTATAAGTGGAATAAATGTAATGATTTAACTCAAATGAAGTTGTAAAAATACAATCTTTTTAAATTTATTTACAAAGTTTAAAAAATTAAATTATTTTTGTTCCTTTGAGGGTGAAGACTTAGGTGTCTGCACACCCAAAGGGTGTCTGACACCTGAACCAGAGGGAATAATGGATAGCAGAATAAATTAAATCGTTTCAATATGAAAAATACCATTCCGCATTTATTTTTAGTGATCTTAGGAATGCTGGCTGTTTCCACGCAGGCTCAGGAGCCTCCGATTACAATTACACCCCTGCACTACGTTTGTTATAAGGCAGCTTCGCCACTTACTATTGATGGGCTCATCAATGAACCAGACTGGAATAATGTTCCATGGAGTGAGTATTTTGGAGACATTGAAGGAAGTCTGAAACCGCAACCTTTATACAAAACCAGGATGAAAATGCTCTGGGACGACAAATTCCTATACGTAGCAGCGGAGTTGGAAGAACCTCATGTATGGGCATACCTGACCGAACGCGAAAGTGTAGTTTTTTACGACAATGATTTTGAGGTTTTTATTGATCCGGATGGCGATACACACCATTACCTGGAATATGAAATGAATGCGTTGAATACCCAATGGGATCTATTGCTGCTGAAACCATACCGCGATGATGTGAAGCAGAATGTTGCCATTGATAACTGGAATTTTAACGGGATGAAATCCGCCGTTCATGTGGATGGTACTATCAACAACCCGAATGATACAGATATAGGCTGGACCCTGGAAATTGCATTTCCGCTGGATGCTTTGAGCGAACTGAGTGCAACAGGGAAAAATCCTGTTCATGGCGAACAATATCGAATCGATTTTTCACGTGTTGAATGGACTGTGGATGTAGTGGAAGGGACATATAAAAAACGCACCCACAAGGTTGGTGGAATTGAAAAACCATTGCCGGAAAATAATTGGGTATGGTCACCACAGGGAGTTATTGCCATGCATCAGCCTGAAACCTGGGGATTTCTGCAATTTTCGGAAACAGTAGCCGGTAAAGGTGTTGATACCTATATGCCTGATCCTGATAATGAATTGAAATGGGCACTCAGGTTATTATATTACAGGGAGAAAGCTTACTTTGAGAAAAATAATTACTATACTTTGGATATGAACGCTCTTGGCCTGGTAAATTATATAGTAAATGGAAAGCCATTCCGTCCTTCGGTTAAAATGACTTTTTCAGGTTGGGAGGCTAACGCTCCTTCTACGGATGGCAAATCCTCCTGGCATATAATGCGGGATGGAAGGATATGGATGGATTAGTTAATGGGGAATAGAAAATAGAAAATGGTTTATAAAATATTCTCTACTACCCATTTTCCATTAACTAATTTCTATTAACTATGCTATCAAACAATCAATCTTTCACCCTTCCCATTCCCAACATTCGAACCATCCAGTTTGGCAATTGTTTCTCAGGATTTCGTTTCCGTAGATCAAGGTACCAGCCGAACTTTTTCAGGATAGGGACTTTATGGGTTTCAACAAATTCGATAAGTGTGCCGTCGGGATCTTCGATGTAGGAGAAATGGCCGGCTGCTTCGCCCATATCAAAACTTTGTCCGTCGTGATGGGCAAAACTATCAACAGTAAAGGGAAATCCTCGTTCTGAACATGCAATATTTAATGCTTCCATTCCACGGATATCGTAGCAAAGGTGAATAAACCCCAGGTCACCCCAGAAACGGTCTTCATATATTTTTCGGGCTTTGCGACCCTCGACCTGAACAAGTTCAATTTCACTGTCGCCAAACAAACGGCTGAAAGCACCAAGTCTTGGTTTACTGTTTTTAAGTAATACCCTGCGAAAATGGGCTTCTCCGCCTTTCAATGAAACAAAGTCGGGAAAAACTCCTTTTTTATCAGACAAAACCTGATCGTAACCCAGTATTCCTGAATAGACTCTCATGGATTCCTCAATGTTTGTTACACCTATTACAACCCCGTACACCGATCCGGTAAGTTTTTTTTCGTTTCCAAACCAGTTTTGCGACTCAATTACCTGGAAGGTATTGTTATAAGGATCGGTCAGGAAAAAATGGAGACGGCCATCCGGATCAGTCACTATCGGGCTTACAGTAAGTTTTTCGGATGTAAACCATACATGTGTCTTCTGTACATCACGAGTTTTAATTTTTGCTGCAAAAATTCCAAGGTCGCCTAAGGCCGGAAAAAATTGTGCTGCCTGCGGAATGCGATCGGTGTATTGCCAAATTTCAAATCCTCCGCCACCATTCAGGTTGAGTGCAAGAACAGCATGGCGTTTCTGTGGTTTTCCGCCGGTATATGGAAGCATAAGCGAAGCTGTTGCACTTTCTTCAAAGACTTTGATATCCATACCCAGGTATTTGCGATACCATTTCCATGCTTCAGCAACATTTTTTACTCCAATGCCGAGTTGCTGTATTCCGCTTATAACTACTTGATTCATTATTAAATAGGGTTTAGGGTTTAGGGTTTAGGGTTTAGGGATTGGGATTTAGGGGTAATGAGCAGCAGGTAGAGACGCGGTATACCGCGTCTGTACTGCTTAAATGAATTTAAAAATCCCACATCCCACATCCCACATCCCACATCCCACATCCCACATCCCATATCCCACATTCCACATCACGCATTTGGATCTATCTTTAAAGCAATCCGGTAGAAAAGCCAGGGAGTATAGCGCTTGAAGTAGGCCATGAGAATTTCCTTTTTACCAATCAGTATTTGTTTTTTATTTCTTTTTACAGCCTGGTCAATTTTGGCAGCGCAATATTCAACACTTACTCCGTTTGCCTGGCCTTTGTCCATTTGTCCATGTGTTTCGCCTGTAGCCGTGAGGGCACCGTATGAAAAGTTGGTTTTAACTCTCCCCGGACAAACCATTAAAACATTAATTTTGTCTTTATGATGTTCGAGCCTGAGCGTTTCGAAAAACCCGTGCAAAGCATGTTTTGCCGCGCAATACATCGAACGTTGCGGAAATCCGAATAATCCTGACAGGCTGCTCATGACAACAATGGTTCCTCCTCCCGTTTTTACCATAAACGGCAGTATTTTCCCGGTTAGTGTTGCATGACCCCAGAAATCAGTTTCCATAATCTTTCGTGAAACTGCATCTGGAGTTTCAATAATTAATGATCGCTGACCAATTCCACCAACATTGGCAAGAATATCGATTTTCGGAACCCGGGCCTGTACTTTTTCAACTGCATCTGCAATCTCTTCTTCCTTAGTGAGATCAAAAGGGATAATCATCACCTTTGCGCCTTTTTTTTCGCATCTTTCAGCAACAGGTTCAAGTTGTATCTTGTTAATCCCTGAGAGAACTAACATTGTTCCTGATGCGGCCCAGTGCATTGCGAGGGCTTCACCTATTCCGGATGAAGCTCCGGTGATCCATATATTCCTGTAAATATGGGAGCTTTGATTTTGTGGTGCTAACGATGTTTTTTTCAAGTTTCTATTTTCAGGTTTTATTTCTTTCTTCAGGACTTAATTTAGGGTGTTTTTTCTTTCTTACTCTTTTCCAGTGCTTCCTCGCGTTTAATTATTACGTTGCTTATTTCATCAGTCAGCAGGAACTTTGTGAGGATTTTTTTGTCTTCATCCAACAAGTACATAATAGGTGTGCTGCGGATATCGTAAGAAGTATGATAATTCCCGCTAAGGCTCAGGTGGCCATTCACATTGATCCACTTCAGGTTATTTTTTACGATATAGGCTTTCCATTTAACCATGGAAGTATCGGTGCTGATACCATAAATTTCGAGGTTGTACTTAGTGTGGAAATCTTCATAAAACTTCTGGATTTTAGGCATTTCCTGGTTGCAATGCCCGCAGGTGCTTTCCCAAAAGAAAACCAGGGTGTATCTCGCTTTGGTTGCGATGAGTGAATGAGGAACATTCATTGTATCGAGTAAAATAAGGTTTGGGGCCGGTTTGCCCAGTAACAAAGGTTCGAGCGCATTGACACGTTTGAGGATATTGTCCTTCACCTCAGGATATTGCCAGTCAACTTTGCCTGTTTCTAAGTATTTCCTTACAATATAAACAAACAGTGCATCATGCCCCATCACCTGCGAGGTTTCGTATTTCAGCGACAGGAACCATGCCATATACGTCTGGGTTTCCTTATTTGCGGCTGCCAGGTTCATAACCTTATCAATATCAGTTTCAAGCGAATCGCGCACAGGTACTACCAGTTTATCGAAATAAAAATCCATTTTCTGAGTAAAAACCGGGGTGTAAATCAACCGTGGATCGCTGAATGTAAAATTGTCGAAATAATGCGCTTTGTATGTCGGGTAAATCCTTGTGGAATCCACTTTGCCATCGGGAGCAGTAATATACTGGAGGTAATCAGGTTCGTTGCTTGCTTTTACAAAATTGGCCGAAAGGAAAGTGGGATTTGAAGTATAAAAGTTTTTAATATAGGCTTTAGCCTCCTTATCGATGGCTTCGATACGGGCTTTCACAATATCAACCGAATCGGTGCGGTTGCGGTTTGCCTTCATCCAGTTGTTAAGTGGTTCGATTTCAGTTTGTTTGCTGCCAAGGTATTTTATGTAAGCATAAAAAGATTTGTTATCGTCAGAACCATTTACCTGCATGGTGTTCACCACATTGGCAGGATCGCAGGCAAATTCCATCTGCTGGCTTCCGGTAAGGAAAAAATCGAAATACTTGTTTTTACTGGTGCCTGCAACAATGTACATTCCATCTTTCAGTTTCTCAGTTCCTTCGAAAATAAACACACCTTGTTTGTTGCGGTATGCCGTATCGTCGAGATATTGCTTACTCCCAAAATAATGGGCCAGTAACAAAGTGGTATCAGTTGATCCTGTGAGCTTTATAGATATTTTGTACCCCTTTTCAGCAGCGTTTAACCCTGTACTGAACATCAATACACAAAGCAGGACAATAATTCTCATTCTCATTTTATTCTGTTAGTTTTTTTTATTAATCATATAACTGCTTACCAAAACAATTAGTATACCAATACATCTTCCTGGCTAGAAATACCGAGCCAGTTATCATTTGCAATCAGGTCGACTTTAAGTTGCAGCCTCCCTTTTCTGTTTGGAACTGCCACTTTTATATCCTGCCTCAGTTTTCCCCTTATGTCAGCCTGTAAGGGTGTTCTGATTTCTTCCCAGTTAAGTACATTTTTATTTTCGACCCAAAAATAGGATATGTATATTCCATTGTTTGCTCCTGAATATATGTGTGTTCCTCCTGTATTTAATATTGTTACCGGAATCCACACCGTATCCATAGCCTGGTATATACTTTTTGAAGCTATGGTAATCCGCATATTATTTGCCGTGTATGCAATATTTGCATTGGGTGTTGAATCGTTCAGTGTCCGATAAGGGCCAATATCGAGGTGAAAATATCGCTTGTTTAGCCAACTCTGATCCTTTAATTCCCATTTCCTGAATATAAACTGGTCAGCTTTAATTTTGTTGCTGTTGTTTTCAAAATTCAGGTCATCGTCTGGCGCGATAGTAACAACTATGTCGTTGCCGTCAATTGCACTAAGCAGCATGGTTTCAATAGGATACGACCAGTTTAACTGAGTATAGCCATGGTCCACAACAGCGTGAGAAACAACAAATTTACTTCCTCCCTGCTGGCGGGCGGCATCAATCAGTTGTTCCATCTGGGCGACGCGTTTAATAAATATTTCGCTGCCGTAATATATCACTGCCAGGCGGTAAACGATAAGTGCCGATACCAGTAGAATTGAGATATTAAGGAGTCCTGGTTTGCCTTTTGCAGGAAATCCATATATGAGAGGAATGAAAACAATAGGGACAAAAGGAAACATTACCTGTTCCATATACCGCGAAGGTGAAGCCGTATATGCTGTATTTACAAGGAAAATATAGGTAAAGAAGGTTCCTGCTACAACAAAAAGCCTGAACCATTCCCTTTTATGCATCAGCATATAAACCACAAGTACAAAAGCTATGAGTACTTCGGTGTAATATCTCACCATAAACAATCCTAAAACTTTATAATACAAAGGATTAAGTAGTTGCAGGTATTGAGTATTATCAGTATAATTGAACTGCCAGGCAAACTTATCCGATTCGTAACCGCACATCACAAAATACTTGAAAACAATTGCTCCGATAAAGACAAGTATAATGGGAATGTAGTATTTCAGTGGTTTGGCGGTTTCCTTCGAATAGTCATAAACCATCAGGAAAACAAACAACATAAATGCAAGCGGATGGCTTAACAGGATAAGCGCTTCGAGAATAAGCAGGATGAAAATAACGTTGAAGCGAAAGGGCAACCTCCAGATAGCATAAAAGGTAATAAGCAAGGGTACACCATAATACAGTTCGAACATGGGTGTGAAAAAACTGTGCATTATACCTACAGTCTGGAAAAGGATAATCAGCAATCCCGAGCCTCTGTCGCGCAGACCGTAATAAACAAACAGAAACAAAACGTAGAAGAAAATTACATGGCTCAGGGAGTAGAGTAACAGGACATATTTGATCTGCAAGCCTGTCCAAACCCCGATGAGTGGTATTATTTGAGAAATGCCCAGTACTATTCGCTGGCATTCGATCCAGAAAGTCTGGTTGTTGATAAACTGCGAAACATAAAATCCTGAATCAGCAAAAATCCTTGCTTTGTAAAGAAGTGCAGCAAGGGCAAACAACACTATCCAGGGCACATGCGGAACAATACGGTTTACTGCCATGTACCGGTACTTTGGCCTTCGCAGCAATCGCCTGAGCGACATTATTTTGCCTGGAATTTCAACAGCTTTTGTCATAGTTCGGTTTGTGCATTAAGCTGCTGTTTTTTATAGTTAAACACGTTTCGGCTTTCAGAATTATAATTATTACTCATGCCACTTTTTCTCACCGGCCGGAATTTTAATTTTCAAGGAATTTGATTCGGGAGGAATAGGGCAGGAGTACTTATGGTTATAAGCGCAATACGGATTGTATGCTTTGTTGAAATCGATAATAATGGTATCCTCACCATTTTCCTGAATATCAAGAAACCTTCCGCCGCCATATGTTTCTTTACCATTGGTGTAGTCGTTGAAAGGAAGAAAAAGATGCTTTTCGAATCCAGGCTTTTTAACCAGTTCAATATTCTGGTATAGGTTCAGTGTATATTCTTCCCCTTTATGCCTGAATGTAACTGAGCCATACAAAGCATATTCGGGAAGCCTGTCAGTTGTGGTTTTCATCAGGAAATGTGTCGCCTGATCGAAACGAACGAAGCTGGCTTCTTTACGATATTTTACCCGGGGTTTAAAATAGTGAAGTTTTTTAAAGTGTGATTTTTCTTCTTCCGGAATGGGTGATTTTGAATCGGTCAACATCTCTTTGTCTTTTTCCAGCCTCTGCATTTTGATCTCTTTTAAATATGCGGAACGCTTAAATCCCCCGTCCGTTTGAGCCCGGGAGCTGTTGCAGAAAATACCGGAAAGAAAGACAAAAATGAATAAAAATTTCATAAAAACAGCAACGGAACCGCTGCACTTAAATCAGGTGCGAAGATATAAAAACAAAGGGTTTCTGCAATCAGTTTTAAGAAGCTTGTTGAAAACATACTTCAAATTATTTTGTTTAAATTTAGGCTGAATTTTGTTAACCCTTTTAGAGCTATACTATGGACTTAAGAGACATTCGAAAAGATTACCAGCAAAGCTCCATTCGGGATGATGATTTCCCGCTCGAACCGGTACACTGGTTCCGGGAGTGGTTGCGTGCAGCTATGGAATCGGGCGAAGCGGAAGCTACGGCTATGGTATTGTCTACAGTTTCGGCTGAGTGGAAGCCTTCTGCAAGAGTGGTATTGCTGAAATCAGTTGATGAGAAGGGATTTGTATTCTATACGAATTACCTGAGTCGCAAAGGAGTACAACTTAGCGGGAACCATGCAGCATCACTTACTTTTTTCTGGCCATTGACCGAAAGGCAGGTCCGGATTGAAGGTATAGTGGTTAGGACTGATGCCACTGAGTCAGACGAATATTTTTATTCCCGCCCTATTGAAAGCCAGGTAAATGCAATTATTTCACCGCAGAGTTCACCTATTTCATCCCGTACCCATTTGGAACAGGAACGCGAGAAAATATTATTTATGGACGGAAATGAAACGCTCCGGCGGCCAGTTCATTGGGGCGGTTACCGTTTGAAACCCGATCGTATTGAGTTCTGGCAGGGAAGGCCCGGCAGGTTGCACGACAGGATTCAGTATCTGCTTGAAGGCAATGTATGGACGGTGAGCCGGCTGGCACCCTGATTAATTAGGGTT
Source organism: Lentimicrobiaceae bacterium (assembly GCA_041753535.1). Taxonomy (GTDB): domain Bacteria; phylum Bacteroidota; class Bacteroidia; order Bacteroidales; family UBA4417; genus UBA4417. The sequence continues at coordinate 91,219 of JBGSUB010000010.1, forward strand.
TTGGGACTTGGGTTTTGGGACTTGGAACTTTAAAAAACCATTCATCCCATTCACACATTTTATTGGTGCTCTTTCCTGAGTAAATCGTTCACCGTTTTCACCGGGTTAAAAGTACTTATAGGCACTTCAACAAAAACAGTAATCCAGTTAGCCATCGCACCGTTCCATAAACCGGGAAGTTCCTGAGCTTTGAGATCTTTACCATCTTTTGATTTGGTCGAAATAAAGCCAGTTGAAGGATCAACAAATTTACGAAGGTCAAAAACCTTGCCTTTATAATCGCGTACTCCGCAAACGAGGTCAACCGGGTTAAAGTGGGTTGATTTGCCCAATATTTCTTTTTGAATGGGATTTTCCATATCAATCTGCGACGATTCAGCGATCTGCAGCGACATCTCTCCGTTTGGCTCTGTTACCCAGAAAGGGCCACCGCCGGGTTCGCCTTCATTTTTAACCATACCGCAAACACGTATCGGTCGGTTCAGTTTTCGGTGAAGGTATTCAATTTTATCTTCTCTTGTCATAGTAATGAACTCCGAATCTATTACGAAACCCAGTTTCGATTTAATAAAACGCAGCATGGTGCGCAGGTCTTCATCATCAGGCTTGTCATCGAGGGTTTCGAGGTGTTCAAAAACAGCATCCTGTATTTCGAAAAGGTATCCTCCGATCACTTTTTTATACAGGAAAGTGTCGGGTTTCATGCTGTCGGGCACTACATTGTCAATATTTTTTATGAAAATGATCTCACTTTCCCGGTCATTAAGGTTTTCAATCAGGGCTCCGTGTCCACCCGGCCTGAACATCAGCCTTCCGTCAGCTTCACGCATCGGTTTGTTATTCATATCAACAGCAATGGTATCTGTTGATGATTTCTGAAGCGAAAAAGTAAGTTCGTAAGTGATGTCAAAAAGCTCTTCATACTTGTCTTTCACTTTGTTTATTTCGTCGAGGAACATATCGGCATGTTCAGGAGAAACGGTAAAGTGTATGGCTGAACGTTTTTCCTTGTCTTTGCAATAGTTCGCGGCTTCCACCATATGCTCTTCTATCGACATGCGGGCACCGTCAGGATAAGAGTGAAACTGCAACAGGCCTTTCGGCAAATTTGCATAATTCAAGCCGACCGGGTTCAGAAGATAATCGATAATTGTCTTATATTCATGCTTTTCGAGACATTCATCAATATTATAATCGTCCTTGCGTAGAGCATTTGCCAATGAATCATAAAATGCAAATTCTTTTATCCTGTTAAAAAAATCCCTGACCAGCGAAAGCTTTGGTGATGACTGGAGTTTCTTTATATCTTCCTCTGAACCCGAATAGGATTCAACAAATTCGAATAAATGCTTGAACATGCGGCTGGCAGCTCCCGAAGCCGGGATAAATTTGAGCACTTCGTAGCGTTTTGAGTTGGAATCGTAATAATACGAAAGCTTTTTTGCATCACGCTGGTTGAATGCTTTTATGCCGTCGCCGACAATGGCTGGCCTGTCGAGATTTATAAAGGGGAATCCTTTTTTGAAGTGATCTATCTGTGCTTCAACCACTTTGGGATCGCTTCCGCGCGATTGCAGATGCTTAAGGTCTTCTTTGGTAAACATAAGTCAGGTTTTTGGTATGCGGTTGTCAAAGTTAACAATAATGGGCTGATATGAAAGATTTTTTTGGAGAAACAATACCGGTAAAAGATAAGAATGTATATTCAGAGCGTGTAAGGTATTGATAAATAAATAGTTTCAGAATATTGATTTCAAAGATAATACTATGTGAAGAAATTGAATTTGGGAAAGTTCTATTCTTTATTTATCCGGGATTATTCTTTTTTCTTAGTATCGTTTTCCCTGAAAATATAATTCACCTTGACCTGGGCTGTTGAATTTTCAGTAGTTTTCAGATTAGTTTTTTCATCCACTTCAGCCTGCTTTTCATCTATTTCAGCTTCGGAAGGGTTTTCATCATCAATATATTCCATCTCGTCACTTTCGTCATCATCCCATTGATAAACTTTACGTTGCGGTCCGGTTTCACGGTAGCCGAAAGCGATAAGTATCCCGGCCACTCCTCCCAGGAGGTGCGATTCCCAGGATATATTTTTCTCCGGAAAGAAATCAGGAATAATTCCCCAGACAAGGCTTCCATAAAGAAATACTACTAGTAACGAGAATGCCATCATGCGTGGTTCACGGCGGAGTATTCCACCCGTAAAATGAAAGGTTGCCAGTGCATATACTACTCCTGAAGCACCAATATGAATGCCTGTGTCTTTCGCAAAAATCCAAACCCATAAGCCTGTTACCAGCCAGCTGAGGATAAAAATGGTTGTGGCTTTTTTACCATAATAATAGAACAAACCTGCTGTTAAAACAAACAAAGGCACAGTATTAGCCGAAAGATGAGCCCAGTCGCCATGTAGCAAGGGCGAAAATAGAATTCCTCTTAGTCCTGATAGAGTTTGAGGAAGAAGTCCTAAGTCGGCAAAGGAAATATGAAGACCGGCCTCGATTAGTTTTATCAGCCAGATAATCACCACTAAAACCGCCGGGAATACAAGGCTTCGGTAAAAACGGTTTTTTTCTTCCTGTTCCATATGCAAAAGTAGTGATTTGAGAGGGGCGATTTCTGATTTCTGAATTAATTAAAAAGTAATGTCAGATTCCAATCACAAATCACGATTCCAAGCCGTTTAGTTAGGGAACTCAGAAACTGTAGTGTTTTAAACGCAGAGGGCGCTGAGAAGACGCAAAGAGCCGCAGAGCAAGTATAATTCGTATTTCTTTGCGGTTCTCTGCGAAAAGCTTTGCGATTCTCTGCGGTTAATTTTTATTCATACTCTTAACTAAACGACATTGAATCACGATTCACAAATCACTTGTTCATACGTTCGTCACTATTGAATTCGGACTCCCAGCACTCTTTATTCTTTTGCAGGTTTTGGCTTTCTGATTGTAAATACACGGTTAATTGTAAACCCAAGATAAATATCGCCATCGAGCCATTTGCCGGTTGTTTCGGTAATAAACGCCCTTTCGAACATGGGTTGCGCATTGGTGAGCCTTAATTGAAAAACATGCCCACCGGTTTCTATATCAACACCCACGGACAAACAATTGTTATAATCTGTCATTTCGCCTCCCCCGGCATCATAGGAATCAATAAAGCCCGGAATCTGGTAAAAGTATTCAGCATTCACAGTTGTTCTTTGCGTCAATTTTAAGCGGCCGCCAATACCGAGTGAGAGCTTATCATTATGATCCTCCACTGTTCTGACAAGATTTTTGTGGATGTAGGTCGGCGTGAGCTGCAGCGAAAAAACATTGGAGAATTTTCGGGCAATGAGCAACTGGGCAACATACGACATTCGCGACGAAAAATAGTTTGTCCGCGAAGTATCAGCCCATTTCATCGAATTCAGCATAGCTCCGCCATAGAATGTCATGGACAAAGGCATCTCGCGCGCTCCTGTACTTTGCCTGAGAATCTTTGCCTTCACTGAACCGTCGAAGGTTTTTTCGTAGGAACTCCTGCCAATTCCAACACTAAGCCAATCGTTGATTCCATATTCAAAACCCAGCCTTATTGTAGCTACATCCAGTCCCCACATATTGTATCCCCCCGAATTTATAGCTCCAAAGTTATGTTCGATCAGGAATTGCAGGGTGCCGGCAGCAGGGCTTTCAATTGACTGTCCGAGCACAATCCGGGTTGTTTTAAACGTTGCGTAAGTATAATTGATTTTCGGGGTGTCATCTTCCAGCATATCCATCAAATCCTGGGCAAAAACGTGCATACTCAAAGCTGTGAAAAAAAGCAGAGCAACTATTCTGGAACGTATCATAATAATAAAATGATTAAGCTGTATTTATGTTAAAACATGAGTTATTTAACAATTGAGCATTTATTCAATTTGATGTCGGTTTCATCGTAGCCTGTACAAAACCCTTTGATCGTAACAGGCGAACCGGGTGCAAGTGCTTTCGCCTCGTCATTATTTTTTTGCAGCATTTCGCAACTGATCGATTTGTTGCCGAACAGAGAATCAACCTCCATATCGAAAACAACAGAAACCAAAGAATCGCCCGAAATTACCCGGCTCATTTTTCCAGTCAGTTCTATAACTTTATTGTTGTATAGCGAACTTGATTTCTGACTATCGGTTGTGAATTCTTGCCATATTTGTTCTGTTGCCAGCGAGAAGGCTGGTGTGGCTTTTTCAATATCCTCGTGTGGTTTGTTTACATAAAATTTCCATACCAGTGCTGCAGCTATCAATCCCAGGCCGGCTAAAATGAGCGCAATTTTTACAATTTTTTTCATAATCTTCTTATTAAGTTTGTTGGTTGTTTAATTTTCAGGCATTCCCTGGTTGATCCAGGCGTCAATTTTCGTAAGTGTACAGGCAGGCAGTTTACTTCCATTCTGGGGCATGGTCGAGAACCCGGATTGGTGGTTAATAGCACCTCTTATCCTCGAAATATTTGCCTTAACGCTGGTATAATTATCAGTTACAATATTTCCTGATGGAGAACCACTGCTATGGCAGGAGTTACAGTTTGATGCAAATACAGGCGCTACAGAATTCGAGTAAGTAACATCAGTTGTATCGCACGAAGTACTACCCGGGTATAGTTCCTCTTCGTTGTCATAGTAGCATCCGCTTAGAGAAAATGCAAGTATCAGTGCAGTAAAAAGACGAACTAATTGTTTTGTTTTCATTGAGTTAAATGTGTTTTAGATTGAAATATTTTGAGTAAAGACAATGATTGCCATGTGAAGTAAAATTACCTGGAATATGGGTGCTTCATTAATTTGATATTCTGAAAATAAACTTAAACTGGTATTCGTTGATAATCCTGTTTCCTTACCTGAACAATGTTTTTACCGGAAAGTTTGTTGACTTAGTGCGAAATGTGATGGATTCCCTGCTAAACATCTGGTTCCCTGTTACGTATTCAACGACTATTTTTGTTACTGAAAGTTATTAGCTCAAAAAGCAATAAACAAAGATAAGTTGATATTATTGATCAATATGTGACAAATATCACTTTATTTTATTTCTTTGAGATTTCAACAAAAGTTAAATGATCTTAACACAATTTCTGTATTGTAAGATTGATTCAATATTTCATGTAATTTTGAATCTTAAATTAAAACATGTATTTTTTATGAAATCAGCTCCATATTCATTGATATTGATAGTACTTGTACTTTTAGGATTAAGTTCAACAGCCCAGTTAAAACAAAAAGCTGTTGATCCCAATACAACCACCCAGAAGTTCAACACCCTCATGCAACTGATTAATTATTATTATGTTGAAGATGTTGACCAGCCAAAGCTTACAGAAGAAGCCATCATAGCAGTTCTAAAGGAACTCGATCCCCATTCGGTATATATTTCGAAAAAAGATGTCGAAAAAACCAATGAGCCACTTGTTGGAAATTTTGAGGGCGTGGGCATACAGTTTCAGTTGTATAAGGACACTATTCTTGTAATTTCTCCCGTTCCCGGGGGGCCATCTGAAAAACTCGGTATCCTGGCCGGAGATAAAATAATTAAAATTAATAAGGAAGATGCATTTGGCAAAAAAGTGAATAATCAGTACGTCCTCGATCGCCTGCGCGGACCCAAAGGCAGCAAGGTGGAAGTTTCAATTTTCCGCAAGGGACGCAAGGAACTGATTGATTTTACAATAACCCGCGATAAAATTCCATTGAACAGCATTGATGCTTCATACATGGTTACCGATGATATCGGATATATTAAGCTTTCGAGGTTTGCTGCTACCTCAGCCGATGAGTTTGTTGATGCAGCAAGAGAACTGCAAAAACAGGGTATGAAAAACCTTGTTTTCGACCTTCGCGGGAATTCGGGTGGTTACCTCAATATAGCGTTCGACCTTGCTGACGAGTTCCTGCCTTCAGGTAAACTTATCGTTTATACAAAAGGGCTGCGAAGTCCGAAGCAGGATTTTATTGCCAATTCCGGAGGCACCTTCGAAACAGGAAAACTGGTTGTGTTGATTGATGAAGGTTCGGCTTCCGCTTCCGAAATTGTGTCAGGAGCAGTGCAGGATTGGGATCGCGGACTTCTTTTGGGAAGGCGCACGTTTGGTAAAGGCCTTGTTCAACGGCCATATATGTTACCCGACAGTTCAATGGTTCGCATCACAACTGCACGATACTATACTCCATCAGGCCGTTGTATTCAGAAATCGTACGAAGACGGAGAAGAAAGTTATCATAATGAAGTTTTTAACCGCTATAAACACGGTGAAATGGTTCATGCCGACAGCATTAAATTCCCTGACTCACTGAGGTATTTTACGCATAATAAGCGCGTTGTGTACGGTGGTGGCGGAGTAATGCCCGACTACTTTATCCCGCTTGATACCACTTTTGTTTCGGATTATTATACTGACGTTTTCCGTAAAGGATTGCTTAACGAGTTTTCAGTGCAATACCTTGAAACAAGGCGAAAAGACCTGTTAAAAGCATATCCGGATATCACTTCGTTTAAAAACGGCTTTACCGATGATCAGAAATTGTTGGATGAATTTGTAGCTTTCGCTGCAACAAAAGAAGTCCCACGTAACGATAAGGATCTTGAAGCTTCCGGATTGCAGATAAAAACAGTTCTCAAAGCATTGATTGCCAGGAATCTGTTTAATATAAATGCTTATTTCCAGGTCATAAGCTCAACAGATGATGATCTGTTAAAAGCCGTTGAGGTACTTAAAAATGATTCGATGTTCCAGAAACTTTCCTTGGCAAGGTAAGAATTAATAATGTTGGATGTTGGATGTTAGATGCCGGATGCAGTCTTGCTTCCTGCTTACGAATTGATCAATCAGCTTAACCGCGGAGCCATTTTCGAAAATATCCAAAAAAGAATGACTTTCCGCCCTGCCTCCTGTTTTGAAATATCATTCCACATTTCACATTCCCCATCCGACATTCCCCATAATCTTGCCCCGACAAAAATATCTTTTCCGGAAGAGGGTTTATTTGAAATATATTCTATTTTTACACATGTTTATATGTTCACTTTTTTAAAACATTTTAAACTGTTTCTTCATTTTTAAATTGTTGTTAATCAGAAAGTAATATGATCAGCCTGAAAACAGATTACCTCGGACTCACACTGAACAGCCCGCTTATTGTTGGCAGTTCCGGACTTACCAATTCCATCGAAAATATTATTGATTTCGAAAAACAGGGCGCCGGTGCTGTTGTACTGAAATCTTTATTCGAAGAGCAGATACTGAACGAGGTACACCATACCATGAGTCAGTCGGAATATACCAATCAATATCCCGAAGCACTCGATTATATCAGCAATTATAGCCGCGACAACAACATTGATGCCTATCTGAGGCTGATCCGTGATTGTAAGAAATCTGTTTCAATACCAATAATTGCGAGCATCAACTGCGCTTCAGCAACCGAATGGATGAGTTACGCAGCTAAAATTCAGGAGGCCGGAGCCAATGCGCTGGAACTCAATATTTACATTATGCCCTCCGATCCGGGCCGAACTTCTGTTCAAAATGAAAAAGTATATTTCGATGTTTTGGAAGGTGTACTCAAGCATGTTAAACTACCGGTGTCCGTCAAACTGAGTCCGTATTTTGCAGGATTGGCTGAAACTACCCGTAAACTTTCGTGGGCTGGAGCCAAAGGTCTGGTATTATTTAACCGGTTTTACTCGCCTGATATTGATATAAATACGTTCAGGCTTTCGGCTACTCATATTTTCAGTACACCCGACGATATTTATCATCCGTTGCGTTGGGTTGCATTGTTGTCAGGAAATTTACATTGCGATATAGCTGCATCCACTGGTGTTCACGACGCTGAGGGTATGATTAAAATGTTGCTGGCAGGTGCAAAATCCGTTGAGGTTGTCAGTACAGTTTATAAGAATGGTCATGGCCGGATTGCCGAAATGCTGGCAGGTCTCGAAGCCTGGATGGCCATGCATGGTTTTGAGAAACCTTCGGACTTTATCGGTAAAATGAGTCATAAAAGAATGGATAACCCTGTTGCCTACGAACGGGTTCAGTTTATGAAACATTATGCCGGAATCGAATAGTACCTTCTATTCATTGTATTCCTTTCCAGGAATTTTCAAGAGGATTTCACCGTGAAACAAGGCGTGATGGACAGAACATTCTGCACAGCAATTTCTTTTCCTGAGCATCTGTTTTAACGGGAAGAAAAGTTATCTTCGCATCCGAAAAATCTCATTACTCTTTTCATGCCCTTCCAGATTTTCAAGGTTAACCTGTTTGCAGTATTATCTATGCTGTTCTGGGGTTTATCGTTTGTATGGTTTAAGATAGTAGTGCAATGGTACGAACCGATAACAATTATTTTCCTCCGGCTGATACTCTCAGGTGCTTTTATGATGATTTTTATGCTTGTGATGCGATCGTGGCAGGTAATCAAACGTAAACACCTGAAATACTTTCTATTGCTATCATTTACCCAGCCGTTTTGCTACTTCCTGGGAGAAAGTTTCGGACTTAAGTTGGTTTCGTCTACCATGGCGTCGGTGATTATTGCAACCATACCTTTATTTAGTCCAATTGCTGCTTATTATATGGTTCGGGAGAAAGTTACGGTTCATATTGTTGCTGGAATTATTTTTTCATTTATCGGGATACTACTCATGATATTTAACCCTGATTTATCACTGAATGCGGCACCGATGGGAATTTTCCTTCTTTTTATAGCTGTTTTTGCAGCCATAGCTTATTCGGTTATTATCCGAAAGATTTCGCACGAGTACAACCCGGTGACCATTATTACTTACCAGAATCTGATTGGTGCAGTGTATTTTCTGCCATTGTTCCTGGTATTTGATTTTCAGCACTTTATTAGTATAAAACCAACCAGAGAGCTGGTATTTGCCATGTTGCAACTGGCATTCTTTGCTTCAACACTTGCTTATGTTTTTTATATCATCGCCATCAAAGGCATCGGAGTGATTAAAGCCAACGTTTTTGCAAACCTTATTCCTGTATTTACAGGAATATTCTCGTTTTTTATACTTAATGAGCAATTTACTTTGCTGAAAATTACGGGTATGCTCCTGGTTATGTGTGGAGTAGTGGTTTCGCAATCGCAAAAAATCGGTCAGATATTTGTGAAAGGGAATAAAAGTGGTTTTGAAGCTGACATTCTGAAAAAGTAATTGTTTGAAGTTCAGTAAGCATTGTAGTTCAATTAGTTAGATAAATTTTAATAAGAAATGAAGACTATGAAAATTCTTGTTTTAGGTGCCGGATTAGTAGGTGGGCCGATGGCACTCGACCTTGCCAGTAATGGTGAATTTAAAGTTACTTCAGCTGATCGAAGCAGCGAAGCCCTTGCCAGGCTGGAGAATCTTGATGGGATAACCACCGTGCATGCTGATCTCGATAACGTGGAAACATTGAAATCGATGGTTAACGAACACGACCTTGTTATCAGTGCTGTTCCCGGTTTTATGGGTTTCCGAACCCTGGAAAGGATCATAGAATGTGGCAAAAATGTGGTTGATATCGCCTTCTTTCCTGAGGATATGTTTCTGCTTGATAAGAAAGCAAAGGAAATGAGTGTTACCGCAATTTGTGACATAGGTGTTGCACCCGGGATGAGCAACGTTTTAATAGGATATGGAGCTTCAATGCTCGATACACTGGAAAAAGGAATTACGTATGTAGGAGGTTTGCCTGTAGTAAGAACCTGGCCATTTGAATACAAAGCTGTTTTTTCGCCTATTGATGTAATCGAGGAATACACACGTCCGGCAAGATATATCGACGGAGGCAGGTTAGTAACCCGCGAAGCACTTTCTGATCCTGAACTACTCAATTTCCCCGGTATTGGAACACTCGAAGCCTTTAACAGCGACGGGCTGCGTACACTCGCTACAACCATCAAAGGTGATTATATGATCGAAAAAACCCTTCGTTATAAAGGCCATATCGAAAAGATGGCTGTTTTACGCGATACAGGCTTTTTTGATAAAGAACCAATTCTGGTCAACGGAGTAATGATAAGTCCGCTCGAATTTACATCAAGACTGTTATTCCCGAAATGGAAACTTCAGGAAGGAGAGGAAGATCTTACTGTAATGCAGGTAATAACTGAAGGTTTGAAAAATGGAGTTCGCCAGCGTTATATCTGGGATTTATACGACAGGTTCGATAAAGAAACCGGCATCCATTCGATGGCCCGCACAACCGGGTATACAGCCACAGCAGTTGCGCGGCTTTTATCTCAGGGATTGTACAGCAGGAAAGGTGTTTCAGCACCTGAATATCTTGGTAGTGATGCTGCAATCGTTTCGTTTTTACTTGAGAAACTAAAGGAAAGGGGCGTGATTTACAAGGAGACTTTTGAAATTCTGAGTTAAGGAATTGCAGGGTTTGATGACGAAATTTATTATTTCACTTCCCGGGTTTGTTTGTTTCGGAAAAATTAATAATTTTGCACCCCTCAAATACGGCGAGGTAGCTCAGTTGGTTAGAGTGTCGGATTCATCTCCACCAGAGGCGGACCTGGGTTCAGCAAATGAGAAAAAAAATAAAAATGGCGAGGTAGCTCAGTTGGTTAGAGCGTCGGATTCATATCCGCCTGAGGCGGACCCGAGTTCAGCTAATGATTAAATAAAAACAAAAAATGGCGAGGTAGCTCAGTTGGTTAGAGCGTCGGATTCATATCCGTCTGAGGCGGACCCGAGTTCAGCTAATGATTAAATAAAAACAAAAAATGGCGAGGTAGCTCAGTTGGTTAGAGCATCGGATTCATAACCGCCTGAGGCGGACCCGGGTTCAGCTAATGATTAAATAAAAACAAAAAATGGCGAGGTAGCTCAGTTGGTTAGAGCGTCGGATTCATAACCGCCTGAGGCGGACCCGGGTTCAGCTAATGAT
>JBGSUB010000011.1:0-101219 GCA_041753535.1 Lentimicrobiaceae bacterium
CAAAATAGCATTCATGGGAGTACGGATTTCATGGCTCATCATCGAAAGAAAGTCGGACTTGATCCGGTTGGCTTTTTCAGCCTGTTGCTTTATTTCTTCTGCTTCAAGCTCAAGTTTTTCAAAATCTTTCTGTTTCAGAAGATCAGATTTGATCCTGTCGTTTTCTGATTTTAGTTGTTCTATCTCCTGTCGCAGCGAGTTAATATCGTTCGAATCCAAATTCATATTGGTAAAGAATGTTGATAAATCAAGCAAATATAATGATAATATTATCGAATCTGTTTTTATTGTTAATAATATTCTTAGCGATGACCTGTCAAAAGGCCGTTTCTGTTACATGAAAAAAAACTGCTTCCGGCTAAGAAGCAGTTTTAATTCAATTAATTAAATTACTTAACTCCCGATAAAAATGTCGGTGTATTTAAGCCTGTTTGTATTCTTTTATAATATCCTTTACTCCATCGGGTGAAACCCTTCCATATACTTTTTCTCCCACCATAACAACCGGCGCAAGGCCGCATGCACCCACACAACGAAGGCAACTGAGCGAAAACCTTCCATCGGGAGTGGTTTTGCCAACCGGGATATCGAGGATCCGTTTGAATTCATCCAATACTTTTTCGGCTCCGCGCACGTAGCATGCAGTTCCCATGCAAATACTGATTGGGAATTCGCCTTTAGGTATCATGGTGAAGAACGAGTAAAAGGTAACGACCCCGTAAACATGTGCCACCGAACAGTTCAGGTTTTTTGCGATAATTTCCTGTACTTCAGCCGGCAGGTAACCCACAAGATGCTGTGTTTTATGAAGTACATTGATCAACTCCCCCTTTTCGTGGTTGAAATCCTTGCAGATGGCTTCGATCTGTAAAACCTTCTGCTCACTAATTTTTATATTTGCCATAACGATTTTTTCTTTTTAGTTAATTACCTTATAATCTGCGGTTATTCATCTATTTCGACTGGTTTACTTTTGTCGAAATAATGCGTATGGAGCAAATGATGTGCCTTCTCACTCATTGGCTTGCCAAGAAACTCAGCATAGAGTGATTGGATATAAGGGTTTTCGTGAGATTTGCGGATAGTTTTCCCTGAATCTTCACTATATAGAGCTTTTTGACGCGCCATTAAAATGCTGGTATCACCATGGTGAAGAGGTTGCCCTCCACCTCCAATACAACCGCCCGGGCAAGCCATGATTTCAATGGCATGGTACTGCGATTTTCCGTCTTTTATGTCCTGAAGAAGTTTACGGGCGTTACCTAAACCGTGAGCAATACCAATACGGATCGGAGTTCCGTCAAAGTCAACAGTTGCTTCCCTTATCCATTCCATGCCACGAAGTTGTTTGAAGTCAACTTTTTCAAGCGTTTTACCGGTAAAAATCTCATAGGCTGTACGCGCAGCAGCTTCGATAACACCGCCGGTAGTTCCGAAAATTACTGCGGCACCAGTTGATTCACCCATCGGGCGATCGAAATCCTGATCCGGCAAAATGTTGAAGTTGATATTAGCCTGTTTAATAAGGTGAGCAAGCTCGCGGGTCGAAACAGCATAATCCACATCAGGGTTTCCGTTGGTCGAAAACTCTTCGCGTTGGCACTCGTATTTCTTTGCCAGGCATGGCATGATGGAGACCACAACCAGGTTTTCGCGTTTAATGCCTAGTTTATCAGCAAAATACGTTTTAGCTATGGCGCCAAACATCTGCTGCGGCGAACGTGCCGTGGAAGGGATATCATTCATTTCAGGGAACTGGTGTTCGAAGAAATTAACCCACCCTGGGCAACATGAAGTGAGTATCGGCAGTTTTACTGTTTTGTCTCCATTCAGGTGGCGTGTAATACGATCGAGTAATTCAGTGCCTTCTTCCATAATGGTAAGGTCAGCAGCAAAATCGGTATCAAAAACATAATCAAAACCAAGGTTGCGTAATGCAGTTACCATCTTTCCGGTCACCGAAGTTCCCGGAACCATTCCGAATTCTTCGCCTAAAGCAACCCTCACTGCTGGTGCCGTTTGAACAATTACTGTTTTGGACGGATCAGCCAAAGCACGGATAACCTGGTTAGTATGATCTACCTCAGTTAAAGCGCCTGTCGGGCAAACTGCCACACATTGTCCGCAATAGGTACAAACGCTATGGTCGAGGTTCATTTCGAAAGCAGGAGCAACAACTGACATAAATCCGCGGTTTACAGCCGATAGCACGCCAACTGTCTGTACGTCATTGCACATCATTTCGCAACGGCGGCACATAATGCATTTATCCACATCACGGATAATAGCCGGTGATGTATCTTCCTTATAATGCGATTGTTCGCCCTGGTATTCAATCTGGCGGATTCCCATATCCTGAGCTAAGGTTTGCAGTTCACAGCTTCCGCTCTTCGGGCAAACAAGGCAATCGGTCGGGTGGTCGCTCAGGATTAGTTCCAATACGGTTTTGCGGCTGTTGAGTACACGGATATTGTGTGTGCTCACTTCCATGCCTTCGAAGCAATCCGTTGCACAGGCAGGAGCCAGATTGCGGCGGCCTTTCACTTCAACCACGCAAACACGGCAGCCTGCCGGTTTATTCGTAATATCGAAATCGTGAAGATGCAGGTAACAAAGTGTCGGGATTTTGATTCCGATTGATTTTGCAGCATCAAGAATGGTAGTGCCTTGTGCTACTTTTAAATCTTTATTGTCTATTTTTATATTAATCATTTCCATGGTTTATTCCCCTTTCTTACTTGATAAACACAGCGTTGAATTTACATTTCTCGAGGCAGGCACCACATTTGATACAGCTTGCCTGGTCTATAACATGCACCCCTTTTCTTTCGCCGGAAATAGCATTCACCGGGCAGTTTCGGGCGCAGGCTGTGCAACCGACGCAGTTTTCAGGATCAATTACATATTGAAGAAGTGCTTTACACTGTCCACTCGGACATTTGTGATCAACTATATGCGCTAAGTATTCATCCATGAAATTATCCATGGTCGAAAGTACCGGGTTTGGTGAGGTTTGGCCCAATCCACATAAAGAAGTATCCTTTATAACATGGCTCAGGTTTCGCAGCAAATCGAGATCTTTCATGGTACCTTTACCTTCGCAGATTTTCTCGAGCATTTCGTTCAGCCTTTTGTTGCCGATACGGCAGGGAGCGCACTTCCCGCATGATTCTTCAACAGTAAAATCGAGGTAAAATTTCGCGATGGAAACCATACAGTCGTCTTCGTCCATTACAATCATACCACCCGATCCCATCATGGAACCTGCTGCTGTAAGCGAATCAAAGTCAATCTGGATATCAAGGTGCTTCTCAGTCAAACAACCTCCCGAAGGGCCACCGGTTTGAACCGCCTTGAATTTCTTTCCGTCTTTTATCCCGCCGCCGATTCCGAAAATAATATCGCGAAGAGTTGTTCCCATCGGAACTTCTATAAGTCCTACATTATTGATTTTTCCGGCAAGGGCAAAAACTTTGGTTCCTTTTGATTTTTCACTTCCGATAGAAGCGAACCACTCAGCTCCTTTGTTGATGATAACAGGAACATTGGCAAAAGTTTCAACGTTGTTAACATTGGTTGGTTTTTCGAGGTACCCCGAAACACTTGGGAACGGAGGCTTAATGGTTGGTTCACCGCGAAGGCCTTCCATCGAATGGATAAGCGCTGTTTCTTCGCCGCAAACAAAAGCCCCGGCACCGTAGCGGATATCAATTTCGAAATTAAACCCGGTTCCGAAAATATCTTTACCCAACAATCCGAATTCCGAAGCCTGTTTCATGGCAATTTTTAGCCTTTCAACGGCCAGCGGGTATTCAGCTCGGATATAGACTACGCCTTTGTCGGCACCTATGCAGTAACCACAGATTGCCATGGCCTCAATCACCGAATGAGGGTCGCCCTCGAGGATAGAACGGTCCATGAAAGCACCGGGGTCACCTTCGTCGGCATTGCAAACCACATATTTCTGATCAGCCTGGCTTTTGCTGGTAATTTCCCATTTGAGGCCGGTCGGGAAACCGCCGCCTCCGCGTCCGCGCAAACCGCTTTTTTTCATTTCTTCCATCACCTGGGCGGGTGTCATTTCAGTAAGGCATTTTGCCAAAGCGGCGTACCCGTCGCGCGAGATGTATTCTTCAATATTTTCGGGATCAATAAAACCGCAGTTACGAAGAGCTATGCGCAACTGTTTCCGATAGAATCCCATATGTTTTGAGTCAGAAACATGTTCTTCCGTTTCAGGATTGACATATAGCAAACGGGTAACCCGCCGGCCCTTGATCACATGTTCAGCAATAATTTCCACCGCATCTTCAGCTTTCACCTGGGTGTAAAACGTATTGTCAGGCATTACTTTAACGATTGGCCCCTTTTCGCAGAACCCGAAGCATCCGGTTGTAATTACCTGTACTTCATTGTCAAGGCTTTTATCAAGAACTTCTTTCTTGAGGTTATGAAACAGAAGCTCGCTTTCCGAAGCCCTGCAGCCGGTTCCTCCGCACACCAGCAGGTGCATTTTGTATTGTGTCATAGTATTTTCCTCCTGGATTTATTACTTACCTTCAATATTTTCGTAGTTTACAGGAATAATACCATCGAGAAGTTCACCGTTTTTGATGTATTTTTCGATGATCTGATCCGCTTTTTTCGAATCAACATACCCAAAGACGATTGGACCGTGTCCCGGACGTGTCACTTCAATCGTTGGTTCGGCATAACAATAACCCATGCAGCCGGTTTGTGTAACCACGGCGGGAATGTTGCGTTTGTCAAGTTCATTTATCATGTAGTCCATTACTATTTTGGCTCCTGATGCAATACCGCAAGTTGCCATTGCTACTCTTATCTGAACCATGCTTTCGGGTGTTTCGCTCCGCTCGCGAAGGCTCATTTTCGCTTCCACGTCGGATTTAATTTTCCTTAAATCAGCTAATGATGTGATCTTGGTCATTTGATTTTGTTTTTACAATGATTAGTAAATTTCTTTACAGTTTAGATTATGATGCTTTTATTGCTTCGAGGTTTTCGCGTATCTGATCCTTCATAAATGCGATCACCTGTGGGTTGCTTATCGGAACGTCTTCAAGGGTTTCTTTGATTTCTTTAGTGTCGAATGTAAAGATGCCTTCCGGCGTAGTATGTGCATAGATGAAGTCAATCTCAGGATATGAGGAAACTGTCAGTGCCAGAGTACCCGCAATGTCGCCGGTTGGTAGCCTGTCAATATTGCTGAAGCTAAATTTCGCCTCTACCTCAGTACACAGACCAGGGGTTGAATGTATTATGAGATTTCCTCCTGTTCGTTCGGCATTTTGTTTAAGTAAAGGCAATCCCAGGCCTACTTTACGGGTTGTCCGGGTCGTGAAAAACGGGTCAGTCACCTGTTGAATCATATTTGCGTCCATTCCTTTTCCGTTATCAGTAAACTTTACTGAATAAGAATCCTTTTCAGGAGTTTCGTTTATCTCCAGTTTAATCAGTGTAGCACCTGCTGTTACTGAGTTTTGAAGTATATCAAGTATATGAAGTGCTAAATCTTTCATGTTATACTAACTTTTCTACCCTGTAAACCGTGCAATGCAAATCTAATTTCAGTGAAGTTGCGGTGTTCCATTTCAAAGGTAGTAAATACTTTCCCAATCTGATCTTCATAATGGGCATCCGAACTTCTTATAATCATTAAATCCATTTGTTTTCCTATGAAAGGCAGAACGGATTCAACTTTGCAGCTGGCCGAAATTTCGATTCCATCAATCAATAAATCCGTAGGTATAAATCCCAGTTGGCTTGTTATGCTGTAACTTGGTCTGTCAATATGCGCCGGAATGAATAAGCCTCCGAGCGAATGAACTTTCTGTTCAACCTGGTCAATGGACTGGTTAAGAGCCGAGATAAGCAGGAATTCAATTTCATCGATTATCTGTTCGTCTTCATCCACTACAAGCTGGTAGCCGAATTTTTCGGTATTATTTGGGATAGGAGGGAGGTGCAATTCCAGGTAAGTTTGGAATTCTGACAATTGATCATCATTTTCAAAGAACGAGAGACAGTGTACTTCTTCCCGGGTAGTAACTTCGGCTCCCATCAGGACAAATATTCCCGCAGTTTCGCCCAGTTTGCTTATTAGTTTACAGTGCCTTGTAGAGTTATGATCTGTTATTCCAATAATATCGAGGCCTTTTTCACGGGCTTTCTCTATTATTTTCACCGGGCTCATATCCAGGCTGCCACATGGTGACAAAACCGTATGAATATGAAGATCAGCCCTGTATTTATTCATTTTCAGCGTGTTAATAAATTGTATAGTTTGCCGGTCATTTCAAAAGCTTCTTCATTTGAACCCATTACCGGTATTCCTTCTTCTTTTGCATGAGTGAGCATATCTGTATCGGGTTCGTTACCTTTAATCAGGATAACTCCGGCGAGTTCTTTAAGTGAAGCAATAGCAATCACATTTTTATGTGTCTGCAAAGTGATCCATACTTTTCCGCTTTCGGCATGGCCCATCACATCGCTAAGTAAGTCAGATGTATAACCTCCGGTTATTTCGCGATCGAGACCCTGGCTTCCGCCAAAAACCTTTAATTCAAGTGTAGTAATTATGTCTTTTACCTGCATGTTAGGCTATTGTTATTTACGGTTAGAAAAGAATTTGTCATTGCCCCATATGCTTTTCAGCATTTCGAGCGATTCGTCAGGAGTTAGTTCGCCGGTTTGTTCCCTATTTTTCTGGATAAAGATGCATTGCCTGATATCAGCCTCTCCCAGAGCGATATCATTGGCAAAAGCCTGGCAGTTCGGCGATCCGCATGCACCGCAGTCGGTAAGTGGAAGGCATTGCAGCATCCGGCTCGATTTGTCCATCTTACGCATGGCTTCTTCCATGTTTTCATCCAGTTTCATCATACTGCGGGGTGATATTGGCTGTATAGCTATTCTTCGGCGCAAATAGTCAGAATATTTACTGATATCTTCGTTCTGAAATTCCGGTGCTTCTTCGATTTCCGAATATGCTCTCAGCCTCTCAGCAACGAGGAAACGGTTGGCCGAAAGCAGAACCCCACCCGCGCAGCTTTCGTCACATGCCCGCAATTCAAGAAAATCAATATCGCCTATTTCATCAGATTCAATTTTTTCAAGAAACTCTATTACATTGTGAATTTCGTCAATAGCAAGGCTTCTTCCCGTAACATGCGATGCTTCACCATGGGTTAACGCCCATTGTAGTGCAGTTTTCGAAAGGGGTTTCTTCGTGATTTTGACAGGTTGTAAAGTCCGGTCACTACGAATATGCTTATACACTTTGTTGTAAAGAGTGTCCATATTTATTACTCCAGTGATCATCGAGTAGTTTTCACCAACAGGGCTTTTGATTGCTGCGATTTTTGCGGCACAAGGTGTGATATAAAAAACTCCTATTTCGGCTGGGTTTATTCCTTGGTCGGTAAGTTCCTTTCGACAGTATAATGCACTGATATCCAATGGCGGCTTCAGTAACATAATGTTCTCAGTCAGAGCCGGGAATTTAACCTGCACCAGCCTGATAACTGCAGGGCAGAATGAGGATATAAGCGGTTTTTTTTCAGGATGAGCTTTTGCGTATGCTTTTATTTCACTTGCAAGTAAATCAACACTTGTTTCCACTTCGTAAATATGGGTGAACCCATTTGCCAGAATTGCTGTATAAATCTGGTTATGTGATACTTCCTCCGGAAATTGTCCGAAAAAAACAGCGGGAACCAAAGCTATCCGGTGCTTGTAAGCCTGTATCCGTTTGAAATCGTCCTGATCGATAAATATGGCGCTTACAGGGCATGCCTTAAAACATTCTCCGCAATCGACACAGCGATTTTCGTACAGAATGGCTTTTCCATTCCGCACTCTAATGGCCTCTGTAGGGCAAACATTCATGCAATTCGAACAACCGATACAAAGATCGTCGCTGATTTTTAATGCATGATGAAAATGTTTGCTTTCCATTTATCCGGCTTTTGGCAGGTTAACAATGATTTCAAGTTTTGTTCCGACACCAACTTCACTTTGAATGTTAAATGTATCGGCATTATTTTTAATGTTCTGTAATCCCATTCCTGCTCCGAAACCCATCTCTCTGACTTTGGCTGATGCTGTAGAATAACCGGCCTGCATTGCTTTTGCAATATCCGGGATACCGGGACCAACATCAATCAGTTGAATCTGAACACGGTTCGTGTCTACTTCACATATCACTTTTCCTCCGTTGGCATGAGCTACAATATTTACTTCCCCTTCGTACAGAGATACTACTATCCTTTTAATAATCTGCGGATCGACGTTCAGTTGTTTCAGGATTTTCTTAAAATTACTTGAAGCATCACCTGCTTTAGTGAAATTTCCTGCTTCTATATTGTACTCAAACCGCATCCTTTGCCAAGATTAATAAACCGGGTTCAAACCGTTCTGAAACAATAAGCCACATGATTTATACATGGAATAGCTGCATTGCATTATTACAATCCTGTTCTCTTCAGCTAAAGCAATCATTTCGGGGCTGGCTTTTTTATTGCGAACAAGTACAATGTTCTTGATATCCGACATCTCGGAAGTACGAATTGTCTGAATATTTACAAGTCCGGTGAGGAGAAGGAGCTTTTCGCTGTCAATAGTAAGTACATCACTCATAAGGTCCGAAGCAAATACGGCATGAACCTCTCTTTCGAGTTTACTATGTCCGCAAATCACTTCGGCTTTGAGTATGTCTGCTACTTCTTTCAGATTCATTTTGTTAATTTCAGCGTTATTCTTTTTGTTAACACATTACGAATAAGCATGTTGAGGTGTTTTGTGAATTCGTTGTTACAAGCGGCAAAATTAGAAGTCTTTTAAGTAATAAACAAGGTGATTGTTATTTTATTCACATTGTTAATAAAATAACAGTAAATTTATAATTAGTCTAAATAATAGCAATTTACAAACGTGTTTTATTTGTTTTTCTTATCAAAGTGAAATGGTGTTTTCTGATTTCAAGTCTTGACGAGTAAGAAATGTATACTTTCGAAAACACAAAAGCCGCCTAAGGAAAGGGCGGCCTTTGAAAAGACAGGTTATTAATTAGTAACGTTTACGAACTTTGTAGTGTGTATGAAGCAACTCGTGCGACTTATGTCCGAGTGGATGAGTAAGGTATTCTTTGTATACTTCAACAACTTCAGGGTTTTCGTGCGATTTACGTATGGTTTTGCCCATATCCTCGGCATAAATTGCTTCGGCCCTGCGTTTACGTATTTCAGCTGATGTAGGTATTGGCTGTCCGCCACCACCTATGCATCCACCGGGGCATCCCATCACTTCGATGAAATGATATGTGGCTGATCCTGATTTTACTGCATCCATTAATTGTTTGGCATTGGCAAGACCATGTGCAACAGCAACTTTCAGTTCAACACCTTCGAGGAAATTCCATTCAGGCTTAGTGTTTTTTATCTTAATACTTGCTTCCTTAACACCTTCCATTCCCCGGACGGGCTGGATATTGAGATTTGTAAAAGGAACTTCATTTCCGGTTACAATTTCATAAGCAGTGCGAAGTGCAGCTTCCATTACTCCACCGGTAGTTCCGAAAATTACTGCTGCCCCGGTTGATTCACCGAGTATGCTATCGTAATCTTCATCTTCAAGTTTATCGAATTCAATACCAGCCTGCTTGATCATCATTGCCAATTCGCGGGTAGTTAGCACATAATCAACATCTTTGAAGCCTGAGTCGCGCATTTCGGATCGGTTGCATTCAAATTTTTTGGCGGTACATGGCATGATAGAAACAACTACCATGTTTTCAGCTTTGATGTTTATTTTATCGGCATAATAGGTTTTGGCAAGAGCACCAAACATCTGCTGGGGCGATTTACATGAAGAGAGATTGTCAAGTAAACCCGGATACATATGCTCCTGGAATTTAACCCAACCTGGCGAACATGAAGTCATCATCGGTAGCCTGACGGTTTCGTCTTTATCGACAAGTGCCTTCTTTAAACGGGTTAGCAGTTCAGTACCTTCTTCCATAATGGTAAGGTCGGCGGTGAAGTCAGTGTCAAGCACTTTATTGAATCCCATTCGGCGCAGGGCTGATACCATTTTCCCTGTAACACGCTGTCCTGTTTCAATTCCGAGGTCCTCGCCCAATGCAACCCGGGTTGCCGGAGCTGTTTCGACAACAACAAATTTATTCGGATCGTAAATGGCATGCCAAACATCTTCTATATAATTACGTTCGTACAATGCTCCTGTAGGGCAACGGTTGATGCACTGTCCGCAGTTTGTGCACACTACATCATTCATCGGTTTTCCGAGGAATGTTGAGATGGTTTGATGATCACCTTTATTAACTACAGCCAATGCGCTAACCGATTGAAGTTCGGTACAGGTGCGTACACAACGCTGACAGCGTATGCATTTGCTTGCATCTTTTGTGATAGAAGGTGAAGAAATATCAAGGACTTTATCTTTTGTTTTAACAAGGTCAATGAAAATATGATCGCCATATCGGTATTCCGATGCCAGTTCCTGGAGTTCGCAGTGCCCGTTTTTAAAACATTTGGTACAATCGGCATTATGTTCCGAAAGTAGTAATTCTAATACGTGCTTACGGGCTATACGAACTTTTTCGCTGTTTGTATTTACTTCCATGCCTTCCGATACCGGAGTAGCACATGAAGCAGCCAGCAAACGGGCTCCTTTAACTTCGACAACACATACACGGCAATTGCCAGCTACGCTTAGGTCGGGGTGGTTGCAAAGGGTTGGTATGCGGAAATTCAGGCGTTTGGCAGCATCCAGAATGGTGGTGCCCTCCTCAACCTGTATGGGGGTGTTATTTATTTTAAGGTTAACCATATATTTGCTCATGGTGATTTTCTCCTATTTTTTTTGTTTTAAAAGAGCTTGATTAGTAAATGATCTCTTCGCGGAAATTATCGACGATAGACGTGAAAGGATTGGCAACAGATTGTCCAAGACCACATTTGGCAGCAATTTTCATTGTTGCAGTGAGCCTTTTTAAGTCGTCGAGATAAGTTGGCGGACGTTCCCCTTTTTTCACAGCTTCGATGCCTTTGAGCAACTGCTGGCAGCCGATACGGCAGGGAGTGCATTGTCCGCATGATTCTTCTGTAAAGAATTCGAGATAATCGTGAAGAACATTGTACATCGAACGACTCGAATTAAAAATCATCATTGAACCTCCTGTAGGAATACCTTCGAATCCGATAATTGTATCGTTGAACTTTTTCCGGGGAACACAATGTCCTGACGCTCCTCCTACCTGTATGGCTTTGGTATCGCCATCACCGAATTCATCAACGAAGTCTCTTAGTGGCATTCCCAGTTCCAGCTCATAAATACCTGCTATCGGGGTATCACCCGAAACGGAGAACACTTTTGAACCCCGCGAATCCTGCGTTCCAAGCGCTTTGAATTGCTCAGGACCCATCCGGCAGATTTCGGAGGTATAGACTAGAGTTTCGACATTATTAATTACGGTAGGTTTGTTGTTGTATCCAGCAACGGTAGGATAAGGTGGCTTGTTACGGGGCTCACCGCGTTTGCCTTCCATTGATTCGAACAAAGCTGATTCTTCTCCGCAAACATAAGCACCGCTTCCTGAACGCAGGTATATTTGGAAATCGATTTTTAAAGCCTGAAGCTGCTGGTTAAAAATATCAATTTTCTTCTGTATATTCTTCAACATGAAATTGTATTCCCCCCTGATATATATGTACCCTTCACGGGCACCTATAACATATCCGCAGATAGTCATACCTGCAAAAATCTTTTCAGGAACACGATCGAGGATTTCACGATCCTTAAATGTACCGGGTTCGCCTTCATCAGCATTACAGATCACGTATTTGGTATCTGCTTCTTCATTACGGCAGAATTTCCATTTGAGCCCGGTAGGGAAACCCGCGCCTCCACGTCCTTTCAGCCCTGAATCAATCATATTCAGTATAATGCTTTCAGGTGTTTTTTTTATACATTTTTCAACAACCTGTATTGGGGTGCATTTATCGTCCCAGCCAAAGATTATATCTATTTTCTTTAATGGTTTCTGTTCCATGGTGTCAGATTTTTCAGCCTTACGGATTAATTGTTTTTCTTTGAGAATTCTTCGATAATTTCAATAGCTTTTTCAGGAGTAACCGAAGGGAATACTTCATCATTTACAAGCATAACCGGTCCTTTATGGCACCAGCCGAGGCAGTTGGCCGTTAATAATGTAAATTTATTGTCATGAGTGGTTTCACCGGTTTTTACCAATAAGTGATCCTCAATGGCTTTAATAATCGCATCTTTACCCTGCATATGGCACGAAATGGTTTTACACACCCTGATAATATTTTTGCCTCTAGGTTTTGTGTCGAGGAAAGTGTAAAATGAAGCTGTACCATACACATCAGCAGCCGAAAGGTCCAGTTCGCGGGCAACGGCTATCATTGAATCCTCAGAAAGAAATTTTTCGCGGGCTACTATTCCCTGCAATACCGGCATCAGCGCATTGCGGTTTCTGCCATGCTTTTCTACCAGTTCATGAATTAGTACTTCTGTGTTTGACATTTTAATTTAGTTTGTTTGTAATTAGTTGATTAGTATTAATATACATTGTGAATTGATTCACAATTGAGGCTGTAAAGATATAATTCTTATTAGAAATGACAGCACTTTAGGTGTGTATTTTTGAACTTTAGGCTCAATTTATAACTCTTCTAAAAAGGATTTATAAAGAATTGATATTCACGTTATAGGATAATAATTAAATATTAAAATATAATGTATTTTGATTGAAAAAGCTATTTTTGCATGCAGGAGGAACGATGTCATACAGGTATTTTATACAATTATCTTATAACGGTTCAGCTTATTGTGGCTGGCAGATACAACCCAATGCTGTAAGTGTGCAGCATTGGATTGAAAAGGGTCTGAATTCGATTGCCGAAATTCATAGTGGGGTAACCGGCTGCGGAAGAACAGATGCCGGTGTACATGCACGTACTTTTTTTGCTCATTTCGATTCCGGGGAAGCATTAGCAGATGAAGCACTTTTCCAGCTTGCCTTCAGGCTTAACAGGTTTCTTCCCGACGATGTATCAGTTTCAGAGATCAGTCCGGTTGTACCCGGAGCTCATGCCCGGTTCAGCGCAACATGGCGCGAATATGAGTACCTGATTATCAGGGGAAAAGATCCTTTCAATTTTCAAAGAGCATATTTGGTACATGGGGATCTCGACAGGGTTGCGATGAATGAATCTGCTTTGAAACTGCTTGGAAGGCACGATTTCGAGAGTTTCAGCAAAGTGCATACAGAGGTAAATAATTTTTTATGCCATGTACAAGATGCCCGATGGGATGATGATGGACATTTTTTGAAATTTACCATACGTGCTGATCGCTTTTTACGAAATATGGTCAGGGCAATTGTCGGGACACTTCTGGATGTTGGAAGAGGAAAAATTTCTCCGGATAATTTTCAGGAAATTATCGATAGCCGTAACCGGTCTTCAGCAGGTTATTCGGTGCCGGCCAAAGGACTTACTCTGACAGGAATTGGATATCCCGAAGAGATTTTTGCAAAGGAACCTGTTTTCTTTTTATATGAGAGCCGCGACAAAATAATATCCCATTACTATACTGATTCCGAGTTTCATAAGCGTTCCGGCAACGAACCCAATGAATGATCCTAATGCCGAGCGAAAAGCCTTATTGCGATCCTGGTTATTTATGATTTCTCCTGCGAAAGCTCCTACAAATGGTCCAACTATTAAGCCCAGCGGAGGGAAAAAGAACATGCCGATAATCAGGCCAATGGTTGCGCCCCAGACTCCGCCTTTGGTACCTCCAAATTTTTTTGTTCCCCAAACAGGGATATAGTAATCGGCAATTACAACCCCTAGTGTTACGATAGCCCATATTACCAGGAATTTTTCTGAAAATGGCTGGTATGATGAAAGTTGCAGCAGTATAAGGCTTCCATAAGCAAGAGGAGGCCCTGGCAAAAATGGTATAATGCAACCGACGATACCGGCCAATAAAAAAATGATTCCGGCTACGATAAGAAAAATATCCATAAATGATTTTTGTATAGAATTAAGGATTTTTATGAACTCTAAATTAAACTTTGTTTGCCAGTGAAATGTTTTTAGTAAATAAAAAAACAATTTTATCTTTAGAATAAATGCTGATAAATCTCAGAAAAATATGTGTTGTTGCACTCGTAAGCATGATGTTTCCGGCATGTGCACAACAAACAGGTAATCAATACAATAAAGAGAAAACTACTAGGGATATGGATACATTTGAGATCAAAAAGACTGATGAAGAATGGCGTAAACAATTAAGTCCGGTACAGTTCGGTATTTTACGCGAAAAAGGCACAGAAAGACCATTTACCGGCGAGTACGACGATTTATTTGAAGAAGGAACTTATTCGTGTGCTGCATGTGGAACCGAGCTTTTCAAATCTAAATCCAAGTATAATTCGGGATGCGGGTGGCCGGCTTTTTACGAACCTGCAACAAATAAAAATATTATTGAAAAGAAGGATTATACTCACGGTATGGTTCGCACTGAAGTAATGTGTGCGAAATGTGGCGGGCACCTTGGGCATGTGTTTAATGACGGGCCGCAGCCGACAGGTTTGCGGTATTGCATTAACTCGGGAGCTTTGAAGTTTGAAGAAGGTAAGAAAAAAGAGTGACTAGCTGTTTTCCTGATGATACTCAACTAACCCATCAATAGGTGCTTTAATGAATTTTCCGGTTTTAATACCAAACTCCAACCCAACTTCAGTCAGAATATCTTTGTAATGATATGCAACTGATCCTACAAAATGTACCGGAACTTCCTTATACCTGGCGTAACAGCAGACCTGGTACTTGTAGAACGACCTGAAAGCCTCTGCGATCAGGTTATAGATAAAAGGATGATCACGGTTTTGGTTGATGAAATTGCTGAATGAGGCCAGGAAACGGCTGGGTGCCGGCTTGGTGTAAACTGCGTCGAGGATATTTTCCAGGCTCATTGGGTAGGCTTCCCGTAATTTGATTGCAATTTCTTCAGGTAATTCGTTATGTAAAAATGCTGTTATAAGTTGTTTGCCAAGGTATGCCCCGCTTCCTTCGTCGCCAAAGAAATATCCAAGCGAGAAAATTCCGTCTTTGATTTCTTTCCCATCGTAATAGCATGAATTAGAGCCGGTTCCGAGTATTGCAGCAATTCCTTCCTTATCACCACACAAAGCATGTGAAGCAGCCAGCAAATCATGACTTATATACAATTTTGCACTGGTGAAAATCTTTTCAAACGCAGTTTCTACAATCATAATCTTGACCGGGGTTGAGCAGCCGGCACCATAGTAATATACTGCGCTAACCGCATTGTTGTCAATATATGGCTGGAGTTCCTTCCAAAGTATTTCTTCAATTTCATCGCTGCCAACCAGGTATGGATTGAATCCTGAAGTCTGAATCTGTTTGTATTCTCTTCCTTCTTTAATAAGGCGCCAGTCTGTTTTGGTTGAGCCTCCGTCGGCGATAAGTATCATAAGGGGATTAGGGTTTTGGGATTGGGAGTCAGGGATCAAAAAGTATGGTTCTAAGATATCGAATTGCCTATAAACTCATTTCCTGTGCTCCAAATATTTAGTAGTTTGTAAATAAAATTATAAACTTTGGAACAAAAATAATAAAACCAATGATGGCTGCAACAATGGAAACTATCAAAGCAGCACCAGCAGCCACATCTTTCACCTTACCAATTTCCAGGTCAAAGTTAGGGTGAACCTTATCGGTAAGTAGCTCAATGGCTGTATTAATCCCTTCTAATCCCAATACCAGCGCGATACACAATAAAATAATCAGCCACTCGGAATTGCTGATCCTGAATATAAATCCTGCAATAATTACAAAAATAGCGATTACCAGCTCGATGCGGGCATTTGGCTGGCTTTTAAAAAGATATACTATACCATTGGCGGCATTTGAGAAACTCTTTAGAAACCTTTTGCCGGAATCATACATAATGAAAATAGTTATTAACAATCATGAGTTATCCCCGGGTGAACACCCATTTATCGCCTTTTGACAGACCATGATTGAAATGATATCCCCCTCCGTCGAAACCCACAAGCATTTCATAATCGGTGATTGAATTCTGAATTATAAACCGGCTCATCATTCCACGGGCTTTTTTTGCAAAGAATGAAATCATTGCAAATGAACCATTACCTTTATCCTTAAAGGCTGGAGTAATAATTCGGGTTTTCAGTTTTTTTATATTGATTGAAGAAAAGTATTCCTGTGAAGCAAGGTTAATAAGCACGTTATTGCCCGAATCTTTAATATCTTTCTTAAGCCGGTCTGTAATCCTGTCGCCCCAGTATTTATAAAGATTTTCGCCTTTTGGGGTTGCAAAGGGAGAACCCATTTCGATGCGGTAAGGTTTAATGATATCAAGTGGTCTAAGCAATCCATACAGACCTGAAATTATACGAAGATGATGCTGAGCGAATTCGATTTCGGCCTGAGTTAGGGATTTTGCAGATAAACCATCGTATACATCGCCATCATAAGCAAAGATTGCCTGTTTTTCGGGGGCTGTTTTCCAGGTTGCAAACCGTTCGGCATTGAGGTGGGAAAGTTTGGGCGAAATATTCATCAGAGCTCCAAGTTCCGATGATTTTAGCTTTTTTAATTTACCGGCCAGGTAATCAGCATCTTTTGCAAAATAAGGCAAAGAGGAAATATCCATTGGTGCCTTGCTTTCAAAATCCAGTGATTTGGCTGGTGAGATTATTGCTATCATACAAATCTATTTCGAAAGGTGAGAGGATATTTTTTTCAAACGTTGCGCAGGTGAAAGGCTTGTGTAGGTGTCGCTGAGTTTATAAATAACTCCTTGTTTGGTGAAAACAATATTCACCATTCCGATGGCTACAAAGCCGGCAATGATATTTTCGGCTGTACGGCTGTTGATGTTAGCCAGTTTACAATATCGTGACTGGGTTATTGATGGTTCCGTTTCGAGGTAATTTAAAAGGAATTTCTCGCTTTCGGCAAAACGAATAAAAGTTCCTGTTGTAGAATTCCGCCATTTATAAGCCTTAAGCCAAACGCTGTTCACCGGGTAGTTTTCGTCTTTTACACGCGTGTAAACCAGGTAATCGTCTTTCTTTTCAGGTGCCGAATGCAAGACTCCTTTTATAGCAGGAACTATAATTTCGAGTACACGTTTCTGGTTTATAGTCCATTCCTTAACTTCGAAAGGCACAACCGGCCTGGTGTACATTTCCGAAGCTGCCTGTATCATATAAAACTCTTCCTCCGAGCGCACACCGGCAATTGAACCGTTATCTTTCACTCCGATCAGCAGCCGCCCGCCGTCAGTATTGGCAAAAGCTGCCAGGGTGCGGGCTATTTTACGCGAATCGTTAATCCCGAATTTGAAATCGAGTTGCTGGTGTTCGCCTTCGGCAATAAGTTTGCGGATATATCCTTCGTTTGGCTCGGCTTCGTGTTGTATGCGGGAGTGCTGTTGCATGGTGGAGGGTTTGGGGGTTAGGTTTTTAGGGATTAGGGGAGTCTAAATAGCAGTATTTAAATAAACAGATATTATTTTGTGATCAGTTAACAAATCGTGAGATTAAAGTCCCTAAACCCTAAACCCCAATCCCCAATCCCGAACTCCTTACACCTATTTTGCGAATTTAGGTAAAAGGTCCTTCAACATATCCTTATGCACCATAAAGTCCATGATTTTTAACTTAACATAGTCTTCGTGAAAGAAATAGTAGCCAAAGTTTTTATTCTTTTCCATTCCGCCTGTCCGGCTTCCGGCCCCTGAATCCTTTACAAGGAACCAGGTAACCCCATCTTTTTCCATAAAACCAACTATATGCAATCCATGGTCATCGGTGGTGGTTTCGTTGCTGAAGCGGAACTGGCGGGCATTTTCATCAATGGCAGCCGAGGGTATATCGAAGGAAGGAACCACAGCGGCATTGGCTTCACGGGCAAGGAATCCGGCTTCGGAAACATCACCCCCGATAGCCATTGTGTAGCCAGCTTTTATTGATTTTTTAACTACTTCCATATACTCGGTAAGTGGTATGTTGTAATAACTTTCATCATGCCACCAGTTATCAGGAACCTCGTATTCAACCTTTTTCCAGTAGGGTTGCTGCAGATATGAGAGTACATCGCAATAATCATCAGGGTTGAATTTCAATATATTAGTCATATATTCTTTTGGCGTCAATTCTTTGCCATTAACAGAAACTCTGGTTGGTGGTTCACCGATGTAATACTTCAGGATGCTTTTAAAATTACTGACAATTGCTGCTTCGTCCCATATATTATTCTTTTTCACAAAGTCGGCATAGTTTTTTAGTTCATCAAACATTTTTGCATGGTTATGAAAAGATTGGCCTTCCTTTAATCCGGTGTACGAATCGAGTGGAACGATTCCGTATTTGCGCCAGATTTTTGTAACAGCATTTCCTTCGGAGCCTTCGCCGAAGTTCATGTTTCCGCGGGTTTTTACCCAGTTTTCAGCACGCTCAATGTATTCGTAATAGACGGTGTAAATGGGAGAAAGGCTCACTTTCTGTCCGGTTGTACGATAAATTTCCGATTCCAGGTATGAAGTTGTTGAAAATGACCAGCATGTATTTGTATTGCCTTGCGAAACCGGAGGGTTATGCCAGAAGGTTTTAAAATCATCTTTTGAATTCGGTATGTTGAATGTAGATGGATCCACTTTAAATGATTTTGTCTGCTTAGGCGCAACATTCTGTGATTCAAAATCTTCTATTCCTTTCAGTATTGAGTTTTGGAAATATCCGGGTTCGTAGGTTTTGAATGTTCCCTTATCTTTATTAAGGCTTTGGGCAAATAAGGCTGAACTAAAGGTTCCTACTAAGAGTAAAAGAATGTATTGTTTCATTTTGATTTTATTACAAATGATGAAGTGTATTGAGCAGGCAAAAAAGTTTCCTGATTTATGATTGCATTTTTGTATGTTACTTAAAAACGATATTATTCCTGCCTGTAATCTTTTCGCAGTAGTGGCAAAGAAGCTTCATCTCAGTTTTATCCACAACAGTAAAACGGCTTGGAACGCTTTCCACATTCGTGATACAATTCGGATTAAAACATTTTACAATGCTTTGGATATGATCAGGAACTTCAACCTGTTTTTTTGTAACTACCTCGAAATCCTTGATTTCGATAAAAGTTGCGGTAGGGGCTACCAATGCAATTTTATTGATTTCGCCTTTAGCAAAAAATGTATTGCTAACTTTAATTATGCCTTTTTTGCCGTATTTCCTGCTGTCGAGATTGTCACCAAAAAGCACCTGGTTTTTATTGTTTTCGAGATCAAGTATATGAAGTACTTTAAACACATTGTTGGCTGGAATATGGTCAATAACAGTGCCGTTTTCGATGGCAGTTACATTTAGATGACGTTTTTCTGAATTCATTTCTTCACGTATTTTTTTTGTTTCTGACTTCATTTATTTAACACCTGCTATGGCAGCAAGCAAAGCCTGGCGCACATACACGCCGTTTTCGGCCTGTTTGAAATAGAAAGCCTGGGGTGTTTCGTCAACATCCTCACTGATTTCGTTTACGCGAGGCAGGGGATGAAGGATTTTCATATTTGGCTTGCAATTATGAAGCAGAGCGTTATTGAGCACATAGGAGTTTTTAACTTTTTCGTATTCGAGCGGATCGCTGAAACGTTCCTGTTGAATGCGTGTCATGTAAATAATATCGGCAATTGGCATAATATCAGCCAATTCGGTATACTGATGATACGACAGGTTGTTATTTTTTATATGCATTTTGCTTGAACTTGGCAGTTTAAGCTCATCCGGTGAAACCAGGTGAAATGTAGCGTTAAAATTGCACATGGCCTGAACGAGTGAATGAACTGTGCGTCCGTATTTCAAATCGCCGACGAAAGCTATATTCAAATTATCAAGTGTTCCCTGGGTTTGCATGATGCTGTACATGTCGAGAAGGCATTGAGTTGGATGCTGGTTGGCACCGTCGCCGGCATTAATAACCGGAACCGATGATACTTCGCTTGCCCATCGGGCTGCACCATCACGTGGATGTCGCATTACGATAATATCGGCATACCCGCTCACCATAATAATGGTATCCTTGAGGGATTCTCCTTTTTTAACACTGGTCGATCCGCTGTCGCTAAATCCTATAACACGAGCTCCCAAACGGTTGGCTGCTGTTTCGAAACTCAGGCGGGTGCGCGTTGAAGGTTCAAAAAACAAGGAAGCTACAACATGGTTGTTGAGGAGCTTCTGGTTTGGATTTTTCTCAAAACCGGCTGCGATATCGAGAATCCGCAGGTACTGTTCTTTTGTGAAATCGGTTATTGAAACCAGGCTTTTGTCTTTCATCGGTTGTTTGAATGTTTTTTTTTGCGGGTATAAAATTACGAAATAGTAATGGTTGACCGGAGGCTTTTGTTAATACTTTGTCATAAAAAAAGCGGCCGATGAAGGCCGCTTTTATTGAAATGAAATTTTATTTAACAAGTTTGTGTTTTTTAATAAACTCATCGAGTATGCCAGCAAGGTCGGGTTTTCCGATTTCCTGCAGGTCGTAACCTACTTTAACACAAGGCTTATTGATCTTTATAATGCGATTTAGATCGATAGGTGTTGCGATAACCACAGCATCGCAAGGAGTGTTTTCGATGGTTTTTTCGAGGTCGCGGGTTTGCTCTTCACCGTATCCCATTGCAGGAAGCAAGGTTCCTATGTTAGGATAAATACGGAAAGTCTCAGCAAGTTTACCAACTGCATAAGGTCTTGGGTCAACCAGTTCGGCAGCCCCGAATTTATTGGCAGCAACGGTTCCGGCACCGATTTTCATTTCACCGTGGGTCAGTGTCGGGCCGTCCTCAACAACGAGTACACGTTTTCCTCGAATCAGTTCAGGTTTGTCAACAGTAAGCGGTGAAGCTCCGTCAATGACTAATGCATTCGGGTTTATTTTAGCGATATTGTCGCGAACAATCTGAATATTAGCGATATCAGCTGAGTCAATTTTATTGATAACTATTGCATCAGCGATACGGGCAACCACTTCGCCAGGATAGTAGCCTACTTCAGCGCCAGGGCGGTGAGGGTCGGCAACACAAACGGTAAGGTCAGGTTTATAGAATGGGAAGTCATTGTTTCCGCCATCCCAAAGAACCACATCGCAACCATCAGGATCTTTTTCGGCTGCACGAAGAATATCAAGGTAATCAACACCCGCATATATAACGTTTCCACGTACAACATGTGGTTCGTATTCTTCCATTTCTTCGATAGTACATTTGTGTTTTTTCAGATCTGCAACTGTTGCAAAGCGTTGAACTCTCTGCTCATTCAGGTCGCCATAAGGCATAGGGTGACGAACGGCAACCACTTTCAAACCTTTTGCCATCAGGATTTCGATGATGCGGCGTGAAGTCTGGCTTTTTCCGCAACCGGTGCGGGTAGCGCCAACGGCTATAACCGGTTTGGTGCTTTTTATCATGGTTTCACCTGGTCCAAGCAGAATGAAATTGGCGCCACAAGCATTTACCAGTGCACTAACATTCATAACACGTGGGTAAGGAACATCGCTGTAAGCGAAAACGCAATCAACCACATTCAATTCTTTGATAAGTTTTGGCAGATCCTGCTCAGCATAAATGGGAATTCCATTCGGATAAAGATCAGCACCGGCCAGTTCTTTCGGATACTTACGGCCATCAATGTCAGGAATCTGGGCTGCGGTAAAAGCAACTACATTGTATTCAGCTTTTCCCCTGAAAAATGTGTTGAAATTGTGAAAGTCGCGCCCTGCAGCTCCGATAATAATTACGTTGCGTTGCATAAAGGATTGTTTAAAGTTTAACAGTATGTTTGTATAATTTTGATATCAGTATCTTGGCTGCAAAGATAAATGTTTAAACTTGCTGGCAAAATTTTTTAAAAACTTCTTTATACTTACTCTATAGCGGTTTATAGCATGTATGTACTTTGGATATGTTGCAGTTGCAGGCTTATAGATTTTAAACCTCGCATAAGTCAATGGCAACGCGGTATTCGTTAAGCAAACGTTTGCGGTGGCGATAGAAATACTTCTGTGTTCCACTGAAAAACCATACTTTTGCAACCTTAAAAATTCCTCTGATGATTGAACAATTATTGACAGATAAAGTAAAAGAAGCCGTAAATTCCCTCTACCATTTGGATGCTGATCCTTCGCAGATTCAACTGCAGAATACCCGTAAGGAATTCGAAGGAGATATTACCCTTGTTGTATTTCCGTTTACAAAGGTTTCGCGTAAATCGCCCGAAGCTACTGCAACCGAAATTGGCGAATATTTAAAATTAAATCTGTCAGAAGCTGAAGATTTCAATGTTATCAAAGGATTTCTGAATATTACAATCAAGAAAGAGTATTGGCTGAATTTCCTAACGGAAAACTACAATTCGGACAATTTCGGTTATGGTGAAAAATCCAATGAGAAGCCTGTGGTAGTTGAATTTTCATCGCCAAATACGAATAAACCTTTGCATTTAGGTCATATACGAAATAACCTTCTTGGGTTTTCACTTTCGAGGATTTTGGCTGCAAGTGGTAAAAACGTGGTGAAAGTAAACCTGGTAAACGACCGTGGAATTCATATCTGCAAAAGTATGCTTGCCTGGCGGAAATGGGGAAACGGCGAAACTCCCGAAAGCAGTGGAATGAAAGGCGACCATTTAGTTGGAAAATATTATGTTGTTTTTGATAAATATTATAAAGAAGAAATCGGAAACCTGGTTGTTGAAGGATTAACTCCTGAAGATGCTTCAAAGAAAGCACCGCTGATTATTGAGGCACAGCAACTTCTGCAGAAATGGGAAGCGCACGATGAAGAAACTATCAATTTGTGGGGCAAAATGAATGGCTGGGTTTACGAAGGATTTGCCATAACATACAAAACCCTTGGTATTGAGTTTGATAAAACTTACTATGAATCACAAACTTATCTTCTTGGGAAAGAATTAGTTGAAAAAGGGGTTAAACAAGGTGTTTATAATCGTCGCGATGATGGCTCAGTCTGGATTGACCTTAGTGCAGAAGGAATGGACGAAAAACTCTTGTTGCGAAGTGATGGTACATCTGTATATATGACCCAGGATATGGGTACGGCTACACAACGTTACGAAGAGTACAATCCGGAACAGCTTATTTATGTGGTTGGAAATGAGCAGGAATACCATTTTAATGTATTGAAAGTAGTTCTAAAACATCTGGGTTGCGAATGGGCTGATTCCATTTATCACCTTTCGTATGGAATGGTTGAATTGCCTGAAGGCAAAATGAAATCGCGTGAAGGCACCGTTGTGGATGCCGACGACCTGATGCAGGAAATGTTCGATACTTCAGAAGCAATGGCACGTGAGCTTGGCAAAATAGAATCGTTCGATGATTTAGAGGCTAGAAACCTTTACCGTACTATCGGTCTGGGCGCACTAAAATACTTTATTTTAAAAGTGGATCCGAAGAAAAATATGTTGTTCAATCCGGATGAATCGGTTGATTTTAATGGGAATACCGGACCTTTTATTCAATACTCCTATGCCAGGATAAAATCGGTTTTGCGTAAAGCTGATGAATCCGGATTGGAAGTTACAATGAGTAAGGCTCAGGATGCCGATATGTTTCCCCAGGAAAAAGAGTTATTGAAGAAAATTCATGATTTTCCTGTTGTTTTAGCGCAGGCGTCAGATATGCACAGTCCGGCTGTTATCGCTAATTATGCTTTCGAACTGGCTTCGGAATATAACCGGTTTTACCACGATCTTAGCATTCTGAAAGAAGATAATATATCGAGCCAGTCATTAAGGTTGAGTTTATCGCATTTCACGGCAAATATTATTTCTAATGCTTTGTGGTTGTTGGGGATTGAGGTGCCGGAAAGGATGTAGGGTTTTTAACACCTGGGTGATGCGATTTTTAATCGCATTTTACAAGAGCATACAGCGATTGGAAATCGCTGCACCCTAGCGATTGGAAATCTGGTTGCAATTTTCAGCGATTAGAAATCATTATTCCGATTTTCAGCGATTGGAAATCATTTCACCCTTGCTATTAGAAATCGCTATTCTACTTTACAGCGATTGGAAATCGCTGCACCCTGTCGATTAGAAATCGCTGCACCCGCACCAGGTTCCTTTCCAGTCTCTCCAGTCGTTAACCAATTCGGCTTTTACAGGATTGTTCAAAGTGTACTTTATCGCGTTATATAAATGTTTTTCGTTCCTGATGGTAGTATCGAAGCTTTCTTTTTGCCACAGTTTTCCCGACCTTTTTTCAGCCTTGTTAATTTTATTTGATGAATGCCGTTTAACCGATTGTAAAATATCCTGCAGATACACTGGTTTACCGAAACTGTCCTTTTCAAAAAGTTTAACAACCCAATGCACATGGTTGGGCATAACTGTAAAAGCCAGATTTTGCAATTTTTTTCCTTCCCAAAACTGTAATGAACTGAACATTATTTCAAGATTTTCGGGTTTCGATAAGTCAATTGCAGGGTTCTTTTTAGTGTCCAAGAGATCATCGTACGCTTTTATGTACTGCCTCCTGACTAATTGATATCCCAGTCTGATTTTTTCTATTTCAGAAGGTACAGGTTTTTGTTGTTCGAGAAATTTGATTTGAGATTTATATAGATCCAACTCCGAAGTATAACGTGCTAATGCTTTTACAGGGATTGAGCCATGTAAATTCCATGTTACAAAGTAGGTTTGTCCAGGCTGCTGGAAATGAGGTAAAATATGTCTGTACGATTCTTTTTTCTCCATTCTCATTTAGAAATAGTATGCAATATACATAAAAGGTTTAAACGATTTTTAATCCTATTCTATAATATTTTACAGCGATTGGAAACCGATGTTCCTGTGATCGGCGATTGGAAATCGCTGGAACCATTTACAGCGATTGGGAATCGCTGGAACCATTTACAGCGATTGGGAATCGCTGCACCCATTTACAGCGATTGGAAATCGCTGTTCCCATTTACAGCGATTGGAAATCGCTGCACCCTTGATAAGCGATTTAAAATTAATGCACCCGGACTAAAGTGCAACCTTTTTGCAAAAGATATTACCTTTATCTTAAATAAATTAATCTCACAATGGAAAAGTTTCTTTTAATCATCTCACTCATTGGCTTTTCATTCCTGACTTTCTCTTGCAAAAAGGAGAACAATGTTCCAGCTGAATTTAAGCCAGTAATCCTCAACGAAAAACAAAAACAGATAATATCGAGCAGTAATGCTTTTGGATTTGATTTTTTCAACCAGGTAAATGAGCTTTCAGGCAGTGATGCAAACCTGATGGTTTCGCCACTCAGCGTTAGTATGGCACTGGGTATGACGCGCAACGGTGCTGCAAATGAAACCCTCGAAGCCATGACGAAAACCCTAGGATTTGTAGGCCAGACTGAGGATGAAATCAATAAATCGTACAAATATATTGTCGAAACTTTCGCCACCCTTGATCCTAAAGTCAAACTTCAGATCGCTAATTCGATCTGGTATAGAAATGATTTCGTAGTTGAGCAGCCATTTTTGGATGCAAACACTCAGTATTTTAATGCCAGCGTTACTCCACTTGATTTTGCATCGCCAACTGCGGTTGATATTATTAATGCCTGGGTTAATGAAAAAACCAATGAACTTATTCCGGAAATACTTGATGCAATTCCTGCTGATGCAGTAATGTATCTTATTAATGCTGTGTATTTTAAAGGTCAATGGAAATACCAGTTCGAAAAAGGGAATACAGCTGAGAAGCCTTTTAACCTTTCTGATGGATCTCAAGTACAGGTTCCGGCAATGTCGCAACATGCAACATTCAATTATTTTAAAGGAACAGGTTTTCAAGCTATTGAGCTTCCATATAGTCAGGGAAATTACACAATGACAGTATTATTACCTGATGCTGATAAAAATGTTTCGCATGTGATAAACCAACTTAGCCAGGAAAACTGGGATACCTGGAGCCGGCAATTCAGCGAGTTGGATATTCAGTTGCAATTGCCCAGATTTAAATATGAATATAAAGAGAAGAATATGAAACCCATCCTGACTGCGCTTGGAATGGGAGTGGCTTTTACTGATAATGCCGATTTTACCCGTATAAATTCAAATGGAGATCTTTTAATTTCCCGGGTTCTGCACAATACTTTTATTGAAACCAATGAAGAAGGTACAGAAGCTGCAGCTGTTACCCTTGTTGAGATAGTTGAAACAACAGCCGGACCAACGCAACCTTACTTTTTTACTATTGACAGGCCTTTTGTATACTTTATCAGTGAAAAATCAACTGGAAGCATTTTATTTATAGGAACGGTAATGAATCCGAACCTGTAAAAACAAATCTGGAAGTTAGGCTATAGAATGTCTTCATTAATAACAACACTGTGAAACTCATTGTAGTCTCAGTAATCTCTTTGTAATTCAATATGTTATACCATATAAGGCACAATGCAGGCACATAGTTGCACAGAGAAGAGGAATGTATGGGCAGTTTTTATAAAAACTTTTTTTGCTTATCAATCATTTTATGTGGAAATGTGGTTTTAACTGCTTTCTGAAATCTGATCTGAGAGTCTTGTGATTTTCGCATTGTGAACTAAGACTCAGTTTGAATGTTCTATCAGGTGTTACATTTGCCCTATAATTAATCTTTATTTCAAATGGATTCCGAAGCACCCAAAAAGAAAATTACCCTGCCTGGTTTACGCAAACTTTTCAGATTATACAGCTTTATAAAACCCTATAAATATGAATATGGGCTCGGTTTACTTTTCCTGCTTGGTTCAAGTAGTGCAAGCCTCGTTTTCCCGAAACTGCTAGGCGAGCTTGTCGACCTGGGGAACCAGGGGAAACTGGCACAGGAAATTAACCGGATTGCTCTTGTACTTATTGCTGTTCTCATTGCTCAATCGGTGTTTTCGTATTTCAGGGTATATCTTTTTGTCAGTGTGGCTGAAAAAACACTTGCTGATTTACGCCAAAGTACTTTTAATCACCTGATCCGTCTGCCCATGAAGTTTTTCCAGTTCCGCCGGGTAGGGGAGTTGAACAGTCGAATTTCTTCGGATATTACATTGTTGCAGGATGCGCTTACCAGCACCCTGGCCGAATTCCTAAGGCAGGTAATTATCATAATAGGAGGAGTAAGCCTGATGATGGTAACTTCTTTAAAATTAACACTTTTCATGCTGCTGATACTTCCGGTTATCATGATACTGGTTGTGTTTTTCGGGCGATTTATACGAAAACTCAGCAAGGAAGCGCAAAAACAGGTTGCCGATTCCAATACCATTGTTGAAGAAACTTTACAGGGAATCCAAAGCGTGAAAGCGTTTACAAACGAGTATTTCGAAATGTTGCGCTATAAGGGTAAAACCATCGAAATAGCTCAAACCGGGATTAAAAACGGGAAACTTCGCGGGGCATTTTCGTCGTTCACAATATTAGGGCTTTTCGGTGCTATGGTGGCCGTAATCTGGAAAGGCTCAACTTTGCTTGCAACCGGTGAACTTGCAACCGGAGAATTGTTTTCTTTTGTGATCTATTCAATGTTTATCGGTGGCACTATTGGTGGTATGGCTGATGTGTTTGCTCGTGTTCAGAAATTTATAGGCGCAACCGAAGATTTATTGGAAATTTTTAATGAACCGGTTGAAGAAGTGGCTGAATTAACTACACTTCCACCCGACCAGGTATTGCATGGCAGCATACGTTTCGAAAAATTATCATTCAGCTATCCCAGCCGTGCAGAACAGCAGGTTTTAAACGAAATAAGTGTTACCATTAAACCTGATAGCCTTGTAGCATTGGTAGGCCCCAGCGGTGCCGGGAAATCGACATTTGTTTCAATGTTGCTGAGGCTTTATGAACCAACTTCGGGGCGGATCCTTTTTGATGAAAGAGATAACCAAAGCATTCCTTTAACAGCCCTGCGAAGCCAGATGGCCATAGTACCCCAGGATATTTTTCTTTTTGGCGGTACCATACGCGAGAATATCGCTTATGGAAAAACCGGAGCCACTGATGAAATGATCAAAGAGGCTGCCCAAAAAGCAAATGCCTGGGAATTTATCAGCCAGTTTCCCGAAGGGCTTGAAACATTGGTGGGTGAACGCGGAACCCAGCTTTCGGGTGGACAAAGGCAACGTATTGCTATTGCACGGGCAGTTTTGAAAGATCCGAAGATTCTTATTCTTGACGAAGCTACTTCCTCACTCGATTCCGAATCGGAGCGCCTGGTGCAGGATGCTCTCGAAAAACTGATGAAAGGGCGCACATCCATTGTTATTGCACACCGGCTTTCAACCATCAGGCAGGCTGATAATATTCTGGTGCTCGACAAAGGACAGATCATTGAGCAGGGAACTCACGAACAACTTTTGCTTGTTGATAATGGACTGTACCGGAATCTGAGCGAATTGCAGTTTGCGGGTTGAGAAGTTCAGAATTGAATTGTTAAACAAATTAGCAACTGGTTTTCTTTTTGAAAAATAATTAGCAGACTTTTTCCGTTGAATGCTATCCTGTGCTTTAGCGCAAATGCGGGTTCCATTTTCTTCTAAAAATGGTTCTCGCAATATTTTTTATACTTTTGGCATTAATAATGCGTTAATGGATCATTAAATTTCTGTTAAAATGAAAAAGGTTTCCCATTTTTTTTGGGTTTTAATATTGGTTGTAACCTCATTCTCCTGTGCCAAAGAAGCTGGAGAAGGTGGAAACTCGACCATTTATGGCAAAATAATAGCGCATAATTATAACGCTGAATTTACAAATCTGAAAGGAATTTATCCCGCTGCCGATGAAGATGTTTTTATTATCTACGGCAGCGACAGAAGTTACAGCGAGCGTGTAAGAACCAGCTATGAAGGTATTTATGAATTCAAATACCTGCGTCCGGGGGATTATACTATTTATGCTTATTCTAAGGATTCGACGCTCACCCTCGCCTCGGAAATGTATGCCGTAATCCGAAAGGTTACGATTACTGAAAATAAGCAAAGTGTTGAGGCTGAAGAAATGAAAATCTTTAAATAATTAATAGAGATTTTAAATGAAATTTTCAAATTGTATCCAACTCATAATCTGAATCCACTCAAAAAATACTGCCATGACTGATTTACTTTTACCCCTGTCGAAATACACTCCAATAAGTCTGGAGGAAATGGATCACGTAAAACTACTGGATCGTATTGATACCAAATTCGTGATTCATGAAGAACAGTTGCATGGGTTTTTGATCGAAATGTCAACCCATTACAACTTGCTGCTGATCGACGGACAATCTCTACATCCTTACGAAACACTTTATTTCGATACACCGGGTTATCAACTTTACATGATGCATCACAACGGGAAGCGAAACAGGTTTAAGGTCCGCTGCCGTAAATATGTAAATTCGGGTATTTCTTTTTTCGAAATCAAATCAAAAACCAATACATGCCGAACTGTTAAGCAGCGAATTCAGGTTGATGGCATTCCGGAAACACTGAACGATACACTTACAAATTACATTGCTGAGCACACGCCTGGTGATATTCAAAACTATGTGCCCGTCCTGCGGGTGTTTTTCGAGAGGCTGACACTGGTTAATAAAAATGCAAATGAGAGGCTAACAGTTGATTTGAATCTCCGTTACAAAAGCAATGGAAACGAAATGAAAGTTGAGAACCTGGTAATAGTTGAGGTTAAACAGGAAAATCATTCGGTATCACCTTTCAGGGAAATGATGAAACTTCACCGGCAACCTAAAAATTACCTGAGCAAATACTGCCTTGGAATAACCTGCCTCAACACCGAATTGAAAAGAAACCGTTTCAAACAAAAAATAAATGCGTTAAACCGACTTGGATATGACATTCATTAAACAAATACTCATTGTCTTACTTTTTTTATGTGCTTTTTCAGTAAACAAACCAGTTTCAGCACAAGCTGCGCTTCAGCTATCAGGAATGTCAGCCACCGAAGTTAATTCAAATCAAAAAGAAGTAGCGAATAACCAGGAAGAAAAACAGGAAGTTGTAACCATTAACAAGCGATTTGCCTATGGAATTGGCATCGACATTGCAACAATGCTTCTTATTTTCGGACTTATCTATTTCCCGAACTACCGGAATAAGGAGTTTATGTTCACTTTTTTCCTGTTTAATATAATCATTTTCATTATCACGTTCGTGCTGAATAAAACCAATATTTCGATGGGTGCTGCTTTCGGGCTGTTCGCGGTTTTTTCGATGTTAAGGTACCGGACAGAGGGCATTTCGATGAAAGAAATGACTTATCTCCTGATAGCGATAGCACTCGGACTTATAAATGCCATAGGATTAAACCTGGTGCCTATCCTTGTTTTCAATTCAATCTTTGTGGTGTTTATATTTATCCTGGATCATCCGATAGTTTTCAAGCAGGAATATTCAAAAACTGTGGTTTATGAAAATATTGAAAATATAAAGCCCGAAAATCACGAATTGTTGCTTTCGGATTTAAGAAAAAGAACCGGTTTTGATATTCACCGATACCAGATTCTATCCTTTGATTTCCTGAAAGACTCAACCAATATTACTATCTATTACTACAAAAAGAAATAACAGGCTGGTAATGAGCAAAAAAGCAGTTCATTTTCTTGTGTTTCCGCTTTTTGTGGCCGGACTGTTTTTCAGCATACCACTTAAGGGCCAGTCTATTAATGATGCCGGTTTGTGGACAACTTTCAAACTTGAGGCAAAAGTTGTTAAAAAGCTGAATGCAAGTATTCTGCAGGAGTTTCGCTTCAATGAAAATATCACTGAACTTGGAGCTTTTTTTACAGAAGCCGGCCTTGAATACAAAATAAACAAGCATTTTAAGGTTGAAGCCAATTACAGGTTTACACAAAGACGTAAGGTTGAAAACTATTATAGTTATAGGCACAGGTTTAATTTTGATCTGAAGTACAGTAAAAAGATAAAGCCTTTTGAGTTAAAATACCGGATCCGTTTCCAGGATCAATATAAGGATATTGGGCGTTCGGATGATGGAGGCGTCGTGGAGTATTATTTACGAAATAAATTAAATTTACAGTGGAACCTTAACAAAGCTTACTCCCCATATGTTTCACTTGAACTTTTTTCGCCGCTTAATTATCCCCGTTATGCTGTTTTTGATAATATTCGTGCTATGGCAGGGATGGAATATGCTTTTTCAAAACATCACAATCTGGATCTTTATTATATGATTCAAAAAGAAGTAAATGTGAGCAGGCCTGAAACTTATTTTATTATTGGGGTCGGATATGCTTATAAGTTATAAGATGTAAACTCTATACGGATTAGATAATTTTTAACTGATATACATTGATAATGAACAATACTTCTTTAGAAGTTAATATTATGTTCTTTGTTGTGGCAGGGAATGCTATTTCATACCATGCAAGATAATAATGGGAAAAAATTTCAAAAATGTTAGTTTTCCACGTGAAAGGATTCGTAAAGTAGACGGGGCTATTTAGTAATCATAAATTGACCGATACTCCTATATTTTTCTCCTAAAATATACCTGTTTTCAGGAATTGGCTCTTTTGAACGAGTCATGTTGTAAAATTCATAGTAATTCACATTTACTGAACAGAATCTTTCCAATGGTCTGAATTCAATAGGGCAATCATTTAAGTCGAAATATTGCAATCCCTTAATTACCAATTTATTCTTTTTAATTGTTGCATTTTTTACATTATAAATTACAACATCAGGTGAGAAAACCAAATTACAACGATTAAATAATAAAGTATCAATAAAAATGTCATTTTTACTTTTTAATACTATGAGATTCGTATAAATTGAAGAATCAAGAATTCCTGATTCTTTACAACCTATAAAAAAGGCTCCTCCTTTATAATCGTACTACTTGTTATATTCTTGTGGGATATCTTTTAAACTGGGTACCCGAGTAATTGAACAAAATACTCGGCTTTGAAGTCTCTGTATCTTTACAACATAAAGACTATTGATATCATTTTTACTTGCTACAATTGGATATTTCTCATATTCTATATAATGATTGAACAATTTATCCATGGTGTTACATGTTAAATAGACTTGTCGACAAGTAAGACTTTGAAAGCTTATTCCAAGAAACAGCATTATTATTGTGACCTTCTTCATGGTTAT
Source organism: Lentimicrobiaceae bacterium (assembly GCA_041753535.1). Classification (GTDB taxonomy): domain Bacteria; phylum Bacteroidota; class Bacteroidia; order Bacteroidales; family UBA4417; genus UBA4417. The sequence continues at coordinate 32,268 of JBGSUB010000011.1, forward strand.
TAATTTCTTATTGGCAAGTTGCGTATAAAAAGAAAGGCTTTCTGTTGGTGCGGATTTGCAATAAAGAGTGTTCGAAACATTTAAAAACTGCATTGTTGGAAATGGAAATTCACGTTTATAGCAATAATTCAAACGAATTTTTTACGTTTTCAATTCACTTTTCAATCATAATCAAAGGTTTCGAACACTTATGATTTGCAATCCGTGCCCCTTATTTTATTCAATTACAAATATATTCAACATTCCTTTTACAAAACTCAACTAAAAAATCCTGAATTTGTCAGCAGGAATTATTTCTCATTACACAATAATTATCGTGTTCACAATATATGATTTTGCAAAGGTATTTCATCTCAATGATGATAGGGTTTGGATTGTATATGACCAAAACAAAAAAGCCGGGACCAGCCCGGCTTTCTTACTAATGGTATGTTTTGGAATTAGTTGTTAATCGAAACCTTCTTCGAAATAACCTGTGTTCCTGTGTAAATCTGCAGGATATACATTCCCGGATCAAATCCCTCGGTAAGTATGCGGAGGTTAGTGCCATTATAATTGTTGCGGTAAACTACCTGTCCAACACTGTTAAGTAAGCGAACCTCGTTAAATTTAACCGGTGTTACTACATTGATGATTTCGTTGGCCGGATTAGGATAAACCCTGTAAGCTGCCTCGTCGGTATTGGGAACGCCTACGGTGATCCAGGCAGTAGTGCAGGTTTTGAGTGATTCGCCAAGATCGTAAACAGCGGTTACACAATAGTTCTGCTGGCCGTTAGCAACAGGCGCATCGTGGTATTGTAACGAAGGAGTATTGGTAAGAAGTGTATCGTTACGGTATACATTGTAGCTGAGCGGAGCAGTTGCAGGTTCGTTCCAGGTAAGGTGTACGCTGTTATCCAGTGGCTGTGCGACCAGATTGGTAATCGGATTAAGAACAACACCTGGCTGAAGTAATCCGATAAATTTAAAAATACCACCAGTTGATGCATCGATATTAAATGTTCCTGCCCAACCGCAATGATTATTAACAAAATCAGTTGCCAGAAATTGATTCGCTTCAGTTCCACCGGCATGAGCCCATGAATGACCTCCATCGAAACTATACGATGCACCTAGTACGCGAGCCGAATTCGATTCGGTACTAACCCAGGTGTTTTCGGTACCGGGTACATAGCAGAAATCAGCTGTTCCAACTTCTCCGGTTGATGTTACTGCTGTCCAGGTGATACCACCGTCATTCGTTTCGCATAACGCACCTGTTGTAGCTTCACCTTTATCCTGTGCCAAACCATTCAAGGCATCTCTGAACTCGATATCAGTATAAATAGTATTTGCAAAGGTAGTAGCTGAAGCAGCCCAGTGAAGACCCTTGTCGGTACTACGGTATACACGTCCCATGTTGGTACCGAACCATGCATTATCGCCATAAGCTGAATAATAACCAACAACACCAAATTCACCGGTGAGCGGGTTGGCGATATTTCCTGCCGGAACAACTGTCCAGGTTGTACCTCCGTTTGAAGTTGTATAAATTTCAAATTCATTATTTATCGGGTCACCCATGCAGAAACCATCATTGGCATTGAAGAAGTGAACCACATTGGGGAATGAAGCTGTATTGGTAAACAAAGCTGTTGGTTGGTGTGCCCAGGTTGTTCCACCATTCTTTGTTACATATATTCCCATTGGTTTTGTTCCGCTAGTTTTATACATGGCTACATATGCAGTATCTTTATTGAGTCCATAAATCATTGAGATTTCAAGACCTGCTGTTCCATTAACCACCCCGGGGGTCCAGAGAGTTCCGCCGTTAATGGTTTTTGTAAATTCCTGGATAACCGCAGTTCCTCCGCTGCCATCATAAGCGCTGGCCCAAACAACATTTGTATCAATGGCATGCATAAATTTGATCCCGCGTGAAGCAGCGGTAAAACCACTTGCCTGTGGAACCCATTCGCTCAGGCTAACTGATACTTTATGGAAAACAGTATTAGTGCCGTCAGTCGCTTCTACTTTTAGTACATGCGTTCCTAGTGCAGCAGATCCAGTAATCCATGGATAAGTAAATGAAGTTTGAGTTGTAGTGAAAATGACCTGGTCGTCAATATAGAGTTTAACGGAAGTCGCAGTGCCTTCAATTACGGCGCAATTGATATTTAATGTGGGTCCAAAAGGTGCAGTAGTCAGTTCCGGCAAATCGGTAAACCGTACAATTAGATTCGGGTTGCCGGGTTTTATCCCGCTTACAACTGCAAAATCTGAGTTAAATGTATTTCCTCCTGCAACAATTGTTCCGGTTGCTGTAAAATATCCATTTGAGGCACCCGACCAGCCCCAGTTCATATGAAATTTATTGTCGCTGGTACGGTATCCGTCGCAGACCCAGGCATGTCCGCCACCGGGGCCGCTTCCTGAATAGTATAACGGACGGCTTGCATCCAGTTCCGATTTAAGAAAAGCTACCCAGGTAGTATTGGTATAATCTGATTTTGGGGAATATTTTATGGCAGCCTGATCGTAATTGAAATAAGTAGCCATTGCCCAGGGCACATCTGTCGAAAACGCACCTGAACCATCTGGAGCATAATTCATATTTACCGAAACACCAGCATGACGCAAAAGAGTGGCGATTTCGGTATAGCTTCCGCTTGTTGCTGAATTGCCCATACCACTGAAATTATACAAGGTGGTACCGAAGTTGGCTGATTGGTTGCCATAGGTAGGATGGTTATATGAATGGGAAAGTACACCTTTCACGGGGAAGTTGTAGTATTTCATCACCTGTCCCATGGTTGTGGCAACACATCCGGCCCAGGCTTTGCCACCAGGTCCTCCGGCTGCAGTCGGGCAGTAGTAATTGTACCATTGTCCCTGGTCCCAAAGTGTTGTTAATAAAGGAGCAACATCCATGGTAGGGGCATCAATTTCGTTGTTAAGAATCTGATTCCATTGTCCAACAGATTCAGTGTTATCCATATCCGAAGCAATGGCGTGAGCTATTTCCTTACTGTATGTTTCAAACATGAACTTTGTTGCCGGATTGGAGATTTCATATTCAACAAATCCTTCATTCGATTGTGCAAGTATAGGAATTGCAATATCGTCGGCCGAAACCACCACGAAGCCACCACCGGTATAATTAAATACGTAGTAGGTTGTGATTCCGTTGTACGACTTACTGAAACTGCTTTCGACATTCAGGATCGCTTTGCCTGAATAGGTCGCAAAATAATTGTTGGCCACCTGGCCGGCTTTTTCTATTGTAACAGATTTACCGAATGCAAAAGTTACAAACAGAAGGCTTACTAAGAGTGTAGTTAGTTTTCTCATTGGTTTTGATTATTGTTTTGTTGATTGATTTCCGAACGAAAAAGAATTAATAATTATCAATGTGAAAGGCAAGAGTAGTGTTAGTGCTAATTGCTGAATATCAGTTGTTTGATTAATAAAATCTGTAGTACAATTCCAACAGTTGAATTTGATAAAATAACGATTGGTTCACTGATTGTATTGTTCAATTTCAGCAGACTAGATTGCAAATATATTATTAATACGAATATAAATTTAAGAAGGAAAAAAAAACTTACTTTTTCCTTATACTTGCTGGTGAGCAATACTTGATTAATTTAGTGGCGCTAAAGAATTCCAATGTCTGTCCGTGATTTCCTTTACCATCCGGTTTCGGGTAAAACCAATAATCTGATCCTTTTCGTTATTGCCCTGGTCCCGGCTTTTATATTATTTCCATTCCCGGCCTCGGTTTTTGCTAACGGTATCGATCCTCCCCTGGCATGGGTTTTCAATTTCCTGATCAGGGGTAATCTTCAGTTAGGAAAGTATATTATTTTTCCGCACGGACCGTTGGCTTTTATTATGTATCCGTTGTCTTTCGGATCAAATTTATGGATGGCTGTCGCAATTCATCTTGTAGCACGCGTTTTTATGGCATACAGCCTGCTGAAACTGGCCACCCGCAAACCATTGAGCTCGATGGGCATTGCAATAATATTTGCTTTCATATTGCTATCAATCAACGATTTATTGCTCACGGTTGTGCAAATCATCATTCTCTGTTATCTTAATTTTTTTGAACGACGTAATGTGTGGTGGCTTATTCCGGCATTAATACTCACACCTATAGCACTGTATATCAAAGCTTTTGTGGGTATAATAAGTCTGATAGTTGCTTTGACATTTGCAGGAATCATGATTTACAGAATGGTAATTGGCATCGAGAGCTGGTACCGCTTATTATTGTTTCTTATTGTACCTTTTGTTTTGCTGGCAGGTTGGCTGGGAATGTATGGCGATTTGAACGGAATTGTTGGTTATATGCTTGGTATGACTTACCTGGCTGCGGATAATTCTGCAGCAGTTTCGGTGTACCCTGATAATAACTGGTGGATCACGGGTTTGGCCTTGTTAAGCGGACTGTTTCTGATCCTTTTTAACCTGAAAAACAAAGCGTTGACAAGATTTACCATACTGGCCGGACCGGCGTTTTTTGGAATCTGGAAATATGGCATGGCCCGCGAAGATTACCTGCACACTTCAATGTTGTTCGTTTTTATATTGTTTATAGTCCTGGTATATACTATCTTAGCAGGAAAGTTAAATATTCTCAATTGTGTAATTTCGGTAATCATTGTCACACTATTTTATATTACCCTTCAACAATCTTATTATTTTGAACCTTTTCATTTCAAAGTCAACGGACTGAAAACACTTTATACCAACGCTTTAAATTACCGGTACTTTGCTGACACATGCACAAATTTTTCTGATAGCGCTATAGATCGTAACAAGCTGGATAACAGTATCATAAAAATGATTGGCGTAAAAACTGCCGACATTTACCCTTGGGACTATACTTATATAGCAGCTAATAATCTCAACTGGCAGCCCAGGCCTGTATTACAAAGTTATGCTTCATACACTCAGGATCTGGATCTGTTGAATGCAAGGCATTTCGAAAGCGAAAAGGCACCAGAGTTTCTAATCTGGGAGTTGCGAAAAATAACCCGTGATATCCATGGTGGAACACTCGAAAGTATTGACGGACGCTACCTTCTGAACGATGAACCTGAAACACTCATGGCTATACTTTGCAATTATGAACTTGCTGCCAGACAAGGTGGGATATTTCCAGCAATGATTTATCAGAAAAGGAAGGAAACCCTCAGCAGCAGTTCAAAAGTAATCAGTACAACCAACGCAAACTGGAATAAATGGATTGATGTTCCCGTGACTGCTTCAGGAATTATAAAGGCTTCTGTGGATATTCAGCGAAGCCTGAGCGGTAAGCTAAAAAGTTTTTCATACAAGGACGAAGCCGCCTACGTATATTACCTGCTCGAAAACGGCGATATCCGCATGTACAGGATTGTTCCCAAAAATGCTTCGTATGGTTTGTGGGTTAATCCACTGATAATCAATCCTGAAATTGGCATGTCAGGTTCTGTGGTACGTAAAATAATGTTCCGTTGTACCAACCCTGAAATGATGAAAAAAGAAATTAAAATCAGCTGGAACCAGGTTACATTTAAGCAAGATACTGATAGCAGGGAAAAGCTTGAAGTGAATATGAACGCAATCAACTCCTTTTTTGGAATTTCCGGTGACAAAACTTCTACAGAGTTGCTTTTGAGCGAAAACAATCTTGAAAAATCCTCTTCGTATTGGTCAATACCAGAGGAGTCAAAAATATCTACTGCAGGAAGAAATCGTTCCTTACAATTGATGCCGGGCGATTATTCCGTTTCCTTCGAATACCCGGTTGATTCGCTCGCAGATATGAAATTTACCGGTGAACTTATAGTTAGAACAGGTGTATGGGCCAAAGCCGGATCCGGTGCAAGAGCGGTTTATGTTATCTCAGTTGAAAAAGATGGTAATTCCATGCTATGGAAGGCAGCAGATATAAATAATTTTATTCACGATGAGCGAACCATGAATTTTGTGACAAACTACTCGAAGCTTGACAAAAATCTTCTTCAACAGAAAGGCCTGATCCTAAAGATTTATGCATGGAATACCGGCAAGAAATTAATTGAGCTTGACGATTTTTCGGTTAGGATTGAAACGCGGTAAGGAATATCGTTTTAATGTTTGATTTGAAGGGTTTGAAGGCTTGCCTGCTGCAAGCAGGGTTTGAAGGGTTTGAAGGGTTTGAAGAGTTTGAAGAGTTTGAAGAGTTTGAAGAGTTTGAAGGGTTTGAAGGGTTTGAAGGGTTTGAAGAGTTTGAAGAGTTTGAAGAGTTTGAAGGGTTTGAAAGGTTTGAAGAGTTTGAAGGGTTTGAAGGGTTTGAAGAGTTTCGGAGAGTTTCGGAGAATCCGTGCATTGAGCGTCGAAGCCGAATTGTCGAATTGTCGAATTGTCGAATTATCGAATTATCGAATTACCGAATTACCGAATTACCGAATTATCTCCCCCATTTCCACATTCTAAAAATTACTACCTTTGCACCCCTGCTTTTGGCAGGCTTTTAATCAATCTCCGAAAACACTGAAATACAATGTTTGAAAGTCTAAGCGACAGGCTCGACAGAGCATTTAAACTACTGAAAGGCCACGGGTATATCACCGAAATAAATGTGGCCGAAACCCTCAAGGATGTTCGTAAAGCATTACTCGATGCCGACGTGAGTTATAAGGTAGCCAAGGAATTTACTGATACGGTAAAAGTGAAGGCACTTGGTCAGAATGTATTAACTTCAGTTTCCCCGGGACAACTGATGGTTAAAATTGTCCACGACGAACTGGCCGAACTTATGGGCGGCGAGAAAGTTGAAATTAACCTCAAAGGCAGTCCTGCAGTCATTTTGATGTCGGGTTTGCAGGGAAGTGGTAAAACCACTTTCTCGGCTAAACTGGCCAGTTATCTGCGTACCAAGAAAGGTAAAAGTCCTTTGCTGGTTGCCTGCGATATTTACCGTCCGGCAGCTATTGACCAGTTAAAAGTATTAGGTGAGCAGATCGGTATTGAAGTATATGCTGAACCTGAAAATAAGGATGCTGTAAAAATTGCCCGCAACGCACTTAATCATGCTAAAGACCGTGGTTTCAATGTTTTGATTATTGATACCGCAGGCCGTTTAGCTATTGATGAGTTGATGATGAACGAAATTTCAGCTCTCAAATCAGCACTGAATCCTCACGAAACACTTTTCGTTGTTGATGCGATGACCGGTCAGGATGCAGTTAATACGGCTAAAGCATTTAACGATAAGCTTGATTTCGACGGAGTAATTCTTACCAAACTCGATGGTGATACCCGTGGCGGTGCTGCGCTTACTATCCGTTCGGTTGTAAATAAACCCATCAAATTTGTCGGTATTGGCGAGAAGATGGATGCCATTGATATGTTTTACCCCGAGCGTATGGCCGACCGTATTCTTGGTATGGGTGATATTGTTTCGCTGGTTGAGCGTGCACAGGAGCAATATGATGAAGAATCCGCACGTAAACTGCAGAAAAAGCTTGCAAAAGATCAGTTTAACTTCAACGATTTTATCGATCAGATCAGGCAGATCAAGAAAATGGGGAATGTAAAAGACCTCATGAGTATGATCCCCGGCATGGGTAAAGCCATTAAGGATATTGATATTGACGAAAATGCGTTCAAAGGAATCGAAGCCATAATTCAATCTATGACGCCACTCGAAAGGGAGAACCCGGCCGTCCTGAATGGCAGCCGCCGCAAGCGGATTGCCCAGGGTAGCGGGACTGATATACAGGAGGTTAACCGCCTGATAAAACAATTCGACGACACCCGTAAAATGATGAAAATGCTCACTACCGGTGGTGCCCAGAAAATGGCTCAGCAGATGAAAAGCGCGAAGAGAAGATAGGGAGGTGAGAGATAGGGGGACAAGGAGAAGGGGGACAAGGAGATAAGGAGAGGGGCGAAGGGCGAAATGGGGAAGGGGATAGATATTTCGATTTCAGAAGTTGGGATTTGAGACTAAGACCCCATTTAACGCATAGATTTTGAACATTACTTCATATTTTCTTTAACAAATAACAATTTACCTGAAAAACATGCAACTTATCGACGGAAAGAAAATTGCTTCCGACATTAAGAAGGAACTGGCTGCAAAAAGTGCTGCTATAATTGATAAAGGCGAACGTGCGCCGCACCTGGTTGCTGTTCTTGTAGGCGAAGATGCTGCCAGCCAAACCTATGTAAACAGTAAGGAAAGGGCTTGTAAAGAAGTTGGATTTACTTCAACTATCTACAGGCTTGAAGCCGATACGACGGAGAAAAAACTGCTGGAAATCATCGATTTTCTCAATAATGACGATGAAGTGGATGGTTTTATTGTACAACTGCCATTACCTGGTCATATCAATGTACAGAAGGTGATCAGCAGTATTAATCCTGATAAAGATGTTGACGGGTTTCACCCGGTAAGCCTTGGTCGCATGATGTTGGGCGAACCTACCTACCTTCCTGCTACTCCTTATGGAATTATCCAGTTGCTTGAGCACAGCCATATCGAAACCAGCGGCAAACACTGCGTGGTTCTTGGCCGTAGCAATATTGTCGGTACTCCGATTAGTGTAATGCTTTCGCGAAAAGCAAACCCGGGGAATTGTACAGTAACAGTTTGTCATACAGGTACAAAAAACCTTAAGAAAATTGCTGCGACAGCCGATATTCTCATTGCAGCCATGGGTCAGCCAAATTTTGTTACGGCTGATATGGTTAAAGAAGGAGCAGTTGTGATAGATGTTGGTATTCACAGGATCGAAGATAACAGTGAGAAAGGCTACCATATTATTGGCGATATAAAATTTGACGAAGTAGCTCCGAAATGTTCCTTCATCACTCCGGTGCCGGGAGGTGTAGGCCCTATGACAATTGTTTCGCTTCTTATGAATACTTTTAAGGCATATAACAGGGAAGTTTAGTAGACATTGCCAACCAAGCAAACTTGCTTCCATGTAAATAGAAAATAGGAAAATAGGGAAATAGGAAATAGATCAACTGGTACTTAATTAACTGCGGCAAACACTCACCATTTTCTATTTTCCATTCACCATTTACTATTCTCTTTCACCATTAACTATTTTCGATTCACCATTAACTCAATCTATTGAAAGCAGATCCAACAAAGCAAGGCAGATTGCTTCCACTTATGGAAGATTTTTATACCATACAGGGTGAAGGATTTCATACCGGGAAAGCCGCGTATTTTTTGCGCGTGGGAGGCTGTGATGTGGGTTGCTACTGGTGCGATGTAAAAGAATCGTGGAATCCGAAACTGCATCCCCTTACTGATACTGATGAAATAGTTAGCCGGGTAACAGGAAATCCTGCTGCGACGGTTGTTGTTACCGGCGGTGAGCCGCTCATGTATAATCTTGATTACCTGTGTGAAAAGTTAAAAAGTGAGGATTTGCAGGTACATCTCGAAACTTCGGGTTCGCACCCTTTCAGCGGCTCATTCGATTGGATTTGTCTGTCACCGAAGCGGAAAAGCCCTCCGAAACCGGAAATCTTTGCCAAAGCCAATGAGCTTAAAGTCATTATTTTTGAAGAAGCAGATTTTGAATGGGCCGAAGAAAACTCAAAGCAAGTCGATGCTGGATGTTACCTTTGTTTACAGCCCGAATGGAGCCGTATGCAGGTTGTATTGCCCGGTATAATTGATTATGTAATGAAAAATCCCCGCTGGCATATTTCGCTGCAGGCGCATAAGTTTATGCATATACCCTAATTTTATAAGGTTCAAATGGTTGAGCCTGTTTCCTTACCAGACTTATTAAGCACGGATCGGGCAATTATGGCCTTATATGATCACTCCCATCAAAACTGAATAATCGTTTAAAAAAAAATCCGGAAAGAGGATTTTTAGCAGGATGAGAACTTTGTTGGTGCTATTCACCAAGCGGGTTAACGTACTTCACAATCGTAAATTCCAAATATTTTACTTCAGGTCTTTTTTGATCCTGTAACTTTCATCTATTCCTTTGGGATAGGGGATTTGGTCTGCCGGCACGGATGGATTTTTTTTGAAAAATATAAGATTTCAGGACGTTTTGAGTTTACATTTCATAGTGAATCGTTGTAATAAAATATTTTTTTAAAGCTTTGTTTAACAGGTAGTTGAATCCTATTTTTGAATAAAGTACGAAATATCTTATAAAATAGATATTACCTTTTACAATTTGGGGTATAAAATACAATAGATATGATACATTATTCTGATGAAGCCATTTTAGAAGGGCTGAGATTAAGAAGTGATTACATCATTAATTTCGCCTACAAGGAGTTTTATCCGTTGATAAAGTTCCTTGTGACTGATAATGGTGGGATAGAGGAGGATGCGGAGGCAATATTCCAGGATGGGATAGTCACACTTTATAATAAAATCAGTCAAAACCAATTAGAATTAACCAGTCCTTTTAAAACATATATATATTCGGTTTGCAGGAGTTTGTGGCTTCAAAAATTAAACAGGCGAAAAGCTATCTATGATAAACTCAAGGATGTGGAAGAGTTTATCGAGCTCCCGAAAGACATGCTTTGCGAAGCAAGTATAAAGGAAACCGAATTGCATAGAATTATTCAGATACATTTTTTGTCCTTACCCGATAGCTGTCAGAAAGTGTTGAGACTTTTTATTCACAAGACACCTGTGAAGGAAATAGCCGGGATCATGGGTTTTAAAACCGAAAATTATACTAAAACCCGCAGATGTCTGTGCAAGGACGATTTAAAGAAACGTGTTGCAGATGACCCACGTATTAACAAATTTTTTAACCATGAAAAACCAAACTAAACATTCGGCCACCATTGAGCAATATCTTGCCAATGAGATGGCTCCTCCTGAGCAATCCGCCTTCAGGAAGGAATTGAGATCAGATCCTGACCTGGCAGATGAATTAAAGTTTTCACAAGCTATTGATTCAGCTCTGATGCGGGATGATGTTATTGATTTACGCCGCAAATTAATTGCGGCAATCAATACAGGCCGCACCAATAAGAAAGAAGTCCCGGTTGTACGGCTTTACGCCCGTAAGTGGTGGTATGCTGCTGCTTCGATGCTTGTGCTTTGTGCCGTTGCTGCAACTTTGTATTTGCAAACACCGCGGAAGACCACAAATGATTCGCTCTTCAATCAATATTATACTGCGGAGAATATCGTGGATCTGACCCGTGGCGACCAGAATATAGTTGAAGCAGTGATCAAGTTCCAGCAAAAGGACTTCAGAACCGCCTCGGTATTATTCAAAAACATTCTCAATAAAGATAACTCGAATATTGCTGTCTGGTTTTATTACGGGATTTCGAACATCGAAACTCAAAATTATGATAACGCGATAAAAGCCTTTAACACAATAATCGAGCAGAACGACAATCTTTATATAGAACATGCTGAATGGTACAAGGGACTTTGTTACCTGAAAAACAATCAGAAAAATGAAGCTATCGGCCAATTTGCCTCTGTGGCTTCAAATCCTGACAATTTTCATCAACAGGAAGCAAAGAATATCCTCGAAAAATTGAAGCTCAGATAAACATTTACTCACACACTTTAAAAACAAAGAGGCTGTCTTAAAGTTAAGATAGCCTCTTTTGGTGTTCGCCCAAATTGGGGATATCAATAGGAGAGCAAATAATTGCTAATCTGAAGGAAGCCGGCAGCAAAATGTCGTTGCCTGTTTAAATATTCTTCATCAAAACATTGTAAAGATCAGCTTTGCTCACAACCCCCGATTGCCTCCAGACCGGTTTGCCGTTTTTAAATACTATCAGGGTCGGGACACTCTGAATCTGGTATTGACTGGATAAGGCGTTGTTTTGATCCACATCGATTTTTATTACCCTGACTTTATCGCCGAGTTCAGAAGCTAACTCCTTTAAAATCGGCGACTGAACCTTGCATGGACTGCACCACAAAGCATGGAAATCTACAATGACCGGGCGGGAATCGTTGATAATGGTTTCGAAATTTCCTTTCATGTTTTTAAATATATAAATAGTTTTGTTTTTTGTCAGAAGTCGGAAGTCCGGGACGGAAGTATGGAAAAGGAGAAGAGGGATTAAAGCCTTATTTCTGGTTTCAGACTTTATACGTTAAACTTCCATTCGGGCAGGTTGCCACGCATTTCAGGCATTTTGAACAGGTGAAACTATCGCCGGGACGGTCCATTATAGGTTTATATAAACTATATTTTTGAGGTTCCATGGAAACAATGTAACATTCCTTATCGCAGATGCCACAGTTTTTGCATGTCTCATTATTGACCTTTATACGGAAAAATGAGTATTTATTGAGCCATCCTGATATCCAGGCAATCGGGCAACCAACTTTATGGTATTGATACATTCCTCTTATTTTTCCATCAGGACTCATTCCCATCATAAATTCCATCATTAAACCGAGCGGACATATCCAGCGACAGAAAACTTTTCCGAACACTACACCCAATACCACACCAGCCAGCAACACATACCACAACGAAATATGATATACCGTAATTCCGTAATACAATCCGGCTGCCATCAGGGCAAGAATAAGAATTCGTTTATCAACAAGTAATTTCAACATAATCTATGGATTTTCCTTTTAACAATTGAATTACTAACCACCTATTCAATAAAATGGATAAATTTCCACACTCATAAGTCTCAAATTCCAAGTCCAAAATTCCAAATTCCAAGGGGAATATAGAGCAGGTCTTGGTTCTTGGGATTTGGATCTCGGGACTTGGATCTTTTTATGACTATTCAATTAATTTTCTAATTTTCGCACAATCGTATTAAAACATTATCACATCCCCGGCAATCTTGGGAATTTTCCTATTTTTGAAAGACGTGCATATACTCCCCACCCTTTTTTCATCCAGTGCCCCACAACAGGCATTGGAATCATAATTGCTTTTTTACTGTTGCGGAAAACAAAAGCTGCGCCGTCACCCGTATCCATTACGCAAAGTATATTCAAATGTTCCTGGTATCCTTTACGTTTGCTGCTTCCTTTTTCGAGCTCTGTAATATTGTAGGCAGCATTCCTACCCATAAGTTCAGCAATATGTCCTTGTTTTGCAGTCCAGTCAGGACCTTCAAGAGCTGCAATATCACCAATTGCATATACGTTTTGAAACCCGGCGACTTGCCCGTAATTATCAATTTTAATAAATCCGGCCTCCGAAAGTGGCAAATCAGAGTTGTGAAGTGCTGCTGGTCCGGTTCCGGCAGCAATGAACATGGTGAAATCGGAATCTAATTTTGAATCGTCTTCAAAAATTACTCCATCATTTACAAACTCCCTGATCTTTTTGCCGAATCGCTTACCTATGTCATAACTGGTAAACATTTTATCCATCATAGCTAAAGCACCTTTTCCCATGCGGGCTCCCGGCTCATCCATGGGTGCAAAAAATGTCAGTTCAAAATTATCACGCAACTTTTTCCTTTTCAGGTAGTTGTGAATATTAAACATCAGCTCAAACGCAGGCCCGCCCCGGACGGCAGACTTGTCTTTCGGGTTTCCACCAAATCCTATTGCTATTTTACCGTTGCCTTTCTGAACCAGTTCATCTATTCTTTTGCGAATATCCAGAGCCATTTCAGGCCTGGCGCAGATTGACAACGTATGATTTATGCCTTTATGCTGCAGTTTCTCAGCTCCAAAAGCAACAACCAGGTAATCGTAGGTTAAGGTTTGGTTTTCGCAAACTACTTTATTCTCTAAAGCCTTAATTTCAGTTACTTTATCAATAATAAGCCGGAAAGGATATTTTTTTTGAATGTTTGCCAAAGGCACCTTTACATCATTGAATTCCTTAATATGCACAGGAACCCAAATGGAAATTGGATACAAATATAAATAGTCACGATCCGAGACGAGGGTAATATCAAATATACCTTTTTTCTGTAACTCAATTGCTGTTTGCACGCCTGCAAAGCCACCACCAAGAATTAGAGCTTTCTTCATTTGGAATTCACTTTTAATACATTTTTAAAAACATGCAATCAGAATTGCAGCAGTTTACATCCGGGTGCACAATATCACCACTTATATCCTGGCTAAGAACATATTTACCAGCATATTACCTTTTCCGCGAAAGAGAGAATTCTTCTGCTAAAGCCTGCTTAATAATAGATAGAAGCGGGAAGTTTGTTTAAGAAGATAATCAGAAAGGGCCAATGACCGACTTAACGATTTCGAAAGTTTCGTCGGAAGCGCCGTTTATGGCTTCGGCGGTTGCAGTGGGCAAGCCGGTAGTCATTGCGGCCATGTTAAGAAGCGTAACATAGGTTTTGCCATCTTCTTTTTCGTACACCGAAATGCGGCAAGGCATCAGGATTGAACTGATCCTTTCATCATTTTTTTCCAGCATCTTACCTGAATAATCGGCTTTACAAATCTCGACTACCTGAACGGGCCTTACCTCTTTACCAGATTTTGCCAACGATTGCTGAAGATTGTGATTAGCTGGGTTTTGCCAATCTCTTTTGCCTGCGGCTTCAACCAGTTTTTCAACTGTTGTAGGAACGTCGAAAGGGCTAACGTGCTCAATAATTAATTGGTTTGCATTCATGGTATGATAGGTTTTTCCGGTTAATTTAGTTCTTTTGCTATTGCAATAGCTGCTATGGTACCATCGGCAACTGCTGTGGTAATCTGCCTGTATTTTTTACTGATAACGTCGCCCACGGCATAAATATCGGCAACATTGGTGCGCATATCCTCGTCTGTTTTAATGTAACCCCATTGGTCAAGTTGCAGTTTATCCCTGAACAAATCGATGTTGGGTTTCATTCCGATAAAAACGAATACACCGTCACTTACAAGTTTTGAAATCTTTTTTGTCTTCATATCCTCTATTTCGGTAATCATTTTGTCCCCATTGCGGGAGAATGATCTTGGTTCATGTTCAAAAAGTACGCTGATTTTGGGGTTTGCGAACAATTTCTCCTGTGCCTGCTTGTTTGCTGTGAAAGCATCGAACTGGTGAACCATAGTGATCTTACTTGCAAACTTGCTGATAAAATCTGCTTCTTCCACGGCTGAGTTTCCCCCGCCAATAACAACCACTTCCTTGTCGCCATAGTATTTGGCATCGCAGGTAGCACAGTAGGATATGCCCTTACCTTTCAGTTCACGTTCACCTGGAACACCCATCAGATTGGGCGATGTGCCGGTTGCAATTATTATTTTTTTCGCCCGTATGGTTTCAAATTCATCAACCACAACTTCTTTCTTCTCCAGGTCGATTCTTGATACATCAACGGCAACTTTGTAGATGGTTCCGCAGAGTTTGGTTTGCTCCGACATATTGTGCGAAAGCATATAACCCGGCTGTGGATCAATAAACCCGGGATAATTGGAAATTTCGTGGGTAGTAGAAATATGCCCACCGGGAAGCGCAATATCAATAAGTACCGTATTTATTTTCGATTGGCACAGGTACAACCCGGCAGTTAGCCCACCCGGACCAGCGCCAAGAATTAATACATCGAATTCAGAAACGCTGGGTTTGATCAGCGAATTTATTTCGTTAACTCTTTCTTCAGGAAGTAAATTGTCAAGCTCATGAATAATATCGCTGCGTTTAATGCCTCCCGTGAGTGTGTGGCCAACTTGTACGCCATTATCGAAAAACAAGAGTGTTGGCGATGATTTAACGCCTAACTGCTCAGCCAATGGCTTATTTTGCTGGCGAAACATTTTTACGAATTTGATATCCTTGCCATAAAGTTTTGCCAATCCTTCAAATTTAGGCGCAACAGCTTCGCAAGGCGGGCATTCGGTGGAATAGAAATCGAGAACTACTTTGCCACCGGCAAGTACTTCGGTTTCGAATTCGGTAGAGGCTATTTCTTTCATTGTATTTTTTTTGACCGTTGTTTAGTGTTGATTCAAAAATTAAGTATACAGGGTTCTGTTAGTCTGATTTTCTTTACCACGGAGGCATGGATTACACGGAGAGACACGGAGATATATTTTTCTCCGTGATCCTTTGTGTTCTCTGTGCCTCTGTGGTTTTCTTATTCATATAAGTTTTTAGCTTTTAAGTACTTAAACATTTTCAAAGTAGGCCGAAAATCCGAGCTCAAGCAATTCCTCAACGGGACGACAGTCGGTAGAACAAACAGAGCCTGTCCGGTTTTTGGCCACAGAGCCGCAACCTCCGCCGCAGGCAAGTTGCATGTTGCAGGTACTGCATCCGGCAATGGCAGTGACATCGCGGCTTTCCCAGGCATTTATCATATCCTCCTTGCGGGAAACTTCAGGGTAGTAGGTTCCCAATGATTCGCCTTCTTTACCAACAGTGGCAGTACACGAAAAAATATGTCCTGTAAAGTCAAATGCCCATTCCGATTTACATGCAGGACACGCATCAAAGAGCGGATCAGGAAGTTCGCCATTTTCAGCAAGGAATTTTGAAATCGAATAAGCCGGCTTGTAAAATTCGAGAATGTACGGATGCTGCTTTACTTGCTCGTATATAGCTTCGTACAGAGAAATGCGACTGAATAGTTTCTCAGAAGTAGCCTGGCAATGGTGTAATTCGTAATTACGTCCAAGCTGGGTTTTAAAGAATTCGCTTTTGGTCCAACCTTTCTCAATAGCGAACTGAGCCATTTCGGGTAAACCGGTAATATTTTCTTTATCAACAACCATACGTAGGTTTACCGGCAATTCATTGTTTAGGCAAGCATCTATTCCTTCCACAATTTTATCAAAAGTTGCTCCACCACCTTTAAGGAACCGGCGTTCGTCGTGCGAGGCACCAACCCCGTCAAGGGTAATTTGTATTTCGCGGATGTTTGCAGTTGTAAGGATATCAATATACTCAGTGAGCGAATATCCGTTGGTAACAAAACAGACTTCCAGTTGTGATGCGTTTGCTTTTTTCAGCAAGTATGCAATCAGCTCCTTTTGCTTTGGTGAATTGAGCAAAGGCTCACCACCAAAAACGGTAAGATATTTTTTCCGACCGGCAAATTCAACATTCACATAATTGAAAAAGGCTTCAATTATGTCAGTTGTAAGTCCTTGTTTTGATGATGTATACTCGTCCTGGTAGCAATAGGTGCAGGCAAAATTGCAACTGTAGTTGGGAACGAAAAACAACTGAATTTCTTCCTGTTCACGTTCATCCACAAAATCGAGATACCTGCTCTGGTAAAGCCGGGCTTCCTCTTTCTCATCCACAAGGTAGCCCTGTGTAGTTAAGTTTTTATGAAACTCCGGTTCCAGGGTTTTCCCTTTAAGGAAATCATTGAGCATTCCGGCTTCATCCGGATTTAAAATATCGGCACTGCCACTAAGCAGATTTACAATAAAGTAATTATCCGAACCGGCAATCCTTGAAAAAATATTATGTTTTGAATAATTCATTAACTCGTTTTGATTAGAAAATCAGTACCGAAAAGCCTCAGGTTATTACCCGGGATATTTCATAAGGCAAAACTTGTTAATCGTGGCAACCCACAACCGTTTTAGATGTTTTAGCGCAGCATTGAGCTACTTTTTTTGTGTTCACTTTTTGAACTTCAACTTTCTTTTTAACCAAGCTTTTCATGATTTCAACTTTTAGTAATTTATAAAATCGTTTAAATGTGTGTAGTATCTGAAATTAATGTCCACAGGAACATCCGCACCCGGCTGCTTTTTTCCCTGAAATGGTAAAGCTGCAGACTTCGGCATTTCCTTTCGCATAAGGCGCTGATTCTTCGAGAATTTCCACTGAGGCGAATCCTGCGTTTTCCAGTTGCTGCATATATTCGGCGCGGGTTACTGAACCGGCCCAACATTCGGCTACTGCCACAGGATCATTTCGGTATTCGTCGGCAATAGGATTTGTGGCATAAATATCGCTGATCACAAACCTACCGCCTTTTTTCAAAATTCGAAAAATTTCGTTCCAAACAGCCTGTTTATCCGACGCATGATTGAGAGTGCAATTAGAGATAACCAGGTCAGCAACTTTATCAGGAAGTTCTAGTTTTTCGAGTTCGCTGCGAACAAAGCTTACATTGGTTACGCCAAATTTCTCTGCATTCCGGCGGGCTTTTTCAAGCATTCCGTCCGAAATATCAATGCCATAAACAAAACCGATTTTACCTACCGATTCGGCCATGCGAAGAACATCCGTTCCGCGTCCGCTACCCAGATCGACGCATACTTCCCCGATTTTAGGTTCAGCATAATTGATAGCACCACCGCATGAAAGGCAGCATTCCGATTCAGCAAGTTCGCTGTACCTGGTATTAATTTCTTTAATTTCCATAGAATCTTAATTACTGTAAAGATATTTAAAAAATCAGCATGTTTTGCATGGACGGTTAACAACAAAAAATCCCATTGCGGCTCCGAAAAGTGTACTTGAAAACGGATTGCTGGTAATACCGCATGTGCCTGATGCACAGCCTACGAAGTGGTAATACAAAAACCCTCCGATCCCTCCTAATATAACTCCGGCAGCGGGTTTCCAAAAATAAGAGGAACGAATCAGCTCCTTAAAGGTTTTGGGTTTGTTTTCAGTTTCACAAGTTTCTTTCATTCTTTTATTTTTAGATTTTTCAATCAGATTTTTCACTTCAGAAAAGACCGATGGCTGAATTCTGATTTTTATTGTTGTTTCCCCAAGCAGTAAATTTACACCGCTTTTTTTATCTCCTTCAGCAGAAAGTCTTTAGTTTTTACACCTATAAAGCGGTTTATTTCTTTCCCGTTTTTAAATAAAATCAAAGTTGGAATACTTCTAACGCCATATTTAGCCGATGATTCACGGTTCGAATCAACATCAAGTTTACCAATTCTGGCAGTACTTCCCAACGCATCAGCCGTTTCGTTTAAAACGGGGGCCATCATCTTGCAGGGCATACACCACGAAGCCCAGAAATCGACAAGAGTGATACCATTTTTTATCTGTGCCTGGAAATTAGCATCACTAAGCTCTTTAATGTTAGCATGAGCTTCAACCTCCGGGGTATTTTTTATTTTCTTGAAGGAATAGTACATGTAACCGATAAACGTGACTATAACCAAGCCACCGACGAGAATTGCAATTGTCATAATTATACGATTTGAAGAGTTTTGTTTTTATGAAGTTCGTGAATGTATTTTGAGGCAGCCAGGGCAGCAATAGTTCCATCAGCAACAGCTGTTGTTACTTGCCTGTAGCGTTTGGCAATAGAATCACCTGCGGCAAAAACGCCTTTGATGCTGGTTTGCATATCAGCATCCACAACAATTTCATTCCATTTGTTGAGTTCTGTTTTACCTTCAAGAAATTCTGTATTGGGAACGTAACCTATGAAGATAAAAACACCGTCAATCGCATGATTTTCTTTTTCACCGGTTTTCAGATCAGTAATTTCTACTCCATTCAGGTTTTCATCGCCATGAAAAGCAGTTATTTTTGATTCCATCATGAAACTGATTTTCGGATGGTTACTTGCCTCTTCAACAGCAAATTCAAATGCCTGGAAATGATCGAACTGGTGAACGATCGTAACTTTGCTGGCATATTTTGTGAGCGAAACGGCTTCCTCGAGTGCCGAATTGCCGCCTCCAACAACGATAATCTCCTTATCCGTAAAGAAATCGCCGTCGCAGGTTGCGCAATACGAAATACCTTTGCCTTTCAGCTTATCTTCGCCTTTAACACCCAGAGTGCGCGACCGTCCGCCGGGGCTAAGTATTACTGCATCAGCTGTAAACCTTCTGCCATCAGCAAGAATAACTTCTTTAACATCCCCTTCCAGGTTCAGGGTTTCAACCAAAATATTTGATTTTATATCGCAGCCGAATTTTTTAGCCTGATTCCGCATGATTGTCGAAAGCTGGTATCCGCTGATGCTATCGACACCGGGATAATTGGCAATTTCATGAGTGAGTATCATTTGTCCGCCAACAGTACCTTCGCTTAGTATCAAAGTTCTGACTCTTGCACGCGACAGGTAGATGCCTGCCGTAAGTCCGGCAGGACCTGCACCAATCACTATTGCGTCATAATGGTTGTTTGAATCCATGCTATTTATTCAGCTGAGCTAAATTCGGAATCGAGAATTGTGCGAACCTGGGTCATAGATTGAATGCTGGAAGTTGCTTTTACCAGTTTCCCGTTTTTGTAATACATAGTGAAAGGTATTCCCATAAAACTCTTTACTTCAGGAACATTACGTATTACATGCGATTCGGGACTGTCAAATTCCATATCGGCAAATTTCACATGGGTATACTCAGTTTCGAGTTCTTCCATGATTCCATATACCGGAATACACATCGGGCCCATACGGCCACAGCAGATCATTACATTTTCGTTTTCGCTGATAAATTTCTTGTGAGCATCACCAGTTTCTATGTGTTTTAAATTTGTGTAAAGCATTTTTTAAGAATTTAGGGGTTGGGGATTAGGATTTAGGGGTAAAATATTTATGATTTTGCGATTTATGAGGTACGAGGTATGATTGGGGAAGATTTAATTTATGCAGGAATATTTGTGAGTCCGACAATTCGTAAATCGTCATTCGTAAATCGTCATTCGTAAATTATTAAAGAATAACAATTTCTGATGTGATCTCCATGGCTTTCCGGTAAGCTGTCGAAACACCGCAATAGCGTTCCTGCGAAAGATCGACGGCTTTCTGGAGTTTTTCCATTTCGAGACCTTCGCCTTTGAATTCATAAATGATGTGCATGGCTGTATAATGTTTGGGATGTTCTTCTGTCATTTCTGCTTCAACGCGTATATTGAAATATTCAGGCTCAACACGCATTTTTTTAAGGATGGAGATTACATCCATTCCGGTACATCCTGCCAGCGAAGCAAGCATAAGTTCTTTCGGGCGGGCGCCTTCATCATTTCCGCCAACTGCAGGCAAAGCATCCATACTAATGTGATGGCCGCTTACAACAGCATCAAATTTCATATTTCCCTGCCACAATGTATCTACTGTATGTTTCATGATATTTGTCTTTTTGATTACGATGCAAAATTAGTATGACTTTCCATTTAAAAATGAAACTAAAATTAAACCTGCACAAGTAGTAAATTGAGATTGCACAACTTTTAGATCAATACAGTAACAACTTTTGTAAGTCTGAAATAAGATTACCAGAATATACAGCCATGCATTTAATACTTACTTTTGCAAAATTGTCAGTTTAATTTATGAAAACATATACTGCTCTTGATGATTGTGTGCTTGGCGGGCTTGGTGCTCCGTGTTTCGCTAATCTGCTTCCCGAAGAAATAGAATTAGTTAAAGAAAGTAAAATACAGGTATTGTTCCTAAAAGGTGAAACACTGACCAAGCAAGGAGCATTTGCATCAAGTGTATTATACGTGGTAGATGGACTGGTGAGGCAATATGTTATAGGCGATGCTAACCGTAATTTTAACCTCCGGATAATCCAAAGTGGTGAATTTATAGGGCTTTCGGCTGCTTTCAGCAAAAACACCTATGATTATTCGACTATTGCCTTGAAAGATACCTTAGTCTGCCTTATTGAGAAAGATGCTATCTCAGGACTAATAAAAAGCAACGGGAACTTTGGCTATGGACTCATAAAAAGAGTATTCGATAACGACAGTTCGATGTACAATACTATACGGAGTGTTATGTATAAACAAATGCACGGGCGACTTGCCGATGTTTTGCTATATCTTGATACTATACTTTATAACAACGAGAGTATTTTTGGCTTGTTATCGCGAACTGAAATAGCTGACTTTGCAGGGCTCTCGATGGAAAGTACGGTGAAACTGCTGAAAGAATATGAGAAAGACGGCCTGATTAAACTTAATAATAAGGATATAAAAATACTTCAGCGGGAAGCTTTGATTGAGATCAGTAAGAGGGGATAGGTGGAGAAATGAGAGGGAGATGGGGAGAAAGGGAGAAGGGAGAAGGGGAGAAGGGGAGATAGGGCGAAAGGAGAATGCTTTACTGGCCTAATTAGTTTAATGTCTCAGTGTGTCTTTTTGTTGGCCATAACGATGGCGGTATCCCTTTCCATTGTTGTTTCCCTGGCCTCTTCCGCTGCCTTTGTTTTCGCAACCGTACAACTCCGAATAAATCTGCGAAAGCTTCTGAGTTTGCTCAGGTGTGCATACTTTTTTCAAATCGAGGAATTGTTTTATATTGGCCATTTGTAGCTGATTCTGTTCCGATACTATTTCATTGGTGAGTTTTTCTACCAGGCCCATATCAGTTTTATCTTTTGACAGTTCCTCCAGCAAATCTGCTTTCTTCTCTCTGATTGCAATTGCGTAAGGTTCACTCGAAGCTTTATAGGCCTTGTTTATCGCATTTACTTTTAGTGATTGATCGGGTGTTAATGATAATTCCTGCCTGAGGGCAACTCCATATTTCGGCCCCGAAGCTGGAACAGGCTCGCCTGATTTATTCCGCAAATAGATAAAATAAGTTGCCAATGCTGTGATATTAATAAGAACAAGGAAAACAAGTATCCAGAAAATGGTGCGGTTATTATTAAAAATACTCATGGCTATAGGGATTATTCAGTAAAATGAAAGATGTCGTCTGTCATAAATTCAGGTGCGTTCAAATCGTTTCTTACAGCCTCAATTTGTTCATCAGTTTGAGTGAGTTGCGAATGCGTATCCGCAAAATCGGAACCGATAAAAAATCCGATTGCCAGTGAAACTGCAACTCCTGCGCTTATTAGAGCAGGTTGTAAAATCCTCCCGTAAACAGAACCGGCTGATTTTAGCCTTTCTTCCAGCCTGGATTCTATTCCCTGCATGATGCGTGTTTCAGCAAATGGCCGGGGTTCTGTGGATTTCTGTCCCTCCATCTGAGCGAGCACAATTTTAAATTTTGCCACAATCCTGTTGCATTCAGGGCATTCGCTTATATGTGTATCCAACTGCTTTTTCAATGCAGTTGGCAATTCTTTTTCGGCATATGCGAATAAATTTTCGTGTACTGCCTTGCAGTTTGTCATGCTATCCCTTATTTGAATATTCGGAGAATTGAGCGATTAACTTTTTCTGTAAGTTGTGTTTAGCCCGCTGAAGCAGTGATTCAACACTGGCCAGGCTAAGGTTCATGATTTCGGTAATTTCCCTGTACGATAATTCTTCATATTTATTCAGAATAAAAGCCGTTTTCTGGTTTTCGGGCAGATTGTTAATGGCTTTTTCAAGAATCTTTTTTGTTTCGGTATTTTCTAATGGGTTGTCGTTCGACATAGGCTCTTCATTTGTACTGCTTCTGCCATCCTTTTTAAAGAAAAGCGATTCAAACTGCTGAACCAAATGTTTCCGTTTGTTTTTCCTGACAAAATTTAAGGACTTATTTACCGTAATCTTGTAAATCCAGGTGGATAAGGTAGAGGTCTGTTTGAACTGTCCTATTGATTCCAGAATCTCAACGCAAACATCCTGGGCAAGGTCTTCAGCATCATCCATGTCGTGTACAAAGTGAAAGGCAGTTTTGATGACTTGCCTGTGGTACTTTGTTACCAGGAATTGTATGACCGGTTTGTCATGATTCAGTATGCCGGTAATTATTTCCTGATCTGTCATCAATTAGGGAAAAAAAGAGAGGTTGAGAATTATGGATGATTAATAGTTCATCGTTTTGGATCAAATCATCAAAATCTTATTCAAAGATATAATTTTCAACCTCTGCTTTCAGCTTTTTTAACAGGTTTATTCTGTGTTCAGGTTCTGATTGCCGGATGCTTTTGGTCCGATATTACTTCCTCCCACAATTCATGGGTCCGCGACAATGGCCATTTCCGTTCTTGTTGCCTTGTCCTTTTCTGCATTTATTTCCTGCATATGCCCGGTTGTCGCAGATGCCATCCCCGTTTTTGTCAACAAAATTCGCACCGCGACCGTTGCCTGGCCTTGTCCCGACATTATCGCATACGCCATTGTTATCTTTGTCCACATAATTTCTGCCAGTGGAATTGACAGCAGTCTGTTTTTGTGCTGATTGATTAGCAGCAGCATTGCTTTGAGCATTTGCCTGAACGGTGAAGATCATCATGATTGCCGTTGCCAGGATTAGTTTTCCAATGTTTTTCATTCTCGTAGATTTTAGTTTATGAATGTGTCAGATAGTAGTTAGACACATAAATTTGGGAAAACCAGCGGTCACTTAAACAATATTATAAAATGTTGAAAATAAAGGAGAAATCACCATGGTACAAATATTATCCACTGGAATAAAAAAAGAGCCGTAACTCAATGAATTACGGCTCGCTTATATTGTAAATGTGACCCCGATAGGATTCGATTTCTATTTATAATCAGCTATATATCAGCCTAATAAATACTTTTTCAGTTATTCTAAGCACCGAAAAATGTGCCTCAGAATAATCTCAATACCATTAAAGAACGCTTTACAAATATAGTCAAATTTTATTATAATTGTACTCTTTTGTAAAAATATTTTAGCAAATAAATGAAAATAAATAGATGCTGCTAGAGGTTTAAAATTAGCTGCTTTCGTTTACTTTTTCTTTCTTCTGGCGTAGTTTGCAATCCATTTTGAAACAAGCATATGGGATCAGCTTTTCAAGAGCAGTTACCCTTTCATGGAGTTCTTTGTTTTTCGCAAGGACTTCATCATATTGCTTTTCGATGAAGGTGATGGCTTTCTCTGTATAATCGATTTTGCCATTTTTGCGTAAGTACCGCAAGGAGATTAGTGTAGATATACCTCCTCCAGTAATGAAGCTAAGAATGATTGAAAGATATTCTAGCATGGCAGATTGATTGTTTTGAATGTAATGGTTTAGGATTTAATATCTATCTGGACATTTTTTGTAAGAAGTTCCTGAACTGCAGTATCACTGGCAGGTGTGCGGGGTGGATTAGAGCCCTGGAGAATGAGTTCGCGGTCACTACCTGACCAGGTAAGGTGTGAAAGCTCGATTATAAGTGAATCTAAATGATCTTGTGTAAGGGGTGTGGCAGAATTGGGTGAATAATTGAAATAATTCATAGAGTCATTAAAATGTGATTCACCTCTGCCAAATTCAATTCTGGCATCATCTGCAAGCAGGAAATGGTAAAGAGTAGAGGGTAAATCTTTTATATTACCCTGAAAACAATTATATCCAGGACAATGAAAGAACTCCAAAACAGGAGGTAATTCATTCAAATCCATCCTGTCAATTTTAGGACTATCAGCCTCAGATTGCCAATTTATTATATGAGTGATGCATCCCATACCTTTAGCTATTGTAATTTCACAATCACCAAAAGGTACGCGAACCCAAATATCAGTTTGAGTTTCGGCATGGATATTAAATGATTGTGATGGTTCACGCCCTTCACGATCAAGGTAAAAAATGCCATTATTATCAATTGTTGCAATTGTGTTCCAGCTTGATCTTACAGATAAACAGGCCATTTCACCCCCATTACCAAAAGGTATGAGAGGTATAATTAAAGGACCAGCAATGCCTTTTGATTGACGTGCAACAGGCGAAAGTGCTCTAACTGATATGGGCATGATTACCTGGAATAGAGTTGATACAATGTGCTGCCTGAACCAGTATTTACTATGTTAACAAGGAAATAAGTCGCATCTCCTGGTTTGAGTATAAATGAGCCTTCATTACCGTAGCAATCAGAATAAACTAAGGTCTGATCTGTTGTACCCAAATTCTGAATGAACGAAGGGTAATCAAGTTGGGCAGAGGATGGAGTAACTAATTTACAACCGTAGTTTACAATTTTAGCAGTAGTACGCTCAGCAATATACCTGAGAAGGGTAATGTCCTCTGGAGATACTTCATAAATTACACGAACCTGAAAATTACCAGCCAACATATCGGCAGAGATATGTGGAGTCTGGAAATAAAGGTAAGTACCGGACTGACTGATAAGCTTTAGGGCTGTATTCCCTGAATACTGCTGATTGATACCGTAAGTTGCAGAAATGAGGTGTATGGTTTTAATCCGAACACTGGTAAGTATCGGTAAGTGTTCAATTATGATTCGTACAACATTATAAGGTTCCATTCCAACGCTAATGCCAGCATGGACTAAAGCTGTGGCGTTGAGGGGCTGTATTGAGCTTGAAGGGTGGTTAATGTAGCCTGTGAATTTCATGGTTGATTGTATTATCAGATTTTAATTTGTGTAAAGGGTACAGCCTGGATGAGCAGCAATAAAAGCATTCTTCTTGGATAAGGTGGGTGTGACAGAACCCTGAACACGGAGGTTGACAAAAGTGATGGCAGTGAAATTAACGCCGGATAATGTTTCGAGAATGGAATCCAAGCCAGCCTGATTAATTGCTGAGCCATTGATAGTGAAGCGTTGCAGATAATGGCGTGTAGTTAAGTCTGGTGGGGTTGTGAGAGATGGGCAATTAAGTTCTAACTCAGTAATGTAAGGGCAGTCGGTTAAAATTGGCGGAGTAACAATTGCTGTATTATTGAGGGTTAGGTATTTGAGACCTGTTAAGCCTGTGAGAACAGGAGGAACAGTGATGCCGGTATTTGCAAGGTCAAGGTCCTGCAAAAACATTAAGCCTGTAAGGACTGGATTAACAGTAAGGCTGGAACAGCCTGCCATGTTAAGCCTTTTGAGTTTGAACATCAGGGATGCTTCTGTTACCAGAGAACTCTGGAAGAATGCATAAATTCCTGAAATGGTAATGGTGTAAGTGCCAGGCTCTTTATAGGTGTGAAGGCAGGTTGAGTAATAATACGGATATTCTTCTGGCTTTGAGCCATCACCCCAATCAATGAAAAATGAGCCCAGGGATTTGAGGAAAGCACTGAAGTCATAATTCCATTCTGAATCAATATACTCAGGCCAGTATGCGCCATCAGCCCAGTCAGTTTCATATAACTCACTTTCTGTTGTAGTGGTAATTATAGCCTTGGCATAAGGCTTTAATTTCCAGGAAGGTGTTACAGCAGGTTTAACCAGGAAACCGGCAATCATCTGCCGATTGTCAGCAGGCAAGTAGAAATGGTAAATACCTGTTTCGAGGTGTTTACGGAGTTCATCTAAATGAAAATTGCCTGATTCAATAAAATCGGCTTTCAAGTCCTCACGCATCCTGGTATCACCCATTGAAATCTTGTTATCAAAAGCAAGCTTATTGATAGCCAGTGAAGCTGACAAATTGCGAAGGCATGGAGTAATGTAGTTATCAATAAGCCTGGCATACAAAGGACGGGATTGAATAATATCGTCGTATAAAGGCTGTGTAAGGACAGGAATAAGGAATTTCTTCTCTGCTTCACTAATAAACGGATCCATCTGAACAGTATCAAAACCTTCAGTGGTGAATTTTTCGGTATTGAAAATTTTGAAATCTACGATGGACATGGGAAGGGTTTGAAGGGTTTGAAGAGTTTCAGGGTTGTTTCAGATTGGTTTCAGAGTTTAAGGATCAGGAGGTTTCTACAGATTGATTGAAGGAATTTCTGACCTGGATAACAAGCTGTTTTTGAGCAGGATCAGAGGCATCATAAGGTAAACCTGAATCACGCCTGGCTTCCCAGATAAACTTATAGGGATTGATCTTGTCTATTGGTGGTACATTGATAAATGAAAGAGTGCCAACAGGAAGCTTGAAATAATTCAATACCTGGTCAAAGTGGCGCAGGAAGAAATTCTGAAGGGGATTGATTATGGTATTAAGTGCTATTTCATATTCATTCAGGATGCGGTTGGTGTCAAAGCCTGTCTTTTCACCAGAATAAGGAGTTAGAGAACGGAACCAGTTATGAATAGTGATTATCTGCAATTCAGCCTGGGTATGAAGGGCAGTCCAGTTGCCTTCTTCATTTTTCTTAAACTCAATAAACTTTGCCTGCTGAGAGGATTGTCCTGGAGATAGATCAGCAAGGTACTGTATGATTATATCACCGGATTTTTCAGCATCAACTCCCTTGAATTTTGCAAATTCAGCATCAAGAACATCAGCGTCAGCAGTGGAATTGATGCCAGGGATTGCAAGCAACCCGGGAGCTGTAAAGCCTTTTTCAAGCCTATTCTGATTCCAGAGATTTGTTAGACCTGAAATGATAATAGACCTCATACCAGGGAAATAAGAACAAAGCCCATAGTAATAGAACTCAGGCTCATAGTCCTTGAAATGATAGACTGAATGTAACAGTCCATCAGCCCCTTTGCAGAAGTCAGGGAATAAAGGGATTGATGTGAGATTTTCATCATTCTTTCCCTTGAACTCTGCCCAGGAAGGATGGATCAGAACATTGTTATCCACAGATGATAAACGGCATTTGCTGGCATCAATATGATAGGAATAGAAAAAGGATCGCCCAGGATTGGTTATCAATTCCATATAGGCATTGCCAATGTTGAGGTAGTCGTGAACTACATACCTGAAAAGTGTGTCAAGGGTTTCATAGGTATTGTTTGGAGAAATGATGATCTCCTTCAGAAGGTTGTTTTCGGAAGTGAGCCCTTTACCAATTACATATGATGCTTTTGAATTCAGGATAGCACGGTGAACAGGGACTTCACGGGCTAACTGGTTTAACTGTGAGGGTAGCAGGTTATCTTCTCCGAAAGGGATATAAATATCAAGGTTTGACTTTAAATTAATAAAGTCAGTACGTTTGAGATTTAAGAGGGGGGTGTAGTTGTAGGAGGAGAAGAGTTTCATAGTGCGGAGACCTCACCCTAAATCCCTCTCCTTAAAAAGGAGAGGGACTTTGAGGCATGAGTAAGACAAGTTTATGAGTTCGGTTTAATCACCAAAGCCAGCGAGTACTACAAGTTCTTTGTGGAGGTAAGCGGTTTGGGCTTTATACTGGACACGGTATCTGCGCATCTGAGCTTCCTGATTGTACCAGGTTTCTATCATTTCAGAATCACTGGTGCCATCTGTTGCAAAGAGCAGATTTTTGGAAGTGGTAAGCAAAGCACGGTGAGGCTGAATGCCATTATGAGCTACACTGATCCACTTGTCCCAATCTGGACGTACGATGATTGGAAAGCCTTCATAAGTAGGCACTTTCAAACCATTTCTCATAACAGCATCACCCAAAACTGTCTGACGGTTCTTTAGAGTGTGAATAAGGTTACGCCACATGGAAGAAGTAATCATGAATACCAGTTCATATTCGTGCATTTCGGGAGTAACAGCATCAAGCATACTTTCGAAAGTGGTGTCTGCTTCATTGGATGAAAGAGCTCCAGACTGTGTTGCTGCAACAACACCGGAAGCTGCCACAGAACCTGATCCTGTAACTGTTCCTGTGAAGGTAAAGGTTTGCCCTTTCAACTTGCTTACTACTTTGATTGCTGCACCTGAAGGATTGGTAACGATAACTCCATGAACACCTCCACGAGCCTCGATTGCAGCTTTATGAGCCGTAAGCCAGTTTTGTGCTGTAACAGTTGCAGAAGTGGCATAAGCCTGTGAGTAGGTTACTCCATTGACTTCCAGGTTGAGGAAAGTATCAGTGCCGGCAGTATAAGTAAGCACCTTTTCAGCTTTAACAGCTGCAGTTGCGGAAGCAACAGAAACATGCTGAGAGGATGGAATTGTACCAGCATAAAGATCCTGCATGAGGTGTGTCATGAAGCCTGTGTAGCCGGAATAATTGGTGTCAATGGTTCCTGTCGGAGCCTTAGAAGCAAATGTCTCAGCCAAGGGATTGGAAAAGAACATCTGGCGGATAAGGTCATCCTGCCCAGCCTGTGCAATTAGAGGTAACATAATTTTGTTCCATACATCAGGAGATTTCATTTGCTCAACATCGTCCTCTTTGTATCCTGAGGCAAGCAATTGTTCAACAATGGAACCCCAAAAAGCCCTGGCATTCTGTTCAAATTCCAAAGCCATTGGTTTTACAGTAATATCAGTATATGTGAGATTGAAACCACCTGCCGGAGTGAAACCAGCGGTAGTTTTAGGTTTTGTTAGCATGGAAGGACGGCTAACCCTGTTGAGAGTTTCAGTTCCTTTGATATCTGTACGTACAGTTATGAGACCACGAATATCTTCAGCCATAAACATTGGCTGGATAAAGTATTCGTCAATAGCCTGGCGTTTAAAGGCGGGGGAGGTGGATTGGGAAAATATGTTGGACATTTTGTTGTTTTTTTAAAATTAATATGCTTTTTGGGGGGAGGTTGCTTCGTCGTGCCTCCTCGCAATGACGGTGCTGCTATTGCTATTTCAGTTTGCGTTTGAGGTCTTTGGGAAGGGCTGAGAGGATTTGTTTGCCGGTTTCATCTTTGTCCTGGGTAGCAGTTGTATTACTGAGGGCAGGATCAGTGACATTGAGTGGGATTGAAGGACGTGCCCCAAGCTGTTCTGTAAGTTCCTGGATGCGGGAATTTGCAGCAGTGAGTTCCTGCAAAGTTGATTTGGAAGAGGCAAGTAATTCTTGGTGCTCAGCGTTAAGAGTATCAAATGCTGAAGAACTTTCTGAAAGTTGTGCCGATGCATTTTGTAACTTTTCATCCACAGATGCAAAGAAAGCTGCAAGAGCTTCTGCCTTTTGAAGTTGGGTGAATCCTTCGGTTTCAGAAAAGGATTCAGGATAAGAGGCTGAAACTGCTTCAAAGAGGGTGTTGAGGGTGGTGTCGTGGGGTGCTGGGTGCTCAGTGATGGGTGCTGGGTGCTCAGTTGGCAGTGCTGAAAAGGCTGCCAGGAAAGCGGCAAAGTTTTGTTTTATCTTATCGGATAGGTTCATTTTGGAGTTGGTTATATAGTTAGAAAGAAATTCAACGACGGAATAAGGCTTTGAAAAAATGATTTCCATAAGCTCAGGGTTCTCATCCAGAAATTGGGTGGCTATTGCTGAGAAGCTGTCAGCTGAGAATAGTCCATTGGTGGCAGCTGGCTCATCAACTATGTCTGTTGCACGGAGTTCTTTCAGACGGAAGTATTCATTTTTGACTTTTTTACCATCCACTTCTTCTTCAAGGAATTCTGATTCACCAATCTCAAAAACGATAGAAGCTCCAAACATATCAGGGTTCTTCTCTGCCATTTCAAGGACATACGAATAAAGATCACCGGAAGGTGTGTTTTTTGCTGTGTCGTCAAGATGGAGGTCAGCTTTGACCTGATCACCAGAATAGGAATAGTTTTTGAACCTTCCCAGGTATGTTCCCAAAGCCTGGCTGCACATATTGGGGTGCCCAAACCTGGCTTTTATGCCAGCTGGTTTGAGAGAGGCATTATCTACAATCTGTAAAAGAAAAGCACGGTCAATTAAGCCAAAATGACCTTTGGCTGGTCCTACCCTGGCAATAGTGATGCCTTGAATAATACCATTTTCCCTGTCAACTTTTGAGACAGGAGCAGAAAATATGGGAGGCGTGGAAAAATACCTGGACACTATTTTACATTTTTAGCAAGGTCAGTACCAGCTTTACCAACTCCTTTTTTGGGTGGCTTGGGAGTAGTTAATGCCTGTATCTTTTTACCCGGGTTTGATTTATTTGAATTCTTTGCCATGTGATGCAGAATTAGTTTGGTATGGGATTTTAGAGAACAGATAGTTATTTCACGTTTTTCTGAAGTTCAGATCCACCGGATTTTTTACCCGCAGTGGAAGTTTTGGGTTTGGTCATGGAAACAGCCTTTTTACCGGGGTTTGATTTGCTTGATTTTTTGTTCATGATTCAGATTTAGAGATTAAAAATACTGGACATACAAAAATAATCAGACTAAAAATATTAATCTCGTAAAAGTTGGCAAAATCTTTGATTATCAGTATAATATATCTGATTTATACGTAATTTTGTTAAGAGAAACACAGATATTACGATGAATGCAGCGAAGGACCTGATATTGGGAGAAATAAAGGAACTTGCAGGAATAGATGCAAGCAAATTATTTGACATTGGACTGATACCAGAGGATCATGCAAGGAATTGGGTGGTGAGGCAGAAGTACTTTCTTATGGCTAAAACAGGAAGGACTTACAGGGATATTAAGGAGGAGTTGAGTGATGAGTATGGGGTATCGGTTAGCACAATAGAGAAACTTGTCTATCGGAAGTAATTCGGCAATTTGACAATTTAACAATTCGGCAATTTGGCAATGTGATAATTTGATAAATATGGGGAGATTGCTTCGTCGTACCTCCTCGCAATGACGGTGTTACTATTAATACTTGTGTACTATGGATAATGAAAGAAGTGAAAAGGGAACTTTTCTACCTGGAAATAAAGGAAAGCCGAAAGGGGCTATAAATAAGATCACCAGGGAGCAAAAGGAAAAAGTTGAATGGGTTCTTGGGTTACTGGATGAAACTGTCCAGGAGGACCTTAGAAAAATGAAACCACCTGAAAGAATTAGGCTTTGGGCAGATCTTCAGGAATATATCAGACCTAAATTGCAGAGGGTTAACCTGGATTTGGGGACTGAGGATAAAGAAATAAGGTCAATTACATTCAGGGTAATCAGGAGTGGTGCTTCGGCAGGCTCAGCAACAGCTGAGAATTTGAGTTCTGCAGCAGGTGATAAGGTAAGCCCGGAGTAAAATGATTGATAAAGAAACCAGAGTTTCCGAGGTTTTTGATAAGAATTACCTGGCTACAACAAAGATTGTTGTTAACCAGGGAAGCAGCAGAAGCGGGAAAACATACAGTATTCTTCAACTGCTTATCCTGGTGAAGTCCTTTGAGGAAAGGGATGCTGTGTTTACCATCGTGAGGAAAACCATGCCCAGCCTGAAAGCTTCAGCCATGAGGGATTTTTTTGAGATATTAAAAAATGAAGGTCTGTATGATGAAAAATTTCATAACAGGACTGAAAATACCTATATCCTGAATGGGAACCTGTTTGAATTTGTTAGCCTGGACCAACCTCAGAAAAAGAGAGGCGCAAAGAGAACTTACCTTTTTATTAATGAGGCCAATGAACTGAGCCTGGAGGACTGGATTCAGCTGAGCATCAGGACAGAGAAGCAGATATTTATTGACTACAATCCTTCGATGGAGGAACACTGGATTTATGACCTGGTGATTCCCAGGAAGGATTGCACTTTTATACAAAGCTCCTATCTTGATAATATTGAGTTTCTACCGGCAGAGGTTGTGAAAGAGATTGAACAGCTGAAATATGTAGATGAGAATTACTGGCGGGTTTATGGACTTGGATTGCCTGGGCAGATTAAGGGGCTGATTTTTACAAATTGGGACCAGTGTGAGGCTTTTCCTGAAGATTGCAAGTGGGTAGTTTATGGAATGGATTTTGGGTTTAGTAATGATCCTACTGCATTAATAAAGGTGGGTTTGAGTGGAGGGGATTTATACCTGGAAGAGCTGATTTATAACCGGGGATTGACTAACCAGGATATTGCCAAATGGATGGGTGAACTGGGGTTGAAATGGACGGATGAGGTTATTGCAGATAACCAGCCGAAATGCATTTATGAGATTAAGAAAGAGGGGTTTAATATACAGGCTACCTTTAAAGGGAAGGATAGTATTTTAGCCGGTTTGGATATCATGAAGAGGTATAAAATCCATATCACGAAAGGATCAGTAAACCTGATCAGGGAGTTTAAGAATTATAAATGGAAAGAGGACCAGGCAGGAAAAGCTACTAATGAACCCATAGATAAATTTAATCATGGGATTGATGCTGTGAGGTATGCGTGTTTGGCTAAGATTATGGTTAGAAGGGGGAGGATGGTGAGGGTGGGGAGGGTGTAAAAATACAGTGCAAAACTATAAAAGAATTTATAGTTAAGGAACCAATCGTGCTTTATTGAAATCTTTAGCAATTTCTTTTAAATCCAAAGAACTGTATTTTAAATTTTTACGAATAGGATAAGATGAATAAATAAGATTTATAAACTCCGTCCAATTTAATTTATATGTATAACTAATCATTAAATCAGTAACCTCTTTTATTTTATTTTCTAAAATAATTTCTGTCTTATCTATAAGTTCGAATTTATCTGTAATTCCTCCAAATGGGTTTTGTGAACTTTCTATTTTAAATATTGCTTTATCCGATTTTATAACATTAATAACATCCTCAACGTAAGGACCATAATGGTTATAAATCCAATTTATATTAGTATACTGATCTCCTGTTTCAATTGTATATTTCCAGTCAATTAGATAAATTAGTTTAACTAATCGCGGCTTTGATAGTTCCAAAGAATTCGGGTAGTTAATCAATAAATACCGTATTAATTTTTCTAAGTTTGTCATATTCCCAATAAATTTTCAGCAATTACCAAGCCATTGTTCTTTTCAACAAACATAATTAATGGTTGTTTGACTCCATCTATTTTTTCAGCAATAAATTCTTTTGTAAAACAATGTGGATTTAAACTTTCAAAGATTAAAACAGCTTTAGGATTACCATCATAACCTTCAATTCTATATATATAAAAATTACGAGATTTCATTTTCAAATTATCAATTACAGTTCTTGGAATTGGATTAATTCTATTTACAGTATTATAATAATTAGTAATTCCATTTCTAGCTGTTGAATCAGGCAAGTTGTTTATAAAAAACTCACCTTCTCTCCAGCCTTTTCCAATAAATCCCTCCTTTATAGGATATTCATTGCGCCCCATTTCCATCAATATTGGATCTACAGATGTTCTTCCAATGAGTTTAAAACAGTTATTGTAAACTTTACATACACTGATCCTCTCCTGATGTGTAAAGTTAAGGTTTTTAATTAATAATCTTAAATATGAATTGAACAATTCATTTGTTTCATGAACAACTTCATTTAATTTAGATTCAAGATCATTTATTTTGTTACTTTTCAATATATTTTCTGCTTCAAATTTTTCAATCTCTTTACCATTTAGTACTGAGATTGTACCGAAGATTAATCCAAAGCATATTGTAAAATAATATAATAATTTGCCTATTTCAAATTTATCAACACCAAAAATACTAATTGTTGTATCATTTAAATTAGAAATGTCAATTATTGACAGAACTAATACACAAATACCAGATATTATTAAAGACTTATTGAATAAATAATCTATTGCTTGTTTTAAAAAAATCCTCATCAAAGTGTTTTTATTAAATTATTTTTTTTGTATTAATTTTTTCGATACAAGCCAACAAATATTGAGATTATTTTGTCTTTAGTCACCCTATATCTTTTTTATACTCATAAACTTTTCAAGTAATGCAGACTTGTTAAAGCTGATTAATATAATCAGACCTGGAATATATTGTTCAAATGTATAAAAAGTATTAATATCCAAATTGTAATTTTTTTTCATATTTCTACAAGTTATATTCCCTTATATCAAGCTGATTACAAAGTAATTTGTTGGTCATCAGGCAAAATGGTTAACTTTAGAAACTTAAGCTTATCAGCTAGAGTTAAGAAGAACTTTCTGTACTCAGATACTAAACAGGATTGGCATTGGGAATAAAGCCGTGAGTTAGGCCTGTTTAGCCAAGATAATGGTTAGGAGGGGAGGATGGTGAAGGTGGGGATATTATAGGATTAAATGATTGGAAGTTATAAATAATTACAAGCTAAAAAGTCTAAGCTATTGTTTTTTCATTTGTAAAATCATCTTAGGGAAACTCTTTTTTTCATTTTTACTATGGTCCAATTTTTATATGCTCATTTATTTCTCAATAAATCAGCGTCTATTAATCTTAATTTGTTTTTAAACTTTACAATATTCGGCAGATTGCTCTATTTGAAAAATATTTTATCTACCCCAAATGCTTTTAAATGGTAAAGACTTATACCAATCTATTTGGTGTTTTTCAACAAAAGAGGGATAAATTCCTGTATATTTTACTGCAATTAAAGTAATCAAAAATGTTCTAAGTTCATCGCTTTTTCCAACTGTTCTTATCTTATGAGGCTGCTATTATAATTAATTTAATCAAATGTTATTTAACCAATTAAAGAAACCAGATTTGTATTGTAGTTGCTTATTAATATTCTTCCAAAGTAGTTCTGGAAAATAATCATTTGATTCTCTAACTCTTAATTTATTGCTATCCGGTTCAATATATACTTCACCAGAAGAAAAAGGGATAAAGGGTACATTATTAATTTTAAGAGATTTTAAAGTTTCATTAAGTTTGTAAAAACTATTTTTACCATAAACATCACGCTTATACAAATTAAACACCGGTTTTCCTTCTGCGATATAAGTTTCCCTCTTATCGCTTTTACTATATAGTAAAATTACTTTGTCTCTTTTTGGCACAAAATTCTTAATGAAAAATGAGGAAAGTTGATCAATATAAAATTGAAATTCTTTTATATTATCAATAATATCTGGATCAAAGAAGATAACATATATTTTTGAAAAATTACTAGAAAATATCCGGGATAAATAATGAGGGGGATTATAATCAAAGTTATAATGTGAGTAAAAATGTTCCCCAGCCACATCTATAAATTGACTAATAGTATTTCCATAAATGTCAGACAAATTAACAAGGAGATAGCTAACAGTGCTGGTAGCAAAAGGAGCATATTCGGATTGATATAATGATTTATTAAATTCATAGGTTACTGACTTATATAGTTCATCAGATCTAAATCCTTTCATTATTGAAACTTGATACTTATTCTTTAAAAACCTTAGCAATCTTATCAAAGCCATAGTTTTTCCAATATTAGGTGGACCAAAAAACAATACAAGAGGCCCTGTGAGTCCAGTAGTTTTTATTTCTTCAATTTTAATAGGAATAAAATGATATTGCTCGACTATTGTCTCATCTAATGAAGATGGTTTGTTTCCTAATTTTGGCCGACTAGTTCCTAAATCAAGATATATACTTGCTAGAACAGTTTTAAAATCAATATCATAGTTTCTATCATTACTTAAATTTAATCTTACAAATGACTTTAGGAACTCAGGAACACTTCTATTTTCGTCTCCCTTTCGCAGAATTGGAATAAACTTCCTATT
The DNA here is from genome assembly GCA_041753535.1 of Lentimicrobiaceae bacterium. GTDB lineage: Bacteria > Bacteroidota > Bacteroidia > Bacteroidales > UBA4417 > UBA4417. The sequence goes on from JBGSUB010000011.1 coordinate 69,114, forward strand.
GTCCTTTTGATTTTCAAATAACTTTTTATTACAAATGGAGTACTCATATCCTACACCACCCTTTCTATTCTCAGCTTTCTTTTTATAATTAGGTGTCATTATTATTAAAACATGATCTGAATCATTAATTACATTGTCAATATAATGAGTCATATTAGCGCCAGCAAATAAATCATATTGGTCTAGGTATACGAATACTCCATTAGTAATGAGATCATCTGCAAATCTTCTAACCCAATTTTTATGGTTTTCATTATCCCAAGAATAGGAAATAAATACTTTCTTCATTAGAGTTATTTTTAATTAATTAGCTAATAACGGCTGGCAGTTTGGTCAGTTAGGGATTGTGGCGATTTCCTATCAAGAAATACAAAAGTTGAAGTGGGCTAAAACCCTTGAATATCTTACTGAACCGGCAATTTTTTATAACGCGTCTTGGGCTTAGTTTTTATCTTGTTTCCCAAATAAATATCCTAACGCTAATGTTATCAATGGAGTTATAATACTCCAAAATTCAAGTATCCCTATAGCCATTTTATTTTCTGAAACATCTAGACACAACACGGCAATAGTATAACAAATACCAGTTAGAACGAGCACCGTAATTAGAAGTCCCGCAATATTCATTTTGACTGAATTCCCTGAACCAAAAAATCTTCCAAGTTTTCCAAGTTCACGTTCTAATTTACTCTCTTCAAAAGTCCCACTAATAATTTTACTACTTGTTTCAGGGTCTTGAGGTAAGTTTGAAAAATCTAATCCTTTCATTTCTCAACCTCCTCTCCTAAATAACAAGTGTTGATTATCACAGGACTGTCATCAATAGCATTAATTGAAACCCTGAAATTAATCAGCAACTTTCTATTTCTAAATGACCCAATTTTAATTGGTGCTTTATATCCAAAATTCACCAATGAATCATTGAACTTAATCAATATCTTTAGAGTATCATTATTATAATTACTTAATTCAATATGCCCTCCTTTTAGGTCTGGGATATGAATAAATTCATATCGAATATAAATATTAGAGCCATCATCATCAGTAAGCCTTATAATAAGAGGCTTTTCTCTCGAATAGTGTATTAAAGAAATAGATTCTAATACATCAAATTCATCCTCTGTTACTATCTCTATAATTTGTTTTTTCATAATACTACATGGTTTATTTTATATTTATTGTTCTTCTCTAAAAATTAAGCCCAACTTGTGGCTACCCCTGGCGATTTCAGTGTTAGTTGCCCTATTAGGGCAGACTAGGTCTGAAAATTATCAGATTTATTTTTTTCAAATTTATAAAAGTTTAGAATACGAATAAATTGATATTCTATTTGAAAAAAAAAAGCCTGGAAATATCAGGCTGAAAGTTTGATGATATGTTATTCAACAAGCGAATGGGTTACCAATCCCCTGGTAAACTTCTTCATCAGCTAATGCTGAGAGGAACTTCCTGATTCAGAATCTTTACAAAATTGAATGTTGTAAAGATTGTGAAACACTATTTGAACAGAAAAGAGGTTGGTAATTATGAAGATGAAAAGGATGTGGAAGGTGAAGCAACTTTTTGAGAAAAGTTGTTGGTTTTGTTACAAGTTTTGTTGGATCCTTACTTTAAAATTCCTTTAGCTGCTGCCAATATATACAGAAAGATAACTATAATCACAAAAAATATTGTAAAGATAATTCTATGTGAAAATGAAAGTTTTGGAAATAAATATTCTTCAATTGACATACTTAGCCCAGTAGCTGTGATAAATACATTGAACCGCTTAAATGCTTTGCTTCTTAATTGTTTTGTAATGGCAGGGGCAATTGTTTTTACGAATTTAGCTTTCATACCATGATTTTTAAGAATACTTTCAATGTGAGGTTGCTTTACTTTATTAGAATATAAATAACTATTATAGCCGGCTATAGCTATTGCTGGCGGTGTAGCTTTACTTCTAATACTTTCTAAAATTGGATTTTCAGTTAGTCTGCTAACTTTAGTTGTAGTATCTGAATCTAACTTTATCCCACTTGATATATTGGAAGATTTAGCTAATGTGTTGTTTTGTAATCCGGCACTACGATTTTGATTTGACAAAAGTTCATAAGATATAAAATCTGTTGAATAAGTTATAGTTGATGTATGAAAAAATAACGCATAGATCAAGCTTGAAAAAGCTGAAAATAAAGTAAGAATAGAAAGTATTTTAAACATATATACTTCTGATTTAAAGAATGTTTTGCATATTCCCAGTTAACAACAATAATTCTGAAATGTTCATTTGTGTATATATAGTAACAAGAACTGCCAAATGATGCAAATTTGGTGCAATTAGCATTGTATATGATTAAAAAGTAAATATGGATTGGAAGATGTAAAGCCGTTAAAATCGGGGAGTTACGGAATTTGTACCCCTCCTAAATCCTCCCCTTGAAAATAAGGGGAGGACTTGAAGTAAGAGATTACGTGTGCTTTTGGATCCAGGTAGAAGCATAGGAGCAGAATTTTTCTGTGTTGCTTTCATCCAGGGCAGCAAAGAATTTAAGGATGGCATTTGCTGAAGCATATCCTTCGGATTTACAGAAGCCTGTGAATTTGGCTTTGAGGTGTTCAGCCAGTAGAGGGCTGTCCTTCCAGATTTCTTCTATGAAATTGGAGGGAAGGTTGTAAATGAACCTGAAGGTTTTGGAAATGATTTGGGATTGTGTCATGGGATTTGGGGTTTAGGGTTTTGTGTATAATGGTGGAGACTGCCAAGTCCCACAGGTAAATGTGGGATTCGCAGTGACGTACTTATAAATTTGTTACCTGTAAAATGAAGGGCGGGAACGGTAATTTGCAAAAATTGCTTTTTTGGCTTCTGAGATAAGCAGGAGATTGCGGTGGTAGTTTTTTTCCTGCTGATCCAGAATTTTGAGTGCTTCAACGGTTTTTTGAAAAGCTGAGGGATTAACCTGGGCTTTTTCTGATGCCTGGTTAATTACCAGGTTGAGATCATGAAGGCGGATAAAGGGAATCACTGAGCCAGTGAGATAAGGGTGAAGGGATTTTGACTGCCATAAGCCAAAGCAGAGCCAGAAATAATGATCCTTTTCTTCCTGGTTAGCTGCATTGAAGGTGAAGCAGTTTGGACAGGGGTTTTCAAGGGGTTTGCCTGAATTCATACCTTTATTCAGGATGAAAAAGGCAAAGGGGCTGCGGGGTTGGTCAGGGCTGTAAGTGATGATTTTCTGCATGATGGAGAGCTTTTTGGAGGTTAGTCCAATCTTTCCTTTACCACCCCTTCCAAAATTTTTTTAGGAAAAAATAGAAAAAGGGAAAAAAGAAAAAAAGGAAACCATCAGGCAATGAAGCATGGAAGCAAAATCAAGTATGCAGGTCATTATTTTATGCATGAAAAAAGCCCTTACGGGCTGAAAACATGGTTATGCATAAAATAATGAATGCACCCGGAGGGCAGCAATACGGTGTGGAAATAAGTTATTGAATGTAAAAAAATGAATGGAGCAATTAATATGATATGCAATAGAAATACATGATACCGTATTGCTGTACTTGAATTTGCTGGAATGCTACTTTATATTCGTTTCCTTTTTTTCTTTTCCCTTTTTCTTTTCCTAAAAAAATCGTCCTCTTTAGCCACAAATCAAAAACATTTTGAACGGAGGCAATGGATATGCAAGCTCCATATATAATATGGGGAGATAGGCAATGATACGAAGGATAAGGCTTGTAGGTTAAGGGCAGCGTGGGGCAGTATAAATGAGACGGCAATACCTTTAAAAATCAGCAATGAATTGCTGGTGAATAAATACTGCTTGGATGGCAGTAAAGGAGGTTTGTATAAAAAAACATAATAAAAAGTATAACTGAACTATACCTTACGCCTGTGGCTTGCGCTTATGACTGACTGGAAGGAGCTGCGCATACAAATACCGCTTATGCTTGTTTACCCCAAAACTAAAATGACTTGTCAACTTGGGAAGTGGGTGGGCTTTAGCAGCTTACCTGGATGGTCGACAGTATTACGTTGTGTGGGGTTTTCGTGCTTACTGGGCACCGTGAGCATTGAATGTGTGTGAGAAGGTGTCCAGTAAGCCGAAAAAAGGTGCATTGGCAGTAATGCTGGCTGCCATACAGGTGTGCTGCTGTGGGGTTGCGAAAGTGATTGGACAATGACGACGTTGAAGGACGACGCATTGAAAGCATCCTTGAAGGCTGGCTGGTGAAGCATTCTTAAAAACTGAGCCGATTTTAAGAGGCTTTGCTTTATGCGTGTACTTTGCTTCTACCAGCAAAGTACGAACCTGCCAGACTGAAAGGTGCTGAAATAAGGAGGACTGAATAAGGAGGCAGTGGACAATTGCTTGCAGCAACATTAAAGTGGGTTAGGTTCTCAGATTGCTGCTCGTCTCTTGTAGAACTAACTTGTAAACAAAATTCTCATACGGCTTGTATGCTTGTATTGCTGGAAAGTGGGAAGGACTTAGCAGCTGATATGACGAGGCACGAGGAAATATTTGCTGCTGTGGGTGCAGTGAAAGGCATGGAATTACGAGGGACGAGTAATGAATGGCTTGCAACTGCATAGAAAGTGGGCTGAGTGGGCAGGTAAGCAGACATTGGTTACTTGGCTTTAGCCTTTATACATAGTAGGCTTATGGGCTTTCTACCAAGACCATAAGAGCCTATTATGTAAAGTAACTTGTGTTGATGGAGGGGCTGCAATTTTTGGCGCACCATGGTGTATTTGCTTTTTTCTGCAAATACTGTGACAAAAAATGCAGCCCTGGAGACAACACCAATGGATGCGTGGGTGAATACTAAAAAGAAAATATTACAATTAAATAAATATTATTGAAAGTTCCATATATTTGTTGTTATAAAATAGTTATAATACATTATAAACCCACAAAAAAAATCAAATGGATTTTTACAGAAAGACAACTTTAGGACTATTTGATAGTTCGCAAAAATCATTTTCAATACCAGTGTATCAAAGAGCATATTCATGGGAAAAAGACCAATGGAATACATTCTTGAATGATTTATTAGAACAAATAGAGGGAAACAATAATTATTTTTACGGAAACATACTTTTAGAAACAATTAAAAAGGATGTCCATTATGAAATAATTGACGGTCAACAAAGGATTACTACTCTAACAATATTCATTAGGGCTATTATAAATGTACTACAAGATAGAAAAGATGATGAAGACTTAACCGATTTTGACTTTAGTTCTAAAGTAAGTATTTTTCTAAAGAATGGAGGCAATATAAAACTTCGTCCTGTAGAATACGATAGAGCTTGCTATGATGCAATAATTATAGATAATAAAAACGATTTTCAGACTAGTTCTCCTTCACAAAGACGCATTAAAGCTGCCAAAAAGCACTTTATTACTGAACTTGAAAAACTTACAACAGAAAAAGTGCTGAAAATACTTGAAAAAATAGAAACAACTGATTTGACAGTTATTGAATTAGGAGGAAAGAAAGATTCAGCACTTATGTTTGAGTTAGAAAATAATAGGGGAAGGGACTTGACTAATATGGAAAAAATAAAGTCCTATTTTATGTATCAAATGTATGTTTATAGCGCCCCTGAACACACTGAATCGAATATTGAAAACATATCTAATATTTTCAAGCTAATTTATCTAATAATAAATGATTTAAGAAATTTAAACGAAGATAGCATTCTTATTTATCACAATAATGCCTATATAAAAGGATATGCATACAGGACTTTAGAAGATGTAAAAGAACAGTTTAAAAAATCTAAAGACAAAATCGAATGGATTAAAGATTACATATCGGAGCTTCATACAACTTTCTCAAACATGAAGAAATTTGAAAATTCTGATGATTTATACGCCCATAAACTTAGGGAATTAGTTGCTCCAGCCTTTGTCTTTCCATTTATAATCAAAGGCTATAAGTACTTTGAAAATGACAAGAGGAAACTTTCAATTCTTTTTAATGTACTAGAGATTATTACATTTAGAGCAAAACTTATTAATAGCAGGGCAAATATTCAAGAAAGACTAAACTTAATATTACTTAATTTTAAAGGAGATTTGGTTAAACTAATTACACAGGTTGGAAGCAAGCTAAACGAAGACTGGTATTGGAGTGATACAAATGTAAAAAACTACTTGAACGGTGGGATGTATGGCAATAATGTATTGAATTACCTCTTATGGCAATATGAGAATTCAATACAAAACAAGGGCTATAGTATTAAAAAATTCTCCCTTGATAATGAACAGATAGAACATATATCTCCTAGGAAACCAACTAATGGAACTCCAATTGCAACTGGTTATGAAGTGAATGATTTAAATGAATATTCCGAAGAGTTTATATCAAAATACTTAAATTCGTTAGGAAATTTGATGCTCATTTCCGGTTCTCATAATGCTTCAATTGGAAACAAACCCTTTTCAGATAAGTTAGAATCATATAAGAAAAATCCGTTATTAAATCAACAAGCTGAAATTAAAGACTATGTAGCTAACGAGACTTGGAAAACTGATTCAATAGAAAGAAGACATACGGTAATTCTTGATTTCTCCGTTAAGAACTGGGATTTTACGAAAATTGATCTGAATATTTAGAAATCTAATAGCAGACAAAGATTAAATAATAATCAATGGTAAGAGTCGATATAACAAATGCGGTATGCGTGTTCGTTGAAACATTTGAAATCTTTACATACATTTGTGCTGGCAGACAGTTGAGCAACAATTTATTCCCGCACTTGCCATAGCGTCATCTGTTGGCGGCAAGCATAAAAAACCACAGCATTCACGATATGAGTTTAAATAAAATAAAATGCCCGATTTGTGGAGAATTATTGATTCCACATGATGAAATAGTTAAACAAGCAAATTCATTTAATGATTGCTTAAGACGTTGTGAGAATTGTAAATTAGGATTTTCAAATGGGAAAAATAATCCTACGATGATTTATAAAAACTATATTGATAATGTTCCAGAATTGCTTCGACACGATTTGGATTTTGTTTTGAGTAATTCACTTAATCTGATAAATCGGACAAATAAAAAAAATAAGTTTACTTTTTCTACATCAGAAGATGCTTTGACATGGAGCTTTTTCAAATATTTTGTCGTTAAAGAACGATTTCTAGATTTACTTAGATTATTAAACATTGATAGTGAAGAATCAAACTATGATATTTATCTATGGGGTACAAATATTTGCTCTCAGAATATCGACATTGATTTTTTTCGACAATTTATTCAAATATCTGATTCCTTCAAAGAGGATTCAAAAAAAAGGACTGAGCCTGATGTAATTATTAAGTTGAGAGATAAACTTATTTTTATCGAAGTTAAATATCTAAGTTCAAACGATGTAAAAACGGATAGTGAAAAGTTTGATAAATATTTAGTTCCTGATATTGATTACAAAAAATTGACAGAAAGTGGCCATTATGAACTTTTTAGAAATTGGGCATTCGCAGCGAAATTAAGTAACGGGTCAAAATTTCAACTTATCAATTTAGGTATGCAGAGATTGTTCACTGACAAAAACAAAACAAGATTAAAGCAATTTGAAAATTCATTACATTCGGATAATGGCAGCTTTGAAAAACTGAGTTGGGAACTGATTATTAGAAATATGAAGGAAAATGATTATGATATGTGGTTTATAGAATATTTAAAACAAAAAATAAATGCCAGCCGCTAACAAACGTAGCTGTTTCACAACCCTTTCAAAAGTTTGAAAAGTAGAAGGCAGTTATAATTTGAGAATGTGGAAATGTGTTAATGCGATAATTTGAAAATGTGTTGAGGGAGGGGAATTATACCGACACTGATTATAAATCAGCGCCAGCGGGGGAGGCTTAAAAGCTTCACCTTTTTTATTCTTGTTTAAGAAATACATTCTGGATTCTGACAGTTTGACAAGATATTTACTTTAACTTTTTAAGTAAAGGATTGCCTAAATATTACTAATTCATTTTCTCTTAATGAAAGAACTATTGCTCTTACCATAAAACTGATAGTTATAGCTGTCAATGTAATACCACTTAATAAAATCCAATATTCACAGCATCTAATTTTCGTAGTAAATGCTAAAATAATGAGGGAAAAGAAAATAGTAAATGCACCTAAATATAAAGATTTTGCAGTAAGTTGTTTTAGTTTCTTTTTAATCAATTCTAAATTTAATAAATTATTATAACATTTATCAAGGGAAGATATATTTTTGTGCTTTGTAAGTTTTGCTTCTTCTAGAAAACAATTCATTTCAGAGATTATATCACTAACAGATTCAGTATTTAAAATAGACATAAGCTTTTGTAATTGTTCAGGTATACCATTTGATATGAATATACCAACCCCAAAATTATAGAAGATTTGTGATTGTGTTAACTGCACTTTATTTAATTCTTGAAGTTTAAAAAGAACAAAAACACCACCTAATGCTATAAAAGCTGCAAGAACTTGAGCAATAGTTGAAAAAGTGTAATACATACTAGTTTCCATATTCTATTTACTAAATTGAGTTTAAAGTTACGTCTAATTATTTAAAAATAAATTGGTTTCATATGATTAGACTTTACCATGTTTTCTGAAAGCTGCAACTAATTGATAAATGCCATAAGCAATAAATACTTTTCCGAATATAAAAGATATTATCATTATAGCGAAGTAAAATCCATTAGTGCTTTTTAACAGACCTTTTGTTAATTCCAGTAATCCTTGAGGAAGCCATAAAAAATTAATAGCATCAGCCCAAAATTCTTTTTGTGTAAAAATTAGTGTTTCTAAACCTTTTGTAATAATAAAACCATTAGATGCCCAACTATATAATGAATAGAAAAGTAACCAAACTATAAGAGTAAATTCAATACCTCTAATCCAACTTAATCCATGATTATTAGAGAATCTATTAAGATAAAGAACAAATTTTTCAGAAATATTATCCCTAGACCATTTTAGTTCTTCTGTAAAAGAAAGCATTTCATATTTACGATAAGTTAATGCCGTTATTTTATCATTTTTTTCTAATGCTTGATTTTTTAGGATACACCAGACAGAGCTATGCGTTTTAACAATAGATTTTACTTTTATTTTTTTAGGTAAATCTAGCGGGATTAAAATCCCATTTTGAAATATTGTATTATAAAATTGGAGGTTAGTAGGATTAGTACGCTCAAAAATTACTAACTCTTTGAAAACAGAATCATAAGTATATATATTAGGCAAATTGAATTCAGCTGGTGTAATAAACTTAATGTGGCTGTTAATGAAACAATGTTTAAATATAATTTCACATAATTCGTTATTCCTGAAACTAAATATTATGCCATTTTCTGAAACTACTAAGTTATAAAACTCTAGGAATAAGTTAGTAGAAGTATTAATGTTGAATGATTCAAACTCATCAATTATCAAACTGTTACGAAAATAAATTTTAGATTGACTTAAACTAGTAATATCAATGGAAGAACTAAAATGTACATTTTCAAACTTAACATTACTAAGCGTTGCTTGATTTAGATTCAAATATTCTATTGTGTAATTTGATATACTAGTTTTTTTAATTAAAGAACCACTTTGGATGTTTAAGTTATGTATTGCTCTTCTCTTTATTCCTCTAATAAAAAGCAAATCTACAGTAGAATTAGACGTAATTTCTAATTTAGATAGACCTACTAAGTCATCTAACATTAAGGACATGATATATGAATCGTCTATCAGAATACTAGAAGTATTTTCACTTGAACTTATGTTTAATTCGATATTAATTTTACACTTATTTGTAAAACTTAGATTGCTTTTTTTATTTATGTTTATTGTTAAGTTTTCAAAACTACACTTATCAAATTTAATTCTTTCTTCAGATAAGTTCAAGGATAATTGTTCAAATTCTGTATCATAGATTATCCAAGTAACGGGATAATTAGCTTGTAGGTTATGGCTACTAAAATCAATATCTTTTCCAGATGCATAAATCGTTGAATGAGTCCTGGATTGTGTGATTTTATATAAAATTTGGACTAATGGTTCTGGATTTTGATTCTCAAATCTGTATGTGGCCATAAAATTTTATTATTAATGTTAATATTATTTAGGTAAAGATATTTTGAAAGATATTACTAATATGAAAAAAACAAAACTAAACAACCTTTTAACCAACTGCCATAATAAGCAATTGCCATTGCTTCAGCTAGTTTGTTATAATGCAATACTAGCAAAAGTTTTAACTTGGGGTGTTTATATGGATTTTCTAATTCCATGTAAGAAAGATGAATCTTTTTGAAATTTTTAGGTTTGAAATTTTTTCTTTTTCAAAAATATAATTTATGTTGCTTTTTATATCATTCAAAAATATATATTTAGAAGTTATCCCAACATAAGCTAAAGTATCATTTGATTTTACAAGTTTAGAATCATAATTAAAACTGATATTGGTTACCCTAAAATTGTGTTTAACGTCCTTTGCTTCTAAATAATCACCTGTAGCACCTAGAACATTAACGAAATAAAGATAAAATAACACTATTACTAACCGAAATGCCGGAACATTAACTGTCATATTAATTTTAAGCAGTTGTGTTGGAATTTTGAAGAAGAATAAGAAAATTATCATACCTAATATAATATAGACAAATGGGAAATAGCATTCTATATTATTTGGGATATTATACTTAGGCTGAGTGGAAAGTAAATATACTACAATTAAACAAAGAATAAATACTAGTATCAATCCTATATATGAACTCCATAAGACTCTTAAAGCTTTTTGCATTGCCATAGTCGTTGAATCTTTTCTCCAAATAGGATTTAAGCTTACTAAAAATGAAAATCCAAACATGCAAAGGAAAATATTTATTAGACTTATATACCTATCAATATTATTAAGGAATGACATCAATATTTCACTTGCATCAAGATATGAATATATTTGGATGCCCCATCGACTATAGTAAGCTGCCATATATGAATATCCATAGAAGATTAGAATAGCATATCCTAATGTTGAATATTTTAAAATCTTATCCATTTCTATTAAGTTATTAATTTAAAGTGGTGCTAAGTTATACAAACATCGAACAATAAGCTATATTTGTTGAAATAAAATAATATCGTATGGAACTCTTACATAAAGATGATATTGAAATACTTGATTATATAATCAAGTTGTGTTTTGAACAAGGAAAAATAACTGCAGATGAACTAGTATTACCAAAATCAGATAAGTCTATGCCTGAACATTATCAAGAAGAGAGGTGGGAACACCGTCAAAAGCTTGAATATTATAGAAGATATTTTGAATTATTAGCAAACTTTACAAGCATTGTTGACGTAATAAACACTACAAATGGAAATATTGCTAAATCAATTATACCAACTACAGAACGGTTTATTACATCTGGTGGATTTAAGCAATTATACAAAGACCAGCAGGAAAAAATTAGAATAGAAAATATTTTACAGGACAAAGCATTAGATGAAGCTAAAGTTATTAAATGGACTAAAAAAACCTATTGGGTATCTGTAGTTATTGTAGTTTTAAGTTTTATTATATCTGTTATTGCTTTATATGTTTCAATTAATAATTTAACTTTCGCAAGTTCTATTTACCCTGCTTGCAATAGGGTTGTGTAATTTGTCAGTTTTATAATTCTTTGATTATCAGAGATTAGCTTTTCCATTAACACTTCAGTGTCAATTTCGAGCAGTTCGGCTAAATCAGCCAGTACGTCAACGATGAGTTGCCACAGTCTTTCTGCCAGGGTAAGTTGTATTGTTTCAGCATTTGTTTTGCGGAACATTTCGCCCAGTGATTCGTAATCGGTAAACCGTTTTGCAACCGAAAGCAAGTTATATTGTAACATGCAAATGGTTGTACTTGCTATCTGGGCATCAAAATCCTGCGACTGGCATTTACCCAAACCAAGATACTGCTTGCTCTCTTTAAAGAAAACCTCCACAGACCAACGGATGGAGTAAATTCTGTAAGCCTGCTCAAACCCCAATTCCTGGTTTGTGGTTAACAACACATTCCATTTGCCTTTGTGGGATGTTTTACAGAAGAACAATTTTACTTGTATGCCATTGAAGTCAACCATAGCTTCGCTAAAGAAACACTTTAATTGTTTTGATCGTTTTAATTTTTTTTGTTTGCGCAAGCAATCGATGATTTCCTTAGATGTGAGTTTCTTGCCGTTAAACAAATACCTTGTTTTCCCCATTTTGGCCATGCCAAGCAGATGACAACCAAATCGGCGTGTAGCAACGAACTTTACCAAAGCAAAGCAGGTAAACCAGCTATCAACCAACATATAATCAAACCGAATACCTTGTTCAATGGCAGTGCGTACCATCTTTATCATGTTTTCAATCTTGGTCGTAAAATACTCCTGTTTCCGCTTGCTGCCCGGCGAACTTTTATCACGGCATTTTGAATAGCGGGCTTTCAGTTGTTTTGTTGAAAGTCCGTAAGGTCTTTTCTTGTTTTTCCCTTCTTCACCATGTAATGAAAAGTCCATTGCAAAAAAGCTTTTCCCATCGTGATAGCCCAAAAACAAACCCTTGAATGCCAATACACTTTTCTGGGTTACATGCGAAAACACCTTGCCTATCAACTCCATGCGCCTTCCGGTTTTTGGCAAGTCAGTATCATCAACTATTATGCAACGTGGTAATTCATCAATCTCTTCTTTATTCTTGGCAGTTGTCTTCCCTATAAGTTGCATGGTTAGTTTGTATGATATCTTTCTCCAAGGTATGCTAAAATCGTTCAGTAGCCTGTAAAATACATCTTTGCCACACCTAAATGCGGGATACAGGCTTGATTGTCCGTAATGCCAACTGTCTTTTACTTCGAAAAAAGGAAACATTACAACCAACAACAACTTATTGACGTTTTTATGCTTGTTGTTGCATCTGCTCTCCATGCCCAAATGCTTTTCTGATAATGTCAAAGAACTTAAAATTGTAAGAACTGTATAAATTGCTTTTTCACTTGAAGTAAAAAAGTCTTTTACCTCTGAAACGATTGTTGTACTTTTGTTTGGCAGCATATTTTATATTGTTTGTTTGGCAAAACAAAGTTATTGATTATCAATAACATGACAAAATAAATATGCTGCTTTTTATCTCATTTTCAATGATTTAATGAACTTGCGAAAGTTGAATAAACTAAAGATAATATTGCTATTGCCTGCATTCATTAATTACATTTTTCGCTAAAAGTCATTTGTTTTAAAAAGTTAAATTCAATTTTATTTCGGAGGGTTTTCAATGTATAACAAGGGTTCTTCATTCATGAAGAAATTATTCTAAGAATAAAACGGGCAGGCTTTAAATTGCATTAAGATTTGCAGAAAAAGGCATTAAGATAAAGCGTGTATTCTACGAAATCAGTGCAGTAATTCGTGTAACAGTATCCAATTGTATTCAGGCGGGAAGAGGGAATATCAGGATAGCGGATCAGTTAACAAGAAAGATATTGCATTAAAACAAGTTCTTCTGAAAGGGATAAAATTATAATGCAAAGATAAGCTGTAATTTACTCTTTCGGACAATTATTCAATTTATTTTAATATTACAAATAATGCCATCATTTCAAATAATGGTAATACCCTGATTTTATACTCAAGCTATAAAAAAAATCCCTCCTTTTCTCCTGCTGATTTCAGCAAGGGAACAAGAGGGATTTTGTGATGGTATCCTTTATCAGGATAACCAGCAATACGCTAACTTATTTTATCATTACTTTCCTGGTATATGTACCAAGGTTGGTGCGTATATTAACAAGATAAACTCCCGGAGCTAAAGTTGGTAAACTTAAGCTTTGTGATAAAGATGCTTCGAGGTTATATGTGCTTATCATCTGACCACTCAGGCTGAAAAGGTTGATTTTTCCGCTCTGCATTGTGCTTTGATTAATATACAATTTGTTGTTTGAAACATACACTTCAACAGCATCATTAGCTGTTTCAGGATTTATACCGGTTGATGACACGAAATTCAGAACAAACCTGTTAATGTCGTCACCTTCAACAGAACTGAATGAGTAGACAGGGTTCTGTGTAAGATTGGTTTTTATACCTGTTTTATTATCGGTGAGATAAACAGTCAAATCAGGGATCATGTCTTTCGTATCCATCTCAATGGTAAAATTGCTGGCTGTATTCTTGGTAAAAGCAAAGGGAACCGTCACATTACTGTTTAACTCAGGTAAGGAGTTAACCGAAAGCTGATCATCGCCTGCAAGGGAGTAAAATTTAGGGCCAAAGCCGCCGAGATAGTGTCCGTCGAATTGGTTATCAAAGCCAACGGTACTTGCAGGGTTGAGCAAAATAGAGCTTTGTTTGGCAGTTTTCCTGTCTTCGGCCCATGCAGTTAGTTTAACTGTATTGGCAGTGAGAGTGTTTTTATACCAGGGAGTATAAGTATCATCATGTATCCTGGCAGAGGTAGGTATAGTAAGAGAAGCACCAGTAGAGGTAGCTTCAACCATAAAACCATTCATTGCAGGTATGATTTCGCCTTCACTCAAGGCAACATAATCCAAACTAGCATCGCTCCATACCTGACAAACCCCGCCTACATTGCTCGTAGTCCAACCTGTAAGCCATTGCAGCGCGCAGGGATAAGGATTACCAAGCAAGTTCCATGAATAATATAGAGAACTCATGGTAAGTCCTGATTTTGTTACATTTGATGCGTTGAGAGCACCTTTAAATTCCTTGGTATCATCCTGCTCGTATGCAACATTGTAACCACGACCAACCACAAAATTAGTTCCCGGATTTATAACGCTAAAGAATGGAGCAGTAGCGGTGTTTTTAAAATTAACCCATGTTGCAGTCGGCTCATCCCAAGCATAAAAATCATAATCGTTGTAATCGCCGGAGGGAGTCCAGGTACCATTGATAGGCTGCGCGGTTACAGGAGAGGATAAAAAGTGCCATCCAAAATTCCATCCGGACCATTCAGCTGCAACGATATAGCGTTCAACTGTCGCGTCAACACCAGAATTAGGATGTATGAGGGAAGCATTTCCGCCCGGATCGCATTGAAGAATAAGGCCCGATACACCTGCAGTATTCGATATACTGCCATTTACAGTAAGAAAATTTCCGGCCGGAACTATAAATTTTCCGGGAGTATTACTGATAGTTAACGTGTTGTTAATAGTCACCAGGCCACAATTTGATGAAACACCTGTACTATTGTTGACAACAATATTATAAAATGTTTGAGTCGATGCTCCCCCATCTATTGCCTGGTCAATTGTTCCATTGAAATTTATTGTATTGTTTCCGGTAACCGTTGCTTCGTTATTGTACCAGGTGCCTTTTAAATTGTGTGTATAAGCCATGGCTGCGAACGTAATGCCAGTATTCAAAGTTAAATCACTCTGGATATCAAGACCAGCCTGGGCTGTTTTAGTGCCGGTGCCGGAGAGGGAAAGGTTTCCGTAACCAGGTGAAGCAATATCGGCAATGGTTTGATTTGCCCCGATATAGTCAACCGTGCTGCCAGCATCGAGTGTAACGGGACTGAAACCGGAAAGAAATATAGTAGGTGTACCTGCACCTGTAAGTTCGAGTGTAGCCCCGGTTTTCAATTCAAATTTCATGCCTGAATTGCCAACAATACCATTGGTAGTAGCCCCCGTGCTGAGTATACCCGATTGTACACTTACATTTCCGAGTACCCGTGAGGTTGTAATCGAAACATCAAGAGTAGCTGTGGCCGAATTATTAAAATGCAAATTGTAATATTGGTATGTTCCTCCACCCAATATACCGGTCTGTGGAGATGAGCCTTTGAAATTCACAGTACTTCCAGTTGTAGTTGTAGCCTGAACGATATCTCCACCGGTGATACTACCATCAAGATTGAGTGTTCCGGCACCGGAAAAAGTAATGTGACTACGCACTGAATTAGCTCCCATAACAATATTACCCGAAACGTTAACTGTTCCTGTGCCGATCAGAAGGCGGGTGGTGCGGTTGTTATTGCCGGTGGTTATAAGCGTAATGTTGGTACACGACAATGTCCCACTGCCAACATCAACAGTTTTGTGAGCATTGGTGCCTGTGCCTGCATTAATTAAAATTGAACTTGTTACAGTAAGGCTGTTAGTCCCACTCAGGGTTACAGTGCTGGGCAAGGTGCCGCCATTTATTGTAAGGCTTAAACATGCAGCAGCTACGTCAACGGTTACTGTTACATTATTGTTAATAATAACATCGTCCAGGGCAGTAGGAACCGGGTTTCCTCCCCAGGTTGCTGTGTTGCTCCAGTCACCTGTTACGCTTGCTGTGCGGGTAAGTGCCTGAGCCTGGGTTGTAATAGCTGCAATCACCAGTATAACAACCACCAGCTTAATTGAAGAAAGTATGATTTTTTGCATAGGAAGAATTTTTAAACGCGTGAAAAGTAAAAACTTTGCATTCCTGATTTTTTAATGTCGCCTTAGTTTTTAAGAGTATTACCTGGAAAAATTGAGTAGTTTGTTTTGAGGACTCCGATAATCAACTCTCATATTATAAGCATTGACAGGTGTGAAAGGGATTTGATGTAATGTCAATCTGTTGATAATCAAAGAACTGAAAATGTATTCTGTTTTCTTAATCCTCAGTGCGCAATGATTTTCGCATATCATACACTTTCTTACCACCATACAGGCCTGCCAGTCCAATAAGCATAAACATGCCTTCACCAATGGGAGCCCCCGGAGGTTCGTTACCGGTTCCGCCATGTCCTCCGCCAGGAGGGGGCGGCGGTCCGCCAGGCTGGGCCATGCTGGCAGTATGGATACTCATTAATAACACGAAACTTAAAAAAGTGATGAATAGCCGGATATGTTTTTTCATAGTATAGTGGTTTGCTTAAGTTCAAAAAAAAGGTTGGCAGGGGTGCAAATATATGATTTTTTTTTCAGAAATGATTTTTTTATTAACAATTATCAGCTGTTTTTAAACATTTAAGTTTGACAATCGTGAATTAAGGTTGTTGCACAAGTTTTGGTGAGGGCAGGCAGGGAAAAAATTTAAACACTTTTCCAAAACTGGACAGCTTTCTGTCTTCAGGTTGTAAAACGGTTTTGTAATAACTGTTGTATTATGTATTTTGTTCAGAATTTAGTGATAAAGAACTAATTTTTTTAATTTCTTTTCGAATTATCTATTGTTTAAGTATTTATTTAATAGAATGTTGGCTTAGAGTAATGCTAAAAAAAGCGAAAATCAGTACCAAGCAAATGCTAACTAATATGAGCATGTGTTAAAGTAGGACTTTGAAGTATGGTTCCGGAATAGTAAGAAGAGTCAATGCCATGCTAAGTTTTACTTATTGTGCTGATATACTATTAATTAATGAACCTCTTACAACTAATATCCCGGTAAAACCAATGCTTCCCTATGCTTTTTGCGAACTGACAATCCGATACCTTTCGGAATAGTTTTGTGATTTATACTCTTAACCATCCTACAAGCACTCACAAACGCTCTTACAAAGAGCGTAAGGAAAACAAAGATAATATATCTTTAACAAAAATAATTCCCAATTTCAAAATAATTTCAATTTTTTTCGAAAACGATATCCAAAAAAGTGAAAAGCGAAGCCAAAATGGAACCTTAGTATACGTTTGCAAATTTCAAGATTCAAAATGGTCCTTTCAAAGCTTTGTGATCCTAAATACTATCCAGTTTTCCTTTTAGATATCGGAATTTGGAATTTGTGTACTCAAGCACAATTATTTTGTAGGTATGATTTGTATGCTTATTACACATCTACAACGGAATATTTCCGTGTTTTTTAGGCGGATTGGTCTTGCGTTTGTTCTGAGTCATTTCTAGTGCCTGTATCAGTTTGAAGCGGGTTTGCCGGGGGTAAATAATTTCGTCAATATATCCTTGCTCTGCGGCTTTGTAGGGATTGGCAAAGGCATCGCGGTAATCGTCAACGGCCTGTTTACGGGCTTCATCGCTCAACTTGTCGCGATGTATAATGCTCACTGCACCATCAGCACCCATCACGGCAATTTCGGCAGAAGGATAGGCAAAATTGATATCGGCACCAATATGTTTGCTGCTCATCACATCATATGCTCCGCCATACGCTTTGCGGGTGATAAGAGTGATTTTCGGAACGGTAGCTTCGGCAAAAGCATACAATAATTTAGCTCCATGCTTAATAATGCCGCCAAACTCCTGGTTAGTACCCGGCAGGAATCCCGGAACATCTACCAGTGTAATCAACGGAATGTTAAATGCATCGCAAAAGCGGACAAAACGGGCTGCCTTAATGGATGAATTGATGTCGAGCACACCAGCCAGTGCCTGCGGTTGGTTGGCTACTATACCGACACTCCGGCCACCCAGGCGTGCAAACCCTATTATGATATTCATAGCATACAAAGGCTGAACTTCGAAAAAGTTATGGTTGTCGACCATATCTTTAATAAGTTCCTTCATATCATATGGCTTGTTTGGATCTTCAGGAATGAGGGTATCGAGCTTCTCATCGCTACGGTTAATATCATCGGTAGTTGCTTTGAAAGGCGCATCTTCCATATTATTGGAGGGCAGATAGCTCATCAGTTCGCGCATCATCATCATGGCATGCTCATCATCTGTTGCTGTAAAATGTGCAACACCGCTTTTGCTGTTGTGAGTAATTGCTCCGCCAAGTTCTTCTTTTGTAACTTCTTCGTGAGTTACCGTTTTAATTACATCAGGGCCGGTAACAAACATATAGCTGGTATTTTCGACCATGATGATGAAATCGGTAATAGCAGGCGAGTAAACTGCACCTCCGGCACAGGGGCCGAGAATCGCTGAAATCTGAGGTACTACACCCGAACTCATAACGTTACGGTAGAAAATATCAGCATAACCTGCCAGGCTTTCGACTCCCTCCTGAATACGCGCACCACCCGAATCATTGAGACCGATTACCGGGGCACCCATTTTGACCGCCATGTCCATGATTTTTACAATCTTATCTGCATTGGCACGACTCATGGTTCCACCAAAAACTGTAAAATCCTGGGCAAACACGTACATCAGGCGACCGTCGATTTTTCCATAACCGGTGACAACACCATCGCCTGGTATCAGGTTCTTTTCCATACCAAAGTCGCGGGATCGGTGCACCACATATTTATCGAGTTCAACAAAAGTACCCGGATCAAGTAAGTCGTTGAGGCGTTCGCGCGCAGTTTTCCGGTTAGCCTGATGCTGACGATCGATGCGATCCTGCCCGCCACCCAATTCGGCAATACGGTTTTTTTCTTCCAGTTTTTTGAATTTAGCTATTTGACTCGACATTTTTATTGTGTTACAGGTGTTTTTAATTTTAGGGATGAAGGGATTGAAGGGATTGATAAGTTTGATGATCTCGCGTCTGACCTCTCACATCGAACATCTTTTTTTAGTCCTCGGATTCAATTTCGACCAGGATCTGGTTTCCATCAACTGTATCGCCTTCCGAAACAGGGATTTTGCTCACAATACCTGCCTTAGATGCTTTAAACTCGCTTTCCATCTTCATAGCTGATACAATGATCACGGTTTGACCTACTTCAACAGAATCGCCTTCGGAAACAAGTATTTTTACGATTTTGCCAGGCATGGGTGAACGGATAATGTTGCTGGCGTGACCACCGGCTGCGTTGTCGCGGCTGCGTATATAGCGGGTTTCGGCATCCACCACTTCGATTTCGTTGCTGAAATAAAATGTATTCACGGTGTAATGCTTGGGTTCGCGGCCAGGAACCACTTCAATATTGTAGGATCGGCCTTTATAAAGTATTGAGTATTCGGCAGGACCAACTTTTACCAGATCGATGTTGAAGATTTCATCATCAACAGCAATGGTATAGTGGTTGCTTTCGCGGCTGATTTCTTTCAGGATAGCCTTGCGGCCATCAAGGTTTAATTCAAGTTCCATGTATCTAATGAATGGTATATTTGTTCAAATAAACTAAGAATAGGGTTTTGGATTTAGGGGTTGGGTATTAGGGGACTCCGTTTAAATCCCCTTATCTCCATGTTCCCTTTTTCCCCTCTAAAGTCTCCAGGCAGCCAATCGGCGTCCGAATTCTTTCCAGTCGCTGCCATGACGTGAAGAGGATGGGGTCATGGTTTGTTCGATATCACGAAGTTGTGAGGTGTATTCAACAAAAGCAGCTATAAGGGCGAGGTTTTCGCAGTCGGAAGCGCACTCGTTCTCAGCCAGGAGGAATTTAAGGTTGTTCTCGATAAAGTGCGTATTGTAACCACCTTTCCTGAAATCAGGAGCATCCATTATCCTTTCGAGAAACTTAATTGAGGTTTTTACACCACTGATTTTGTATTCATAAAGAGCCCGGCGCATTCGCTCTATGGCTTCCTCACGTGTTTTTCCCCAAACGATCAGTTTACTGATCATCGGGTCATAATAAATAGGAATGGTGAAGCCTTCGTAAACATAACCATCGCAACGTACACCTAGTCCGAGGGGTTCGGTTATATGAGTGATGGTTCCCGGATTTGGCATAAAGTTATTATCGGTATCTTCAGCGTAGATACGACACTCAATGGCATGTCCGTTCTGGCGAAGGTCTTCCTGTTTAAACGGTAAGGGGTTGCCTTCGGCTATCCGGATTTGTTCTTTTACCAGGTCAACGCCTACAACCCGCTCGGTTATAGGATGCTCAACCTGGAGGCGGGTATTCATTTCGAGGAAATAGTAATTGAGGTTATCGTCCATTATAAACTCAATGGTTCCAGCTCCTTCGTAATTTGCTGCTTTGGCGGCAGCTACTGCATGAGCACCCATTTCGGCGCGTACCTTCGGCGTCATTATGGGCGAAGGGGTTTCCTCAACCACTTTCTGATGACGGCGTTGTACTGAACATTCCCGTTCGAAAAGATGTAAAGTGTTTCCCTGTGAGTCAGCTAAAATCTGGAATTCGATATGGTGAGGCGAATCGATATATTTTTCTATATAGACTGCATCGTTACCAAAAGCAGTTTTCGCTTCGGAACGTGCGCCACGCAAAGAACTAAGAATCTGTGATTCTTCTTTAACAAGTCGCATTCCTTTTCCACCGCCACCGGCTGAGGCTTTTATCATGACAGGAAGACCTATCTGTCGGATGGTTTCGAGAGCTTCTTCTTCGCTGTCAACAGCTTCGGATGTTCCCGGCACAACCGGAACTCCTGCTTTGATCATAGTACGACGGGCAGTTATTTTATCACCCATACCCAGGATGGCCTCAGGCGACGGACCAATGAAAATGATCCCTTCTTCCTGGCAACGTCGAGAGAATTCAGCATTTTCCGAAAGGAAACCATAGCCCGGATGGATTGCATCGGCACCTGCTTTTTTAGCAACTTCAAGTATTTTATCAATCCTCAGGTAGCTTTCATTTGACGGAGAAGGGCCGATATGGTAAGCTTCGCCTGCATACCGCACATGCATGGAAGTGCGGTCGGCATCAGAAAATACGGCTACGGTGTGAATGCCCATTTCGCGGCATGAACGGATAATGCGTACTGCAATTTCGCCTCGGTTGGCAATCAGTACTTTTTTAATTGGTTTTCGCTCCATTTAAAATATTTCGGTAATTCACTTTTATAATCCTGATACAGAAAACTATTACCTAAACAGACTGTAGGAAAAGTTGTTCATTAGGTTTTCTGGCGGGGTGCAAATATAACTAAAGATTTGATATATGAAAGTGCCTCTATATGAAGGATTGAAATTCAAATTGCATTTCATCGCTGATAAAGTACTGACTTTTGGTGCCTAAATACCGAAGTGCCGTGTGCTAAAAGCCACAATAAACAAAGCTTAGAATAAATATTGAGAACAACTCCGGCTAATGTTATGTAAAGGGAATTGAGTATTTCGGACATGATATTTTCAGTAAAATACTTACCTTATCAGGGTGATTGTTCCCTGGTTACCACTAGATAATCCATCGCGGTTGCCAACATCATCATTCCTCCAGATGGATCCATCACTGAATATGGCTGTAATAGTCCATACATAAACGCCCTCGGGGCAAGGAACCTCATTTAACGTTCCATCCCAACCTTCAGCAGGAGCACCTTTATCTGTCAGTTTTTCTGAATACCATATCTGGTTATGCCATCTATCATAAACGTCTGCCCTGTAATAAACAAGGTTTACACCTATTGGTTTCCATTGGCGGACTGACTGAACAGGGCCGACCGATAAGGCATTGGGTACCCAAAGTCCTTTATACAACATTTTATAGATTACACCTGTTGAATCAACACATCCATAATCGTTCTTGGCATATAGCTGGATAAGGTAATCTCCGTCTTCATCGAAAGTAACTACAGGCGAAGATGCATTGGAAGTTTCCCCGTTACCAAATTCCCAGAAGTATTCATCAGCACCTAACGATCCGTTTTCGAGTTGAACCTGTCCCTGAATATTTTCGAAATTATCATTTACATTGAATACACTAAGTGGTGACGGAACAACTGCTACCTGGTACGTTATGCTATCAGAACAACCATTTGTATCGGATACCGTATGAAGAACCGTGTAGGTGCCAAGGTCATCGAAAGTAAAGACAGCTGTTTGCCCGGTCATTTTACCAATTGTATTCAAACCATCACTTACTATCCATCCTGAATGTGTAAGTGGAGCAAGGCTTGGATCGGAGTGGTCGAAGAATCGGGTAGGGTGTCCCATACATGCAACGCTGTTGTTGAAATCGGCTGCCGGTGATCCATACATATAAACTGTTTGAATTGCAGTATCGGCGCATCCGAAATTATTCACCACAATCAGCTGAGCCTCATAATCACCGGCTACCGGGTAGGAGTAAGTTGGATTTCTGAGTTCTGAGGTATCAGTAACTGTGGTTGCATCTCCAAAATTCCAGAAATAATTGGCAATAGCGGTTCCATTCTGGCTGGTTGAATTATAGAAATTAACCCTGTTACCGGCACACGAACCCTTTGAAGTGAAACTGGCTGTTGGCGTTGCTTTAACAGTTATTATCCTGGAAGTAGAGTCGGTTATCGGAATACCGTTGTAGATCGAAATTATCTTCAAAGAAATGCTGAATACGCCAGGCTGTGAATATGTGTGGCTTATTGTTGGTTTATAAACGGTATCAATTTCCGGAGCAGATCCATCACCCCAGTTCCAGATCCATTGATCGATTGAACTTGTGTAAGTGCTGTTGTTGGAAACCGTGATGGTGTAATTCTGGCAGATCAGCGTATCGAGCACCTGCAGCGAAGCCACCGGCATCGGGCTGCAGATAACCAACTGGGATTGTGAACTGGTACATCCGTATTCATCAATGATGGTAATTGTAGCGGTGTAGTTTCCTGCCTGGGCATATACATGCTGGGTAGTGGTATTCGGATGAAGCAGGGTTTGCGTTGTTCCATCTCCGAAATTCCAAATATACTGAACAATTGCTGCCCCGGCAATGCTGCTTGTACTTGTAAAATCGACCGTGGTGCTGAACATTGTATTCGACCAGGTGAATGAAGCTAACGGCAGAGCATGTACTTCAATGGTTTCCACAGAAGTAGCCTGGCATCCATAAATGTCTGTTGTTGTGAGGCTGACTGTGTAGAAGCCGGTTTGAGTGAACGTGTGTAACGGCTGACTCATTGCAGAAGTATTTGCCGAACCTGAAGCCGGATCACCGAAATTCCACTGGTACGAGTTAATTACATCGCCTGCCGGAGTCAATACATTGGCATTGAACGGTGTAGGCGTTCCGATACAAACTGGCTGGTACGAAATTTCAACTGCAAATTCATCGGGAACACAAACCTGTTTAACCACAGTATCAACACATCCGCGGAAGTCGGTCACAATGAGTTTCACATCGTAACACGAATCCACCGCATAATACTGATAGATCGGATTGCGTGAGGTACTGTACTGGAATGGTTCGAATTCCCACAGCCATGAAGTAACGACTCCCTGGTAGGTGAATGATGAATCCTGAAACTGAACCGAACCATTGCTACAAGGAGTTGTGCTGTATTTAAACGCTGCAGTAGGTTTTGTAAATATCTGAACAGGTTGCGATTTGGTATCGGTACATCCTGTTGCCGAGGTGGTGGTAAGAGTAACGGTATAAATGCCTGGTGCAGCGAAGGTAAAGGATGGGTTCTGCAGATTGGACGTGTCGCTGAGTGTAACGTTCACACCAAAGTTCCAGTACCAGCTTACGATGGTGCCGTTATTCGGGGGATAGGACTGGTCAGTAAACTGTGTTTCTGAGCCCTGGCAGGCATTTGCAAAGCTGAACATACTTACCGGCGATTCGCAAATAGTAACCGGGTGACTGATGGAATTGCTGCAACCGCTGAGATCAGTAACGGTAAGTGTTACAGTGTAAGTTCCCTGGTTGGCAAAGCTGTGAACCGGATTCTGCATGGTATTGATTGCAGTTCCGTCCCCGAAGTTCCAACTGTAGGAAGCTATATTTGCAATAATGGTAGCTGTTGTATCGGTGTGGAATGCCAACGGGGTGCCTAAGCAGCTTATAGTATCGTGGTAGAAATCAACTTCTGGTTTCGGTGTAATGATTACATCCTGCTGAATGGTATCCGAACATCCTGTGGCATTTGTGGCAATGAGTGTAACCTGGTAAGTGCCGGGAGCCGAGAAGGTATGAGCTGGATTCAGTAAAGTACTGGTATTGCTGATGCCGGTAGTCGGATCACCGAAATTCCACAGCCTGCTAATAATGTTAATGCCTGATGTAGCCACCGTCTGGTCATTAAACTGGGTAGCTGTGCCTTCGCATGTATTCAGCCAGGTAAAGCCTGCTGCCGGGCTTGCACCAACAGTGGTCAGATGCTGATAGGTGTTTTCGCAACCGTTTTGTGAGTAAACGGTAAGTTTAACCATAAAGTTACCAGCCTGGCTATAAACATGGCTGATTGCTGATGCAAAAGCAGTATAAGTAGTATCGTGTCCGTCGCCAAATACCCAGTGCCACTGAGTTATAATGCCTGAGTTGTAAACGCTCAGATCGGTAAATACTACTGCTTCACCTGCGCAGGATGGTGATGAACCTGCAAAGGAAGCAATTGGTCCCGGAGTTACGGTTACAGGTGCTGTTTTGGTAGCGGGGCAACCAGCATTGTTGACAATGGTAAGGGTTACTGTATAGGTTCCACTGGTAGCATAAACATGGATAGGATCTGGCAAGGTGGAAGTTTGTCCGTCGCCAAATTGCCATAACCAACTGGCCGTAGTAGCCATATTTACAAAACTGCTGCTGTTAAACTGGGTTGTATCGCCGTTACAACCTGCAATGCTGCTGAAGTTCACAACCGGTGGAATTGCTATTGTCACTGTCTGGGTAACGGTATCGCTGCAACCGCTGGCGGTGGTCACGATGAGTTCGGCTGTGTATGTTCCTGCAAGGGAATAGATATGTGTTGGGTTCGCTAATGTTGAATTGTTCGCTGCCCCACTTGCCGGATCCCCGAAATCCCATAGCCTGCCAATAATAGCGGTTCCGTTACCTGATGACAGATCGTGGAAGGCTACGGCAGCACCCTGGCAACCACCGGTAAAGCTGAAGGCTGCCAGAGGTTTCGGGCTGATGGTGATAATTCGTGATGCCGAGCTGCTGCAGCTGTCGCTGGTTTTTACAGTGAGAGTAACATTAAATGTGCCTGCATTGGCATAAGTATGTGACACCGTTCCCGGGAACGGGAAGTTGAATGTTTGTGTTGTACCATCCCCGAAGTTCCATATCCATTTGGTGATAAACCCTGATGGAACTGAAGTAAAATCCGTGAATGTTACTGAACTCTGGCTGCACCCCGGGGTGGTAAATCCAAAGTTTACAAGTGGTGCCGGAACAATATTTATAACATGGCTGATGGTATTGGAACAACCGGCTGTATCCGTAATAGTAAGCTTAGCCGTGTAAATGCCTGCCGAAGTATAGGTGTGGTATGGCGAAGTCTGCGTACTTGTGCCGCCATCGCCAAACTGCCAGAACCAGGTTGCTATGGTGTTCACATTTATTACTGATCCCGGAACGAAATGGATAGGGGTATCTTCACAACTTCCCTGAGTGGAGAAATCAACAGGAGGTTGCGCTTTGATGATGATATTTTTAGTTACGGTATCGGTACAACCGCCGTTGCTCCAGGTGATCAGCTGAACGGAATAGGTTCCCGGGTTTGCAAATTGGTGAGTCGGATTCTGTATGTTGCTTGTATTGTTAATTCCTGATCCCGGATCGCCGAAGTTCCATGCCCAGGCAGTAATAACAACCGTTGCTGAACCAGTCGTGAGATCAGTAAAAGCAACAGGGCTGCCTTGGCACTGGCCTGAATACATAAAGTCAGCCTGTGGACCGTTGTTAACAAGTATGGTCTTTGTTTCGAAGGATGAACATCCCAGGCTGTTGGTAATGGTAAGTGTTACAGCATAAGTTCCGGTTTGTGTATAAGTGTGCGTTACATTCGGATTATTCGGGAATGTAATTGTCTGGGAGTTTCCATCTCCGAAATTCCATGTCCAGGAAATAGTATATCCGTTAACCGAACTTGAAAGATCGGTAAATTGAACAGCCTGTCCTGCACAATTATCCGTACTGGCTGAGAAATGAGCCAACGGCGGAACTGTAACCACTACCTGGTGAGTTATAACTCCAGTGCAACCGGATGTATCCTGAATGGTTAGAGTAACATTGTAAGTTCCGGCGGCAGCATAAGTATGTTGTGTGTTGCGTGAATTACTGGTTTCTCCGTCACCAAATTCCCATGTATAGGTGGCGATAGCATTAATGTCAATAATTGTGCTGTCGGCCCAGAAATAGGTAGGAGCATTTACACAACCGGGGCTGCTGATAAATTCTGCTATCGGTGCAGGCTTAATGTAAATCAGTTTTTGTATAGAATCGGTGCAACCATTGAGATTAGTAACGATTAAAGTAACGGTATAATTTCCAGTATTGAGATAAGTGTGTTTTGGATTCGTTTCAGTGGAATTGTTGTTAATACCTGAACCCGGATCACCGAAATCCCACATTCTGCTTACAATGGCTCCTCCGCTATTATGGTTCGAGTTATCATAGAAGAATGTTTCGCCGTCTTCACAGTTTTTATTGTAGGTGAAGTCAGCCACCGGCGAATTGGTAACAGTAACATTGAGTGTAATAAAATCGCGACAGCCCACTGAATTGGTAACCTTTAAGGTTACAGGGTAATTACCTGGTGCCGAATAAATGTGAGATGTATTTGGCGTTGTCGGGAAAGTGTATGTCTCGATAGGCGAACCATCACCAAAGTTCCATTCCCATTCCTGCAGGTAACCTTGACCTGCCGGATTGGTGCACAAATCAGTGAAGTAAACATCAGTATTAACACAATCAGGTGTTGAGTAACTGAAGAAAGCAACCGGATGCGGGCGAACATTCACGTCGTGGGTAACCGTATAAGTGCAACCATTTGTATCCTGCACAAATAAAGTAACCGTATACGTTCCCGGCGCCGGGAATACATGAGCCGCCGGTCCACAACCCGGAGCATTGCAGGTCCAGTAAGTACCATCACCAAATGTCCAGTGCCAGTAACTTGTTGCCAGAATATAATTACCTGTTACGGTAAAGAAAGTGGTATCCTCGGCACAAGCTCCGTTATCGCTGAAGTCAATAACCGGTGTCGGGTTAACATTTACAATAGCCACACCACCCATATTACCTGCCGGGCCCGGGCAATATGCGTCATGCACAGCTATTATTGTGTAGATGTTTGTTCCAGCCGGAGGAATAATGTTAAAAGTATATGGCGATACCATTATTCCACTGACGGTAGTATTTGTAGTACCATTTGTGATGGTTACGGTCCATGGTGCTGTTCCGGTAAGTACTAAAGTTAATTCGGCATCCCCGCCTTCACAAATAGTGCCTTGTCCACTGAGTTGTGCTGTTGGTAACGGATGTATGAACAGATTCATCTGATCAATGATTGTATCTGTGCATGGGCTATTGCTATATGCCCTGAGAGTAAATACCACATTGCCCAGTTCGCCTGGAGCCGGAGTATATGTAGGATTGACTATACTTGGGTTCGATAAGGTTCCGAGACCAGTGTGACTCCATATCAGGCTGCTGTAGAATGTAGCAGAAGCACCACTTAATGTATATGGATCATCCATGCAGGAGGAAGCATCAGGTCCTGCCGAAGCAACAAGGTTTCTGACAATCCATAAGGTGAATGAATCAACTGCATCAACACAAGGAGTTGTGCTGGTTCCGGTCAGTGTCAGTGTTACAGAATTGCTAATAATATCATTTAGTCCAGGTGTATAAACTGGATTCAAAGCAAGAGGATTACTGAATACACCATCACCCGAAGTAGTCCAGACAAGACCGGTATAATTTGAGCCGGTAGCCAAATTAATCGGATAAGTAAGCTGAGTTTCACAGATTGTATCATCCGGACCGGCATATACGATTGCCTGGCGTGAAATATTCAGTATCATTGCATCAGTTGCATCCACGCAAGGGGAACTGCTGGTCGCGAAAATTGTAAGAGTTACAGTGCCGTTGGCAATATCAGCAGCACTTGGTGTATAAACTGGGTTAACGCTTGATGAATTATTGAAAGTACCTGTTCCGGAAGTTGTCCATATTAATGAAGTATAGTAAATGGCAGAAGCACCGGCAAGAGTGTAATTGCCCTGAGTTTCGCATATAAGAGCATCAGAGCCGGCACTTACAATAGCCTGGCGCGAAATAGTAAGTATCATAGCATCAACTGCATCCACGCAAGGTGATGCACTTGGAGCCGTAAGCGTAAGAGTTACTGAGCCAGTCGTTATATCGGCAGCACTTGGAGTATAAACAGGATTGATGATTCCTGAATTATTGAAAGTTCCGGTTCCTGATGTCGACCATACTAAACCAGTATTGTAAATTACTGAAGCTGATGTGATACTGAACGAGCCTTGTGTTTCACAAATCAATGCATCCGGACCTGCATCTGCTAAAGCCTGCCGGCTGATCGACAACACCATGAAATCAATGGAATCAACACATGATCCAAGTCTTTCCGCTGTTAAGGTGAGGATCACATTTCCTGATGTTATATCAGCAAGGCTTGGTGTGTAAACAGGATTCAGAGTAGTGGCATTGTTAAAAGTTCCGCTTCCTGAAGTTGTCCAAAGTAATGAATTATAGAAACTTGCAGTTGCCGCACTCAAGGCATATGATCCTTGTGTTTCACAGATAATATCGTCGGGACCGGCATAGGCAATTGCCTGTCGGGTAATAGTAAGAACCATCGCATCCGAAACATCCGAGCAGGCTGTGAAACTGAATGCCGTGAGGGTAAGAGTAACATTTCCGTTTAATATATCAGCTACACTCGGTGAATAAACCGGATTAAGCGTCAAAGGATCACTGAATGAACCGGTTCCGGATGTAGTCCATTGTAAGGATGAGTAATTTGTTGCTGTAGCTGAAGCGAGGCTGTAGGCACCTTGTGTTTCGCAGATTTCGGCATCAGTACCTGCATCAACAGTTGCCTGTAAGCTGATGTTCAGAACCATCGAATCAGTTGAATCGGCACATTGCGAATTGCCAAAACCGGTAAGCGAAAGAATCACACTTCCACTGGCAATATCTGCTGCACTTGGCGTATAGTCAGGATTCTGAATGTTTGCATTGCTGAATGTTCCGGTTCCTGAGGTTGTCCATAGTAATGAAGAATAGAAACTTGCTGTTGCACCCGAAAGCGGATAGGAAAGTTGTGTTTCGCAAATAATATCATCATTTCCGGCAAATACATTTACAGGTTCAGAAATATGAATCTGAACGGTATCGGTTGTTGGTGTGCAGACGCCGTTTGTAATTGTCCAAACAAATAAATAGGTGCCTTCTGCAAGATTTGAAACAATAGATGCAGGATTATTAATTTGGTCTATTACTGCAACCACCGGTCCGCTGATCTGTGTCCATGTTCCGACACCAATTACAGGAGTATTGGCCGTCATCAGAGTTGTTGCAGGAGTGGTGGCACACAAATCCTGATCAAAGCCAGCAAAAGCAATTGTTGGCAATTCATAGTTCGTTAACACAAACTGATCTGAGGAAGTACAGGTTGAATTAACAATCGTGTATTCAAACACATAAGGAGTCGCGCTGGAAATCATTCCTGAAACAGTCACTACCTGTGAATTTACAGGAGAAATTGTTGGCACATTTGGACCTGAAACAAATGTCCAGTTTCCTGTTCCCGGTGTTGGGTCATTTCCGGTAAGCGTAGTTGATGCAATATCACAATATTCAAGGTCTGCACCGGCATTTGCTGCGATATAGGCATTAATAAGAATAAATATTGTATCATTCGTGCAAAGAATTCCCGGGGTTCCTGCATCACAAACACTGATTACCACCTGATCCGTTCCAAAATACGGTGCAAAAGGTATGTAGGTATAATCGCCATTTGGTTGTATCGTAATTGTTCCATTAACCGGACCTGAGACAGGAGTCGTTATTGCAGTTAGCACCGTTCCATCAGGATCGTAATCACCAATAAGGATATTACCTGCATAGGATGTGCCCTGGCAAAGCTGAATGTTCTCATTAAATGTAACCGGAGGATCATTTACGGCTATTACAGTTATGGTTACCAGTGCGGTAGAGCAATCGCCATCCGAATCACAAATGGTATAAGTAAATGTATCAATTCCGTTGAAATTGGTATTCGGAGAATATAATATCTGATCATCGGTAGGATCAAATGGTGTTCCTCCGTCATCAACCAATGCTGTTCCGTTTGCGGGAGCCGTGGCCACAGTTATTGTTCCTGTTGAAGGTCCGTCGCAGCCAAAGGTATCATTTACCAAAACTGGTATAAGTACTGGAGTGTCTTCATTTGTAGAGGAAAAATCATCAATAGCCAGAGGCAAATTGTCACCAATGATAATATAGGCGATGCAACTGGTAATATTGTTACAGAAATCTGTTACTGTTAAAGTTACCGAAATAGTATCACCAAGTTTAACCGGAGCGAAGATTGTACCGATAAGCGGGAATTGAGTAATTGTTGCGATGCCGCAATTGTCAGTTGCCACAATTGAATTGGTGAAATCCGGAACCATTATTTCGCAATTTGAATTTGCAAATAATGTAATGTCTGGTGAGCAAGAAATAATTACCGGGGCAGTAGTATCCTGAACCGTGATGGTCTGAATGCATGTAGATGTGTTTCCGCACTCATCTAATGCGGTCCAGGTCCGGGTAATGGTGTAGTTTCCGGCACAAGTTCCGGGAATAGTCGCATCAGCAGAAGTGATCACCGGGGCCAGATCGCAGTTATCCGTTGCAGTGGCAGAGCCGGTAGCAGCAGGAGTAGAAGGATCTTCACAATTAATAACCACATCCGCCGGACAGGTAATCACCGGTGCTGTAATATCCTGAACGCTTATGGTCTGAACGCAGGTAGAAGCGTTGCCGCAGTTATCGGCAGCTGTCCATGTGCGGGTTACCACGAAGTTACCGGCACAGGAACCCGGAGTAGTCACATCGGAGAATGTGATCACCGGAGCCAAATCGCAGTTATCTGTTGCAGTGGCAGAACCGGTAGCAGCCGGAGTGGAAGGATCTTCACAGTTGATCACCACATCCACCGGACAGCTGATCACCGGAGCCGTAATATCCTGAACAGTAATCGTCTGAATGCAGGTAGAAGCGTTGCCGCAGTTATCTGAAGCTGTCCATGTGCGAATAATCACAAAATTACCTGCACAGGAACCCGGCGTAGTGATATCTGAGAATGTGATCACCGGAGCCCTATCGCAGTTATCCGTTGCTGTGGCCGAACCGGTAGCAGCCGGAGTTGAACTATCTTCACAATTTATCACCACATCCACCGGACAGGTAATCACCGGTGCTGTAATATCCTGAACGGTAATCGTCTGAACGCAGGTAGAAGCGTTGCCACATTCATCTGAAGCTGTCCATGTGCGGGTTAGCACAAAGTTACCGGTACAGGAACCCGGAGTAGTTACATCGGAGAATGTGATCAGCGGAGCCAAATCGCAGTTATCCGTTGCCGTGGCCGAACCGGTAGCAGCCGGAGT
>JBGSUB010000012.1:0-1545 GCA_041753535.1 Lentimicrobiaceae bacterium
AGTTGGATACCTACTACAATATCATCTCGCTGATCCTCTACTCCCTGATGAGAATCAAGTAGGTACTGCAATGAACTTAACTGAGCATCAAGACTATTAATAGCATTGGTTTTCACCCATTCTTCGAATGTAATTATTCCAAGCTTCTCATGTCTGTTGTCATTCTGATCAGCTTCGCCCACACGCTTCAGCTGTATTTAGAGTAAGGTAACCATACAAAATCAAACCAATATGCATAAATAATCTTTCAATGAATTCAGCAGACCTTTTGACTCCGGAAGAATTATCTTCATCATTTTTCCCTAACTTAGCAGTATTCAGTGGTGGCAAAAAGGCTGATTTAACCTTTGATGCTTAAAAAACAAGTATAATTCACTTTTATTCGAAATTTTGGAAAAATATGAAAATCAAACTTATTCCCATATTTTTGCTATTAGTAAATACATTGCATGCTCAAACTAACATTGAGGTAGAATTACTTCCCGGCGAAAGAATTTGGTCAGGCTCTGTAAAGCAGGGTGATAAAATGCCTTTTGAAGTAGGATATATATTCGACTTTTATGCTAACAATGAATACAACCAAATCCAACCCCTGTTGCTGGGAAACCAGGGGCTATGGGTTTGGAGCGAAGAGCCCTTTGCATTCGAAATTCAGTCTGACCGAATTATAATCAACAATAACCGGGGCGAAGTTAAACATGGCCGCTCAGGTCATACGCTGGCCGAGGCACGTAATTTTGCATCTACTACCTTCTTTTCCCCTTCGGGTAAAATGCCCGACGAGTTGCTCTTTAGCAAACCCCAGTACAATACATGGATTGAATTAACCTACAATCACAACCAGGCCGATATCATGAAATATGCTCAAGCCATTCTTGATAATGGCTTTAAACCGGGTGTATTTATGATCGATGATACCTGGCAAGAGGACTACGGCAAATGGAATTTTCATCCCGGTCGTTTCCCCGATCCCAAAGAAATGATTGAACAACTACACTCGATGGGCTTCAAGGTTATGCTTTGGATGTGCCCTTTCGTGAGCGGCGATCAGGCTCTAATTGTACGTGAATTAATGAAAGAAAAGGCTTTTCTGATGCAAAAAAAGCAAGCTGGTGACACCTGGGAAACGGCTACCACACCGGCAACCATCCCTTGGTGGAATGGTTATTCCTTATTGCTCGACTTTACCAATCCGGCCGCTGTAAACTGGTTTAACAGCGAACTCGATCGACTGGTAAACGAATTTGGAATAGACGGGTTTAAACTCGATGCCGGCGACATGGATTTCTATCCACCCGATGCACTAAGCAAAGAACCTGCAACACCCAACCGCCATTCGGAGCTGTATGCGCAATTTGGGCTTCGCTTTTCATTAAATGAATACCGTGCCTGCTGGAAAATGGCCGGTTTACCTATCGTGCAGCGGTTGCATGACAAACTTCATCAATGGAGCGATGTACAAAAGCTTATTCCACACATGCTCAACACCAGTTTAATTGGATACACTTTTTCGTGCCCCGATATGATAGGTGGTGGCGAATACAA
>JBGSUB010000013.1:0-4410 GCA_041753535.1 Lentimicrobiaceae bacterium
TCAGAGTCCATCAGCCCCTATCGGTGGTGGTGCTGAAATACTGATAACCTTAGGCATTGCTTATGCCATAAGCAAATACAAAGGAACCAAAAAGGAAGAATAGAGAATTGTTTTTCCAGAATCTGAAAGCGTTGCCGGTAATTTGCCGGCAACGCTTTTTTAGTGTCTGCACACCCGAAGGGTGTCTGTACACTGAGGATGTTTGATGTTGGTTGTTGGATGTGGGGAAGGGAATGTTGAATGTTGAATGTTGAACGTTGAATGTTGGATGTGGGAAGGGGAATGTTAAATGCTGAATGTTGAATATTGAATGTTGAATGGGATGTGGGAAGGGTAAGTAAGGTGACTTATACGGGAAGGATTTAGAATAAGGATTGCGTGGGGTTCAAAAGATTGCTTCGGCAAGGTTACTTTTAGTTTATAAGCTTTTCATTCCGCCTCGCAATGACTTTTACACCCTCATGCTAATACTTAAAAGCTGTTGATTAGTCAAGCTGCGGTTGGAAAATGAATGCAGATTTAGCGTACGGAACTGAAAAAAGCAGGTTATTTGAAAAGGGCAGTTGTATTTTTTTAGCAAAAAGAAACAACGCCCGGTGTATCTAAACAACCAATATAAGTATTCTATATCCTGTTGCTATATTGTAATTTAACCACAAAATACACGGAGAAGGCGCAAAGAGCACAAAGTCATTTTTCAGGTAAATTTTGGGTTTTTATTTCTTTGTGAGCCTTTGTGTTCTCTCTTGGTGCCCTTTGTGGTTAAGCTTTTCGTGTAATTCAACGTTTTAAAAGTGGAAATGATTATCTTTCATATAATGCATATTTTTTTTCAGTTTTTTTTAAATTACCCGTAGGAATTTACTTCCGTATCAGTATTAAAAACAAGCTCATTCTAAACCTATAAATCCTTTGTCTTTCAGTTGGTTAAATTAAATAAAAAAGTAACTTTGAAGCGTGAAATGAATTTTTTAAAAATTCACTTTTGTCCTTATAAATTACAAACTTTTGTACACCAGGTAATTTAACCCAAACGATTCTTCAGCCTTAAACAAATTAAATAACGAAACAAACTGAATTTTAATCAATTAACCATTACATTTTATGAAACTCGAAAAATTACTCCTATGTGTTGCTATGATTACATACTTCCTGTTTTTCCTGGATACAAATACTGCCTTTGCCGTTACTGCTAATCCAAATCCTGTTAAATATACTCAGCCTGACGGCTCCGTGATTACAATAATCTTAAAGGGTGATGAGTTTATCCATTGGGCTGTGACCAGTGACGGTTATACTGTGCTTTCGAATAAGAACGGAGCCTATGAATATGCGATTATGGGTCAACAAGGCAAACTGGGATTTTCTGGGATTCAGGCTCATGAACCAGGAAGAAGAAATCAAAATGAAACAGCATTTCTCGGAGCTATAAAGAAAGGCCTGTTTTTCTCTCAGTCTCAGGTAAATGAAATGAAGGATTTTCTGAAAAATTCCAAGTCCCCCAGTGCTCCTCTATCAGGTGGATTCCCAACCACAGGAACACGGAAACTGCTGGTGATCCTTGCTAATTTTTCGAATACATCCACAACCTACACCCAGACTAATTTTAATAATTACATGAACCAGGTTAATTACAACGGAACCGGTAGTTTCAGAGACTATTACCTGGAAGTTTCATATGGACAGCTTACCGTTAATTCGACCGTTACGGTTTGGGTGACTCTACCCAATACGCATAATTTTTATGGCCCGGAATCCGAGTGGGGGCAGTTTGCATTTGATGCTGTTACTGCTGCCAACAGCCAGGCTGCTGTGAATTATGCCGAGTTTGACAATGACGGTGATGGTGTTGTTGATGGCGTTTCTATTTTTCACCAGGGACAAGGGCAGGAGGAGTCTGGGAATATAAATGATATTTGGTCTCACAGTTGGGATCTGGCATCGGCAGGGTTTACTTATGCGCAGCGAACTTTTGACGGGGTTCAGGTAGAAGCCTATACCACCATGCCCGAGCGTAACGCAAGCGGAATGGGGACCATTGGTGTAATGTGTCATGAGTTCGGACATAATCTCGGTGCCCCTGATTTTTATGATACGGATTATGCCACCGGTGGTTCATATACCGGCACAGGTGACTGGGACCTCATGGCCGGTGGATCGTGGAACGGAGTCTCAGGAACAAAACCTGCTCATCATAATGCTTATACAAAAGCCTACGTTTATGGTTGGACAACTCCGCTTGTAATGACGACTGCACAAAATAAACTACTTAGAAATGCTGAAACTTATACTGATGTAGTCAGGTATAATACTCCTACTTCAAACGAGTTCTTCCTTTGCGAGAACCGCCAGCAATTGGGTTTTGATATTGGAATTCCTGGTCATGGCCTTATCATATACCACGTGGATGGAAGCTATATTGCCTTGCATTCGAATGCAAATAATATAAATGCAGGTTCACATCAGGGAATGTACCCGGTTTGTGCTAATTCAACAGGTAATCCCCCAACTGTCTATGGTACTATTGATGGCGCAGGTTGCCCGTTCCCCGGATCGGGAAGTAAAACAACTTTTACAGACGCAACTACCCCGCACTCGCATTCATGGGCGGGTGCCAATACTGGTTATCCTCTCAGTAATATTACAGAAAATACATCTACAAAGGAGATATCGTTCTGCTTTATCAGCTGCAGTTCTCCTGATGACCCAACTAATTTTACAGCTACTCCTGCCAGCTCCAGCCAGATCAATCTGGCATGGGGACACAATGCCAGCAACAG
The DNA here is from genome assembly GCA_041753535.1 of Lentimicrobiaceae bacterium. Lineage (GTDB taxonomy): Bacteria > Bacteroidota > Bacteroidia > Bacteroidales > UBA4417 > UBA4417. The sequence continues at coordinate 2,781 of JBGSUB010000013.1, forward strand.
CAATGTATTGGTTGCATTTAATGCAACAGGTACTTTTGGTACACCTGCCAATGGAACTGCATATGTTGCCGGGAATACAATTTCAGGAGGAGGAACAGTCCTGTATAATGGTGCCAATTTAACATATAACCATACTGGATTATCTCCTAATACGATATATTACTATAAAGCATGGTCAGTGCTTACAGGAACTACATATTCAACCGGTGTAATAACCAATGCCACAACATTATGCAGCACTTCCACTTTACCATTTACTGAAAGTTTTACAAACACTACTATACCAACTTGCTGGACACAGGTTGATAATCAGGGAAATGGTCAAATTTGGCAGTTTGGGGCAATTACGGGACAATCACCAAATCCAGCCCTGACAGGGAATTATGCTTATCTAAACAGTGATGCATATGGTAGCGGGAATACTCAAAATGCCGATCTGGTGACTCCAACATTGGATCTTTCCGGTTATTCAGCTGTAAACCTGGCATTCAGTCACTATTTCAAGTCTTATTCTGGTTCTTCAGGTAGTATTTCGTACAGTATAAACAATGGTTCTAGCTGGACAACAATTACTACAATTACTACTACATCCTCTTCCAACCCTACGGTCTATAGCCAAGCCGTGAATGCAGTAGCCGGACAACCGCTAGTAAAATTCAAATGGAATTACACGGGGACCTGGGGTTATTATTGGGGTATTGATAATTTAAATATAACAGGAACATGTACTACTGTCCCGGTAAGTGTCTCAATCGCCGCATCAGCTAACACGGTATGCGCCGGGACTAGTGTTACATATACTGCCACACCTGTAAATGGAGGTGCCAGTCCATCATTTCAGTGGAAAGTAAATGGATCCAATGTAGGTACAAATAGCCCAACTTATACATACACACCTGCCCACAACAACGTGATTACTTGTGTACTCACTTCCAATGCCAGTTGTACAACAGGTAATCCTGCAACTTCGGCTCCAATAACTATGACGGTAAACCCTGTCCTCCCGGTTAGTGTATCTATATCCCCATCAGCAAATAATGTTTGCGCAGGAACTTCTGTAACGTTTACACCTGCAGCAACCAATGGCGGAACTCCTTCCTATCAATGGTTTAAGAATTCAGTAGCTGTTGGCACAGGATCAACTTATACGTATACTCCTGTTAACGGCGACCAGGTTTATGTGGTTATGACATCTAGCCTGACTTGTAAAACAGGCAGCCCGGCCACATCCAATACGGTTACCATGACGGTGAATCCGAATGTGCCGGTGAGTGTATCTATTTCGCCTTCCGGAAATACTATTTGTGAGGGAACTTCTGTAACGTTTACACCATCTCCAACTAATGGCGGAACTCCTTCCTATCAGTGGTTTAAAAATTCGTTAGCTGTAAGCACAGGATCAACGTATACTTATGTTCCATTTGATGGAGACCAGATTTATGTGGTTATGACATCTAGCCTGGCATGTAAATCAGGCAGTCCGGCCACATCCAATACGGTTACAATGGCGGTGAATCCGAATGTGCCGGTGAGTGTATCCATTTCACCTTCCGGAAATAATATTTGTGAGGGAACTTCTGTAACGTTTACACCATCTCCAACTAATGGCGGAACTCCTTCCTATCAGTGG
>JBGSUB010000014.1:0-29669 GCA_041753535.1 Lentimicrobiaceae bacterium
TATGCGATGGCTGATGGAATATTTGAACTTCTTAAACATTCAAGAACAGGCCCTGATTCGTTTAAATCCCGAATTGGGCCAGATTACAATACTTTTCAGCTATCTTTATTCCCTGACTAAATTTTTGAGGAAACTCCAGTATTATTTAACTTTACGTTCAGCTATAATTTCGCCCGATTTATAAGTAACGGCTTTAATCAAAGTACCATTTTCGTCCCAAAACTGCCACACGCCCTCTTCGAAACCAAGTTTATATTCTCCTTCTTTCATTTTTTGACCATTTTGATGGTAATATGTCCATGTACCGGTTTCGTGACAGTCGGAATAATTTCCTTCATATTCTGTTTTCCCATCCTGATAATAGTGCGTTGAAGTACCGTTCATCAAACCTCCGGAATAATTTTTCTCGTATTCAAGGCTGCCTCCGGCATAATAAAAGCGATAAGACCCGTTGAAATCTCCATCCCGATAGGTTATTTCCATCATTTTTTTACCGTCAGGATACCAGGTGGTTTCCACGCCATTTTGTTTGCCGTTTAAATAAGGGGTCTCAATTTGTTTGCTCCCATCAGCAAACAGCGCAACAACAAGCCCTGTAAACGGTGTGTTTTCGCCTCTCAGATAAACCAGGCCTTTTCGCTCCTCAGTTCGACGGGCCTCAACAACAGTCTGCGACATTGATACCAGCGATGTAACCGCTAATAACAGGATAAGGGAATATTTCAACATAGGGATCAAATTTGGTTTTTCATTCAGTTTTAAACGATATTTTTCAATTTTTACTTTTTCTGTCAACAAAGGATCTTTGGCTTTAGCTACCTAAGTTGCTGAAGGTACAACTGAATCGTCTTTTCCAGGCCCAAGTATAATGCTTCGCCAACCAGTGCATGGCCGATTGAAACCTCAAGTATTTCGGGGATGGTGCGCACAAGGTACCAAAGGTTATTCAGGTCGAGGTCGTGCCCGGCATTGATACCTAAGCCATTCTGTATGGCAATTTTCGATGCATCCACATAAGGTGTGATAGCCTTTACGCGATTCAACGGATACTGGTGTGCGTAAGCTTCGGTATACAATTCAACGCGGTCGGCACCTGTGTCGGCAGCATGGTAAATCATGTCATTTATCGGGTCAACAAAAATCGAAGTCCGGATGCCGTGCGATTTGAATTCCGAAACTATTTCCTTGAGGAATGATTTATTTTTTTTTGTATCCCAGCCGGCATTTGAAGTAACGGCATCGTGTGCATCCGGAACCAGGGTTACCTGTGCAGGTTTTACTTCCAGTACCAGGTCGATAAAACGCGGTATAGGATTTCCTTCGATGTTAAATTCAGTTTTCACCAAAGGATAGATCTCGTAAACATCGCTGTATCGGATATGCCTTTCGTCGGGTCGGGGATGAACCGTAATGCCCTGTGCACCGAACAATTCGCAGTCGATTGCCGCTTTCAGCACATCGGGCATGTTTCCACCCCTTGCGTTACGAATTGTAGCAATTTTATTAATATTTACACTTAACTTTGTCATCGCTCTTATTTAATGCGGCAAAATTACAAAACACAGAGCATTGTTTTACTTTTTGGTGGCATGATTATTGAGCCGGTTTAATTATGATTGTGAAAGAACTTATTTCAGGAGCTGTACTTCCGCTTAAAACTTCCGATACAGGGCTTATGGCTTTGCATTGGTTCGATGAGTTCAGGGTGTCGCATTTGCCCGTGGTCAGCGATTCGCAGTTGCTTGGGCTTATTTCGGAAGATGATGTGTATGCAGCCGGTTCGTTCGAAGAACCAATATGGAGCTATAATCTTCAACTACAGAATACTTCAATTCTTTACTCGAAACATATTTACGAAGCCATGAAGCTTTTTGCTGATTACAAGCTAACGACTTTGCCTGTAATTGACGAAAAGGGAATCTACCTTGGTGTTATCACCCTGACAGATCTTGTTGAAAAAATGGCAGCTACTGCCGCCGTGAGCAACCCGGGAGGAATACTTATTCTTGAACTGAATGCAAATGATTTTTCGATGGTTGAAATTTCGAAGATTATTGAGGAAAATGATGCTAAAATCCTGAGTTTGTACGTTACATCACCTGCTGATTCAACCCGTCTGGAACTAACTATAAAGCTAAACCGTATTGATATAGCTCCGGTTATGCAATCGTTTATAAGGTATAATTATACTATAAAAGCTTCGTTTTTCGAGAGCGATTATTTCGACAATCTCCGCGATCGCTACGACTTGCTGATGACTTACCTAAACGTTTAATCCCGTTTCATGGATTACCAGAACAAGAAATTATCAGCAATGGCGGTGCATGTTTTGGTGCTGTTTCTGTTGATGGTTTTAAGTTTTTTACCGGTATCGGCACAAACAGATACCTTAAGTTTAAAGGTTCGTGTTGGCTCCATTGAAATTTCAGGGAACAAAAAAACTAACAACAATATCATTTTCAGGGAATTACAGGTTGTTTCAGGAGAGTACTATTCTGCTGGTGAGTTTCGGCGGCTTATTAATCAGTCGCGATTAAATCTTTTAAATACTTCACTTTTTAATTTTGTTACTATTGACACTGTTCCTGCCGGTGATTCCCTGGTTCATCCTTTAATGAATATAAAAATTGACGTGCTCGAGCGCTGGTATATCTGGCCCGTGCCTGTTCTTCAGATTACCGACCGTAATTTCAACGCCTGGTGGCAAACGCGGGATTTTACCCGTATCAATTATGGACTGGATGTGAAATGGTATAATTTCACCGGTAGAATGGACGAAATGGATGCCGTTCTGCAATTCGGCAAAAACAGGCAATTCAGCCTTGCATATCAGAATCCATATATCGACAGGAAGAAACGATTCGGCCTTGGTTTTGAAGCCGGGTATAAGAAAAACAGGGAAACCGGTTATATTACAACTAACGACGAACTTGTTTTTGCATTTGATCCTGAAGGATTATCGGAAGAAAAGTATATAGCCGTCAATGGGACTTACCGCAATACAATTTTTACCACCCATCAGCTTTTTATTGGATTGAGTGCATTTAATTTTTCTGATTCGCTGCTGACCCTCAATCCTGATTTTAGCTATGCCGGTGTGGATGAACCTGTTTTTTTAAGTTTGTATTACAAACTAAAGATTGATCATCGCGATATAAAATATTACCCGCTTAAAGGCTGGTATGCTGACATTGAACTTGACAAATCAGGCTTAGGTTTCAGTTTTGAGGAGCCGGTAAATATGGCCTGGGCAAAAACTACTTCCCGATTATACCTTCAGTTAGCCAAACGCTGGTATTCAGGTATTTCCTTTACTGGAAAAGTGTCATCAAAAGCATGGCAACCATATTTTCTGATCCAGGGATTAGGCTACAGCCGCGACTTCGTTCGTGGGTACGAGTATAATGTTATAGATGGGAAACACTTTGCACTGGTTCGCTCAAATGTGAAATTTGCCTTGATACCTGAACGAACGCGTAACATCGGTTTTATTCCAACACCTAAATTCGGGCTCATTCATTACGCATTATATCTCACGGTTTTTGCTGATGCAGGCTATGTATGGCAGCCCCAGTGGATTGGGCTCAACAATAATATTCTCCCTGAATCTTTTCTGGCAGGCACCGGCCTGGGCTTCGATATGGTTACCTATTATGATAAAGTAATAAGACTTGAGTATGCTGTGAACAAATCGGGTAAAAGCGGTATCTTTATACACTTTATTGCTGGAATCTGAGAATGGACAATTTGTCAGATAAAAACAGAAATCCGGCTTCTAATTTTCAAAACATAACAAAGTGAAAATTGCATTATTTGGAAAAGCATTTAGTGATGACTTCCTGAGGTACTTCTGCATTCTGGCAGAAGCACTCGAAAACCATGGTTGTAGCCTGATGGTATGGGAGCCTTTTTATACTTTTTTGAAGGATAAATTTGTCTTTCGCCAGGAGGTTACCCTTTTTAATGATCACACCCATTTGAAAGGGCAGGCGGATATCCTTTTTTCGGTGGGAGGAGATGGCACAATGCTTCATTCGGTTCGGCTTGTCCGCGACTCGGGAATCCCGATTGCAGGTATAAACCTGGGCCGTATGGGTTTCCTGTCGAGTATACCACGCGGCGAAATCATTGCTGCCGTTGACGAAATTCTGGGTAATCGCTATCGTATTGTAAAAAGAACACTTATTAGCCTGAATTCTCCGAATACGTTATTCGGCGATGTAAATTTTGCATTTAATGAACTATCAATCAATAAGAAAGAAAATTCATCAATGGTAGTTGTGCATGTTTGGGTGAACGACCAGCTACTGCATTCCTATTGGGCTGACGGACTGATTATTGCTACTCCGACCGGCTCAACGGCCTATTCACTGAGTTGCGGAGGTCCGATTCTTACTCCCGACTCAAGTAATTTTGTTATCACTCCTATTGCCCCGCACAATTTATCTGTACGTCCAGTCGTTATTCCTGACAGCAGCCTGATCCGCATCAGGGTTGATAGCCGCGATCATCAGGCCCTGGTTGGACTTGATTCGCAATCTGCCGTCATCACCCCCGAAATGGAACTGGTTGTGGGAAAAGCAGGATTCGAAATAAGCCTGGTTCAGCGGTTGAATGAGAACTTCTTTTCGACCATACGCACAAAACTTAACTGGGGATCAGATATCCGCAACTAAGCGCCAGCATTGACACAGTTAAAGCAGGAATCCGGCTTTTTACCATAATTTTTCAGGCTCATAGTGAACTGTAGCAACCCTGCAGAATGGTGTTATTTTGAATTAGCCGTTAAAATAATAATGGCATACAATAACTTCAATTTGGTTCAAAAACGAGGCGTTCTCAAAACTGCAATACTGTGCGTTCTGTATCAATATTAATACTACCTTTGCAGCCTTCAAAAAATATGCGGAAAAGCTTTATTTTAATCATGTTTTCGATGCTTCTTGCATCTTCGTCATTCTCACAGAAATCAGGCGATCTGGGGGTTTTGGGAGGAGTAACATATTACCTTGGTGACCTTAATCCCGCACTTCCGTTCCGCTTGTCGAAACCGGCTTTCGGGATACTATACCGTCAGAATTTCAATTCACGTGTCTCACTCAGGGTGCATGGATTAAGAGGAGAAGTAGCCGGTGATGACGCTGTAAGTAAAGAGAATCCTGAGCGTAACCTCAACTTTGAATCGGTCATTACTGAAGCAGGACTGCAACTGGAAATTAATTTTTTCGATTATTTTATCGGCTCCAGAATGCATCCTATTACGCCCTATATTTTTGGCGGTGCATCCGTTTTCTTTTTTAAGCCGTTTGGAAATGTTATGGGAACAAAGGCAGAATTACAACCCATGGCAACCGAGGGACAGGAAACACCTTACAATCTTTACGCTTTCAGCATGCCTTTCGGCCTTGGAGTAAAATACAGTGTAAGTAAACTTATCGGTGTGGGTGCCGAATGGGGAATGCGCCGGACCACGACAGACTACCTGGATGATGTAAGCGCGACATACTATCTGGATCTTGCCGGGAAAGATCCTGCAACTGCCACGCTCAGCGAACTTGCTTCGGATCCTATGCTTACCCATAATGCCGGTATGCAGCGTGGGAATTCACGGAATACCGACTGGTATTCATTCGCAGGTGTATCGGTAACAGTTAAAATAAGAATGCTTGGCAAAGAACGTTGCCTCGACCATCAACGTCAAGGTTATTAGTAAGTTACTGATTTGTTTACACCTGACAAACACATTAAGAATAATTAACAAAAGTGGCAATTGCAGTAAACCTCAAAAGCCTAAATTTGTCGGAAATGATGGAGAACAAAAATTTGATCGACACAATAGATAGAACCAGGCTGCCAAAGCATATAGCTATCATCATGGATGGCAACGGCAGATGGGCTCAGCAACGTGGCGAGCAACGTGTTTTTGGTCATAATAACGGGGTGCAATCGGTACGCGAAACAGCTGAAGCTGCTGCCGAACTGGGCGTTAAGTTTCTTACGTTGTATGCTTTTTCGACTGAGAACTGGAACCGTCCCAAAGAAGAAGTTGATGCATTGATGCATCTGTTGGTTGTAACTATAAGTGCCGAAATTAAAACACTTAACGATAACAATATCAGGCTCAGGGCTATTGGCAATATACACTGCCTTAACCCGAATGTTAAAAAAGAACTCGAATCAGCCATGCAAAATACCGCCGGTAATACACGTATGGATTTATTCCTGGCATTAAGTTACAGCGGCAGGTGGGAGATAGTAGATGCTATCAGAAAAATTGCAAAACAGGTAAAATCAGGAAAACTGGAACCCGGCCAGATTAGTGAAAAATTAGTTTCGGCCAACATGAATGCTCCCGATCTGCCTGATCCCGAACTATTAATACGTACCAGTGGCGAATACCGTACAAGTAATTTCCTTATGTGGCAGACTGCTTATACTGAACTGTTCTTTTCAACAAAACTCTGGCCCGATTTCAGGAAGGATGATCTTTACGAAGCTATTATTGATTACCAGCATCGCGAGAGGCGGTTTGGTAAAACAAGTGAACAAATTATAAATTGCAAAGGATGACACTGAGGCGCTTTACCCTATTATCTATTTTATTTTTTATCCTCTCCCTACCGGTATTGGCACAGATTTCATCAGGTGATGAGGTTCCCGATATCAATTACACCGTTCCCCAAAAATACACCATAGGAGGCATAACTGTTACGGGTGTGCAGTATCTCAACAGTTCAGTGCTGATTTCTCTGTCAGGATTACAGGTAGGCGATAAAATTGATATTCCCGGGGAGAAAATCCGTTCAGCAATGGATAAACTATGGAAACAGGGACTTTTTGAAGATGTTAAAATAGTAGCCACACATATCCAGGGAGACCAGATATTTCTTGATATCAGGCTTGCCGAAAGACCTCGGCTGGCTAAATTCGGATTCAGTGGCATACGAAAAGGCGAGGCTGAGGATCTTCGCGAAAAAATCAAAATATCAAAGGGAGATGTAGTTACCGATAACCTTGAGATGCGCGTAAGAAACACTATAATGAAACATTACGTGGGCAAAGGCTATTTCGATGCAAGCGTTAAAATAATCCAGATAAAAGATACAATGTTGCTCAACAACGTTTCGCTGAACATTGATGTTAAAAAAGGGGGACGCGTTAAAATTGAGAAAGTAAATATTATTGGCAACAGTGCCGTTAGCGAGCTGACACTCAAGTCGGCATTGAAAAAAACCAAGGAGAAAGGATCGTATAAACCCTTATTTGCAGTACAGGAATCCTTTTTCGGATTTTTCGAATATTTATTCAATAAGGATTTAAAAAATTATAATGCATACCTGGAGGAAGTTGCATCCAGAAATTTGAAATTCAGAATTTTCAAATCTTCGAAGTTTATCGAAAATGATTTCGAAGAAGATAAAATTGCAATTATTAAGAAGTACTATGAAAATGGGTACAGGGATGCTACATTGCTGAAAGATTCAATTTACAAAACAGGGAATAACAGTATTATGATTGATCTTTACGTTTACGAAGGTCGTAAATACTATTACCGGAATATTTCATTTGTCGGAAATACCAAGTTTACAGCTACAGAACTGGCGATGCTGCTCGGTATCCGTAAAGGTGATGTATATAACCAGGAGCAATTGGATGCATCGCTGCAGTTCAATCCCAACGGTATCGATTTAATGAGTTTATTTGTTGATGACGGTTACCTGACCTGTACAATTGAACCTATCGAAATAAGTGCCGAGAATGATTCAATCGACCTGCAGATTCGTATCCGCGAAGGCCGGCAGATGAATGTGAACAGGGTTAGCGTGGGAGGAAATACGCGTACCAACGATAATGTAATTATGAGGGAATTGTATTCAAGGCCGGGGCAATTGTTCAGTCGTTCGGATATTTTACGCAGCCGTACCTCACTCACACAGCTTAAATATTTCGACCAGGAGAAAATTGATATACAAACGCCCAATATCGACCCTACAAACGGAACCGTAGATATCGCATACAAAGTTGAAGAGACTTCATCCGATCAACTCGAACTTTCGGGAGGATGGGGCTATGGCAGGCTAATTGGAACTTTGGGTGTTTCATTTAATAATTTCTCGGCACGTAATTTTTTCCAGAAGGATGCCTGGAAGCCAATACCTTCCGGCGACGGACAAAAACTTTCTTTACGGTTACAATCATACGGTAAGGGTTATATCAGTGCAAGTGCATCGTTTACCGAACCATGGCTGGGTGGTAAAAAACCAAATCAACTGAGTGTTTCATCATACATTTCCGCATTCAACAATGGATATAGTAAAACAGATTCACGCTACTATGCTTATAACATCACAGGTTTATCTTTTGCTTTCAGCCGCCGGCTCAACTGGCCCGATAACTATTTTAACCTTTCCCAGACCGTAAACCTACAGCATTATAATCTTGATAATTATGTTCTTTTTGGCGTACAGTCCAATGGATTATATCAAAGTTACTCTTATACAATAGCATTGGGAAGGTATTCAACTGATGCACCCATATATGCCCGTGCCGGATCAGAGTTAAACTTATCATTGGAAGTAACTCCCCCATATTCATTAATTGCCCCGGAAAGTTTTGCTGCAAAATCAGCCCAGGATAAATACCGGCTGGTCGAGTTTCACCAATGGAAAATGAGTGGTGCGTTCTACCAGCAGATTGTTGGCGATCTGGTACTCATGGCACGTGTAAAAGTTGGTTTCCTTGGGAGATATAACAGCGATATACAGATTACACCTTTTAACCGTTATTTTATGGGTGGCGATGGAATGTCAGGCTATTCAGCCATCGATGGCCGTCAGCTAATTGGTTTCAGGGGATATACCAACGAGAGTCTTACTCCTCTTTATGGTATCGTAGCACGACCTCCCGGAGGAACTATCTATAATAAAAGCACGCTCGAATTGCGTTACCCCTTGTCACTTAATCCAAATTCAACTATCTTCGGATTGCTTTTTGTTGAAGCGGGAAATGACTGGAGCACATTTACCGGTTTCAATCCTTTTGAACCACGAAGGTCGGCCGGTATTGGCGTAAGGGTATTTCTGCCCATGTTCGGGTTGCTCGGTCTCGACTGGGGCTACGGATTTGACGACATACCGGGTTCGCCCAATGCAAACAAAGGCCAGTTCCACTTCTCAATTAATTCATCCATTGATTAGTTGTTTTGGCAGGTTTTTTGCAATCAAAGAAATAAAAAAGAAATTTTACACCATTTAAAACTTACAGGAGGTTATCTCATGAAAAGAATAATCTTAATAGCAGCAATAATTTGCGCATTCGGTTTTGGCGTTTCAGCGCAGAAATACGCCTATGTAAATACAGATTATATACTCGATAATGTGCCCGAATACGCTGATGCGCAGGCACAGCTCGACGAACTTTCGGTTCAATGGCAGAAAGAAATAGAAACGAAATTTGCTGAAATAGATAAAATGTATAAAAATTACCAGAACGAAGCAGTTCTTCTTCCTGAGGATATGAAAAAGAAACGTGAAGAAGATATTGTTAAGAAGGAAAAAGAAGGCAAGGATTTGCAGAAGAAGCGTTTTGGCAAGGATGGCGATCTTTTCAAAAAAAGGCAGGAACTGATAAAACCCATTCAGGAAAAAGTATATAATGCCATTGAGGATATTGCTTCGGCCGAAAATTATGCAGTTGTATTTGATAAAGCAGGCAGTGCCACACTTATTTATACCAATCCAAAATACGATATAAGTGAGCAGGTACTTGATAAACTGGGTTACACTTATAAGCCTCAGGAAGCTCCGAAAGGCAAAAAATAACATGAAGATGCTACAGGTAACTCCTTTTTTTTACCTTTGCGCCTCATTTAATCAGAAAACAATTAATCCCCATACCCAAAAATGATGAAGAACCTCTTAAAAGTTTTAGCAATCGTAGTACTTATTGCGGTTGCCGCTAATGCAAATGCACAGAAAGCCACAAAAATCGGACATATTGACTTTGGAAAATTACTGGAGCAAATGCCAGGCCAGGATACGGTAAAAGGTGTTATGGAAAAATATGTTCAGTCGCTGCAAGGCGAATTACAGACTATGCAAGGTGAACTGGAATTGAAAGTCGGTGACTATCAGAAAAATTCAACAACTATGTCGAGTATTATTAAAGCTACCAAGGAAAAAGAAATTACTGATCTCCAGGGACGTATCGAATCTTTTCAGCAGGTAGCCCAGCAGGATATTCAGGCCAAACAAACAGAGCTGATCACCCCATTTGTTGACAAAGCCCGCGCAGCAATTAAGGATGTTGCCAAAGAAGGTGGTTTTGCCTATATTATGAATGCTGTTGAAGACCTTATACTATATTCAGAAGGTGGCGAAGATGTTATGCCGTTGGTAAAGAAAAAACTGGGAATCGTTCAATAGTTTTTCCTTTAACGAAATTTGTTTAACTCCGGCTTTGCCCGGAGTTTTTGCTTTAAATGGTTTCAATCACTTCCCCGGCAATAAGATTTGAAAATAACAAATATTCTTTTTTATTGTATGTTTTTAACCACTGTTGTCCGGTTAAATATTACAGATAATCTTGAAATGCTTGATATATATCGTCCCTACGGGACTTTTGTCAAAAGGGGGTTGCTTTTTATTCTACCAACATTCAGTCCCTCTGGGACTGTCCCGTTAGGGACAATATGTTGGTAGAGAGTGAGATAAAAATCATTGAAAGTCCCGTCAGGGACGATACGTATTTTTACCGGACAACAATGGTTTTTAACATATGTATTATCTTTTTAAAGTTAATTTTGAGGTATATACTACCTGACTTACACTAATCTAAAATTATTATGAAAAAACTAGTTCTATCGATTGCATTTATTGCATTATTTACATTTGCATCTTTCGCTCAACTGGAAAAAGGCAGCTGGATAGGCGGCGTTAGCGGAAATGTTGATTTCACTTTCTTAAAATCATCCAGCAATCGGGCTTTTTCCTTTAGTCTCAATCCCTATGCAATGTACCTGGTAAGTAAAAATTTCGCTGTTGGATTAAACCTGGATTATAACTACGATTTTATGAAGTATTCTTCTGAATACTCGACCCATAAGCTTTTGCTTGCGCCTGTTATTCACAAATATTTTGGTAACAGCAGGTATCGCCCTTATGTTGGTCTTGCCACTGGTCTGGCGATATATCAAACTAACAGCTTTGCTGCCCCGGATTGGGATGTTTCTAAATCAACAAATTTTGGTTATTTCTTAAACCCGGAAGCCGGGATTTCGTATTGGCTTAACGATAAAGTTTTTTTTGACCTCAAAGCCAGCTATGATCTGATAAATTATGACAATAACAGTGACTATCATACTGTTGATTTTAAAATTGGGATAGGTATCAAAATCGGGAATCCTGCACCAAAAGAATAATGGTATGTGCATAAATCAAAAAGGCCGGAAATTGTTCAGATTTCCGGCTTTTTGATTTCTCCTTTTCTCCCCTTCTCCGTCTCTCCCCTTCTCCGTCTCTCCAGTTTTTATAAGCATACATATCTAAGAAACTTAATCCCTGCGTCCCGTAAAAATCATAATGTAATATAGCAGAGTAGCCAGTGACGACAAAGCAGCAACTACATAAGTATAAGCTGCCCATTTCAGTGCATCCTGTGCTTTCGGGTGAGTTTCGTAGGTGGTGATGCCGCTATCGTTAAGCCAGAGCAGGGCACGGCGGCTTGCATCAATTTCGACCGGAAGAGTTACAAAACTAAACAGGGTGGTAGCAGCAAACAAAATTATACCTGCCAGCAGCAATTGCGGGAAAGTATTCACCAGCAGAATTCCGGCAAGCAAAACCCACTGTACCCAGTTGGAAGCAAAGCTTACAGCCGGAACCATGGCACTGCGCATCTTAAGGAAAGCATAAGCTTCGGCATGTTGCACTGCGTGGCCGCATTCGTGGGCTGCAACGGCTGCTGCCGAAATACTCGATTTGTAATATACGTCCTGGCTCAGGTTCACGGTTTTGGTCTGAGGGTTGTAATGGTCGGTAAGCTGACCCTGCACCGATACTACCTGAACATCGTTAATGCCCTTGTCGCGGAGCATTTTTTCGGCAATGTCCTTACCTGTATAACCATTGCCAATCGCAATGTTCGAGTATTTTTTAAATTTCGATTTTAACACCTGGCTTACGATCAGGCTTAAGATCATAAAGCCGATAAAGATTACTATGTACATTGTTCGTTTTTTTAATTTTCAATAAATAACACAAATTTCCTGCCAATTGTTTGCCTGCGACATTGTGGCAGATTTAGTTAATGGGAAATAGTTAATAGAAAATAGGTTATAGAGATAAACTATTTTCCATTTTCCTTTTACCATTAACTATTCCCCTTCCAGGGGAATAATACCCGCATCGTGCCAGCTGGCATACATGGTATAGCTTTTCGAAATACGGTTTACCTGGCCTTCGAGCAGCGACTTATCAATGGATTTGATTTTTTTTGCCGGAACTCCTGCATATACACTCCCCGATTCGATCAATGTATTTTGCGAAACTACGGCTCCTGCTGCGATTATTGAATTGCTTTCAACAACAACTCCATCCATAACTATTGCTCCCATCCCGATAAGCACATTATCGTGAATAGTGCACCCATGAATTATGGCAGCATGTGCTATGGAAACATTGTTCCCAATATTAACCGGAGCCTTTTGATATGTGCAGTGGATAATGGCGCCGTCCTGTATGTTAACGTTATTCCCGATACGGATGTAATGAACATCGCCGCGTATCACGGTGTTGAACCACACGCTGCAGTTGTCACCCATTACAACGTCGCCGACGATAGTCGCATTTTCGGCAATAAATGTATTTTTGCCGATGCTTGGGGAAATTCCTTTTATAGGATATATGAGTGGCATTTTTTTATTTACGATTTACGATTTACGATTTACGATTTGCGATTTACGATTTACGAATACAACTCAGGATCCAATTCGTCAATCGTACCTCGTCAATCGTACCTTTTTTCAGTCTTCCGGGCTAAAAGAGTGCAATTCCTGCTCACTGGTTTTCGGATAGTCAATTGAGAAATGAAGTCCACGGCTTTCCTTGCGTTCTAATGCCATTTTTATTATTAGCGTAGCAACCTTAATCAGGTTACGAACTTCGCAGATTTTATCAATCAGCACTGAACGCTTGTAAAGATCTTCAGTTTCACGCTCAAGAATATTCAGTCGGTCGGCGGCACGCTTCAAACGCAGGTTAGAGCGGACAATACCAACGTAATTAGTCATAATTCCCTGGAGTTCCCGCATTGTCTGGGTAATGAGTACCATTTCCTCGTTCATTACCGTGCCTTCAGCGTTCCAGTCCGGGATTTCGATACAGAAACTAATGTGTTTCAGTTTTTGCGAAGCATCAATACACGCGCGGTGCGAGTATACCAGCGATTCGAGCAGCGAATTGCTTGCCAGCCGGTTAGCCCCGTGCAGACCTGTCGAAGAACATTCGCCCGAAGCATACAGGTTAATAATAGAACTTTGGCCCCATTCATCCACTTTGATGCCGCCACAGGTATAATGAGCAGCAGGAACAATCGGAATCATCTCTTTGGTCATATCCACACCTATGCTCAGGCATTTGGCATAAATGGCCGGGAAATGATTTATCAGCTCATTCCGGTTGAGGTGGCGGCAGTCGAGGAACATATGGTCTTCACCACTGATTTTCAATTCGTTGTCGATAGCTCGGGCAACAATATCGCGCGGAGCAAGAGAAAGACGAGTATCGTATTTCTGCATAAACTCCTTGCCGTTAATGTCTTTGAGAATTCCACCGAAACCACGCAACGCTTCGGTGATAAGGAATGAAGGCTTTTCCGTTGGATTATAAAGTGAAGTCGGATGAAACTGTATAAATTCCATCTTCTCGATAGTTCCCTTCGCCCTGTATACCATGGCAATTCCGTCGCCGGTTGCAATGGGTGGATTAGTAGTTGTTGCATACACATTCCCGGCCCCACCGGTGGCCATAAGTGTAACTTTTGCAAGAATAGTGTCGATACTGTTGTTTGTTCGGTCGAGAACATAGGCGCCAAAGCAGGTAATATCAGGAGTACGGCGGTTTACATATTCACCCAGGTGATGCTGTGTTATTATTTCGACCGTAAAATGATTTTCGAGAATTTCGATATTTTTATCTTCACGGGCTCTATCAAGCAAGGTTTCTTCTATCTCAAGCCCGGTTTGGTCTTTATGATGTAAAACCCTGAATTCGGAATGCCCGCCTTCTTTTGCAAGATCGTATTGTCCTGAAGCATTTTTGTCAAAATTTACGCCCAGCTCAATTAATTCTTTTATTCTTTCGGGGGCTTCGGTGATGGTAATCCGTACTGCTTTTTCATCATTAAGGTCGTCACCCGCAATCAGGGTATCCTGAATATGCTTTTCATACGTGTCGGGGGTGTACATCACGGCAGCAATGCCGCCTTGTGCATATTTTGTGGCAGTTTCTTCTGCCCCGGTCTTGGCTACAATACAAACTTTTCCAAACTTCGCAGCTTTTAATGCAAAACTCAGCCCGGCAATACCCGTTCCGATAACCAGGAAATCTACTTCTCGTCGCATAATTTATTTTATAGATTGCAAATTTAACAATTAACAGCCGTGTTTGATCTGTTAGTATTATATTCGGTAAAATATCCGGAGGAGAAGATTATATCAATTTAATAGTATCGTTGTCTGTACACTTGATTTAAGCATTTTTACCAATTTAATTTGCAAGGTTAAGAATTGTTAAATCAGTGCTTTATGAGCCGAAAGGAAGTAATATCGATCAGCAGGATACGTTTTAAGTAAAACCAATCCAAAAGCCATATGACAAACTCCTCCACATTCGGTAAAATCAATCAATGGGCGCGCAACTCAATCAGCCTTAAACTTTTAGTTATAGGTATTTTTGTACTTATCCTTCTCATCCCTTCCGAAATGGTGCAATCGCTTATACGCGAGCGCGAAACCACACGCAATGAAGCTATTTCCGAAATCTGGCGAACCTGGGGCGACAGGCAGGTGCTTGCCGGACCTGTGGTAAGCGTTCCGGTTGTTACTAACAAATCATTACCCAACGGAACCGTTGAGTCAACCACTCGCTTTCTGCATTTTCTTCCTGAAAATCTTTCGGTTACGGGTGATGTGGTTCCTGTAATCCGTTACCGGAGTATTTATGAGGTTGTTCTTTATTCGACCAGCCTGGCAGTGAAAGGTAATTTCAAGCCATTGAATCCCAAAGGACTTAATGTGCAACCGTCAGAAATTAAATGGGATAAAGCATATATAACGTTTGGTATTTCGGATATGAAAGGGGTGAAGGAAAATATTGACCTGGCCTGGAATGATTCGGTTTTTCGAATGCAACCTGGTGTTCCAATCCATGATATTATCAGGGGAGGAGTTAGTTACCCTTTAGCGATTGATCCGGCTATTGAAAACAAATTCAGTTTCAAACTACAACTTAATGGAAGCCGGTTATTGTCGTTCCTGCCATTTGCCTCCGAAATGAATGTTAATCTTACTTCAACCTGGGCCAATCCATCTTTTGAAGGTGCTTTTATTCCGACTGACAAATCGGTTACCAAGGCTGGTTTTACTGCCAAATGGAAAATATTGGAGCTGAACCGCAACTACGGGCAATTTGGGTTTGATAATTTTATAAACAGTGGCGAAGACACTCCAAACCTGATGTTTGCCAACGACCGCATTTCACCTGATAATGCTGAAGGAGGATTCGGGGTGAACCTGATTATGCCGGTTGACCAGTACCAGCGCACAACCCGCGCAGCCAAATACGGGGTTCTGTTTGTAATTCTCACTTTTGTAACTTTCTTTTTCTTCGAGCTATTGCGTAAAAAATATGTGCATCCACTGCAATACCTGATTGTTGGATTTGCCATTATGCTTTTCTACCTGTTGCTGCTTTCGCTGGCCGAGTACCTGTTGTTCGACCTGGCTTATGGCATTTCGGCTGTGGTGGTTACACTGATGGTGATGTTATATGCAGGGGCTATTTTTGCCAACCGGAAATACGGAATTATTGTCGGGCTAATACTATTTATGCTGTATGCATATTTCTACACGCTGCTGCAATTGCAACTTTACTCATTGCTGTTTGGCTCAATTGGTATGGCAGTTATGCTTTCGGTGATTATGATTCTTACGAGGAATTTGCATAGGGAAAGGCAGGTTGAAGAGGTTGAAGACGAGCTTTAAAATTTAGACTCCCAAAATAATAAAGCCCTGCATGGAACCGAGTTCCTTGCAGGGCTTTGCATTTTATGTGGTTTTAAACGGATCAAATCTAAATAAGCGTAGAGATATCTGAAAAAAATTTGCTTCTTTTAGTCAAGACTTAATATTGAATCTATTCCATGAAATTCTATAGTAAATTGGCTTTTTCCCAATCTCTTGAGAGTTAGATAGTTTCAATACAATATCTTTATCAGCTGATTTAAATTCATCTATTTCATAATTATTGATTGAAATCATGCAATCATGATTATACTCAATATCGATTATTGAGAGATCAGAATTGCCATAATAATTTGTCCAACTAAAAACCGTATTAGTGAATCTATTAAATTTAGGTTCACCTGGAAGATAATAATTTGTTTTGCCATTCAGATCTACCAGATAATAACTCCACCATTCAAATCCATCGGCATAAATTACAATATAATTTTCAAATTGGCCTATAAATTTATAGTCCATCATTCCTTTGAGATTCTCTTCTTTAGTAATTTTTTTGAGTTGGATTGTGTCAGCGTTTTCTAAGGGAAAAATGTACGCTCCATTGGTTTTTCTGAAAATACTCTGATGTTGCTTGCACAGTTCTGATTCGATTTTTACACCATCTTCAAATAGCTCATAATGGTCGTCTTTGTATGTGCTATTCTTAAATGCACTAAAATCGGATGAATCAGACTGATTTATATTCACCATCATGCCGTTATAGCTCCGAAATATGATTACAGGAGAATCAGACTGATTATCCTGGCCAAATGAATTGTAGTGAGCAAAAATATAAGGTATGCTTATAAGGAAATATCGAAAAAGTCCTTTAGTGGCTTGAATCATTTTGCGATTATTAATTACAATCCCAGCAACACCTTCACCGGCTCATTTCCTTCAAAAAGCATTTTTACCGGGTTTTCAAGTAATTCCTTAACCATAACCAGGAAACTTACTGATTCACGGCCGTCAATTACGCGGTGGTCGTAGGATAAAGCGACGTACATCATTGGAGCAATAACTACCTGTCCGTTAACAGCAATAGGTCTTTCAATAATATTGTGCATTCCAAGGATGGCACTTTGAGGCGGATTCAGGATGGGTGTTGACATCATGGAGCCGAATACACCACCGTTGGTAATGGTAAAAGTACCGCCTGTCATTTCTTCGAGGGTGATTTTATTTTCGCGGGCTTTGCCGGCAAGTTCTTTAATCCTGAGCTCAATTTCTGCAAGCGAAAGCGATTCGGCATTCCGGATTACAGGAACAACGAGGCCTTTTGGGGCGCTAACTGCAATTCCTACATCGGCATACTTATGAAAAATAAGTTCGTCGCCGTCGATCATGGCATTTACCTGCGGGAATTTAGCCAACGCAATAGTTATAGCCTTGGTAAAAAACGACATAAAGCCGATTCCTACACCATACTGCTCCTTGAACTTATCGTTATACTGCTTTTTCAGGTTCATGATCTGGCTCATATTCACCTCGTTGAAGGTAGTGAGCATGGCAGTTTCGTTCTTCACACTCACAAGGCGTTGCGCAAGTTTTATACGAAGTGTTGAAAGTTTTTTGCGTTCCGTTTCGCGGGAGTTTTCAACCGAAGCTGTCTGAACCTGTGGACTGGCTAATGATTTTCCTGAACTGGCATTCAGCACATCCTGCCGGGTAATACGTGGATGCCCGAGTTGTTCGAGCACATCGCGGCCGGTGAGTTGTTTTTCCTCCATCATTTTGCGGGCAAGAGGAGTGATCTTGACTTCAGGATCTACCGGAGCAGGTGTTGAAATATGTTTTATCTCTAGGTCAAGCGGCTTTGAAGGTTCAGTTATCGTTTCAACAACAACTGGCACAAAACCTTCGGGAGCCGCAGCATCGCTGTCTATTTGAGCTATTACAGTCCCGATACTTACGGTTTCACCTGCTTCAACAAGAATGGTAATAATTCCGGCAGCTTCCGCATTCACGGTAAGAGTTGCCTTATCGGAGTCTATTTCAGCAATTTCAGCATCTTTTGCAACATAATCGCCGTTTTTCACCAGCCAGTTTGCAATCTGAACTTCGGTAATCGATTCGCCGGGGGTAGGGGCTTTTATATCTATGATCATAACTTTTTATTTTCTTTTTTCAGATGACTTCGTCGTTTAAGGGTTCAATTGCCTGCGGCGTTCCTGCTTCGTTCCTCGCAGTGACGGTTCAAATGACTTCGTCGTTTATGTGTTCAATTGCTTTGCGGTTAAGGTTAAACTGATGAAAGGTTCAAAAATGGCAATTTCAATCTCTGTCTCTAATTTACTCGTTTTGAACTTTGAACATTTTGAACTTTGAACTTTTAACTTTTCCATTCCTTCGGTGCGCAAAGCATTTTACAGGTCAGGTTCCGGTTTTCGCAGGTACAATCACCAAAAGCTTTATCGATAATTTTAGCCTGGCGCTGAACATGTAGTTTCGGGGAACCGGTTGCAGGACTTCCGCTTTCGGGGCGGGCAACCAGCAGCAGTTTTACACCTTTAAAATGTCGGAGAATGAACGACCATGCACCCATATTAGCAGGTTCTTCCTGCACCCAGGCAAACCTTGTTGCATTCGGATATCGTGTGATGATATTATGCAACTGTTGCAAAGGGAAAGGATATAATTGCTCAACACGCACAAATGCTATATTGTTATGGCCGCGCTTTCTTCGCTCAGCAATAAGATCGTAGTACACTTTTCCGCTGCAGAAATTCACACGGGTAACTTCTGACGGATTTGCCATTTCATCATCAATCACTTCCTGGAACGATCCCTGCGAAAGTGCGGCAACCGGCGAAATACATTCAGGATGCCTCAGCAGGCTTTTTGGCGTGAAAACTACCAGTGGTTTCCGGAAATCGCGGTGAACCTGGCGGCGGAGAAGGTGAAAGAAATTGGCTGGTGTTGTGCAGTTTGCAATTTGTATATTATTTTCGGCACATTGCTGCAGGAATCGCTCCATGCGGGCACTTGAGTGTTCAGGGCCCTGGCCTTCGTATCCATGCGGAAGCAGCATCACCAGGGAGTTCATCACACGCCATTTCTCTTCGGCGCTAACAAGATACTGGTCGATAACGATCTGGGCTCCGTTCATAAAATCACCAAACTGGGCTTCCCATATAGTAAGCGAGAATGGTGAAGCCAGCGAGTAGCCATATTCAAACCCCAACACTCCGTATTCCGAAAGCGGTGAATTGTAAATCTGAAACGGAGCTTGTTTTTCGCTGATATTCTGAAGTGGTGTGTATTTCTCTTCCGAGTCCTCCATAGTAAGCACTGCATGGCGATGCGAAAAAGTTCCTCGTTCCGAATCCTGGCCGCTTATGCGCACCGGGATTCCTTCTTCGAGCAAGGATGCATAAGCCAGTAATTCGCCCATAGCCCAATCCACTGTTCCTTTCTCAGAAAATGTAGTTCTGCGTTCTTCCATAAGGCGGATAAGCTTCTTAAAGAAAGGCTTCCCGTGAGGAACGGCAGTTATTTTCTGTGTCAACTCAAGGAGCAAATCGTAGTTAACACTTGTATTTACAGGTTTTAAGAAATCTTCTTCCGTTGCCGGGTGCAGTTTATGCCACGATTTTTCGAGGAAAGTAATTACTCGCGCTTTTTCATCTTCTTTCGATTCGAGGAGTTCCTGTTCGAGTTCGGCAAGAAATGCTTTTTCAATATCAGCGGCTTCTTCGGGCGTTATTGAGCCTTGCTCGAGTAATTTGTTTACATAAATAGTACGCGGATCGTCATGTTTTTCGATGATCTTGTACAAGATCGGCTGAGTGAAACGCGGTTCATCGCCTTCATTATGTCCGTATTTGCGATATCCGAGCAGGTCAATAAATACATCTTTGTGGAAACGCTGACGGTATTCAACAGCAAGTTCAACGGTATAAACCACAGCTTCAACATCATCAGCATTTACATGGAAAATAGGGCATTGTGTGGTTTTAGCCACGTCGGTGCAATACACCGAACTTCGGGCATCGAGGTAATTGGTGGTAAAACCGATCTGGTTATTCACCACAAGGTGAATAGTGCCACCGGTTGTATAGCCCTTGAGTTCCGACATCTGGAGCGTTTCGTACACAACACCCTGCCCGGCAATGGAAGCATCACCGTGTATCACAATCGGGACTATTTGTGTATTAACATTCTTATATTCAGAATCAATTTTGCTCCGGGTAATGCCTTCAACAATTGGGCCTACCGTTTCGAGGTGCGAAGGATTAGGTGCCAGCGATAGCTGCAAAACCCTGCCATCAGCGGTTGTGCGTTCCGACGAAAATCCGAGGTGGTATTTTACGTCACCAAGCATGAATTCGTCTTCGAGAAGTTTGCCTTCGAATTCATTAAAAATATCCTGGTAATGTTTGCCGAGGGTATTGGCAAGCACATTGAGCCTTCCACGGTGCGGCATACCAATAATAAACTCGCTGATGCCTGTTTCCGAACCTTTGTTTACAATGGCATCAATAGCAGGAATAAGCGCTTCGCAACCTTCGAGCGAGAAGCGTTTCTGGCCTATGTATTTTTTATGAAGGAATTTTTCGAAAAGTACAGCCCGGCTAAGTTCATTGAGAATATGCAGTTTCTTTTCGCGGCTGAAAACAGAAGTATTCTGAGTGTGTTCCATCCGTGCCATCAGCCATTCGTGTATTTCCGGACGACGGATATAGGCATATTCAACGCCAACACTCTGGCAATACGTCTTTTCGAGATGTTCAATAATTTGGTTTAAGGAAGCATCTCCTATACCTATTTCGCCACCGGCTTTGAAAACCTGTTCGCGGTCTTCTTCAGTCAGACCGAAGTTATCAATATTAAGGGTAGGGGAGTACGTGCGCCGCGTGCGTACCGGGTTTGTTTTGGTAAATAAATGGCCTCTTTTGCGGTATTCGTTAATCAGGTCGATAACTTTAAACTCGCCGGGTTTGGTTTCAGCCTGCGGCATAAGTTTTCCGCTGAACTCGAACCCCTGGAAAAATCTGCGCCAGCCTGTTTCAATACTTTCAGGATCCTGTTTGTACTGCCGGTATAATTCCTCAATTGTTTCGCTGTCGGCATTACTCAGAAAGGATAACTCATCCATATATGTTTTTTATCAGAAACGTTTACTACTTACATATGTTCAGTCAAAATTAGCAAAATATTAACAACTGCAGGCATACGGGTTGAAAACTATACCGCCATGGTTGGTTATAAGTTTGAAATCTATGAAGGTAAGCATTATCGCTGAAAAGCTATTTCCTGATAAAAATCCTGCTTAGCATCTCGTTTCCCGCTCCTGCAACTACCAGATAACTTCCCGAAGGAACGCTTTTTCCTTGTTGGTTTGTTCCATCCCAAACGGCTTTTTGCCAGCCATTATCAGCTTCTTGTGAAATAAGCGATTTTATTTCACGCCCCTGCAAATCTATTATCCTGAATTGGGTTTTCGCGGCAGACTGGAATGTAATAGTGGTTTCCTTATCGAATGGGCAAGGACTTACCAGTATGTTTAGTGATTTTGAGCTCTCTTCAACTCTTCCGAAAAGGTAATCGAAATGTGAATGGTAAATGGTGCTGAATTCTTCGCGATCCGATTCCCAGAACACATTAACCGCAACAATATTTATCTCCGGAAAAGTGAGAAACATTTTTGGATTCCGGTCTTCTCCTGGCCAATGTGATAAATTAAATAGTCCGTCAAAATAGAAAGGAGTATCTGCAAAAATTTCTCCCTGTGTAAGTGAATCCGAAACAAAAACGAGAAAACGCAAGCCTGATTTTACAATCATCATAAGATCTGACATAGCAGGCTGTGAGTAGTTGTAAACAGGCGAATTCATATATTCCATGCCGGAAAACCACGAATCGCTTACAATCAACCCCGAAGGCGATGATCCCACCTTATTCTGAAAACAAATACTACCACCCGAAAATAATCCCGCTGTTGATAATGCTGAGCTTTTACCCAATATTGATTTATACTTAATATTATTTATAGCCCAGGCATTTACATCGAAGTATATATTCACAGAAATTGCAATAGTGCTGTCGCCGTTCGCTTTTAAATAGGTAAGCCCGGATACTGAGAAAGCTGGTGAATAGGCTCCGGAAGAATCAATTGCATATGGGTTTGTAAACATATTTGTTTGAGCAAGATACTGAGAAACCCATATTTTCCCGTTATTCTCCCATGCCATTGTACCATTTTCATTCGAAGTTATATTTATATCATCACCAGGTAGGGATGATATGGTTACAGGCGTGGAAAAAGTGCCATTAGTTTGATATGTTATCGATTTCAGGTCAATATCATTGCCTTCATCCGTTTGGTACATGACTACAAAATTACGTTGTCCGGGGTAGGGGCTCAGATCGTGAATTTTCGGATTTGTGAACCTCATGTCATTTTGATAAAGCGCAACTTGTTCAGCACCGATTCCCATATTTGAAATTTCACGGAAACAAAGTTGCGTGGTAGTGCTATTCAGTTCCTGGTCCCAAAATAAAAAATTATTACTGTATTGCCCGAATAAACATGCATTCCGGTTGTGGTGCGAAGAATCTGTCACCGGGGAAATGGCTGACCATTCTTCAAGCGAAATCTGTGCACTCAAAAACAAAGGAACTGTGAGAGTAACCAGGAGGATAAATGCTTTCATAGTTTTAAAATTTAACGGTTTATATATTTAAATTGCTAATTGGATACGAATTTACAAAAAAAGATATAGAGTTTGTCTATATCTGAACGAATAATATTTTGAGAACTCCATTCATGAATTCCAAATCCATGAAGGGACAAAAAAAGCCCATCCAAAACGGACAGGCTTCTTAAATCTGCTTGAATCTGGTGAAATTATGCAGGATGAATTGCTTCAACCGGGCACACATCAGCGCAGGAACCGCAATCGGTGCAGATATCGGCATCGATTTTATAGATATCACCTTCGGAGATAGCTTCAACCGGACACTCGTCAATGCAAGTTCCGCAAGCGGTGCAGTCGTCAGAAATAACGTAAGCCATTTGTTTTGGGAGTTTAAAATTAACGTTGCAAATATAAGTAGTATTCTTGTCATCAAAGGAGTAAAAAAAAATATAAGTCAGTTTTTAGCCCGGCATTTTAAAATCAAGTGTTTGTTTAAGGTTATTTTATTAATATAAAATTCTGAAAAATAGATAATTACATATGTGGCAAAAGTGTTTTTTAGAATAGGTATAAATAATATTTTAAACTACTGTTCTGTTAAAAACTTATACCTTTGTGCCGTTATTCATTCAAAAAATAAAAGCATGAGCGAACAGACGAACTTCATCGAGAAAGAAGATGTAGTTGTAAAATTTTGTGGCGATTCAGGCGATGGCATGCAGCTTGCAGGTACGCTTTTCAGTGATGCTGCTGCTCTTCAGGGCCTTGATCTGGCTACTTTCCCTGACTATCCTGCCGAAATCCGTGCCCCGCAAAATACTATTGCAGGTGTTTCCGGATTCCAGGTACATGTTGGCCAAAAGAAAATTGAAACCACAGGCGATTTTGTCGACATTCTTGTTGCCATGAACCCGGCCTCACTCAAATCAAATTTAAAGTGGACTCGTCCGGGAGCGACAATTATCGTAGATGCCGATATGTTCGACGAGGCTACCTGCAAAAAAGCCGGGTACCAGACAAATCCGCTGGAAGATGACAGCCTGAATGGATATAACCTGGTAAAAGCACCGGTTACGATGTTGACGCGTAATATTTTACAGCCTTTGGGTATCGATAATAAAACTGCCGATCGCACGCGGAATGTATTCACTTTAGGTATTATTTACCATATCTTCAGTTGGAGCCTCGATTCGACTGTTCATTATTTCAAAGATAAGTTCAGGAAGAAACCGCAGATGATCGAGGCTAATAAGCTGGTACTCGAAACAGGTTACAGTTATGCTGATACAGTTGAAACTCTGGGTTCATCCTACCATATTTCCAAGGCAAAAATGCCCTCCGGCCGCTACCGCAATATTACCGGTAACGTTGCTACTGCGTGGGGTTTCCTGGCAGCGTCAGAGCGATCGGGAAGGCCTTTGTTCCTTGGATCATATCCTATAACTCCTGCTACCGAAATCCTGATCGAACTGGCAAAATACAAATCGCTGGGAGCAAAAGTATTCCAGGCTGAGGACGAAATTGCAGGTATTTGTTCTGCCATTGGTGCAAGCTATTCAGGGTCTCTTGCTTTAAC
Source organism: Lentimicrobiaceae bacterium (assembly GCA_041753535.1). GTDB lineage: Bacteria > Bacteroidota > Bacteroidia > Bacteroidales > UBA4417 > UBA4417. The sequence goes on from JBGSUB010000014.1 coordinate 24,497, forward strand.
AACAACTTCAGGTCCCGGGCTTTCACTAAAGAGCGAAGCTATCGGACTTGCAGTTATGACTGAGTTACCCTTAGTAATCGTAGATGTTCAGCGTGGCGGACCTTCAACCGGTCTGCCAACCAAGAGCGAGCAGAGCGACCTGATGCAGGCCTTATTCGGACGCAATGGTGAAGCTCCTGTTGTAATCATTGCTGCTTCTACTCCTGCCGATTGTTTCGATTATGCGTATGAGTCGGCAAAAATTGCCATGGAACATATGACCCCGGTTATGTTAATGACTGACGGTTCACTCGGTAACGGTTCGCAACTGTTCCGAATTCCTAAAGTTGCTGATCTGCCATCAATTACCCCGCCCATGGCTGAGCCTAACGACAAGGATTACAAGCCTTACAAACGCGACCCGGAAACACTGGTCCGTAAATGGGCAATCCCCGGCACCGAAGGCCTTCGTCACCGTATCGGTGGATTGGAGAAAGAAAATATCACCGGTAATGTAAGCACTGATCCTGCCAATCACCAGTTGATGACTGATCTGCGCGAAGCAAAAATTCAGAAAATTGCTGATTTCATTCCTGAGCAAAAAATTGATGGAACTAAGAAAGGAGATCTCCTGGTAGTAAGCTGGGGCGGTACACGTGGTACAACACAGGCTGCAGTTGAAGAATTGCAGAAACTGGGCAAAAAAATCAGCCTTGCTCACTTCCATCATATAATGCCACTGCCAAAAAATACACACGAAGTCCTATCCGGTTTCAAGAAAATTATTGTTTGCGAACTTAACAGCGGGCAGTTTGTTAACTACTTGAGAATGAAAGAGCCTGACTTCAAATACACTCAGTATAATAAAGTCATGGGGCTTCCGTTTACGGTAACCGAGTTGGTAAAGAAGTTTAACGAAATGCTTTAGGAGGTAAAAATTATGTTCGAATTTCCAAATAAAACCATTGAACGGTCGGTTGTTGAACTCAACAAAGCCGATTTTGTAAGCGACCAGATGGTAAAATGGTGCCCCGGTTGCGGAGCACATGCCATCCTGGCTTCCATAGCAAATGTTTTTCCCAAAATAGGGTACCGTAAGGAAAACTTTATGATGGTATCCGGCATCGGGTGCTCTTCACGTTTTCCATATTATGTAAACACATACGGATTCCACGGTATTCACGGACGTGCCAACCCTATTGCTTCGGGTATAAAAATCGCGAATCCGCGCCTCAGCGTATGGATAGCTACCGGCGACGGCGATTCAATGGCTATCGGTGGCAACCACTTCATCCATATTATCCGTCGTAATATCGACGTAAATATTGTGATGTTCAATAACCAGATCTACGGTCTTACAAAGGGGCAGTATTCGCCTACAACACCTATGGGCAGCGTTACAAAAACATCCCCACAGGGAACCATTGAACATCCTTTCAACCCCGGCGAACTCGTACTGGGAGCACAAGGTACTTTCTTTGCCCGTGCAGTGGATACCAACGTAAAACTGATGACCGAGGTTATGTTCGAGGCTGCCCGCCACGACGGGACTTCGGTGATCGAGATACTACAGAACTGTATCATTTTTGCTGATAAAACCCATCATGCAGTTACGGATAAAGAAGTTCGGGATGATGCACAAATCCATATTAAAAACGGAGAACCTCTTGTTTTTGGAAAAAATCGTGATAAAGGTATCCGCTTAAACGGTACACAACTTGAAGTAGTGACCTTAGGTGAAAATGGTATCACTGAAGACGATTTACTCGTTCATGACCAGTACCAGCAGGATCCGGGTGTTCACCTTATGCTGGCAAAAATGTACCCGCCACATTTCCCGGTTGCGCTGGGAGTAATCCGTTCGGCCATGTACCCTACTTATGACGATATGGTTGAAGACCAGATTACTGAAGCCAAAGCAACAAGTAAAATCCTTTGCGTGGACGATCTGCTTAACAGCGGCGACACCTGGGAAATTAAATAGAAACAACATTTCCTTTACTTATAAGGCCTCCGGTAGTTTCCGGGGGCTTTTTTGCTTTAGCCTTTTTTGTTTTACATTCAATTTCTTTTTAGTTGTTACAACGTTTTCGGCAAAGTGCAGAAAGGTGTATTTATGAATGAGTGGATTAAATTCTTCGATATTATCGTTTTAAAAGTTATTTTTGCGATTGATCTTACGATTGCTCTTTCCATAACTAAGCCCTGATCAGCCATATGAAGAATAAGCTTAACAGCATCATAAAAATTTCCGTTACTATTGCCATTCTGCTTTTCCTTTTCTGGAAAGTGGAATTTAATACAGTGGGATTTGGCGAAACACTTCGGTCAGTGAAAACCGGATATTTTTTACTCTCTCTCTTTGGTGTTATATTGGTATTGGGAATAAAAAGTTTCCGCTGGCGGATGCTTATTCACAACGAAGGTGTTGTTTATTCGAAATATAAGGCTTTCGCCGCTTTCATGTCATCGGATGCCATAGGAATAGTTACACCGGGCCGGATTGGCGAAATAGCGAGACTGTATTATGTGAGGCAGGAAACCAATATCAGTTTTTATGCAGCTTTTAAAACTATTGTATCCGACAGAATTTTCGATTTTACTATGCTTGGATGGTTTGGTTTATCAGGTATGCTCTTTTACTTTAAGACTTTCGGCGACCATCCGGGTATTTATTATGCCCTTGGAGTTCTGGTTTTATTTGTAATTGGATATGTTGTTGTTATTAAGTTTCTTGCAAAAATTCTTCATTATAAAAAAGTCAACCGGCTTCCGATTGTCAGGTTTATTTACGAAAGTTTCCTGGCAGTTGTCGGCAAAAAATCATTGACAATGTGGGTGATAACCATTGTTGCTTATTTCATGTATTTCTGGTTTTCGTGGCTTATTATGATAGCCTTACATTTAACCCCTTCCTATATTGATGTGGTTTTTATAATGAGTATCATGAGCCTGAGTACAATAATTCCTTTATCTGTTGCGGGTTTCGGAACACGCGAAGCTACACTGGTACTTTTGTTTGCTTACTATGGATTGGCAAGTGAAACTGCTATATCCTTTTCCCTGATGCATTTCACCGCATTTTTCCTTTGGGGAGGGTTAATTGGGCTGGTGTTCTGGCTGCTGATGCCAATATCATTGCAACAAGTTAAGGACGATTCGAAAAGCATATTTATGTTATTTAAACCTGAAGTTTCGCATAAAGAGAAATAGATCCACTGTCTTTACAAGAGAGGAGATGTTTTTAATACAAAATATCTCTGGTTTCTCACCATCATTTCTTGGAAGAGTAAATGAATTATTATTATCCTGTTTCTGGAATTAAATTAAATTTGCTTCGGCAGTCAATCAGAAAAAATTCTTTGATGAGATTGCGCTGCCTGTCGGTGGCAGCATCTGTTAATCTGGAGAATATATATGATTAAAAAGTTTCGGTCACAAAGTAGTTCTGTTTTAAAAGCTTCAGTTTTCCTGATATTACCGGCAGTTTTCCTGTTTTTTGCATTGCCTTTTAACCGCACCCATTATGGGAATGATCCTGATTACGCCTACCTGATGAATGGAATTAATATCGGCATGCTGAAAGCAGTCGGGCATACTGATAATCCCGGAACCACCGTTCAGCTTTACAGTGCAGTTATTCTCAGGGTTGCCTACCTTGTGCAGCACGACAAAAAGGATGGCTTTCAGAAATTCATGTTACTGAATGCTGACAAGTATATTGAACTAGAACGCAAAGGTTTGATCTGGATCAATAGCCTGGTAATGTTCTTTCTGGGTGTAATTTCCTGGTTGATGCTTCGGAATATCTGGCTCAGCCTTCTTTTGCAGATTATGCCTTTTACTTCGGCTAATCTTACTGAGCATGTTTTTACCAAAGTTTCGCCTGAGCCTGTTTTGCTTATGGTATCGGCGGCAATGGTTTTGCTTATTATACACTTTTATCTGCTGAAGCAGAAAGATGAGAGGAAATTTGCAGTTTATTTTGCACTGGTTTGCGGTTTCGGCCTGGCTACCAAAGCGACATTCCTGCCATTGGTATTTATTCCATTGATTTTGCTCGCTGATAAGGCAATGCGGAAGCGCTTTCTGATTTTTATACTTCCTTTCTTTTTCCTTTTTACTCTTCCCGCCGTGCCGCAATATCCGCATATGGCTAAATGGTTCCTGGGTCTGACTGCCCATACTGGTACATATGGCGACGGAGGCTGGGGAGTAATCAGTCCTATTCAGTACCTCAATGACCTGGTAACTATTTGCATTTCAAATTTTGTTTTATTCGTTACACTCGTGGCTTCTGCCTTGATCATTATTATTGCAATTCTCAGGTCAACGTTCCGGGACGAATTTAAAAAAAATCTGACATTCAGGGTTTTAACGGCTATAACCGCGGCTCACCTGGCAGGTATTTTTATGGTGGCCAAACACTATCATGCCAACCATTACCTGGTGCCTGAGTTATGTTTGCTGGCGACTAGCTGGATTTTTATTTTCTTTTACCAAAAAGAAAAACTGCCTCTTTCATTGCGGAAATCCTTCAGTTTTGTACCTGTAATATTGATTCTGATAACAACTGGTATTGTAATAATGAACAGAAATTACCTTCAGGCTGCAAACGAAGGATATAAGCGATCAAACATTGATTATGATAAAATGAAGCAACTGCTTGAGAATGATTACAAGGAATATACCTGTACCTATTTTTACCCAACTTCAATAAATCCTTATTCAGCCTTACGCTGGGGAAATGTTTATTCAAAGTTTAATCACCTGGATGCATTAAAACATTTGTACGCTGAAGGTTATTTTTTCGATATCCGCACCACTAATTTCAGCCTGTGGGAAACACCTGTCAATTCGCATACGCTGGCTACAATTGCCGGAAATAAGATACTGATTGTGGGAGGCCCGTTCGAAAATTCCGAAATAGAAACCATGAAGCAGGTGGGGCTTAAACTTACCCTTGTGTATAAAGGTTACTTGCAAATTGTTTATAGTGTTGAAGTGCCGGGCAAGGCCAGTATGTAAATGTTTTTAACGTTTAGCCTTATATCACTGGAGTTTCCTCAAAAATCAATAGGTAAATTTGTCTTTCCCTTTTATTTCAAGCCTTTACAGGTTTTGGGATGTGCAATGTGATTTTTTGTAAAAAAAAGTGTTTCCTTAAAAAAATTGCGCCCAAAATGCGAACTTA
>JBGSUB010000015.1:0-25873 GCA_041753535.1 Lentimicrobiaceae bacterium
TCAGAGTCCATCAGCCCCTATCGGTGGTGGTGCTGAAATACTGATAACCTTAGGCATTGCTTATGCCATAAGCAAATACAAAGGAACCAAAAAGGAAGAATAGAGAATTGTTTTTCCAGAATCTGAAAGCGTTGCCGGTAAATTGCCGGCAGCGCTTTTTTAGTGTCTGCAACCAAGCGAAAGTTCTGACTGATAGCGTTATTTTTCCTGTTTTCATCATTGGGACACCCATTTTGCCTTTAACTGCTTTAGAATTGCGTAGATGATCTCAAATATAACTTTTTACCCTATTTGTGCAAATCTCACAAGGTTAATACCGATTGGGACACCCAGAGACGAAAACAGGAGGAAGAATAGAGAATTGTTTTTCCAGAATCTGAAAGCGTTGCCAGTAATTTGCCGGCAACGCTTTTTTAGTGTCTGCAACCAAGCGGCGCAAGTTCTGACTGATAGCGTTATTTTTCTTCGCCGCCCAGCTCAAAATGATTAACAAATATATAATAAAATGATAATAGACATGATGACATTTACAGAAAATTGCCTTGTACTTTTGTAAATTAATGTGTTTTAGTGTAAAAAAAGGAATAGAAGTTTTTCAGTGTTTGCAACTGCAATGTTTGATCCCAGTACGACAAATAAAGTTAATTTTATGCCATTAAATTACACATCTCCAATGTATTAAGCGTTAATTGTAAAAAGAATTGCATAGATAATAAGTTTATTAAATAACCGAAATGAAAACAAAAACAATATTACTTGGCATATGCCTTACTTTTTCAGCCTTTTTTGCCCAGGCTCAATTAGGTCTTGAAAGTATTTTTGTAGAAAGGTATTATGTCGCCGATGCAATTGATGCGGCAAACAGTCATCCGGCTGTTCCGGTAGGAGCTGTTACTTACCGGATTTATGCTGATATGCTACCGGGGTTTAAGGTTCAGACTATTTTTGGTATACCTGCCCACCCTATGTCGATGACAACAACGACCTATTTTTTCAACCAGGAAGATTATGGCGCTTCAATTCCGACTTTCAGTGCAAATAATGCAAAAAAGAACACGGTAATGATTGATTCATGGCTTTCTACCGGTGGAGCCTGTAATGGTTGGAATGCTGTTCCAAAAACAGAAGATGATGGACTTAACAATTTTGTGAACTCCAATGTACCACCTCTTTTACAAAACAATGCAGCCCAGGCAGGTATCCCGCTTACAACTCAGGATGGAATGCTTGCTGGACCGGTTCCACCAACCGGCACACTTGGTATTGAACAGGCAATGCTTGATCTTTTTGGCGATGGCTCAGCTAATGGGAATAATTTTTATGTTGTTGATGGATCATGGTACTGCCTTACAGGTGCTCCGGGGATCATTCCGGCAAGTAATAAAGTTCTAATTGCCCAGATTACAACAGATGGTATTTTTCATTTTGAGATAAATATCCAGATTGGAACTCCTTCAGGAGGAACTGAAAATTATGTTTATAGTAATCCAACCGGCGTTGAACTAACAATTCCCAGCCTGATACAGACATTCTACCCGGTTCCGGTGCCTCCGACAATTACTATAACCGCTCCTGAAGACGGTGCCATATTCACTACCGGTACCCCGATTTTAATAACTGCTGACGCTGATGATATGGATGGAACAGTTACACAGGTAGAATTTTTTGTTGATGGTACCTCTATTGGTATTGATGCTACCGCTCCCTATGAAGCCAATTATACCGGTTTAACTCAATCAAATCATGTATTGACAGCCACTGTTACTGATAACGAGGGCCAGTCAACAACGTCAACTCCTGTTAATTTCAGTATAATTCCTCAAACTCATTCTGTTACATTTTTGCTGGATATGTCAAGGGAGGCAATTTCAGCTAATGGTGTGCACATTTCAGGAAGTTTCAACAGTTGGAGTCCTTCCATTACTCCAATGTCAGCAGGATTGAATGATATTTACTCAGTTACGCTTTCACTTATTGAAGGGCAGGAACACACGTTCAGGTTTGTAAATGGAAATTCCAGTTCAGGGCTCGAATTTGTTCCTGCTGAATGTGGTACGCCTAATGGCTCAGGATCCTTTAATCGTTATTTCTATTTATCATCCAACGACACAATTCTCGATACCGTTTGCTTTTCGATGTGCAGCCAGTGCCCTGCTGACATTCCGGTTACATTCCGGGTGGATATGTCGAACGAGACAGTTTCTTCAAATGGGGTGCACCTTGCAGGTACTTTTAATGGATGGAATACATCTTCAACACAAATGATTGCAGGAGCCAATAATGTATATTCTGCTACTCTGATGCTTACTCCCGGCATGTTACAACAGTATAAATTTGTAAACGGCAATGATCCTTCAGGGTACGAAACTGTACCTTCCGAATGTGGCAGTCCGTCAGCCTCGGGAGGGTACGACAGGTATTTAACTGTCCCAGATGCTGATTCTACACTCACCTCAGTATGTTTCGGCAGTTGTGTTGAATGTGGGGGAACAGCTGAATTTGTAAATGTTACATTTAAAGTGGATATGCATCAGGAAATACTATCGGGAAATGGAGTTCATATTGCCGGGTCTTTCCAGGGATGGCAGCCGGCAACTAATCCTATGACAACACTCAATGATACAGTTTACACATTTACCCAATCATTTCTTGCAGGTGCGGAGATTCAATATCGTTTTGTGAATGGCAACAGCATAAATGATTATGAAGTGGTGCCTGCTAACTGTGCTTTAAATGGCAACCGTTTCCTCACAGTACCAATGGCAGATACAGTTTTGAACCTGGTTTGTTTTGCTTCATGCGAAGCCTGTATTCCGGTATCCTATGTTAATGTTACATTCAGGGTCGATATGGCGTTAAGTGTTGTAGCACCCGAAGGGGTTCATCTCATGGGTTCGTTCCAGGACTGGGATCCGGCCTCAACTCCAATGACAGGAACAGGTAGTGTGTATTCTTTTACAATGCAGCTTCCGGCAAATACTACTCATGAATATAGATTTGTGAACGGGATTACTTTAAATGATGCAGAAATTTTACCTGCTGTATGTTCGCAAAATGGCAACCGGTTTTTCTTAAGCGAAAATGATACCATCCTATCCCTGGTTTGTTTTGCAAAATGTGTGATATGTGGTGTAGGAATCAGTGACAATATAAGCCGTGAAGCCTTTATGGACATTTATCCTAATCCTTTCAGTGAAGAAGCTCACATCAGCCTTAACCTGCCTGAACCGGGTTTTGTAAAAATTCAGTTCTTTAATACCATGGGTCAGCTTATTACTACAATTACTGAAAGTGATTATCCTGCAGGACGTCATTTGCTGAAGGCGAACGGAACAACCCTGATTCCGGGCTTCTATTTTTTCAAGCTCAGTTACAACTCAGTGTCAGGAGATTATACTAAAACTGTAAAGGTTATAAACAAATAAATAAAACTGATTTTTGCAGGTCTGTTGATTCTGAATATAAAAGGCAGGGCTCTACACTGATACTTTGTATCTACTTGTATTAGTATTAGTTAAAATCAACTAACAATTTTAATGTACTTATCAGGGTAATAATCCTTCGCAACGCGACAAAAAAACAAACAATCAGCTATAATCAGGAGATTAATGAAACTGAGAATATTTCTATATGGACTATTCCTTTCGGTTCAGTGTTTTATCTCCCAGGCTCAGAATGAGCCCGGGAGTAATGCATTAAGTTCCAATGATAATTCATTTATTGTCAATGCCGTTTTAGACGATGCCTATACCTTTACCCAAACCAGCCAGGTTTGTTTTACCGATTTTTTTTGTATGCCAGTTTCCACTCTTTCGCCAGTGGCAAATATAACCGGGTACAATTTTATTGTACAATACGACAAAGACAAAGTTGTGCCGACCGGCAATATTACAGTGAGAAATGACCTGGTAATGCCATTTCTTCCCAACGGTTATAATGCAGAATATATCACAGATTACACAACATCAATTGATGAAATTGCCGGTACAATAAGCATAGGAATTTACTTTAATGCTCTCGGTGGGGTAAATGCTGTTTTCAGCGGATCGGGTGATGTTTGCTGCATCGGATTTGTAAAAACAGTTAACTTCCAATCCGTTGATACCGCTGCATTTTCATTTGATGAAATAATAGAAAGTTACCAGTCGTCCGCTTCACTATTTAAAACGGGTACTGCCGGTGAGTTTATCAGCTTTAAAGAAGATAAATTACATGGTAGCCTGAAATTCTGGAGTGACTATAGCCCTATAAAATACGACACCCTTAACCCTAATACCTATCTGATAACCAATATCCTGGGTTGCAATCAAACTGCAAATGCAGTTCAACCCAACCTCTCAGGTCATTTCACGTATAGCATTTTAAACGGAAATACCATTGATATTAAACGGGATATAGCCCCCACAACCAATGTGCATTCAGTCATCAATTCGCAGGATTCATATTTTACCGCTTTAACTTCCATTAAGGGTACTTATATGATTAACTGGACTCCTTCTGTTTTTCAAATGATAGCGATGGATGTAAACCGCGATGGTATGGTTACGGCCGGCGATGCTTCCCAGATAAACCAACGCGCAGTAAGTTCAATACCAGAATTCAGTCAGGTTGACAATCAGGGGAAAGACTGGTTGTTTATTGCAAATACGGTAATGGCAAACGATCTGCATTACCTGATTTCTGCTTCATTTCCTGAAGATGACGGACTTGGGTATTCAAAATACAGAGTTCCGGTTGTTGAAGTTTGCCAGGCCATACCCATAATTAATGCAACCACCTGCCCGATAATACAGAATGAAAACTACATAGGTGTTCTTTTGGGCGATGTTGATGCCAGTTATAAAACTATTGCTCCTAATGGTTTAATTAAAAGTGAAGCGACAGGTTTGGTGCCACAAATTGTTATTGACTTTTCGAAAGCTGCCATAAGAAATGGTGAAATGCAGGTTCCTGTTACTTTAATTTCCGATGAAGCTGTATATTCATTTGACTTTGAACTTTTGGTAAATGATCCGACTGCGATTGTGAAATCAGTTGAAACTCAATTTGACTTAAATCTGAACTGGAATTACATGGCTGAAACACGAAAATTCAGTTTTGCTTCTTATAGTGTGGCAGCAATACCTGCTGATTTAGTGGTTTCTTTAATCTTTTCATTAAAAAATTCCGACCCGTTAACTGCAAGTGACTTATCCGGAAGTTTTGCTTTGGTTAACGGGAAGTCAGCTGAACTGGTAATAATAGAGTCTCAAACCCAGTCAGCAGGTGAAAACATAGAAGATAAAGTTCTGGTTTATCCAAATCCTGCTTCGGATAAATTATTTATTGAAGGACCGGAAGATTCTGTTATAAAACTCTTTGGATTTAACGGAGAATCATTTGTTGAAGAAAGAATTCACGCAAACGAAATGCTTACAATTGATATATCAAATTACGCTGCAGGCATATACATATTAAAGATTTACAACAATAATTTTATTCAGATCAAAAAGGTAATTATTAGTAATTAAGTCCTTTTCAAAAAGCCCAAAAGTTCTATTGTCCCAGATCTGTATTTCGGAGTTTATAAGGATAAATTACTGCTTCCGCCACAGCATAATCCCTAAAACTTGAGCGTGAATTCCAGTAAATATAGCTGTATACTATTTGAGGAAATTTTTAAAAGTCTGGTGTAACATTTTCCCTGAAAAACCATTTCTTTTTAATCACGACAATTCAAATCTCCTTCATTTGTTTTCATAATTAAATGAGTTTAAATAGTGTAATCATTCGATATCAGTCGGTTAAATGAACTGCTTAATCTTAACTTAATAGTAGGTTCAGAGCCGGATTTTTAGCTTAACATTTATTAAATGCATAGTTAATTTCTAAGATTTATTCCCTTAATGTTGGCCTTGTACATTTGTCCCGTTCAACAATGTTGTTGATAGAAAAAATATTAATCTAAAACAAAAACCACTATGAAGAAGATTACTTTCTCGAAAATTGCTGCAGGCGTGGCCATAGCAGCGATTTCAATTTCAACAAGTTTCGCCCAGCAGAACCTGGGTGCCGAGTGCGGATGTCCACCGGTAAATTCAAGGCCTGCAGGTGTTATCAACATGGATGGTGCCGGTAATTTATTGGCAGACCAAACATTTGATTGCGGACATCTGTGGACACTTCCTTTCAAAGTTTATGTTCCCAATGGCAGAATATTAACAATTGAGCCAGGTACCGTTATTAAAGGTGCTTACAACGCCATTGCAGCCGATCAATCCGGACTTTTTATTAACAGAGGTGGAAAAATTATGGCCGATGGTACCAAAGAATGCCCTATCGTGTTTACTTCTGTTGCTGACCCAATGGACGGGACTCATCCGTTAACCAATGTTGGTGAATGGGGCGGTGTTGCATTATTTGGAATAGCAACAAACAATCTGATCACGTCAAATGTTTTGTCCGGAGGATATAATGGCGTTGGTTATCTTGAAGGATTTTCCGCGGCAAATCCAAGAGACCTTTATGGTGCCGGCGATCCTTTGTTCCCAACAGCTAATGAGAATGACAACTCAGGTGTATTAAGGTATGTTTCTATCCGTCATGCAGGAGCTATTATTGCTCTTGGAAATGAGTTGAACGCGCTTGCATTGGGCTCAGTGGGCAGAGGAACTACAATTGAATACCTTGAAACTATTGCTAATGCTGATGATAATATCGAATGGTTTGGTGGTACAGTGAACGTTAAATATGCATCAGTTCTGTTCAGCGATGATGATATGTTCGATTATGACCAGGGTTGGACAGGAAAATGTCAATTCATGTTTGGTATTCAGGGCGACAGTATTACAGGAGTACATTCTTGTGATAATGGTTTTGAGGCTGATACTGATGATGATAAAAAAGCACCTGCACTGCATTCGCATCCTGTATTTTATAATGTAACCCTTATTGGTAATGGTCACGTTGATCCTACTGCTGATAATTCAGGACCTGCTGCTATACAGGCAAAAGAACTTGTAGAAGGTGAAATTTATAATTCAATTTTTGCAGGTTTCCGTTCAGGTCTGCACCTCGCTACAGGCAGATCAAATGCTACTGACAAGGGTGATGCTTATGATAACTGGACTAATGCTGCAACTGCCTACAACCAAGGTGGTACTGGTAAAGCTGTTTATCAATCACTGAAAGTTAAAAACAATACATTCGTCGGATTTTCGAATACCAAAGCTGGTGCAGCTATACATTACGGCAGTTCATCCCGTCCGTATATGACTGTTGGCTCAATGACTACCGGTACTCCTAAAGTATGGAAAGCTGCAACTGTAGCTTCTACTGCTGATAGTATTCAGTTTTTTGCCGATGGAAATACTGTAGTTCCATCAGTTCCTGGTTTTGATATCAAATGGGCCTGGAATAATCCTGCTACCCGCACAAGTTATTCAAATAACCCTTTCCACGCTACCCCAACCACCAATATAGCATCAACAATCACACCTCCGGCTGATGGATTTTTCTCAGTTGTAAATTACAGGGGAGCATTTGATGCCAATAAAGGCAGCTGGTTAAGCGAATGGGCTTTAAATCAGATAGAAACATCACAATCATCGAACCCTACCGACCTGAATAACGACGGTATTACAAGTACCCCCGACTTCAATATTTTCGTTGGTAAATTCGGACAGTTAAACCAATAGTCTCAGATAAAAAAGCTTAAAAAATATAACTCAAATGAAAACTTTAAAATTAGTATTTATACTATGTCTTTCTGTCCTTGGCTTTATAGCCCAGGCACAGAATGGGCTCGAAAATGTGTACGTAGAAAGATACTACGTAACTGATGCAGTTGATGCTGCCAATAGTACTCCTGCTATTCCGGTAGGTAGTGTAACCTACCGTATTTATGCCGACATGCTCCCCGGGTATAAATTTCAAACTTGTTTTGGTATTCCTGCTCACCCGATGACAATGACAACAACCACCTATTTCTTTAATCAGTCGGATTTTGGCGGCTCTTTTCCAACATTCAGCTCCACTAACGCAAAAAAGAATACCGTGATGCTTGATTCATGGTTGTCAGCCGGTGGTGCTTGCGGTGGTTTTAATGGTGTTCCCAAATCGGAAGACAATGGAGTTGGAAACTTTGTAAATTCAAATGTTCCCCAGCTTCTGCAAAACAACGCTGCCCAGGCAGGTATTCCATTAACAACCCAGGATGGTATGTTGGCAGGAACGGTTCCTAACGCAGGTTCACTTGGTATTGATCCGGCAATGCTTGACCTTTTCGGTGATGGTAGTGCTAATGGAAATACATTTCTTGTTCCCGATGGTTCATGGTATTGCCTTGCAGGTGCTCCGGGACCTATTCCTGCAAGTAACAAAGTGTTGATTGCCCAGATAACGACAAATGGAATTTTCCATTTTGAATTAAATATTCAGATAGGTACTCCAAGTGGCGGAACTGAAAACTATGTGTACAGTAATCCTACTGGTGTTGAACTAACTGCACCTTTCCTTACCCAAACTCATTACCCTGCTCCTCAGCTTCCTTCGGTTAGCATTACTGCTCCAACAGAAGGCGCAAACTTCGCACCTTTCGCACCTATTACACTAACAGCTACTGCAGCTGATATTGATGGTACTGTTACTACAGTTGAGTTTTTTGTTGATGGTGCATCAGTAGGTTTCGGTACACTCAGTGCTGGTTCCTGGTCACTTAATTTAGCAGCCGGTTTAGCCGAAAAGTTAACTCCATATGTACTTACAGCTAAAGCTACTGACAATGATGCTCAGTTTACTATTTCAGCTCCTGTTAATATCAATGTAGGCAATGCTCCTCCGGTAGCCACCATGATTGCTCCGGCTAGCGGAACCGTTTATATTTTAGGTGATGCAGTTACAGTTAGCGCTACTGCAACTGACCCTGACGGAACTGTTGCTTCGGTAGCTTTTTATAATAACGGTGTGTTAATTCCAGGTACCCCAACTTTATCCGCTGGTGTTTACAGTCAAACATTTGTATCCTCAGTTCTGGGAACTTTTTCATTAACTGCCAGAGCTACTGATAATCTTGGTAAACAGGGACCTGCTTCAGCTGCACGTTCAATTAGTGTTAATGCCAACCAACTTCCTGTAGTAGCAATAACAGCTCCTGCCAGCGGTGCAACACCGGCTTTAGGTGATCCTTTAACATTAACAGCTACCGCCAGTGATCCTGATGCCAGCGGTTCAATTTCATTAGTAGAGTTCTACAGCGGTGCAACATTCTTAGGTAATGGTGCTCTAAGCGGTGGGGTTTATAGTTTTACATATACGCCTACAGTTCAAGGCCCGGTTACTTTTACAGCCAAAGCTACTGACAACAAAGCCGGTGTAACAACATCAGCCCCGGTTACTGTTACTATAACCGATTTTAATGTTGCATATGCAATTTCATTCGTTAGCCAGCCATGTAATATTGAGGCTGTATGTATGCCTATTGCCGCAGTTAATACAGTAGCAGGTGTAAACGGGTATAACTTTACTGTTCAGTATGATCAAACAAAGGTTGCGCCTACAGGTAATATTACCGTCAGCGAAGATTTAATCAGCGCAGCTATTTTAAATGGTCAGCTTGCAGCAGCAGTTACTGATTATACCACATTTATTGATGCAGCAAACGGTTTAATCAACATTGGTATCTTTTTCAATGCTACTGCAGGTGCAGGTGCCACTTTTAACGGATTAGGCGATGTTTGTTGTGTTGAATTTACCAAAACCGGAGCTTTCTTATCAACTGACGTTGCTGTGTTCCATTTTACTGAAATTATTGAAAGTTACCCTTCACTTCCTGCCGCAATCAAAACAGGATCAGATGGTAATTTATCAACGTATGCTGCCACAGCACACAGCGGAAACCTTCAATTCTGGAGCGACTTAAGCCCGATCCAATATGACCCTCTGAATCCAAGCGCCTTCTTAATCACCAAAATATTAGGTTGTGGTTCAGCAACACCTTTTGTTACTCCTGATTTAGCAGGTAACTTCATATATGACATTTCAAATGGAACTTCCGTTGATATCCAGAGAGACATTGATGGAGCAACAAATGTGCACAGTGTAATCAGTTCATGGGATGCTTATCTAGCAGCATTGGTTTCTGTTAAAGGTACATCATTGATTAACTGGACTCCTTTTGTTTATCAGATGATTGCTATGGATGTAAACCGCGACGGTTTAGTTACAGCGGGTGATGCCACACAGATTAATCAGAGAGCAGTAAGGTTACTTCTTGCATTCAACCAGGTTGACGCATTGGCAAAAGACTGGTCATTTGTAGCGAATACTGAGGTTGCCAGCAATCCAGCATACCTGATATCAACTACTTTCCCGGAAGACGATGGCATTGGCTATTCAAAATACAGTGTTCCTGTTGTGGCTGTTTGCCAGTCTGTACCAGTTGTTAATGCACTTGATTGTCCGGTCATTACAGATGAAGACTACATTGGTGTATTACTTGGAGATGTTGATGCTACTTACGCATCTATTGCAGCAAACGGATTAATTAAGAGTGCAACATCTGATACTGCCGAAATCGTTTTTGATCTTGAGCACGCAACATTTAACAATGGCCAGATGAGCATTCCGGTATCTTTAACAAGTGCTGAGGTTGTAAATTCATTTGACTTTGACCTTTTGATAAACGACCTGAGTGCAACGGTTCAATCAGTAGTTAGTCAGTACAACTTTGACTTTAGTTGGAATTATATTGCAAATGAAAAACTGTTAAGTGTTGCTTCATTTAGCTTGAATCCGATACCAACACAAAATACGATTTCAGTAGTTCTGAACCTTACAACTGTTCATGCTATTACAAGCAATGATTTAACCGGAACTTTAGCTCTGGTAAACGGCAAATTTGCCAACATGGTAATAATTGACGCTACTACCGGAATCGTTGATACTAAAGAAGCTAATATCCAGGTTTATCCGAACCCAACTTCAAATGTTTTAAACATTGAAGTTTCGAAAAATGCCAGGATTCAGCTTTTAGATTTAAATGGCAAACAAGTTGTTGCAGAACAAAATGTAAATGCAAATCAGAAGGAATCGGTAAATGTATCGAATCTTGCTAATGGAGTTTACATGGTTAAGATTTACAACGATGAATTTGTAACTATGAAAAAAGTTGTGATTAAGAAATAATTTTTTATATCAGTTTTTCTATAGGAGACTGCCTCACACCCGGGGCAGTCTCTTTTCGTTCTATGTTTTGCGAAGGATCCGGTTTGTAGTAAAAATCACCGCTTCCATTCTTTTTCATCAAACTCTATTGATGAATATCCATATTGATTTCGGAGTTTTCTGATAGATATTTAATGTACACATCAATTATTAAGCTAACAGTTTGATAATATCTTTTTCATATGTTAATCATACTCAACCTGTACTTTTGGGAAACTCAATTCTATGATACCCAAAGGTACTATTCGAATATCTGATAAAATATCTGCTGAAGATCCTCAGGCATTTCACTCACATATTCTTGAAACTCACAGCTTGAGATTTTTGAATTCGAAAGCAATAAATCTTCTATCCAGGCTTCTCCTCAATCTCTTTGCCGACTATTACCCTACTATAAAACACTAGTTACCCTGATGAAGAAACCAAAACGAAGGATCGATATACTTGTAATTTCTGATATACACTTAGGCACTTACGGTTGTCACGCGAAGGAACTGCTTCATTATCTGAAAGGCATCAAGCCTAAGATCGTAGTTCTGAATGGTGATATCATAGATGTATGGCAATTCAGCAAGACATACTGGCCCAACAGCCACATGAAGGTAATAAAACACCTGATAAGCTGGATGGGGAAAGGCGTTAAAACCTATTATGTGACCGGAAATCACGATGAAATGCTCAGGAGGTTTGTTGGTCTTAAAATGGGTTCGCTCAACATTGTTAACAAAGTTGTACTCCAACTGCCTGATGGGAAAAAAGCCTGGGTTTTTCATGGCGATGTTTTTGATATTACCATGCAGCATTCCAAATGGTTAGCCAAATTAGGAGCTGTAGGTTACGATACCTTGATATTAATAAACAGGTTGTTTAATTTCTTTTCCGAAAAAGTTTTCAAAAAGGGGAAACTATCACTTTCCAAAAAGATAAAGGAAAGCGTTAAAACAGCCGTGGCATTTATAAACAACTTCGAACAAACCACCGCCGATATTGGCATAAGCAATAATTACGATTATGTGGTTTGTGGTCATATCCATCACCCAGAAATTCGCACAATAACCAATGCCGAAGGCAGTATTACCTATCTGAATTCAGGCGATTGGGTCGAAAATTTATCAGCTCTGGAATTTACGGATGGTGAATGGAGCATATACAGGTTTAAGGAAGCCGACAAATTAGAAATGAATCTCAATGCCTGCGACGAAGAGGATGATTTAAACGATAGTCAACTGTTTGATAACATGCTGCAGGAATTTAATATGATGCGACAATGAGGATTTTATATGCCATACAAGGCACCGGCAACGGGCATTTAAGCAGGGCACGTGATATTATACCTGTTTTACAGGAAAATCATGAATTGGATCTGTTGATAAGTGGTTTGCAGGCTGATGTGGAATTGCCGTATCCGGTAAAATATCGTTACAAAGGACTTGGTTTTATTTTTGGTTCAAATGGCGGAATTGATATTGTTGAAACATATAAGAAAAACCATATTAAGGTCTTACTTACAGAAATTTATAGCCTGCCGGTTAATGAATACGACCTGGTGATCAACGACTTCGAACCCGTTTCGGCCTGGGCTTGTTACCTGAATAATGTGAAATGTATTTCCATCAGCCACCAGGCAGCTGTTTTAAATAAAAAAGCACCAAAACCGGAAGATGGAGATATTATCGGGAAAGCGATTTTAAAAAATTATGCGCCTTCGGACAAAAAATATGGTTTTCATTTTAAGGAATATTCCGAAAACATTTTTACTCCGGTTATACGTTCACAGGTGCGCGAGCAGGTTGTTAAAAAATCCGGGCATTACACCGTTTACCTGCCTGCTTATGATGATAAGCGGATTTTAAAGGTTTTAAAACTATGTGGCGACACACGCTGGCAGGTTTTCTCAAAACACAATAAACTGTCTGCCGGTTACAGGAATATAACTATCCAGCCTATTGATAACGAAGCTTTTGTTAAAAGCATGGCTTTATCAGATGGGGTATTATGCGGTGCCGGTTTCGAAACTCCTGCCGAAGCACTGTTTATGAAAAAGAAACTCATGGTCATTCCTATGAAAGGGCAGTATGAGCAGCAGTGTAATGCGGCAGCATTAAAGGAAATGGGTGTACCTGTACTGAAAAGCCTGAAACCTGAAAATGTGAAAAAGATTATTAACTGGATTGAAAAAGGCAGTGTTATTGAAGTGGATTATCCCGACAAAACAAAGGAAATAATAAACCATATACTTACGGCTCACGTTGATACTGAAACTACGGAAACAAAGACAGAAGCAAAAACGTATTCAGTAAAAAAATTCAGAAACCTGGTTCTTAAAAAGATTGTAGCACAATTGTAAGCCTTGGCATATGGATTTTGAGAGAAGAGATTTTGGTCCCGATTTTAAATGGGGTGTGTCAACTGCGGCCTATCAGATAGAAGGCGCATGGAATGCTGATGAGAAAGGTGAATCTGTTTGGGATGTGTTTTCGAATACCAAAGGAAAAATATTCGAGGGACATACCGGGAAAATAGCGTGCGATTTCTATCATCAATATACACATGATATTGCCTTGATGGCTAGCATGGGTATCCCTAATTTCAGGTTTTCACTGTCATGGAGCCGAATAATTCCTAACGGAAGCGGTAAGGCGAATATGAACGGAATTGAATTTTACAACAGGGTGATTGATTTTTGCTTAGACCTTGGAATCGAACCCTGGATTACCCTATATCATTGGGATTTGCCTTACGAACTCGAAAAAAAAGGAGGCTGGACAAACAGGGATATCATCAGTTGGTTTGGCGATTATGTTGAGTTATGCATAAAACATTTTGGCGACAGGGTAAAGCGGTGGATGATACTGAATGAACCCATGGTTTTTACTGGTGCCGGGTATTTCCTGGGTGTTCACGCACCCGGACGGAAAGGACTCAATAGTTTCCTGGCAGCAATTCACCATGCAGCTATGTGCCAGGCCGAAGGCGGAAGGATAGTGCGATCGCTGTTACCTGACGCGCATATAGGAACTACATTCTCCTGTTCTCTTATCCAACCCTTTACCAACTCGGAAAATGATACATTCGCGGCTAAACGTGTTGATGTGTTGTTGAACAGAATGTTTGTTGAGCCACTGGCTGGACTTGGGTACCCTGTTAATGACCTGAAATTACTACAACGCCTGGAACCATTTATTAAAAACGGTGACGAAAGCAGGCTTGCCTTTGATATGGATTTTATAGGAGTTCAGAATTATACCAGGGAAATTATTGCATTTTCACACTTTACACCTTTAATATGGGCAAAAGTGATTAAAGCCAATAAAAGAAATGTGGTAATATCCGATATGAACTGGGAAGTTTATCCCGAATCAGTTTACGAAATGTTGCTGCAGTTCGGTCAATATAAGAACTTTAAGGAGATTATTGTCACCGAGAATGGGGTTGCCTTTCCTGATGTTGTCCTCAATGGAGTGGTATATGACATAAAAAGGAAAGAATTTCTCGAGCAATATATTTCGCAGATATTAAGGGCAAAACTTGAGGGAATTAATGTAACAGGTTATTTTGTGTGGAGTTTCACTGATAATTTCGAATGGGCCGAAGGCTACAAACCAAGATTTGGCCTGGTTTATATTGATTTCAAAACTCAGAAACGAATTGTTAAATACTCTGGGCACTGGTACAGTGATTTAATATGTGGCACCATAAATATGAAACAAAAAGCAACTGTAAGGATTTAATTTGGAAACAATCTTAATACAAGAAAGAAACTGATTTAAATAAAAATATCGAAAACCTGCTCGTAACCGGTCTGTAAAAAGCCAATGGGAATTATAACAATTAACAAACGTGCGGCATATGAAAAATAAGATTTTACTAATTATGCTTGCATTTCTGATATTTCTTATGCAGAATTTTATCCTTAACAATTACACGAAAGTATAGCCCAAAACCAATATCAAATTGAAAAACTGCTGCTAAAAACTTCTTTGTGGCAATGGTTAGTGAAATTGTAGATCAGTTTGATTCTATCCGGATTCAATTTGGAAGTAAAAAAAGAAAATGATACAAAATGAAAGAATTAATTAAAAAACATCTGGATGGCAAAAAAGTATTAATTCTATTTATTCTCACGAATATTATATATGCAATTATGCTTACAGTTACTATTCCCAAAGTGATGAGTTTCGCCGGCGGAATGAGGTTGCCGGATATGATGCCGACAGGTTATACGCCTGAATATGTTAATGTGCTTTTAAATACACTAGGAGAAGCGGGGAGGCATGCTTATTTATCTGTTCAGATTCCGGTTGATATGGTTTATCCTTTCTTTTTTGGAGTTAGTTATTGCCTGGTTCTTGCATATTTTTTGAATAAAATTGAGAAATTAAATAGTAATTTATTCTACCTGTGCTTTTTGCCGCTTTTTGCCGGTCTCTTCGACTTTTTCGAAAACATTGGCATTATCACAATACTGAGAAGTTTTCCTGATAATTCAATTCTATTATCACTGACTACAAATATATTCTCGATATTAAAAAGCTCATTTACTACTGTCTATTTTATCATTCTTATAATTGTATTAATAATAACCGGAAGGAATAAAATGCGCGAGAATAACATATTAAAAGGATGAAAAACACTGAAAAAACGAAGAACCACTCACAGTTCATGAAAACGGAGGGTAATTTACAAAATCAGCTGTTTTTATACATGGTTTTCTTTTGTGAAACTCAAGTCCCGAATCTATCATTCTGATCAGCGATTTTAACTCGGCTAAATTGGAAATTACATAATCCGCGCCAGCTTCAAGGTATAATTCTTTCCTTTTATATTCTGGTGTTTCAGGTTGTGTATAATGCGACATATTGATTTCTTTTTAGTTTATCCTGTACGTTACTTTTTTATTACGTGGTAGTGCTCCATCCCGGAATTTCGAGATCGGTACTATATTCATCTGATAATCAGCACGGAGTTTTCCCCTTTGCAAGTTGCTGTTGCAAAAGTGCTTCAGAACTCAACTAATTCAATCTTCAATTCATACAATACACTCTCGATAGTATCGACAAGTTTCTGAATATCATGAGGGTATATCTGCCCGATGTTAGCAATGCGGAAACATTCCGTTTTATTGATCTTACCAGGACTGATTACAAATCCCTTTTCTTTCAGATTCGCACTAAACTTTTCGAAGGAGAAGTTCGGATGATCGGGATAAAGGAAAGAAGTAACAATATAAGTCCGCATATGTGCCGGAAGGTACATTTCAAATCCCAATTCTCTCATTTCGCCAACCAGCAAAGCATTGTTTATTGAATAGCGTTCGGCTCTTCCATTTATTCCGCCTTCGCTATCAAGTTCGTTCAATGCTTCACGAAAAGCAAGCAAAGCTTGCACGGGAGGGGTAAAACGAAATGCACCTGATGTATTTAAACCAACCCATTGATCGTATAAATCGAGACTTAAAGAACGTACCTGGAATTTACATTGATCTAATGCATTGCGTTTTACAAGCACAAAACTGAAACCGGGTATTCCTTCAAGGCTTTGATTTGATGATGAAATTAAATAGCTGATGTTTAATCGTTTCAGATCAATATCATATGCACCAAAAGTACTGATAGCATCCACGATATAAGTTTTATTAAACCGGCCTGCAATTTCCCCGATTTCCGAAATCGGGTTCAGAAGGCCGGTGGCTGTTTCAGAGTGTATTGCAGCAATATGAGTAATCGTTGGATTATCATACAAAGTCGAACGGATTTCTTCCAGGTCGGGCAGCTGGTTTTCGTTGTACACGAGTTCGATGAGGGGTATTGAATATATATGGGCAATCTTGCTTATTCGGCGGCCATAGGCTCCGTTTACAATGTTCAGCAACTTGCCGTTAGCCGGAATAGCTGATATTAAAGTGGATTCTATACTGAAAGTACCGCTACCCTGCATAAGAACGGCTTCATATTCCGGCGATTCTACATGTGCCAGTGTAAGTAACATTTTCCTGATTTGGTTAACCTGAGAAATAAAACCGGTATCGCTTGAGTGCAGGTCAGTCAGGGCTGCTTCTTTAACTTTTTTTGCTGTTGTTACAGGTCCTGGTGTGAAAAGCAATTGGTCTTTTTTATGTTTTGAATCTGAGAGTGTCATTTTTCCGGGTTTTTAGTAATTAACTTTTTCACACTTATATTGATAAAAGAAAAGATCTTTATTGGTAATGTTGGTTAAAAATGGATTTTTCATAATCATCCTAATTATACAGCATTCAAAATGACGATTTTGTGGCAAAAAGTTCGTTTCAGTGCATTCCTGATCAGTCATACGAAAAATGGCAGTCTTTGCTTCAATAGGTGGAAGCCCATCCACACTGTCATTCTTACTACTTTCCAATTCATTGTCATCAAAGTAAGCTATGAAGTCGAAAGTTCTTGGCATGGCCGGATATAATTTAATTTCTGTGCTTGCTTTCGGAATTTGTTTTTCAATGGCTGAAATCTTCTTAAAAAAAGAGATTTTAGTAAGCCCGGAAAACGAATTAATTAAATGCTGAAATATTTTTTTCATGATAGACAAGTATAAAATTTACCGATACAAAGGTCAAGGTGTATTGTTAATATACTATTTGGAAATAATTAAGATGCAGTTATTTTTGGATTTTTTTAAGGCTGATTGCGGGAATTTCTAAACGGCCCGATCCTATCTTCCGGTATAGGATCAGGAATTACTGCAATCAGAAGCATTCGGGAATTCAGTATTCATATATTAAATAATTGTTAACTATATATTAACAATAGATTAATAATATAGAGATTACTTAACTTTGTTTAAATACAATCCGCTATTGGATAAACATTTAAAGTCCTACTAAAATGAAAACAAAAAAAGCAATCACAGTTGAGCAGATTGAACAACTCATCAAAGATGGGAAAGAATTATTAACTACAAAGAAAAATGAGGTAATTGAAGCAGCAGAAAAGAAATACAATAAAAAAGTAAAGGCACTGGAAGAAAAATATAAAGCCGTTGCAGCTAAAGTTGAAAAGGCGAAATTGAAAAAGGATAAAGAAGCCGGCACAGAAAAAAAACGAATAGCTAAAAAGGAAATTGCCCTGCTACTTAAAGAAGGAAAATCATCGGAAGAAATAGCTCAACATTTCGAAACAGAACCAGAAATTATTAAGGCAAAACTAAAATCAAAAGGATTGCTTGATAAGAAAGGAAAGAAATAGAATATGGAATGTCCAGTTTGTAAGCACCCGGGTTTGCCCGATTATCATTCTGTTCCCTCAGTTTGCCCGAATTGCAGATCCGATTTAAAAGGATTCCTGTTAATGAACCAGGTTGAAAAAGAGAGTGGGTTTAAACTAAACAGGTTAAAATGGATTTGTGCCGGTCTTATTATAGTTTTGATAATTAGTTTACTAGGCTCAATATTTCTTTTGCCTGCACGCTCAACCCAGGATCCAGAAATATCCATGCAGCAAAATGATTCAACTGAATATTATAGTAAGCTTGTGAAGGACCTGAGGCAGGAACTGTCAGATAAACCAAAAACAGCAGATGTGTATTATATTATCAAAAAAGATGATAACCTTTCAGAAATAGCAAAGCTGTTTTATAATAATGGTTCCCGGACAGAACAAATTATGACAGATAACAACCTGCAAAAAGGATATAATTTACTGCCTGGTGATACTCTGATCATTAAATTAAAAACCAAATAAGTTTAAAGCCAATAATTTTCATCATTGTAAGGGAAACTCAGTCCTTTGATTTAAGCAATTCAAATAACCGAAAAATGAATACTACTATAGAAGATTTGAAATCACTCTATATTTCAAACCTGAATACCATCAAGGAGTTGAACAGCCATGTCAAGCAACTTGAAGCGGAAAAAAAAATTGAGAATACATCAAACCTCGATACTATCAGGGAATTAAATGAGCGGATCGGACAACTTGAAACAGAAAAAAACAATCAGAATAATTCAAATCTTAATATTGTAAGGGAGTTAAATGAACGGGTCGGACAACTTGAAGCAGAAAAGAATAATCAGAATAGTACTAACCTCAACACTATCAGTGAGTTAAACAACAGGATCGGACAACTCGAATCAGAAAAAAGTATTCAGCACATGCAATTTGCAACCGGCCTAATTACTTTTATGGATACATTCGAAAAATTGAAGAAAGCAGTTTCGAAGAAAGCCTTAAATAAGACAACCAAGGGTAAAAAAGTATTGGACCGGTATAAAAAAGTCCGGGAAAGTCTTGATGAAGTATTAGTGCAATTTGAAATTTCGAAAATCACTTTTCCTGATAATCAGATGATTGCCGGGCATTGTAAAGTAGTTGGTACCGAACCTGATGCAGATAAGCCGGATGACACTATACTTTCAATCGTAAAAAACGGATATATTCATGGCACGGAATTGATACGGGAAGCGGAGGTGATTGTAGTGAAAAACCGGATAGATATGGATTGAATCAAAAATTTATTGAATCGAAAACACTTTTTTAATACCCTGAAAATAAATAAATAAAAGGACGTAAAATAAAATTGCCCCTGCCTTTCGGCAGGAGCTTTTAATAAATCAAAATAGTTTTCTTAATTACAACTATATCCAAATTTACCAATAAAAATCAAAAAGTCAGCGGTATTAATCTCACCATCACCGTTAAAATCTTCCGGGCAACTAATGCATTGATTACCAAAAGTTCCGGCAAACATATTAAAATCAATAGTATTAACTTCATTATCGTTGTTAAAGTCAGCCTGGCTACATTTCACTGTTATATTTACCGGCAAAGAAATTGTGCTTACGCCATATGCGTCAGTAGCTTTAACTGTTAACACATGGTTCCCTAGAGAAGGGTTAGTCAGCGTAAAACTGTAAGGCTCAATGGTTAGTTGATCAATTTTTACATTATTCAGGAAAAGTTCAACCAACTGGATGGTACCACCCGGTTCTGAAGCTTGTGCGTTGATTACTATTGGAGCGTTATCAGAAGAAACGAAATTATTTACCGGACTGGCAATACTGCAAACCGGAGGAAGAATGCATGAACCGGGTAAAGGCTGGAAGCCAATTGATGCCAGGTCATTGTCTGTACTATTAGCCAGATATGGTGCATAATCGATATTTGCTGAGGCCGTTCCGAGAATATCTGGTTGTGCTATTGCAGGCGCAACGGAAGTGCCACCATAAATTACCGGTATCTGGTCAATATAAGCCGGTTCAGTACTATTAGCGGTTGACACAACAGGAGTATAAGTCCCATACCAGTTGCAGACGAAATTTTTCATTTTCGTTCCGGGTAAAGGTAAAGCACCACCATCCTGACGATCTACAATTTCACCATACCAGTTGTCACTGATATTGTTATTGTTAAAAGAACAGTTTGCGGCTGTTTGAACGGGAGAGTTTGTCCCGTTACTTCCATCTAAAAATAAAACGCCAATAGTCCAGTTGTTAGTAATAAAGTTCTCCTGCACTAAGTTATTATCAGTTTGATTCCGGAAAATGATTCCTGTTCTGTTATTATCAATATTATTATTATGAATATTATTGTCATTGCTGTTGTTGATATCAATAGCAGTCCTGTTTCCAACAAAATGACAGTTACGCACTTCAGCACTGTTAGGGCTTGACTGAATAGAAACACCGGCAGTATTAAGTGCTAAATTCCAGTCGGTAGGATTGTTGCCTTCGCGGGTAATTGTAAAGCCATCAATCAAAACACCGGATGCCGCTACCTGCATGGTGGAGTTTGCACCGCCGATAGGACCACTTAAAGTAGTATTGCTAAATCCGGCACCTAACACTTTCAGTGGATTACTAATTATTACATCTTCTGTAAAAGTACCAGAACTTACCAGTACAACATCATTTGCCTGGCCAATAGTTACGTTTTCCTGAATTAATGGTGAAATGCGACGTGTTTCGGAATATCCGGCTGCATCAGTATAGGAACGAACAATAAAATCAGGTTGTGAAGCAAGAGTAACTACATGGTTTCCATAGGTATTGCTATTCCAGATTTCGGCCCAGTCAAATTGGCTGTTATCGTACCCACCTGAATTTCCTCGTGCTAGAACATAGTTTACAACAGAACAGTTGTTAAAAGTATTACCTGATATTATTGCACCACCTACAGGATTTATAATCCATCCTTGTATTGGATTTGCTCCGTTCCATCCACGGAATCCTATTAAATAAGGTGTAACTATTCCTGTAAACTGGTTTCCTGTGATCAAGCGGGAGTTGCGTGGACCCGATATTCCGGCCCCGTTGTTAATCGAAACAAGAGCGTTATTAAATAAATTGTTTGTAATACTGTACGTAACAATAGGATGTGCAGCATCCCATCTGCCCATATAAAAGGCCCCTTCATTGGCTGAAGTATTGACAAAGCAATTGTTCATGGTAAATGCATCCCCAATAACTTCAATAGTTTTGTTACTGCTGATGGCTGAATCCACAAAATTGTCACCGATCTTTAAACCTTCAAGAGTGACACCATTTGACTGGACAAAAATACCAGACGGACCAAAATTGGCAGTTGAGCCGGTATTAAACACAACTGATGCTTCCGATGCAGAAGAAACCGGAACATCACCTGATTTGTAGCCTTTAACAGTGAGGTTATCTTTATCAATGTATAAGCCAAACTGATAGCTACCTGTACCAAATACATTCCGGGTTGAGGCAATTTCGGTACCATAATCTCCGTTCTGTACATTTACCATATCGCCAGGTGAAGCAGCGTCAATACCATTCTGAATATGAGCTCCGGTTTCGGTGCGTGTAACATATATATTCCCGTTTTTTACCTTTACAAAGCCTGTCATTGCCTGATCATCAACACTATGCCATATTCTGTCCTCAATCGCGAAAAGTTGGGTAAGAGTTGCCGTTGCTGGGTTAATGCCTTCAAAAGTACAATTCCGGGCATCCAGGTTTTGATTTGAACTTGCTACAATAAAATATCCTTTTGTAACAGGAGCGGTTAATGAGCCAAAAGATTCGGTTCCCAAGGCAAGTGCATCGCTTACATCGTCTGCATAATAATGCTGGTCGTTTCCTGACAGTATATTTCCACCTGCTAATGATACGGTTCCACTTTGGTAAAGTAGTATGCCAGTGGCTCCCCAATCCCATACGCTACCTGCAAAATGGAATGAATGACTACTGATAGTATTACCTGAAAGAGTAGCGGTTGCACCCCGGCTAATCTGTACGCCATTTTGTGCAATAATTTCAGTAGTTCCGGCACCGGTTAGAGTATTGCCGGAAATGTTGGCCGATGATCCGAGATTATCAATAACTATTGCTCCCTTTTGATAACCGGTTATCTGGTTATTGGTTATTGTAGCTGTTCCGTATGTATTCCATGCATTTCGTCCTATTTGTATAGCAACTCCATTCTGGCAACCGCTGAATGGATTATCACGGATGTCAATTACCTGGTTATCGTGAATGTTTGCATTTGCGCCATCCCTTACAAAAATACCTCTTCCGATTGAACCACAACCGGATGGACCTGGGCCGTCAATAGTGAATCCTGTAATTTCAGCACTGATGCCGGAACCACTTATCAAAATAATATTTGAAAGAGGATCGGAGGCAATAGGTAAAGTGGAAGGAGCTTGAATAATTGCACCTGCTGAACCTATAAGGTGAATGCTTTTAAAGATTGATACTTGCTCAGAATAAATACCAGCAGCAACAGTGATTGTATGTCCATTAGCAGTAAGGGGATCATCTAAAGCATCCTGTATTTTGCAATATTCCAGGTGAGTAACTGTATTTACAACCGGCCTTAAAGGAATTGACCAGGTAAGATTCTCGAAGGTGCCATTATAGATCGGGTCACCACCAGGTGCCGAATATTCACAATCGGATTCAGGGCTCCATGTGAAACTCGTTTGTCCACCGGAAACAGCAGGTACCATTGAAAAATGCAAGATAAATATAACATCATCTTCGGGAAGGGTTATTCCTGCGCCAACATATGAAAAAGAAAATTGCCCTGAATTATTTCCATAAATAACGCCTGAAGAAAATGCCGGGTTAAGCGTAATACTTTGGTAAGTAAAAACCAAAGGATCATAATTTAATTTCAAGGATGCATTGCCAACATTCGTAAAATCTTTAACTGTTATTTTTATATCATAAATACCGCACGAAACCAGAATGGGTGTTTTTATGGTTGTTTCCGGAGATGGAAGCGGACCACTGCATGCACCACCATTCGAAACACTATAGGGTATATAAGTAACAGTTCCGCTTATTTTGCCAGCAACTTGCGATGCAACTGCCGTCCCATACCAGTTGCAGGTAGCGTTTAAAATACCTATTCCGGCATGATAAATCCCATAAGTATTTCCTTCAAAATTATTGTTATTCACAATTGCCCCTGAAGTGTTATAACCAGGTTCTACGGCAAAAGCACTACCAGAGCCTGATACTGTATTGCCTGTAACGTTTAAATTGCCGGGATCACCAAACAATTTAATACCCCCCTGGCCCAAGACATTGCCAGTATTTGAATTTGTAATTATGTTATCAGTAATTGAAACATTCGAAGCAGTTGCAACAACTTGCATTCCATTATCCACCAGGGTGGTCAATATATTGCCGCTAATTGTTGCGGTTTGCATCATTGCGATATCAATTCCAGTAAACCCAATATTCGTAAGAACGTTGTCGGTAATTATACAATCAGACCCTCCCCATAATTTAATACCCGATCCATACCCTCCACCGTAATAGTTCCCAAATGTTGTCGCGTTAATTTTATTGTCAGTAATTGTCCATTGTGATGTAACAAGGGACCAACCATTTTCAGAAACAATGGCACAACCGCTTAAATCGTGGAAAAAATTCTTCTCTATTTGTATGCCTGTCACTTTGGTACATGGAGAGAAATTCCCGGCCATCATTGCACCTGCATTTGCGGAATTTATGATTTCAAAGCCTTTAATAGTTATATTATCAGCGTGCAGATTAATCATTCTGCTCGCATTCGATAAATCAATAACTGCTTCTGCAACCCGTGAACCTGTGTTGGGAGAAACGAGAGCATTTGGTCCCAGTAATGTAAGCGATTTGTCTATCAGGAGACTTTCTGCATAAGTCCCTGCATCCACCTGAATAATATTGCCTGCTGCAGCGGCATCGATTGCTGTTTGGATGCTACAATAGTTTATAGAAGTGGAAATATTATGAACAGGCCCTAAATTACTCATCTCCAAATTTATGGTTGCCAAAACAGAGCATCCATTCAAATCAGTCGCGGTAAAGGAATAGCCGCCTACGCTTAAACCGGAAATGTCTTCATTTGCCGATACAAATCCACCAGGGCCCGTCCAACTGTAAGTGCAGGCTGGTGTTCCTCCGATTATTGTAAGGTCAATTGAGCCATCCGTTCCATTTGAGCCACAGGAGGGGCTTAAGTGAGTTTCACTGAAAGCCAGAGCTGTGGGTTGTGTTAGTATCACGCTTGCCGATGCTGTTGTGCCAAGTGCATCCGTTACAGTTACGCCGTAAGTGCCGGCGATCAATCCTGATATATCCTGAGTAGTTACTGAATTATTCCAGGCATAGGTATAAGGTGCTTCCCCGCCACTTACTGTTAAGTCGATATATCCTGTGGCATTGCCAAAACAATCAATATTTTCGTGCGACTCAGTTAACACTAATGGAAGCACACTAAGTGCAGTACTGGGTCTTATCCAGATACGAGGAATTTCCTGAGCGGCACCTCCCGAAAATGAAAAATTCCCTGAAACAGAAATGTTTTCAAAAAGGCCTGAAGCATCTTCATAAAGAATACTAAAAGGGGTTTCGCTGTTCGAAAACAGGGAGCCCATATTGCTACCGTTAAGAGTAAGATTGTTTATTGATGCTGCTAATCCTGTAGAACTTCCCTGCCCAAAGACATTGAGATATTTGAACCCTTTTCCCGCAAGGCCTGGATCAGTAGACGTCACTGTTTCCTGAGGATCAGTATAGTCGCCATCGCGATTGAAATCGATACTCCACACCGAAGTACCTGTTGATTTAGTATATGTATATAGAAATGAATGAATATCTCCATACACATTACCATAGGAATTCCATACAGGAGCTCCTGTAGGATTCATCTGCAACCCAGCCGGAGAAGGATTGGATGGAGTAAACACTATCCCTTCGAAGCCGGTATTGCCATTGCGCACTCTTGCTTCGATTTCAAAACTTGAAGGTATTGGAGCCGTTGAAATTACCGGTTGTGCAAGTAGTATACTGCAGTTCAGGATTATTAAAAGGATAAGGATTGTAAATTTATTTGTTTGCATAATTCAAATGGATTATTGGGATTCATTTATTTATTTTAGTTGTGTTTTAATAAGGTCAGGCTTTTGTGAGAAATAAAGGAAAAACTGAGAAATCAACTTCTGGCTTGCTCTTGTATTTCTTATTGTATTTCTTATTGATTTTTTTCTTACACTTTTCAATTAAAAGATTCGTAAAAAATCAACCGAAAGTATAAATAGATTAATAGGTATAGGCGTTTAGTTATCCCTCCGAAAGGCCTGTGGATAAACGAACAGGGTCGTTTAAAACCATCCTTTTAAGGAGTAAATCGAAGATTGTATCCATATTGTTCCTTCTATTGTATCTAAAATGGTACTCGTCCAG
>JBGSUB010000016.1:0-92797 GCA_041753535.1 Lentimicrobiaceae bacterium
GGACCGGTTCCGTCGGAAGCAGTAGCCGTAGCCTGCCCGTTGTTGCCTGCGAAACAGGAAACATTCTGGTCAACAACTGCAATTACCGATAAAGCAGCAGCAGGTTCAGAGATGGTAACGGAGGTAGTGGCAGTGCAAAGATTGGCATCAGTTACTATTACATTATATATTCCTGCTGTTAAACCGGTGGCTGAAGTTGAAGTCTGAGCAGCCACATCATCCCAAAGGAAAGTATAAGGACCTGTTCCGTCGGAAGCAGTAGCCGTAGCCTGCCCGTTGTTGCCTGCTAAACAGGAAACATTTTGGTCAACAACTGCAATTACCGATAAAGCCGCAGCAGGTTCGGTGATAGTAACGGAGGTAGTGGCAGTGCAAAGATTGGCATCGGTAACTACAACATTATATGTTCCTGCTGTTAATCCGGTGGCTGTAGCTGAAGTCTGAGCAGCCACATCATCCCAAAGGAAAGTATAAGAACCTGTTCCGTCGGAAGCAGTAGCCGTAGCCTGCCCGTTGTTGCCTGCGAAACAGGAAACATTTTGGTCAACAACTGCAATTACTGATAAAGCCGCAGCAGGTTCGGTGATAGTAACAGGAACAGCGACGGTACAAAGCGCGGCATCTCTAACGGTGATAGAATAGTTTCCGGCTGCCAGTGCAGAGAAAATTCCCGGAGTAATCCAGGTTGTCCCGCCGTCGATGGAGTATTCATAAGGAGTGGTACCAGTTCCTGCAGTAGCTTCGACCATAACATCTCCGGTAGCGTTTCCGTAGCAAAGAATATTTGTTTGAGTGGTGATGGCAGCAGCCAGAGCTGCAACAGGTTCAGAGATAGCATAAATTATTGAAGTAGTGACTCCAGGAACAGGCAAGATTGCATCAGTTATAATTACAGTGTATGTTCCGGCTGGCACATTAATGATATCTTCTGTCGTTGCTCCATTACTCCATAAAAATGTACAAGGGGCATCAGGACAAGTTACTTCAATATCGATTGCTCCCGTTGATGCACCAAAGCAATCCACTGGTGTGATAGTGTAATTGTCTATTACAGGAGGATTCACCGGACTCTTAATAATAACCGATGTACTATCCATACATCCGTTTCCATCCTTTACAAAAACCATATAAGCACCGGATCTTAAATCTTTGACTGTGGGTCCTGCCTGTAAATCAGGTGTGTTCCAGGTATAGGAGTAGGGGCCTTTTCCTTTTTCAGCCCGGGCGGTTGCACTTCCTGTTTCTGTTTCCCGGACTTTTACATCTGTTACATCCGCGATTGTCACTTTTGGTTTTTCGTAAACAGTTAAAGTTACAGCTTCAGAAGCCTGATAGCATGAGGCGTCAGCATTCGAGACCTCGCAATAAAGTTGGGAATTGTTCATCTCCGGAGTAACCGTGATAAACAAGGTTGAAGTGTTTGATCCGGAAAACACTCCTGAAATGTCCGAAATATCTTTCCAGATTCCGGTTTCGTCAATATATTTCCATTGATAGAGGAGGGGTGCAATTCCGCCTTCTGCTTCAATTTCTATCTTTACCTCATTTCCTTCACACGCCTGTTGGGCAATTGGTTGAATGGAAATACGAGGAGGTACTCCTAAGCACATGGATGTATGTATCCTGGGACTCGATGCTCCGGAACCTGCTTCAGCAACATAAATTGTTCGCCACTGGTTTGAGTTTGGCGATGGGAATGGATTGCAGATGCTTTCGTCCCTGATTAGTGAACGGTCGCTGAACCATACTGTTGCGGTATTATCAAAATAGGCATAATCAATAAGTGTATTGCCATGGTAAAGCGCTGCTCCATCCATCCTGTTTCCAATCCATGTATTACAACATCCACCGTTTATCCTGGCATCCCATAATGAATTGGTAAAGTTATGCGGTCCGCCGTTTACCGGATTTGGATTTCCGCAAGTCATTGCCTGGCCGGGTGCTATAGTTCCGGAAAGGATCCATTCGAAAGTGCTGCATTCGGCTGCATTGGATATGGAACGAAGTTTCCATCCTGATAAATTCACCGCCACCCTGCCAGGATTATAAATTTCGATGTACCGGTCGGTCTGATAATTTCGGGCAGGATCGCACAATTCAGAAATAATGAGGTTCCCGGCTTGCGAACTACAGGTAGTAATTACATCGAAGAATGAAATGCTGTTTATATTTCCCGAAGAAATTATATTTATCGGACCCGGTAAAGCATTTGATGGGACAGTGGCAATAATAGTATTATCACTTAAAATTCTGAAGGCAGCGGATACTCCCCCGAACTGAACATCTGAAGTGCCACTGAAACCGGTTCCCGTTATTGTTACTTTGGTGCCTGCAGGTCCGCCTGATGGTAAAAATGAAACAGGCAGTATTTTATTTATACTAAACAATGATGAAGATGCAGCACTGTTTTTCTGATCCTCAGATTTCCTTGTTTCAATAGTTTGCTGCGCATGGGTTGATAAAGAAAAAATAAACAGACTTAACAGGAACAGCAATTGATTCCTTTTAATCCCGGAATTTCCGTTTTGTCCCGGAATTTTTATTTTCAATCGAAGTGGAGAAATGTACGAACACAACAAAAGAACCCACCTTAAAAAGGAAAGTTCCTGTTTAACCACGCAATGTGGCTGCCCTCTTTGGGCTATATCCGAACTGCAAACCACCATACTGCAGTATATTGTTGCCGTTATTTATATTAATTCAGGACTCACTTTGGCCACGAAAAACTGGCAACAGATTTCTTCGTGAATTTTGTTTGGTTATTTCTTCTTTCTAAAGATCCATTATAGGCATTACATTACGACTTTATTCTTGATTCCTTTAATCTTCCTTTTTCCAGGTTCAACAACTTTACAATCTGTGTGTCTGTATATTTATTGCCTTGGAAGCAAAAAGTAACAGGTTGAAGATCAATAAATCGTTAAAAAAACCAGTTAACAGTTTCAGTAAAAATAAACTGAATAAATTGAGCTTTCAATCGCAATTTTTTTAGTTTATTTTTGTTGTGTTATGTTCTGTTTTATAGCCTTTGTAATTGGTATTAAAACAAGGTTCCCAACTTCTTCATTTATTAAAACTTTTCTTTTCAATGTATGAATGAGTTGTATTATAATCTTGTCAAACCAAATAATATCATCTTTATTTTTTTTGACAGAAAATGGTTGAAAAATCAACGGAACTTTGAATTCAATACTTATACTGATCCTGATATTTGCCATTAAACTGATTAAATTGGTTACTGACAACCGTATCGGAATGCAGAAAAGTGAAATGGTTTCAAGTGCCTGAATGCGGAAAACCTGTTTGTTGTATAATCTGGTAGCTTTCTTTTTTGTGCTTGTTTGCGGCATCTTACCCCTGGTATGGGTGAGTGCGGGTTGCCAGATATGTGAAAAATATTTTTTAAATCGCTGATTTATAGCTATGTAAAAATAGTGACCTGCTATTGTGAGCAAAGCGGGCTTCTTGATCCTACAGGTAAAATAAGCAGTGAATTGCAGGAAATGAAATAGCAGGTTCAGAATTATTGAGAGTAGTCGTATAATCATATTACAAAGAAATGGCTATATTCTTCGACTTTGACTATAATTCTAAACCTTGTTTGAACAATGTATTGTTAATAGACTATAAAATAAACCGGAATGATTATAATTTTTGGGTTGCTCCTATTATCAAAAATCATGCCTGAATAATTTTTTACTTGATCTGCAAAATGTAATTTAATAATTAGATTACAATTTAGAAATAGACGATAAGTTAAAATATGTAAAGTTTTCTGTTTTATGTCTATAAAACAATGGTATATATATACTATGATCAAATTTGGGTTAAATTTGATCTGAAAAAATCATTTATTTATTTTTTGGCAGAAAATTAATTTAAAAGTTGCTCCGATCGGTGCGGATAATTCACACCACCCATATCAACACTGCTAAAATTATTCCTTTGCCTTGGTTTCCAGGCAGAATTAATACACAAACGATATAGTGCGGTGAAGTCTTACCAAACTATCAGTTTTCTAATAACTTTTCTCTGATAGTTGATGATTTCGCGCTAATTTGTTGGTTCAACAGATAAGTAGCATGCCTGTTGCAGGTCAAAGCAGTGCATGCCCATCTGCTGATAGGAACAGGGATTAAAAGCATTGCTTAATGTGGGAATAGGATTACCTGCTTTTTACCGACAGTATTATTCCAAGAATCAATAATACAGGTCTGAATGAGAGTGCCAAAACACTATTCAGACGGTTCTCTTTTTGAGACATACTGCCTACCAATTGCATTAAAGAGGAGGGGTTTTTTTCGGGCATTTCAGGCAAAGGTGAGCTTTGCTGCCATGCATTATAACTCGACACCATCCATTCAGTGCCTCTGCTGCGGGCTACCTGCGACCGCATGTCGTTCCGATTGTTAATTGCTGAAGTTGTTTCCAAGGCTGTAGTTAGTTAGGTGAGTAAAAATAATTCCTTCTGGTATGGAACAGGATAAGTTGTGATCAAAAATTTTGCCATAATGTACAACAAGCAGAAAAACAGGTATATAGAAATATTTTAATGATGAAAATCAGTCGTGCTTTTTCAAATTGAAACAAATTTGTCCTGTTTGGATTCAAAGTTATTTCGCAATGTTCTTCGCATCTGTTATCAACTGGCTCAAATGGTAAGTTCGCCACGTAAAGGTAACTGCAACATTTTTTTAATCTCTGTATTGCTGTACCCTTGTCCCAATAGGAACATCATTTTGGCAATTGCCGATTCAGTCGTTATATCATACCCTCCAATCACCCCAATCTGGCTGAGTAACATACTGGTTTCGTATTTTCCCATATCCACGGCACCACCTTTGCATTGAGTTACATTGTAAATCAGGATTCCTTTTTCAATTGCCTGCGACAGCGCATCAATAAACCAGTCATCGGTTGGGGCATTGCCTGCACCATAGGTTTCGAGAATAACTCCTTTCAATCCGATGATATTCAATGCGTTTTTCACCACAATTTCCGCAATTCCCGGGAACAGTTTGAGGATAATCACACTGTTATCCAACTCCTTGTGTACTTTTAAATTACGGAAATTGGGTTTCAGTATCATTTCGGTATTATAGCGTATGTGAACGCCCACCTCAGCCAGGTTCGGGTAATTACCCGAAAGGAATGCGTTAAAGTTTTCGGCATTGAATTTACTGGTTCGGTTTCCGCGCATAAGCTTGTTTTCGAAATAGATAGCAACTTCCGGTACTATTGGCGTTTCATCATTACGCGCCGCAGCAATTTCAATTGCATTTATAAAATTATCGCGTCCGTCCGTGCGTATAACGCCTAAGGGTAATTGTGAACCGGTAAAAATCACTGGTTTATTCAGGTTTTCGAGCATAAAACTCAGCATCGACGCTGAATACGACATGGTATCGGTTCCATGAAGAACAACAAAGCCATCATACTTTTCATAGTTTTCTTCTATAACTGTTGCCAGCTTAACCCAGAAAGATGGAGTAACATTGGAAGAGTCGATCAGGGGATTAAACGATATGGATTGAAGGCTGTAATCGAAATTCCGCAAAACCGGCATAAGGTTATAAATATCTTCGAAATGGTAGGGTTGAAGTGCGCCTGTTGTTTTGTCTTTCACCATGCCTATGGTGCCGCCGGTGTATATAATAAGTAGGGTAGGGGTCATTGGGTTTTTAATAGTTTAAAGGGTTTGAAGGGTTTGAAGAGTTTAGAGGGTTTGGAGGGTTTGAAGAGTTTGGAGGCTCTAGCGAAGCGGAAGTGGCACAAGGCTTCAGTATGAGTTTGACGGGTTTGAAGTGTTGGATTTCGGAGTATCCGGGCACTGGAGCCGAAGTGCGGGTTTTAAGTCTTAGAACTGTTTTCGGGATATCAGCTTTTACCGGGCAATCCGAAGGTGTACATGTCATTGCGAGGCTGAAGGGCAATATTAAACTGAGAAAAACCTGTTAGCCGAAGCAATCTCATGTAACCATCGGAATCTCCTAAATATCTTTCTTTACCTCTATTTCTCAATCCTCTTTCCTTCAGCATTATTTTTATTTCATTTTTAGTTTAAACAACTCAACTGCATTTCCAGTAGTAATCTCCGCCACATCTTCAATACTCATACCACAAAGTTCGGCAACTTTTTCCGCAACCAGGGGAATATAGGAAGGTTCGTTACGCTTTCCCCGCCAGGGTGCAGGTGCCAGGAAAGGTGCGTCGGTTTCGAAGATAATATGTTCAGGGCCACAGCTTCTGACAACTTCCTGCATGCCTGAGTTTTTAAAAGTTATTACTCCTCCGATCCCAAGCTTAAAACCTGCTTCAATTACCTGCCTGGCCTGAATTTCATTTCCAGGGAAGCAATGAAAAACACCTGTCAGGTCAGCAGCGAGTTCTTGTTTGAGTATTCGCCACACTTCGTTGTACGAATTTCTTACATGTATTGCCACCGGCAGTTGATACCGTTTTGCCCATTGTAATTGGGTTCGGAATACTTCTTCCTGCAATGACTGGTGTGTTTTGTCCCAGTACAAATCGATACCTATTTCGCCGATAGCTACAAAAGAATTAGTTTCGAGCTGGTGTGCCACTTCGGCAAGTTCCTTCTCAATACTTTCCGGCAAAACCGAAGTTGGGTGTATCCCAGCCATTGGAAAACAAATGCCAGGGTATTGTTCCCCCAGGTCCAGCATAGGTTGCCAGGAACTCAAATCAATATTAGGTAACAGAATCCTGTTTACGCCGGCATCAAGAGCATTTTTAATGGCAGCGGCCCGGTCGTCATCGAATTCCCGGAGGTATAAATGGCAGTGTGTGTCTGTGAATTCCATGTCGGCAAAGGTAGTTACAAGTTTTATTTTTCATAAAAATTAAAACCTGGCATCTTCACACTGATAGTATTTTTTTTTTCACTAATATTATCTTCATTTTAGGCGGAAAGTTCCTGTTTGAAATAGTTAAATCTATAATTATCTAAGGTTTTAAGCATCCTTTTATTGACATATTCTTGAAATTATTATTGGGTTAGCGTGTTACTTTTCCCCCGAATAGCAATAAACATTGAGAAGAATAAGTAAAAGATGATTTCATCCTTTGCCTTGGGAAGCTTGTGTTACCATCTTTCCATCTTCCAGAACCGGGATATGCAACTTGTAAAAGTTGTAAGTATTCTCCTGCATTCCTTACTGGCTTGACAGGAATTCAGGTGCTATATGGAGTTTTCAGTAAAGTTTACTCCTGATTATAAAAATAATGCATAATAAAGCAAAAACAGTATATGAAAACACACTTTTTTATTTTTTTAAT
This sequence comes from Lentimicrobiaceae bacterium, assembly GCA_041753535.1. Lineage (GTDB taxonomy): Bacteria > Bacteroidota > Bacteroidia > Bacteroidales > UBA4417 > UBA4417. The sequence goes on from JBGSUB010000016.1 coordinate 7,300, forward strand.
CTGCCTGGCAATTCCATCATTAATGCATGCCCAGTCTATCGACAGAGCAAGGAAACAGATGGATAAATACGACTATGCGCAGGCAGTAAAAATTCTTAAAGATGCATCTGAAGATGAAAAAACACGTAACGAGGCCATTCCTATGCTGGCCGAATGTTACCGCCTTCAACGCGACGTTATAAATGCCCGTAACACATATGCTCTGGCTGTGGACTTACCCGACGCCAAACCCGAATTATTTTATTATTATGCCCAGGCATTGCAGGCTACAGGTGACTATACCAGTGCCCGTGAAATGTTTCAGAAATATTCCGAAAAGAATCCTTCTGATCCAAAAGGTAAGCTTTTTGCAGCCCATTGCGACAGCATTTTAGGTCCCTGGAAAGGGCTTATACCTGTTTTTGAAGTGAAACCTGCCAGCAACATAAATACGGATCAGAGTGATTTTGGACCGGCTTTTTATAATGGCCAACTTGTATTTGCATCCGACTACAACATCAATCCCGGAGAGGGACAGGAATATGGATGGACAGGCCGGGGATACCTCAATATTATGACAGCACGATCTCTGTCAGCCGGCGATTTCTGGGGAACAATCAGCACTTCATCCGAATTTGAGGGTAATTTCAACCAGGAATATCACGATGGCCCGGCAGCTTTCACTGCCGATGGTAACAGTATTTATTTTACGCGATCTTTCTTCGGGAAGGCCAAACGGGAAGGCAATTTTAAAACAAACCTTCTGAAAATATATTTTGCCGACAAAGTCAATGGGGATTGGGGAGAAGTAAAACCATTTTTCCTTAACAGTACTGATTTCTCAGTTGGGCATCCCGCGTTTTCGGCTGATGGCCGGATTCTGTATTTTGCAAGTGATATGCCGGGAGGAAACGGCGGTACCGACATCTGGATGTGCAAACGTGAAGGAGATTCATGGAGCCAGCCGGTTAACCTAGGCCCAACCGTAAATACCAGTGAGAATGAAATGTTCCCGTCAGTGCGACAGGATGGGGTTTTGTTTTTTGCCAGTGTGGGGCATCCCGGTTATGGCGCTCTGGATATTTTTAAAACCAGCAATACTAACGGCACCTGGTCAACCCCGGTTAATCTTCAGCAACCTATAAACAGTTCGTACGACGATTTTGCCATTGCCTTCGCACCAGGAAGTGAAAGCGGGTTGTTTTCGACCAACCGTCCTGGCGGTTCGGGTAGCGACGATATTTATGCGTTCCGGGTAAAAGAAATTCCGGTATTGCCAGCATACATTAGTGGTTTGGTAAAAGATAAAACCACTTTGCAGCCTATTGCCGGGGCAACCGTTTTCCTTCTGAATCCTACTAACGGAAAAGTAAAAATACTGAAAACAGGCCCTGATGGGATGTACAGAGCAGTTGTTACAAATCCTGAAAACTTTACGGTGAAAGCAATGATGCCAAATTATATTGCCGACTGCACCCCATTTTCGCTCGCAATTTTAGAACCCGGGACTACAAAAACGGCTCCCCGTGATTTGTTGCTTGATAAACTGGTAATAAACAAAACATTCCGCATCGATAATATTTACTATGATTTTGACAAGTACAACATTCGTGCTGATGCCAAACCTGAACTCGACAAACTGGTAATTATTATGAACGAAAACCCCATAAATGTTGAACTTGGGTCGCATACCGACAGCCGCGGATCACTTGCTTATAATGATAAGCTTTCGCAGAATCGTGCCGAATCGGCAGTAAAATATATAATCAGCGCGGGCATCGATAAAAGCCGGATAACAGCCAAAGGCTATGGCGAACGCCAGCTCACAAACAATTGCGCGGATGGCATAAACTGTACTCCCGAAGAACACCAGGCCAATCGCCGCACCGAATTCAAAGTTACCGGCTTTGCCGCGCCTGTTGTTAATGCTGAGCAGTTCGATCCCGGTAAATACACCGAAGGGAAGGAAATGGAAATTAAAATGTTTCAGCCAGGATTCTTTAATCAATGTAAATAACAAGCATAAATGATGACACGAAAAATCAACGGGACTTAATCCATGGTCACCAGATTTTGAAATCTGTCGCAGTTGAATACACTATCACGAAAGGAAAAAATTACTTTTTGAACAAGAGTCAATTAACAAATACTACAATAAGAAAAATTACAAAAGTCACATAAATATACCGAATGTTGAAAATACGACCAATACCGGAAAATAGTGATTAAATGCACATAAATACAATGGAAAGAAAGACCGGGAATTCCGGTGTCTCTCTTTAGGAAACGGAGCATTGAAATAAATTTACAATGACATTGAATGAACGAATGGAATATTAAGAAATGACGCATGACTGACTTTTCAGTAATAATCTGAATGGCTGGTAAATAATAGCGAATACGAGTAAACGATTTTTATAAATGTCAGGTTTCGGCCTGGAATTTAGCTGAACTAAAAACTAACATAGCAATGAAAATTTCTAATCCACTACTTATCATTATCCTTACTTTCGCTATCCTGCTGATGGTTACTGATTCAGTTTATAGCCAGAAAGTTACTAAGGGAAACTCTGATGGACAATTGCTTAAGGTTCGGTTGCCACAACCCGAATCAAATCCATTCAATTCCCCGCATAATGGTGCCGGTACAGGTGAAAATGATTCTCCTTTAGGATCAATTTCCGTAAATGAAGATCCATACTTCAATGCTATGACTCCTGCACAGCTTGTGCAACAGGCCTTTATTACCGGGTGTCTTACCGCGAGTAATGTGAAGTTTGGCTATTACCAGAATAGCGGTTCAACGTGGACCTGGATTGATCATGCCTGGAATACACCAGCCAACCGCCAAATGGGTTATTTTCAAAAATCAACCTCAAATTTCCCGATCGACGAAGGAATTATCCTTACTACAGGTATTGCCTCTTCAGCTATGGGCCCAAATAATACCGGAAATAAATCCGACCTGATGATAATTGGTGCCAGCGATCCTGATCTTTCAGCCATATCAGGTGAAGATATGAATGATGCTGCTATACTGGAATTTGATTTTGTTCCGGCAGGAAATACCATGGAATTTAAATATATGTTTTCTTCTGAAGAATATCTTGAATATGTGCAGACTTCTTTCAATGATGCATTCGGGTTTTTCCTCAGCGGCCCCGGAATTTCCGGACCATACCAGAATAATGCTGTTAACCTGGCTGTCCTTCCCAATGGCGATCCGGTTACTATAAACACTATACACCCGGCCGGAATCAATATTGCCGGCCAGCCATACCCGGCAAAAAATGAAGAATATTACCTCGACAACCCTCAGCCGTCGGTTACTTATCAGTTCGACGGTGGTACGGTTGTACTCACTGCTACATATACCGTGGTGCCGTGTCAGACCTATCATATTAAACTTAGTGTGGCCGATGCTTTCGATCAGGAATTTGACGGTGCTGTATTTCTTGCAGCAAAAAGTTTTAATTCGGAAAATCTTATTTTAACTAATTATGGCAACGCAATTGAAGGTCAGAATAATGTTTTTGAAGGCTGCAGTGACTTTTTCAGGATTGAACGTACTGATCCTGATATTTCACATAAACTAAAGCTGGATTTACTCCTGTCGGGTACAGCAACTAACGGGGTTGATATTCAAACTACCGGTAACCAGCCCTTCCCTAACAAGGTTACTATACCGGCTAATGTTTCGTTTATTGATATCCCTTATTCAGCAGTCAGTGATGGACTTTCGGATAATGGTGAAACATTCATTATTAACATTGCGACAAGCTGTCCGTGTGCTCCTAATGTAGTGTACGTTTCAAAAACCATTAATATTTATGAACAGGTCATAATCAATTCAATTACATCTACTGATATTCTTTGTCATAACGAAAGTAATGGGACTATTACAGTGAACTCTTCAGGAGGGTCCGGAAATTATGAATATTCAAAAAATAACGGGACAAACTGGCAGAGCTCTAATTTCTTCTCAGGGCTATCCGAAGGAACATATACAATCAAGGTTAGAGATTTGGGTAGTTGTTACGAAGCTATTTCCGGAACTGCTACTATTGCTAATCCGCCCGCAATTATTGCAAATGCAGGTTCTTCCGTTACCATTTGTAATGGACAAAGTACCCAGCTTAACGGGTCCGGAGGTAATTTGTATTCATGGTCGCCGGCAACAGGACTGAGTGCAACCAATATTGCCAATCCAATTGCGAATCCCGGTATTACAACTACTTACACTTTAACAGCAACCAACTCAATCGGGCAATGTCCTTCTACTGCAACAGTTACAGTTACTGTACTTGCAAGCCCGACTGCAGCAATTTCCCCTGCAAATCCCGAAATCTGTAAGGGCAGCTTTGTTACCCTAACAGCTAATGGAGGAGATAGTTATGAATGGAATCCGGGAGGGGCAACTACTTCTGATATCACGGTTTCGCCTGCATCAAATACCAGCTATACCGTTACCGCTACCTTTACTAATGGCTGCAGCGATACCGAAACGGTTAATGTTGTGGTTAAAGATGCTCCGGCACTATTTAATGTTACCGGAGGCGGATCATTTTGTTCCGGAGGTTCCGGTATAGTAGTCGGGCTTTCAGGATCACAGAACGGTGTGAGCTATCAGTTAAAACTGAACGGGTCCAATTTGGGTTCGTCAATTGCAGGTAACGGATCTGCTATTGCTTTTGGGAATCAGAATCTGGCAGGTACATATACAATTGAAGCTACAATGACTTCGACTGCCTGCATGATTCCGATGAGCGGAAATGCTGTAATAACGGTTAATCCGGTTCCAACCGCACCGACACTGAGTTCAATTACACAGCCTACGTGTGCAGTTGCAACAGGTAGTATCGTATTAGGGGGATTGCCTTCAGGAAACTGGACTATAAATCCCGGAGCTATTGCCGGAAATACTTCAACTGCTTCGTTGTCGGGAGTACTCCCGGGAACATACACCTATACGGTTACAAATTCTTTTGGCTGCACATCAGCCACTTCGGCCAACATTGTTGTTAACGCACAGCCGGTAACTCCTTCGGCACCGGTATTGGGTACCATCACACAACCTACCTGTGCAGTTGCAACCGGAAGTATTGTTTTAAACGGTTTACCAGCTGGCAGCTGGACTATTAATCCCGGAGCAATCGCAGGAACAGGCACCAGTAAAACTATATCCGGCTTAGTTGCAGGAACATATAATTATACGGTTACGAATTCGGTAGGATGTACTTCCTTAGCATCAGCCAATGCGGTAATCAATACTCAGCCTTTAACTCCGTCAGCTCCTGTAGTAAGTACTATAACACAACCAACCTGTACCGTTGCAACCGGAAGTGTTTCGCTAAGCGGCTTACCTTCCGGAAACTGGATTATAAATCCCGGCGCAATACCGGGTTCTGGGGCAAGTACAACCATTTCGAATCTTGCAGTCGGAACCTACAATTTTACGGTTACCAATGCAGCAGGATGCACTTCTGCAGCTTCAACCTCTGTTGTCTTTATTGCAGCTATACCTTCGGCACCTTTAGTTGGTGCAATTACACAGCCAAACTGTTCGCTTGCATTCGGCAACGTGGTTTTAAGCGGTTTGCCATCAGGAAACTGGATCATAAATCCCGGCGCAATATCTGGCACAGGGGCAAGTACCGCAATATCGGGCATTCCGGCAGGTACCTATACGTATACCGTTACTAATGCAGGCGGATGCAATTCAGCGGCATCAGCCAGTGTTGTAATCAATACTCAGCCTGTAACTCCATCTGCTCCTGTTGTTGATGCAATTGCTCAGCCCAATTGCTCTGTTGCAACAGGCAGTGTAATGCTAATTGGCTTACCAGCAGGAAACTGGACACTTAACCCCGGTGCAATTTCAGGAAACACTGTCAGCAGAATTATATCGGGATTATCCGCAGGAACTTATTCTTACACGGTTACAAATAGCGCCGGATGTACATCACCGGCATCGGCAAACATTGTCATAAATCCGCAACCGGCAATTCCTTCCGCACCAACAGTTGGTATAATTACGCAACCAAGTTGTTCAGTGGCAACAGGAAGTGTAATTTTGAACGGTCTGCCCGCAGGAAGCTGGACGGTAAACCCGGGAGCAATAGCAGGCAATACCACGAGCGTAACTATTTCAGGATTAGCCGCAGGAACATATTCCTACACTGTAACGCAGGGTTGCACATCAGCGGCATCAGCTAATATTGTTATTAATACTCAACCGGTAACTCCATCAGCACCTGTTGTAGGAACTATAACCCAGCCTACCTGCTCTGTTGCAACCGGAAGTGTTATTTTAAACGGGTTACCCACAGGAAGCTGGACTATAAACCCCGGTGCAATTGCAGGAACAGGAACCAGTAAAACCATCTCAGGATTATCAACCGGTACATATAATTATACGGTTACAAGTGCTGCAGGATGTACATCGGCGGCGTCAGCTAATGTCGTAATTAATACACAGCCTGTAACGCCATCGGCTCCGGTAGTCGGGGCTGTTACACAGCCAACCTGCTCTATTTCAACAGGAAGCGTGGTATTAAGTGGTTTGCCTGCAGGAAACTGGATTATTAATCCGGGAGCAATAAGCGGCACAGGGGCAAGTACCATAGTTACCGGTTTAGTTTCCGGAACGCGCACTTTTACAGTTACCAATTCAGTTGGATGTACTTCGGCAGCTTCGGTAAGTGTGGTTATTAATGCACAACCAGTTACACCCGGAGCACCGGTGGTTGGTGTGATAACTCAACCAAACTGTTCAAATGCAACCGGAAGTGTTATATTAAGCGGTTTGCCTTCCGGAAGCTGGACTATTAATCCAGGAGCTATCTCAGGAACAGGTGCCAGCACAACCATAAGCAATTTAGTACCGGGTACATATTCATATACTATCACCAATGCGGCAGGATGTACTTCGACGGCATCAGCCAATATTGTGATCATTTCGCATCCGGGAACACCATCGGCACCCACAATAGGTACAATTACACAGCCAACCTGCGAGGTTGCAACGGGCAGTGTGGTACTAAACGGCTTGCCAGCCGGAAACTGGACTATAAATCCGGGAGCAATTACAGGTTCAGGACCCAGTGTGACCATAACGAACTTAATACCAGGAACATATAATTTTACTGTTACCAATTCGGTTGGATGTACTTCCCTGGTATCACTTAATGTTGTGATCCTCCCCAATCCGGGAGCTCCTCTAGCGCCGGAAATTCTTTCAATAACCCAGCCATCCTGTTCGGTTGCAACCGGTAGTATAGTTATAGGTGGTTTACCTCCGGGTACATGGACTATTTATCCGGGAGGAATAACCGGAACCGGATCAACTGCAACCATAATAGGTTTACTGCCGGGAATATACACATTTACAGTTACTAATGATGCGGGATGTGTTTCATCTGCGTCAATTAATGTTGTCATCAATGATCAACCGGAAACACCCGATACGCCAATTGTAGGGTCAGTAACACAGCCAACCTGCCTCGTTTCGACCGGAAGCGTGGTATTAAGCGGTTTGCCAGCCGGAAACTGGGTAATTAATCCTGGCGCAATAGCTGGTACAGGTGCCAGCAAAACCATTACAAGCTTATCAGCAGGAATATACAATTTTACGGTTACTAATTCGGTTGGTTGTACTTCATTGCCGACAGCCAATGTTGTAATCATTGCAGCTACACCTTCTGCACCAACTCTGGGCACCATTACGCAACCGACCTGTTCAGTTTCAACAGGCAGTGTGATATTAAATAATTTACCAGCCGGAAACTGGATTATTAATCCGGGAGCTATAGCAGGCACGGGTTCAACCTATACCAAAACAGGGCTTGTTGCCGGTACATACACCTTTACCGTTACCAATGCAATGGGATGCAATTCTTTACCAACTCCAAACATTGTGGTCAATGCACAGCCTGCTACTCCATCGGCACCAGGTGTGGGAGCGATTACCCAACCTACCTGCGCTGTTTCGACCGGCAGTGTGGTTTTAAGCGGCCTGCCTGCCGGAAACTGGACTATTAATCCCGGTGCGATTGCCGGCACAGGCTCAAGTTATGTGTTATCAGGTATAGTCTCAGGCTCATACACTTATACTGTCACCAACTCAGTAGGATGTACATCTTCATCTTCAGCTAATGTTATCATCAATGCACAACCTGTTACACCCTCGGCACCAACAGTTAATTCAATAACACAGCCAACCTGTGAAATTGCGACAGGAAGTGTGACCTTAGGCGATCTGCCAGCCGGAAACTGGATAATTAATCCGGGGGCAATAGCAGGTTCAGGCGCAAGCAAAACAATATCCGGTCTGGTTGCGGGAACATATTCCTACTCTGTTACCAATGCTGTGGGATGTACTTCACCTTTATCAGCTGATATTGTTATTGTTGCAAACCCGGGAACCCCTGCTGCACCTGCAATAGGAGTAATATCACAACCAACCTGCTCTCTTTCAACCGGTAGCGTAATTTTAAATGGTTTGCCTGCAGGTGATTGGACTATTAATCCCGGAGCCATAGCTGGTAATGGTACGAGTTCAACCGTTTCCGGTCTAAGTGCCGGGACCTATTCCTTTACTGTTACAAATGCCTCAGGATGTATTTCATTATCTTCGGCTAATGTTGTCATCAATACTCAACCAATAACGCCTGCAGCCCCAACTGTGGGTACAATTACACAGCCAACCTGCGCTATAGCAACCGGAAGTGTAATTTTGAACGGCTTGCCTGCCGGCACCTGGACCATAAATCCCGGAGCAATAACAGGCACAGGTGCAAGCAAAACAATATCCGGCATACCGGCTGGTTCTTACAATTATACGGTAACCAATTCAGTTGGATGTACATCGCCGGCATCAGCAAATGTTAGTATAAATACACAACCGGTAACACCTTCTGCCCCATTAATAGGAACTATAATACAACCAACTTGTGCAGTTGCAAATGGAAGCGTAGAGTTAACAGGTTTACCATCAGGAAACTGGACAATTAACCCGGGAACAATATCAGGTTCAGGTGCAAGCATTACCATTTCAAATGTACCTGCCGGAACACGCACTTATACAGTTACCAACTCAGTTGGTTGTACTTCGGCAGCTTCGGCTAATGTTGTAATAAATACTCAGCCTGTAACTCCCTCGGCTCCGATAATAGGTACAATTACCCAGCCTTCATGTTCGCTGGCAACAGGAAGTATTGTTTTAAGTGGTTTACCAACGGGAAACTGGATCATTAATCCGGGAGCTATTGCAGGAACAGGATCCAGTAAAACACTATCCGGCTTATCGGCAGGCACATACAATTATACTGTTACCAATGCTGCAGGATGCACTTCCTCTGTTTCTGCAAATGCTGTTATTAATGCTCAACCGGCAACCCCTTCAGTCCCGATAGTAGGTTCAGTTGTGCACCCCACATGCACCGTTGCTACCGGAAGCGTTGATTTAAGCGGTTTGCCGTCAGGAAGCTGGGTAATTAACCCGGGAGCTATTGCAGGCTCAGGCAGTAGTAAGACATTATCCGGACTAACCACAGGATCATACAATTTTACAGTCACAAATGCGGCAGGATGTGCCTCCTCAGCAACTGCTGCCGTTGTTATCAATGCACAACCGGTAACGCCGGCCCCTCCGGCTGTTGGCACCACTACGCAGCCTACCTGTTCATTTGCAACAGGCAGCATTCAATTAACAGGATTACCTGCAGGAAACTGGACTATTAACCCAGGGTCAATAACTGGAAACTCTTCCAGTACAACTTTCGTAGGTTTGGTGGCCGGAACATACAGTTATACTGTTACCAATTCGGTTGGTTGTACTTCAGCCACATCAGCAAATACTATTATTAATGCACAACCTGCAACTCCATCTGCACCTGTGGTGGGTACAGTTACTCAACCAACCTGTTCGGTTGCAACCGGGAGTGTTCACCTAAGTGGTTTACCTTCAGGAAACTGGACAATCAATCCGGGGACTATTACTGGCTCAGGACTAAGTACAACCCTTTCAGGCTTGAATGCAGGTACTTACAATTATACGGTTACAAACGCATCAGGGTGTACTTCAGCAACATCATTTGATATTGTTATAAATCCCCAGCCTGTAACCCCTACCGCTCCATCGGTTGGTGTTGTTTCACAGCCCACCTGCGATATTTCAACAGGAAGTGTGATATTGAATGGTCTGCCCTCAGGAAACTGGACAATAAACCCTGGATCAATAACCGGAAATACAAGCAGCACAACAATATCGTTCCTATTGGCCGGAACATACAATTATTCAGTTACAAATTCAGTGGGATGCACGTCACCGTCATCAGCCAATGTTGTTATAAATGTTCAGCCGGCAACACCTTCGGCACCAGGAATAGGTACCATAACACAACCTTCCTGCGAAGTTGCTACAGGAAGTCTGGTATTGGTTGGGCTGCCGATGGGAAACTGGACGATTAATCCGGGAGCAATTTCAGGCTCGGGCTCAACAACAACACTCACGGGATTAACGCCAGGGACACATAGTTATACAGTTACCAATGCTGTGGGCTGCACTTCAACAGCCTCGGCGGATGTAATAATAAATCCGCAACCTGCAACTCCTGCAACACCAATAGTAAACTCAATTATACAGCCAACATGTACTTTTGCAACGGCTAGTTTGGAATTAGGCGGCTTACCTGCGGGTGTATGGACTATTAACCCTGGATCCGTATCAGGATCAACTCCCAACTCAACAATTTCCGGACTGGTAGCCGGCACATATTCTTACACAGTCACAAATGCGGCGGGATGTATTTCGTTACCAACAGCGGATATTGTTATTGATCCACAACCTGTTACTCCTGCAACTCTGACTATTGGAATCATTACACAACCAACATGTGAGGTTGCCACGGGTAGCGTGGTGTTAAACAACTTACCTTCCGGCAACTGGACTATTAATCCGGGAGCAATTACGGGAACGGGATCCAGTGCAACGATATCTGATTTGCCTACAGGAACATATACATTTACTGTCACCAACTCTGCGGGATGTACTTCTTCGGTATCGGCCAATGTTGTGATAAACGGACAGCCGGCAATACCTGCTACTCCTATAATAGCTTCAGTTACGCAACCAACATGCTTTATTGCAACCGGAACAGTAATATTAAGTGGTTTACCCAATAGAAACTATGTTATTAATCCCGGAGGAATAAGCGGAAACACTACAAGTTTAACTATAACCGGCTTAACAGCAGGAACATATAATTTTACAGTTACCAAAGTGGGGGGATGTACTTCTTTGCCATCAGCCAGTGTTGTAATTAATCCCCAACCACCTACACCTCCTGCTCCGACATTAGGAATAATATCTCAACCACTCTGTGCAGGTTCCACCGGAACAATCAATGTTACTGCACCAACCGGTATTGGCATGACATACAGCCTAGATGGCTCAGATTATACAAATACTTCAGGCATATTTGCACTGTTAAATCCCGGTACATATACAGTAACAGCGAAAAGTGCTGACGGATGTATTTCACCGGGAACCAATGTAACCATCAATCCTCAACCCACAGATTTGACTTTTACAGCCCCTGATATTACAACTGTTACCTGTAGTGGGGGAAATGATGGAATAATCGTTATAGGCGCTGCGGGCGGAACAGGTTCTATCGTTTATAGCATTAGCCCTGCTATTGGAACCCAGTCACCGGCAGGCACTTTTAATGGTCTTACAGCTCAGACATACTCAATTACTGCGCAGGATCAGAATGGTTGCACAAAGATTTTAGATGTAAGTGTTGGAACCGTACCTGATGTAACAGTGCCGGTTATCAATGGATGTCCGATAAATATTACCAAATCGAACGATGCTGGTCTTTGCAGTGCCGTTGTAACATGGACTGAACCTACAGCAACCGACAATTGTACTCCTTCTGCCAGCCTGGTCTGGATAAAATCCCATACTCCGGGTTCAACTTTCCCGGTCGGGACAACAACGGTTACTTATACAGCACAAGATGCTGCCAATAATATCAGTGCCATATGCAGTTTTGCAGTAACGGTTACAGATAATGAGATACCTGTAATCAGCGGTTGCCCTGCAAATATTACCCAATCGAACGATGCCGGTCTTTGCAGTGCCGTTGTATCATGGATTGAACCTGCAGCTGCCGACAATTGTACTCCTTCTGCCGGCCTGGTGTGGACAAAATCCCATACTCCGGGTTCAACTTTCCCGGTCGGGACAACAACGGTTACTTATACAGCACGAGATGCTGCAAATAATATCAGCGCCATATGCAGTTTTACTGTAACGGTGACAGATAATGAGATACCTGCAATCAGCGGTTGCCCTGTAAATATTACCCAATCGAACGATGCTGGTCTATGCAGTGCCGTTGTAACATGGATTGAACCTACAGCTACTGACAATTGTACTCCATCTGCCAGCCTGGTATGGACAAAATCCCATACTCCGGGTTCAAATTTCCCGGTCGGGACAACAACGGTTACTTATACAGCACGAGATGTTGCAAATAATATCAGTGCCATTTGTAGTTTTACAGTAACGGTTACAGATAATGAGATACCTGCAATCAGCGGTTGCCCTGTAAATCTTACCCAATCGAACGATGCTGGTCTATGCAGTGCCGTTGTGACATGGATTGAACCTACAGCTACTGACAATTGTACTCCATCTGCCAATCTGGTATGGACAAAATCCCATACTCCGGGTTCAACTTTCCCGGTCGGGACTACAACGGTTACTTATACAGCAAGAGATGCTGCCAATAATATCAGTCTAATTTGCAGTTTTACAGTAGCGGTTACAGATAATGAGATACCTGTAATCAGCGGTTGCCCTGTAAATATTACCCAATCGAACGATGCTGGTCTATGCAGTGCCGTTGTGACATGGATTGAACCTACTGCTACTGACAATTGTACTCCATCTGCCAGCCTGGTATGGACAAAATCCCATACCCCTGGTTCAACTTTTCCGGTTGGAACAACAACAATTGTTTATATTGCTCAAGATGCTGCAAATAATATCAGTCTAATATGCAGTTTTACAGTAACGGTTACAGATAACCAGAATCCTACAATTTCAGGCCCCGGAGACGTAACTGTTTTCGCAGATTTGGGTCAGTGTTATGCAACCGCGGTTGCTCTTGGTACACCGATAACTACGGATAATTGCGGAATAGCTTCAGTAACAAACAATGCACCTGTACAATTTCCGGTGGGAGAAACAACCGTAATATGGACCGTAACTGATTTAGGGGGGCTAACTGCCACATCCTCTCAAACTGTTACTGTTATTGATAATCAACCTCCGACAATTATTTGTCCTGCAACGATAACTGTAAATTCAAATGCAGGCTTACCTTATGCAACAGGAGTGAATCTTGGTACACCAACAACAGCAGATAACTGTGGTGTTCAATCTGTTATAAATAATGCGCCAGCACAATTCCCGGTTGGTTCAACTATTGTAACCTGGACTGTAACTGACATTAATGGTCTAACTGCTACATGCACTCAGACTATAATAGTGAGTGATGCTGAGGCTCCCGTTATGAATTGCCCGCCTGCTATCAGCGTAAACTGTATTGAAGAAGTCCCCGCTGCCTACACTTCCTTAGCTGAATTCACCACTGCCGGCGGCACAGCAACCGACAACAACGGAATTGATGCTTCGAGTTTCCAACTGGTAAGCCAGGTAAGTGATAACCAAAGCTGCCCGGAAACTATCACCCGTATCTACAGTATTGCTGATACGGATGGCAACAGCAGTACCTGCGCACAACTCATTGTCGTCAACGATATAATTGCACCGGTAATAGATCCTTTACCGGCAGCAACTACGATCGATTGTCCGGCCATACCGGTATTTGCCAATGCAACCGCCACGGATAATTGTGTCGCAGCCTTTACACTAAACTCCAACGATGTAACCACCCCAGGCACCTGCGCCGGTTCCTACAGCGTAACCCGCACCTGGACAGCAACGGATGCCTGCGGAAATAGTTCAACCGCATCGCAGACCATCAACGTTCAGGATATTACCGCCCCGGCAATTATATGCCCTTCATCAATATCCGTTCAAACTGATCCAGGTCTGAATACTGCAACTGTGACTCTTGGTCAGCCTGTTGTTTCAGATGATTGCGGAGCAGTTTCATTTACCAATGATTTCAACAATACTACCAATGCGAGCGGAATTTATCCGTTAGGATTAACCGTAGTAACCTGGACCGCCACGGATGCCTGCGGAAATACAGCTTCGTGCCAGATGACCGTTACCGTTAACGATACCGAAGGCCCTGCCATGAATTGCCCGCCCGCAATCAGTGTTAACTGTATTGAAGAAGTCCCTGCTGCCTATATCTCCTTAGCTGAATTCACCACTGCCGGCGGCACCGCCACCGACAACAACGGAATAAATGCTTCGAGTTTCCAGCTGGTAAGCCAGGTAAGTGATAACCAAAGCTGCCCGGAAACCATTACCCGTATCTACAGTATTGCCGATACAGATGGCAACAGCAGTACCTGTGCACAACTCATTATCGTCAACGATATAATTGCACCGGTAATAGATCCTTTACCGGCAGCAACAACTATTGATTGTCCTGCCGTACCGGTATTTGCCAATGCAACCGCCACGGATAATTGTGTCGCTGCCTTTACACTAACCTCCAACGATGTAACCACCCCAGGCACCTGCGCCGGTTCCTACAGCGTAACCCGCACCTGGACAGCTACGGATGCCTGCGGAAACAGTTCAACAGCTTCCCAGACCATTAACGTTCAGGATATTACCGCACCGGCAATTACATGCCCTCCATCAATAGCCGTGCAAACAGATCCTGGTCTGAATACTGCAACTGTGACAATTGGTCAGCCTGTTGTTTCAGATGATTGCGGAGCAGTTTCATTTACCAATGATTTCAACAATACGACCAATGCGAGCGGAATTTATCCGTTAGGATTAACCGTAGTAGCCTGGACTGCCACGGATGCCTGCGGAAATACAGCTTCGTGCCAGATGACCGTTACCGTTAACGATGCCGAAGGCCCTGCCATGAATTGCCCACCTGCAATCAGCGTAAACTGTATTGAAGAAGTTCCTGCTGCCTATGCCTCCTTAGCTGAATTCACCACTGCCGGCGGCTCTGCTACCGACAACAACGGAATAAATGCTTCGAGTTTCCAGCTGGTAAGCCAGGTAAGTGATAACCAAAGCTGCCCGGAAACCATTACCCGAATTTACAGTATTGCCGATACGGATGGCAACAGCAGTACCTGCGCACAACTCATTATCGTCAACGATATAATTGCACCTGTAATCGATCCTTTACCGGCAACAACAACAATTGATTGTCCTTCAACTCCGGTATTTGCCAATGCAACTGCCACGGATAATTGTGTCGCTGCCTTTACACTAACTTCCAACGATGTAACCACCCCTGGCACCTGTGCAGGTTCCTTTAGCGTAACCCGCACCTGGACAGCCACGGATGCCTGCGGAAACAGTTCAACCACATCCCAGACCATCAACGTTCAGGATATTACGGCCCCGGTTATTGATGCCTTACCTGCAACAAGTACAATAGATTGTCCCGTAACACCTGAATTTGCAGTTGCAACAGCCACTGATGCCTGCGGCAGCGATTTCGCCCTGACATTCAATGATGTAACCACTTCTGGTGCCTGTACCGGTTCTTACAGCATAACCCGCACCTGGACTGCAACGGATGCCTGCGGAAACAGTTCAACTGCTTTACAGACCATCAACGTTCAGGATATTACAGCCCCGGTTATTGGTGCATTACCTGCTACTGGTACTATAGATTGTCCCGCTACACCTGAATTCGCAGTTGCAACAGCCACTGATGCCTGCGGAAGCGATTTTGCCCTGACATTCAATGATGTAAACACTTCTGGTACCTGTACCGGTTCTTACAGCATAACCCGCACCTGGACTGCCACGGATGCCTGCGGAAACAGTTCAACTGCTTCTCAGACCATCAACGTTCAGGATATTACTGCCCCGGTTATTGATGCCTTACCTGCAACAAGTACTATAGATTGTCCCGCAACACCTGAATTCGCAGTTGCAACAGCCACTGATGCCTGCGGAAGCGATTTCGCCCTGACATTCAATGATGTAACCACCCCTGGCACCTGTACCGGTTCTTACAACATAACCCGCACCTGGACAGCCACGGATGCCTGCGGAAACAGTTCAACCGCTTCACAGACCATCAACGTTCAGGATATTACGGCCCCGGTTATTGATGCCTTACCTGCAACAAGTACAATAGATTGTCCCGCAACGCCAGAATTCGCAGTTGCAACAGCCACTGATGCCTGCGGAAGCGATTTTGCCCTGACATTCAATGATGTAACCACTTCTGGTGCCTGTGCCGGTTCTTACAGCATAACCCGCACCTGGACAGCAACGGATGCCTGCGGAAACAGTTCAACCGCAACTCAGACTATAAACGTTCAGGATATTACAGCCCCTGATATTACCTGTGCACCGGATATTACTATAAATAGTGATTTGGGCGAATGTGGTGCAACAGTCAATGTACCACAACCTGAAGTAATCGAAAACTGTGGTTCAGTAACTTATACTAACAGTGTTAATCAGACTGCCAATGCTTCCGGATTCTATCCTGTAGGAATTACAACAGTCGATTGGACGCTTACGGATGAATGTGGAAACATTTCAACCTGCTCAATGACCATCACAGTAAGTGACAACGAAGCTCCACTAATCACCTGTCCTTCTGACGTTTTAGTGTGTACAACTGAACCGGTGGTTCTTGGAGTTGCAACGGCGTCGGATAATTGTGAAATTGCAAGTATTATCAATAATGCACCAACAGTATTCGAACCAGGAACAACTCTGGTTACCTGGACTGCAACTGATATACATGGCAATACATCAACCTGTACCCAAACT
Source organism: Lentimicrobiaceae bacterium (assembly GCA_041753535.1). Classification (GTDB taxonomy): domain Bacteria; phylum Bacteroidota; class Bacteroidia; order Bacteroidales; family UBA4417; genus UBA4417. Next base: position 24,260 of record JBGSUB010000016.1, read on the forward strand.
GTTGTTATTATCCCAATGGCAATTGCTAATGCAGGTCAGGATGCTCTAAGCTGTGAAAGTCAGCCGTTCACTTTAAGTACAGCTTCCGCCCTGAATTATTCTTCAGTATCATGGACCACCAACGGACAAGGATCGGTTATCAACGCGTCAACATTAAATCCAACTTATATCCCTTTAAACGGAGAAACCGGGAATGTGTTCCTCACACTTACCGTATATGGAATTGTGCCTTGCGCTTCGGTTACAGATCAGATGTTGCTTACAATTCTTCCTACTCCTGTTGTAACGGCAGGTCCCGATGCGAACATCTGCGAAGGGCAATCATTCATAACGGTAAACGCATTTGCCGGATATACAGGAAGTATACATTGGACTACAAGTGGCACAGGAACATTTACGGATCCCACACTTGCTATAACAACCTATAATCCGAGTTTTGCTGATATTTCAAACGGTTCAGTTATCCTTACTTTAACCGGTACAGGAACTCCTCCTTGCGAAAATGTAAGTGATAATATGACGCTGACAATTAGCAAATCAGCAGTTGCAAATGCAGGTATTGATGCATCAACCTGTCAGAATTTGCCTTTCCAGATTTCTGATGCTACTGCTCAGAATTATGCTTCGGTTGCCTGGACTCATAACGGGCAGGGATCGATAACAGGTGCAAATACGCTAACACCAACCTATACGCCCGCAACAGATGAAACCGGAGTTGTAAGCTTTACATTCACAGCCTTTGGCATTTCACCTTGCGGAAATTCGGTTGATATAAAAAATCTGTCAATTTATCGCGCACCATCTGTTTCGGCAGGGGCTGATTTCAAAAGCTGCGATGCTACGCCCGTCCATCTTGCTTCCGCAACGGTATCAGGTGTAGTCAGCGTTGAGTGGACTTCAACAGGATCAGGAAATTTTGATAATCCGACGCTTGTAAATGCCACATATACTCCATGCCAAAGCGATGTTGAGAATGGTTCGGTTACACTCACTCTAACTGCAACCGGTAATGCAAACTGCGGCACAGCTTACGATCAGGTAATTGTTACCCTTATTCCTGCAGCCAAAGTTTTTGCAGGTGATGGAAATACAATCTGTAGCGGTACATCATACCTGATAAGCGATGCAACAGTTGAAGGGGCAACATCCTTAAGTTGGACGCACGATGGACTTGGTATTCTCCAAAATGCAGAAACAATCAATCCTACTTATATTCCGGCACCAGCAGAATCAGGCAAGGTTCACTTGTTTGTAATTGCAACAGGGCAGATGCCTTGCGGTTCAGTAACTGACAGCCTAACACTTCAGGTAATACCAGGCGCATCAGCAAATGCAGGTAGTGATATACAATCATGTTTATCCGTTCCTGTGCAATTGAATGCAATTCAGGTTAGCGGTTATAATTCGGTGCTATGGTCAACCTCAGGAACAGGAAGCTTCAATAACACGACCATTCTTAATCCGGTCTATACTCCAAGCCTGGCTGATATGATAGATGGATTTGTTGAAATCTCTCTGCAAGCTTTTGGTAATGCCCCATGTGGCAATTCAACCGATGTTTTAAGAATAGATTTCATAAAAGCGCCGGTTGCCAATGCAGGCGAAGATACTGTATTATGCACTGTTGCCCCATACACAATTTCATCAGCAACTGCATCAGATTTTACTTCTGTAATCTGGTCGCACAACGGGAATGGGAGTCTTTCAGATCCAACTGTTCTGAATCCCACCTATATTCCGGCGCCGGGCGAAACAGGTACAGTTGAATTTACCTTGACTGTAAACGGGTCTCCTGCCTGTAGCAACATGGTTGTAGCCGATTTATTTGTTTTAACATTGAATCCTGCAATTATTGTCAATGCCGGAAGCGACGAATCCATTGCTTCAGGAGCAGCAACTGCGCTAAGCGGAACAGTATCAGGAGGAACGGGAGTATTTACTTACACCTGGTCACCGGAGGAGCTTATAGTTGTAAATAATATTCTGAATCCAAATACACAGGTTTTGACTAGTGAAGTTGTTTTCACCTTAACTGTTCAGGATGTTGTTACCGGCTGTTCAGCAAGAGATGATGTAAAAATCAGTATGGGAGGTATTATCCGGCCAATAGCCAAGGATGATTACGACACTACCGGCTTAAATTCATCAACGCTTGTCAATGTGGTTGCAAACGATTCCGATCCAATCGGACTAGGGCTAGATGTAACAATAATAAGCGATCCGAAGAATGGTATAGCTATTTTGAATGAAGATGGGTCCATTACATACAATCCATTACAGAATTTTACCGGAAACGATACGCTTACCTACATGATCTGCGACAGGGGAACACCATCGAAGTGTGCGACTGCCAAACTTATTATTACCATATTCCCAGAACGCGAACTCCTTGAAATATACAATCTTGTTATTCCTAACGGAGATGGCATGAACGATACCTGGTTTATACGTGGCATTGAAAATTACCCGGATAATTCTGTGATGATTTTCAACCGTTGGGGCGATAAACTTCGCGATTTCACTGGTTATAACAACACAAGCATTGTATGGGACGGAACCAATTACAAAGGTGAAAAACTACCTGCCGGAACCTATTACTATGTTCTGAAGCTCAACGATGCAGACTCGCGCACCGGCTGGATTTTATTACGCTGGAATGAGTAATAGCCAGGTATGCTTTATCTTGTGAAGTCAACGTTAATCCTGACCCTTATCAAAATATAAGGAACAGAAATCAATGACCCGAAAACTTCCTGTAAATCAAAGTCTTTGATTTACAGGAAGTTTTGTTTTTATCAGTTGGCAAAAGATGGTTGTAATCAATTCAAATTAATCTATTGTAAAGTAGGAATTCATTTTTCTGAATAGGTTTGGGTACAAGTTAAAAATCTGTAATCCAGGCTTATAGAGGGAAATGTAAATACGGGGTTCGGTTTTGTTTCAATCCTGTCAAACAGGTAATAGAAATTAATTCTATTCTTTCAAAATTGATTTCCGCCGGTTTTTGCCGCATATTTCCGGTCTATATAGGGCATAAAATGAGAAATCACTATGTTTGCTCCTCTGACGAATTATGAAAAAAATTGTTTTCTCGATTTTCGTTAAGTAGAATTGAGTCTTATTATTATAAAAAGTTGACGAACATCTGAGGAAAGAGGTATAGCCCGATAGTACTTTTTCCTTATTCTCCCGAACTCCATTTTATTCCATTTTTACACAACTTTCCTGATTTAGAACGACGACTCCCAAAATGGGACACGAAACGATTCTGATATTCATTGCCCCTTTTAAACGGCCTGATACACAGTTGATTACAAACTTTGGCATAATTGTTGAAATTTAAATGGAAAATCGCAAAGCATCCAAAGCTTTCTGGTTCAACTCTAAAACCAAACTTGTAACAACTCACTGATCATGAAAATATTCTTTAGCTCTCTTCTCTTTTTTACCGCCTCAATCTTATTTGCACAGCAGGATCCCTTATTCAGCCAGTACATGTTTAACAAACTGGCAGTCAATCCGGGATACGCAGGGAGTCGTGAGTTACTTACCGCCGATATACTATACCGCAACCAATGGATTAACGTTGATGGAGCACCAAAAACCATCAGCGCATCGTTGCATTCGCCCCTCAATAACACTCACCTTGCATTAGGAGCGCACTTATACAACGATCGTATCGGACCTATGTCGAACACCAGTGCAATGGCAACATTCGCATACCGCGTTATCTTTCCGAAAGGGAAACTCTCTTTCGGTATTCAGGCAGGTGTGAAAAGCAATGGAATTGTATGGAATGAAATAAATGCTCATAATTCGGATGATCCTTTCCTTACCAACCGGGCTGATAATAAAGTAGTACCTGATGCCAATTTCGGAATCTATTATTACTCACGTAAGTTTTTTGCAGGCCTGTCATCGCACCAGCTTTTGCAAAACCAAACTCTTGTAATCGAAGATTCAGAAGGAAATACACAGGTATCAAAACTTCTTACCCATTTTTATGGAATGACCGGTGTAGTAATTCCTATCAGTGATAACGTTATTTTCCGTCCTTCACTGCTGGCTAAATATGTAAAAAACGCTCCAACCCAACTTGATGTAAACGCAAGTTTCCTTTTTGCCAATAAATTTTGGTTAGGTGCATCGTACCGCACCGAGAAAGCTGTTTCATTGATTACTGAAATCAATATCAAGCAAAACTTTCGCATCGGATATTCTTACGATATCTGGCTCAACGAGCTAAAAGCGTACAATAAAGGCTCACATGAAATCCGCCTTAGTTTCGATATTAATGTTGCAAAACGAATCCTTACTCCAAGGTATTTCTAAATTTTAACTAGAGATATAAAAGCAAAATCCAGGAACCAAATAGTGCAAAAGCGTTAAGTAGGTGCTTTTTATATAAATACCTCCTGAATTTTCGGGAGGTTTTTTGTTGTACACTCTCAAACCAGAAACGGGTTATTCAGTTTTTCATACCCAATAGAAGTTTCGGGCCCGTGCCCCGGGTACACGATGTAATCATCAGGTAGTGTAAATAATTTTGTTGTGATGCTCCGGTAAAGCAAATCAAAATTGCCTGTTGGCAGGTCGGTGCGCCCAATGCTGTCGCGGAACAATACATCACCGGCAATCACATACCGTTCGGCATGGTTAACCAGGCAAACGCTACCATCCGCATGACCCGGCGTATAAAGAACCTGTATTTCCGAGGCACCAAAAGAAATTGTATCGCCTTCTTCAATAAAATCAACCGGAGTAATCAGGTTTTCCACCTTGATGCCAAATACTGACCCGAACTCAACTGCAGTTTCCCAGAACATTTTGCTGTTTTTATGGCACTGCGGCCTGAGGTTGTATAAATTACAGATAAATGTATTGCCAACGATATGATCAATGTGAAAATGCGTGTTTAGCATTCCAACAGGCTGAAGATGATTCGCCGAAATGAAATCCGAAAGAGATGACTCCTCCTGCCCGCTTTGGCAAGCCGGGTCTATTATCAAACATTTACCGCTGCTATCAGTCAGAATATATGTATTAACTCCAAACGAATTAAATACAAATCTGCTTACTTTTTTACTCATGTGCATACTAATTTTGAAGGGATAAAGTTATCAAATTACATGATATACGTTTACATAAACAGTGAACCGCGGATTTTTGTTACTTTAGCGGGTTGAAAATAGTTGAGCACGAATGAGGAATTCTCATAGTTTTATATTGTTAAGAGTAAGCAAATGGCTTTGTATTGTGCTGATTGTTTGGCAATTCTCTTTTTCTGCTTCGGCACAGTTCTACAACGGTTCGCAAATGACTTTCGGCAAAAACCGGGTGCAGTACACTGATTTCCTATGGACGTATTTCCGTTTCAACAATTTTGATGTGTATTATTACCTCAACGGGAAGGAACTTGCGCAACATGTTGCCGATTATGCGGGTAAATATATTCCGGAAATTGAATCGAAACTCCAATCCACGCTCGATCGCAAAACCCAGTTCATTGTCTACAATACGTACTCGGATTTGAAGCAGAGCAATATTGGCTTAATGAATCATGAAAGCTATAATACGGGTGGTATCACGCATATTATCGGTACCAAGGTTTTCCTTTATTTTGACGGAGACCTTAACCATTTCGACAGGCAGATACGTGGCGGGATTACCCGTTTACTGGTTGAAAACATGATTTATGGGGGTTCGTTAGGATCGCAGGTAAAAAACAGTACCCTGATAAACCTTCCTTCGTGGTATCTCGATGGTTTGGTATCGTACCACAGTCGCAACTGGGATACAGAACTTGACAATAAGGTTAAAGACGGTATTCTCAGTGAAAAATATAAGCGGTTCAACCACCTTATTGATGACGACGCCGTTTTGGCTGGCCATTCGCTATGGCGTTTTGTTGCAGAAAAATACGGAGAAGAGAATATTGCCAACATCGTATATATGACAAGGGTTAACCGGAGTGTTGAAAGCGGTTTTTTGTATGTTCTTGGAGTATCGTTCAAAAAAATAGTGGAAGAGTGGTACGATTGGTATAAAGACATTTATTCGGTTGATAATGCTGCCTTTAGCCCATATAATCCTGATCTGAAGCTGAAGATAAAGCGCGATATGGTTTATAATAATCTTCGTATCAGTCCTGATGGGGAAAAGATGCTCTTCAGCATAAACGAAAAAGGCAGGTACAAGGTTTATACCTACGATCTGGGTACAGGAAAGAAGAAAAGGATATTTAAAAAGGGATTTCGCACCGACGAAAAAGTTGATTATTCATACCCTCTTTTAGCATGGCATCCTTCAGGAAATATTGTTGCAATGATGCTTGAGCATAAAGGGCTGTTGTTCCTGTATTACTATGATTTTGAAACCCGGAAGTGGCAAAATCAGAATCTTTTCAATTTTCAGAAAATCCTTGATTTTTCATATTCACCTGATGGCCGATCGTTTGTAATGTCGGCCGTGCAACGCGGACAATCCGATATTTATGTGTACAATATTGCCGCCAATACAGCTGAGCCGATCACGCAGGATGTTTATAATGATTTGAATCCCAGATTTTTGGCCAAGAGCAACCGTATTATTTTTAGTTCCAACCGGCCCGATGATACCATCAGGTTTACGAGGGAGAACCTGCGCTCGTATGACGGTATGGAAAATAACGACCTTTTTATTTATGAAAGAGGCTCAGGCAGTAAATGGCTCAACAGGGTAACAAAAACGCGGCTTGCCAATGAAATTCAGCCAATGTCGTACAGCCCCGGGTATTTTACATTTCTGAGTGATGCCAACGGGGTTTACAACAGGTATGCCGCCCGCTTCGACAGTACCGTGGCTTATGTAGATACAACCGTGCATTACAGGTATTTCACCCAGACCTTTCCTTTAACCAATTATCCGCGCAGTGTGCTTTCGCATGATATAAGCTTTACCGGTCGCAAACTATCAGAACTCGTTTTTGAGGATGATAAATACCACATTTATACCGGAGATATCCCTGTAGGGAAGATAAATCCGCTTGAAAAGCTTGACCAATCTAAATATATTCTCGAACGCGAAGCTCAGGCAGCAAAGGAAAAAGAACTGGAAGCGGCTAAAAAGTCAAAACCGGAAAAGAAAGTAAAACGGAAGAAGTTTGTTCCTGTTTACGAAAATGATATTCCTCCCGCAACCGTTGATTCTGCCGGAGTTGATATAAGTAATTACCAGATTTCAGCCGATCTATTAACGGGAAAAACTTCCCTGAAACGCACCAATATTTTACAACCCGAAATTACCGATGGTATTATAAAGCTGCCAAAACCAAGGAACTATAATGTTGAATACTCGGTGAACCAATTAATAAGCCAGCTCGATTTTTCATATCTCAATCTGAGTTACCAGCCTTACCTCGGGTATGCCGGCCCGATATACCAAAACTCTCCCACTAATGCGCTTTTTGTAATAGGAGCTACTGACCTGCTCGAAGATTACAGGCTCATCGGGGGAGTGCGGTTGAATGCAAGCCTTGTTAACAATGAGTACCTTTTAGGCTATGCCAACCTTAAACGACGCCTCGACCGTGAAGTGTATTTTCACCGCACCGGTTTTGATGTTTCTTATAGTAACGCATATATTCGTCACCGTATTCTTGAGTTGCATTATGTGCTCCGTTATCCATTTACCGAAGTTCTGGCTTTAAAGGGCACAGCATCTGTGCAATACGATATGCCCTACGCACTGGCTTATGATTTCCCTACTGCCAATCTGAATCCGGAAGGTGATGTGTGGGGAATTCTGAAAGGCGAATTAGTTTATGATAACAGCCGCGAAATAGGGACAAATCTATTGCTGGGACTTCGGTATAAAATATTCGGCGAATATTACCAGTTGGTAAAAAAATCATCGGTGAATATGATCGTTGTCGGATTCGATGTTCGAAAATATACCCGGATTCACCGCTCATTTATCTGGGCCAACCGTTTGGCAGGGAGTACTTCTTTCGGAAAAAACAAATTGCTCTATTATATGGGAGGTGTCGATAACTGGCTGAACCCATCGTTTAATTATGAATACCAGATTGACTACACGCAGAACTATGCTTTTCAGACACTTGCTACAAGTATGCGCGGATTTCCGCAAAATGTGCGCAGCGGAAATACATTTGCTTTGTTAAGTTCCGAACTGCGTTTTCCGGTGTTTAAGTATTTTTTCAATAAACCACTCAGGTCCGAATTCCTGAATAATTTCCAGGTGATCGGATTTACTGATATTGGTTCGGCATGGCAGGGGCTTAATCCGCTTACGGAAGATAATACCTATTACACCCGGTATATCAGCAGCCCACCACTGGATATTACCGTGCAGGTGCAGAAAGATCCGCTTATTGCAGGCTATGGTTTTGGATTGCGCAGTACACTCTTCGGCTATTTCCTTCGTGCCGACTGGGCCTGGGGGATCGAAGATCAGGTGGTTCAGCCCCGGATATTTTACATTTCGCTCAGTCTCGATTTCTAGCAAATATCAGATAGGTTCTTTATAAAAAATAGTTCTGTTGATCGGAGGAATACTTAGAAATTATAGTTCCACAGCTTTTTAATTAATAGAAAATGAGCCTTCCCGAAAAGCGGATAACCGAATTTATCCACAAGCATCATATTTTCACACTGGCAACTTCGGCTGATAATATTCCTTATACCTGCACCTGCTTTTATGTGTATATGGATGAGCTGAATATGTTTGTATTTACGTCTGACAAAGGTACCCGGCATGTGGATGAAATGATTGGCCAACCTTTGGTTGCGGGGGCTATTGCGCTCGAAACCACTATGATCGGAAAAATTCAGGGGATACAATTCACCGGGGAATCGATATTGTTGCAGGACGATCTTTACGATGTTGCACTAAGTGCTTACCTGCGCAAATTTCCTCTTGCCAATTTTAAAAAACTGGAACTCTGGGGTATAAGGCCCGGCTTTATCAAGATGACGCATAACCGTTTGGGTTTTGGCACTAAACTGATCTGGAATCAAGAGAGTTAAGGATTTGTATGCATATAAATATACTTGACAAATGAAAAATATATTCTTTAGCTTACCTATAAATAACTTTATGTCATTTATTCTTGTATTTAGTTATTAATTTTGATATTCTTACATCCCTTTATTTACAGGCATTCTGAAACCCGCTATTCATAAGGGTTTCGCTACTTATTAATAGTTTAAGAAGCAGATATTCAGATAGTTAATGCTTAGTAACGAAGAATTTGTTAATAACTGTATTTGAATAAACCGGAAAGCATACTGTAAATTTGTAATCCTTCACTTCAGCCATCAAAATCAGTAAATGGTCTTGGCTTTCAGGAAATTATTATTATTATTAACCGAGAATGAAAAACAATATGGATGTTAATCTTTTTTCACAGTTCGATTCCTCTGTAGAGGAAGGTGTAAAAAATGATTTTTATGGTAAAGTACTTGAAAAACGCCAACGGCCCGAAATTCCTCAACCTGAAGTATCATTTCAGGCAACGGAACCAGAACTTGTTATCGTTCCGAAACCAGAAACTACCCCAATGAATCAACCGAATGCCCCAAAACCTGTTGCAACAAAAATGACCGCATACAAGCATGAAGAAGTGCTGGAAGCTGCCACACTGTATTTCGAAGGCGATAAGCTTGCAGCCAGTGTGTGGATGAATAAATACGCCCTCAAGGACAGCGACGGTAATATTTATGAGCTTACGCCCGATGATATGCACTGCCGCCTTGCCGCTGAGATTGCCCGTATCGAAGCTAAATATCCAAACCCTCTTGGCGAAGAGGAGGTTTTCGAACTTTTCCGTAATTTCCGCTATATCGTTCCGCAAGGCAGCCCTATGGCCGGTATGGGAAATGATTTCCAGATTTCATCACTTTCCAACTGCTTTGTAATTGGAGGCGACGGCAACCAGGATTCGTACGGCGGCATAATGAAAGTGGACCAGGAACAGGTTCAGTTGATGAAACGCCGCGGAGGGGTTGGTCACGACCTTTCACATATCCGCCCTGCAGGAAGCCCGGTAAAAAACAGCGCGCTAACCTCAACAGGAATTGTTCCTTTCATGGAGCGTTTCAGCAACTCTACGCGCGAAGTAGCCCAGGATGGCCGCCGTGGCGCACTCATGCTCTCAATTTCCATCAAACATCCTGACAGCGAAAATTTTATCGATGCCAAAATGGAGCAGGGCAAAGTAACCGGTGCCAATGTTTCGGTAAGGATTGACGACGATTTTATGCGTGCTGTTAAAAACAACAGCGAATACAACCAGCAATACCCGATCGAATCCGCTAACCCTTCAAAAGTACAGCAGATAAATGCCCGTGGTCTGTGGGATAAGATTATTCACAATGCATGGAAATCGGCTGAGCCGGGAATTCTTTTCTGGGACACCATTATCCGCGAATCTGTTCCCGATTGCTATGCCGACCTTGGTTTTAAAACCCTTTCGACAAACCCTTGCGGCGAAATACCGCTCTGCGCCTACGACAGTTGCCGTTTAATTGCGATTAATCTATACAGCTACGTCGAAAATCCTTTTACACCCCAGGCCACGTTTAATGCTAATCTTTTTGCCGAGCATTCGCGTTACGCACTCCGCATAATGGACGATATTATCGACCTGGAGATGGAGAAAATTGATGGCATTCTGGCAAAAATAAATGCCGATCCCGAGGACGAAGAAACCAAACGTACCGAACGGAAACTTTGGGAGAAAATCCGTGAGAAAACCTTGCAAGGCCGCCGCACCGGTATTGGTATAACTGCCGAAGGCGATATGCTGGCTGCACTGAATATGCGTTACGGAACGGAGGATGCTACCAACTTCAGTGTAAACGTGCACAAGACGTTGGCTATTGAAGTGTACGGCGCATCCGCCGACCTGGCAGCCGAGCGAGGCGCCTTCCCGATCTTCGATTTCAAGCGTGAGCAGAACAACCCGCTTATCAACCGCATTCGGGAAGAGGCTCCTGAAGTATATGCCAAAATGGAAAAACACGGCCGCCGAAACATCAGTATGCTGACAATAGCTCCAACAGGCAGCGTGAGTATTTGTACTCAAACCACCTCAGGCATCGAACCTGTATTCATGGTAAGCTACAAACGCCGCCGCAAAGTGAATCCGAACGACAAAAACGTACATATCACATTTGTTGATGAGGTTGGCGATTCGTGGGAAGAATACAATGTTTTTCACCCGAAATTCCTCGACTGGATGAAGATAAACGGGTATGATGTGGAAAATGCTGTTTCGATGAGTGATGATGCATTGCAGGCAATAATTGCGAAATCGCCGTATTACAAAGCCACCAGCAATGATATCGACTGGGTTGCCAAGGTTACCATGCAGGGAGCTATCCAGAAATGGGTCGATCATTCCATCAGCGTTACCGTCAACCTGCCTGCCGAAGCTACTGAGGAACTAGTTAGCGATGTTTATCTCAGGGCATGGGAAAGCGGCTGCAAAGGCATGACCATCTATCGTGACGGTTCGCGTTCAGGAGTATTGGTAAGCAACGATTCCAAGAAAGAAGAAATCAACGAGTTTCAGGAAACCAAGGCTCCGCCAAGGCCGAAAGAACTGGAGGTTGAAGTTGTCCGTTTTATGAACGAAGACGAAAAATGGATCGCTTTCGTTGGTTTGATAAATAATAAACCTTACGAAATATTTACCGGTAAAAGTTCCGATTTCTACATCCCTGATTACGTTAAAAAAGGCTGGGTTATACGTCATAAAGAGAACGAAAATACTTCGGCCCGCTATGATTTTGAATACGAAGATAGTTATGGCTACCGTGTGACCCATCGCGGCCTTTCCCGTTCATTCAAAAAAGAATACTGGAACTATGCCAAGCTTATCTCAGGCATTCTTAGGCATGGTATGCCGTTGCAATATGTAGTCGAATTGGTTGATAACCTTAGTTTCGACAATGTAAGCATCACCACCTGGAAAAACGGTGTAATCCGCGGACTTAAAAAGTTTATCCCCGACGGAACCCAAACCGGCCACAGTTGCCCGGAGTGCAAGGATAAAAATACTATTATTTATAAAGAAGGATGTATGACCTGTACCACATGCGGGTACAGCAAATGCGGATAAAAGCACTTGTTTAATTACTCGGATACTGAAACCACGGCTATTTTAATGGTCGTGGTTTTCTATTCTTAGGAAAAGGGGAAATATTGTGGGACCGGTTTTCTCTTGCAAATGCTTAATGGCAACCAAAAAATCGTACTTTTGTGAAACAGCTTCATCAGAGAGAAGAAATATAAAAAAATTTCATTCTTCATATTACCTTTTCACAAACGAAGATGTTTTAATGCAAAAAAAAAATAATACAATGAAAGTGCTATTAGAAATACCCGACAATAAAGCAGCTTTTTTTATGGAACTACTTAACAGTTTTTCGTTTGTAAAAGCAAAATCCATCTCCCCTGAAAAAGCACAGGTTTTACTTGACCTGAAAGAGTCAGTTGAAACCCTTAATCTGGTGAAAGAAGGTAAGCTGAAAGCTCGGCCGGCAAAAGAATTGCTTCATGAAATCTGATGTTTTTACCATTCCGCCATTCGACAGGCAACTCAGACGTTTAGCTAAAAAATTTCCTTCACTTAAAATGGAATTTGCCAGGTTAATTGAAGAATTGGAAAACAATCCTGAAATGGGGACTGCTATAGTAAATCATTGTTATAAGATTCGTTTTGCGATTGCCAGTAAAAGAAAAGGCAAATCCGGTGGCGCAAGAATTATTACTCATTATCAGGTAATTGATAATTCTGTTTTCCTGCTGAGTATATACGACAAATCCGAACAGGAGAATATTTCAGAAAACGAAATCAATTATTTGTTATCGTTTATTCGATAGATTTTTCCCGAAACAGCATAAGATACTTGGTCTGTGTCACTTACGGATAAATAAATTGCAGCTAAAAGGACTTGAATAATTACTTGGATACTGAAACCACGGCTATTTTAATGGTCGTGGTTTTTTCATAATTCAAAATAGTCAAAACTTTTTCTTATGATAGTCGTACGTCTGGTTTTCCCTGAAGTCTATAAACTTGCGTGCAATAAGTAAAAATATAGGCAGGTCACTGAGGTTTAAATAATCAATAGCATCGGGTTTGGCTATTGAGGTATCTGTTTGAATAGTATGCAAGTTCAAAATCTAAAATTCTGTTAAGCGGCGAAAAAAAAATTGTACCTTTACATAAAACTATTTACAGTGAGCACAATTGAACTCAGGGAGATGATTATTAATCAACTAGCTCATATTAATGATATGTCCTTCCTTAAAGCAATTAAAACTTTGGTTGATTCAAAAGCTGAATCAGAAGTTTATAAGCTTTCCGATTACCAGAAAGAAAGAATAAAAATGAGCCGGGAACAACTTCTGAAAGGGCAGACTATTTCACATGAAAAATTGCAAAAAGAAATAGATCAATGGCTGGAATCAAAGTAGAATAGTCGGCTGAAGCCAAATCAGATTTGTTTGATATTCTGGATTATTATATTAAGCGCAATGGGAACACCGTTTACAGTAGAAAGCTAAATACAAGAATAAATAGAAGCATTACTTATTTGGCAAAAAACCCTTTTCTTGGCAAACAAACTGAGGATGCGTCTGTCAGGGCATTGATAACGGGTGATTATCAAATACTTTATGAGGTTTTTGATAAATTGATACTTATAATTATGATTTGGGATTGCAGAAGAGCTCCCGAAGAAAAAATATTAGATTCTCGCAAATAGTGATTATTTACAGGCTTCAAATCGATTTTTCTTGTATCGCGAAAATATAATTACAGCTAAATTCTGGTCCTGGATTTTAAAAGAAAAGCGAATTCAAAACTTTTTCTTATGATAATCAAATGTCTGGCTATCCCTGAAGGTTATAAACTTACGGGCAATAAGTAAAAATATAGGAAGGTTATTTCGGTTAAAATATTCTATTGCATCGGGTTGCCCGTTGCATGCACCAGCCAATAAAGCCAGAATCTGAAAGTCATTTTTCTGAAGCCAGATATAAGCTTTCGGGTCTCCGTCAATCGCCCGGTCGAGTGCTCCAAAGTGCGGATAGCCGTTTTTCATCAGCCAGGTAAATGCCTGCTCACTACCCCGCATACTCATACTCAAAGCTCCGAGTTCCTGGTAGCCGTTTTTCATCAACCATCCGAATATTTCCTGGTTTCCGCCAAGGGTTTCGGCAAATGCGAGGAGGATTTTTGGCTCGTATTCCAGCATGAGGGTTTAGGGTTTAGGGGTTGGGGTTTAGGAGAAAGGGAGAAAAGGAGAAAGGGAGAAGGGGAGAATGAAGATGGGGAACAGTTCTTATTTCAATCGTTTAAAAACTTTGGCCTTTAACCTTTGACCTTTGCATTTTGACCTAATAAAACACTTCCGCTTTTATTCCCATTGCTTCAATCCTCTCAGCCAATGCAACAAACTCAGGTTCAGGAACTTTTTCTAATGTGCGGTAGGGCGTTTGCCGGTCAATGGGATAAAGCATTACCAGTTTTGGCTTAATCTCTTTAACATGGTTTAACCATAACGCAATTTCTTTTTCAGTAGTATTATCCAACTGTTTGCCGTCCACTTCTCCCCGGATCAGCATGGTTTGTATTACAAGATGTCCTTCGAATTTCTTTAATTCCTCAACAACTTTTTCGAGCGTAATCGGATTTGTGGGACGGTTTATGGCAAGAAATGTTTCATTGGTTCCGGCATCCAGTTTCAGAACGTTGTTATCAACACGTAGCAACGCCCTTTTTACATTTTCGCGATCGAGGCGGGTGGCGTTTGAGAGGACAGTTATCTTTGCTTTTGGGAAATATTTATCGCGCAGAAGGATGGTATTTTCAACAATAGTTTCAAATTCGGGGTGCAGCGTAGGCTCCCCGTTTCCGGCAAAAGTGATATTGTCGGGATTGAGTCCTCCGGTTTTTAATGCTTCGAAACGGCTTTGGAGCGATACATTTATTTCGGAGGCTGTAAAAAGCAATGACTTTTCTTTTTTTCGTTCGTCAGTCAAGCCACACTCGCAGTAAACGCAATTGAATGAGCATAATTTGCCATGAAGCGGCAACAGGTTAATTCCGAGTGAAACTCCGAAACGACGGCTCTTCACGGGTCCAAAGACAATTTCATCAAACAGTATTCCAGGCATAATTAAATTTATGTTGTTTTAACGCAGTTATAGCTGCAACATGGTACAAAGTTACATTAAGTAATTCACTGGCGGATAAAATGGTAAAAAATGATGTTGGTTGTTAATAAAAGCCGATGATGTATAGAATTGACTGATTGATTTAAAACTGACAGATTCTCCGTGAACCTCAGTGCACTCCGTGTCTCCGTGGTAAGCGATCAAATGGAAGGCATTTTTCGAAAAGGAACATCCTATCCTGCCATTTATTCAACGAGAAATACTACTTTTGAGTACTTAAATCCATATTCATATTCCGAATGCTCACCATCGACCAGATCAAAGCTCCCATAGCTTCCTATATAGAAGAATTTGAGAAACATTTCCGCGCCTCGATGAAAAGTCCTGTTCCGCTGCTGAATACGATCACACGTTACATCATCAAGCGTAAAGGAAAGCAGATGAGACCTATGTTCGTATTCCTTTCAGCCAAGGTTTGCGGGGAAGTAAATCAAAGCACCTATCATGCCGCCTCGCTGATAGAATTATTGCATACGGCCACGCTTATACACGACGATGTGGTGGATGATTCGAACGAACGCCGTGGTTTTTTCTCACTCAATGCATTGTGGAAAAATAAAATAGCCGTATTGGTGGGTGACTATTTGCTTTCGCGCGGTTTGTTGCTGTCGCTCGAACATGAGGAATATCACTTATTGAAAATTGTTTCCAACGCCACCCGCGAAATGAGTGAAGGCGAACTGCTTCAGATTGAAAAAGCACGAAAGCTCGATATTGAAGAACCGATTTATTTCGAAATTATCCGCAAAAAAACCGCTTCACTTATTGCCTCCTGTTGTGCTGCCGGTGCTGCCTCCGTTGGCTCTGATACTGAAACCATCGAAAAGATGCGCCTGTTTGGCGAATATGTGGGTATTGCTTTCCAGATCAAGGACGACCTTTTTGATTACGAGAAAAATCTAAATACCGGGAAGCCCAATGGAATTGATATCAAAGAAAAGAAAATGACTTTGCCCCTGATCTTTATGCTTAATAACATGAGTTGGATAAAGAAACGCAAGGCGATGAATATTGTCCGTAACCACAACAATGAACCTGCGAAAGTTGCTGAACTCATTAATACAGTGAATCAAAGCGGAGGTATTGCCTATGCTTCGGCTAAAATGAACGAGTACCAGCAGAAAGCACTCGATTTGCTTAAAACCATGCCCGGGAGCGAATCGCGAAATTCACTCGAACAGTTGGTTGTTTTTACTACCGAACGAAAACACTGATTGATTAAGTGCCGTAGTTCCGAAACCCGCAATTCTTCAAACCCGCAACTCTTTAAACCCTGCTTGCAGCAGGCAAGCCTTCAAACTCTTCAAACCCTTTTCATGAAAACGATTATTTTCTTTTTTTTCGCAATACTCCCGGTGCTTGCATATACGCAAAATACTGTCGAAACCTATTCGAACGGCAGTAAAAAAGCCGAAGGCATGATGGTGGATGGTCAGCGCGAAGGAATCTGGTATGAATTTAACCTCAAAGGACTTAAAGTTGCCGAAGGAAACTATGTGAATGGAGTTAAGGAAGGAAGATATACTTCGTGGCATCCAAACGGGAAAAAGCAGTTTGAAGGATATTTTAAATACGGCAAACTCAACAGCAAGGTTACTTCGTGGCGGATGGATGGTACACCTGAGGAAACCGGCCATATTACTGATGATCAGCGCGACAGCACCTGGGTGTTTTACCATCCCGGTGGCGAAACAGGGAGTACAGGCGCGTTCAGGGATGGGAAAATGGAAGGTAAATGGACTTATTTTTACGAAAACGGCGGGAAATGGAAGGAAGGTTCCTTTGCGGCTGACAACAGGACCGGCATCTGGAAATTCTGGTATATGGACGGACACATTCATCATACTGGCGAATACATTGACAATAAAGAAAGTGGAGTATGGAAAGGCTGGTTTACCAACGGACAGGTGAAGGACTCAGGATGGTACGATAAAGGAAAAATGCAGGGGCAATGGAAAGGCTGGTTCGAAAACGGCAGGCAGCAATATGTAAACTACTATGTTGCCGGTAACCTGGACAGTACATACAATGTATGGTATCCGAATGGTAAGCAACGCGCTGATGGAAAATATAAAAATGGTATAAAGGACGGAAAGTGGAAGGAATGGTATGATAACGGACAGATGAGCGAAGCCGGCGCCTGGCTTGATGGGGAACGCCATGGATACTGGGTTTATTTTGATGCCGATGGATTCAAAATTAAAGAGGAGAATTTCGATAAAGGCAAACCCGACGGGGCCTGGAAATCTTATTATGCGAACGGACGGTTATCAGGATCAGGGCAATATGTGAACAAGATCAAGGAAGGCACCTGGCAGTATTGGGATCAGAGCGGGAAACTATTAGTTATATCCGAATTCTCCAACGGGAAGAAAATCAAGGAGAAACGATACGGACAGGCCGGAAAGGAGCTTGAACCCGGCAGATAACACAATTTATCAGGCCGTGATGAGTTATTTCTGGTAAAATACTCCTATGTTCCGCAATCTCCTTATATTCTTCATAACTGTTTTTATAGCCGGAAGTGCTTTTTCACAGAAGGGAAGCCTGGTTAAAGTATTGCCCGAAACTTGCCTCACACCTGCCGAATGGCATTTGTATAAACTTATAAACGAATATCGCCGTCAGAAAGGTTTACCGGAGGTTAAATTGTCGAAATCGCTCAGTTATGTGGCACGTACACATGCCATTGACCAGTCGGAAAACTTTAAGGAAGGCAAACGCTGCAATATGCACAGCTGGTCCGATAAAGGTAAATGGTCATCCTGCTGTTATACGCCTGATCATAAGAAGTCGCAGTGCATGTGGGACAAACCCCGTGAACTAACCAATTACAGAGGTGATGGCTATGAAATCTCCTTTTGGTCAACGTATGAATATGATACACCCGATGCAATGGCCAGAGCAATTCTTAACGGTTGGAAGAAAAGTCCTGGTCATAACGATTTGATTATCAACAGGAACATATGGAAAAATGTAACATGGGAGGCGATAGGAGTGGGTATGTATGGCGAATATGCCAATGTATGGTTCGGGAAGGAAGAGGATAGTGCGGGAGAGCCGGAGGAGTGTGAGTAAGTTAGAGGCGGGAGATGATGTACAATGTACGATTTATAATGTACGAGTTAGGATTGAGGAATTGATTGTCAATCTGCCGTGAGATAAAAGAATAAAATTTCTCTGTGTGTTAAATCGTTCTGTATAAATCGCAAATAAGTAATAACTTCGGGAAGTTTTGAAAAACCAAAATAAACCATGTCAATTGTTTGTATGAGGAAAACGTACCTGATTATAACTATATTTCTCGCTACTGTTCTGATTTCCAGGGCACAGGCTTTTCAGGGTGGTGTGGCCGCGGGGCTTGTTGGAAGCCAGGTTGCCGGCGATACATACAGCGGTTTTCATAAGCCGGGTGCATATGCCGGAATATGGGTACGGCTGGCGGCAGGCGAGCGATCATCGTTTCAAACCGAACTCAGTTATTTTCAGAAAGGCAGCCGCCACAATCCTGACGAAAAAAAACAGGATTATACCTTTTACCTGATGAGGCTGGGCTATATTGAAATGCCTTTTTTATACCAGTATCATTTGAAGAATAAAATAACTCTCGAAGTTGGCCCATCCTTTTCATTCCTTTTGCATAGCCAAGAAGAAAGGGATTATGAGGAAATTACATATGGTGATTTCAGCCTGGTAAATCTATCAGTTATGGCTGGTTTCGGCTACCCTGTTACTGAAAGGCTCGGAGCTCATTTCCGCATGAACAGTTCAATACTCAGTATCCGTAAAGATGAGATTAATGGTGCTGTGCACCGCATATTCGATCATGGGCAGTATAACGACTGCATTTTGTTTTTCCTGAGTTATAAGTTATAGGGGCGAGGGGGAGAAGGCGAAAGGGTGAGATGAATCTGGAAACTGGAGTGAAACAGGAGCACCTTAATCTACAATCTATAATCCTCAATCTGCAATCCACAATCCACAATCTACATTCAGCAATCTGCAATTAAAATGAAAGACCACAAAATAAAACTTATAATCGGGGTAACAGGTGCCAGTGGTGCACTATATGCCAAAGTTTTGTTCGATAGCTTGCTTAAGATTAATGAGCAGCTGTCGGAGGTTGCTGTTCTGTTTTCGGATAACGCAAAAGGAGTGTGGAAATATGAACTGGGGAATTCCGATTTTGAAAAATTACCGTTTACATTTTATCAGAAAGATGATTTTTATGCGCCGGTAGCTTCCGGATCAGCAGGATATGATGCCATGATTATTGTACCGTGCAGCATGGGAACCCTGGGCCGTATTGCATCGGGGGTATCCAACGACCTTATGACCCGCACCGCTGATGTTATGCAGAAAGAACGCCGCAAACTTATACTCGTTGCCCGCGAAACCCCGCTAAGCCTGATCCATATTAACAATATGAAAACTGTATCCGAAGCCGGCGGAATTATTTGCCCGGCTACACCTTCTTTTTACAGCCACCCGAAAACGATGGAAGAACTTGCGGCAACGGTTACAAATCGCGCTTTGTCTTTGGCTGGAATTGAAGTAGGTGGTTTTAGATGGGGTAAATAACATGATAATTTGAAATGAATTGGAATACAAGTCTGCCCAATAAATACTTACACGCATTTTCGTATTCGGCAGAAATAGGACTCGTGCAAACAGGGTATGGAATATACAAAGAGTAGTTTCTGTACAGGTTTTTGAAAAGCCCTCTATTTTTAAAATTTGAAATCACGAAAAAACATATTTATTTTGGAATACTATTTTTCATAAATTTACAATGAGTTTCTTATCTGAAATAAAAGTTGTTACACTTATAAATTAATTACTATGAAGCAAATCGTATTTTTATCCGTATTATTTCTCTCACCGTTCTGCATGTTTGCGCAATGGTTCTGGCTTAATCCCACACCACAGGGCAACAGTTTACATGATGTTCTTTTTGACGATACTAAAGGAATTATTGCCGGTACCAGGGGATCAATAGTCCTGTCGGAAGATGGAGGTAATACCTGGTTCAGTATAGAGACTTTTACGAATAACAATCTGGTCTCAATATGTAAGAGTGATTACAACACCTATTTTATCACCGGCAATAATAGCACACTCTTAAAATCTTCGGATGGAGGCAATACATGGGAATGGATTCAAGTGCCGGTGAACACAAATCTTACCCAGGCCTTTTTTGTGAACCCCGACCTTGGTTTTTGTACAAGTGAGGATGGCACTATAATCAAAACAACCGATGGCGGCGTAAACTGGTCAGTTGTATATACTGACAACATTATTGAGTTGAAATCAATATTTTTCACAAATGAATTCAATGGTGTGGCTGTGGGCAAATACAATGCCATTTTGCGTACTACAGATGGTGGCATAACCTGGGCCCCTGCCGATTGTTTCTTCCCTATTTTTTTCGACTTAAAAAAAGTAACATTCACAAGTGCAACTGTAGGATACATAATTGGTGATGAGGGATTCTTATTTAAGACTACTGATGCAGGAGCTTCATGGTTCCAACTTCATCCGCCTTGTTATCTTGATTTTGCCGATATTCATTTCACTGATGAGAATAATGGGTACATTGTTTCTACCGAAATAGTAAATACTGGCAGTTTGCTCCGCACCAGCAATGCCGGTAACACCTGGCAATGTATTCAAAGCTCTCTTCCTGGAGCTGACTGTATTTCGGTGAATAGTTCAAATATACTTTTTATCGGTGGCAATCAGGGTGAAATTCTGAAATCAGTTGATAACGGCAATACATTTACAGATTTGTGCAAAGGTATGAGGAAGCCACTTTGCAAAGCATATTTTCCTGATAATGAAACAGGTTATGTGTCCGGATCCTGGGGGGCTATGCTCAAAACTACAGATGCAGGAAAGACCTGGGATTCTTTAACTACAAACTTGTATGGCGACTTTATGGATTTGCATTTCTTTACCCCACAAAAAGGAATAGTCCTTTCAATAGGAGGCCAGTTATTAAAAACAGAAAACGGAGGTACCGATTGGACAATTCAATCCCTTAATGCTAATGCTCAAATGCGGGGGCTTGCCTTTACTGACGATATGCATGGTTTTGCATGTGGCGGACAGGGCAGGTTTTACAAAACCATGGATGGGGGTGAGACATGGACAGCCAATTTTTTCAGCCCGGAATCATATCTTTTTAATGTTCAATTTATTAGCCACGACACTGGTTTTGTAGTTGGTGAAGAATATTTTAAAACATATGTCATGAGGACTGTGGATGCGGGTATTAGCTGGACAAGAATGGAAGCCGTAGATTCGGTGCAATTCTTGTTTGATATAGCCCGGTCTCCTTCCGGTAAATTATATGCGGTAGGTAATATGGCGACGATCATTGTGTCGGACGATGGAGGTGAGCATTGGACTAAGTTAACTGGCACTAATATTACTCCAACCGATTTGACTTCAATTTGTTTTACGGAGAATGGGTATGGTTTTATTACTTCAAGCAGTGGACAATTCTACGGATCGGCTGATGGAGGTGAATCATGGCAGGATCTTGATATTCCAGCCCAGGCATGGCTTTCGCATGTGATTTTTACAAGCTCTTCGTGTGGATATATAGTCGGCTCCGGGGGCACTATCTTAAAAACCAATCCAACCAAATTGTTTCTGGATGTTAAAAAACGCGAGAATGCTTCCTCTGTCCAATTTAAAATATACCCTAACCCTTGTTCGGATGAATTTGTGGTAGAAAAAGCCGATCATACACCTATAAATGGAACCATTACAATACAAAACCTGAATGGTGTTACTTTGTATAACGCTAAAAAGCAATCAGTTGAACAAGTGAAGATTTCTTGTGCTGATTTCAGGCCAGGTGTCTATTTTATTACAATTACCGAAAAAGGTACCATTTCGACCCGGAAATTGATTAAGCTACAGTAAAGCCTGGTAAATAATACGGATGACAGATTACGGATTTTCGCTTCACCCCATCTCCCTTTCTCCCTCTCTCCCTCTCTCCCTCTCTCCCTTTCATCCAACCCCTAAATCCCAACCCCCAAATCCCAACCCCTAACCTGTACAAGCCAGAACCAAATAGATGTAAGAGATCAAAGTTCAAAGAGCAAATGGCAAAGGTCAAAGTGAAGGTACAAAAGTGAAAGAAAACAAATTAAGGTAGAAGCAATTATGGGTAAAAATCATTGAGCAGATTCCTTTTTCTGTAAACTATAGGTTGGTAAAAAAACCTTTGGCTATTCTCCATTCATCCCCTTTGACCTTTGACTTTTACACTTTTACTTTTGACATATTTTTTTTCATCAATGTAAATTATGCCAGAAAAAACGTCAATTTGAGATTTTAGTAACTAAATCCTAACCCCCAATCCCTACCAATCCACCGCCTTCCTACGCACCGGCATTGTCATACACCTGCAACCGCCTCCGCCGCGCGAAAGTTCTGATCCATCAATAGTTACTACGTATTTGTTATAACTTTTTATATCAACTTTTTCATTTACCACATCGTTGGCTTTAAGAACGGCATAGCCATGGCGGTTCATCTCTTCAATGGTATTTACATTGCGGCCATATCCAATAACTTTACCGGGAGCAATGGCAAAAAAGTTAGCCCCGCTGTGCCATTGTTCGCGTTCCTGTATCATGCTGTCGCGGCGGCCCCCGCAAAAAAGCGTTTCCATTTCCATACCCAGTTCTTTGAGTATGGTCGGGATATTTTCCACTTCGCGTATGGATTTTACTTTGCCGTTATCAATATTAATATGGATGGTAAGGTAGCGGGTAGGGTGGAGGATTAGTGGTTCGTACATCATACACTGGTTGCGGTCGAGGAAGGTGAACACCATATCAAGATGGATAAACGACTCCGGTGTATAGGGTAATTCCTGAACAATGATATGGCGCTGGACCTTTTTCTGTTTGTAATACTCCATTATAAAATCGATGCCCTGGGAGGTGGTACGGGTGCCGGTTCCTATAAGTACAATATCCTCACGGGCAACCAGGAAATCTCCGCCTTCGAAGCTGAACTCCTTGCAGAAATGACGGCTTTTCTCCGGCTGTATAGTTTTTACCCCAAAGGAAGGGTGGTTGCGAAAAATGGCATCCATTATAAGTGTTTCGCGGTCGCGCACCCTGCTGTACATGCGGCTGATAAGTACTTTATCGAGCAAGGCAACCGAAGCATCGCGGGTAAAGAAGAAATTATGCAGCGGCTCGATGCTGTAGCGGTCTTTCGACAGGAAACGGGTGAGATTGTCCTTTTTCATTTCCACACCTTCGATCAGCATGGTCGAGAGTTTGTCGTGCCTGATATCCATCAGTTCAGCCACAGTATACTCATTAAGGCGTTCCTTGGTGGCAATGGCATGAAGTAATTCCGACCTGTGTTCCGGATTTTGAACCACAGTTGCCAGTAAGTCCTTAACCTGGAATGTTTTAGTAACTTTCGACAGAAATCCTTTAAATTGGTTATATTCTTTTAATGCAACCGGCAGGTTGAGGATGTCGCTATACAATGCCTTTTGAGCACTTTCCGGAGTCATATTTTCGACCTCGGGGCCGGGAGTATGAATGATAACACCTTCTAATTCACCTATTTCGGAACGGATATCAACTTTAAAGGGTTTTTCGTTGGGTTGCATGGCGATGGGGAGTTTTAGTATTGTTCAATAGTGCGTATTCGCGAGTTCTTACGCAGTGAGTAGCCGGAACCCTGAAACAACAATCAATTTTACTCATCTGAGCCGGACAAAAATTCAATGTTCCTTTTCAGACCGGCAAATTTAGCTCTTTTTACTGCAGATTTCCGAAAAAGGCTGTTATACTGATCCTTATCCATTTGTTCCCATTCTTTACTGCTCAATTCCATCAATGTTGGAGGCGGTTCAAATGCCGGTTCGTTGTGTGGGGATGAATAGCGGTTCCAGGGGCAGACTTGCTGGCAGATATCACAACCAAAGATCCATTTTTCATATTTCCCTTTGAAACTTTCGGGTATTGCTCCTTTATTCTCGATGGTAAGATAGGAAATACATTTGTTGGCATCTATCACACGCAGATCAGTGATAGCAGCTGTTGGGCAGGCATCCATGCACCGGCTGCAGTCGCCGCAGTAATTACCGCCCAGAGGCTGATCGTATTCAAGTTCAATATCAGTAATAAGTTCGCTTATAAAGAAATACGATCCGTTCCGTTTACTGATGAGCATGCTGTTTTTACCAATCCACCCTAAGCCGGCGAGGCTTGCCCAGGCGCGTTCGAGTATGGGTGCCGAATCAACAAATCCCCGGATTGCGGATTCAGGAATACGGGCCCGAATTTTCGAAATGAGCACATTCAGTTTTTCACGGATTACTTCATGGTAATCTTTTCCATATGCATAGGCTGAAATCAGGTAAGGTGAATCCTCCTCCATCATTTTTGCCGGGAAGTAGTTATACAGGAAAACAATAACTGATTTTGCGTTTTCGACCAATAATCCAGGATTTACGCGCAGTTCGGCATGTTTCTGCATATAGTCCATTCCTGCATGGTAGCCTTTTTGCAGCCATTTTTGGAGAAAAACCTTATCCATATCCAATGTGCCAGCCCTGGCGATCCCACATTCGCTAAAGCCAAGCAAGGCCGCCTCCTGCTTAATAAATTCGGAAAGCTGCGTTGATGAATTCATGATATTCAGTAATTAAAGATTTAATAATAGCCTGAAAGTGGGTAAGTAGTTATACAATAGAATAATAGTACAATAGAACATTTGAATTAAGAAATGTCGCCCCTCGCTCCTCGCCCCTCGCCCTTCTCCCCCTCTAACTTGTCTCCCGCTTTCCTCTGAATCTTCTAAAACAACTTCCCCACATCCGGACCCTTAAACTTTCCCAGATGGCTGTAAGCCTTTTCGGTAACCTCGCGGCCGCGTGGAGTGCGCATCATATAACCTTCCTGTATCAGGAATGGCTCATATACTTCCTCAATAGTCCCGGAGTCTTCTCCAACTGCAGTTGCAATAGTGGTGAGCCCTACTGGTCCGCCTTTGAATTTTTGGATAATGGTGCTCAGGATACGGTTATCCATTTCGTCGAGGCCGTTTTTATCAACCTGCAACGCGGCAAGCGCATATTGGGCTATGGCAAAATCGATAGTGCCATTGCCTTTAATCTCAGCAAAATCACGAAGACGCCGCAGTAAAAGGTTAGCGATTCGCGGCGTACCACGGCTGCGGCGTGATATTTCGATGGCGGCATCATCATGAATAGGAACTTTCAGAATGCCTGCTGAACGGATAATAATTTTCTTCAACGTCTCAGCATCGTAATACTGCAGACGTGAGTTTATTCCAAACCTTGACCGCAGCGGTGCTGTTAACAATCCCGAACGGGTTGTAGCACCAATCAAAGTAAACGGATTGAGCGTAATCTGAACACTTCTCGCGTTGGGTCCCGATTCAATCATGATGTCAATCCTGAAATCTTCCATGGCCGAATACAGGTATTCTTCCACTACCGGGCTCAGGCGATGGATCTCGTCAATGAAAAGCACGTCGTTGGTTTCGAGGTTGGTAAGCAACCCGGCAAGGTCACCTGGTTTGTCGAGAACAGGCCCGGATGTTACCCTGATATTAACTCCCATTTCGTTGGCGATAATATTCGAAAGGGTGGTTTTTCCCAATCCCGGCGGACCATGCAGCAATACGTGATCGAGAGCTTCGCCCCGACGCGATGCGGCAGCTACAAAAACCCTGAGATTTTCGACTACTCCCGGCTGGCCTGCAAAACTGCCGAAATCGAGTGGCCTAAGCACCTGTTCTATTTCTTTTTCGGCAGGAGAAAGATGTTCAGGAGCTGCGTCAAGGTTTTTGTTTAATGACATATGGTTATGTTAGATAGCGTGAGGTTGAGGTTGAGGTTGAGGTTGAGGCTGAGGTTGAGGCTGAGGCTGAGGTTGAGGTTGGGGTTGGGGTTGAGTATGGAGAAGTTCAGCAGTAACATTACCCTTAAATGGCCTTTTTTGAAAAGGTATTCTTTCGGGAACTAAAATACGGATGAGTAAGCAGCAAAGTTATAAAAAAGGATCAGAAGGGGTATTATATAAAAGATTTAATCTGATTAACAACAACCTATTGAGGTAGTTTCGATATTTTATCGGAATATCGCGGTATCCGATAGCCGTTTTTCTAAAATTTATTTATACTTTAGCGTTCAATTTTAATATCACTGGGGCCATGAAAGACATAGTTGTTGCTATCGATTTTTCCAAGGGTTCGGAACACGCACTCAATTATGCCATTGAGCTTGCCAACCTTACCCATGCAAATGTGAACATGGTATGGGTGGATACTTTCAGTGGAAACGAAATGACTATGGCAAGCGAAGCAAAGGAATTCAGAACAGAAGCCAAAGGCAACTTCGAAGAACTTCTTGCCAGTAATAAAGATAAATTAAAAAACGGGAAGCTCACTTCACGTATCCGTAAAGGCAGGGTTTACCAGGAACTGGCTGCTCATGTAAAACTATCCGAAGCCTGCCTGCTTATAATCGGCGCACATGGTACATCAGGGTTCGAAGAATACTGGATTGGGACAAATGCTTTCCGGGTCGTTTCAGGTGCTTCGTGTCCTGTAATCACGGTTAAATATAATTATAACATAAAACGGGGTTACCGCAAAATACTGTTACCGGTTTATCATACCCCACAAACCTTGCAAAAAGTTTCTTTCACCGCTGAACTTGCCAAAGCTACCGGTGCCGATATAAATATTCTTGCCCTGAATTCGAGCGGACTGAAAACGATGCAGAAAATAGTTGACGGCAATGTAGCTAAAGTGAAAAAACACCTTGAAGACATTGGCGTCAATTATATCGCAGATTATATAAACAGTAAAAATATTGCTGCTGATATTATTGAACACGCAAGCCTGGTTGATGCCGACCTGATAGCAATTATGACCGATATTCAGGATCATGCCAGTTCCATTCTCTTAGGCCCATATGCGCAGCAACTGGTAAACTATTCACCGGTTCCTGTTTTAAGTATTCATCCGAAAGATAGTCTAACATTGTAAAACAGCTTTCCGGTAATGATTAAATTCATTCTTACCTTTTTCATCACATTCCTTCTCCTTAACCGCTTTTTAACGGCCCAGGAGCTTTTTCCTGCCAAAGGAGCAGTTCAGGTGGTTCAGGATGAGAGGATTACCCAGCTTACGGATCAGTACATCAAAATGAGTAAAAATAATCCTGAGATTGATGGGTACAGGGTGCAGATTTTCTTCGACTCAGGCAGTAATTCCAAAAACAAGGCATCCACGTCAAAAAGCGAATTTGAAATTGTTTACCCGGAAACCAAATCATACCTTTCTTACAAGGAGCCCTATTACCGTGTAAGGGTTGGTGATTTCCGTACTTTGACCGAAGCAGTCGGTTTTCAGAAAAAAATTGCAGGCGATTATCCGAATTCATTTCCTGTAAAGGATAAGATTGTTCAATAGGCCGGGCTATTATGGTGTGGGATTTTAATGCAAGGGAATTAAATTTTTAAAATTCAGGGTAATATCTTGGTTTCTTTAACCAATTATAATTATTTTTCAAAAGACTAATATTCAGGTAGTTGCGCCTAACTTGATTAATGAAGGATTTGATTGATTAAATGAAAGTTGTGATTTTGTGTTTTTTTTCAGATTACAAATCGAAAAAAAGGGTATTAACTAAAGTAAAAGGCTATTTCCCGGTGATTATGAAACAGATGGCATTTTGATCCCATAAAATTATCCAGGCAGCCTGCATACTTTTTTTGAAAGAAATTCGTTAATTTTATCAACCCTGTAAAAAGTACTTGTTTTGCGAACCTCTTTTCATTATCTTAGCAAACCCATAATTCCGTCAACCCTGTAACTTAGTAAGTATATGGCCAATATTATTGCTGCAATTGATTTTTCTGACTGCTCAATAAATGCGCTTGAGCATGCCATTTCAATTGCCTCGCGTGGAGCACTTGATGTTCATATGATTTGGGTAAATAATCCAAGTGTTACAAAAACAACTATTTATTCTGACGCTTCTGCCGATCTGATTGATGAAATAAGGAAGCAACTGGGAAAGCTTGTTGAAAAGTATTCCCCTGAACTTCCTGATTCTACTATTGATTTCGTAATCCGCGAAGGAAAAGTGTACCGCGAAATCATTGATGAAGCAAAGGAAATGGATTCGTTGTGTGTAATAATGGGTACGCACGGAATATCGGGTTTTGAACAGTTCTGGATAGGTAGCAATGCCAATAAATTAATCTCGATGTCGCCATGCCCGGTTATTACTTTGCGCGCAGGCATTGATTCGAAGCTGGATATGAGGGTTATCCTTATGCCTGTTGACAGTACGCTCGATACCAGGCAAAAGGTGCCGTTTACAGCCTACCTGGCCCGGCTTTTTGATGCCGAAATTTATGTGGTTTCAATTTATGCTTCCAAATACAAATCGATTCAGAACAAAGTAGATATTTATACCGACCAGGTATGCGCTTATTTAGAAGATGAAGGAATTAAATTTCACCGCGATGTATTAAGCTGCGATAACCTTACAACCGGTACTATTGAATACGCCAAGCGGATCAGGGCAAACCTTATCAGCATCATGACCGAACAGGAAACCAGTCCTTTCAACCTGCTTGTTGGGCCGTATGCACAGCAGATGGTTAACAATTCGCCATTTCCTGTTCTAAGCATCAACCCGTTTGAGACTATGCAGGTTTCGACAAGGTAGTTCTTGGAGAAGGGGAGACAAAGAGAAAGTGATTTGAAAAACAGATATACGAAAAAAGCTCCGTAACGGAGCTTTTTTTATTTGAGTATTGCTTCAGGTGAATTAGTTCCTGTCGATACAATTAAGGTCGGCAAAGGCTTCTTTAACGCGGAGAACAAGCGATTTCTGTGCTTCGTTGAGCCATTTGCGCGGATCGTAGTATTTTTTGTTTGGTTTGTCATCGCCTTCGGGATTACCGATCTGCGATTGCAGGTAGCCTTCGTTTTTCTTGTAGAAATCCATGATACCTTTCCAGGTTGCCCATTGGGTATCGGTATCGATATTCATTTTTATAACGCCGTAGGAAATGGCTTCGCGGATTTCTTCCTGGCTTGAACCTGAGCCACCATGGAAAACGAAATTCAGCAGTTGAGGTGCCGTATTGAATTTTTTCTCTACATATTTCTGCGAATTGTTGAGGATCACAGGCTGTAATTTAACATTTCCGGGTTTGTAGACTCCGTGAACATTACCAAATGAGGCGGCTACGGTAAATTTATCACTGATCTTCATCAGTTCTTCATAGGCATAAGCCACATCTTCGGGTTGGGTGTATAACTTTGCGCTGTCAACATCTGAGTTGTCAATACCGTCTTCTTCGCCACCGGTAACGCCCAGCTCAATTTCGAGGGTCATTCCCATTTTGCTCATACGGGCAAGGTATTGCCTGCAAATTTCGAGGTTTTCGTGCAATGGTTCCTCAGAAAGGTCGAGCATATGCGAACTGAACAACGGTTTGCCGGTTTCAGCAAAATGCTTTTCGCCAGCGGTTAAGAGTCCGTCAATCCAGGGCAGAAGTTTCTTGGCAGCATGGTCGGTATGAACAATTACCGGAACGCCATACATTTCAGCCATTGCATGAATGTGTTTTGCCCCTGATACGGCACCAGCAATAGCAGCTTTTTCGCCTTCATTACCGAGGAATTTACCTGCGTAGAAATGAGCGCCACCATTCGAAAACTGAATAATAACAGGTGAATTTACTTCGCGTGCTGCTTGTAGCACAGAGTTGATTGAATCGGTTCCCACAACATTTACCGCTGGAAGCGCGAAATGGTTTTGTTTTGCAATACGGAAAATTTCCTGAACCCCGTCACCGGTAACAACCCCGGGGGCAATTTTTTGTAACACTTTATCTGACATATTGTTATGAATTAATGTGATCTGTTTCAGTTATTATGCAAAGATACGTTTTTTTTGCAGAAAGGTATTTTGAAACAAATCATAAAAATACGAGACTTTTTAAAGTCGGGCAATTCAGGTTAAAGGGCTTCGATTATTTTAAGCAATTCGTCTTTTGTTTTGCCTAGTTTTTGCTGAAGTTTTGCAATCATCTCCTCTTTTTTATTGTCATCGAGAGCCAGGTCATTGTCAGTTAAAAAGCTGAATTTCTGTCGTAGTTTACTTTTTCGTTCATTCCAGTTTAAAATTATTTCAGGAGTATTCATTTTAGTACATTTTAATAATAATTCCCACAAGCGGCGGGATATTTAAGAATTCAATTTCACATTGCAAAGGTGGTTATGTAAGCACCCGAAACCATTACACAATTTATTGGATTACTTACATTATTCACACATTTTACGGATGTCGGAAGTCGGAAGTCAGAAGTCGGAAGCTTTAGCAATGCGGAAGTGGTGATTTGCACCATCGGAGGTTGGAAGCTTAAGAAGTTGAGCCCCCCAATTATTCTCCGTATATGAATTTTTATAGATTTACTTATTAATGCTATTAGTGAGGTCCTTCAGCGCTTTTGCAAGTTCGTCCATATCGTGATTGAATTCACGCCTGAATGTGTCCCAATCACTTTGACTTTTGTTATACGATGCCAGGCGGGTTTGCAGGTCTTTATTCTGTTTTCCCAACGATTTAACCCTATTCACATGAAGGGAATCAAGCGTAGTACCCGGTTTATTCAATCGTACGGTTAATTCAGCGATACGCATCTCATTACTCCTGATATTTGTTTCTGACTTATTTCTGAATGCTTCCCACTCTTCGGAAGTTGTTGCTTTCTGCTGCATAGTACTCACGCCATTCTGTACTAAATACCAATTCTGTTCAGCATCGAGCACTTTGGCAATTTCCTCGTCTTCTGGCCTGGATGAAGACTGACAACCTGACACTGTAGCTGCTATAGTCATTAAAACTAAAGCTAAAGCAATTATCGTTTTTATCATTTTTCGGAGTTTGGTAAAAATAGTTTTCACATTTCAAAGATGAGAGTATGCAGGATTGAAAAACCTGGTTTTCAAGCATCCGAATTTGGAAGTAAAGGCACAAAAAGCGGGACCATGTCCCGCTTTTTACTCATATTCTTCAGGTTAATTTTTATTGCTAACCGTCAGGTTCTTCAATGCTTCTCCGAGTTCGTCCATATCGTGATTGAATTCGCGCTTGAATGTTTCCCAATCGGTGTGACTCCTGTCGTACGCATCAATACGGTTTTTCAGGTCCCTGTTTTGCTGTTCGAGTGTCTGAATTCTTTTCTTGTAAAGAGCATCAAATACTTCCCCCGGCTTATTCATCTGAATTGTTAATTCGTTTATGCGGACCTCATTACTGCGGATTTTTGCTTCCGCTTCTGTTTTGAACATTTGCCATTCTTCGGCGGTTGCCACCTTCTCCGCTTCAGTATTTGCCTCGTTCTGAGCTTCATTTAAGTCCTGTTGGGCATCCTGTACTTCTGCCTGGGCATCGTCAGCCTTTTCAGCAGGTGATTTGCAACTGGTAAAAGCTGAACCCGCAATAATCAGTAAAGCAACGGCGATAGTACTAATCGTTTTTTTCATTTTTTGTGGTTTTTGATATTACTATTTTATGAAATGGATACAAAAAACACCTTTAAGAAATTTTTTCAGATAAAGGCGTTTTTTGCCTAAGAAGTGGTGGCTAGAGACCGGCGATAAATTTTTTCAGATCGTCTCTTGTTTTGCCGAGTTTGATCTGAAGTCTTCCAAGCATCTCGTCTTCTTTGCCTTCTTCGAACATAAGGTCATTGTCCGTTAAAAATCCAAATTTCTGTTTGAGTTTGCCTTTTTGCTCATTCCAGTTTCCTTTTACTTCTGTAGTATTCATATTTTTAGGTTTTTAGGGACCGCCCAAAGCGGATTTAGAGTGAATAATTATTATCGTTGCAAAGGTGATACCATCAGGGACGGAAACCATTACACAATTCCTTCAAAGAATTACATTATTCACACATCAGCACTATTCAGTTGATTCGTAAACACTAAGCCTGTTCCGGAGCATTGTAATTTCGTCCTGCAAGGAGGCTACCCGCTGCAACAGGTGCGTAATAGCCTCTATGCCTTCGATGTTTATATCCAGATCGTAATGAAAGCGAATAAATTTCTCGACCTGACGGAGTTGGCTAACTTCAATAAATCCGGTTTCCTTGATGGTGTGAATTTCAACCAGCCCGGTTTGCTGCAACGAACCGATAAATGAAAGCTCAACGTTGTGATTGCTGCAAAACTCATCCAGTGATATATATTGTGATTGCATATTTGTTGTTTTGAAGTTAGGAATTCGACAATTCAGTGAACAATGCTTTTTGCTTATCGGTAAGATCAGTAGGGATTTTTATGTCCCAGGTCACAATAAAGTCTCCATATTGTCCTTCATTTTTGTACACCGGAAATCCTTTCCCTTTGAGTTTTATTTTACTGCCATTTTGGGTTTCGGGAGCTACTTTTAGTTTCACCTGGCTATTCAGGGTGTCAATGGTAACTTCACCTCCCAGCACGGCTGTATATAAATCAAGACTGGCAACAGAATATAAATTATCTCCCAAACGCTTGATTTTTGGGTGGTTGGCGATGGAGAAAGTAATGTATAGATCGCCATTAGGTCCACCATTGATACCAGGTCCGCCATGGCCCGGAATTTTTATATTCTGGCCATTTTCAATTCCTGCAGGAATAGTGATTCTTATTTGTTTTCGGTTTACCGTTAATGTTTGCTTATGTGTTTTGTATGCATCAATGAGATTGAGCTGAATTTCAGCATTGTAGTCTTCGCCCCGGTATTTCACCTGCCTGCTGCGGCTTGCCCCTGCCGATTCGCCAAACAGGTTCTCGAAAAAGTCGGAAAAATCGCTTTCGGATTGTCCTCCTGAAAACCTTTGCCCACCTGACCCGGCTGAATGGCTTTCGTATTGTTTTTGTTTTTCGAATTCATCGGCATGTTGCCAGTCTTTTCCGTACTGATCGAATTTCTTCCGTTTTTCGGGATCACTCAAAACTTCGTTGGCTTCGTTTATCTGCTGGAAATTTCTTTTCGCATCCTTATCGTTCGGATTTAAGTCAGGGTGATACTTACGGGCTAATTTCCGATAGGCACTTTTAATATCCTTTTCCGTTGCCGTTTTTTCAACGCCCAGAATTTTATAATAATCTACGAAATCCATGGTTTTGGGGAAAGAGTTAATAGTTAATGGGAAATGGGAAAATGGTTCAGGGGTTCAAGGGTTTCTGCTTCGTTCCTCGCAGTGACGGTTCAAGGGTTCCTGCTTCGTTCTTCGCAGTGACGGTTCAAGGGTTCCTGCTTCGTTCCTCGCATTGACGGTTCAAGGGTTCAAATGCCTGCGGGGTTCAAGGTTCAAGAGTTCAAGGATACTGAGAGGTGATTGCTGAAGGTGGTTTTTTATTGTCAATATCCATAGATACGCCAAACACAGGGCTAATTATTATCCGCTTAAGCAGCGCACTATTTTCTATTTTCTATTTTTTACTCTGAGCCAGCCGATGTGAACTATTACCCACACTTTAGTAACGTGTTTTCAGAATAATCTCTCCCAACTCCGTAAATTCGTCAAGGTCAGTAAATATTACCCGTCCTTTTTTTGATATTACTTCCCGGGCAATTACGCTGGTAATATCGTCAATCACATCCGGTTGGGTAGCATCATCAACTAATTTGAATGAATTTTCACCAGTCATTTTCACTGCCTGGCTATAATTACCCGATGCTATTAATAAATCACCCCTGCCTTCTTTTACGGCTTTAAGTATTGATCTCAGGTCTGTAATTACTTTTCCATGTCCTGCTGCTTCTTTCATTTCTTCGATGGCTTCCTTTTCGCGTATTTCCTCTTGTTCCTGCATGATTTCCCAGGCTTGTGCTGCTATCTGAAGGGTTGACTGGTTATTGGTATCCATACTTTTATGTCCTTTGTAAATAGCTGGTTTATCAGCAACCTTCAGTAACCGGCTATAGTTATCGTCGGTACAGATAACCACGCAATTCAGGTCGGTTTGGTTAAAAACTTTTACAATGGCTTTGTCCACTTTGTTAAAATACTCGCTTATTGCATTATCGGCAGATTTCAGATCACTGATGTTATTACGCTCGTTATCCGAAGAAGTATTTTCGGAATCCAGGAAGCTATCATTCTCAATTTCACCTACAATAGCATTATTTAACGCGACAAATATCTTAAAGACATTTTGCGAGAGAAGAACAATTAAATATTCAAAATCCCTGTTAGCGGATTTTATCAATGAACCGATGGCAAAAGAATCAGAAATCTGAACCCTGTTCTCGTTTACAGGCGAGGTAGATTTAATAATCTCTTTAGTTTCATTCGAGAGGAAAATGTACACACTGTCGAGGTTGTATTTTGTATCAATTTCAGTTGGAAGAAGTTCCAGGGATTCGAGTAAGGGAAGTATGTCTCTTTTCCCATATTCCGATATAAGTCTTTCTTCAGTTTCCTTGCACAAATTCTTTAAAAGGATTGCATCCTGTAAATTTTCGGGATGTGTGCGATGGGTATTCATCGAAATGGTAACACTGGGATTACTGTTTTCGGAAGCAAGTTTTTCGAATTTAACTTTTTGCATTTTGTATGGTAGTTTAAATTATTATTCTGTAGGATTGGTGTGATTAAACTCTATTGGCAATGATACTTGTAAGAATACAAAAGTGTGAAAACTGAAACGGGAAGGCATTACACAATTATGGGGAAGAGTTATATGATTCACACATTATGAGTTGTTTTCTTTACTGCTTTTAAGGTTAGCCCGGATAAACACTTTAAAAATCTCATTTAAGAAAAGAGGAACAAGCCCGAGGGAAATTACTATTAACCAGGCGCGCAGATCAATCATTTGCAAATGGAAGGCACGTTGCATGGCCGGGATACCAATTACCAGCAGTTGCAGTAGAACTCCCAGTAAAATGGCTCCCGAAAGATATTTATTGGAGAATACGCCGATCTGGAAAATTGATTTTGAACTGTTGCGCACGGCCAATGAGTAAAATAACTGGGCGATAACCAAAACCATAAAAGCCATTGTACGGGCATATTCTACTGTATTTACGGGCACCGAATCGCTGAAGGGAGTATATCCGTGTTCATAATACCCGAACCAGAAAGCAAAAATGGTTAATACGCCGATTAGTATACCTCCTGTGATAACATGCATGCCTGCACCGCCCGCGAAGAAACTCTCTTTTGCATCGCGTGGTTTTTCTTTCATCACATCCTTGTTGCCCGGATCCATGCCTAAGGCAATAGCAGGAAACGAATCCGTGATCAGGTTTATCCACAACAGTTGTGTGGCTATCAGCGGAGCTTCCCAACCTATCAGAAGGGTAACGGAAACGGCAATTACTTCTCCAAGATTGCAGGTAAGCAGGAAAATGACCGTCTTTTTGATGTTGTTGTAGATATTCCGGCCTTGTTCAATGGCAGAAACAATGGTGGCAAAATTATCGTCGGTAAGTATCATATCTGCTGCTCCTTTGGCAACATCAGTTCCGGTAATGCCCATGGCAATGCCAATATCGGCGCTGTTTAACGAAGGCGCGTCGTTCACCCCGTCGCCGGTCATGCAAACAATATTGCCATGCGATTTCAAAGCTTGTACAATTTTCACCTTGTGCTCGGGCGAAACACGCGCGAATACCCGATAATTCCCAATCTTACCGGCAAATTCCTTATCGGTCAATTCTTCAATTTCCTGGTTTGTCAGAACCTGATCCAGGGTTTCGGCAATTCCCAGTTCATGAGCAATGGCAAAAGCTGTGTTCCGGTGGTCGCCGGTAATCATTATGGTAGTAATACCAGCCTGTACTGCTTGCTCTATAGCAGTTTTCACTTCGGGCCGGGGCGGATCGATCATACCTACCAGGCCTGCGAGGATCAGATCCTTTTCCATTTCCGAAGCCTCAATAACTGAATCAACCGGCTTATAAGCTGCGCCTAACGTACGGAGTGCATTGCCGGCCATATTTTCTGCTGCCGCAAGGTATTGGTTCCTATGTTCGTCAGTTAAAGGAATTACTTTTCCTTTTTCAAGCACTTGTGTCGAAATAGTGAGCAGGCTTCCCAGGGCACCTTTGGTGAAAACCGTGTGCTTCCCGTTTTCCTCGTACAGCGTCGACATTAGTTTACGGTCCGAATCGAAGGAAAACTCGCCTACGCGTTTATTCCGGGATATTTCTGTTTCGCGGTCAATTCCCAGGTCATCGGCTAACAACAGTAATGCAATTTCGGTTGGGTCGCCGGTTCCATGCCCTTTTTCATAGGTTGCATCGGAACATAAAAACATGGCTTTGGAAAGAAATATGGCATCTTCGGTGGCATCGTTTTTTTGATTGTGTACAACCGGGAATTCGCCCCCGAGGTTGAAAAGGGTTGTCACAGTCATTTTGTTCTGGGTTAACGTACCTGTTTTATCAGAACAGATAATATTAACAGAACCGAGTGTTTCGACGGCAGGAAGTTTCTTTATTATGGCATTTTTCTTCGACATGCCGGTTACCCCGATGGAAAGAACTACTGCAACTATGGCTGCAAGGCCTTCTGGAATAGCTGCTACAGCGAGCGAAACCGACATAAGGAACATTTCCTGTAGTTCCCTGCCTTGCAATAAGGCAATGATAAAGATAATTACACATATGCCGATAGCTATTACGCCCAGTGTTTTACCTAATTTATCCAGCCTGATTTCGAGCGGGGTTTTTGACTTTGTTTCTGTGTTTATAATACCGGCAATTTTCCCGATTTCGGTTTTCATTCCCGTTTCTACCACTACCCCTATGCCTCTGCCATTGCTAACGGGAGTTGACATAAATGCACAATTCGCCCGGTCGCCGACAGGGGTTTGGGGATCGCTGTGAAGGAGAGATGCATTTTTTTCGGAAGGAACTGATTCGCCGGTGAGGGCTGATTCTTCGATATGGAGGTTGGCCGATTCGATCAGCCGCAGATCAGCAGCAATGATGCGCCCGGCATCAAGGATGAGGATGTCGCCGGGCACTATTTCAGCTGAATCAACTTCTTTAACCTCTCCGTTTCTGCGTACAAGAGCTTTCGGGAATGCCATTTTCTGCAGCGCTTCAATAGCTTTGCCGGCTTTTACCTGCTGAAAAACACCAAGTACAGCATTAATAGTAATTACAAGCATGATGATGACTGCATCCGTGTAATGACCTAAAAATACCGTGATAAGAACTGCCGCAAAAAGTACATAGATGAGCCAGTCCCTGAGTTGTAAAAGGAACAGAAGGAGAATACTCTTTTTCTTTTTCGCAAGCAGCTTATTGGCACCGTAAGTTTCCAGGCGGATTTTGGCTTCCTTTTCGGAGAGCCCCTGCAAGGGATCGACTTTTAATTCCGAAAGAACTTCTTCTATTGATTTGGAATACCACATTTTTTATTGTTAAATGAGCAGCTTTAACCCTGTTTTTTCATTGGTATTATAAATAGAGGTATTGAAGTCTGGCGCAATACGTCGTTGGCAACGCTTCCCATTACAATGTGTTCGAGCC
Source organism: Lentimicrobiaceae bacterium (assembly GCA_041753535.1). Classification (GTDB taxonomy): domain Bacteria; phylum Bacteroidota; class Bacteroidia; order Bacteroidales; family UBA4417; genus UBA4417. Next base: position 62,088 of record JBGSUB010000016.1, read on the forward strand.
ATTTACGGCTGTGAGAGCCTAAAACAATTATATCGGCATGTTTGTCTCTGGCAGTTTTCAGGATTGAATCGGCAAATTCACCTTCTTTTATAACCGTCACTATGGTTTCATCGCCAAGGTGATGTTTTATTTTATCAAGGAAATGCTGCGATACTTCTCTTAACCTGTCAATTCCATCGAATTTCAGCGGGTCCACACCCAGCGAATCGGTGAGCCCCATGATGGGTGAATACTCGGTTGATGCATAATATACAGGATCGGATATTACATGCAGCAATACCACCTCTGCATTCATGGCTTTTGCCATTGAAAAACCTGCATCTGCCACTTTTTGAGCGCTTGGATCGTAGTCGAGGGCAATCAATATTTTTTTTGCTTTCATTTTGTAGGTTGTTTATATTTTCCGGAAGGTTTCACTTAACAAAGTTGGTTATCACTGCCAGGTTTTTAGTTACAGAACTTTTGAAAAATTTTACATAATTCACATATGGGTTTTCGAAGGAATGAAATCAGAGTGCTGTGGAGAAACAGGCTGAGGTTGAGGTTGAGGTTAAGGTTGAACTCAACCTCAAACAAATTGTATTCTTCATTTTATGAAGATCTTTTTTATCATCGCCAGCAATAGTAAAGAATCAACCGGTTTTGAAATATAGTCGTTGCATCCGGCTTCAATAGCTTTTTTCCTGTCGCCATCAAGCCCGTAAGCTGTTTGAGCAATTATAACCACTGTTTTATTAAACTTTCTGATTTGCCTGGTAGCTTCGTATCCGTCCATTCCAGGCATTTTAATATCCATAAGTACCAGGTCAATGTCCGGATTTTTACGACAGGCTTCAACCGCCTCGGGCCCGGTGCCTGCCGTAATTACTCTGTTTACGATACTTTTTGTAACAATCGAAACAAGCATCTGCGATATTTCATCATCATCGGCTATCAGTATTTTAAGTTTCCCGATCAGTTTTTCCTGGTTTTTAATAACTAATTCAGTATTTTCAACGGGGTTCACATCATTAACAGGATTATACGGTATAGTAAAAAAGAAAGTGGAACCTTTCTCGGAACCAAACCGTGAAGAAAATTCCTGTTCCGACTTGCTTTCGACCCGGATTTTGCCACCGAGCATTTCTACATAAGCTTTTGAGATGGACAATCCCAACCCTGCTCCCTCGTAATTGCGGGTGCGCGATTCGCTGCCCTGCCTGAAACGTTCAAAAATAAATTCCTTCTGTGCCTTTGGTACACCTATTCCGGTATCCTTTACGAAAAATTCGAGGTAGCCATCCTTTTTCTCGTACCCCAATTTAATAGAACCCTGATCAGTAAACTTGATAGCATTTTTTACAAGATTTGAGAGAATAGCATATAACTTTTCTCCGTCAGTTTTGATTATGGATGCTTCATCGGGCAAAGGATTGTGATAGGATAACTGAATATTTTTAAGTTCCGCTTCCTGCCTGAAGAATGTGTAAATGTCCTTAAGCGTTTCGTTTATATTTGTATCGGAATGAGAAATTTCCATCTGACCGGATTCAATTTTCGAAATATTTACGATGTCGTTAATAATATTGAGCATGCGGTCGCCACTTTTTTCGATAATCGCGATATACTCCTGTTGCACCTCGCCTGTCAGCTTAGGTTCTTTCAGTAACTCAGTGAAGCCAAGAATTCCATTCATAGGTGTGCGGATTTCGTGGCTCATATTTGCCAGGAACGACGATTTCAGACTATCGCTTTCTTCGGCTCTTTCTTTCGCTTCATGTAATTCTTTTTCGGCCAGTTTACGTTCGGTCGCATCTATTCCAATGCTTACAAAATGGGTAATATTGTTATTCTTGTCGAAAATGGGAGTAATGGATCTGCTCTCGTAATACAAATCTCCATTTTTCTTTTTATTCAGAATTTCTGACATGAATACTTCCCCGGATAAAATTGTTCCCCACATCTGTTCATAATATTTTTCATCATATACTCCTGATTTTAGTATTCTGAACGTCTTACCTAAAACTTCTTTTGCTGAATAACCGGTCATAGTTTCAAATGCACGATTGGCGTATTCAATATGGCCGTTCTGATCAGTTATTACTATTGAATCGACAGTTTGCTCAACAGCGCTCGAAAGTTTTATCAGCATATCGTCAGCACGTTTACGTTCGGTAATATCAATCGCAGTTGAAACCATGGTATTCTGTCCAAACAGAGGAATGTTGACGGCATTAACAATGTGTTCGGATCCGTCTTTATGCGTAACCTTACAATCCTCCCAATGCATCCGGCTAATGTCTCCTGATAGAATATCCGATTGTACTATAGCAGATAATTCTTCCCTGTATTTTTTGTCAGGATATACCTTTTCGAAAAAACCCGTAATATTTTTCATTTCTTCGAGAGGCCAGCCATAAATTTCCTCAAATTTTTTGTTTGCATAAAATGCACTTCCATCCGCGATTTTATTGAGCGAAATACCTATCGGGAGGTTATCCATTACAGTTTGAATAAATGTATTTTTTTCCTGCAGTTCATTTTCTGCTATTTTACGTTCAGTGATGTCGGTTGCGACTCCTATCAATCCTAAAATTTTACCTTCTTTATCTTTAATAACTGAAGTTGAAAGATAAACCGGGAATTCGCTTCCATCCTTTTTCCTGTTGACTAATTCACCTATCCATTCTCCTTTAATTGTTTCCGGTAAAATTTCACCAATCCGCTTACTTTCATTGTTTTGCGAACTGACAATGCTGATATTTTGCCCAATCATTTCATCTGCTGAGAATCCATACGTTTTCAGGAAAGAATGGTTCACAAAAAGAATTTTATTATCCAGATCAGTGATGCTGACACATTCGTTTATGCTTTTTAATGAAAGTGAAAGCATTATAATTTCTTCTTCGGCCAGTTTGCGTTTGGTAATGTCCTTTTTAAACCCCAGAAACCGGTTTTCGCTGAGTTTCACACCATCCAGGGACCACCACCTGTTAGACCCATCCTTGAGTTTGATTAATATATCGGTCTTTAAAATACCTTTCGTCACTAATTTATTGAATTGAGACAGGCCAAATTCACGAGATTCCTCAGCAAGAATATCGGAGATTGACATATTCAAAAGTTCTTTTTCGGAATACCCGCTCATCAAACATGCTGATGGGTTTACATCCATATATTTTCCTGTTTCGTCAACAACGAAAATCCCATCGGGTGCATTATCAATATAACTCCTGAATTTTTCCTCGCTTTGCTTTAATGCTTCTTCCGAATTTTTGCGTTGCGTTATATCACGCCCGATACCCAGAATGCCTATAAGTTTGTTTTGTGCATCGTACATAGGTGCTTTTATAGTCTCCAGACAGGCCTTGTGCCCGTCGTCGGCAAAAGTGATCCATTCTTCGTTGGTGGTTGGTTTGCCTGCTTTTATGGCTTTCCTGTCGTATTCCACGAAAAAATCGGCCAATTCCTTGTCAACGAAATCAAAATCTGTTTTCCCGATAATTTCAGCTTCGGAGGCACCGAAGAAACGCGCAAACATCGGGTTGCATGATTGATATACTCCGTTTAAATCTTTCGTCCAGATCAGGTCAGGAATTGTTTGCACGAGTGTACGCAGGCGCGATTCCGAAACAATAAGAGCATTTTCCGCATTTTTGCGCTTGGTAATATCCCTGATATTGCATTGGATCACCTTCTTTTTGTTTACCAGGTAAACATTGCTGACGAACTCCACATTGATTTTCCGTCCGGCAGTGGTTTCGAGAGGCAGATTATCATAGCGTACATAGCCTTTTTGCTGTAACTCCGAAAACTTTTTTTCATTAGCTGCAATATCCTTGAAAAACCCGATATCCCATATTTCCTTTTCTACTAATTCGTCTTTTGTGTAGCCGAGCAACTCAACCAGAAATGGGTTCACATCAATAATTCTGCCGGTATCGGCATCGAGAATAAGTATCCCGTCTTTAGCCGATTCGAACAGGCGGCGGTAACGCGTTTCCAGAACGGAAAGAGCATCTTCGTTTTTTCTGCGACTGGTAATATCCTGTGCAACGGTTGCAATAATTTTCTTCCCTTCTTTATCAAATATATTTGTCGAGTTCCAAAGTACAGTTTTGATGGTATTATCCTTTGTGAGGATTTCGACTTCAATAAGCTCCGGATGTTCATTTTGCATTGAATTCATAATTAAATCGAGCGATGATTTAATTTTTTCTTTCGGGAATAGGATGTCAAGCTTTTTTGTCCCCCGGTTCGTCAGGCCATATCCAATCAGTTCTTCGAAGGCGCGGTTGTGCTTTGTTATTACCGAATCAGCATCCCAGATAATTATTGGAATATGTGCGTGATTAAAAAGTATATCGAGGTATTCACTCGTCAGACGATTTTCCTCACTTAATGAGTCTTCAGCTATTTTCCTCTCGGTAATGTCCTCAATAGCCAGGAGAATGATCTTTTCCATGCCGAGGGCTCTTTCAATCTTTCGGGCGTTTAAAAGCATTGTTCGTTTGCCGATTCCGGTAAAAACGTGTTCGACTTCATAGTTTTCGAAAGAAGTTTTTTCGGGTAGTATTGTCTCCAGCAACTCGCGCAGTTTTGGTATGTTCCATTGGTGGTTTCCTAATTCGTAAATCAGTTTTCCAATGGTTTCTTCAGGTTTAACCTTAAAGAAATCGTAAAATGAGCGGCTTGCCTTTACAACTTCCAACTCCTTGTTTAGTAAAAGCAATGGCTCCCGAATGGTGTTAATAATGTTTTCGGCAAACTCACTTACTTCATCAGCATCCTTCTTGATAAGGGCAAGCCCCCTTCGGGTTTTCTCCTTTCCGGTTTCTTTTTTCGTACGTTTGGTAATATCACGGATGTTGCATTGGATCAATCTGTGGTTATTTTCAAAATACAGATTACTGATAAACTCAACATCTATCTTCGAACCCAGTGCTGTTTCGAATGGCAGATTTTCGTACCGCAAATAACCTTTCTGCTTCAGTTCTTCAAATTTGTCCTTACTATCGATAATATCCTTAAAAAAGCCTATTTCCCATATTTCTTTTTCAATGAATTCTTCCTTTGAGTAACCCAATAAATCAATCAGGAACGGATTAACATCCAGTATCATCCCGGTTTCGGCATCAAGAATAAGTATTCCGTCTTTCGTTGTTTCGAAAAGCCGCCGGTACCTGACTTCAGAATCGAATAAAGGATTCTGTGGTGCAGGTTTTGATACTTTCTTCCCGGTTTTTTTTTTCGGGTCCTGATTTATGGGAGTTTTCATCGCAAGATGATTTTATGTTTGTGCAAATTTTATCAGTTCGCTGTTAAATTTTTTGGTTTCCTCCAAAAACATGCTGTGCCCGCTATTTTCGAATGCAATAATACCTGAACCTGTAATTGCAGCTTTCATCTGCAGTGCCAGGTCGAAAGAACATATTTTATCCTTTTTGCCGTGCATGATCAATGTCGGAATTTTTATTTTCGCCAGGTCGCTTCTCAGGTCGGTATCGCGCAATGCAATCAGGCATTGAGCCGTTGCAAATGAAGATGCGCTCAGGCAAATGGTGTTCAGCCAATTACTTATTCCTTCGCTTAATGAAGTTTCGGTGGCCGAAAATATCTTTGCGAAATCAGATAATAACTTTGGGCGATCCGTATTATTCAGTTTAATAAGTTCATCAACCGCTTTAGTGGGAAGGTTGAACGGGAAATCATCACGTTGTGTCCATATAGGGGCTGCTGCCCCGAACAAAGCCAGTTTCGAAATATGGGTTCCGTTATCGGTAGCTGCGAAACGAATTGCAATAGAACCGCCCATTGAAAAGCCGCCCAGTACAGCATCTTCAGTTTTTAATTGATTCAGAATCTTTCTTATGTCGGCTGCATGTACATCGTAATTATATTTCCCAAAAGGCTTATCCGATTTGCCAAAACCACGCAATGTAATGCCAATCACGCGGAAATTATTGTTTATCAGGTCGTTGTACTGGTATTCGTACATTTCGTCGCTCAGCGGCCAGCCGTGAATCAGTACAATTGGCCGGCCTTCGCCTGCATCGGTGATGTGAAGGCGCACATTGGGTTCTACTTCGATATATTCGGCCCTGGTAATTGTGACAGGAAATTCTTTAACCATTCTTTTATCCATTGTTTTTAGAAATTAGCTTATTGTATCTTAAAAAACGCATTTGTGAGGATCATCAAACCATAAGTTCAATGTTGAATTGATAGCATTAAGAATATGCTTTAAAATGTTTCCTTAATTATTAGTTTTTCATCAATATTCAGTTTTAACAGATGCTTTTCAACAGATTCCATCATTGGCGGAGGTCCGCATAAATAAACTTTTGTGCCTGTATCGGTAAAATGTTTATTCAGAAAATCTTTTGTAATGCGCCCGTGTTCGTATCCGGCAACAATATCGTGTGATAGGACATTGTAGAAATTTTCGCCAAGAAGATCTTCGAATTCCTGTTTCAGTATGATATCCTCTTTAGTATTATTCGCAAAAATGAGTTTATTGTTACCTATCTCATTCTTCGATTTCAGATACCTCAGGATACATATAAATGGCGTTACACCAGCTCCTCCGGCAATAAACACGCCTTCGCCTTTGTACGAAATATCGCCAAAAACCTCATGCAGGAGCAATTCGTCGCCCACCCTAAGTTCAAGCATTTCATTTGTCACGCTACGATGCGTGGGATATGTTTTTATGGTGAATTCAAGGAAATCATTTTCGGGCAGGCTGGTGAAGGTGAACGGCCTTTTCTCACTTTTCCAGGAACTTTTATTTATAGAAATTTCAGTTGCCTGACCCGGTGTGAAATGAAAATTCTCAGGTTTTTCGGTTACCAATTGCAGCACATCATGTGTGATATATTGGATTGAATTTATTTTTACCGCTTGTTGTCGCATCGTAAATATATTTTAGTGTGATAAATATTCAGTCTGGTTTATTTGTGCATATCTCTGATGCAAAAAGATTTCAAAGCGGGATAACCCGGTGATGAAGTTCTTTAATTCTATAAGGCAGGTAAATCAGTTTGACAAAGATTTTAAATGCATCCGGGTAATTCTCTACTTCGCCTGTTCAATCCGGGCACGTTCAATCCCGGTTCGGTCCACAAAGATTTCTTACATTATAGGTATTTTGGATAACAAGTCAGACATGCTTTGGTAATCAACCCCATGTGCGAAGTAAATTCAGGATAGTTATTGATTTATTATTGCCTTTCCATGCAGCCATATTTTATTCATTTTACAAATGAATACTGGGTTACAAAGATGAGCATCACACGGGTTTTACATGTTATATAATTATTTAAAAGAGTTATATAATTTACATATTCAATTCAATGTCGTTTAGTTAAGAAAATTGGATGCTGATATGTTTTAAACGCAAAGAGCGCTGAGAAGACGCAAAGGGCCGCAGAGCAAGCAGGATTTGTATTTCTTTGCGGTTCCCTGTCTGCCGACAGGCAGGTCTGCAATAAATTTTGCGGTTCTCTGCGGTTAATTCTTTTCTTTCCCTTAACTAAACGACATTAATATTTAATTTGTAAGAGTTTGATTGATTCTGCTTTACAAAGTCGAAAAATCAAGATAATTTTACCCTTGATCCGCCTGAAGCGATACATGTTGATTTTCCATTTTTACACCCAAGGATCATCATCAAAAGCTGAAATAGCATAAAGAGCTCTATTCCGGTAAAGGCATTCTGGCAGAGGTATAATAGATTGCCGGTTTTGTAGATTATGAAAAAAGAGCTGTTGGTTTCAACAGCTCTTTCCCGTATACGTTCGTAAATTATGTTGAGGTTGAGGTTGAGGTTGAGGTTGAGGTTGAGGTTGAGGTAAAGGTTGGGGTAAAGGTAAAGGTTAAGGTTAAGGTTGAGGTAAAGGTTAAGGTTGGGGTAAAGGTTAAGGTTAAGGTTGAGGTAAAGGTTAAGGTTGAGTATTTACCACTCAACCTTAACCTTATTTGAATCTCACCCGGTTTACTTTATTTGAGGCTAAACCGTTCATATTGCGGAACTAATCAATTTAGTCTGTTATTTGTAAACGATTAGTAGGATGTTTTTAATTCAACTCTCCTGTTTTTGGCACGTCCCAGCGAAGTATTATTGTCGGCTATAGGTTTGGTTTCGCCGAAGCCAATGGCTGTGAGTCGCGATTCCATAATTCCTTTGCTCATCAGGTATGCTTTAACCGATTCGGTGCGTTTCTGCGAAAGATTCAGATTATAAGCATCTTCTCCCTGGCTGTCGGCATGTCCTTCAATCTGCAGGTTTGCGGCTTCGTACTTTTTAAGTATTATAACCAGTTCGTCTAATTGTGCGAGTGATGCTACTTTTAGCTTATCGCTGTTGGTTTCGAAGAAAATTTTACTTGCGATGTTTGTAATCTTTTTCACATCAGCAATGGCCATTTCAGGGCAACCTTTATTTGCAATTGTGCCTTTCACATCCGGACAACGGTCTTCTTTATCGGAAACGCCATCGCCATCCGTATCAGGACAACCTTTTAAAGCCAGTGAACCAGCTATGTCAGGACAGGCATCTTCTTCATCAACAAGCCCGTCCTTGTCAGTATCAATAGGGCAACCTTCAGGATTTACTTTATAACCGGGTTTCGTATTGGCACATTTATCATCCAGGTCAGCTATACCGTCTTTGTCGGCATCAGGGCAACCCTTTAATTCTTTTGAGCCAGCCACATCGGGGCAACGGTCTTCTTTATCGGTAATGCCGTCACCATCGGAATCCGGACATCCTTTAAATGCTTGTAAGCCCTTTACATCGGGGCAATCATCATCTTTGTCGGCTATACCGTCGGCGTCCTTATCTGGGCAACCATTTAACTCTTTTGTTCCTGAAAGATCAGGGCATTTATCTAAGTAATCGGCAACTCCATCGCCATCTTTATCCAGCGGGCATCCGGCTTTATCAACTGCAACTGCTGCCGGGGTATTGGGGCATTTATCTTTATGATCAGAAATACCGTCGCTATCAGCGTCTTTTTTCTTGCCAAAATTGAAGGTAAGACCTACTGAGTGAAACAGGAACATATCGTTTTCATTTGCTTCGGGGGCACCATCCCTGTTATCGGCATTGGAATAAAGAAAGGTTTCCTGAAGATTCAGTATAACCGATTTACCCAATTTAAAGTTAGCACCTCCGCCAAATGATGGTGCAATGTAATCCACTTTCTTTTCTTCAATATCCAGGTTTTTGTCGAACAAGGCAACCCCGCCTCCTACAAATAAGTAAGGAACTACGAAGGACTCAGGGTTAAGAATATTAAACCTGAAATTCAGGGTAGCGGTAGTTACATTCCTTTTAAAGCTGCCCGACTCGCGGTTATAACCAACTGTTCCTTTGGTAGCAAACAGGTTTAAGTCGAAATGGCTCATAATATACCTTGAAACGGAAATCCCGCCCATGCCATAAAATGCCATGTCGGTTTTGTAAAAATCACTTCCGAGGTCACCTTTGTATTGGGTGGCCCCTCCGTGCAGGCCGATGTTCCATTTTTTATCAATTGTTTGCGCAGTGGCAGCGAATGTAAGTGCAACGCAGATACAAACAAATAGTAGTTTTTTCATAGTTTTTTCTTTAATTGATTTACGGGACAAAGTTCAACGGCTTTGAAGCGAGAACTGTTACAGAATATCTAAAAAGACTTACATGATTCACACATTTGCCATGTGAACAGGGGGAATTGTTATCGAACTGATGTGATGAAGGGATAACTATCCGGGTTTCTGATTATCCGGGCACTTAGCGAAGGTTGTTGAAGGCGGGTGAGCGAAACCAACCCCCCGAAACAAACTTAAGTGCGGGTTCCGTCCTGGTTATATGTCCTTTTGGAACTTGGTCCCGCCTCCGGCGAAAGGGTTTTGGAACTTGGGATTTGGGACTTGGGATTTGGAATTTCAATAAACCGTTTCGATAAACTTATTAATAAGATAATTGAATTCATATGGATTCTCCATATTGCTCAGATGGCCGGCTTGCTCTACAATACTGAGTTTGGAACCGGGTATATTTTCATGCATCGCTTTAGCGGCTGAAAGAGGCGTGATTTTATCGTCAATACCAACCAGTATCAGAACCGGCAACTTTATTGATTTTAACCTGCTGCAGGTTTCCTTGCGTACTGCCAGGGCATGCATTGTGTTAAAAATTGATTCGCTGGAAGTACTCACTATCATTTCCCTAACCCTGGAAATTTCTGATTCTTTGGTTTGAAATGATCCGGGAGCGAACAGATTTTTTATGTTTTCATCCGCAAAATTTTCAATGCCATTCATTTTAATATCTTCAATTGCCATTAGTCTTTTATGTTTTGCATCGGTGGTATCGGCTGCGCAACTGGTATCGCTCAATATCAGAGCATCGAACAAATGAGGGTAGTTACATACGGCATTCAAAGCAATGTATCCGCCCATGGATAATCCGCAAAGTATAGCTTTGTTAATATTCAGATCGTCCATAAAGCATATAAGGTCGGTGACAAAAAGATCAATGGAAAAATGATCGCTGCCGGCATCAGAGTCGCCATGCCCGCGAACATCGAATGCAATTACCCGGTATTCATCCTTAAGTGCTTCGAGTTGCATCTCCCACATCGTCTTATTCAGCGGGAACCCGTGTATAAAAATGATAACCGGGGCTTCAACCTGACCTTCGTCGGTATAACTGATTGTAATATTATTTACTGTTGTTCGTACGTTGCTTCCAATATAGTTCATGCGGTGTTATTTTATCAGTTTACTGCATATTCGGCCCGGGTGATCAAATAATTTTCAAGTCCTTTTTGTTCTGTTTGTTCACACTGTATTTCTGCCCAACCGAGCTGGCCTTCATCTTTCTGAAGAATTGAGTTCAATAAGTCGGCAGTATGATGGTCTTCGGCCTCGCGGGCGAGTTCAATGGCTTCATAATAGGCGTTTAAGGTGTCCTGTTTATCTCTGGTGTTTTTGTTCATTTCCGAAACGGTTTTTTCAATACTTAGTGCATTCAGGTTCGACAGGCTGGGGGACCCTTCGAGAAAGCAAATCCGCTCAATAAGCCACTCGGCGAGTAGCATCTGATCCATTGCCAGTTTTTGAATGGCTTTATGAAGATTGCTATACCCAAGTTTTTCGCATATCTCGGAATGTGCCACAAACTGGTTGATAGTAGTAAGTTTTTTTGCCAGCAGGGCATTCAGTGCTTTAAGTAATTCATTGTCCCTTTTCATAGTTTATCCAGTCTAATATCAGTTAAACCTGTGCTAAATATTTCATCAATTGCTCATTTTTTCACAAATGGCTTTGTAAAAAGTGTCAGGATAGATTCTTTTTTAGTAGTTTATTTATCAATACCTGGTCTTTCGCAATGGTAGCTTCCAGTTTCTTGTCTTCTTTAAATTCGCTGAGTTTCCGGGTCGGAACAATGAAAATTGGCGTGGAAGTTTGTTTCAGAACTTTCTCGGTTACACTTCCCATCAATATTTCCTCTAACCATCGGCGGCTGTGCGAGCCCATAATTATCACCTCAGCCTTCATATCCTGCGCTGTACTTAATATACATTCAGCATAATCGCCTTCTTTTAAAAGTGTTTTAATGGTTTTATCGCCCAGGTGGAGTTTTGACTGATCGAGAAATTGCTGAATTGCTTTTTTTATACCTTCAATACTTGTAAATTGCGAAGGAGGTTTACCCGCATCGCCATTATATCCCATTATCGGCAAATCGGTAGTTAATGAATAATATACCGGATCCGAAATTACATGCAGCAAAGTTACTTCCGCATTCATGGTGTTAGCCAGCGAAAAACCTACTTCTGCTACTTTTTGGGCGGTCGGATCATAATCCAACGCTATAAGCACTTTTTTCATTTTATTTGTTTTCATGATCTAATGGGCTTTACATGATAAAAGGAAAGCATACCTGAACTAATGGCTTTGGGGAGTCCGGGAAAAAGTGCTCCCGGGCTTTTACCCGCTTTTATTTTCATCCAGGTTGTTATGATTGTCGCCACCTATGCTGTAATAATTATTCTCTTCGTCTTCGCTTCCGACTTTTTCCAGTTCATCATCCAGTTCGGAACCGGGAACATCCAGGTCGCTGCCGGGTAATTCTTCATTCAACTCATTAATACTATCAGCACCCGGTTTTTCATTCCACTCTTTCATTTCCAAAATATCAACAGGATTTATTTCTTTCTCTTCCCGGAATTTGTTAAAAATATCTTCATCCGCAGGATATGCCGGATATCCCGGAAACTCAACAGCAGCTTTGTTGTCTGTATTCTTCTCCGGCTGGTTCTTAGTAGTATCTTTTTCTTTCATCAGTCTCCATGGTTTTTGAGGGTACGAAATTAAGCAGCGGTTGGCTCGAAACCTTTACACAATTCTGTAAAAGAGTTGCATCATTCACACATTTGCTGATTAAAAAAAGCAATTAATGCAAAATAAAAACCAGCTTTTCCTATGTTTCCCCTTAGGACTCAGTTCAGATACAATACTAAGAATGGAACATAAAATTATATTTTAGAACATTAATTATCAACGAATTACATTGATGCCTGAAAGGGAATCGGGTTTGTGGTTGTATTTTTTTATTGATATTTATCCCATAACGGGGAAAATTTTACTTGGAGCGGGATAGAATACCGCATTTGAAGTAGGCTCAAATCCTAAGGTCTATATTTGAAGCACCCTTCCTGCAACAGGCAAACAAGACTTGCTCTTCAACCCGGCTGGAATATAGGACTTGTCTGCCCGCTGCATGCGGGAAGTTTGGTTTTTGAGGACTTTACAAATGCAGAAATTTATCCGGTTTGCAGATTAAATCAGTTGGTACTCATGGCAGAAAGACACAGCCTGCTTAAAAATCTGAGAAAAAGAAGCATAATTTGAGTAACTTTGCATAAATTAAATTTCAAATGCAAACTCATCATAAAATAATAAATGGAGATAGTAGACAAATGACTGAATTACCAGACAATTCGGTTCATTTGGCAATTACTTCACCTCCATACTGGCAACTGAAGGACTATGGAACTGACAATCAAATTGGTTTCCATGACAGTTATGAAAATTACATCAACAATCTGAATTTAGTTTGGAAAGAGTGCTACCGTACTCTTCACAATGGTTGCAGGTTGTGTGTAAATATTGGAGACCAATTTGCAAGAGCGGTTTATTATGGCCGATATAAAGTCATTCCTATTCGTGAAGAAATCATCAAATTCAGTGAGAACATAGGATTTGACTATATGGGTGCAATCATTTGGCAAAAAGTAACAACTTCTAACACCACAGGTGGTGGCGTTCAAATGGGTTCATATCCATATCCGAGAAATGGTATTTTGAAACTTGACTATGAATTTATTCTTGTTTTTAAAAAACTTGGTGACGCACCAAAGCCGACAAAAGAACAGAAAGAACTTTCTAAAATGACTGCTGAAGAATGGAATACTAATTTTGCAGGTCATTGGAATTTCACAGGAGCAAGACAAAATGGACACATCGCAATGTTTCCAGAGGAATTGCCAAACCGACTTATTAAAATGTTTTCATTTGTTGGAGAAACTATTCTTGACCCATTTTTAGGTAGTGGTACAACAGCATTAGCTGCAAAAAACTTAGACCGGAATTCTGTTGGTTTTGAAATCAATCCTGAATTTATCCCATTCATAAAGGAAAAATTAGACGTAAACCAAAAAGACTTGAATGAAACAACTTATGAGTTTGCAACTCAAAATCAACCAACGATTGACTACAAGAATGAAATCAGCAAACTGCCTTACATTTTCAAAGACCCGCATATTCTGGACAAAAAAATTGATGTAAAGAAGTTGCAGTTCGGCTCTAAAATTGACAAGGACAGTTCAATTCAACGAGAAGAATTTTTTACCGTTAAGGAAGTCATAAGCCCTGAAATAATAAAACTAAGCAATGATTTGGTCATTAGACTTATTGGAATTAAAGAAGACCCATTAGCAAATGGTAAAGCAACCTCATTCCTGAATGAAAAAACAAAAGGTAAGCGAGTGTTTTTGAAATACGACAATGTGAAACACGATAAAGATAACAATTTGCTATGCTATTTATACCTTGAAAACAAAACATTTATCAATGCTCATTTAATTAAAAATGGTTTAGTGCAGGTTGACAGCGATATTGACTTCAAATACAAGGATAAATTTATAAACTTAACTTCATCCAAATGACAAAGCAAGAAATACTTTTAGCTGAAGTATTAAAAAGTCGACAAGAATACGTTACTGACGGATATTCCATGTCAATAGGGGAAATAGTAAGTAACTACAAAGAAGGTGAAATAATTATTAATCCGGAATTTCAAAGAAAATTTCGTTGGTCACCTCAGCTGAGGTCAAGATTAATTGAATCAATTCTAATTGGGGTTCCACTACCTTCAATTTTTGTTTATCAAACTGAAAAAGGAAAATGGGAAGTCGTTGATGGTGTTCAACGAATTTCAACAATATTAGAGTTTATGGGTGAACTCAAAGATGAGAATGGAGTCAAGTTAGCACCGTCAACACTTATTAAAACTAATATGCTTCCTTCGTTAGAAGGGATGACTTGGGAGCAAATCCCGAAAGAGCCTCTGCAAATTGATTTTAGAAGAACAAAACTTGAAATTAAAATAATCAAAAGCACCTCACATCAGAATGCAAAATTTGAAGTATTTCAGAGATTAAACTATTCATCAGTACTTTCAGGCCAGGAGTTTAGAAATGCTGTTTTAATAATGCTTGATAAGAAACTGTACGAATGGTTAAAAGAGCAGGCTGAAAATGGCACATATAATGAATGTTTGGATTTGACAGATAGGTGGAAAGATGAGCAATATCATTATGAATTAGTTTTACGATTGTATATTTTTTCACTTTTTGCTGAAAAGCCAATATATAAAGTTGATGATTTTATTAATGATAATTTTCTGTACAATGAAGATAATTCTTTAATAGACAAAATTCAGAAAGGTAAATTTATTATTGATTCTGAAAAGGAGAAGTTTTTCAAAACTTTTAAATTGTTGCATAAAGCTAAAGGCAAAGATGTATTTAAGAAAGATGGCAAGGGAACACAGTTTTTGGAATCATACTTTGAAGCTATTGCAATAGGTTTATATTCTAATCTTGATTCATATTCTGAATCAGAATCGGACATAGAAATCATCAAGAATAAAATAGATAACATTGAATCACAGATTCCTAAAGCAGCTAATACAAGTTCTAGAATTCCATTAACTGTAAAATTTGGGAAAGATTATTTTAGAAAATGAGCAAGGAGCCTAAAAATCTTACATATCTATTCGAAATAATTGAAAAGGATTATGCTTGGAGGATTTCAGAACTCTCTAATTATAGAAATGCGTTAATTTCAGAACATAATGAAAAAGCTCAAAAGGCTAAAATTAGAGCCGGAGTAGCTTTGCTTTATGCACACTGGGAAGGATTTGTTAAGCAGTTGGCAAATTGGTATTATGAGTTTGTAAGTTATCAATCAATTAATATTTCTGATTTAAGTGACTCATTTGCAAGTATTATTTTGCGTGCAGAGTTAAATGTCTTAGAAAACAGCAATAAACTCAAAGACCATCAAAGAGTAATTAAATTGATTTTTGAAGGCATGAATAAAAAAGCCTTCTTTTCAAGCAAAAGCCCCATAAAAACATCAAACTTAAAATTTGAAATATTCGAAGATGTATGCATCCTATTAGGCATAAATCCTTCGGAATTTGAAAGCAGATATAAGAGAAAATTTGACAGAAATATTCAACTTACAATTGATGAGGATTTAGTAGGCCAAAGAAACAGTATTGCGCATGGTGAATATTTACCAGTTACTATTGACGAGTTTAAAAAACTATATGACATTGTTGTGAATGGTTTTCTTTTCAACTTCAAAGAGATTGTTATGGATAGTGCATCAACTAAAAAATATTTGAGAAATCATGAGAAAACAACCATTTGAACGTTACTCTATGGAATTCGGCAAAAAGGAGAAAGTTCTAAACTACGCTTGCCAGACTTATCAGTTATCTCGCCCAAACAAAGTTGGTACTGTTATGGCACTCATTAGAGAATGTCAGCCAAAAACACTTGAACAATGGGAATTGTGGTATTTTGAAAATGCTATTACTGATGGCAAAACACCTACTAAAATCACAAAAGAAAGTCTTGAAGAATTAGGTGAGCGACTTTATGTAAAAATCAAAGAAATTGTTATCCCTGAATGGACAGAAGCATTTAATCAACTATCGCTCCAAGACTGTGTTGATTATATCTTTAATCTCACTATTAACAGGACTTTTGATGGTTTTGTAAGAGAAAAATCTGTTATTGAAGATAATCTTGCAAAAACATTTCCAACCGTAAAATTTGAAGAAAGCGACCCTGCACTCGATCACGCTGGCGACATTGATTATCTCGGTTGGGTAGGACAAAAAGCATTTGGTATTCAAATCAAGCCAGTTACAGCTAAAGCGAATTTCGGTAATTATTCTGCGACACAAAGAATGAAAGCAAGTTTTTCTGACTTTACCAATAAGTTTGGTGGACAGGTATTTATTGTTTTCAGTATTGACGACAAGATAAAAAATGAAGAAGTAGTTGACCAAATTGCTATTGAAATTAAACGACTTTCTAAGTAGACAGGAAAGCCACATACCGTTAACAAACGCTATAGCAAAGGCGAGTTTGTGTGTTCGTTAAAACATTTGAAATCTTTACATACATTTGTGTTTGCAGTTAGTTGTGCAACAATTTATTCCCGAACTTGCCATAGAATCGGTCGTTATGAAGAAGATATTTAGCTTTACGAAATGTTTTTTTGTGTAAAGTACGTAATATCAACTATCGATAACAGGCATTTCCGCTCGTCGCCGGTAGCAATGCCTTCCATATAAACGAAGCATAAAGGTTTATTGTCGTAACCCAGCATTACTTTGCACGACTCTTTAAAATTGCTGTTATTCACATTTTTAAAGAAATTGTTGAATACCGGTTTTGATTCATCGGAAATGAAAAGCTTTAAATTGCTGTTTATCAAACTAAAGCGTTTTTCGCCCAGCATTTCGGCGGCAGTGAAATTCAGATCGCAGATGCTGCCATCCGCATCCAGTGTAAGATAGCCCATAGGTGCAAAATCGTAGAGCATGGTATACTTTTTCAGGGCAGCCTCCGACGTTTCATAAGCCTGGCGCAATTCCTCATTCTGCATTTCCAGTTCTATCTGGTGCACCTGGAGTTCGTGAAGCAGTCGCTGCACATCTGCTTCTATTTCCTGATTATCTGTCTTGCCTTGCTTCTGTTTCAGTTTTTCTTCAGCTTTTCTGCGAAGCATCTGTTTGTCAGTATAATCAATATCGTCGTTTATCATGGCTCGGGTTTTTAAGTCTTTTTGGGTGTTATTGAGATGGAAATGGCCGGAAATCCGATAGCTGAATTTTCTGGTTGTTTCATTCTCTTTTCCATTTACCGGTTACGTTCTCTTTTTGTTGGTAACAATATTAATTTAAAGGGTTTATTGAAAGTGACAGAAGCCGGAAGCCCGAAGCAACCTCAAAAACTATTATTTCTTTTACAAGCAGGGCATTCCAAAGCAATTATTTTTTTAACTTTTTTCAGTTAGCCAATCGAAATAAACAGATTTTCACCTGGTTTGTTCTCCTGGCTTCTGTCCAATCCGTCTTCCAACATCCCACATCAATTATTTCTTTGCAATCAACATCATTCCTGCAGGCTTTTTAAAGTTGTTAAGCAACACATGTGCCGACCATTCAACGACCGGCATTTCAGCCCCGGCTGCCAGAACCTGCAATTTATAGCTTGCATTCACTCCCTGTTGCAGTATTTCATTCAAATCCTGTTCAACCTTAATTTGCGCCTTCACGGGGACAAACAGCTGTATGTAGTTTTGATTAATTACGGCCTTACGTTTTTTACCGAAGAATTTTTCGGCTTCGGGATTAAACTCTATTATTTCCCATTCGGTTGATAATCTGAGTATAACATCCGGTGATGAATTCAATATCAACCGGTGCATCTGTTCGGTTTCGAGTAATTCCCCTTCGAGGTGTTTCACGTCGGAGTTGTTCACAAAGGTAATGACAAGGCCGTCAATCCGGTCGTCGAAGGTGCGGTAAGGCATTATGCGGATCGAAAACCATCGCCCGTCTTTGGCCGGAATTTGTTTTTGTATATACACAAGTGTCCGCAATACTTCGAGTGCATCTGCTGATAAATCGGGATAAACAAGGTCGGATACCTGGTCGGTAAAAGGCCGCCCGATATCGCTGCTAATCAGCTTAAAAATTTTGGTGGCTTCATTGGTAAAGCGGCGGATATTCAGATCCTTGTCGAGAAACAATGTAGCGATATCCGTGCTGTTGAGCAGGTTTTTCATGTCGTTATTAACCCGCGAAAAATCATCAACTTTCGATGTAAGCTCTGCATTCACCGTTTGAAGTTCCTCGTTCAGGCTTTGCATTTCTTCTTTTGAAGTGGTAAGCTCTTCGTTGGTCGACTGCAGTTCTTCGTTGGTGGACTGCAACTCCTCGTTGGTGGATTTCAATTCTTCCTGAGAAGTCTGCATTTCCTCGAGTGTGCTTTGCATTTCTTCGCGGGCATGCCGGAGTTCATTTTCCAGCTCAAGTTCCCTGGCATTGGTAATATCCTTAGCTCCTTTCTTCCCTAATGGTTTTGTGCCGGCAATTTTCGGCAGGTCGTTAAATACTATCAGTATCAGACCTGACAAAGGTTCCGGTTTACCGAGCCACTGTATGGTAACATTTAATGCTTGTGCACCGCCGTTGGTACCAACAGTGAGGTTATGTAAAACTACAACCTCTTTTTTCATTACTGCCTGCCTGAAAGCGGCAGGAAATTCATTGCTGATGCCTTCACGTAACATGGCAAAAATATTCATGTTAGCTTTCCCCACCGCTGGTTCGAGGTATTTACCGGTGCGGCCGCTGATGTAGATAATATCGCCTTTTTCATTCACCAAAACTCCGGGAGGCGAAAAATGCTTCAGCATCAGCTCGTCGGCAAGGGTTTGAACGTTGATGGGAGACTTTACCGGCATAGGGTTTTCAACCGGTGTTGTTTTGGCCCGCGAAAAAGACGAAGGGAAATCAAACAATTCAGGAGTCTGGCTGGTACCTGATCTTTTAAAGATTTTCAGTTTAGCATCAACCGGTGTAAAAAATTGACTCTGAGAACCCAATGTTTCGGCAGTGCCGAGTACCATAATGCCATCCGGATTTATGCTGTAATAAAACAAACCTAACAGTTTCTTTTGCAGCTCAGTATCCATATAAATAAGCAGGTTCCGGCAGGTAAGTATATCAATTTTTGTAAAAGGCGGATGGAGTATAATGTTGTGTTTGGCAAACACTACCATTTCGCGTATTTCGGTATTAATGCGAAAGCCTTCATCTGTTTTGATAAAAAAGCGGCTTAGCCTTTTCGCTGATACATCGGAAACTATATTTGGTGGAAAAACTCCTTTACGAGCTGTCTCTATCGCTTCATTATCAAGATCGGAAGCAAATATCTGCAATGAAATTCCCGCATGAGGATTAATTTTTTCGACTGCCTCTTTAAATACAATAGCCAAGGAGTAGGCTTCTTCTCCTGTAGAGCATCCCGGAACCCAGGCCCGCACTATTGACCCTTCCTGCTGCTTAGCAATTATCGAAGGGATAACGGTTTCTCCCAGTTTTTCCCAGAGAGCAGGATCGCGGAAAAAACTGGTCACCCCAATCAGCAATTCCTTGAACAGGATATCCACTTCCTTCGGGTTTTCCTGCATAAAATGAATGTAGGAAGCAATCTTGTCAATTTTGTGAACACTCATGCGCCGTTCGATGCGGCGATACACGGTATTTTTTTTATACAGCGAAAAATCGTTTCCGGTTTGGGTACGCAAAAGAATGATAATTTTTTCGAGAGCACTCTGATCTTTAATCTCAGTTTCCAGGTTCGATTTAACAACGGGCAGATGTTTGGTGAATGCAAACAGTTTTGCCGGCAGTTCACTGGCAGGGGCTACAATATCGGCTAATACTGAGTCGATGGCATTTTGCGGCATGCTGTTGTATTTTGCCGATACAGGTTCCTGAACCAAAACAATTCCGTTTTTTTCTTTTATGGCCCGTATGCCGATGCTGCCGTCGGATCCCATTCCCGAAAGAATGACGGCTATCGCCAGTTCGTGCTGATCATCGGCAAGCGAGCGCAGGAAAAAATCTATCGGTAGTCGCAATCCTCTTATTTCAACCGGGTCGAATAAGTGAAGTACGCCTTTTAATATCGACATGCTTTTGTTGGGAGGAATAACGTACACATGGTTAGGAATTACAGCCATGCGGTCGTGAACCTGAATAACCTCAAGTTTTGAAATCCGCTGAAGCAATTCAGGCAACATGCCTTTTTGTGTTGGATCGAGGTGTTGGATGACAACATATGCCATTCCGCTGTTATCGGGTACCTGACCCAGGAATTGCTCCAATGCTTCGAGCCCGCCGGCAGAAGCACCAATACATACAATCGGAAACAGCCCCGCATCAGGAGCAGATGTTTTATCTTTTACTGATAATTTCGGTCTTTGTTTCCCGGTGCTCATGTGTATTGGTTTTAGTTCCCTGTAAATTCCGGAATCACATATTTGCCGGATATACGATAATACAAATTTAAGTGAAAATACCCTTTGAGCAAACAACTGAATTTACGTGGCTATAAATTAGTTTTGCATTTTTATCGGGTTTAAAACACTCAATTTCAACCTCAGCATAAACCTTTTTCAATTCAGATCTGGTTTCTTCACGCCAATACTGTTTTATCCGGAAGAACTGCTTAAGCTGACAACACTCTCAGATATAGTGGGGCAAAGTGAAACTGATGTTGGTTCCTTTACCTGCTTCGCTTTCAATACGGATAACGCCGCCATGCTTTTCGACAAATTCCTTGCAAAGTATGAGTCCTAATCCTGTGCCTGCTTCATTATTAGTGCCCCTTGTTGTATGTAGCTCGTTTCTTATAAAGAGTTCTTTCATGGCTTTTTGCGTAATTCCTACGCCCTGATCTTCGACTGTTATTTCAACGAATTGTCCGACCTCGGTTGCACTCACAGTTATTTCGCCGCCGATAAATGAGTATTTTATTGCGTTGTTGATCAGATTGCGGAAAATGGTTTTTACCATTTCAAGGTCGGCTGCCAGAAAGAGTTTAGGTGGAATAGATTGATTAAATGTTACAAGTTTGTGTGTGGCAGCGGAAATCATATCATCAAATTCTTCAATAACAAGTTGGTGCAAATTAATTTTAACCGGATTGAAGGATATAGCTTTGTTTTGTGCAGCGGTCCAGCATAAAAGGTTTTCGAGCAAGCCTAAAGTTCCGTTAGCCGAATTGGTTGCCATCCTGATATATTTTTCAACTTCCTTAATGTTATATTCATGATAGCTGTCCTTTAATAATTCGAGAACGCCTATTATAACACTAAAAGGGCTTCGTAAATCATGAGCAAGTATGGAAAGGAATTTAGCATTGGTTGCAACAACTTCAGCCAGCTTTTCCGTTTGTTCTTCAGCGTGTTTTCTCAACAGGGCATTGGTTTTTTCCATTTCTTTCAAACGTAGCGTTAAAGCTAGTATAGTGGCCTTGTCGTTTTCGGAATCATGCCCGGAAATATGATAGGTTTTTGAACTTTGCGCTTTATCTTCGGACCTGATTTGAACTGGTTTCATAGTGTTTATTGAATAGTGCTGTTTCAAATTCATTGTTTAAGGGTTTTGGTAAAAAGTCAATTCGACTGTGGAAGTGCAACACGGGTATGCCGGAGCAGCTTGAAATGTGCCGGTGTAAGACCAGTTACTCTTTTAAACTGGCTCGAAAGTTGAGCCACATTGCTGTAATGCATTTTGGCTGCAATTTCGGCAAGCGTGAAATCTTCGTAAACGAGATATTCTTTTACCCGTTCAATTTTATGCCTTATGATGTATTTTTCGATGGTGACACCTTCTATCTCCGAAAAAAGCGTATTGAGCGAAATATAGTTGTCGGTCAAACTCAGAGCGATGTAATCCATAAAACTTAGTTTCAGGTCCTCGTCCGAATATTTTTCCAGATCTTCTACGGCGCTTTTTAATTTCTCAATCAGCGTATTTTTTTCTTCATCAATTAATTCAAACCCGTTTTTTAACAAGGCTTTGGAAAGCTGATTCCGTTGCAATGACGTTATTTTGCCTGGTAGGGTTACATCACCTATTTCAACCGAAACATAAGGGATTGACATTTTATCGAGTTCGGTTTTTACAGTTGTTTTGCAGCGTTCGCAAACCATATTTTTAATATACAATTTCATATTTCGGTTCTTATGTCTATCGCCATAAATGGGGAACGGGGATTTAGGTAACTTTCACAAATTCAGTAAGCTTTAAAATTTTCTGCGAAGTTAAACAGTCAACCTGGCGGAATCATTACACAATTCAGGTACAGATTTATATAATTCCCATATTTTGTATTTTGAGATTACTTCATCAACGAGTTACCAGGGAAAGTTTCAACTTTAGTAATGCATTTTCCGGATTATATTTATTTCAATATCCGGTTAATTTGATCCCGGAGCTTTTCGTGCTTTAATGCAGTTTTTACATGATTAATATTTTAGTTATGGCACAAACGGTATAATGAATAAACAGGTTTTTTTGGCCTAAATTAATTTTGTAGCAGTTTAGCGGATGAGTTACACGTAGGGCGAAAAGCGCGCATCAATTCTGATAATGAAAAATCCGATAGGATAAATTGAATATTGCGCAGTTTTACAATCAGTTAAGTTGTTTGATCAATTTCCTTCTTGCGACAAAAATCCTGCTCTTTACGGTCCCGATATTCAGGGTAAGAACATTGGCAATCTCTTTATATTTGAATCCTTCCTGGTGCATTTTAAAAGGCAGCCGTATTTCTTCATCCAGCGAATCAATCATTTTCCGGAGTTGTTTCGAAAAATATACCGAGTGAGGATCTTCGAAGCCTGAGGCCTGTATTTCATTTTGTTGCTGCTGCGATTTTGAATGGTCGTAAAAAACAGTGTAACGCAACGACCGGTGATAGCTGTTTATAAACGTATTCCTCATAATCGTGCATATCCATCCTTTAAAGTTCGATTCATTCACGTACTTATCGCAATATTTCAATGCTTTCAGAAATGTTTCCTGCAAAAGATCCTTCGCATCTTCCGCGTTCGAAGTTAGACTATAGGCAAACCTCATGAGAGGTTCCTGAAGGCTGACCAGCTTATAATGAAATTCTAGTTCTGTCATAGCAGTAAAAATTAGCGATTAATTTCTAAAATATATGCAAAGTTGGCAAGATAAAGGTTAAAATAATTACATAATTTCTATAAAATTTTACATAATTCACATGTTTATTTTTTTGAATTGGGTTGAATTGGCGGGATAAAAAACTTAAGGGGCTTAGTGCTTAGTGCATAGAGCTTAATGCTGAGTGCTGGGTATTAAAGACAAGTATGTTCCTCTTTAGTCTGGCTGATAACATATGCAGGTTTTTGAAGCGTTATGTGTGTTGTGAGATTAATAAAAACAGTTCTGAATGGAATTGAATGGAACTTGGTTTTTGGGAGGCCAGAGCCCGAAAATATTCCTGTAATTGATTTTACTTTCTTCTGATGGGAAACAGTCAGAAAAAGTAATTGCCGTCTAAATGGCTTCTTGAAACAGAAAAACCTGGTTTAAGTAACTTCTGACTCCCGACTCCCGACAATCACTTTTACCCACCAAATAATTAATAGAACCAAAGAACATTTCCACTTTGCAATGTGTGAATGATGTAACTCTTTTACATAGTTATGTAACACTTTGCGGTTAAAGAGGGCGCAATTTTGCTGAATGGTAAACAATGATAACCATTCCATATGCATCTGCCTTTAAGATTCTGATTAAGTGTAAGATACAAACCTTCGTGAAAACCCTGGTGCGTTTAAAATACTAACAAGAACTTTCCGGGAAGGAATTTTATCCAGGCAAACATGTAGTAAAGCATCATTAAAGAAATGAGTAAACAAATTAATAAACTGATTATGAAAAAATTACAATTTGGTTTGATCACAGTGCTATGTGCAGCTTTGCTGTTTTCGGGCTGTAAATCAATGAACAAAACCCAAAAAGGTGGTGCCGTAGGTGCCGTAGCCGGAGGCACAATGGGTGCCGTGATCGGGAAAGCTTCGGGCAATACAGCCCTGGGAGCAATTATTGGTGCTACCGTGGGTGGCGCTACCGGTGCTGTAATCGGGCACCAAATGGACAAACAGGCTGAGGAAATCAAAAAAACCGTTCCCGATGCAAAGGTCGAACGCGTAGGTGAAGGCATTGTTGTTGAATTCAGCAGCAACGTTTTGTTTGGATTCGACAAATCGAGTCTTTCGGCTGATGCCAAAAATAACCTGAACAAACTGGTTACCGTTCTCAACACCTATCCTGACACGGATATAGAAGTACAGGGACATACTGACAGCCAGGGTACAGAAGCATATAATAAGAAACTCTCGGTACGGCGTGCCGGCGAAGTATCCGATTACCTGCGTGGCAGCAGTATAAAAACCAGCCGTATTTCGATTATCGGATTTGGCGAAACCATGCCAAAATATACCAACGATACAGAAAACGGCCAGATGCAAAACCGCAGGGTTGAATTTCTGATCACCGCAAATGAAAAAATGAAAGCTGATGCCGAAAAGGTTTCGGTAAAATAAATCTAAACGAACTACTTAAAACTACAAATTATGAAAACAAGATTTTTGTCCTTACTAATGATTTTTGCGCTTACATTTTCTGTGGCAGTTGCCCAGGAATCAGGTAAAATGTCCTTTGGTATACTGGGAGGTGTAAATTTCCAGAACCTGAACGGAAAAGATTACAGCGGCGATAAACTCGAAAACGAACTGATACTGGGTTATCACATAGGTGCTAATGTACAGATTCCGATTGCACCGCAATTCTATTTTCAGCCGGGATTATTATTCTCGACCAAAGGCGCAAAAAATGAAACTACCGTGTTAGGTACTACCATTACCAGCACTACCAAACTATCGTATATCGAAATGCCCCTGAACTTAGTTTACAAAGCTTTGCTCGGAAGCGGCTACTTCACACTCGGTTTCGGCCCATATGTGGGTTATGGAATCGGCGGGAAAGTTCTTACCGAAGGCGGTGACCTGTCGTTGGATCAGAAAATTAATTTCCAGAATGTTGTGGAAACAAATGAAGATTTAACGGAACCTTATTATAAAGCATTTGATGTTGGTGGCAATATTTTTGCCGGTTACCAGATGTCGAACGGCATTTTCGCCCAGTTCAACACGCAACTCGGACTGGTTAATATTAATCCGGAATACAAGATTTTACCTGATGATGAATCATCGGTAAAAAACACGGGTTTCGGCCTGTCGCTTGGATACCGGTTTTAATCAGCCTGGTTCATAAGTAAAAAATACCGCCCCTGACTTTCAGAGGCGGTATTTTTTTTGAAGAATTTCCCATGCAGGAAATGATTTTGGCTCAATAATCATTATAAAACACTGTTGTCCTGTTAAATATTACAGATAATCCTGTAATGCTTGATATATCTCGTCCGCCTGAGGCGGACTTTTGTCAAAAGGCGGTTGCTTTTTATTCAACAATATGCTATCTGCTTGTGCAAATAATCTCTGGGACTGTCCCGTTAGGGACAATATGTTGGTAGAGAGTGAAATAAAAATCATAGAAAGTCCCGTCAGGGACGATATGTATTTTTACCGGACAACAATGATTATAAAATGGAAATGAACTGCTGCTCTTACCTGGTTTCGTCTGCAACATTGCGTATTTCATCAAAAAACGGGGTTGTTTTTTCTTCAACACATTTGGCGGCATACAGGTAAAGTGCGGCGCTCCAGGTTTGCCAGTCCTGCCCCATGGGTTTACCATCCTGGGCTTTAATCCATTCGTTGAACCCATAAGTCACAGTCCCGGTTCTCGAAATTTTAATACACTGAGTAAGAATCAGGAGCTTTTCACCGGCAAGTTTGTACTTTTTGGCAGCAACCAGGGCTGCAACATAAAATCCGCAGATAAAAGGCCAGATTCCGCCATTATGGTAATCGCCGGGGTTATTGTAGATTTTATACCTGGGAAGCCAGTCAGGATCTTCGGGTTTAATAAAGGGGAAGAAATTAGGAGGAAGATTGACGGCCAGTTCACCCCTTATCATCATGGCCAAACATTCCTCTTCAATCCAGGCAATCATTTCTTCAGCCCTCGACTGCGATGCTAATCCCGACAGAATGGCAAGACTATTGCCCAGCAGATCGAACCGTTCGCTGCTGTAAATTTTATAGGCCCAGAAAGCAAAATAGGGTTTGTGTTTTACAACAAGACCTTCCGGTACATGGCGATGTGGGGTTTCAGCTGTAATTGTAAACCTTTTCATTTCGTGGTGTATATTTTCTGCCCTTTCATCTTTGCCTAAAAGTTTCAGATAGCTGTATACCAATGTATTTACGAATAAGCCATATCCCGTTACCCATTGCTCATCGCGCCAGTCGCTGGTAGGTTGCTGAGCCACCAGGTATCGGTCCGACGGGCTCTGATATTCCATCCACTTCAGTGATTTATTAACAGCTTCGCTAAGAAAATCCTGTTCGCCTGTTACTTTTCTGTATACGCCGACACCAAGCAGAAACAGTGGAGTGGTATCACTTGCACCACGGTCCTCTTTGTCGTGCACCAGCGAAGTAATATGACCATACTTTGTTTGATTTTTTGCCAGGGTTTCCAATACTTTCCGGATGCTATCCATCAGTACCTGGTTACCCGAAACAGCGATGCCCAGGATCGAGAACATCAGATCTCTTGTATAAGGCTCAGGATATCCCCAGCCGGCAGTTCGCGGGAGTCCGTGAAAAGGCCCGTGCGCATTGTGGAGCAACACTTCGAGGGCTGCCTTTTTGGCCTCTTCTATTTCAAGTTGGTTTTCTTTTTGCATAGTTTACTAATGCGATAATGTGTTAATTTGAAAATTTGAAAATGTGAGGATGTGAAATTTGAAAATGTGGTAATGTGAAAATCAGGTATGAAGAACAATGATAATTTCTCTTTCATTTTCAAATTTTCAAATTTTCAAATTACTTTATCCCCAACTTATCAGTTATAATCTGCACAAATCGTTTTGCCACAACACGGTAGTCGAAATTTGCCACAACACGCTCCCTGCCTGCCTTTCCCATTTTTTCGCGTAATGAGGCATCATTCATGAGCATCAGCAAATATTTGGCAATATCCTGAACATTAGCGCGATAATCCACGGTTCGTGGTGAGTTAAAAATAACCCTGTGTTTATCTTCAAAGCCCGATTCGCCTCCTACCATTACTTCGTTCACAACAATTTTTTGTGCCACTTCCGCCAACAGAGCAGTTTCGCCGTGTATCAAGGTGTCAAGCATTCCCATGGCTTTGAGGCTTATGACGGGTTTGCCGCAAGCTCCGGCCTCCACCTGGGGCATTCCAAAGCCTTCGAGCCTCGAAGGGGCAGCGTAAATGTCGCAGGCTCCCACCAGGTAAGGCATGAAATTTCGTGAAATGGTGTTGGTTGTATAAGTGACATGCTTTTCGATTCCCAGGTGTGTCGCCAATTCAAGATCGGCCATGTTTTGTAATTTGGTCCGGGGCTGGGGCCATACCTTGCACACATATTTCCAATCGGGAGCTTTCGAATCAATTATAGCCATTGCCTGCATCACCTCCTGGGCCCCTTTCGAAGCAGCATCACCACCAACGGTAAGAACCATCAGCTGCCCGGGTGCAACTCCCAATGCTTCGCGAACGGCCGTAATTTTTGGGTCGGTCATGCTGTAAGGGATAAATGTATCTGTATTGCAACCTACGGGTAACACTTCAATTTTATCGCTCCTTATACCATCGCGGACATACATTTCTTTTACCCAATTTGATGTTACCAGTATAAGGGGTAGAGCGTTCAGAACTTCCTGGTAGTTAGCAATATATCCATCAGCTACCAGCCAGGGTACCGCTTGCACACCGTATCGCTGAGGATGCAGAATCAATTGTGGAGTATGCCCCCAATATCCAACCCCAACCACAACATCGGGCTTAAACCAGCGGTAATACCATTCTTTTTCCTGAGGAGAATCAAAGTGCACTGCATGAGCATCAATGCCCATTTCAAGTAGCCCTTTATATAACAGGTCTCCCTGCGTGGCAAGTCCACCGGGTGATGGCGGATAATCGTATAATACTAATACTTTCATGGAATTAATTTGAAAATGAGTTAATTTGAAGATTTGAAAATGCGAAAATGTGAAAATGCGGTAATGTGAAAATTAGGAATTTATAACTTCGAGTAATTTCTCTTTCATTTTCAAATTATCTCATTTTCAAATTTTCAAATTTCTTAAGCCATTTTTTCGCGAGGAGCGGATCGGTAAATTGCCAGAATGTCTCTTCCTTAGGGGTGGTTTCTGCTTCCCAGCTATTTTTCTCAAATCCATATATATCGGTTATGATGCTGTATTTTCGCAGCCATATCCTTTTTGTAAGTTTTTGGTAAACAGTGGCATTTGCTAACGCTTTCGGGAAGTACTTCTTATCCCCGTCTTCATAAGCGAAAATCCGGAGCTCACCGGCAGATATTTTGCCGGAAACCCAAAGTTTAATTACTGTTTTGCCTGTTTCTTCATGCCTCAGGTGCCTGGTGTATTCGCCGGATGGATTATGAGTAAGAACCAGATCGAAATGTTTGGGAGGCAGAAGTTTCAGAATTGAATTCTGAAGTTCTTTTTCATCCAGAGGTTTTTGATCGGGCCCGTCATCAACATCGCCCATGATCCCGTCCGATTTCAGGAGTTTTAATGCATTATAAAACTTAGCGGCACGTTCGGTATCATTCTGGCGGCTCATGCATACTATAAAGCACTTCCATGCAGGATGGCTGAGTATGGTACCTCCGGCCCACAAGGTTTCATCATCAGGATGAGCTACAATGACAGCAACTGTTTTTGTTAAAATAAGCGGCATTGGTTATGAATTTTTATCGCGCAACAGCAGCTTGCTGTATGGCAAACCGGATGAAGATGACCAAATTGATAAAGTATTTCCGGTGTTTGAAATTTTTTTGGATTTATCACAGTTTGATTAATATACTTGCATTACATGCTCTTGCATGGGCTGCTTTTCGGTTTTAAAGGGAACATTTGTTAACCCTCATTATACTTGCCTGGTGCGGCTGTACCTCTTATAACGCCAGTAATATTTTAAGGGGAAAATACGATTGTGACCGGCAATTATTCCTTTTACTACTCCTTTTGTCTTTTGCAGGCAGTATTCAACCATATTTAACAAATCCTGTTCTAATGCTTCATGATACTGAAGATCAGCATCAGTAAGTTCCGGGTATTGCTGCCTGATTCTGCTCTGGAGTTCAAACCATTGTTGAGGGGTGAGGATTTCGTCCATTTATGTAAATTTTTAAAAGTGAATGAAATTAAAACTTGAGTTTTAGTGAGCCGTTTCTGGCGCCGGATACAATCGGAAAGCTGAAAATGCAATTACCAAAGGAGATTTACAGAACTTAGAGATTATCACTGACAGATTCGGAAGCCCGGTTCAGAAAGGCTGATTTGTCGGCCGGCGTACTAAGTTAATAAGGTTTTTGGATTTATTTTCGACCAGGGGAGTGATAAAAGAGTAGCCTAAAATTAGTATGAACGAGAGTAAAAACATTACACAATTCTGCTTAAGATTTACATAATTCACGCCTGTTAGTATTACCTGTATTTTACCTGTAAATGCAAAAAGCCACCTGGAATTCGGCAAGATATTAATTTGATGTGCTGGGAGATGTTATTACCTGAATAGCAATTCCTCTATTAATTTTGATTTTGTTCTTTTGTCATGACACAAAAGAACCAAAAGGTCTAGGCTTAATATAAATTTTACACATCTGTATGCCTCGGTAAAGTCTCGCAAAACAAGGCTTGAAAATTTGGGAACAACATCCTGAAAGCACGTGAAGCTGGTGTTTTGCTACGCACATGCCCTCACATTTTACCTTCGTCAACAGCTGTTGTAAAATTTCTATTAGGCCGGTCCCTACGCCCGGAAATTATGCTCATAAGCCAAACCCCTGCTTGCATCAGGCAAGGTTGTTCCACAATGATGCCGTAATAGAAGATTTTCTTAGAAGGGACCGGCATTAGAAAAATATGTTAGCGGTTCTTGTCGGAGGTATGTGCGGATGGCATCGCCCCGCATTTTGCGGGGATACACAGCAACGACAAATGCTTTGATGTGTGCCATCTTTCATGCCTTGTATTGCGAGAAGATACCTCCGGCTTAGAAACGCAACATACTTTTCGAAAGCCTTGAATTTTTATTCGCCCTTTGCTTATTTTTAAAGGTGCTCATGAGACGCTTCACTAAGTTGTTACTTTTTGTTCAAGCAAAAAGTAAGAGAAAAAATATATTCAATCCAACATTAACAAAAACAATCGTAACTAATCAGTTTCATTTGTAATTGGCAATAGTGTTTAATGCAAACAGCACATTCTGTCCATTTTTAATGGCAGTATCAATAATGGATCTCAGTATGGCAAAATTTTCAGCAGCATCAAATATTTTGAACTGTCCGGAT
>JBGSUB010000017.1:0-34793 GCA_041753535.1 Lentimicrobiaceae bacterium
AAGCAGAAGAAATAAAGCAACAGGCTGAAAAAGCCAACCGGATCAAGTCCGACTTTCTTTCGATGATGAGCCATGAAATCCGTACTCCCATGAACGGAATAGTGGGGATGACAAGTCTCTTACTTGATACCAAAATAACGCCCGAACAACATAATTACCTTGAGACCCTGCGCATCAGTGCCGATAACCTGATGGCAATCATCAACGATATTCTTGATTTCTCAAAAATAGAAGCCGACAAACTGGTACTGGATGAAAATTCATTCGAACTCCGGCGGTGTATTGAGGAGTCGCTTGATGTGTACGCGATGCGTGCTATCGAAAAAGGAATCGACCTGCTTTATATGCTTCAGCCTGAGGCTCCACCATTTTTGATCGGCGATATGAAAAGGATCCGCCAGATACTCGGAAACCTTATCAACAACGCTATTAAATTTACTGACGAAGGCGAAATATTTATTTCCGTTGAGAAAAAAACACAAACCAATGAATACTGCGAACTGCTGTTCTCAGTAAAAGACAGTGGTATCGGGATCCAAAAAGAAAAGCTTTCGCTGATCTTTGAAGCTTTTAACCAAGGGGAATCCTTTGTATCGCGTCGTTATGGCGGTACAGGTCTTGGACTTGCTATTGCCCGCCACCTGGTTGGTTTGATGGGTGGACAGATTTGGGCCGAAAGTTCACCGGGAAAAGGAGCCACATTCTTTTTCACCGTAAAACTGAGAATAGCCGATACGCCGACCACAAAACTCTATATCCGTGGCCAGATTCCGGAACTGAGAGGCAGCAAGGTGCTGATCGTTGACAGTGATCCGACCTCACGGCAAATATTTACAGTACAGTTTGAAGCCTGGGGAATGAAAGCCCACACCGCTTCAACTGCAAAGGAAGCCATGCGCATTATTGAGGCTGAAGATTCATATTTTGATCTTGGTATCCTCGATATGCAGGCCTCTGGATTAAACGGTATTGAACTTGCACAAACCATCCGTGAAATACCATTTAAAGGTGATATGCCTTTTATCCTGGTATCGTCAGTAGGAAAAGTGAACGACCTTCCGAAGGGACTGTTCGATGCACAACTTTCGAAACCTGTTAAACTTACCGACCTTTTCGAACTTGTGCTTAGCGTAATGTCGGAAAACAGGAATCGTATTAAGAATGTCGCAGATCACAATGTTGATAAAAAACTTTCTGACAAGTTGCCTTTACGTATCCTGCTTGCCGAGGACAACTTCACCAACCAGGAACTGGTTGTGACGCTTATGCGGAAGATGGGTTACACTATTGATGCTGTCGAAAACGGCAGAAAGGCCCTGGAGATCATGGAGCATAAGACATATGATATCATCCTGATGGATGTGCAGATGCCGGTCATGAACGGGCTGGAAGCCACACAGGCAATTATTGAGAAATATCCGGAAGACGTGCGACCTTTTATCATTGCGATAACCGCAAATGCTATGCCCGGTGACAGGGAAAGATTCCTTGACGCCGGTATGGTGGATTATCTTTCGAAACCAATTCGATTTAAGGATGTACAGGATGTTCTGATACGTTGGGGAAGAAAGCGAAACGCATAGAATAATTGATTTTCCATTCACAAAAAAAACCGGCTTGAGCCGGTTTTTTTTGTGAAAGTTTGAAAATATATGACGGGCAATGCTAAAGGTTTGGGTACTGTGAACCAAACAGACCTGAAAACTGTTTTATCACCATGATTAAAAGTTATTTTCATTTGATGGTTTCCATCATCTTTCTGTTGGCATTCGCCCGAAGCGTTGCACAGGAAACCATTATACTTGATGGTTTCACAGGAGTGCCACAATCAGGGCAGGTTCAGTTGCGATGGGTTATCAGCGCCGGGCAAACCTGCAACGGTACTTTTATCGAACGGTCAAATGATACAATACACTGGGAAAATATCGGTGAAATACCGGGCATATGCGGCAGTTCGGCGGCACCGGTACCGTATAACTTTATTGATGGTTCACCAATTGCTAATTCTCTCAACTTCTATCGCCTCGAATTAGGCGGGCAGGGTTATAGTCCCGTTATCGGGATTCCATATTACGATTATTCACAAAAAGGGTATTTAGTTATTCCAAACCCGGCCCGGGAATCGACAACATTTTATTTTGGTACTTCCGAGATTGAAAAATTCACTATTGCTCTTTTTGATCTGAGTGGGAAATTAATCGTAAATGTTTCCGGCACCGGAAGCAATTATAATATGGATTTAAATGGGTTGCCTTCCGGACCATACTTTTTCTATATTGCCAGACAGGGCAGGGAAAATGTTGGCGGGAAACTAATTAAACAATGAAGCTATTCTTTCTTGAAATGATTGAATTTTGTTGCCTAAACCTACTTTATTCTTCATCTAAATGTAAACTCAACGTGTTTTGCAAAAACGCATCTTCCTTGAGTTTTCTGTGTTTTGAGTTTTTACCACTTTTTCATCTCAATTTGTTTCCGGTAATTTTCCACTGAGTTACTATCTGAATTTTTCAACATACTTCATTTTAGTGCGGGAGTTCAGATGCTTGGCAATGGAAAGTAATAACTAAATCTAACTTAAGAAAATTACTCCTAACGGCTTGGAATATGGTCGCATTATCCAAAAAAGAGCAATAGAAATCTGTTTCAAATCCGGAATATTAAATGCAGCGATAAATATCACTGAAAATCAATAAAATTGAACAAACACAAAGAGTTTAACCCTTGTCAATTATTTTAAAGTTGATCCAATTTTATGTTTAAAAGTATAAGTTTTCCGTATTATACTGAAAGTTAGAAAAAAGTATATAAAAAGCATCTATATTATGGATAAAATTCCTTTACATTTGCTTCAAACAAATCCCTAAAAAAACCTACTGTTATGACAATAGGAGTACTTAAAGAAACTGCGGGTGAAAACCGGGTAGCCTTGCTTCCTGAGAGTGTCGCCACGCTGGTTAAGATGAATGTGACCATGATCGTCGAAGCCGGAGCCGGGCTTACTGCCTTTGCTTCCGACAAAGCTTACGAGGAAGCTGGCGCACGCATCGAACCCAAAGCCAAAGTTATTGCAGGAGCTGACCTGCTGATTAAAATTCAGCCACCTACAGCCGATGAAATTGCCCTTATGAAAGAAGGGCAAGTGATCATGGCAGTATTAAACCCCTATTTCAATGCTGACCTGGTAAAGCAACTGGCTGCCAAAAACATTACCGGATTCAGCATGGACGTAGTACCACGAACAACACGTGCGCAGGCTATGGACATTCTCTCATCGATGGCAACTGTTGCCGGCTACAAAGCTGTTCTTACAGCAGCCAACACGCTACCAAAATTCTTCCCGATGTTTATGACAGCCGCAGGAACCATCAAACCGGCCAATATGCTTATTCTTGGTGCAGGAGTTGCCGGTCTGCAGGCAATTGCCACTTCACGTAAGTTAGGAGCTGTGGTATATGTATTTGATGTACGCGCAGCTGTAAAAGAAGAAGTTGTAGGAATTGGTGGAAAATTTGTTGAAGTGGAAGGTGCTGTTGATGATAAAGCTGCAGGTGGCTATGCCGTTGAGCAAACGGATGAATTCAAGGCACGGCAGGCTAAAGCTATACACGACCAGGCAGTAAAATCAGACGTAATAATTTGTACCGCCCAGATTCCCGGGAAGCGCGCTCCTCTCCTACTCAAAAAGGAAACGGTTGAAGCCATGAACCCCGGCTCAGTAATCATCGACCTGGCTGCATCAACCGGAGGCAACTGCGAACTGACTAAAAACAATGAAACAATTGTTCACAACGGAGTAAAGATCATTGGAAATTCTCAATTCCCAACTGATATGCCAACCGATGCCAGCCGGATGTATGGAAAAAACATGATCAATTTCCTGAAACTTATCATTACCAAGGAAGGTGCTTTGAACCTGAACTGGGACGATGATATTGTAAAAGGGACGGCAGTTACACATGGGAAAGAGATTGTGCATGAGAGGGTGAAGGCTTCAATTATTGCATAGTGCATAGTGCACTGTGCGCAGTGCATAGCGCAGGGCAAACACTAAGCACCAAGCACTAAGCACCAAGCACTGAACACTAAACAATAAATAATAAATTCAAACAAACTCATAAAAATCACCACCTATGGAAGACGTTTTAAGATTTTTCCTCGAATACAAAGACATGATCTTTATCATTGTTCTTTCCGTATTTCTTGGAATTGAAGTGATATCGCATGTGCCTGCGGTGCTTCACACGCCCCTGATGTCGGGAAGTAATGCCATACACGGAGTTGTGATTATCGGGGCCATTATAGTGATGGGCCATGCCGAAAACACGCTCTCGCTTATACTCGGTTTTATTGCCGTAATACTTGGTACGCTGAATGTTGTCGGCGGATTTGTGGTTACCGATCGTATGCTCGAAATGTTTAAGAAAAAGAAAAAATAAGGAGATAAATCATGGAAACAATTCAAACTTTTACCTCCGAACTCTCTATACTTGAGATTTCTTACCTGGTCGCTTCTGTTCTCTTTATTCTTGGATTAAAGAAGCTCAGCCATCCTGCAACCGCACGATCAGGCAACCTTTGGGCTGCTGCCGGTATGGGTGCTGCCATACTTTTCACCATTCTTTTTCATCAGAAAGACGGACAACCAATCGGAAATGTGATATGGATTTTAGTTGCACTTGCCATTGGCAGCTTTATGGGATGGTATGCCTCTATTAAAGTAAAAATGACTGCTATGCCGCAGATGGTTTCCATCTTCAACGGTATGGGCGGTGCATGTGCCGCATTGATTTCGATGATGGAATTCCCGAAAATGCAGGATCATCTTGCCTCAACCGGTGCAGCTAATATGCTGGGTGGTGAAGGCATTGCGATATTACTTGGATTAATGATCGGGGGCGTGTCATTTGCCGGAAGTATGATAGCATTTGGCAAACTCGACGGACGTATCGGTGATATAAAACATCCCATCCTCCGCATAATTAATCTTACTTTCCTGGTGGTGCTGCTTGTAGCCCTGGTACTGATATTGTTTATGGAACCCAAAACCGGAAATAATCTGCCGATTTACCTGTTTGCATTTGCAGCACTGATTTACGGTGTAACCTTCGTTATGCCGATTGGCGGGGCCGATATGCCGGTTGTAATTTCGCTTCTTAACTCATTTACGGGTGTTGCCGCAGCTATGGGAGGATTTCTTTACGGCAACCAGGCTATGTTAACCGGTGGTATTCTCGTAGGATCATCGGGTACAATCCTTACCATTCT
Source organism: Lentimicrobiaceae bacterium (assembly GCA_041753535.1). GTDB lineage: Bacteria > Bacteroidota > Bacteroidia > Bacteroidales > UBA4417 > UBA4417. The sequence goes on from JBGSUB010000017.1 coordinate 5,269, forward strand.
TATGTGCAACGCAATGAACCGTTCGTTGCTCAATGTGATTATCGGGGCCTTTGGGGTGGCTGGTGCTGCCGGAACCGAAGATTCGGATAAAACAGTAAAGGAAATTTCGCTCAGCGATGCAGCGGTTTTGCTTAGCTATTCGCAGAAAATATTTATCGTTCCCGGATACGGCCTTGCCGTTGCCCAGGCTCAGCATCTTTGCCACGAGCTCGATAATCTTCTGGCCAGCAAAGGTGTAGAAGTTAAATATGCCATTCACCCGGTTGCCGGCCGCATGCCGGGCCACATGAATGTATTGCTTGCCGAAGCCGACGTTCCTTACGAGAAACTCGTCGAAATGGAAGATGCCAACAACGAAATGGGTAATACCGATGTAGTTATTGTAATCGGTGCCAACGACGTTGTGAACCCGGCAGCTGAGGACGATCCATCGAGCCCGATTTACGGTATGCCTATTATAAAAGCGCTTGATGCAAAGAATGTTATTGTAATGAAACGCAGTATGGCCGCCGGTTATGCCGCTATTCCCAATAACCTTTTCTACCATCAGAAAAACCGCATGTTGTTTGGTGATGCAAAAGCTACATTGCAGAAACTGGTTGCAGAGATCAAGAGTTTGTAAATCGTAGTTCATCCAAAAAAATCCGACGGAGGTTTATACTTTCGCCGGATTTTTCATTTTTCCTGCTCTCACCTATCATTGTCACTAATCTTGAAATATGTTTCACACCTATTAAATCATATTATTTTTCAAATTGCTAGAGCTATCAGGATAATTTAATATCAAAATGAAATAACAATTGCAAAAAATATCCGAACTTTGATAAACACAAACGACTGGAAAACATCAATTATAAATCAGATATTTACTATGAAAAAATTCATACTTACATTTACATGTAGCATGTTTCTCATATATTTATTCGCCCAGGATGAAAAGAAACCTACTTTTGAAATTTCAGGCCAGATTATGACTGATATCGGGTACAATTTCAACCAGGTAAACCCTCTTTATTTTGACGTTATACGACCGACACAATTACCATCCTATAAAAATGAATATGGCACTGATGGGAATGTTTATTTTGGAGTTCGCCAGTCGATGCTGGGATTTAAGAGCTTTACACCGACTAAGTATGGCGAATTAATGACCCGCTTTGCTTTTGATTTATATGGTGTCGGGTCGGATGCCGGGCGAACAACATTTCATATGCTTTATGCTTACGCCGAATTAGGAATGCTTGGTGTTGGCCACACCTGGAGCCTTTTCTGCGATTTCGACGGATTTCCGAATATGGTGGAATATTGGGGACCGGTAGGAATGTCGCTGTGTAAAAATGTTCAGATTCGTTTTATACCATTAAATGGCGATAACCGGCTGGCTATTGCCCTTGAGCGCCCGGGAGCCAGCGCCGACGAAGGGATTTACCGCGACAGGATCGAATTGGATTCTATTAATCCAAAATTTAATTTACCCGACTTATCGGCTGAATTTCGCATGACCCGGAATTGGGGATATGCTGAATTAGCCGGCATAGTGCGCAAAATCGAATGGGTTGACCAGGGAAATCATACATACGATCTGAGCGGCAAGGCCATCGGTTGGGGATTTAACCTGAGTACAAACCTGAAACTGGGAGCCAAAGATGTTTTTATCGGGCAGGCAATATTCGGACAAGGCATTCAGAATTATATGAATGATGCACCTACTGATATCGGGATTCAGAATGATTTCAGTAACACCAAAGCACCCATAAAAGGTGTTGCCTTGCCGCTTTTCAGTTTTGAGACGTATTTGAATCACCAGTGGAACGAAAAATTCAGCAGTACAATAGGGTATTCTGCCATCCATACCGAAAATTCCGACGGACAAAATGCTGACGCTTTCCGGGAAGGGAAATATGCCAGCACCAACCTTCTTTATTATCCGGCTCCCAACATGATGGCGGGTATGGAAATACAATGGATTAACCGTGAAAATTACAAGGATGGCTGGAAAACTTCTGCTACTAAAATTCAATTCTCCTTCAGGTATTCGTTTAAGCAGGAGTTTTTAAAACGCGGACAAGAATAAGTCTGTTTAAAATTGTTGTTTTTGACTTCTAGAGAGGCGAAGGGGCGAAACGGCGAGGGGCGATAAGCAAAATATCGACTAAAATTTGAACCTCGATTCAGGATACTTACGGCTTCGGAATCCTGTCTTCCGACTATTGCTCAACTAATTGTATTTATAGAGTAAATTCAAACAGTCAAAATGCTTTTATGCGTAACAGAATGAATTTTACAAATTTGTTTTATTTGAGGTTAGAAGTCTGATTTGAGAGAAAAACCGAGATTCACATCTCAACCAAATCTTGCTTACCTCGCAATTATTAAGTCCGTTTTAATTCTGAAAACAAGGAATTTCTGATAATAGTTTAAGTACTTAATACACACAAAAGGGACTAAAGGCGATACATTACCCGTGAAATAACATGTGCTTATCCGGGAATGTTTGGCACATCCAATTTCAAATCTCCCGAGCCTTTTGTAAATGTAATATTCAATAAAACGATACATACTGTTTCTGAGTCTGACCAGTTTTTGTCACCGGTATCAAGCAACATTATATTTCTTAAACTTAACAGCAAATCAGTGAGCCTGCCTTCTCCGGTTTCAAGAATAAGGCTCAGTGAAATATCCGAAAACCGCTGAAAGTTCAAAATCGTTGCATACCGGTCAGCAGTAAAGGTAATATCATCTATTGCTTTTATCCTGTCCGAAGCACATATTCCCGACCAGTAATACCTTTTCATAATCTCAAATATTTAGAAATATTTTGTAATCTTTCCCCTTTAAAACAATAATTGCCAGGCTATCAGGCTGGTATAATGGATATAAATCCTGGCAAACTGGAATAGTTTTCATAGTTCACTGCTTATTGTATACTTTACCTGGAGCTAAACCATGTTTTCAAAATTACGAAATACAAATTTGTCATTTTACTTACACCTGATTTTACTTAAAATCATTGGCTAAAAAGGTTATTTATTATTTTTGCAACTCATATTCTTGTTCCGAAATGAAGAAAATCCTGTCGGTCACCCTCACTCCGATATATCTTTTCGTATTCGCATCCTTACTTGTTGCATTTCACCCCATTCAGGTTGTAACCAACCGGATATGGGGTTATCCTGTTCGCAAACGGGTGGTTGATATACTGAATTTCAGTTTATTATACGGCAGCCGGATACTGGGAACCCACATTACTTTCCGCGGATTTGAGAAAGTTCCTGATAACCGCCCGGTAATTATTGTTGCCAACCACCAGGGTACCCTAGATATACCTCCTGTAATTGTAGGATTCCGGAAGTACCATCCGAAATTTATTTCAAAGATTGAATTAGGAAAAGGAATTCCCAGTGTTTCGTATAACCTGCGCCATGGCGGTTCGGTCCTTATCGACCGGAAAAACAGATCACAGTCGGTAAAAGATATTATGATGCTAGGCAAGCACATCGAAGCCAACAATTATGCTGCCTGTATTTTTCCGGAGGGAACACGCTCCAAAGACGGCCGGGTTAAGACCTTTCAGCCGGCTGGCATTGCTTCACTTATCCGTTCGGCGCCTTCGGCTGTAATTGTACCATTCGCCATTGATGGCAATTTTGAACTTATGAAGAACGGGTATTTCCCTATGACCTTTGGCAGCCACCTGAAATTTACAGTTCTCGATCCTATTGAGCCTGCAGGCTGGGACACAAGCGAACTTACACTGCATATCGAAAACCTGATTAAAAAAGAACTGGGGCAGGTTTGCTAAACGGAATAAAAATAATGATCACGAACTTGCGTATCCTTTATGGCACCTATTCGAAGACTTTAATCTATATACAATACCTTCCCAGAATTCTTCTTTATCAGGAATAACTTAAAATGAATATTATTCTTAATGAGAATATACAGTTGCATTCGTTCATCTTTTCTTTATATCTTCGGTGTCTCAATATATATTTATGAAACTATCCTTTTTCTTTATTTCATTTTTATTCTCAATCTTCATTCTTGTAAGTTCTTGTAAAAAAGACGCTGAAGTAATTGCTCCTGAGGATAATACGTTCAGCCTTAATTACATGTCTTCCTGGAACCTTGCTTCTGTGCCCCTGCGATTTCCCGAATCGAACCTTACAAGCAATACCACATTTGGTTTTAACCGGGCAAAAATAGCATGGTATATTATTGATCCCAACATATTTTATGATAGAAGTGCTAACTTAAGGCCACCCAATCTCTCAAAAAATGATATGTCGGCGGATGATTGCCGGGTTATTTATGAATGGGAGTTATTACCTAACAAAGAAAACCCTTACGAACAGCCTTTACCCATTTATGTGTTTAATATTGATTACTATCCTTCCGAAAGAGGCTTTTACAATTATGAAACAGAACCAACTTTGTATTCATCCGGAATAAGTTTCGACGGTAAACTAAACGAACCAGAAACCCGCTGGGCCGGTATATTCAGAAAACTCGATGCAACTGACTATAACATCAACTACCTCGATTTCTGGATATTAGACCCTTTTACAACCTATCCTGATGCTAATGGTGAATTGGTTTTTGATATTGGCGATATAAGCGAAGATATTTTGAAAGATGGGATGATTTCAGCTGAAAATACAACAGAAGGAACCGGAGCAACTTCGGTATGGGGATCAGTCAGACCCATATCATCCACCAATTCGTTTCCTGCCAACAATCCGGCCTATTTCGATACCGGGCTGGATGAACTTTTTAATGAGGACGAAACCACTTTCTTTTTGGACTATGTAAGTAAAATTAACTCACTCTGCGACCCGGCGTTTTATACTTTGGTAAATAAAGACCCGGCAAATGACGACTATCATTCATACCTAGGCGATGACTATACCGAGATGAATTACAAAATCCGCGACCGGTATAAAAATTTCAATGGTTGCGATCTGAATTCATTTCCAACACCAGACGGAAATTCCATTATATCCCAACGCACTCCAAATTCAGAAGACATTAACAACAATGGCATACTTGATACGCTCAATAATTACTGGGAATATAAGATTCATATAAATAAAGAATCCTTGCAGGTTGGATCAAACTTTGTTGTTGATATATATGACAATCCAAAACCAACTAAACTGGAAAGTGGTTATCAGACAAACCCTAAATTTTACCATTTCCGAATTCTTTTATCAGAAAATACATCAACCTATGGAACGCCGGATCTTTCATCAAACCCAAAATTTATCCGTTTGTATCTGACAGGTTTTTCTTCTCCGGTGAATATACGGTTTATCAATTTAATGTTCAGCGAAGAAATCATTGATTATTCCCTATATCAAAAACACTACTAATATCATCATATCAGAAGTTTAAAAAGTGCAGACTGACGTTTAAAACTACCATAAAAATCTTTTTTCAATATTGAATAACTATTATACATTTGCATCCGATATGAATACCAAATCTAATCGTGAATATTTAATCGTAAACCCCATGAAAAAACTATTTGCCATCATTGCATTAGCACTGATTTCCTCAACTTTAATTTTTACCAGCTGCTCAAAAGATGAGGACCCGATTCCTCCAACGCTAACGTTTAAACAAGATGCAGGATATGTGTCGGGCAACACTTCTGCTGCATATGGCGACACTTTGTACTTTGGCATAACTGCCAAATCGAACGGAACCGATAACCTTGTAAAATTCCAGATTTTCGCCAATGGATTGTCCTTGCTGGATTCAACTATCAATACGCAGAACTTTACAATCGACATCTTTACAGCAAAGACTATCCTGGATAAGGAAGTATGGAAGTTTGTTACCACGGATATTGCCGGTAACAGCAAGGCTGACTCAATAACAATCACCGGAAACTTCGGTGAAATTAACACGTATAATGCCATCAAACTTGGTGCACAGAACAATACTGCAGAAAAAGGTTTTCTCTCGTACAGCAACTCAACATTTACACAATACACACAGGATGAATCTTTTAACTTCCAGGCTGATATAGATATGTTCTGTTTTTATGAAGACACGAACGGGTTTGTTAACAAAATGACGTTAGCAGCACCGGGCTCTAACATCAAAGGTATTTTTACCGGTGAAACGGCTCCTGATAAATACTCAACCAAAAACGTTACCTTCTTCACAAAAACAACACTGACCGCAACCCAGTTCGATGCAGTGCAGAACGATGCTGTTATTAAGGCAGCCTTCGACCCGGAAAATCAATTCAAAAAAGCGAAACTCCTTACCGTTGGTGATGTATGGGCATTTAAACTTCAATCGGGTAAATATGGCTTGTACAAGGTAACTGCCGTAGATGGAGAAGAAGCAGGAACACTGCAAATCGCTGTTAAGATCCAGAAATAATAATGGCAAGTTTTATCCTGTCAGTTTGTAAGAAAACACATCTCCTTTCGAAGGGGGTGTGTTTTTTTTTCATTTCATTTGCTGCTTTCGGGCTATTAAACAGTTCGTGTACAAAAGACAGTGAAGTTGCGCAGGCCTCACTTATCCTGAAAACAGGAACTTTATATACACAGAATGGGGCTTTTATTCCCGTAGGTGGAACAATAAAAATCGGGGTACTGGCTTCAGGGGCAGGATCACCACTGACCTATATCCGAATTGACAGGATTTCAGGCGACGACACCCTTACCCAGCTCGATCGCGGAATTTATGTTGGCAGCGAGGGTCTCGATTCAGATTTCACATTCTCAAAAGATACTTCTTCTGTTGAGCTTTGGTTAGTAATGGTGATGAATGCTGACCGCGACACAGCCCAACGCACACTGACTATTTTCAAAGGATCAGGTTCTGCATATGGTCCGATCGATTATTTTGATAACATTACGCTTAGTTTCCAGAATAATCATTCCAACGGGCACTTCCTGGATGTAAATACCGGTCTTGTTTTCGATGAGAATACAGTATCCGGTCATGAAAGCGAAACAGATATTCTGGCATATTATTATGTAACCTCAGGGCTTCCTTCCCCGACCTTTACCTGCCCCGGGTATACAGCAGCCGTTGGGTATTACCCGCAGCTTGCTGGCTGGACAGTAAAAAACAATACCCTTTACGACTACTACAGCAGCGATAATAACCTTATTCCTATAAGCCAGTTTGATGCAGCAGAGAACGACAGCCTGCTGGTTACTGCCTATAAACCAGATAAAGTGAGCGGCAACTGCAAATACGGATACACTGGTAAAGTAATCCCGTTCAAAACACAAGCAGGAAAATATGGCCTGATAAAGGTGATTCATGCAGATGAAAAGGAAGATGGTGTCATAGAAATTGCTATCAAAGTTCAGAAATAGAGTTGTTTATGATGAATCACATTTATATTTTAAAATGAAGCATCAATTCATGAGAGGCAGAGCTATAAAACTAAGAAATCAACCCATTGCCGGGATTACAGGCTTATTCCGAAAGAGCTTTCTCGCAGGTGCCTGCATTGCGTTTCTTTTTACCTTGTTATCAGTAAAAACCTCCGGGCAATCGTGCTTAGGCGGGCAAATACTGGATGCCAAAACTGGTGATCCTGTCCCCGCCGCAAATATTACTGTTTCTGCCGCTAAAGGCACATCTTCTGATAAAAACGGGAAATTCAGACTCTGCAACCTGCCTTCTGATTCGGTAACTTTAACTGTAAGTTTTATTGGTTTTGAAACACAGCATTATAAAACCAGGTTAAAACCTGGTGAAAATTATCTGAATGCAATTTCGCTTTCTCCTTCGGTTATAAATATGGATGAAATGGTGATCACGGCTACCCGGACCGACAATCTTGTTGTAAATACACCTGTGCGTGTAAACCTGATTTCTCCGAAAATGCTTAAGAGCATTCCGATTCAGAATATTGACGAAGCATTAAAATATGCGCCGGGCATCAACTATAGCAGGCCTTTCGGGATATACAGCACCAAAGGCATCGTTACCATGCGCGGAATGAGCGGCAAGGAACAAGGCAGGGTGATGGTGATGCTTGACGGTGTTCCCATAAACAAATCAGACGGTGGCACTGTAGATTGGAATATGATTGACATCAATTCGGTTCAGAAAATTGAAATTACAAAAGGAGCAGGATCAGCCCTTTATGGCGGTAATGCCATGGGAGGTATAATCAATATCATTTCGAAGACACCTGACAGTAAACCTTTTGTACAAGCTTCCATTGAATATGGGACTTACAATACATTTGGAGGACGAATTAATACAGGTGGTAAAATATATGTGAAGAATCAACTGAATTCCTGGTATTGGCTTACAAATTTATCTGCTAAGAAAAGCGATGGATATATTACGCAGTCTGAAGCGGATGTAAGTGCCAATCCCTACATCGTAAAATCAACTATGCAGGAAGCCGGTGTGAATTTTAAAACAGGGTATTCCCTTGGCGGGAAACATACTTTCGAAGCAATGGTAAACTTCTACAACGACCAACGCGGAACAGGCGAAAAAGTATATCAGCCGGAAGGAAATACTACCGATCATGATTCATATGGCACTATCCTTAACTACCATGGCGCATTCAAACTGTTTAAAGTTAATTCGTCAGTGTATTTTCTTACAGAGAACTATAAAAAAGTGAACGAATACCTGAAGGATGATTATACCTGGTACGATGTATTATCGACACGTCGCGACTACGGTTGGTTCACATCTTTGAGCGCCCCGGTTGGAAAAGCCCAATTGATTACAGGTGGTTTCGATTTTAAAAATGGCAGTGTGGATGCTTACGACAAGTATTTTACCTCGACTGATATTGTGTATAACAAAGGTAAAATGAGTACTTATGCCTTCTTCGCACAGGATGAAATAAACCTTCTGAATAACAAGATCAGGTTAATTGCAGGTCTGCGCTTCGATATGGCAAGCTTTTACGATGGTTCGTTCTATATCGAAAATCCTTCGATGGAAACTGAGTTTATGGTTGGGGGCGGATACCAGGTTCCCGATATGCCGGAACAAAACTGGAATGCATTCAGTCCGCGGCTTTCGATGCAATACAAATGGAACGAAACCGACAGGGTGTACGCAATGTATTCGCATGGGTTCAGGCCATCAGTGCTTGATGATCTATGCCGCTCAGGACGTATAAAAGGAGGATTTAAAATTGCAAATCCAACTGTTCAGCCCGAAAACCTCAATAATATTGAAACAGGTATTGACTTAAAACTAACAAAAAAATCATCCTTCGCCGGCTCAGTATATTATTCAAGAGGCACTGATTTTCAGTATTATGTGAGTAATGGAGAAACTATTGACATGGGTTTCGGCGAACGGCCTATTTTTGTCAGGGCTAATATAAGCGATGTGGAAATGTACGGAGTCGAAGCCGAAATCAGGTATGATATACAGCCTGCAATTACCCTGTTTGCCAATTATGCATACACTCATTCTACCATACTTGATTACCATAAAATAACCGAGACTGACACGATAGATCTGGCAGGGAAATTTCTGACGGATGTTCCGGCACATATTTTCTCAGCAGGTGCCAACTGGAACAACCGTTTTGTAAACAGCAGCATTTATGTTCATTACAACGGTTCAATGTATATTAACGATCAGAATACAGTGGATGAAATTATACTTTCCGACAAATATCCCGCTTATACCACTGTGGATCTGAAACTTTGGAAACTAATAGAAAAACATTACAAAATCTCGCTCAATATTCAGAACCTTTTGGATGTAAAGTATTACGACAGCAAATATGCTGTATGCCCAGGAAGGTTTGTTACGGCTGAATTTGCGGTTAGTTTTTAAGAGTGTCTGAACACACGCAGTGTGTCTGTACACTCTTAAAAAACGGAAATAATTGATCAATAAGCCAAACGAATAATTTCTATAGAAAAAGCTTTCGGAACATTTATCCTTTGTAATCAGTAACAATTCAAAATACCCAAATCATATGAAAAGAATAATTACAATCCTGGCAGCAGTTCTTTTACTGCCTTGTGCCCGTTTAACAGCACAGACCAACGACTTTTACGATGATGCTGAAACTATGAAATTCCAAATGCCTGTAATTGAAGTATCAGGCGAAATTGCAAATCCGGGAATCGTAAAATTAGAGTCCTTGCCATTGCGTTCAGTGATCGTAAAAGAAACACTGCTGGAAGGAGGCCGCGACAAATTTATAGGAGCCTACCGCTACGACGGATTCTCATTGTATGATATTCTGAATCAATCTGTTCTGCAAAAGAAAAATGAAGCGGAGTTCCCTCCTATTATCGATTTGTATGTGGAAATTGAAAATGATAAAGGAGAAAAGGTTGTTTTCAGCTGGGGTGAAATTTACTACCCGATACATCGGCACGAAATTATTATTGCCACCCAGGTCGCACGCATTGTGCCTTCAAAAACAAAAGATTTATGGCCTCTGCCGGCAGACTCAAGAATTGTGGTTGCTTCCGATCTGCTAACACACCGTAACATAAGCAACCCGGTAAAAATCACAATAAAATCATACACCGGGAAATATACTATTGTGAAAGGAATGAGCCCTATGTTCAGTAAGAGTTTTACCATTTCGGACAACAAAAAGGAACTGGCAGAATTTAGTACTTTGCCGTCTGGATTCAATTCACATACCTATCCGTCAGTTTTTTATGGCCGTGGACGGGGAATTCACGGTACTACCCCATTTACAGGAATAATGCTGAAGGAACTTCTTTCAAAATACCTGGCGGTGGATAAAAATAACCTTCAAACAGGAATGTTGGTTCTTGCAGGCAAAGATGGATACCATGCCACATATAGCCTCAGTGAAGTAATGAACCGTAACGACCAGGCTGAATTCCTGGTGATTCCAGCGTTGGATAATCCGGATGGCGGTGCTTTCCAGGTATTTCCTGCGGCTGATTTCTTTTCCGACAGGGCTATTAAAGCATTGGAGTCGATCAGAATAGTTAGTATAGCGGAATAAGCAAAACTAGCTGCACTTCATTTGAGCCCATAGACTTGTGCCATGAAACTCCGAATAGTCATCGCTTTATAAAAAAGGCTGTCTGAGAAGTTGCAATTTCCCATCTTTTCTCTGCGCAACTCTGTGCCTGCCCGGTCTTGCGCCAGGCAGGATCGTACTCTCTGTGTAATAACTTATTGAATTACAAAGAAAAACACTGAGAATACAAAGAGTTTCACAGAGATGTTTACGTGAAAATAAGCAAGGTATTACTTTTAAGACAGCCTTCTAAACCTTCTGAAATCATCAGAAGTCAAATGTGATTCCCTGGGCGAGGGCAGTTTGCCCGCTGAAGTTTATTGTATTGGTCTGGCGTCGCATATAGGCTTTCCATGCATCAGAACCTGATTCACGACCTCCGCCGGTATCTTTTTCGCCTCCGAACGCGCCGCCGATTTCTGCGCCCGATGTTCCCAGGTTCACATTCGCAATACCGCAGTCAGAGCCTGTTTCGGAAAGGAATTTCTCAGATTCAACAAGGTTTTCAGTAAAAATACATGACGACAATCCCTGGGGAACACTGTTATTTAAAAGAATTGCTTCTTCAATAGTTTTGTATTTAATCAGGTAAACGATGGGTGCAAATGTTTCTTCCTGCACTTTATTGTAATGGTTTTCTGCTTCTACAATCGACGGAACCACATAATTACCCGAAGAATAATTTCCTCCACTCAGAACCTGTCCGCCAAAAAGGACTTTACCTCCTTCTTTTTGAACCTCAGCGAGTGCATCCTTAAAATTCGAAACTGCATGTTCATCAACTAAAGGGCCGATTAGTGTTGTTTTATCAACCGGATTGCCTATTCGGTCAGTGATACTACTATAGGCAGCTATAAGGCGTTTTTTAACAGTTTCATAAACACTTTCCTGTACAATCAGCCTGCGGGTGGATGTACAACGCTGTCCGCATGTTCCAACAGCACCAAACACCACGGATTGTAAAGTCATTTCCAGGTCGGCATGTTCAGAAATAATCACAGCATTATTTCCGCCTAACTCAAGGATTGTTTTTCCCAGACGCTGGCCAACGATTGAAGCTACCTTTTTACCGACTGCTGTTGATCCGGTAACAGATATAAGCGGAATACGTTTATCAGCAGCAAAATTATCGCCCAGAACTGATGATTTTGCAATAATCATATTAAACACTCCTTCAGGAACCCCGCATTTAACAAGAGTCGCGGAAATTATCTTTTGAACAGCGATTGCACAAAGTGGCGTTTTGGAACTCGGCTTCCATATTACTACATCGCCGGCTATGGCTGCCAGCATCGAATTCCACCCCCAAACGGCAACTGGGAAATTAAATGATGTAATTATACCGACTATTCCCAAAGGGTGGTATTGATCATACATACGGTGAAACGGACGTTCGGAATGCATGGTTGCTCCATTCAGCAGGCGCGACTGGCCAACAGCAAATTCGCATATATCAATCATCTCCTGTACTTCACCGAGACCTTCTTCATATATTTTTCCCATCTCAAGTGAAACCAGGTAACCAAGGTCTTCTTTATGATGACGCAGTGCCTCACCAATCTGCCTTACTACCTCTCCACGTTTTGGAGCGGGCACAATACGCCATTCCAGATAAGCTTCCTGAGCTTTCTGAACCATTATTTCGTAATCTTCGATAGTTGCATTCCTGACACTGGCAATAAGTGAGCCATCAGCAGGTGAAAACGAGGCGGTTACCTCACCCTTTGTATTCATCCATTCACTTCCGGTTGAGGCTCCATTGTTTACCTCTTCAATTCCAAGTTTTTTCAATTCTGTAATCATTGTTTCTGATTTAAAATTTATTATTCATTCATGTATGAGTAGCGGAAATCGGTTGCCGGTAAAAAGGTTTCTTTTATTGTTCGTGGGCTAATCCACCTGATAAGGTTAAATTCACCGCCGGCTTTATCATTTGTGCCTGAAGCTCGTGAACCGCCGAATGGCTGCAAGCCAACTATAGCACCGGTTGGTTTGTCGTTAATATAGAAATTGCCGGCTGCATAACGCAATTGCTCGCACAATGAAGATGCTGCAACCCTGTCGCGGGCAAAAACAGCTCCCGTAAGCCCGTACGGTGATGTGGTATTACAGAGTTCGACTGTCTCCTGTAATTTTTGATCGTGGTAAACAAAAATGGTGAGTACAGGTCCGAAAATTTCCTCAGCCATGGTTCTGAACTTTGGATTGGTTGTTACTATTATTGTAGGTTCAACAAAATATCCGATGCTTCTATCACCATGACCTCCGGCTATGATTTCAGCCTCATCCGAGTTTGCGGCATACTGAATGTATTCCATAATATTATCGAATGACCCCTCATCAATTACGGCATTGATAAAATTTGAAGGATCAGTCACATCACCCATTTTGGCTGCAGAACAAATATCCAACAATTCAGCCTTAACTGAAGGCCACAGCGAAACAGGAACATACATGCGCGATACCGCCGAACATTTCTGCCCCTGGTATTCAAAAGCACCCCTGAATGCATTTACAGCTACTTCTTTTGCCGAAGAAGATGTATGAACAAAAACAAAGTTTTTCCCACCAGTTTCGCCTATTAGCCTTGGATAAGATTTGTAATGTGGCAGTTGTGCCGAAACTTCATTCCAAAGACTGTTAAATGTATTATTCGAACCAGTGAAATGAATTCCGGCCAGGTCAGGAGATTTTAGTACCTGTTTCCCAATCAGGGCGCCGCTTCCGGGAACGAAGTTTATGACACCATCGGGTAATCCTGCCTCCTGGAAAATCTTCATCAGGTAATAATTGGATAACAACGATGTGGTAGCAGGTTTCCAAACCGTTGTATTTCCCATCATAACAGGAGCCATATTAAGGTTGGAGGCAATGGATGAAAAATTAAAAGGACTCACTGTAAAAATAAATCCTTCAAGCGGGCGAAACTCCATCTTATTTAACTGATTGAATGCGGATTGTGGCTGCATTTCGTAAATCCGGGAAGCAAAATAGGCATTGAACTTTAGAAAGTCGACTGTTTCGCAAACCACATCAATTTCCGACTGGAAAATATTTTTACTCTGCCCCAGCATGGTAGCGGCATTCATCACCTGCCTGTATTTGCCCGAAATCAGTTCAGCCGCTTTAAGAAGTATTGCCGCGCGGACTGTCCATGAAAGATCCGACCATATTTTATGTCCTTCGAGTGCAGCTTCTATTGCCAAATCTACTTCATTTTCACTTGCTTTAAAATAAGTAGCGAGCACATGCGAATGCTTGTGCGGCATTACGACTTTACCCGTATGGTTCGTACGTATCTCTTTTCCCCCGATGATCAGGGGAATTTCGATGATTTCACCGGATTGCTTCTTCAATTCCTTCTCCAGAACCAGCCTTTCCGGGCTCCCTTTTTTATACTCCAGTATTGCTTCGTTTTGCGGAAGTGGAAAATTGTAAATAGCGTTGTTCATTTGTTGTGTTTTTAAACTATCGAGTTGCATATTTTTGCAATTCGGTGTGCAAAAGTATCAATTTATTATTACAAAAAAATGAAATGTTGATTTTTCTATGGTTCGATCTGATGTTTCATCTCATTTATTATTTTTTCGAAACCCTGCTGAATAATCTGGTCATATTCGGTATGAAATCTGTCGAAAGCCTGTATAAGAATTTTCCCTTCAGTGGTCAGTACGGTATTGCCGCCATCAGCCCCGCCCCGTGTAGGTTTTATAAGCGCAAATCCCAGTTCCCGTTCTATTTTCCGCAGGTTTTCCCATGTTTTTCTATAGGTAAGATTTAGCTTTTTCATGGCATCATTAAGCGAACCGGTTTCATCTATAGCTTTCAGCAGCTCACATTTTTTATCACCCAGTATTCCCTTGCAGTCAGCAGATTCGAGCCATATTTTATAGTTTAATCTCAGTTTATCAAGTTGCTTGCTCATAAAGGATCTGATATTATAAATTTCTCAGTTGCCTGCAAAGATAAAATTATAAAACAGTTTCAAAGGAATTTTCATTCCGGTCGCATGTCATTCACTCAGGCATTCGTATCTTCGCGGTAAATCAGCTTTTTCCGGAACAAATACATTCAAAACCATGAAACTACTCAGCCTTGCCCCAATGCTGTGGACCAAACATCTCAGCCTGACTGTCGGGTTTTATATCAACATCCTGAAATTCAAATGCGATGAACTTAACGATGAAATCGGCTGGGCTTCTCTGAGCCGGGACCATATACAGATAATGCTGGCTGTACCAAAAAATCATCCTGAATTTAAAGAAGCTCAATTAACAGGCAGTATCTATATTTATACTGATGATGTTGAAAAACTCTGGAAAGAGTTGAAAGACAAGGTTGAAGTCGTTTACCCGATTGATAATTTCGAATATGGTATGCGCGAATTCGCTATTTACGATAATAATAAATACATGCTGCAGTTCGGACAGGAAATTGACTTGAGCAAAATAGGTTAAGAGTTAAACTTTGCTCATCCTATAAATTATCTACGTCCATTCGTGAAGAATAATTATAAGATGATTACGAACAGGAACAACCGCAGCCACACCCTTTTGGTTTTTTGGCAACAACAGTAATGCTGAAAATACCAGTTTCGCCGGTTTTAAATTTTTCCAGTTCTCCAGCTGACATATAGTTAAGTAGCAGATCATCCGGGAGCTCGATTTTCCTGTCTTTTTTAATTTCCACATTCACAAAACCGGCTTCCTTAATTATTCCGAGGTATTCTTCGCGTGGCAATGCACCTGCAACACACCCTGCGTACATAGCAGCATCATCTTTGAGTTTTTCAGGCAATTCACCTTGGATAACCACATCCGAAATGCAGAAATGACCACCTTGCTTTAATACTCTGTTAACTTCACCGAAAGCTTTCGCTTTATCAGGAACCAGGTTTAGCACACAATTGCTGATAACCACATCAACAACTCCCCATTTTACAGGAATATTTTCGATGTCGCCATGGATAAAATCCACGTTTGTGAAACCCAGTTTCCGGGCATTTTCGCGAGCCATTTCAACCATGGCTTCAGTAAAATCAATACCAGCCACATAGCCATTTTCGCCAACCAGGGCGCGGGCTACAAAACAATCGTTGCCGGCACCCGATCCCAGGTCGAGAACACTGTTACCTGGCTGAATTCCAGCAAATTCGGTCGGTAAGCCACAACCCAGACCTAAATCAGCATCGGGGTTATATCCTTCGAGTTGTTCGTAATTTTCGCTGAATACAGAGTAATCAACGACAGAACCGCAAGATACTGATCCGCAGCAGGATGGAGCATTCTGTTCCTTTGTTTGCTTAGCAATTTCGCTGTACTTTTCCCTTACAATTTCCTTGATGTTTTCCATGTTGAAGTTTATTTTGTGTTATTGATTATTTTTTCCGCAATGCCAACAGCATCGCTTACATATTTCCGGCAATTGATATGAAAGAGATTTTGATCTGTTATCTTATTGTATTCCTTTTCATCTCTCATATTAAGTTCGTCAAGCAACGTAAAGCATTCAGTTGATTTATTCAGTTTTATGAATTCATCAAACAGTTCGACAGTCTTTTCGTAAGTAAACAGCTTTTTTTCATCGGTATCGGATTTGCCTTTACCGAATTTAAGCCCCAAAGCCATGGTAGCACCCGTAACAGCACCACAGGTAAGTTGCTGTCTTCCAATACCTCCGCCAAATGCACAGGCCACACGAAGTAAATCATCTTCTGACAATCCGAGTTCATCCGCAAAAGATACAAGCACCGATTGGGCACAGTTAAACTTATTATCGAAATACTCCAACGCTTTTTCTGATCGATCCATTATTTACTTTTTAAGTGCTTTATTTTAAAATCCTTTGCTTCAGCAACAAGTTTTCGACTTCTCGAGAGTTGCAATCAAATCCCGGAGAGAACTGATTATATTCTCAAGACCGGCAGAGTTTATGCAGTAATTCACTTTTACGCCATCAACTGTTCCCTGAATAATATTGCAGTCCTTGAGTTCCTGTAGATGCTGGCTCACTGTGGTACGACTAAGCGGCAGTTCTTCGGTAATATCGCCTGTTATGCAGGTACCGGTTGCAGCAAGGTAATTGATAATTGCCAGCCTTGCCGGATGCGATAATGCTTTAAAATATACGGCTGCTTGCTGCAATGTTTCATCGAATAATTCCGTTTTTGCCATACTTATTTATTTAAATTATGACGCAAAAATACGACATAAATTAACATAACGTATAAATACGACATATTTTTTAAAATTATTTTCTCATAAAAACTTATATCATTCAATTAATCTGCAAATTAGACTGCAAACGGGATAAATTACTGTACATCAATTAGTGGGGCAATCCCCATATCTTATTGGCTATCAATATTCCCCGACCTGAAGGTCGGGGCTAATAATTTCACAAATTTATCCTGTTCGAGGTATAAGGTACAAATCCCAAAACTTAGAAAGGGTTTACATTCCTGACTTTCTTGCCAGGTACATAGATGAACTTAAACGCTTGGAATTTGTTCCCGCCTCTGGCGGGAGGAATTTGGGACTTGGGACTTACTTATTTCAGATTTCAGCTGCCAATCCAGTTTATTGCTGCTTCGTACGTACTGAATATTTCCACACTAAACGGATACTTGCTTTTAATGTTTTGTCCTATCATAGTTGAATATGCAACCTGTTGAGGCGTGGAGGTGAGTACTGCAAACTTTCGGTTCAACAAATTACCAGGCATACTCATAAAAATTTCCAAAACATCCTGAATGCGTTTAAGTTCGAAATTGAACGTAGCCTGCCGTAAATCAATGAGTGCAGAGTAGTCAGGCATGTAGCTGTTTTGATTCCAAATCTGGTTCAATTCGGTTTTTAAGGTGTCAAAATTAAAATCACCGATCATAATATTAAATGCCAGTTTCTTGGCATGATCATATTTAAAAACTACCCTGGCAGCCTTATTTATTTCGGGCTGCAGCGAAATTGTTTCATTATCGGCAGTAACCGGTAAAGTAAAATAAAAAGTACTCCCAATCCCTGTTTCGCTTTCTAGACCTATTTCGCCGCCATTTCGTTCAACCATATCCTTGCACAATAACAATCCAAATCCTGTTCCCTTTTCGCCTTCGGTACCCGGTGTGGAATTCACTGCATCAATCCTGAAAAGTTTTGCCTGCTTATCCTCAGAAATTCCAATTCCACTATCCTTTACCGCAATTTTTATATGCTTACCGATAAGTTGAGCTGAGACTGCAACGCTACCCCCCTGTGGAGTAAATTTAACAGCATTGCTTAAAAGATTTCGCAAAACTGTTTGTATGGCAAATTTGTCGGCAAATAAAACTAATGCCTTATCAATATCAGCCTGCACGTTTATAGCTTTAGCTTGAGCTTCAGCAGAAATCAGGGTTAAATTTTCGAAAACAATTTCTGCAATAGAGAACTGTTCCTTTTTCCTGTTTCCGCGTCCCAGTTGTGCAGCAGACCAGGCTAATAAATCATTCAGTAACAGGAATGTTTGTTTGGAAGTTTTATTCAGTGTGTCTGCAACTTCGAAAAGTTCATCCTCTTCGAAGTCCTTAATATTTTCGACCATGAGTTCAGAAAGCTTCATGATAGAACCCAGAGGACTCCTGAGGTCGTGGGCCATGATGGTAAAAAGTTTGTCCTTTTCCCTGTTCACAACGGATAATTCATGGTTTATTTCGGCCAGGTGAGCTTCAACTTTTTGTCGCTCTTTCATTTCTTCCTGAAGTTCATTATTTGTTTTACTTAATTCGGCCGTACGCTGTAATACTTTCTCTTCAAGCTGCGAATTTATAAACCTCATTTCCCTGGTAAGTTTCATATTATCAATAATGACCAGGTATTGATGAATGATGAATAGTATAATAACCAGGGCAATCAGAACCACAACTCCATGAAACATCACAAAGGATTGATTTAACACAAATACCAGCAGCAATCCTATTACTGTTATCAGGAAAACTCCCGGAAGAAAAACAATCCAATTGCCTTGCTTGAATACTGCGACAACTTTTTCCTCAGCCTTGGGTCGTTCCCTGATTTCTTTAAAACCAGTGAAACCTGCGAGAAGGTATAACACATAAAAAAAATAATAACCCATATCAACAAAATACTCGTCAATTAATGGCGAGTAGAGGTTATTAGCGAGGTAAATTAAATCGCTGAAAAAAATAAAAAGTGCGCCGACAAACAACAAGCCTAATACTTTCTGGCTATTCCTTACCTGGTAAGTAAAAAACATTATCATAATAATCCATAGCAATATTACATCCAATACCGGATAAATGAATATCATCAGCATGGTAAACGGATCGTAATTCAAATCAGCCTTGCCAGGCACAAGTAAAAGAATAGTAAAGATTATTGTTGCAGACAATACGAGTATGCTGATCTCGATAAACACCATATTCCGTCTCCTTGAAGCCGGCTGTAAACCAGGAATAAATAATACTGCAGTAATCACCAAAAGCGTTGCAGTAATATAAAATATATCGGCCGATGAAATAAATGGGTCGATACTATAAAAAATATGGTAGAGATATAATGCGTCGCCCAAGGCCCAGGCCAATAGCGCAAGACCCATCCACATAAGGGTTCGTGTGAAAATATAATGCCGTTTTTTTGCAACCTGGTACATCACAAAGAAAATAGTGGATACTATTCCAGATATGCAAACTTCGAAAGCTGCATTAAAAATTTCAATTACAGCAGAGGGAGATGATAACAAATTTACGGATACAACAAGTGCAACGAAAACCAAACAGGTAACGACAATGTGAAAAGGTTTAATACGGTCAAGCAATGCTGATGTATTCATAGAAATTCCAAGAATTAATTAATGCTTTAATAAAAGCCAAAACAATAATTCATAAAGCAAATTTATAATTCGAACTATTAAACGGAGGTTACTCCATTTACAGACTTCAAAAATACAAAGAATCCTTTTTATTTTTACATACAGAATAAAACGAGACGATTCGCGACCGGAACCAGGAGCATTTAACACACCAACAGGGACTGAAAAAGAGGTTCAGAATATAAGCAGGATGACCAAAAAATGATTTAAGTTTTTATAAAACAGGCCTGGTTTCTGAAATATCATTCTACCTTTACACTCATGATTAATTTCATTATCTGACATTATATGGACAATTACTTCGAAGGCAAAGCTATTTTATTAAATGGCATATATAATATTTCACCTCTGCAAGCTTTTAAAATGTGCAGGGAAGGTGCTGTAATAGTGGATGTTCGGGAAGAATACCTGAACCGTTTCAAGATATTTGATGTACCTTATCTGGTTTTTTGTCCGAAAAAGAAATTGTCTGAATTTATTGACAGTCTGCCGGGAGATAAGCCGTTAATTATAGCCGATGCCAGCGGAATCCACAGCCCTGAAGCAGTTCGGATGTTAATGGAAAATGGGTTTACCGGTAAATGCGCTAATCTTTCGGGCGGACTGGTAGACTGGGAACATTCGGGGCTTCCGATTGTGATAGATATAAAAGAAAGATTATCAGGACAATGCGTTTGCCAACTGAGACCGAGGGAGAAGGGGTAATTCGACAATTCGACAATTCGACAATTTGAGAATTTGGTGAGCTATAAGGACGAGAGTTGATTTTTAAATGAGCAGGATATGCTTATATTCCAGCTTTTAGTCCCAGTTCCGGTCAGCTTCTTCAATAAATTTTTCGGATGTTTCTTTCCCCAGGTAAGAATCGATAACCCTGTGTGCCAGGTAAATCAAAGGTGTTAGAGCAATGGCAAGCAGAATTTTATATAAATATTGAGTCATTCCCACACTAAAAACCTGCCCGAGGCTCCAGTTTCCAAGCAAATAAAAAGCAATAAAAAGTATCACGAAACTGTCTATCAACTGCGAAACAACAGTTGATCCTGTTGCCCGAAACCATAGAAATTTATGCCCGGTAAGTTTTTTAAAATAGTGAAAAACATATGCATCCACCAACTGGCTCACCAGGAATGCCATCAGCGATCCTATTATGATCCCAAGGCCAGCCCTGAAAATGGTGTTATATGCATAGTTAATATCGAAAGGCCGACCCAACGCATCAACTCCGTTCAACTGTAGCCAGAAATCAGAGGGAGGCATATCCGTCCACAATAGTATAATAACAAAAGCATAAGCGATCATACCGGCAGTTATAAAACTTATCCGCCTCACCCCTTTTTTACCGAAATATTCGTTTATGATATCCGAAAATATAAACACTATCGGCCAGATCAGTACGCCTACACTCAGGTTAAGACCGGTAATCATACCGAAAAGATTCATCTGAAGAGGCGCAATCCCAATTAACTTTTCGAGCGAAAAAATTTTCACCCCACCGAACTCAGCAATCAGCGCGTTCGTGATAAAGAAACTCGCAAGCAGCAGGTAGAGGAATGTTTTCTTGCTCAATGGTTTGGATTCAGTCATATTATTGATTTGAGGGATTGGGGGTTAGGGGTTTGGGGTTAGGGGTTAGGGAAAGTTTTATTGGAAAATCGATCTTGTGTTCTTGTTAATGCTTAATAGAGTAAAAGCCCACCAAGCCAATAACCCACGAACAAATGCATTACAAGTTACCAGAAAAAATACAATTCTTTTTCCTCTGTCATTCTAAGCTGTCATTGCGAGTGAAACGAAGCAAAGCGAAAAAACACTATTCTCAATTCTCTATTCACAACTCTCTATTCTCTATTCTCTATTTTCTATTTTCTATTTTCTATTCTCCAACCGAAACAAAGGAACACCATTCACTCCCAGGTTACCACCGCAATTCTCTTCCTTCCATCCATGCGTATCTTTAATGCATTATCAAACCTTACATGCCTGAAAAAGTTCGTTTTGTTGATTAGTTTCTGCTTTTTCAACAGGTCATAGTCAATATAACTTTTTCCCATTTCGGGTTGAACGGAGAAGTACCCCACATTCATCGAAGTTACATTATGAAAAAAATGTGAACCGGAAGAAGCATCCAGCGGATATCCTTCGAGGCTTGTTTCCACTATTGTTTTCGCATTGCTGATCTGCGGCCAGTTTACGGGTACACCAATCCAGCGGTCGCGGGTTCCCCAGCGCCCCGGGCCAATCAGGATGTATTTTCGGTTTTCCTTCTTCATCAGGTTGTTGAGATGCTCAATCTCTATTACCATCTCCTGGGTTTTGCTCTTATCGAATTCGTCTTTATCCACATATATCACATCGGTAATATCAGGAACCAGGCCGTTGCCCATGCCTTTGTCAGAGAAAAGGACAATTTCTTCACGTTTTATTTCATCCATATTCACCTGGTAATCAAGCTCTGCTCCAATTAAAGGCTTGATTTGCAGCAGGTAAAACGTAGTTTTATAATCCGCATCCCGGTCAAGATCAATAGCAAATTCAATTTCAACCGGTGTTCCCATCGCTTCCTTTACAATATCAAGCACCGTTTCAATAGTTTTTGCCATAGGGCAATAATCATATTTCAACACATTGCTGAAATTGATTACCCGCGGACCGGGCGTTGTTATACCTGGCACCATCCGCTGGTTGTCGCGATCGTAAACCGAAGCAAGGTGGCGCAATGTGCCATGGTGTTCTGCAATGTCGATGTCCATTTCGCGCAATCCGGCCATTTCGCCTTCGAGCAGGTTTACATTGCTCTTGGCCAGGTCAACAGCCAGAAATTTAACCTGTGAGTTTTTGTACAGATCTTTTGAAGTAAGAATCTCGACAGCCGGATACACAGGCGAAAAACGGTAACCGCTACCACCATCCACCACATATTTCCCCAAACCAAGCGCCGCCACGGCAAAGCCTTCGTCGGGTTTCATATGAGCGAAAGGGTAATAATTGTATGATTGCGCCACACCGCTGATATGCGGATAATAAACATCTTCATACTGATTGCCGACAACCTGCTGGATAACGATAGCCATTTTCTCTTCATCGAGTTTATAATTGATAGCTTCGATGTAACCACGCGCCTCGGGTGAAAATACAGATGCATAAACGAGTTTTATCGCATCCATCAATTGTGTAAGCCTTACATTTATATCCGGATGATTATTTGGCAACAGGTAGGTCTCGAAAATTCCTGCAAATGGCTGTGAGAGTGAGTCTTCGAACAAACCCGATGAGCGCACTGCCAGAGGCTTTTCAATAAGTTTAAGCAGGATTCTGAGCCTTCGTATCAATGTATCAGTGAGGACACCCGAAGTGAATATCTTCCTTATTTCTTCATAATTCTCATAATCGGTGATTTTCTCCCTGATGCGGTTTCGCTCAATAAAATATTCGAATTCATCGGTTCCTATAACCGATGTTAGCGGTGATCTTATATTAATGTCAGAAACATGTTTGTTAAAATCATAATTGTAAATCAGGGTGTTGATAAAAGCAAGTCCTCTGCCTTTTCCACCCAGCGAACCGGGCACAAGTGTAACTACGTTATGTTCATCGAGCAAAGCTGACTCTTCGAATGGGATTACCTTTCCTTTGTTCTGCTCGTTACGGAACTGCCGTATGACTTCAATCAGGTATTCGCGGAGTTCGGCAGGTGTATTGAAATCGGTTACCTTGGCCGGGTTGATAATTTTAGCAACCTGTATTTCGCCACGGGCCATCAGCCAAAGTGAAAAATGGTCTTTCCGGGCATGAAACATGAGCGATTCATCAGGAATAGTGCGTAAGTGGTTCTCAAACTCACGCAGCGATTTTGCAACTGCTATCTGCACTCCTTCTTTATCACGGTATATAAAATTGCCGAATCCAAGGTAGTGAGCTATAAAACTCTTGAAATCCTGCGATAGGCTGTCCGAATTCTTATCAATGAATGTGGCACGCAAATCATAAGCACGGTTTGCGTTATCAGGATCAGAAGATTGTATGATTACCGGCAGATCAGCATTGGATTCGCGCACATAACTTACCAGTTCGAATCCGGCTCCGCCATACTCTTTCCCGTTTCGGTTGAATTTAACATCCGTAATTAAGCAGAGCAAAAAATCCTGGTAATCGTTAATAATTTCCAAAGCTTCTTCGTAATTGGCTGCAAGTACGATTTTGGGGCGGGCCCTGAGACGCAGAACTTTATAGAGTTCGTCAGTACTGACATCGTCAATAATGCGTCGTGTCTGGTCCATAACGATACCATAGAGCAGCGGCAGGTAGCGCGAATAATACTGCGGGCTGTCTTCTACAAGCAGAATCACTCTTACCAATCCAACCCTTGTGTCGTTCTCAACATTAATTTTATCTTCGAGTAATTTGATCATGGCAAAAAATACTTTGCTCTCGCCATTCCATACAAAAACACGATCAATGTTCTTAAAGCGTTCGCTCACGGAAGTAAAATACTCGACATCCGAATTATTATTCAGCAGCGCAAAAATGGGGATATAAGGAAATTCCTTCCTGATTTGTGCCGAAATACTTACCGGCAGAGTTTTATCAACGCCTACCATAAATATAACAAGATCGTAATGTTTTTCATTTAACTGTACGATTGCTTCCTCAGCCGACGAAACCCCGGTAATTCGCGGAACAGAAGTAAGACTTAGCTGATGGTATTCGCCCAGCACGTATTCCGAAAAACGTCCCTCTTTTTCGATAGTATAAGCATCATACAGATTTGCTACCAGTAAAATTTCTTTCACTTTGAATGGGCACAGGTCGTGGTACACATCCCTGTCGGAATTGTTTTTATTAAGGAATCGCTGCAGCAGTTGTTTACCTGTGATGTGAACTTCACGCTGGCTTTCGCTGGATCTGTTCTTTTCGGCAGAACGCTTTTTTTTCAACAGTTCCCTGGCCGCAATGCTGTTAAGATAGCCAGCAATGGCACTTGCAAGGTTCGAAATCAGGTGCCGCTCTTCTTTCAGAAACGGGCCTTCATCGAGGTGAACAAATTCTCGGGTGTAAAAAATATCGATATACCCAGTATTTCCGTCAATAGATTCGAAAGACTGGCGTTGCATCCAGCGCGATTCGGCGAAGCCGGGCGAAAGGTATTCTTTGCTATTGAACACAATACGGCAAACTGTAAATTCAGGATATTGCCAGGCACCAGGAAATAATTTTGCAAGCTGTTGCAATGTTTCGTCCACCGGTTTCCCTTCACGGAGAATATCGTTGGTCTGGTTTATTGCTGCCAGTTCTTTCAGTCGTTCGGTACGCTCAAAAATCAGTTTACTGATCTCGCGGGGGTCATTTAATAATTTATCTTCTGCGCTCATTATATATTTCTTTAAACCTCTATAAAACACTTAACAAAAATGAGTAAAAAACTGATGCCAAAACTTGCTGTAAAAAGAATTAATTTTTTAACACTCTTAAACCTGTAATAAAAAGCAATGAAATTAAAATCAGGCAGTATAGAACCGTTTAAGTTCAGGTTTTTAGACCTTCACGATTAAGTGATTTACCGAATTTTATCAGTAAAATACTTATTTTATCTATATAAATTACATATTATTGCAAATCAGACACTTATATCAAAGCAAAAATATCTCAAAAAACTTGCTATTCATATCAATAGTATTAATATTGCCCCATTAAAATATTGTACTCAACAACTAAATTTCTAACATTATGTCAAACAGCATTATTGACCAAAAGGTTGAACAGTTTATGGCAAAAGTTATTGCCAAGAATGCCGGAGAAGTCGAATTTCACCAGGCAGTTAAGGAAGTGGTTCAGTCGCTCATGCCTTTTATTGAGGACAATCCCAAGTACAAAGGTATTCTGGAGCGTATGGTTGAACCCGAGCGTGTAATAATTTTCCGCGTTCCCTGGCTTGATGATAAAGGTGAATTCCAGATCAACCGCGGATTCCGCATCGAAATGAACAGTGCAATCGGTCCTTACAAAGGTGGCTTACGTTTACATCCTACTGTAAATCTTGGAATTCTGAAATTTCTTGCTTTCGAACAGGTTTTAAAAAACAGCCTCACAACCTTGCCTATGGGTGGAGGTAAAGGAGGTTCCGATTTCGATCCTAAAGGCAAGAGCGACAATGAAGTAATGAAATTTACCCAATCGTTTATGCTCGAATTGCAGCGCCACATCGGTCCTGATACGGACGTACCGGCAGGTGATATAGGAGTTGGTGGCCGCGAAATCGGATTTATGTTCGGGCAGTACAAACGCATACGTAACGAATTCACCGGGGTTCTTACCGGTAAAGGTCTTGAGTGGGGTGGCAGCCTTATCCGTCCGGAAGCAACCGGCTACGGCTGCACCTATTTTGCTGAAGAAATGATGAAAACCCGCGGACAAAGCTTTGTTGGAAAAACTGTTGTTATTTCCGGCTCAGGAAATGTAGCACAATATGCTTGTCAGAAAGTGACAGAACTTGGCGGAAAAGTAGTAACTCTCAGCGATTCGAACGGCTATGTTTACGATCCTGAAGGAATTGATGCTGCCAAGCTCGCTTTCGTGATGGAACTGAAAAACATCAAACGCGGTCGTATCAGCGACTATGCCAAGAAATACAACTGCCAGTTTGTTGAAGGTAAAACCCCGTGGGGCGTTAAGTGCGACGTAGCTTTACCATGTGCTACCCAAAACGAACTGCTCGAAGCTGATGCCAAAACCTTGCTCGCCAACGGATGTTTCGTGGTTTCGGAAGGTGCCAACATGCCTTCGACCAACGAAGCTGCTGAACTTTTTGTTGCTGCCAAAATTCTTTATGGTCCGGGTAAAGCAGCCAATGCAGGCGGAGTTGCAACTTCAGGCCTCGAAATGAGCCAGAACAGCATGCGCCTGAGCTGGACCCGCGAGCGTGTTGACCAGGAGTTACATAATATTATGATCAACATCCACAAAACATGCGAAAAATACGGCAAAGAAGCTGATGGAACCATTAACTACGTTAAAGGTGCCAATATCGGTGGATTTGTTAAAGTTGCCGAAGCTATGCTTGCACAGGGACTCGTATAAACTCCCTCAATAAATCCAATGCAAAAGGCTTCCGGATGGAGGCCTTTTGTTTTTTAGCAAAATGCTATCCGAATTTCCTGGTTTTACTTGGCTTTCTTTTTTTTATCAGCAGTCTGCTTCTGACCATAAATGTAAATTTAAACTTTCGAAAACATCCATCCACCACCTTCCTTCCAACAACACAAATTCCGCATCTAACACCAACTTTCAATATCACACATCCAACATTTCTTCTTACCTTTACTTTTCCGTTTCCGTTTTTAACCCTGGAACCAGGCAACTACTATCATATTTATAACCGGGGAGTTAATCGTTGTAATCTTTTTTATACCAATGAAAATTACAACCATTTTCTCCGATTGTACGAAAAGTATATTGATCCCATTGCTGAAACCTATGCCTGGGTATTACTCAAAAACCATTTTCATCTCCTTGTCAGAATCAGGCAGGAATCCGAAATCATTTTGCGTCGGTTACCGGTTCCCGTGAAAGTGCAAACCCCTGATGCAAAACCAAGGCTAAAAAAAACTCATTTGTATTTCTCCGACCTTTTCAACGCGTATTCGCAAGCCATCAATAAGCAGGAAAACCGAACAGGCTCACTTTTTCAGAGACCTTTCCGTAGAATTCCTGTTGATGATCAGGAGTATTTCAGGCGGCTTATTGTTTATATCCATACTAACCCTGTGCATCATGGTTTTACGGATGATTATAGATGTTATCCCTGGTCGTCGTATGGCACTATTTTGTCAGTAAAACCCACTCGTTTGCAACAAGAAACAGTAATAGGCTGGTTTAGCGGTGAAGGCGAATTTATCTTAAAGCACACCCAGGAATTGAAGATGGATTTATTCGACCGGTATATAATTGAGTGACCTCTGTTTAGTTAAGCTTTAAACATCCAACATTCCCCATCCAACATTCCACATTTCTTCCTACCTTTACATACTAAATCTTAGTGATATTCTTTTAAAAAAGTAGACTCTCAATCGTATTGCTTTATAAAAGCTGAATAAATTAAAATAATGGTAACTAATCAGTTTAAAAAATTACTACGTTATTAACAATTTTCAGTGCTATTTCAGGTGGTTTTATGTAAGAGTAGTCTGCTGTTCTGAAAATACGTGGGTTGTTAACAGGAAATGTTTGTATGCGTTGATAAATAAGCAGTTGCGTTCTTTGATATAGTGGATTTCAGACTTAGATTTGCAGTATAAAACCTGCAGATGCCTGATCAAATAACAATGAACGAACTGATTCACCTGGTGAAAGAACAGGCGCAAAAAATTGTTATGTTGGAGGAAAAAATCGGCAAACTGGAGCTGGAACTCGAGAAATACAAAGTGCGGAAAGATAGTAACAACAGTTCTGTTCCACCTTCTAAGGACGAGAATCGACCGCCTCGCACCAGCAGCCTTCGGCAAAAGAGTGACCGTAAAGTAGGTGGCCAACCGGGGCATGAAGGAAAAACATTGGAAATGACTCAGACACCTGATCAGATTATTGAACACCATGCATGTTTCTGTCCTGAATGCGGTAAAGACTTGCACAACCAGCCCTTTGAGCTTTTTGGCAAACGACAGATTATCGACATTCCAACGATTAAACAAGTTGTGACTGAACACCAGATTTATAGGTGTAAGTGTACATGTGGGAAAGTTGTAGAAAGTGCGTTTCCTGCCGGGGTAGATAGCCCGGTCAGCTATGGCAGTAACATTGAATCTCTTGTGGGATACCTCAATGTCAGGCAATATCTGCCGTTTAAAAGGCTTCAGGAGATGTTGCACGACTTTTTGGGTACAACCATAAGCGAGGGCGGGCTGCATTGTCTGCTTGACCGGCTGGCATCCAAAGGTGCTGATGCCTATGAATTGATCCGGCAAAGCGTTTTGAACAGCCGTGTTATTGGCACGGATGAAACAGGCATGAAGGTCAATGGGAAAAAGCATTGGTTCTGGACATGGCAAAACAATCGCGCTACATTTATTGCTGCATCTACCAATAGGGGAACTGCAACGATTGATAAACATGTTGCCAGTATATCGAATGACGCTACCCTTGTACACGATTGTTGGAAAGCACATTTTCAAACCCCGGTGGGCAGGCACCAATTGTGTGCGGCCCATCTGGAACGCGAAACCATTTACCTTGAGAAACTTTACAAAATAACCTGGCCGGGCAGATTTCGTAACATGCTGACCCAGTCCCAAAAACTTAAAAAGGAATTTTTCCCTGCCGATTATTATAGTCCGAATCAAGCCAGGGACAACCTTGAAAAGGAGCTGGATGTTTTGTTGGCAGAACCGCTGGAGTCTAAACATAAAGAATTGGTCACTTTTCAAAAGCGAATAAGCAAGTACCGTGACCATATTTTTACATTCCTTTACCATCCGGATGTCCCTCCTGATAACAATGGCTCAGAAAGGGCAATCCGAAATGCTAAGGTGAAACAGAAAATATCCGGACAGTTCAAAATATTTGATGCTGCTGAAAATTTTGCCATACTGAGATCCATTATTGATACTGCCATTAAAAATGGACAGAATGTGCTGTTTGCATTAAACACTATTGCCAATTACAAATGAAACTGATTAGTTAC
>JBGSUB010000018.1:0-76602 GCA_041753535.1 Lentimicrobiaceae bacterium
ATGCGATGGCTGATGGAATATTTGAACTTCTTAAACATTCAAGAACAGGCCCTGATTCGTTTAAATCCCGAATTGGGCCAGATTACAATACTTTTCAGCTATCTTTATTCCCTGACTAAATTTTTGAGGAAACTCCAGAAATGTATATGCCTTTATTTAACCGGAAAATAAATATTAGTTTGCCACTGACCTGAATCGGCTTCCCGGGTAGGATCGCTGATGTATTCTTCCCATGATGGTCCTGTTACCTGCAATCCCTTATCCTTAATATAAGTTTGAATAGCTTCATACGCTCCGTATATTGCTTTATTAGATCCAAAATACTTAACCATGACAGTTTTTTGAACTCCGGTTTCAATACAAGACATTCCGGCAGGAGCAATAACTTTGTCAGCAACCGGAATACAGGCTTCTATATCGAAAATTTGTGTTGCAAAATTATGATAAATGGTCGTTGGATTTCCGGTAGGAGAGAGGTTCCTGGTTTTTAAAAAAACTGAGATATTACTGTACATTGAAGCCAGTTTGGAATTAAGCGAAGCCGGTGACGCGGTATCACGGATTGACAATAAAATACGCGAAGGTGCTTCAAAATCAATAATTTCGAAACCATTATTATTTCTGGAGCCTGCAAACAGTCCTTTTAGCCTGGCTAAACCACTTTCAATATCCGGCCCAACCATTCGATCCATAAAAAGTCCAAACCACCTGGAAACCGGATTTAGACCCAGATTACTTTCGACATTCCATATAACTATTGTACTTTCGTTTTGCTTTATGAAAACAAATTTGCTGCTTGATCTGCCATTTTCGCCAAAATCCATCAATACAGTCAGTGAATCGTTAGGAAAGCTGGAAATAATTGAGAAACTTCCTTTTCCCACATTTTTCTTTTTGCTGAACCAGCTAAAAGCAGCACCAACACCTAATTCGGGTCCTGAATAGGTTAGTTGTATCAATGTATCCGAAGCCGGCCATGGAGACCATTTCTCCCAGTTTTTCAACGTGTTCACCTGGTCAAAAACAGTTCGTGGGAATGCATCAATTTTTAAACTCCGTTCAACGTGCACCTTATTGGGTAGCAGAAAGCCAATGGATAGTAAAACCAGGACGATACAAAGAAAAATAAATAAAATGCGCCGGAACATTTTCATTGATGCGGAAACTATTAGTTTGGTAAAAATACGAAATAATAAGGATTTTGTATTTTTAGGTATAAAATGGAATTAACAATGAAGAAAAGGAGAAATTTCTTAAACATGATTGTGGAATGATTTTTGTTAAATCTAAAAAGAAAACAATTAAAATCTGTACTATGAAAAAGCTCATGTTTATAACGCTGCTGTCTGTATTCTTAATTTCAACTTCCTGTACCAAAGAGTATATTACGAATGAATATACAGGTGGAAATGCTGATATGTCAACGGTAGATTTTACCGTGCAAAGTAACGAATGGGTATTGTATGGAAATCAGGGAGAAGAGGGTTACGGATATGCCGTAGACCTGGTTTTTCCTGAACTTACGGATAACGTAATCCAGAATGGCATGGTTAGTTTATACATGAAATCGGGCGACGCATGGATACCAGTTCCTGTTTACTTCTATTACCTGAGTGGAGATATTTTGTACCAGGGAGGTTTCTTTTACAGAATGGAAAGGGGTGTTTTCTCCATTGATTATTATGAAAGTGACTTCCAAACTCAGAATCCGGGAACAAATTCATTCAGACTTGTGATTGTGCAACCAATATGATGGTTAGCACATTATGGTTAAAGCTTCGCGATGCGGGGCTTTTTTTTTTGTAAGTTAGTGCCTCAGATGCTGATTGAAATTTGAATAATAAATATAACCTAACTATTACATTTACAGTCGAATGGAAAGAGAAACTAAAATTGAATGTCCGAATTGCGGTACCGAAATTAATGTAAATGAGGTTCTTTCGCATCAGCTTGAAGATGATCTCAAAAAAAAGTATTCAGCTCAACTGGCCGAAGAAAAGAAAAAATATAATGCCGAACTCGAACTTCTTAACCAACAGAAGGATGAATTTGAGAAAAAGAAACAAAAGGAGAATGAACTCTTCCAGGAAAAATTACAATTGAGACTAAAGGAAGAGAAACTTTTAATTGAAAAGCAGTTAAAGGCAAAACTCACCGAAGAGCAGGATGAACTGATGACTGCCATGCGGAAAGACTTACTCGATCAATCAGAGAAGTTGAAAGAATTAAGCAGGAGTAAAGCCGAAATAGAAAGACTCAAGCGTGAGAAAGATGAATTAAAAGAAAGCGTTACAGCTGATGCCGAACGCCTACTGAACCAAAAGCTTAGCGAAGAAAAAGAAAAAATCAGGAAAAGCGAACAGGACCGTAATGAGCTGGCTATAAGAGAATTACAAAAGCAATTAGAAGACCAGAAACGCCTTACTGAAGAGATGAAACGTAAGCAGGAGCAAGGCTCCATGCAACTTCAGGGCGAAGTGCAGGAATTAGCCATTGAGGAATGGCTCGCAGCGAATTTTCCACTCGATAGTATTGAAGAAATAAAAAAAGGGGCCCGGGGCGGTGATTGCATTCAGACTGTTAACACACGGACCAGGCAGAATTGCGGTACAATATACTATGAAAGCAAGCGTACCAAAGACTTTCAGCCTAGTTGGATTGAGAAATTCAAAAGCGATATTCGTATTAAAGGTGCCAATATAGGAGTCCTCGTTACCGAAGTTTTACCGTCGGACATGGATCGCATGGGTTTGAAAGAAGGTATATGGATATGTACATATGATGAATTCAAAGGGTTGTGTAAGGTTTTGCGTGAATCAATCGTTCAGGTTAGTAATGCTGTGGCTTCGCAGGAGAATAAAGGCGACAAAATGGTCATATTATACGATTACCTGACTAGTAATACATTTCATATGCAAATTGAAGCTATTGTAGAAGGTTTTACGCAAATGAAAATGGATTTGGACAGCGAGAAACGATCCATGCAAAAAAGCTGGAAAATGCGTGAGAAACAAATCGAAAAAGTAATTGACAATACTATTGATATGTACGGTTCAATTAAAGGAATTGCCGGAAGTGCAATTCAGGATATAAAACAGTTGGATATGCCATACACGGATTTACTTGCTGAAAATTCTGAAATCTGATTTGACAGCTTTCTTTTGTTGCTGTAAGATTGTAAATACAAGTGATATTCTATTCCGGTTGACGTGATTGCTGATTCTGTCAAACGTAAAAAAATAGCTTAGTATTACTACAATTGAGAATATTCAATTCGTCCCATAATTAATATTATGTTAAATAGAAAATGCTAAAAGAAAGAGTCCGAATAAAACCGGACCCCTTCTATTAATTTGTAGACTTACAAATTGCTTAGTTTCTCATTAATTGCCATTAACTTTTCGCTAAGTTTCAAGCGTGTGTAAATTTCCTTCAGCGAGATAAGTGTAGGCTTATCCTGTGGCTGAAGAGTTTCACATTTTTCAAGATATGGTAAAGCGAGGTTCAGGTAGTTATTCCCATCGGCTAACATCTTATCATATTTAGCCGTTTCGTTAATCGGTAATTTGTTGGCTTCATTAATAACTTCACCACCTTTATTGAAATAAATTGCACCCAGGTTAAACAAGGCATCGAAATAATTCGGATCTACAGCTATAGTTTCTTTATATGCATCTATTGCAGCATCGAAATATTTTGCCCTGTCAGCATCCGTAAGGCTTGTATCATTTTTCATCAGGTCATAGGTTACTCCTACTGCGTAAAGTACAGAAACATTTTTTGGTTCTTTCTCTTTTGCAGCCATAAGGCTGGCAATTGCCTTTGCATGATTATTGGTCGAAATGTACATATTAGCCTCAGTAATAATAATATCAGTATTTCCGGGGAACATTGCTTTACCGATACTCAATATTTCAGCACCTTTGTCAAGATCACCTTTTTCCTTATAAAGAGTTGCCAATGAAGTATATACACTAACTTCTTTCATTTTTACATCAACCAGGAATTGGTACTTTTCAATGGCCTTATCCAGAAAAGCTTTATCTGTAGCTGCTTTCTTTTCGAGGCACAATGCTGCTCCATAATTAGCAAGTGTATCAATAGTATGGTTTTCCTTGCTAATATCTATAGCTCTTTCGAAAAATGGCATAGCTTTATCAAAATCATTTTGCTGGAAGAATGCAATACCTTCATTAAAAAATTCTCCTCCAATTGCAGCCAAGCGTGCAGCTATATCAGCTTTATACTCTTCTTTGGTATCTAGAGCACGTGCTTTCACATAAGCTTCGTATGCAATATTAATTGCATCAGGAGCAAGAACTGCTTTAGCTGGCGAAATCTGGATATCGAGGTAAATTCCACCTCTGTAATACCATACTTTGGCATCACTGACAGCTTCAGGATAAGTAATGGCTTTATCAATATACTCCTTAGCCTTTACTAAATCCTTTTTCATCCAATAGTTGTATGCCGAAGTACGGTCTTTCTTCATTTGGGCGAAAGCAGCACTTACCAGCATAATCAGGGCAAATAAAACGAGAGTTCTTTTCATTTCCTTAACTTTTTAGTTTTGATTTTCTTTGATTAATGATAAATTATTTATTTACAGGTACTTATTATTCAATCTCCGGTTCGGTTGGTTCTGAATCATCGGCAGTAATTTCCGAATTATCATCATCAATAGGTACAACACCTTCAATTATTTCTTCGTCTTCAATTTCATCAATCTCACATTCAACCTTCGCTACTGCAGCAATGCCATCGTCTTCTTTCAGGTTTATAAGCCTGACACCTTGCGTGGCTCTTCCCATAACTCTCAGATCACTTACTGCCATCCTGATTATTATTCCGGATAGATTAATTATCATGAGATCGTCAGTGTCTGTTACATTTTTAATGGCAATTAAGCTTCCGGTTTTTTCGGTAACATTAATAGTTTTAACACCTTTTCCTCCACGGTTGGTAACCCTGTAATCGTCAAGGTCCGAGCGCTTTCCATAGCCTTTTTCCGAAACTACCAGTATGGAGTCTTCTGTATTATTAACACATATCATGCCAATAACTTCGTCATTCTTTCCACCAAGCGTTATGCCTCTTACTCCTGTAGCGGTACGACCCATCGGACGAACAGTTTTCTCGTTGAAACGGATTGCTCTTCCACTGCGAAGAGCCATTAGCACTTCACTGCTTCCATTCGTCAATCTGGCTTCGAGTAGTTGATCACCATCATTGATATTAATGGCATTAATACCATTTAAACGTGGACGAGAATATGCTTCGAGTGAAGTTTTCTTGATAGTACCTTTCTTTGTACAAAGAATAATGTAATTGTTATTTACATATTCTTCATTCTTAAGGTCTTTCAGATTAATGATTGCGCGAACCTTATCGTCCGATTCTATATTCAGCATATTCTGAATTGCCCGGCCTTTGGATGTTTTTCCACCTTCAGGAATTTCATAAACCCTGAGCCAGAAGCACTTACCCTTCTCAGTGAAGAAAAGCATATAGTTATGGGCTGTTGCAATATACAAATGCTCAAGGAAATCTTCATCGCGAATATCCGATCCGCGTGCACCTCGTCCTCCCCTGCTCTGGCGCCGGTATTCACTTAGTGGTGTACGTTTCATATAGCCCATGTGCGAGATTGTAATAACTACAGCCTCGTCAGCAATGGTATCTTCTATACGGAAATCTTTAGCGCTCAGTTCGATGCGGGTCATACGCTCATCTCCGTATTTTTCCCTGATCTCAGTAAGCTCGGTTTTAATAATCTCAAACTGAAGTGTTTCGTCGGCTAGAACACTGCGATAGTATGCAATGATCTTCATCAATTCAGCATATTCTTCTTTGAGTTTATCGCGTTCGAGGCCGGTAAGACGTTGCAAACGCATATCAAGGATAGCTTTTGCCTGTATTTCGCTGAGCGAAAAACGTTCCATCAAATTAGTTCTTGCCTCTTCGGGCAAAGCTGCCGCGCGGATAATAGCAATAACTTCATCAATATTATCGAGTGCAATAAGCAGACCTTCGAGAACGTGTGCGCGTTTTTCGGCTTCAGCCAATTCGTAACGGGTACGCCTCAGAATAACTTCGTGGCGGTGATCGATAAAATGTCCGATCAGTTGTTTCAAGTTAAGCTGATATGGACGTCCTTTAACCAAAGCAATGGCATTGGTACTGAATGACGTTTGTAAAGCCGTATATTGATAAAGTTTATTGAGAACTACATTCGAAACGGCATCTTTTTTCAGTTCGTAAACAATTCGGAGGCCATTGCGGTCGCTTTCATCGCGTATATCATGAATACCTTCAATTTTTTTCTCGTTAACAAGGTCGGCTGTCTTTTTAATCATCTCAGCCTTATTTACCTGGTAAGGTATGGATGTGAAAACTATTGCTTCACGACCTTTCTCATCAGTTTCGAAGGTGGATTCGCCACGCATAACCAAACGGCCGCGACCAGTTTCATAAGCCTCACGTACACCTTCATAGCCATATATTATGCCACCTGTAGGAAAATCAGGTGCTTTGATATATTTCATCAGGCCTTCGATAGTGATATCCCGGTCATCAATATATGCAATACAACCATTGATGATTTCGGTGAGATTATGAGGCGGAATATTGGTTGCCATACCAACTGCAATACCCGAAGTACCGTTAATTAAAAGGTTAGGTATTTTAGCTGGCAGTACAGTAGGTTCCTCTAAGGTATCGTCAAAATTTAATTTAAAATCTACAGTATCCTTATCAATATCTGCCAGCAACTCTTCTGCAAGCTTTCGAAGCCGAACTTCAGTATAACGCATCGCTGCCGGGCTGTCGCCGTCAATGGAACCAAAGTTACCCTGTCCATCTACCAGAGGGTAGCGTAGCGACCAATCCTGGGCCATACGCACCATTGCATCGTAAACCGATGTGTCACCGTGAGGGTGGTATTTACCAAGAACTTCCCCGACAATACGGGCTGATTTCTTGTATGATCGGTTCGAAAGAACGCCCAGATCAAGCATACCATAAAGAACTCTTCGGTGAACAGGTTTTAAACCATCACGTACATCGGGTAATGCCCGTGATACAATAACCGACATCGCATAATCGATGTAGGCTCCTTTCATTTGTGTTTCAATATTTACTGGTACTATCTTTTCCCCGTCCTGAATATTATCCATTTATTAACTCCTTCATTTATAATAACTTAAGTTATCTTCTACAGAACTACGAAAGTACAGAATTTTTTGATACAAAAAATGTAAATATGAGCTTTTTCAACACTGTTTCTAACATTCACCTGTTGATAATATCAAAATGCAGTAAATGAATGATTTAGTGATAAAGAGTTAATCATTTAAGCAAACTATTTACGGACTTGTACGTTTATATTGTAATTTTGAAGCGATTTTGAATTTTAATCATTTAGTAAGTTAAGGACTGGAAATACATGGAAGCAAAGTTCTCACAAAGAGTTAAAGATGTACTGTCTTTTAGCCGCGAAGAGGCAATCAGGCTGGGAAATGAATATATTGGAGTTGAGCACCTTCTTCTGGGTATGATACGAGAGGGTGAAGGATTGGCAATACGGATATTAAACTATCTGAATGTTGATATGGCCGAATTGCGCCGGGTAATTGAATCAGCTATAGTTAATCCTGCAAACAGGAATAAAGTAAACGATAACCTCCCACTCGTAAAACAAGCTGAGCGCGCACTTAAACTGACCTACCTCGAAGCTAAGCTTTTTAATAGCGAATTAATTGGTACTGAACATCTTATGTTGGCAATTTTGAAAGATGAAGATAACCTGGTAACCCGTTCGGTAAAAAAATACAGTGTTGATTATGATCTTTTTAAAGAGGAAGTGAAATCCTACCTGATAACCGGGGAAGATTCATCACAACAGGCAGATCGTGAAAAGCTTTTCGGGGAAACAGATTCAGATCCTAAAGATGACATCTCAGGAGGTTCGCAGGACGATGATCCCGATGAAGGTGGCGGTGGCATTGAGAACTTACGGAAAACATCTGACAGCAAGTCGAAAACACCGGTTCTGGATAATTTTGGCCGTGATCTTACCAAAGCTGCCGAAGAAAACCGTCTCGATCCTATTGTAGGTCGAGAAAAAGAACTCGAACGAATATCGCAGATACTCAGCCGTCGTAAAAAAAATAATCCAATTCTTATAGGTGAACCAGGTGTCGGTAAATCAGCGATTGCCGAAGGACTTGCATTGCGGATCGTACAGCGGAAGGTATCGCGTGCATTGTTTAATAAAAAAGTTTATACACTCGATCTGGCATCACTTGTAGCCGGTACCAAATACCGTGGTCAGTTCGAAGAGCGAATGAAGGCTGTACTTAACGAACTGGAAAAAAACCGCGACATAATTCTTTTTATTGACGAAATCCACACCATTGTTGGTGCCGGAAATGCAAGCGGATCGCTTGATGCAAGTAATATGTTCAAACCGGCACTGGCTCGCGGTGAAATACAATGTATCGGTGCTACAACGCTTGACGAATACCGGCAGTATATAGAAAAAGACGGTGCCTTGGAACGCAGGTTTCAGAAGATCATTGTAGATCCTACTTCGCCTGACGAAACCGTAACCATTCTGAACCAGATTAAGGAAAAATATGAGGATCATCACCTGGTAAAATATACGCCCGAAGCTATAAACGCCTGCGTAACGCTTACAAACCGTTATCTTACTGATCGTTGCCTTCCTGACAAAGCTATTGATGCTCTTGACGAATCTGGAGCTCGGGTACATATTTCGAATATGCATGTGCCGGTTGAGATAGTTACTATCGAAAGTCTGATTGAAGATATCAGGCAAAAGAAAATGAAAGCAATTAAAGGGCAGAAATACGAAGAAGCAGCCCGTTACCGTGACGATGAACGTAAAGCCCAGGCTCAGTTGGAAGCATTAAAAGCCAAATGGGAAGAAGATTCGAAAGTAAACCGGCAGATGGTTACTGAGGAAAATGTTGCAGAAGTAGTGGCCATGATGACGGGTGTTCCTGTTCAGCGTATTGCTGAGAATGAAGGATCACGTCTTATGAATATGGAAGTGGAACTTGGAGGATCAGTAATCGGACAGGAAAATGCCATTAAAAAAGTAGTCAAAGCCATTCGCAGGAACCGTGCCGGGCTGAAAGATCCGAATAAACCTATCGGAACATTTATATTCTTGGGTCCGACCGGTGTTGGGAAAACTCACCTTGCAAAAATTTTATCCCGATACCTTTTTGATACTGAAGATGCGCTGATACGTATTGATATGAGCGAATATATGGAAAAATTCGCTGTATCGCGCCTTGTCGGAGCGCCTCCGGGCTATGTTGGTTATGAGGAAGGTGGTCAACTGACCGAAAAAGTAAGACGCCGCCCCTACTCTATTGTATTACTTGATGAAATTGAGAAAGCTCACCCTGATATTTTCCATATCCTGTTGCAAGTACTTGACGATGGTCAACTTACCGACAGTCTTGGAAGAAGAGTTGATTTCAAGAATACAATAGTGATTATGACTTCCAATATTGGTTCGAGGCAGCTTAAGGATTTTGGTGCTGGCGTTGGATTCAGCACGAATGCCCGTCAGTCGCAGAGTTCGAGTATTGCACAAAGTGTAATTGAGAATGCCCTGAAGAAATCATTTGCTCCTGAATTTCTTAACCGTATTGATGATGTGATTATTTTCGATTCGCTTGAACGAGAGGATATTCATAAAATAATCGACATTGAACTGGCACATCTTTTCAGCCGTATCCGGACTATGGGTTACGAACCAAACATTACTGAGCGGGCAAAAGATTATATTCTTGAAAAAGGCTGGGATGAGCAATTCGGCGCCCGTCCGTTGAAAAGAGCTATTCAGAAATATGTTGAAGATATGCTGGCTGAAGAAATAATTCTTACCAAACTTGCTCAGGGAGATATTATAAATATAGATTTTGATCCTGAAATAAAGGATATGAAAATACTTGTTGAAAAACATTTACTCCCTGCTGCTGAAGAATCACCAACCGCACCCGATGTAGCAGTTCAGTAAGAAAATTTTCATTTATTTTTAAAGGACGCTTTCTAACGGGGCGTCCTTTAATTTATTCCCAAATCAGCTTATTTTTCGCCATCCCATTCTTTATAAAACTGGTCGAGGTAAGCTATCATGAATTCGTGCCTTTGCTCAGCCATTTTTCTTCCGGTTTGGGTATTCATTCTTTCTTTAAGCAGGAGCAGTTTTTCATAGAAATGATTCAGTGTCGGTGCTTTGCTGTTTTTATATTCTTCCTTTGACAATTGCAGGTTGGGCTTGCAACCCGGATCATAGATGGGTCTCCCTTTGTGCCCTCCATAATTAAAAGTTCTTGCAATACCAATGGCTCCAAGGGCATCAAGTCGGTCAGCATCCTGAATCACATCCAGTTCTGGTGATTTGAAATGCGGAGGCACGTTGCCCCCTTTAAACGAAATATTTGAAATGATTTTTTCGATGTGATCAATTATCCCCTCTTCAACATGATTTGATAGCAGAAATTCCCTGGCCATTTGAGGTCCGATTTGTTCATTACCGTCATGAAATTTTGAATCAGCAATATCGTGTAACAAAGCTCCCAGTTCAACAATAAATAGGTCTACGTCTTCGTGATGTGCGATATGTTTTGCTGATTTCCACACTCTGTAAATATGCCACCAGTCGTGTCCACCTTCAGCGTCAGCTAAAGTATGCTTAACAAACTCAACAGTTTTAAGGATAACCTCCTGATTATTCACGGTATGTAATTTGGTTTAGTAAGAGTACTGAAATACTTCGCGCTGGTAATTTTATAGAAGTTCGAACCTTTCGCCCAGGTAAAGTAAAACCAGGCAGAGTGCAAACGCAATTGCTGGTGCTATAAGCCACATAAGAAAAAATTTGCGTACCTCAGTTTTTTTAAAAATATTTTTTGTTCCAAGTTTTGCAACTCCAATTCCAAGTATGGCCGCAACATTAAGTTGTACAAGCGAGGTAGGAATTCCTTTGGTGACTGAAGCCAGTAAAAGCAGACTTGCAGATACAAAAGCTATAATTCCTGCCTCGAATTTGCCAAATAATACAATCTCTTTCCCTGTGTTATTCAATATTTTGTTCCCAAAAATGGAACTACCGATAGCAAAGCTTGGAGCGACCATAAGTGTTGATAAAATCATGATCAACAGGAAATTCCTGTCGCCGGCTATATTTAGCTCATTAGCTGTCATGGTAGCAATAGGCCCGGCAGCGTTTGCGACATTATTTGCCCCAATAGAAAAAGCTACATACAACGACATGAAAAGTATCAAACCGTTAATAAGAGGTTTGCGGTTTACATTAACTGAGCGCGACATGGTAAGCCCCCTGCGACGCATCGGCCGGTAAATATATTTCCCAAAGAAAAGGCTCAGAAAAAATGCAACCACGGGAAGTATAAACCAGGCTGGCATTACCTGAAAAAATATCTTCTCGGTGTTGGCTTCACCGAAATATAAGCCTGCAGCCCAAACAGCCAATACTGTTGACTGGCTGGTTGATTGCGGAATCCCTACCAGATTAGCCACCAGCAATGAGATTGCTACTGAAAAGAGAATAACCGAAACCACCGAAAAAGTCATTAATTCAGGATTAATTAAATCCTTTCCAACTGTAGATGCCGTATTTTTTCCTGCTATAATTGCACCCAGGAAAACCATTAGTCCGAACAAGCCGGGAATTAAACTCTTACGCACAACATTTGCGCCATAAGCGGCCGAAAATGCAGGCCCTGTTCCGCTACCACCCATTGTAATAGCAAGGAACATAGCTACAATGAAAGGAATAAGCAAATGGCTGAATAATGGTGACATAGCAGGATTTAATTTTTGGATAAAAAATCAGAAATAATGATTCTTTCTTATTTAGGATTTTTAATTCCCAGGCATTTTTGCATTCAGATTTCCTTCACTGTTTCTATTTATGCATTCAAAAAAGCAATAACCATTTCATGAACAAGGCAAATTTAGCCAATTATTTGTTGATCAGGAGCACTGAATTTGTTATCAGATCATTTTCAAAAGCAAACGCTCCCGGTTAAAAGAGCGTTTGCATTAAAATTAAGTGATTTACCTGCTAGAATTTATACGCATTGTTTTCGATAAGCCTGTCAGCAATGCGCCTGCGGGCTTCTTTAACATTAATTCCGGCAACCTGGGTCAGTTTTTCGACTGCATCATTCAGTTTTTCAGATTCAGCACCTACTGCAAAGGAATTAAATGCATCGCGTGCTGATTTACGAACTAGGTCGGCAGTGTCGTAAACATACACATCGAGCATATCGCGGAAAATATCTGCATTTCCTTTCAGGCTTTCCAGCTTTTCGACCCGAAGGGCCAGAGATTCAGCGATGTATGTTTCCATGATCATTTCGGAGATGTTGTTCATAACCTCCTGTTCTTTTACCAGTTTTTTGTCGAAATACCTGGTAACGCCATGTACCGCAATAAGTATAACTTTCTTAAAATTAGCCAGATAACGTCGCTTTTCTGCATAATAACTTTCATCTTCAATTTTGCCGGAAGTTATCTGATCGAGGTTATTAAATAGTTTTTCTGCCGGGCCGAATAGATCAAATTCACCTTTCTGGGCACGTTTAATGGCTGTATCAGCGATAAGAAGACGGTTAATTTCGTTGGTTCCCTCGAAAATCCGGTTTATACGCGAATCGCGGTAACCGCGTTCCACAGCCATCTCGGCTGAATAGCCCATACCACCATGTATCTGAACTGCTTCGTCAATTACATAATCCAAAGCCTCCGAACCATACACTTTAAGGATTGCAGCTTCAACGGCATAATGACTGATTCCTTCGATGGTTGCGCGGCCGTGATCAAGACCCGAAGCCTTATTGATCATAATCAGATCATCTATATCCTTACTGACTCGGTATGTTGCTGACTCTGCTGCAAATGTCTTAATTGCCTGCTGAGCAATTTTGTGCTTGATAGCTCCGAAAGTTGAGATCAAAACACAGAATTGTTTGCGTTCGTTAGCGTATTTTACTGAATCGTTAATCGCTTTTTTTGCAGCTCCTATTACATTGGCGCCCAGCTTAATACGACCCATATGGAGTATACTTAGGGCAATCCTGAATCCTTCACCCTGGTTGCCGATCATATTTTCGACAGGTACTTTCACATCGTTGTAAAAAATCTGTGCGGTTGACGAACCTTTGATACCCATTTTTTTCTCATCTGGGGCAACAACAACGCCTTCCATAGTTCTCTCTACTATAAATGCGCTTAAAATCCGGTCGGTTCCCACTTTTGCGAAAACCGTCTGAAGGTCGGCGAAATTTGCGTTGGTTATCCACATTTTCTGACCGTTCAGTATATAATGTGTACCATCTTCCGAAAGGTGCGCATTGGTTTTGCCAGCGTTGGCATCGCTTCCGGCACCGGGTTCGGTGAGGCAATATGCGCCAATCAGTTCACCGGTAGCAAGTTTGGTTACATATTTTTGTCGCTGCGCCTCATTCCCGTAATAAGCTATCGGCAGAGTGCCGATACCGCAATGCGCCATAAACGCAACAGAAAATGAGTAACCCGCACCAATAGTTTCAGCAGCAAGCATTTGGGTTACAAATGATTGTCCGAATCCACCCACATCCTCCGGCAATGCAATTCCCATTAATCCGAGTTCACCTGATTTTTCGAGGGTTTTCCGCATTAAATTAATATCCGGACTATCGATCTTGTCCATGTTCAGGTAAACCTCAGTATCCAGAAAATCCTGGCAGGTTTGGGCAATCATCAATTGTTCGTCGTTGAATTCTTCCGGAATAAACACATCTTTAGCTTCAACGGTGTCGACAAGGAATTCACCACTTTTAAGTACTTTTCTGTTTTCCATTATTTAGTAACGTTGGGTATGACTTGTATTTAATTAATCTTCAATGTATTGAATGCAAACTGCCGAATAAATTCACTTTTCCATTTTTATTCCGAAATCTTAAAATAAGAAATCATTAGAAAAAGACTGAATTCCTTTATTAAGTTTATTAAATTCGGCTGAAAAGTACAAAAATTACGTCACTGGATTTTCTATATGTTAATAAAAATTTAATACGATAAAATACCGAAATGCATTAAAATAAAAAGAACGCCCTGTTAGTGAGCGTTCTTTCTGATAGTTAATTAGTTATTCGTATTGATTACAAATTGAATGAATCAGTTCTGGGTTGATTCTTTACATTTTGAAATCATTTATATCCTTAGGATGGCAATTGTTGATGAAACTTACAGATGCAATATTTTCAGCGCGTCCTTTACGGATGAAAATGTCGGCGGATTTTGAATAGACTTCACTCCTATTAGCATCGTATAATAAAAGGTAGCCAATCAGCACGTTGCCAGCCATTTCCACCATGCGGCGGGCATGAAAGTCAAAATACTCATTATCAGCAAA
The DNA here is from genome assembly GCA_041753535.1 of Lentimicrobiaceae bacterium. Classification (GTDB taxonomy): domain Bacteria; phylum Bacteroidota; class Bacteroidia; order Bacteroidales; family UBA4417; genus UBA4417. The sequence goes on from JBGSUB010000018.1 coordinate 14,462, forward strand.
TTCGTTAACTTTTTCAACAGTCTTAGCGTATTGCTCAGTCATCTTTTCAAGGGTGCCTTTGAGATATTCCAGTTCTGGTTTTACCGACAATTGGCTCCTTTCGCGCATGGCAGCCAGAAATGCACCATTTCCAACATTACGGATAGCTGCAACTACCTGTAATTGCGAAGTACCTTCGTAAATAGTTGTTATACGGGCATCACGGTAAATTCTTTCAATAGGAAAATCTTTCATATAACCTGTACCTCCAAAAATCTGGATGGCATCGTAGGCTATCTGGTTGCATCCTTCACTGGAATAAAGTTTTACCAAAGGGGTATACATATCGGCCAGTTTCTGATACATTTTAGCTTCCTGACGTTCTTCCGGTTCGAGTTTTCGTTCTTTTGCAGTGTGATTATATGCTTTGTAAATATCTACGTACCTGGCAGTTTCATAAAGCAGAGTGCGCATAGCATCTATCTTTACTTTCATGTTGGTAAGCATTTCGTAAACGGCGGCGTACTTAATAATCGATTTACCAAATTGCTCGCGCTCAGTTGCATATTTATAAGCTTCGCGATAGGCTGCTTCTGCAATTCCAACTGATTGTGAGCCAACACCCAGACGGGCTGAATTCATCAGCGACATGACATATTTTATCAGGCCTAGTTTAGTATCGCCAATAAGTTTTGCCGGTGCATTGCGAAACACCAGTTCACAGGTTGGTGATCCTTTAATCCCAAGTTTATTTTCGATTCGGCGAACAGTTACTGCTTTATCATTTCTGTCGTACACAAACAACGACAGTCCACGGGCATCAGCGGTACCTTCTTCTGAACGTGCCAGAACCAGTGAAATATCAGCATCCCCATTGGTAATAAATCGTTTTACACCATCAAGAATCCACTTGTGTTTGTGGTTATCATAGGTTGCTTTTAACTGAACGGCCTGTAAGTCAGAACCTGCGTCGGGTTCGGTAAGATCCATGGCTGCTGTGGCTCCCTTATTAAAACGAGGCAGAAATTCGGCTTTAACCTCATCGGATGCAAACTCATGAATGGTTTCGGCACAGTCCTGAAGGCCCCAGATGTTAGCGAAACCTGCATCAGCACGGGAAACAATTTCGCCCGACATAACGTAAGGAACGATTGGCATATTCAGTCCATCATATTCCCTTGGCAAGGTAAACCCAACCAGGCCGGCTTTCACAAGTGCATCGTAATTCTGCTGTGTGCCTCTGGCGTATTTTACCTCATTGTCAATAAGTTTCGGACCTTCCTTATCAACTGATTCAGCGTTTGGGCCTATAATTTCGCCGCTGATCTCGCCGATGATTTCCATCACTTTGTCGTAATTGTCAAGGGCATCTTCAAAATCGAGAGGAGCAAAATCGTATTTATCTTTCTGGCTATAGCCCGCCTCTTTCAGTTTTACAATTTTCTCCATCAAAGGATGGGTAAGGTGGAACCTGAGATGGGGATTGTCGTTATAGAAATTTTCCATTATGGTCAGAGGATTTACTTCGAGTTTTTCTTGTAATATTTTATCATTTTTGGAATTACATCTGCAACACTTCCAATGATTGTGTAATCTGCAATGTTATTGATAGGTGCATGAATATCGGTATTGATCGAAATGATCTGTGCCGACTGGTCCATACCTGCCCTGTGCTGCACTGCGCCCGAAATTCCGCAGGCAATGTAAAGCTTAGGCCTCACAGTAACTCCTGTCTGACCAACCTGGCGTTCGTGTTCCACGAACCCTGCATCAACGGCTGCACGCGAAGCGCCTACCTGGGCCCCGAGAATGTCAGCCAGGTCAAAAAGGAGATTGAAATTCTCTTTTGAACCAACACCATAGCCTCCGGAAATGATAACCTGGGAGTTTTTAATGTCGATTTTGCTTTTTTCTATATGGCGCTCTATAATGGTGACGGCAAAATCATCATCTTTAAGAATGCTTTTTGCATCAATCTTAACCAGTTTACCTTTAAATTTATTGGAAAATATCTCTTTTTTCATCACCCCTTCCCTAACCGTTGCCATTTGCGGACGGGTTTCAGGATTAATAATGGTAGCAATAATATTTCCACCAAAGGCAGGTCTGATCTGGTATAAAAGATTTTTGAATTCTGTTTGTGTTTTATTCTCGAAGTGATCGCCGATTTCGAGGCTGGTGCAGTCGGCAGTAAGCCCGCAACGAAGTGCTGAGGCAACCCTTGGAGCAATATCGCGGCCAATACTGGTTGCGCCGAAAAGTGCAATTTCTGGTTTTTCTTTTTTGAAAAGATCGAGAATTATAGAAGCATGAGGAAGTGTGGTATAGGGAAAAAGCCTTTCCTCGTCTGCATAATGAATTACATCCACTCCAAAAGGAAACAAATGGGCTTCAAGGCTTTTGACCTTGTAGCCAATCACTACGGCTTCCAGCTTCACTTTGAGGTCGCCGGCCAGTTTTTTCCCTTTCGAAAGAAGTTCTAGACTTACATCTGCAATTGATCCTTCATCGGTAACTTCGCAATAAACAAATATGTTGTTCACGTGCTTATGGTATTAGTCGTTGATTTTAAATTTCTTATAATGATTAGCCAATAACATGGCTGTTGATCAGGTTCAGCATGAGGCCTTCTATTTCCTTATCGGAATTGCCAAGAACCGTCGAATCCTTGTGTTGAAAAACAACATTTTCGATTTTTTTCACCTTTGTAGGTGATCCTGTAAGACCAAGCATTTCAGGCTCAGCTTTCAGATCATCGGCTGTCCATTCATCAATAAGAAGATATGGCCTGTCATTGTATAATTCGGTATAGTCTTTTGTTTCGTTCTGAAGTTCGGTAACTGTGCGGGCATGTTTGTACTTCATAAGTAATTTACCAACCCTCTGCCTGCAAACCGGAGCTGAACTGTGAACCGTGATGGCTGCAGGAAGGGTTGAATTTACCACCTCTACTCCCCTTTCGAGCCTGCGTTTGATAATGATCTTTTTCGCATCAACCGAAAGAATATCTTCACAATACGTAATCTGCGGAATGCCAAGCTTTTCAGCAGTCTGCGGACCAACCTGGGCAGTATCACCGTCAATTGCCTGACGACCAGAAATTACCAGATGATAAGGGGCAAGTTTCTTTACTGCCAATGACAATGCGTAAGAAGTAGCAAGTGTATCCGATCCGGCAAATTTACGGTCAGTGATCAGGTAACCCCTGTCCGCACCGCGGTACATGGCTTCACGGATTATTTCAGCAGCACGGAAAGGTCCCATTGTGAGAATAATAACTTCTGCTTCAGGAATCTTATCCTTGATGCTGAGGGCCTGTTCCAAAGCATGTAAATCTTCCGGATTGAAAATAGCAGGCAATGCCGCCCGGTTAACAGTGCCATCTGCTTTCATGGCATCTTTTCCAACGTTCCGTGTATCAGGAACTTGCTTGGCTAGCACAATTATTCTAAAACGCATAAATGGTAAATCAGGTTATGACTTAGAAATTACTCTGTTTACTCATCAGAAAGATGAGCAGAGATATATTGATCGCAAAATTACGATTTTACGGATAAACTGCAAGAGAAATGCCGTAATATGGCCAGAATCAATGAATTAAATATACAGAAAATTGCATATCTATTTAGCTGTGAAATAGTTAATGGAAAATAGTTAATGGAAAATGGTTAATGGAAAATAGTTAATGGAAAATGGTGAATAGAAAGCTGATAATAGAAAGTTATTAATAGAATATGCTTAATAGAAAATAGCGATGAAAATTGACATACTATTTTCCAATTTCTATTAACTATTAACATCTATCTACAGGTCCAAAACCTGCACAATGAGTTCGGCTATATCGAAATTTTTAACTTCTTCTTTGTTCTTGTATTTCAGGCCATCAGTCAGCATTGTCATGCAGAAAGGACAGGCAGTGGCGACAATTTTAGCGTCGCTGCGCAACACTTCTTCTGTCCGCTCGATAAACACTTCCTTTTTGCCTGGTTCTGCCTCCTTGAACATCTGGGCACCGCCGGCACCGCAGCAATAAGAAAAGCTTTTATTGCGTTCCAGTTCCACAAAGTCATTAGTTAGTTTCTTCAGGATGCTTCGTGGTTCGGCATAAATATCATTTCCGCGTCCCAGGTAACATGGATCGTGATAAGTAATCCGGGCATTCCCAAGCATGGAAGCATCCAGTTTTATTCTTCCGTTTTCGATGTATTTATCAAGGAACTGCACGTAATTAATCACTTCATATTTTCCACCCAGATCAGGATACTCATTCTTGAAAATATTGAAGCAATGCGGGCAGATAGTTATAATTTTTTTTACTTCATAGCCATCAAGAACTGCGATATTCTGCATGGCCTGCATCTGGTACAACATTTCATTTCCTGCCCTGCGTGCGGGGTCACCCGTGCAGGATTCTTCTTTGCCCAAAACAGCATAAGAGATGTTGAGATGAGTCAGGATTTTTGCAAAAGCGCGGGTTACTTTTTTATACCGATCGTCGAATGCCCCTGCACAGCCAACCCAGAATAAATACTCGGGCTTTTCGCCCTTCGCAAATAAGTTAGCCATTACAGGGATTTCTATCTTTTTGGTTTCCATTGTTTTATTTTTTTACCACGGAGGCACCAAGTGCATTGAGGGACACAGAGGGAATGCTTTTTTGTTAAAAAAACATCTATTTATATTTCAATCTCCCAGAATTATCCTCCGTGTTTCTCCGTGTTCTCCGTGTCTCCGTGGTTTATTAACTAATAAACTTTCATTTCAAGATTTTCAGCCCAAAGCAGCCGATCCTCGGAAGAATATTGCCAGGGAGCTCCATTATTTTCTATGTTACTGAACATGGTTTTCAGGCCTGTAGGGGCGCTGCTTTCCTCCATAACCAGGTAACGGCGCATATCAATGATCAAAGTCGGATGATTGATATTTACCGGGCATTCCTGGGCACAGGCATTACATGTAGTGCAAGCCCAGAGTTCTTCTTCCGAAACATAATCACGCAGGTAAGATTTATTGTCGTTAAAGTCTTTACCCAGCTTAACTAATCCCGGACCTTTTTCTTTCATTCGTGCCCGTAAATCCATAAATATTTTTCTTGGCGACAGAAGTTTTCCCGTGGTATTAGCAGGGCAAACTGCAGAACACCGTCCACACTCAGTGCAGGTTAGCGAGTCAAAATAGTTTTTCCACGAAACATCTTCCACATCTTTAACTCCAAAACGGCTGATTGGGACATCTGCTGCAGGTGCTTCGAAAGTAGCATTCGGATCGAGCATCAGTTTCACCTCACGTGTGATGTCATCCATATTGGTGAGTTTGCCGAGCGGTTCCAGCCGCGTGAGAAAAGTATTCGGGACTGACAGAAATACATGGAAATGCTTGGAATAGGGCAAAATATTCGCAAAAATATAAATCAGCACTATATGTGACCACCAGAAAATTTCATGTGCCACATATATTCCATTCAACGACAAGCCACCGAAAATCGGAGCCAGCATCGCTCCTACCGGGTATGTTCCAAATACAGTTTCATTAGAAGCTAATTGCAGTTGCACATAAGCCGCATTCATTCCCATGAGCGAAAGCATCAGCAGTAAAATCATTGTCAGTGCGATATTGGCATCCTGGTGCGATTTTTTCTTCATCTCTATACCTTCGAAACGGCTGATATGCATAAAGAGCCTCCTGGTCAGGAAAATCAATATAGAAACTGTAACAATAAGTGCAAATACATCTCCCGAAGCCATCACAATATTGTGCAGACTTCCCAATACTTTCAATGAACGCTCAATGCCAAACAGACCATCAATTATCATTTCGATGCTTCCAAGAAGTATCACACAAAACCCCCAGAAAACCAGTGCATGAAAAAAACCAATCACCGGACGGCGGAAGATTTTAGTTTGCCCTATGGCAACATCAAGCATTACCATAAACCGTTTGCCAAAATCGCGGATCGGGAAGTTGGCTTTGGTTAATTTAAACCAGCTGATAAGCCTGAGTATCGTAAACGAAAACACACCCAGAGTGATCAGGATAGTTATTGCAAAAACAATCTGTTTTGCCATAATCAATTGATTTACAAACAAAAATGTCCTTAAAGCAAACTGGATAGCAATACTTTTAAGGACATTCTGCCTGAGTTATTAAACCTGGTTTATTTTGACTTCATTTCTTTAACTGCTTCAACCAGTTTGGGAAGCACTTTCATGGCATCACCTATGATTCCGTACTGGGCTGCTTCAAAAATCGGGGCATCCTTGTCGGTATTGATAGCCACAATAAATTTGGACGAACTTATGCCCGCCAGATGCTGTGTCGCACCAGAAATCCCGATAGCGAAATAAAGGTTGGGAGCAATAATTTTCCCGGTCTGACCTGTATGCTCATCGTGCGAACGCCAGCCTTCGTCAGAAACCGGTCGCGAACAGGCGGTAGCAGCTCCGAGTAATCCTGCCAGCTCAACAAGCGGGCCCCAGTTATCAGGAGATTTCATACCCCGTCCGCCTGAAACAACAATATCGGCATCGGTAATAAGGATTTTACCGGTTTGTTTCTGCACTTCCATAACCTCGGTTTTCATCAGGCTTCCATCAGGTTGAATGTCTGATTTCTCCAGGCTAAATGCTTTCGGCGATTCAACCAAATCAAATGAATTCTGGGAAAGCGTTAAAATTTTTATATCGGTTTTGATAACGACATTGGCGAAAGCTTTTCCGGAGTAAACTTTCTTGTAAACAACAAAAGGATTAATGCTTACAGGCAGTTTGCTGACACCTGAAGCAATCCCGGCTTTGAGCTTAACCGAGAGTCTTGGTGCAATTGCTTTACCGGAATTGTTGTTCGAAAGTACCAGAACTTTGGCACCAATTTTTTGAGCTACTTCAGCAATCATGCTTGTAAAAGCCTGATCATCAAAAGCTTTAATCAGTTCATTTTCAACACTTATAACTTTGGAAGCTCCATAGCTTGCTAACTTTTCGAGCTCTGATGCATCAACTTTACCTATAGATAATGCTACTGCCTGATCGTCAAGCATTTCGGCAACTTTAGATGCATACGAAACTAATTCGAATGACAATTTCTTGAACTTACCATCCCAATTTTCGAGGAAGACTAATACTGACATATGATGATTTGTTTTTGCTTTGTGAATGAAAAATGGATTAGAAAACCTTGGCTTCGTTCTGAAGCAAGCTGATCAACTGACCTGCATTATCAGCCTCAACATATTTGCAGGCAGCTCGAGGTTTTGGCATTTCGTAATTAATAACTTCTGTTAGGCTATCAATGGCTTGTGGCTCAACCACTTTGATAGGTTTGGTGCGGGCCATCATGATACCGCGCATGGCTGCTATCCGGGGTTCTTTTGCAATTCCTTTCTGTACAATTGCAACAAATGGGGATGGAACCGAAAGAATTTCTTTTCCACCATCAATCTCACGGGTAATTACAGTTTGGCCGCCTTCAAATTTCACTGAAGAAACTCCGGTTACCGAAGGGAAGCCTAAAAATTCGGCTAGCATCCCTCCTACTGTTGAGCCGTTATGATCGCTCGATTCGATGCCGCACATAATCAGATTAAAATTTTCGTTGCGGATGGCTTCAGCTAATTGGGCGGCGATTTGGTAGGCATCGCCTGCTTCTATATTAACACGGATAGCATCGTCGGCTCCTATCGCCAGTGCTTTGCGGATTGTGGGCTCCGAAGCTAATGTTCCAACATGGGCTACCGTAACAGCCTGAATGCCGTTTGCAGCATCATCCTTCAACTCAAGCGCACGGGTAAGAGCAAGCTCATCCCATGGATTTATAACCCATTGAATTCCATTTACATCGAGTTTTTTCGAATCGTCAATGAATTTAACTTTTGTAGTGGTATCAGGCACATTGCTGATACAAACAAGGATTTTCATACCTATTTGATTTTTTTATATGTCAGGAAAATATCATGTCTGATATCAGGTAATTGTTTAATTACCAAGCTTAGAGGGAGATATTTCCTTCAGGTTTACATTTTTATTTACTTATTTTAATTGACAAATTTAGCATTATTTGAATACAGATTTAAGAACAGCATGTATGAATGAAAAATATCAAATAAGAAAATTATTTATATGCTTGTTAAACAAATTGTTACATTGTAAAAACCGAAACATTTTTGACAAAATAATTATTGAAGACCGGAATGCGAATAATTGTTAGTTTTGTGATGTGAAACATAACGATTCCAAAAATCCTAAAAAGAAGAAATTCCTGAAAATCCCTACGTTTCCGGGAGGGAAAGAAGCGTACCAGAATTTTATCAAGGAAAATGTAAAATACCCCGAACAGGCTCTTGCAAATAAAGTGGAAGGGCTTGTTTTTGTGACCTATACTGTTGATAATATCGGTGAAATTATAGATGTGGATATAACTAAGGGTATCGGCTACGGATGCGATGAAGAAGCTGAGCGAGTAATAAGGCTCATGAAATATGAACCAGCCCGGAACCGTGGCGTAAGAATGAAGGTTGAAATGAAAACCAGGATACATTTTCATCTGCCACAACCAGTTGAAAACAATGTTCAGACGGGCGTTCAGTTGAATTATACATCAACAACTCCTGAGAAATCAAACAGCCCGGAACCTAAGCCCCAGGCTGTTTATAATTATACTATCAATCTGGGTTAAAACCAGATTCTATCCAATTTTATTCTTCAATTTTACAATTATCCGGATGATCGTGGCAATCGCGGCAATCAAGGCTTTTATTATACATTTCCATAGCCCTTGCACTCATACCCATGCTTGAGAAACCACCGTCATTGAAAAGATTCTGCATGGTTACTTTACGGGTCAGGTCGCTGAAAAGTGTTAGACAATAATCAGCACATTCTTCGGCAGTTGCATTGCCAAGTGGCGACATTCGCTCAGTGAAATCCATCAACCCTCCTATCCCTTTTACACCGCTTCCGGCGGTTGTAAGGGTTGGCGATTGCGAAACCGTATTTATACGGATATGTTTTTCGCGGCCATAAATATACCCGAAACTACGAGCAATACTTTCAAGGGCTGCTTTCGCATCTGCCATATCGTTATACTCAAAAAGCGTTCGCTGGGCAGCAACATAGGACAGCGCAACGATTGATCCCCATTCATTCAGCGCATCAAGCTTTTTGGCTATCTGAATCACTTTATGAAACGAAATTGCAGAAATATCGAGGGTTTTGAGGTAGTTTTCGTAATTGAGCGCATCGTATGGTATTTTTTTTCGCACATTGGGCGACATTCCGATGGAATGCAGAATAAAATCAATTTTACCATCAAAATGCTCCATCGTTTTACTGAAAACATTTTCGAGATCAGTAATACTTGTTGCATCGGCAGGCACAATAATTGATCCGGTTGCTTCTGCCAGATGATGGGTATCGCCCAAACGCAATGCCATAGGCGTATTCGTCAGCACAAACTGCGCTCCTTCTTCGTGCGCTCTTTCTGCCACTTTCCATGCAATCGACATGTCATTCAATGCACCGAAAATGATGCCTTTTTTACCTTTTAGTAAATTGTAAGCCATTGTATTTGTTTTAATTAATAATGCTAATTTGAAGTTATAGTCAAAGTATCAGGATCAGAATTAATTCCTGAAATTGAGTAGTTCCCGGGCGGTGATTTTAGCCGATTCGGTAATGGTTTCATCGCTAAGCATACGTGCTATTTCATTTACACGATCCTCACTTGATAAAACCCTCATGCTCGAAGTTGTTGTTGTGTCACCATCCTGCTTATAAGCGAGTAAATGACTATCGGCCTTACCGGCGATCTGCGGAAGGTGGGTGATAGCAATTACCTGCATATGCGATGACATTGTGCGCATGATTGTCCCGACTTTACCGGCTATATCGCCCGAAACGCCTGAATCAATTTCATCGAAAAGTATGGTAGGAAGTAAACTGCGGTTCAGAACCAATGATTTCAGTGCAAGCATAAGCCTCGATAATTCACCGCCAGAGGCAACTTTCTGTATTTCTCGGATTTCGCCGCCTTTATTTGCAGAAAAGAGGAAAGTGATTTTATCAGTTCCGGAAGCGGAAAAATAGGTCAATGGTTCTTGCTTTATGATAAATTTAGCTGAAGGCATCCCAAGGTTTTCCAACACTTTGTGCATTTCAGTCTCAATATTCGGGATTACCGACTGCCTTTGTTTAGAAAGAACAGCAGAAACCTCTGAAAGTTCAATTTCTTTTTTCTTCAACTCTTCAGTCAGCGCTTCGATCCGGGTTTCGAGTGAACTGATGGCAAAAAGCTTATCCGACAACTCGTTCATTACAATTATAAGTTCTGCGACCGACTGAACCCTGTGTTTTTGCTCAAGATGATAAATCAGGTCGAGTCGCTGTCCAAGTTTTTCAATCCTTTCAGGATCAAAATGAACCTGCCCGGAAAAAGTACGGAGTTCGTTTGTGATATCTTTCAGTTCAATCAGGCTGCCTTCTACCCTTTCGGCAAGTGGGGCAAAATGATGACTATAACGGGAGGCCTGTTCGAGAAGTTGCTTAATTTCTGAAAGTCTGCCAGTTACATTTAATTCATCATCAGAAAGCAATCCGATGGAAGCGAATGTGCGCGATTTAATTTCTTCGGCATGCGTGAGAATTTCGAGTTCTTCTTCCGCTTCCATTTGCTCGTTTACGATAAGGTTAGCCTTGTCAAGTTCTTCAAACTGAAAAGAAAGGTACTCCCTTTCATTCAAGCTTTGCTGTTCCTTTTTAAGGCATTCGTCAAATTCCGATTTGAGCGAATTAAATTCAATAAAAAGTTTTCGGTAAGAAGCAAGTGTTTGAGGTTGCCTGGCATAGGAATCAACCATTCCTAACTGAAAAGCAGCATCATTCAATTCAAGCGTCTGATGCTGGGAATGAATGTCAACCAGCCTGTCGCCGATTTCTTTCAAAACATTCAGGTTAACAGGCGTATCATTAATAAAAGCCCTTGATTTTCCCTGTGGATTAATCTCACGGCGGAACACCGAGGTAGGTTCATAATCCAGATCATTGCCTTCGAAAATTGGATCAAGATTGTATCCTTCAATCAGAAAACTACCTTCAACAATACATTTCTGATTTTTATCACGTAAAACAGTAGTATCAGCACGTTGTCCCAGAATGAGCGAAAGAGCACCGACCAATATTGACTTCCCAGCTCCGGTTTCGCCGGTAATGCAGGTAAATCCCTTATGAAAGCTTATTTCGAGCCGTGGGATAAGAATAAAATTTTCGACTGACAAGTGCAGAAGCATGTCTTGTTGTTTGGCTTTAGGAAAAGCAAATATAAGAAATTGAGTTGAATGAAGCTTACTTGCCTTGTTGCATGATTTGCTGATACTTGGACGAATTGGCAGGATCTATTTCTTTCAATATGTTCACAGCCTTGGTTTTATCCATAGGCGACGACTGGGAATATATGTTAATAAGTTCGTCCCTTTTTGCATCAATAAATAACTGAACAACATAAAGACCGCTTTTTTCGCGGTTTACCCGTTGAATATTTTCGAGGCAATCGTTTACGCCACTACGCCCAAGATCCATGTTTTCCGCCATCAGGTCCAACCCGGTACGATGGTATGTATACAATCCTTCACGAAATTGGCTATAGGTATTATTCATCAGGTTTTCGACCAGCCAATAACGGTTTCTCTGGCTTTCGAAACCCTTCCAACCCCTTTGCGGAGCATTCTGGGCTGCATTTACCACTGCCCTGGCTTTTTCAAAATAAGGAGTTCCGCCGAATGAACTGAATGAATCAGCATCAACACCAAGCATAATATATATATAATATGCAACCATGGATGTTAAATTGGATGTAAATGCATCGTCACTGTATTCAAGTGGCTGGTATTCAACATAAGAAAAATCAAAATCCTTATCTACAAGATTGAGCAGATTTGTGTTATAAGAGGTTTTGTAAACCGGACGCTGCAATATCACATTTACTTTTGCTTTAAACTGATCGCTCGATGTACGTTCAGTTACAGTAATCATCATCGAACACTCAATACGTTCTTCGGTTTTATAAGCAAAATTGGTCCACTTTCGGTTATTTACAAACTCATAAAGATCGGATTGCAACGTCTGAAATACTTTCTTCTCAGATCCTTCAACCTGAGGGGAGTTAACTGAAATCTGGCACATGAATTCCTGTGAGCTAGCAAATGCAGGTAAACAGATAATCAGAAAAATAATCAGATTGCGGATCATAAGGGGAAATAATAGTGTGTGGTATTAAACAATCTCTTTTTGAATGAAATCTAAAATGTCAGCAGCAACTTCATCCTTTGATTTAAGATCAAATTCGCTGATATTCTGATCTTTACCGATGATAGTAACCTTATTGGTATCAAATCCAAACCCGGAACCAGTATCATTCAGTGAATTAAGAACGATACAATCAAGGTTTTTCGTATGCAACTTGCTGATGGCATTCTCTTTTTCGTTGTTTGTTTCCAGTGCAAATCCAAGCAGGTACTGTCCCTTTTTCTTTAATTGCCCCAATTCGGCAAGAATATCCCTGGTTTTCACCAGGTTTAGCAAAAGTGAATCTTCTTTTTTCTTGATTTTTTCATGCTCCGGATTCAGAGGAGTATAATCAGCAACAGCAGCAGCCATAATGGCAATATCCGCTTTACTAAAGAAATCAATACTTGCTGAATACATTTCAGAAGCTGAATTAACCTTAATTACTTTTATAGAAGGATGTTCCGGGTATTCATGAACAGGACCAGAAATAAAAGTAACGCTGGCTCCCCGGAGAACTGCCTCCCTGGCAAGGGCAAGCCCCATTTTCCCGGATGAAAAATTGCTGATAAACCTTACCGGGTCTATCATTTCAACAGTCGGTCCACTCGATATCAGGATATTCTTACCTGCAAGGCTTTGATTATTCAAAAAGTATTTTTGAAGTATTCCGACAATATTCTGCGGTTCTTCCAGACGTCCCATCCCGGTTAGTCCACTGGCCAATTCACCTTCGTGCGGAGCAATCAGCAGATTTCCATGCGATTGAAGCACAGAAATATTGTTTTGAGTAGTTTTATGATGATACATATCAACATCCATCGATGGGGCGAAAAACACCGGACAACGGGCTGCAAGGTAGGTCGCAAGCAATAGATTATCAGTAATGCCTGTCGCCATTTTAGCCATGGTATTGGCAGTTAATGGTGCAATTACAAATGCATCGGCCCAACTTCCCAATTCGATATGGCTGTGCCATGTACCGTCAGCAGGGCTGAAAGGTTCAATTGAAACAGGGTTCTGCGATAATGCGGATAGAGTAAGAGGCGTAACAAAATTACAGGCTTCGGTCGACATAACTATCTTTACTTCAGCACCTTCCTTAATAAGAAGCCGCACAAGAAAAGGAATTTTATAAGCAGCTATGCCACCTGTAATCCCGACCAGAATTTTTTTGCCTTTTAGCATCCGTTAACGCTAAAGTGATTTACCACTCGTTTCCTTTTTCCTTCAGAGGATTGCGCGAAAAAATCTGATCTTTCAGAAATTCGTTTGTCGCTATCAGTGTAGGTTTTGGAAGGTTTTCGTAATATTTGGCAAGTTCAATTTGCTCGCGATTTTCGAATACTTCCTCCAGGTTGTCGCTGGGAGTAGCAAATTCCTCAATCTTGGAGTTAAGTTCTTCCTTTATCTCCTGCGAAATCTGGTTTGCACGTTTTGCTATAATGGCTACCGATTCGTAAATATTATCAGTCGGATCGTTTAGCTCCGTCATATTACGGGTAATTGTGGTAGTTTCAATTTTCAACTTTTTGATATCCATCTGTATTATTGTTTGTTTTCGTGAATTAATTATTCAATTCCTTTTGAATATTTTTTTTGATTGCCAGTGCCTGTTCACTGTATTCTCCAACCGGGAAGCCAGCAATAAGTTCATCATATGAATCCATTGCAAGGTTAAAACGTTCGCGGCGTTTATCATAAACACTGTTTATCGCATACTGATATTTTGTACGAAGCAAAGAAAAGAGAATCAGCTCTTTAGATTTAGTATCAGGATAATCCTTAAGCACATTATTCAGTGAAACTATTGCAGCTTTGTAATCTGACATTTTGAAATAAAGCATGGCGATATCAATATCTTTCTTCTCGAGTTTTGCACGCAATTCGTCAATAAGCCTATTGCACTCGGCAACCCGGTCACTTTTCGGATATTGGTTAATAAAAATCTGTAACGATGAAATTGCATCTTTTGTCGAAGTTTGGTCGAGCGAGGAACGGGGAGAATCAAGATAACTGCAGTACGCGCTCAGGTACAATGACTCTTCAGCATACGTGCTGGAAGAGAAATTGGTAGCAAAAGATCTGAAATAATATCCTGCCAGAATATAATCTTTCTGCTTATAATAGCATTGAGCATTGTAATAAGCTATTTTTTCAGCTTTGTCGGTGCCCCTGTAAAATGCCTGGATTTGCTCAAAAAGTTGTAAGGCCTGTGTGTAATTTTTCTTTTCATAATACTCAAGGGCTTTAGTGTACTTGAGTTCATTGTCCGAACTTTTTAAAAGCTTCTGATAAGGACTGCAAGATATTATCACTGTTGATAATATCAAAACTGTAAAAATAACCGGTTTTCTGATCATGCTGCAAAAGTACAAATTTTAACCCGAATTATGAAACGCTTATATATGTCAGGTATTGCAGATATTTAGTTAATAATTATTAAAACACAGTTATAACGCAGCTTTGTACGTTTCGAGTGTACGCGAACGGGCGTATGTATGATCAACTATCGGCCTGGCGTATGAAGTTGAACCGTATTCAGGTACCCATTTCCGAATGTACTTTTGTTCAGGGTCAAATTTTTCGGCCTGTGTTGTAGGATTAAAGATTCTGAAATAAGGAGCAGCATCGCAACCTGTGCCTGCTGCCCACTGCCAGTTGCCATTATTTGATGATAACTCAAAATCAAACAATTTGCTTGCAAAATAGGCTTCACCCCATTGCCAGTTTATTAGTAAATGTTTTACAAGAAAGCTGGCTGTAACCATCCTTACCCGATTGTGCATGTAACCTGTTGAATTAAGTTCACGCATCCCGGCATCTACCAGTGGAAAACCTGTGTTCCCATTGCACCATGCATCAAAATCCATTTCACTATTAACCCATTTAATAAACTGGTATTTAGGTTTGAAAGGTTGATTGACAACGTATGGAAAATGCCACAAAATCTGCATAAAAAATTCACGCCAGATCAGTTCATTTAGCCATACTTCATTGACTTCAAGTGCATATGCAACCATCTGCCGGATACTTACAGTTCCGAACCTAAGATGAACACTGACTTTACTTGTGCTATCCAGGGCAGGAAAATCACGTGTTTTGTTGTAATTTTCCAGGTTATGCTGTTTTACTTCGTAAGGCACGAAAACATCACTTTCGTTCTTAAAACCGATATCTTTGAGTTGCAGAACCGAAGATTGATCAGTTTCGCGAAAGTTAAAAAGATATTTTTCCGAATTTCGGTTATGCAAACAATTCAAATTCTGTTTAAGACCTGACATCCATTTGTGACTATAAGGTGTAAATACCGTGTAAGGATCACCGTCGGGTTTCGAAATTTCGTTTTTTTCGAAAATCACCTGGTCCTTGAATGTGCGGAATAAGACTCCTTTTTCAGCCAGCAATTTCTTTACCTGGAAATCACGTTCCCTGGAATAAGGTTCATAATCATGATTGGCATAAACTGCGCTTACCGTATATTTTGATAACACTTTTTCGAATGCAGCAATTGGATTGTCATGAAACATCTGAATTGAAGACTCAAAAGGGTGCAATGACTGGTTTAAGTGTTCGAGTGCCTGGTAAATGAAACTTATTCGTTTATCCCCGGCATCAAGATTGTTTAATATTTGTTTATCAAAAATAAATACAGGCAATACCTTATACCCTGATATAAGGGCATTATAAAGTCCGGTGTTATCGTTCAGCCTTAAGTCGCGCCTGAACCAAAAAACTACTATAGGTTGGGTAATATCCATTTCTGCATTTGTATGCGCAAGTTACGTTTTTTTTATATAAATCAGTCAAATTGTTTTCACCAAACAATTGAGCTTCTTATAAAGTTTAGTAATTTTGCAGCATAAAATAAAATCATAAATTTAAAACACTGATATTGTGGATCTTTTCGAAAAACGTGCCAGCAACATTGGCCATCTTGGGCAATACGCGAGCAAAGGCGACAGCTATTTCTACTTTCCAAAACTGGAAGGTGAAATTTCAAATTTTATGAATTTTCGGGGCAAGGAGCAATTAGTCTGGAGCTTAAATAACTATCTTGGTCTCGCCAACCACCCGGAAGTTCGGAAAGTTGATGCCGAAGCCAGCCGCGATTGGGGACTTGGTTACCCAATGGGTGCCCGTATGATGTCGGGACAAACTATTTACCATGAGCAGCTCGAAAGTGAACTGGCAGAATTTGTTGGAAAAGAAGCATCATTTCTTCTTAATTACGGTTATCAGGGTATGGTGTCTATAATTGACGCACTTGTCGACCGTAATGATGTTGTTGTTTACGATGCCGAAGCTCATGCATGCATAATTGACGGCTTGAGGCTTCATATAGGAAAACGTTTTGTGTATCCTCACAACAATATTGAAAATCTGCGTAAAGGGCTAGAGCGGGCTAAAAAGCTTACTGACGCATCAGGCGGCGGTATCTTAGTCATAACCGAAGGTGTTTACGGCATGTCGGGCGATTTAGGAAAACTGAAAGAAATTATTGAACTGAAAAAAGAATTCAACTTCCGTTTACTTGTTGATGATGCTCATGGTTTTGGAACAATGGGTGAAACCGGTGCCGGAACCGACCAGGCGCTTGGTGTTCAGGATGGAGTAGATGTTTATTTCGGAACATTTGCCAAGGCTATGGCTGGTATTGGAGCATTTGTTGCTTCCCGGAAAGATATAATTTTCTACCTGAAATATAACCTCAGATCGCAGATTTATGCAAAGTCGCTCCCAATGCCAATGGTTATTGGCGCTCTCAAACGACTCGATCTCATCCGTACACAACCTCAGCTAAGGAAACAACTCTGGACTATCGTCAACGCATTACAACAAGGGCTCAAGGATCATGGGTTAGACATCGGAAATACCCAGTCACCGGTAACACCAGTATTTCTTAAAGGCGGGGTTCCTGAAGCCACTCAGCTAACCATTGACCTGCGTGAAAACTACAACATTTTCTGTTCAATAGTAATCTATCCTGTTGTACCCAGAGATGTAATTATGCTGCGGCTTATCCCGACTGCAATTCATACCATCGAAAATGTGAACTATACTATAAAAGCTTTTACTGATATCCAGGCAAATCTGGCAGCAGGTAAATACTCTTCCGGAATTTTCCCTGATTGGAACAAATTATAATTCTTTTGATGAATTACGAAAATGCCTGGTTTTTTGCCGGGCATTTTTTTATTTACTCCAACTGTTTTAGTTTTGTGTATCATTCCCTATGAGTAATGAAAACTGAAAAGTCCGAATCATTGTCCATCATCATCAATTCAACAGCATTCTACTTGTTGTCGTACCTGTTAGTTTATATGCTATTTCAAATAACAACCAGCATTGTATCAACCGCGTTTGACATACCCAATACCTTATTCTACAATAGAATTGAATTCAATGTACGTCCTGAGGTCTGGACTTTTGATTCCGTTAAAGTCGTTTTCAGTTCAGGTTATGTACTACTGTTTCTCATCTCTATTTCATTTCTGGTAGTAATTATTAAAGCTTTGGAACTCAACGGAATGCTCAGATTATTTTTTCTTTGGGGTTTCATACATTCTATTTCAATACTTTTTGGTTCATTTATAATGGGAGCTTTTAATTTCGAAGGATTTGGAATTGTATTAAGCTACCTTTATTTGGTCGATACTGCAAAAATGCTGCTGTTGTTTGCCGGTTTTCTGTTACTTATTGCAATAGGGATGGCAATGGTTAAACCTTTATTGTTTTCAGCTAATATTTATTATAATTACCTTTCCCCCGAAATGCGCCCTAAATTCAGAAGGGATCAATTTGTTCTGCCATTTGTCAATTCGACAATAATTCTGGTACTGTTAAAATACCCGACTTCGCTGTATGAAACCCTGATGTTACTTATTCCGTTTTTTATTTTTATGCCTTTATTCTGGGGAATCGGACGTTTCCCGGTCTTTTATTTCGAGGAAACCGAAAAATCTATCAAATTAAATTATAGATTGGTAATTTTAACTCTTGGAATAATAATATTATACAGAGTAGTATTAGGATTGGGAATAAATATCGGATAACAGGCAGATCAGGCTATTGGTAAGGATGGATCAACCTCTATAGCCCATTGGTATATACCACCATCGAGAATATATATATTCTTTAATTTTAGCTTTTCGGTAAGATATAAATATGGAGCCTGACTCTTTACACCGTATAAGCAGTAAATGATTACCGGAATATCTTTTGAAATTAAATGAACCAAATCAGGCATATCTATCTGAGGAATATTAATAGCACCTTCAATATGACATTCGGAATACTTTTCTGTATCACGCGTATCAATAAGCTGAAGTGGCTCGTTCCTGTCAAATTTCTCTTTCAGTTCAAGTGCGGTAATGTGTTTCATTCAGATAGGCCCGCCCGGTTAATATATTAATAATTAATTGCGCTCAAGCAAAGGTAGTGAATGTGAATAAAATAAAAAAGGAGTGCATAGCACCCCTTTTTTATTTGTCTTTTAGGAAGTAATATTACTTGATAAGACCTTTTGCGATTGAATCTGCGTGAGCAGCTTCAACTGCAGCCTGAGCTGTTGAATCAGCTATGCGAGCTTGTTCAGCTGCTACATTAGCTAATGAATCAGCAAGAGCTATTGAATCCTGACGAGCTTTTTCAGCTTTTTCTTCTGCACTGGGTCCGCAAGCTACGAAACCTACCATACCAGCTACTACAAACATTGCAAATAATTTTTTCATGACGTAAGTTTAATTAAAAAACGGTGCAAAAGTACATCGAATTTTATTACCAGTCAAACTTTAATTAAAAAAATATTAAGATTTTTTAACATTTATTATAAAATATTGTAATTCAGTATATTAAATGCTAGTTTTTTAAAAAAAAGATATTAACAACCCTAAAATAATTGTTAATAACCCAAAATTTATTCCGTTTAGTAAGAAAAAATGTACATGTTTTACCACTTTTTCATAAGAAATAGGTGAAAATTTCGACAACAATTTTTAGAAATCAGTAACTGATAAGATTTGTTTGCATTGAACTGCGCAACTTTTCTGATCCAATTGGCTTACATTTGCATCTCCAAAAAAACAATTCCCTCATGTTGTCGTTTAGTCTGCCTGACCTTCCTTTTAAAGAGCCGGTAATTGTTTTCACAATCCTAATCACAATTATATTACTGGCGCCAATTGCATTCAAAAAGTTCAGGATTCCGGGAATAGTAGGGCTTATCATTTCAGGAATGATCATCGGCCCGAACGGATTGAACCTGGTAGTTTCTGGCGAAAGTATAAAATTGCTTAGTACGGCAGGTTTGCTCTACCTCATGTTTTTAGCCGGTCTGGAATTAAATTCGCGTGATTTGTTGAGAAACAGGAATAAAAGCCTGGTTTTTGGAGCTTTGACTTTTTTTATCCCACTTATCTTCGGTTTTTTTGTTGCACATTTTCTTTTATCATATTCTCTGCTTGCTTCATTACTGATTGCAAGCATGTTTTCAACCCATACGCTTATCTCCTACCCTATTGCTAGCAGACTTGGTATTACACGAACTGAAGCTGTAACAATAACTATTGGAGGAACAATTATCACCGATACGGCAGTACTTGTCTTACTTGCTTTTATTTCAGCTTCCACCGAAGGTTCTTTTACATTCATGTTCTGGATCCGGATGATCTTTTCCTTATCAGCATTTTCGATACTCATTCTCTGGGGTGTGCCAAAAATAAGCATCTGGTTTTTTAAAAATCTGGAAGGTGAAAGTGGTTCGCAATATATTTTCGTTCTGGCTATGCTTTATATTTCCGGACTTCTGGCCCGGGCTGCAGGTATTGAACCTATAATCGGGGCTTTTCTTGCAGGTTTGGCAATGAACAAACTTATTCCTCATACTTCAGCCTTAATGAACCGGATATCATTTATCGGTAATAATTTCTTTATTCCTATATTTTTGATAAGTGTTGGATTAATGGTTGATTTTAGTGTGTTTACGAATGGATTCGGAGCCTTATTATTTGGGGTAACGTTAGTGGTTATAGCAATAGCAAGCAAGTATGCAGCTGCCTTTGTTATGCAACTTCTCTATAAATATACAAATACCGAACGTCAGGTTATGTTTGGGCTAAGTGTTTCCCATGCCGCTGCTATAATAGCCGTTGTTATAGTTGGTTACGATCTTAAAATTATCGGCCTGGATGTATTAAACGGAGCCATAATGATTATATTGGTGTCGTGTTTTATTGGTTCCTTTGTGACCGAAAGATCAGGCAGAAAACTTGCAATTGCCGAAGCCGAAAAAATTCCGATTGCTGTTGGTTTGCCTGAAAGAATTCTTGTTCCGGTATCAAACCCTGCCACTATCGAAGGATTGATAGATTTCGCCATCCTGATCCGTGATTCGCAAGCATCGCAACCAGTTTATATGCTTTCGGTTGTACCTGACGATGCTTTTGCCCAGGAACAAATTCTTAAGAACAATAAAATGTTTGAGTCAGCAATTTCGCATGCAGCGGCGGCTGATACGCAACTAACGCTTGTTTCAAGAGTGGATTTGAATGTTGCCAACGGAATATCAAGGGCCGTAAAAGAACTTATGATTAATAAAATTATCCTTGGCTGGAATGGTAAAATCACTACTTCAAATTTCTTTTTCGGCAGCATAATCGAAAACCTGACAGGAAGCACCGAGCAAATGGTAATGGTTGTTAAAGCCACAAACCCCTTGAATACTATAAATAGAATAATTGTTATTATTCCTGAAAATGCTGAATGTGAGGTTGGATTCAACACC
Source organism: Lentimicrobiaceae bacterium (assembly GCA_041753535.1). GTDB lineage: Bacteria > Bacteroidota > Bacteroidia > Bacteroidales > UBA4417 > UBA4417. Next base: position 35,498 of record JBGSUB010000018.1, read on the forward strand.
TGGTTAATGATGCTTAAAGCTTTGGCGATCCGGACAAGTTCTTCGTTGGTGTTGACAGGCTTTAGAAAAGTTCTGGATGAAATAGAGGCTATATACAATTCCGATATTGTTAACTTTAAAATTGAATACCAGGTTTCAGAAGTTTCGCATCCCTTGATTGAACATGTAAAAAAAGGTACTGAACAGGATTTATATGCAGTAATTGCTGCAAGGCGCCGCACATTGTCGTACAGTCATTATATTGATCATATGCCGCGTGATCTGGCACGCTATTATGAGAATAATAATTTTATCATCATTTACCCTGAACAACGCTCAGTTGTATCACAAACTCTTTCCACTTCTCTCGACGGGCTCGAAGTTTCATCAATTCAGGAAAACATCGAAAGGTTTACACATTTTGGAAACTACAAACGTAAATCGTCGGGCAACAGGCATAATTCAATAACGGAATAATCTTATAAAATGAGTACCCAAATACCTTTAGCTGAGCTCCTCCGACCAAAAAATGCTGACGAATATATTGGCCAGCAGCATCTTATGTCTGCAGGCAGTGCATTTAGGCGAATGGTCGACCGCGGGACTGTTCATTCCATGATTTTATGGGGCCCGCCTGGCGTTGGTAAAACAACGCTGGCACTAATTATTGCCATCGCAACAAACAGGCAGTTTTATACACTGAGTGCAGTAAACTCGGGAGTTAAAGACGTGAGGGAAGTAATTGAAAATGCTGGTCAAGATAAATCTCAGCCAATTCTTTTTATCGACGAAATACACCGTTTCAGCAAGTCACAGCAAGATTCGTTGTTGGGAGCAGTAGAAAAAGGTATAGTAATATTAATTGGAGCAACAACAGAAAATCCTTCATTTGAGGTCATATCACCCTTACTTTCGAGGTGTCAGGTTTACATTCTGAAATCACTCGAAGAAGATGACCTGTTGAAAATCATGAACAATGCCATCGAAACGCTAAGTGGTATTTATGGTGTCAATGTGATAGTGAGTGAACACGAAGCATTAATCCGGATTTCGGGTGGAGATGCTCGCAAGCTGCTGAATGCCATCGAAATAATTGTTTCGTCACAAGTGGCGTCAGGCAAAGAAATTGATATAAATAATGAAAATACCTTGAGCATTATCCAGCAAAATCTTGCCTTGTATGATAAGTCTGGTGAAATGCATTACGATGTAATCTCGGCTTTTATCAAATCTATACGTGGAAGTGATCCCAATGCAGCGGTATATTGGCTGGCGCGGATGATAACAGCCGGAGAAGACCCGCTTTTCATAGCCAGGCGGATGGTCATCCTGGCGTCCGAAGATATTGGAAATGCAAATCCAACTGCACTGGTGCTGGCTAATAATTGCTTTGATGCAGTAAATAAAATTGGCTTTCCCGAAAGCCGGATCATATTATCGCAAACTGCTATTTACCTGGCATGTTCTGCCAAAAGCAATGCCTCATATATAGCTATTGAAGATGCAATGGCTACGGTTCAGAAATTCGGCGACCTTCCGGTACCCCTCCATTTAAGGAACGCTCCAACAAAACTTATGAAGAATATTGGGTACGGAAAGGACTACAAATATGCTCACCAGTTTGACGGAAATTTCGTTAACCTCGAATTTTTACCAGATAAAATTAAGGGAATACGCATGTATGATCCCGGACAGAATGCGAGAGAAAACGAAGCACGCGAGAAACTGCGTAAAAACTGGGGAGAAAAATATGGGTATTGATAATTGTTGAAGATTTTTTCTTAATTAAGCATCCTCAAGCTGAACTTGTTTCCACTAAAATTTCACACTGTTTTTATCATACGTTTTAAAAAATAAATTTCATGAATCTACTTAACGAAATACCTCTGATAAAATATATTCAATCCGGAAATTTCTTCCTGATAGCGGGTCCATGTGTAATCGAAGATTCGGAAAGTCCTGTTGAAATTGCAAGGATATTAGTTGATTTGTGTGAAAAGTATAGAATTCCTTTCATCTTCAAAGCCTCGTACCGAAAAGCAAACCGATCAAAAAGCTCATCCTTCACCGGGATCGGCGATGAAAAAGCACTTGAAGTCTTAGCAGGAATACGGCAAAAGTTAAAGGTTCCCGTGGTGTGCGATATACATAGCGAAAATGATGCCAGCCTGGCAGCCCAATATGTGGATATACTTCAGATTCCCGCTTTCCTTTGCAGGCAAACCGAGTTACTTGCTGCTGCCGGTGAAACAGGTAAATTTGTAAATATTAAAAAGGGTCAATTTTCATCTGCCGAAACCATGCATTTTGCAGTAGAGAAAGTCAGGGAAACAGGAAATCAGAAAGTTATGCTAACCGAACGAGGAACCACATTCGGATATACTGACCTGGTAGTTGATTTCCGGAACATACCTGTTATGCAACAAGCTGGAGTGCCTGTTGTGCTTGATGTAACTCATTCGCTTCAGCAACCGAACCAGCCTGCCGGGGTTACCGGTGGCCGGCCTGATCTTATTCCGCTTATGGCTAAATTAGGCATTACTTCCGGTGTTGAAGGTCTTTTCATGGAAACGCATCCCGATCCTTCGAAAGCCAAATCGGATGGAGCTAATATGTTAAGGCTCGATTTGATGGATAACTTACTCGGTGAACTTGTAAAATTAAAAAAAGCACTACTGTAAATTTATTTCACATAAGCTTCCATCCCAGGCATAACCCATCCTAAAAGCAGTCCGTAAATATGCTGCGCCAGAAATATAATTACGAACCCTACAATTATTGTAATTACAATAAACCGCAACTTCTTCTCAAGAGTAATATCAAACATTTCCTGAACCCCATACCAGAATACATAAAGAGTATAGGCTATATAAATATATATCCCGATAGGAATCAGAATCCGCAGAAGCGGATGTAAGTAAACAAAAAATGTTACTATAAAAAGTGGTGTAAATGTATAAACAACCAATTTAAGAATCCGGAGATGATCCGAATCAATGCCAAGTTTTGGCAATGCAAAATTGAGAGTGTAAGCTGCCAAAACTATTAGCAAATAGGGTATTACTACCCATGAAACAAGATTAAAAAGCAGCAGCCAAACAAGGTTAAAAGTATAACCTAATACTGCCTTTGCGACGAAAAACAGACCTATATCCCTTCCTATAGCACTAAAAAGAATAATGGGGAAAGCAAAGTTCCACATCAATTCTTTCGGTGTTTCCTGCTCATTTTTTATCTCTTTCCACTCAATACTTGGTATTAATGAAATTCGTATCGCTTTGGAAATTAATTTTTTATAATTCATCCAGCTATGTTAAGTCAATATTTTAGAAAATGAGGTAACGGCTTATTCCAATACAACCCGCTTCAGAGTACCTGTATTGTTATCAAAACCTATATTCCTGATACTTGAGGCAGGCAGGAAAGTAATCACTCCTAATTGGTTGATTACGAATGGGGTTTCAAGTTTTACCTGCCCTCCTACTTTAACGGCAACATTAGCTTTATCTGGAATCCGGTAAAATAATCCATGCAATTCACGTTCACCAACATTCATTTTCTCTGTTTCCGATTTAAGGGCGTTGGTTCTATTCAAACTGTTAGCCTGAATTTGCACCAGATCACCAGAAGTAGCATTTTTAGGAAGAATTCCTTTACTTATCGAAAAACGGCATAGAGGTTCAACCGGGTTGTTTTTATCAGCAACAAAATAAAATGTAAATGTTTCGCCCGATACGCTTGTTACACCCTTAAACAATTCGAGGTAATCCTGTTTCATGCTGTTCATCTGGTTGTACATAAATTCCATTGTACCTTTTTCGTAGTTAACTTCCTGGTAGCCGTTAATCAGGTTGTACATACTTTCATCCAGTTTGAGAATAAACTCAGATGCTTCACGGGCTTTCTGTTCAATCGATTTTGCGGTAGAAGTTTTTCTAAAAAATTTTTGCTCAATAATGGTCGTATCAAGACTTATTCTTTTAATAACCGTATCCATACGTTCGAAAACACTTGGATTTGCGAATTCCGGCATGTCAACACTCGAAGAAGTCAGATCAACCGACCTTTGCTTTTTACTATTGTCAGCTTGGTTTACAGCTCCTACTCCGGAAATAATTCCTTCGTTTGATAAGAATAGCTCTATAGCTTGACGATCTTTTTGTCGGGCAGGTAATTGAATGAAATAATATTCCGATGGATCGGGTTCAGTATATGCAGTCAGCCTGATATCTTTGAATTCATATTCGGTACTATTTGCAGAAGTAACCTGCGACAAGCCAAGCATTTGATCAGCATATTCCGAAAAAGGCCCTTTAACCTTCTGGATTTTATTTACAACGATATCAACCTGAATAACTGTTTGTGGCAATGCATAAAACAATCCTTCTGTTTCTGCATTTATGCCGGCAGAACCTATTTTACTTACATTTATTTGTGCTTTTATTCCACTGATTGAAAACAGCAAAATTATTGTCAGAAAAATATTTTTTATCATAAGTCCTTTTTATATTAATAAATCAAAGTTACACAAAATTGAACTTGAGTTTAAAAACGAGAATTCATTTTATTTATTGTACTTTGAAACCATGATCAGGATTGTATCAAAGCGCATAATTATTGCATTTGCTTTAAACATTTATTTTCCGAAAACCACCGAGAGCACTGATATCGTCATTTGCGGCTTATTAGCGAATTTGGCTTTCATCTCATGCGACATGAACCGAAGTAATACTATCCCGGTTTCGAGTGTGTCCGTATCAAATCCGCTAACTGTAAGATGTATTAAAAAAATATTTTAAATTACTTCCCTGAATTACAATTAACCTACCTGCCTTCTTGCCTGAAGATCAGGCAAAGGAATGATTAATTTGCTTAAGTTATAGTTGATCCGGGCATGTTCTTACACACGGCCGGAAATATAATAAGGGCTTTTTCATTAAACCCGATTTTTGAAATTACATCAACCCGAAGTTCAACCTCAAATGAAAAAGAAACTAATAATTTTCATCCAATTATTTGATGAAAAGTAATTCCCTGTATTTTGGCAAAGGCCATAATTCGTCATCAACCAACAATTCCAGTTTATCAACGTGGTACCTTACTTTTTCGAAGAAAGGTAGAATCTCTTTATTATAAAGTTCTGCTTTTTCAATTGTGTCGTCAATTTTATTAGCTTTCTTGCGCTTTTCAACCATTTCAGCAACCAACTGCCTGACAATTGAGATGTGCTCCGAAATCTCTTTTATATTCTGCATCTGGCTATTCGATAGTTTCACAAAAGTCTTAATATCAAGCACTTCTTTCAGCCCTTTAACGTTTTCGACCAAAGTATTTTGGTAGCGAATTGCAGTTGGGATAATATGGTTGTGCGAAAGGTCGCCAATAATCCTTGATTCAATCTGTATTTTTTTAATATAGTTTTCGAGATCAATTTCGTATCGGGCTAATACTTCCCTTTTTGAAAGCACATCATGTACTTCGAATAATCTGATAACACTTTCATTGGCCATTACTTTCAACGCATCGGGTGTGGAAGAAATATTCGACAAACCTCTTTTCAGAGCTTCAGCTATCCATTCGTCACCATAACTGTTACCCTCAAACCTAATTCGCTTCGATTCTCTGATATATTTGCGAAGAATCTTATAAATGGCATCTTCTTTATTTGAACCTTTTTCAATTAAATGATCAACTTCAGTGCGGAAAACTTTAAGTTGTTCAGCTAAAGCCAGGTTAAGAGCAATCATAGGCTTAGCGCAATTAGCAGATGAACCTACTGCCCTGAATTCGAATTTGTTACCTGTAAATGCAAAAGGCGAAGTACGGTTCCGATCCGTGTTATCGAGAAAAATCTCAGGTATTTTAGGAATATTAAGTGAAAATGATTCCTGAACTCCATCAGCATGCTCTCCACCGGCACTGCTTTTCTCAATTTCATCAAGCGTTTGCGAAAGTTGTGAGCCAATAAATACCGACATTATCGCAGGTGGTGCTTCGTGAGCACCCAGGCGCAAATCATTACCGGCCGATGCAATTACTGACCGGATAAGTCCTGAATGTACATCTACAGCTTTAATAATATTTACTAAAAATGTTAAAAACCGAAGATTGGCCTTTGGAGTTTTTCCGGGAGACAGAAGGTTTTCCCCGCTGTTAGTCATAAGCGACCAGTTATTGTGTTTTCCCGAGCCATTCACTCCCTGGTAAGGTTTTTCGTGCAAAAGCACTGTAAGATGATGACGTTTGGCAACTTTTTCAAGAATATGCATGAGTAACTGGTTGTGGTCAACAGCTATGTTGGCTTCTTCAAACACAGGCGCACATTCGTACTGACTGGGGGCAACTTCGTTGTGACGCGTCTTTACGGGAATTCCCAAACGGTGTGCCTCATATTCGAATTCACGCATGAAATCCATAACACTTTCAGGAATTGTGCCGAAATAATGGTCCGAAAGCTGCTGATCTTTTGCCGAAGCATGACCGAAAAGTGTACGACCGCATAATGCCATATCAGGCCTGGCATGGAATATAGCCGTATCGACTAAGAAATATTCCTGCTCCCAACCCAGGGTAGCGATCACTTTCGAAATATTCCTGTCAAAATATTTGCAAACGGCGGTAGCTTCCGTATCGAGAGAGTGTAATGCTTTAAGCATCGGTGTTTTATAGTCGAGTGCTTCACCGGTATAAGAAATAAATATGGTCGGAATACATAGTGTATCATCCATAATAAATGCCGTTGACGTAGGGTCCCAGGCGGTATAACCACGCGCCTCGAAAGTGTTGCGGATTCCGCCGCTGGGAAAACTGGATGCATCTGGTTCTTGCTGAATTAGTTCACCGGCACCAAAATGTTCAATAGCCGTTCCGTCGGAAGTAGGCGAAAGAAATGAATCGTGTTTTTCGGCAGTTGCACCAGTTAAGGGATGGAACCAATGCGTATAGTGAGTAGCACCTTTCGAAATGGCCCAGGATTTTATGGCAGTAGCGACCTGGTCAGCAATCCGTCTGTCAATTTTTTCGCCTCTGGTAATCACATTCTGTAATTGCTGAAATGCTTCTTTCGACAGATATTGCCGCATAACAGACTGATTGAAAGTATTTTCTCCGAAATAGTCAGAAACTTTTGCTTTCATTTCAATAGCACGTTTGGGACGCGAAATGGCTAATTCAAGGGCTTTAAAGCGGATGTTTGACATACGTATTGCAATTAAAAATTTGTGTCACAAAAATATCTATTAATCTTAGCATTGAAAGGAAATACAGAAGTTTATTTTTGCACGTAATCCAAAGAATATCTTGAGTAGAAACATATAAAGGAAAATCACGATTTCTCTGTATTGATTTAAGTATCTTAGTATACTGAATTACAAGCCGTTAAAACTTATAAATTACCAATCTGTTTATCCTTGGTTCGTAAAAATAAGAGTCCTAAAAATGTAAACAATCCATTGATAATCAATAGTTCGAACCCAAACCTGTACCCATTTAGTAATATTACTGAATACTCGCTCAGGAAAAAACAAAAAATCGGGGAGCTGACAGCAACATATGGAACATATTTATCTTTTACGTTGAAACGGGTAAATAGTCCGAAGGCATACAATCCCAGCAATGGACCATAAGTATATCCGGCAACAGTAAAAAGCTTATCGATTACGGCCCTGTCGTTTATGGCCCTGAAGACTACAATTACCACCAAAAGCAGGATGGCGAAAGCAAAATGCACTTTGTAACGTAATTGTTTTTTTTGATCTTCGCTCAGGTCCGTTCGCTTGTTTAATCCGAGAAAGTCGATTGTAAAGGAAGTTGTCAGCGAAGTCAGAGCACCATCGGCACTGGGGTAAGCCGCTGAAATTAAACCGATTATAAATATTAATCCGGCTAGTGGCCCAAGGTATTTAATGGCTATCATCGGAAAAAGGTCATCAGTTCGTGAAGGTAACTCAATGCCGTGAGTGGATGAATAAATATACAGAACAGCACCTAAAAACAGGAACATAAGGTTCACAAAAACTAAAACAATACTGAATGAGAACATATTTTTCTGCGCTTCACCAATATTGCGGCAGCTCAGATTTTTCTGCATCATCTCCTGGTCGAGCCCAGTCATTACAATAGCTATAAATGCCCCGCTGAGTATTTGCTTCAGAAAGAATTGTTTACTGTGCCAGTCTGTTACAACTATTTTCGAATAATCACTTCCCCATACTGTTGAGAACAAACTGCTTATATCATAATGAAGATCTTTACTTATCAGATATATTGATAAGCCCACGGCCAGCAACATAAATGTTGTCTGCAAGGTATCTGTCCAGATTATTGTTTTAATACCACCTTTAAGGGTATATAATATTATAAGCAATATAAAAACACTTACTGTAACTATGAATGGGACGTTCCAGGCATCAAAAACAAATACCTGTAACACATTCACAACCAAAAACATGCGAAAAGATGTCCCGATTGTACGTGAGAGTAAAAAGAAAAATGCCCCTGTTTTGTACGACCAGAATCCAAAACGTTGTTCAAGATAGGAATAAATTGAAGTCAGGTTTAGTCTGTAATACATTGGCATTAATATAGTTGCAATAACAGTGTATCCAATCAGATAACCGGCAACAACCAAAAGATAACTGAACTGAGTTTCCCCTACCCAACCGGGAACTGACATAAAAGTGACGCCCGACAACGAAGCTCCGATCATGCCATAAGCTACAACAAACCAGGGAGACGATTTGTTCCCGATATAAAATGATTCACTGTTAGCCTTTCGGGCAGTAATCCATGTAACAAAAAACAGCAAAACGGTGTATGCCAGGAAGCTGATAAATATGAGTGAAGGTGTCAAAGTGAGTATTTGGGTATTAGCTTGTTAGACAATTAATTATACTTAATTTACGAAATTATGATTTCATATAAGTTTCAATAAATTTGGAAAACGCAAACAGGTCGGGAAAATTAAAATCCAGTTTTCCAAAGCATTGAGATACAACTGCTTTATCATTTCCAACCAGGATAGTTAACATTCCAAGCCTGTGCCCAAAAAGAATATCACTGTATGTGTCGCCAACCATAATGCTCTTCTTAAAGTTAATGCTATGAAACTGCTTGCGGGCTTTCAAACCCATGCCGATAGCTGGTTTGCGGGTAAAACTTCGCGTATTTTTCAAATCTGGACTATAAAAAACGGCATCAATCCTACCACCGGCTTTAACCACTTCATCAAGCATTTTTTGATGTACAGCATTTAATTGTGTAGCCGTCATTAGTCCTTTACCGATACCTTGCTGGTTAGTAACGACGATAATTGGATTAAACAATCCTGCAAGAGTAGCCAAAGCTTCTTTAACTCTAGGCAAAAATTCAAATTCCTCAGGAAGTTTCACATATTCGTCCGTAATGCGCTGGTTAATAACACCATCCCTGTCGAGAAATAAGGTCCATCCCTTGCCGGTTTCAAGTTTCCTGCTCATACTTATTCTATTTCTGGTATTACTAATTGTGCGTTAGCGTAATCTTCAGGAATACCGATATCCAGGAAAAAGGCATCGGTTTTGAAAGCTTGCATAGATAGAGTAGTAATTGAATTTTTAAAAAGATCATTTTCAAGTGAAAACTTCTGCTGCCTGTGATTATCAAATATATTCCTGTTAAGCAGATAAACGCCTCCGTTTATCCATCCGCCTCCGTCAATAGGGTCTTTTTCCCTGAAATCAGTTATCATTCCTGATTCATCAGAAATTACAAGCCCATAACGTGATGTTTCTTGCATATGTTTGACTGCAATAGTTATATCGGCTAAAGTTTTCAATTGTTCGTTTTCCATTGCCTGTAAATCAGGAGTGAAATATGTATCGCCATTAAGCACGAAGACCTTATCAAGTAAACATTGATTAAGCGCATATTTAACGGCACCTCCTGTTCCCAGCAATGCAGTTTCGATTGCATATTCAATTTTCAAGGATCGATAATTTTTACCAAAGTAATTGATTATTTGATCCTTATGGTAACTAACCGAAAGTACTGCTTTATTAATATGCTGACTAACCAGATAGTCGAGCACGTAAACTAAAAAAGGTTTTCCGTGCACGGGAGCCATGCATTTAGGAATATCCGGCAATATACCTTGAAGTCTTGTTCCCAGTCCTCCTGCAAGTACAATAGCTTCCCTGTTTATCATTAATAATTCAGTTCTTAAACAGTTTAGCTTCAACCATTTCACAGATAATATGTCCTATCAGAATATGGACTTCCTGAATTCTCGGAGTATCAATAGAAGGGATATTCAGCAGATAGGTGCATTTATCCTTTAACTCCCCACCTGTCTGCCCTGTAAGGCCTACTGTTATCATGCCCAATGCATTAGCTTCTTTAAATGCCCTGTTGATATTTGCAGAATTTCCGGATGTTGACAAACCAACTAGAATATCGTTTTTCCTGCCCATTGCCATCACCAACCTTGCATAAACTTCTTCGTACCCATAATCGTTGGCAACCGCTGTTAAATAGGACGAGTTCACATGCAGGGCTTCTGCAAATAGAGGGAACCTGTCGAAATAGAACCTGCCCGAAAGTTCAGCTGCAAGGTGCTGGGCATCGGCTGCACTGCCTCCATTGCCGCAGAACAGCACTTTACCTCCACTTTCGTAACAGGAAACAATCTTCTCTATAACCTCTTTTATAGTTGCAACAATAATCGGGTCATTTAAAACCTTGTTTTTTAAATCGATAGAAGATTGTAATATAGATTTAATTTTTGATTCCATGTTTTCTTAGAATTAAAAGATTAATATTCGGTTAATAAAAGGTTTGCATTATAAAGTCCAGGTAACCAGACCTTCGGATGTAAATTCATACCTCTCAGTGTAACCACCGAATTGTTTCAGCGCTTCAATAACTGCAAAACGTGAATTTCCGGGGCAATAAAAAAACATATATCCTCCTCCCCCGGCACCGGAGATTTTACCGCCAGTTGCGCCATTTCCAAGGGCTGTAGAGTAAATTTTATCAAGAACTTTATTGGTTATTCCCGATGCCATCTGTTTTTTATTATTCCACCCGAAATCCAGTATCTTACCTATTTCATCTAGGTTTCCGCGAAGTAAAGCCTCTTTCATCATAATAGCCTGCTTCTTTAGCTGGTGCATGGCTTCAATCGCTATTTTATCCTCATTCAGGACGTTTTGCTGCTGTTTTTGAATTATCGTTGAACTTAACCGACTGGTATCGGTGTAATAAAGTACCAGGTTGTGAGCGAGTTCATCAAGATAAGAATCTTTAATCCTTAGTGGATTAACAATTACTTTATCTTTCGAAAACTCCATGAAATTGATTCCTCCAAACGTGGCTGAATACTGATCCTGCTTCCCTCCTGCCATTCCCAGGTCAAAACGTTCGATTTCATAAGCCATTTGTGCAATATCGTATTCTCCAAGAGGAAGTTTAAGCCATTCGACAAATGCACCCAAAATAGCAACCGCCAAAGTGGAAGAAGTCCCAAGTCCGGATTGCTGTGGCGCATCAAGGGATGTAATAAGTCTGAATGACAACTCTTTCCCCTTAATTAATTTTCGAATCCGGTTGTAGATTCCGGCATGAATATCAAATATTCCTTCGGGCTGAATTTCACAATCTGTTCTAAATGTCTTACTATGACTTCCATCGGCAGTTTCAAAAACAACTTTTCCATTAAGTGTCGGCTCAATTGATGCAAAGGCATAAAGGTTGATAGTAGCGTTCAATATTCCTCCACCATAAATATCTGAATAGGGTGAAACGTCAGTACCACCGCCTGCCAGACCTAAACGTAAGGGAGCTTTACTCCTAATTAGCATGGATTTTAATTAGTTATTGGAAAATGGTTAATTGAAAATGGTTAATTGAAAATGGTTAATTGAAAATAGTAAAGGGTCCGTGAATTAAACAATCGGTTTTAAAAAAAAGCTCAATTTCATATTCACCAATGTGTTTTTTAAAAATGTATCTATTCCTTATCTGATTCAGGCAGTTGACCACTTACTATTTACTATTTTCTATTTACTTTTTACTATTTTCTATTTTCTATTTTCTATTCTCTATCAGATTCCTGATTTACACTCACCAAGAATGGCATCTATTCTGCTAAGGAGAATCTCCCAGCTGAATCGTTTCTTTTCAATGGCAGCATTAGCCGAAAACTCTTTTTCCTTGTTTTCGTTAAAGAAACGCAGCAATGCTTCACTTATTTCTTTTACATCCGGCTCAACTACATATCCGACCATTCCGTCAGGAACCATTTCGGACAAACCACCAACATTTGTGGTAAGCATAGGTTTTTCGAAGTGATACGCGATCTGAGTAACACCACTTTGAGTTGCATCTTTATAGGGCTGGGCCACAATATCGGAAGCACAGAAATAGTTTACAATATCCCTGTTCTCAATAAATTGTGTATGTAAAACCACCTTGTCCTTCAAATTAAGTTTTTCTATCAGTTCAAGATATGGTTTGCCATCAATATAAAATTCTCCGGCAATCAGCAACTTTACAGGCAATTCTTTGAACCTTGCATCTGCAAATGCTTTGATGAGTAAATCGAGTCCTTTGTATTCACGTATAAAACCAAAAAAAAGTATGTATTTAATTCCTTCCTCAAGATTTAATTGCTTTTTTGCCTGAGTTTTAGAAACTGAAGCCCCAAAATTATCATACAAAGGATGAGGCGAATATACCCTGGGACGAACCTTGTCAAATTTATTAAGATCGTTAAGTACTGAATGTGACATAGCTAAAAACCCATCACAACTCTTAATAAAATAGCGGGAAAGTATGTTACTCCCCGGCATTTTTTCATGAGGGATAATGTTATCGGTAATGGCAACAACTTTACTTATCTTGTTTTTTCTTGCAATCCGGGCAATCGTCCCCAAACAAGGTGCCATAAACGGCATCCAATACCTGATAACCACAATGTCTGCTTTTAGTTCCTTTATTTGATATCCAACTTTGATCCAATTCAGTGGATTAATAGAATTAACCGCAACAACAATTGTAAGATCATCTGGAGCTATATCAGATGAATATTGAGTTTTCCCCGGAAAGAGAAAGCCAGGGTATTGCAGGCTGAAAGTAAATATTGTAACAGTGTCGCCGCGCTGTTGATAAGCCCGCGCCAATCTTTCATTGTAGGTCGACATGCCTCCGCCTCTGAATGGATACGCTGTACCGATGATTATCACATTACGTTTTTCCATTCAACTAACTTAAACAGGCTATTTATAGATTCAGAAAAGTTCCTTTTCAATTAAATATTGATTCCTCTCAGGCGAATTACGGGCAACCATTTCGGCCAGGAATCCTGCAAGGAACAATTGCGTACCCAAAACCATTGCCAGTAACCCAAAATAAAAAAGGGGTCTGTCTGTCATACGGTATTCAGCCAGGAAAAATTTCGCATAGGCTAATATCCCCGCAATAGCAAATCCAATAAAGAACAGAATCATACCGAGCATTCCAAACAGGTGCATAGGTTTTTTACCGAATTTTGATACAAACATGATCGATATCAGATCTAATGGTCCGTTCACAAAACGATTTACACCAAATTTGGTAACACCGAATTTGCGTTTCCGATGTTCAACTACCTTCTCTCCTATTTTTTTAAACCCGTTCCATTTAGCAATTACCGGGATATAGCGGTGCATTTCGCCATATACTTCAATGCTCTTAACAACATCCTTTTTATAGGCTTTCAATCCGCAATTATGGTCATGAAGTTTGACGCCTGACATGCGGCTTGTCATGGAGTTGTAAAATTTTGACGGTATATTTTTTGTAAGCGAAGGGTCATGACGAACTTTCTTCCAACCTGAAACGAGGTCAAAGCCTTGCTCCTTAATCATTGAATAGAGTGCGGGAATCTCATCCGGACTGTCCTGAAGGTCAGCATCCATTGTAATTACCACATCCCCTTGGGCCGATTTGAACCCGGTATTCAGTGCAGCGGATTTCCCATAATTCCTTCGGAATTTAATACCTTTAATTCTCTTATCGTTATGGTGCAATTGTTCTATCACACCCCACGAATTATCATAACTACCGTCATCCACAAGTAAGATTTCATAAGAATAGTTATTTTTTTGCAACACTTTTCCAATCCACTGACAAAGTTCCGGCAATGATTCTTCTTCATTTAATAATGGCACTATTACTGAAATATCCATTTATTGTACATCTTTAAACTGCCCATCAAAAGTTTTATCTTCTTTCTTAAGGAATGCTGCAGAAAGTAATGATAATATAGCACCAAAAAGTGCGCTGCCCAAAACTGAAAATACGGACATAATGGCCGGACTCATAAATTTCCTTGTCATTTCAAGTGCAGGTCCCATCTGATCTTCGGATAATCCTTTCTCTATCATTTTTGCTTCGGTTTCTTCCATCGACTGAACAATTATCTTTTCAAGATAGGCCGGATCAATAAAGGTCAGGAAAACATACGAATACAAGGCAGCAACAATAGCTGCAACCATCACAATGATAAATCCTGAAAGAAAAGCTTTACCGAAAGAGATATAACCACCCAGGTAAGTGTTTCGGTATTGTAACGTACCATAAATAATTCCGGCAAGCAGAATAATGAAGCTGAAATACATTATTGGGCTTTTGAAGGGCACATCCAAAATATAGGCCAGTATTGAGAATACAATAGAAATACCTGCAGTCAACAGTCCATAAATCAATGCATTATTGAATAATGAGCGAGATTTTGTTTCCATATTTATTCTGTTTTTAAGGTTTGATTTAGCACAAAGGTAAGAAACTTGGTTAAAAACAACGAAAATTCCATGAGTTGTTTTTTCGATCACAAAAAGTAGTACTTTTGCAAACGGGTAAGTCTTATACGACCAGCTCCTATTGAACTCCCCCAGGACAGGAATGTAGCAAGGGTAAATGGTTGAGCGGTGCGATATAAGTAGCTTACCCATTTTTTATTCCAATTCATGATTTTTTTTATTTTCATTGAAAAAAATCAATTTTGCTATAAAATAATAAAAGTATGACTATTAACTTTTAGCATAAATACAAATAGTTTTAACAATCTCGAATTCTATATCGCTGAAGTATTTCGCATAATAACGTTTAGGGTCTCACTAAAAGATACTAACTTTGTGAAAGTTTACAGTCTTTAACAAAAACAATTCCACATGCAGTTTTTTATTGATACAGCCAATCTTGATCAGATTCGCGAAGCCAACGAACTTGGCATACTTGATGGTGTCACAACCAATCCTTCCCTCATGGCAAAAGAAGGCATAAAAGGCAAGGAGGCAATTCTGAAACATTATATTGATATATGCGAAATAGTGGATGGGCCCGTAAGCGCAGAAGTTTTATCGACCGATTATGATGGTATGATATCCGAAGCTCATGTGCTGGCTAACCTTCATCAGAATATTGTTGTAAAAATTCCTATGATTAAGGATGGAATTAAAGCAATCAGGTATCTTACTGATAATGGTATAGCAACTAATTGTACCCTTGTATTCTCTGCCGGCCAGGCTATCCTGGCAGCAAAAGCTGGTGCCACGTATGTTTCACCTTTTATCGGTCGTATCGACGATACAAGCAGCGATGGTTTGCAATTGATAGAACAGATCGTAAATATTTATCGGTATCATGGTTATGAAACTCAGGTACTGGCTGCTTCAATCCGCAACGTGAATCATATAGTGAAATGTGCCGAACTTGGAGCGGATGTGATAACCAGTCCACTGGCATCTATTTTGGGATTACTGTATCATCCGCTTACTGATTTGGGAATGGCAAAGTTTATTGAAGATTCACAAAAAATGAACTTTTAATCAAATCGATGGCCCTGCTTATAAAAATCTATCCTGATAACCCCAATGATCGCCAGATGCGCACAGTTGTAGAGTGCCTTCGCGACGGTGGAATTGTAGTTTACCCTACTGATACTATATATGGTATGGGCTGCGATATTTTTAAAAGTAAGTCCGTTGAACGTATTTGCGAGTTACGTGGAATAAAGCCAGGCAAGGCAACTTTTTCATTTATCTGTTCTGATTTAAGCCAGCTATCGGATTATTGCAAGCCAATTGAGAATAGCATTTTCAAGGTGATGAAGGCAAATCTTCCGGGACCGTTTACCTTTATACTTAATGCCAGCAATAATGTTCCGCGGCATATCCAAAGCAAACGAAAAACTGTTGGTATAAGGATTCCTGATAATCCAATAACCCTGGAAATCGTTCGTTTGTTAGGAAACCCTATTATGTCGACATCGGTTCATGATGATGATGAAATACTTGAATATACTACTGATCCTGAATTGATTTACGAAAAATTTGCCAACAATGTTGATTTGGTTATTGATGCTGGTTTTGGAGGCAATACACCTTCGACAGTGCTTGATTGTACTGATGGTGAAGTTAATATAATTCGTGAAGGCAAAGGGATTTTGCATTATTGAAGATGCAGGATTTAGTGTGTTTAAGAATAAAATTGTTTGAAATGTGGAGAGATAGTCAATGTGCTTCAATACAGTCAAATGTAAATATCTGAATTTCAATTAGAACAGAATTATTTTCATTATCTGTTGCACAATTCAGGAAAAGATGTACCTTTGCACCCTCAAAATAAAAAGAATAAAAATGATTCGCTAGCTCAGCAGGTAGAGCACATCCCTTTTAAGGATGGGGTCTTGGGTTCGAATCCCAAGCGGATCACTTTTACACATATATAGCGCTGATAACCAACAAGTTACAGCGCTATTTTTATTTTGTGGGAAATATATGGGAAACATTGTCTTTTTTCCTTATTTTACTGGGGTTTCAGAAGCTTTTCAACATTATTCATTTCTAAAAATTTTTTAGAATATTTCTGTTAGCATATATAATCCTCTCTTTTCAAGCTTTGCATTCCAATTCATCATCACATATCTTGCTAATTCTTTACAATAATACTCACTTGTAGCTTTAGCGTAGCCTTCCTGGATCAGTAAATCATTTAAGCA
Organism: Lentimicrobiaceae bacterium; assembly: GCA_041753535.1. Lineage (GTDB taxonomy): Bacteria > Bacteroidota > Bacteroidia > Bacteroidales > UBA4417 > UBA4417. Next base: position 52,494 of record JBGSUB010000018.1, read on the forward strand.
TGTTCCGTCTGGTAAAATAACGTATGCAAGCTGGCGGCCCCAGAAATCCTTCTCATTGCCCGGTTCAGTATAGATGGTCACAGCAGTTCCAACCGGACAAAGTCGCAGCACAAATTCTCTTGCCTGGTTGCCCATAAATCGAAGCATCTCCCCTGCTACCCTGGTCTTTTCTTCATCTTCCCTCAGTTTTCTTCCGATTCTTGTTTCCGGAGCATCCAGGCCATAAAGCCGAATTTCTTTTTCTTCATGGGTGTAGATTCCGATCACGGAAATACTATCTCCATCCAAAACTTTGCTCACGAAGAGGTCAGTTTCCTGCATATTTCGTGAAATGTCTATGTATGTCATTGTATGACAGTGTTTTAATGGTTGACTTTAAGCAAATATACTAATATATTTGACGGTATTAAAGCCTTGATTTTTAACACTCATTTCCCGGGTTTGTGTGAAAAAGAAAAAGGCAGAAATCAACAAATTTTCTAACCCTTAATTTTTTACTACAATGGCAAGACAAGGAGGACACGTCAAATATGTGGGAACTATTGGCGACATCCGACATTTCAAAATCAAAGGCCAGACCGGATATTTTGCCGGATTGGTAGGCGGGCCAACAGGTGACCAGGTTGCAACTGCTCCTGCATTTGAGCGTACCCGTGAAAACATGAACGAGTTTGGTGGTAGTGCTAAAGCCGGTCGCGCAGTGCGTTCGGTATTCAGTTCCATACTCGGAAAGATGAGCGACAGCCGGCTCACCGGTCGTCTGACTGCCACCATGAAGAAAATCAACCTGGAGGATCAGTCTGAGCCTCGTGGGTACCGCGCTATCCTGATCAGCGAACAGCGGAAGTATCTTGCTGGAATCACTTTTAACCAGAATGCAAATTTTGATTCCCGCTGCAAAGCCGGATGCGAACTTGTAAAAAACGTTAAACGTGGGATTGCTGATTATACAATTCCAGCTTTTAACCCAATGGATGCTATCCAGGCTCCTGCAGGTGCAACTCATGCCCGTTTCATTTTCGGACTTGGTGTTTTAAGTGATTTCGGTTATAATTCAACCAGCAACACTTACGAAGCTCTGAAACCAGATTTCCACGAGCTTTCAGCCATCACTCATTCGGACTACCTAGATCTTTATGCTCCGGTGCCTGAAACTGTGTTGAACGCTGAAGTGAACACGGTGGATCCTGTACCTGCAGATTGTACCATCATGGCTGTTGCAGGTATCGAGTTCTTCCAGAAGGTCGGTGAAAACTATTACGCTTTCGCCAGCGGGAACGCATTGAAGGTTGTTGACGCATATTAAAATTTGCGTGGCGATGGAAACCAGGATCATCAGAGTGGCTCAGGGGAAAAATAGTACCCTGAGCCATCTTTATATCAACGGATTATTTGCCTCTTATTTGCTGGAAGACCGCATTAGGGAAATCAAGATACCAGGGCAAACCTGCATCCCGACTGGAGAATTCCGGCTTATTCTAAACAAAACATCAGGCATGCATGCCAAATATCTTAGTGAATATCCTAAGATGCATAAGGGCATGGTTGAAATTGACGGCTTGCCGAACTTCGACCTGGTGTTTTTTCACAGAGGCAACACGCATCTCGATACGAGGGGCTGTCCCCTGATCGCTCATTATTGGATGCAAATCTGTAGTGATTTCAAAGTGCTGATGTCAGATTTTGCCTATCAGCAGGTTTATCCAAAATTAGTGGAACAAATTCTCCTGGGCAACGACCGGATCGTGATTGAAAATAAAATTGTCAAACTTTAACCTCCCGGACCTATGGAACAGATATCAGCCATACAGCTTATTTTCGGCTCTATTACCAGCATTCTACTGAGTATTGTTGCTTACTTCATCAAACAACTTCACAGTGATTTTCGCAAGATGGAAATGGATCTGTCGGAAGTGAAAACCACAACCATGCTGATCAAAACTGAATTTAAGAGCCGTTACGACTTGCTGTGCCAGCGGGTCGAATACCTTGAAAAGAGAGTAGAAATCATTGAACACATAACCTTTAAAGAACATTCTCATGAAAGCAAATGAAATGAATCTCATTGAGCGGATCAAATCCCCTACTCCAAAGTTCTTCAGGAAACTCCGGAACATTGGACTGATCCTTGGCGCTTCATCGGCAGCGATCCTGGCAGCTCCTGTAGCATTGCCGGTTGCCGTTGTCTCAGTGGCCGGGTACCTGGCAATTGCCTGTGGAGTTATCTCTGCAGTCAGTCAGACGGCCGTGGATGAAAATCCTGGAACTGAACCGGGCAAATAAACATCCGCTAATTTTGATTGAGCAGTCCAGAAAACCCTGGACTGCTTTTTTTGTGCCTGTTTGACACTGTTTTGTTACAATAGTGCAATCATATAGCCTTTATATACGGCTTATATAGGGCTTATGTATGAATCAGAAGGCAGTTTGCCAGGGCAATAAGTTACCAATGAATGTAGCTTCCTCGGTCATTCTTTGTGCAAAAATTCCATAGTTCGAAAAATGAAGATGCTTGAAAACGGTTTTATCATTTCTGTGAAATAGAATGCCTAATGGACCATCAGATTCTTTAGGTTGCTTTGCAATCCATGGGAATGCTCCGGAAGCAAGCATCAAGCGATGTACATTATCAGAAATGAAAATGTATTTAGCCTGGCCGTCAAGTATTGCAGAGTTAAGCATTTTTAAGTGTGATATATCAAGATCTGAAATTTCAAGTTTATTCCGGCCGACTGTTGGAATATGGAGCAATTCAACAAATGAGACCAGGTCAGCATGTTGCGGGCGAAATCCGATATTGGCAAAAGTGCGATGATAGCGCTTTCCAGCTCCTTTATATCCAGTTAATAAAAAGGGATGATGCACTCCATTTTTCTGCCAAAAAGCAACACCATCCATGTGATATTCAAGAATCTTTGAAAAAATTGGCTCTGTTGCAATCTGCTCCTGGTAGTTTGCATCCAGACCAATAAATAAAAATGCAGCTTGATCAGGTGCAACTCCCTGATATGGCTTTTTGGAAAAAATTTCGTTTAATTGAAAACTTGGATGAGGAATATACATATTATGAAATTACAGAAAGTATCAATCCGGATGAAATAAGGTATTTTGACTGTAAGCAAAAATATGAAGAAAAACAGATGTGAATACAAAATTAAAATGCCCGGGATTACCAGGCATTTTAATTTTTGACGGTTGAATTTTACCAAGCCAAAGGGTTGCCGATTCCATTGTAAACGGCTTCATCAGCTGCAACTGAGAGGAATTCCCGGTACTCAGATTCGCCACATGTCATACAATACAACTTACCATCTGATGGCCAGTAGTAAGCGGCTGTGCCTATTTTTAGTTTGGTGTTACATTCGGCACATGTTGCTTGGTACCTGACGGTGATGGGACGGGGATCGTTAAAATACTTTTTCATGGCATTTAGATTTAAAGGGTTAGGGATTAATTGTGCTGCTGTATCCAGGTGGATGCATAGGTGCAGAATTTTTCGGAGTTGGATTCATCCAGTGAAGCGAAGAATTTCAGGATGGCATTGGCTGAGGCGTAGCGCTCAGCTGAGCAGAAGCAATTGAATTTGCTGCGTAGATGGTCAGCCATGTAAGGGCTGTCCTTCCAGATCTCCTCAATGAAATTTGAGGGGATGTTGTGGATGAAAACAAAGGTCCGGTTGATTACGTCAGATTGTGTCATAATATGAAGGGTTTAGGGGGTTACCGGTAGAAGGATGGAACTGAGCGGTAATTGGCGAAGATTGCCTTCTTAGCTTCGGAAATTAACAGGAGATTGCGGTGGTACTGCTTCTCATGCTGATCGAGAATTTTGAGGGCTTCAACGGTTTTGAGAAAATTGGCCGGGCTAGCCTGGGCTTTTTCGGATGCCTGGCTTATAACCTGGTTCAGATCATGAAGCCTGATAAAAGGGATTACTGAGCCGGTTAGATATGGATGAAGGCTTTTTGACTGCCATAATCCGAAGCAGAGCCAGTAATAATGGTCCTTTTCGGATTGATCCGCTGCATTGAAGGTGAAACAATTGGGGCAAGGATGCTCCATTGGTTTGCCGCTGTTCATTCCTTTGCTGAGGATGAAAAAGGCGAAAGGGCTTCGCTTTTGATCGGCACTGTAAGTGGTGATTTTCTGCATATTGAAAGTTTTTTGGAGGTTAGTCCAATCTTTCCTTTAGCACCCCTTCCACAATTTTTTTAGGAAAAAATAGAAAAAGGGAAAAAAGAAAAAAAGGAAACCATCAGGCAATGAAGCATGGAAGCAAAATCAAGTATGCAGGTCATTATTTTATTGCATAAACAAAACACGCTCTTAAACTCAAAGCGTGTTATGCATAAAATAATGAATGCACCCGAAGGGCAGACTTTGCAGCGCGATATTATGCTACAAATAAGAAAGCATGATGCTGCAAGGCTGTACTTGAATTTGCTGGAATGCTACTTTATATTTGTTTCATTTTTTTCTTTTCCCTTTTTCTTTTCCTAAAAAAATCATCCTCTTTAGCCACTAATAATAAATAGCTTGAACGAAGGCAATGGATATGCAAGCTCCCGATAAAACATGGAGGTGAAGTATTTGAAGCGATGGAAAAATGTGACGGCTAAGGGCAGCTTGGGGTAGTATAAATGAGACGGCAATACCTTTAAAAATGAGCAATACATTGCCGGTGAATAAATACTGCTTGGGAAGCAGTGAGGGAATAAGTATGCTAAAATTGGATAGATTGTATAACTGACCTATACCGCACGCCTGTGGCTGGCGCATATGACCGACTGGAAGGAGATGCGCACACAAATACCTTACGCCTGTGGCTAATAGGAAGTGGGAAGGTTTTAGCAGCTTGCCTGGATGGACGGACGGGTTACGTTGTGTGAGGTTTTCGTGATTGACGGACGCTGTGGCTTAGCATGTGCGGAAGGAAGCGTCCGGCGAGCCGAAAAAAGGTGCGGTGGCAGTAACCTGGCTGCCATACAGGTATGCTGCTGTGGGTTTGCGAAAGTGATTGGATGGCGTATGACTAAGGGAGGACGACTTTGCAGGACATCCTTGAAAGGCTGGCTGGTGAAGCCGCTACTTTGCGCGGTTTCTACCAACGGCGCAAAGTAAAAGCTGAGCCGAGGAACGAGGCTTTGCTTTAGGCGTGTACTTTGCGGACACCATAACGATGGAATAGTGTGAAAGCAGGTGTCCGGGAAGTACGAACCTGCCAGACTTGCAAGGTGGCCAGCAAACAAAGGACGGAATATGGCAGACGACAGACAATTGCTTGCAGCAAAAAGGCAAGTGAATGTGGAGGCGAACGAGGAGTAAATATTTTATTTGTATAAAATTAATGTAATCTACAAATGTTATTGTACATTTAAACCACGATTTGAGTATTGATTAATAAAACTTTATTTTTTATTGTATAAATGATGTAAAGTAGCTCAGCTAAGAACAGCCAGATGACACAAAAATCAGAGACTAGCGATATTGAAGTAATAAAAAGAGCAAATTGCATTGTAGCTATTGGTGCTTCTGCCGGTGGATTGGAGGCTTTGAAAGAATTTTTTAAAGCATTACCCAAAGACATGGGCATCGGATTTGTGGTTATCCAACACCTTTCACCAAACTACAATAGCCGTTTGGATGAAATATTGGCAGGGTATACAGAGCTTAGAATCAGAAAAGCAAAAACAAATATGCTAGTAGAGGCTGATAACATATATCTGATTACACCCCGTACAAATCTGTTTATTGTGCAAGGTAGGCTTGTGGTTGAAGAACAAGATGTACGCATTGTGTTACGGCATCCTATCGATATTTTTTTTCAATCAATGGCATCTGATATAGGAAGAAATGCCATAGGTATTATACTTTCAGGGGCTGGAAGTGATGGGACATTGGGGATTTGTGCTATAAAAAAAGCAGGTGGATTAGTTTTAGTACAGGAGGAAAGCACAGCCTTATTCAATTTCATGCCACGAAGTGCAATTGAAACCGGACTTGTTGATCATATACTTGGACCTGGGAAGATGGCTATTGAATTGGTTAAATATAACAATAGTATGCAATTAACATAGCAAGTGGATGCTCAAAATACTACTCGTCACTTGTAGAACTGACTTGTAAACAAAAGACTCACCGGCTTGTAAACTTGTAGAACTGGAAAGTGCGGTAGGACTTAGCAGCTGATATGACGAGGCACGAGGAAATATTTGCTGCTGTGGGGCAGTGAAAGGCATGAAATTACGAGGGACGAGTAATAAATGGCTTGCAACTGCAGGGAAAGTGGGCGAAGTGGGTAGGTTGGGCAGGTGCAGGCAGTGGTTACTTGCCTGAAAGGCCTTGTACATAATGGGCTTATGGGCTTACTACCAAGACCATAAGAGCACATTATGTGAAGTAGCTTGTGGTGGTGAAGGGGGTGCAGTTTTTGGCGCGCCTCGGTGTAATTGCTTTTTTCTGCAATTACCGTGACAAAAACTGCACCCCTGGAGCCATCCACCACTGACTGCGCGGGAATGGAATGAATAATTCGAATAAATACTCAAACACCTGCAAATAGAAAATGATATTCCATCCGCATGTGAATAAAAGTGTAAAATGTAAAGACTATTTTGAAAAGATAAAGTCCTTATTAGATGCTCCTGAGTGGCAACCGGCACACATCCCATCCATCAGGCTTGCTCCACGCATCGGTGATCCGTTGGCATCGCTGGCAATTGCGCCTGTTGGGGTAAGCATAAAAAATTCCCAGTTCCCGAAATTGGGATTGAAATTATTCCCACGCTTGACCATGGCTGTAAACTCATTTACACTTTTATCCGGATTGGATGAGTGCTTTACAATTACCGAACCTACAGGGTACTTCCCGTTAACTGGATCTTGTCCGCTTTTAAAATAAATCTGCCTTGTTACGCTGGCATCATTACCGGCGTGAGCCGTGCCTAATGCGGGATCACTACCCTGGTTTGTAGCTTCAAGCGGCCACGACATAAAACTTGCGAAAGTGCTGTTATCAGCAATAAATTCAGTTTCCGAAGGGTCTTCATCCTTGTCCTTGGAGCAGGAATTAAAAGTCAGCGCAGTGGTTAATGCCAGGAGTGTTACTGAAAATAAGAATGGTTTTTTCATGACTAAGGTTTTGGTTTATTAGTAAAGGATTAAAACCAATTAGTCGCAGAAAAATTGAAACCTGACAAAAAAAATGAAATTATTTTTTAATTAATTCAAAGTGGTAGATTTTGTCTTTGTTCAGGAGTGAAATAACATTGCAATTGCTTGGATAGGTTATCTGATACTTTATTTCCGGATTCAATACATAATTGTTTTTGTTTTTATAAAAGCCGCCGCATTCTATTACCCCTTCAGGTGAATAGCGGGTTACCAGTAAAACTGATTCAAAAGGTTTAAAAATAAACCAGGAACCTGCTCCTTCGCCGCTTAGCCATTGTGCATTTTGAGGAATGGATTCATGACGTGCTGGCTGTGGAAGCGTAGATTTTAAAAGGTTGTTATCTAATTTTTTTAAAGGGCAGAAGTTTTCAGTTTTCAGCTGTTTTTCAATAACAACCTTGTTTTTAAAAGAATTTACATTGTTTAAAGGCATGGGAGTGAGCGGAACCAGGTATTTTAGCCTAAAAGTTTTAAGCCAACCTGGGTTTCCTGCCAGTAACGACGTATTTACAAACCTTGAACAATTACTGCCTTTATACCTAAATGGACCATAAGGGATGGGGCTAATCTGCTGTAAGTGTGTTGCTTTTGCAAACGCATTGCGGAAATCAATTTTACTGTACGAAGCATGTAATTTCCCTTGCCCGTGACATGCCGGGTTATTTTGCAATTCGTTCAATATGTCATGATAATTTTCAAGAGTTTTGCCGTCAGGTGAAATTTGTGGTATGCTTGTCATTGCTAAGTCATGATCGGTAAGTGCACTCCGGACCCTGCCATGCTGAAAGGGTGAATGATAGCGCCCGAAATCGAAATAATGACAGGTTTTATTGTTGCCATCAACCAGTACTAATGCTGCATGACCCGCTTTATAATAGTTATTCCGGTTTATACCCAAAGCACCGGTAATAAATTCGTACCAGGAACCTGCCTGTTTGCAGTAGGTTTCGGGCCAGGCCAGGGCAATGGCAAATCCGGTGGTGTGATTTGTATTAAACATATTCTAAATGCAGGCTGGTTTCAAATTTTGTAGCTTCGACAGTAATGTTATCGAAAAACAGATCTATATCGGATTTTTTCAATTCGCCATTGGCTGTGATAAGCCTGATAGCAAGCGTTTTGCCAATGTATCCGTAGTTTACGATACTCTTTCCGGATTTACGCAGGGATTCGCGCAATTCGAGGTTGAACTTGTTCAAATCTTCTTCATGTTCTGGAACGTATCTGAAACAAACCGAAAACGACTGGCGGGCTGACAATAATTCAAGATGGTTGTTTTCATTGACCTTTCCTTCAGCATACGCAGCCATATCCATTAAATTATCAATGCGCCTCTGGTAGCCTTCGAGTCCGTAATATTTCCAGGCAAACCATAATTTTACTGCATCCACTCTACGTCCGCACTGAATTGATTTTTTTCCAAGGTCTTCAACTGCATCTATATCATGAAAGATATAATCTGTATTTATGTCCGTGATATTATGTTGTAAGGTTCCTCTTTTTTTGACTAATAAAGCTGAGCATACCAAAGGGATATTCATCAGTTTATGCGGGTTCCAGGCAAACGAATCTGTTTTTTCAATTCCGTTCATCATATACCGGTATTTTTCACTCAGGATGAGCGAACCGCCAAAGGAACCATCGGCATGAAGCCAGACATTGTACTTTTGGCATATTTCCGACATTTCATCTATCGGATCGTAAGCACCCAGCAAAGTTGTTGCACAAGTAGCCGCTGCAAAGAAAGGTTTCTCCCCTCTTTGAATGGATGCAACTATTTCTTTTTCCAATTCTTCCGGAATCAGTTTTCCGTTTTCGTCAGATTTTACTTTGATCACATTCTTAGCACCAATACCCAAAATATTTGCTGCAGTCTCGAATGAATAATGTGCCTGTTCGTTTACGAATGCGGTGAGTTTTTCATTCCGGTCGTAGCCTTCAAAACGGCTTTCAGGAAGCACTTTGTTCCTGGCCGAAAACATGGCTACCAGGTTCGCGTTGCTGCCACCACTTACAAATATTCCATCTCCTTCAGTATAACCTGCATAGCTGTTCATAAGGCTGATCATCTCTTTTTCGATGGTTGTAGCCACAGGTGCCACTTCGTAGGTGTACATCGAAGTGTTAGCAAGCACAGTAAATACTTCACCGATAAAAGCCGGGAAATTAAAGCCAGAATACAACTGGTTTAAAAACTGTTTATTCCCGGTACGAACAGAATATTCGAGGTATTTGTCCAGCAGCTCAAGGAACTCCTGTTCGGAAACGCCTTCCGGTTTAACTTTAAAATCAATAGCTTTGGACAATTCAGTTGGTGTCCTGTATTTAACCACTGGAATAGTGGTATCGTTGTTGCTTTTAAGATAGTCTTTTATCTTGTCAAAGCTTTCATTTAGAATATTCAGGTTGTTCATGATGTTTAATTTTTGATCAGCGCAGGAAAATGCAGGTAATTATTGATTATATTAAGCACAGCAGGTACTTTGTTGCGCTGGTAAAATGGCATTATAAGCCGGAAATAATCTACAAGTGTTTCTTCTTCAATTTGATGAATCGGATTTTCGGAAAGGATAAAGTCCTGACTCATATTCAAAAAAGCTGTACCCATTGTGGTAAAGATTTTGCGGTATTCGGGGGCATATACTTTTGCATCTGCCGATATGTTTTCAGTTTTGGAATTTGAACCGTAGATATGAAGTGTTGTAAAATTTTCTTTCCCAGCGTTACCCATCATATGCGTCAGGTCACCACAAACGGAAGCATTCTGGCCCGGACCAAAAACATCGGACTGTTGAAGTTTTAGTTCGCCATCATCAACTGAGTACAGGCGGTGTGTCGCTTCACCAAAAAATACTACGCAGCCCCACTCGGTATAACCGTGGTTGTGAATTGCTGTGAAATCACCAGGACGCCATGACATGAGCAGAATCTTATATTTGCCATTATCCAGTATAAGTTTTCTGCCATAGCTATCTGTCGAAGGATGTTCAAAATTAAGGTAAGAAGCAAAATCATTGGCTTCAAGCCTTGAGCCGGAGACAATGTCGGAGACAAGCTGGTTGTCGATGTGTTTTAATGAATCCAGTTCCTTGGTAAGTTTCATTAAATTGTTGGGTATATGTTCCATTGTTTTTACTTTTAATCAGGTATAGATTACTTCAGTATATTCAGTACCGGTAATCAGGTCGGTTGCGTGGAGTTCAACCTTGGGAACTGTTGGGAACCAGAATGATCCTCCAACTATGTGGACAAAAATGCGGTTTACTATTACCTCTTTATTCTTCAGGAAAGTAAAAACCCTGAAAACTCCTTTGTTGTCTTTTTTCAATGTAAATGTTCTTTTGTTGTAAGAGACAAACTGAAAAACCGCTGAACGTTCATTTTTACTCAGATAGTCAACACCATAAGCGAATTTTGTCTGAATGCTGGTAAGCGGTTCGGTTGTTCCGCCTTTTGTTTTCTTAATCCAATATATGCTGATTGGATTATCTACATTCAAATTACCTTTTGAGGTTAGGTTGATGTCGTAAAATATCTCATTGGCATCCTTAGTTCTCCCGACTTTAAACAGGGAATAGCTTGTTGAAGGGCTGCCGGCGCTCATGAGTGTTATGCTGACAATCAGTAATACGACGGTATGTAGAGCAATCTTTTTCATCTGTTATTAATTTATTAATTCATTGCTTATTTTCAGCGGTATTAATGCTTGCTTCGCAGGTGTTTTTAAAGGTCAGATGGAATACGCCATAATATCATTCTCGGTTAGTGAGAATATTTTCTCATGGCTATTTCATTTTAGTATTTATAACCGGTTCCTGAATCAGTTTCCAATTCAACGCCTAAGGAAAGTACAATCCTGTTGACGAAATTAAAGTAAGCTATAACCAGGGTTGCATCGAGGATAGCACTATCGCTGAATCCTGATTTCCGAAGCGATGCCGTTTTATCAGTCTCCTCAAATGAAGAGGGATTTAAAGTAAGCTGACGGGCAAAATCACAGAGCAGGAGTTCCTTTTCTTTTAATTCAACCTTTGTGTAATCCTTTCTCAAAAGAGCAACCTTGTTTTCATCTTTCCAATAATTCTGCAGCGCTTCAGCGTGGTGAACCTGGCAATATCCACAGCCGTTTGCTGCTGATACAACTACTGCCATCATTTCCCGTTCGGCACGTGAAAGTTCCGATTTGGAGAACATGATTTCGAGATACAAATCGATGTGTTTTACTATGCTTTCGGGATGCAGGCTCTGGATGGTATGTACATCGGCCAGTTTTCCGCGTTTGATGATTAACTCATCATAAATTTCTTTCAATCTGCCGGTTGCCTGTTCGAAGGGGATTACTTTAATTCTGCTCATGATTTTTTAAAGGCTAAGGTACGTTTTTTACTATGTCTGCAACGGTTGAGCGTTTTTTATAATCCGGGTCAAACTGTCGCCAGACTATTTTGTTATCCTGTCCGATAATAAAGGTAGCAGGGATTGGTAATTGCTGGCTGTCATCCGATTGGGCATGTTTAAGGTCAGCACCGAGCATGGTATTGTAAATTCCCCTTGTCATGCTATCGGGCCTGAAAGTGACATCAAAAAGATCGGATATTTTGTACCCTTCATCATATAGAAGTGAGAACTCAGCACCGGTTTTTTCGGCTGTTTTTTTCAGATACTCTGATTTTTCGGGTGAAATGGCAACCACCGAAGCGCCTTTATCATAAATCAGTTGCAAACTATCCTGCAAGTTGCTTAAATGCTTGTTGCAATAGGGGCACCACTGACCACGATAAAAGATAACTACCACAGGACCATTTTTTAAAGCTTCACTCAATGTGAATAGATTATCGTGCAGATCCAATGCAGTGAAATCATTTACTTTGGCGCCAACTAACAAGCCTTTAGCTTCTTTTGCCGATCTGTATTCTTTTTGTGCCATTGTATTTAGAGATAATGAGATTAGTATAAGGCTGATAAATGCCCTGATGATTGTTTCTGCTGAGTTATAAGAGTTCTTCTTCATTTAGTTTTTTGTTATGCTTTGGCCAAGTTCAAGAAATTGTTTCGGGTTGTGATAACCGGCTGTTCCCTGTACTATTTCGCCTTCCGGATTTATAAAAAGCAAGGTTGGATAACCTCTGACTCCATATTTTCGCGCAAGGTTTACACCTTCCCCTTTTTCGCCATCCAGCTCTACATTGATAAAAGTTGAATTGTAATATTTTCCAACTTCGGCATCAGTGAACGTATTAGCTTTCAGTTTTTTACAAGGGCCGCACCAGGAGGCTGAAATATCAAGGAACACAAGTTTGTTTTCTTTTTTAGCTAATGCCAGGGCTTCGGACCAGGTGCCTTTGTGAAATTGAATTCCACCTTCGGATTCTGCAATTTTGGTTGATTTTGTGAACCCGGAAGCAACAAGAATCACCAGAGTGATTCCCGCTGCAAGTATTATTAAGCTTTTCATATTATTTAATTTATTCAGGTTGATAATCTGCGAGAACTGTAACTTCGACTGTTTTTGCAATGTTGGAGGCTGGTTTTCCTTTTACAAAAGTGATTTTATAGTCAGCCAGTGTGATGTTAAATTTACTCTGCACCTGTACTTTATTCCCTTTCACCGTTATTGTACCAGTGGATTTGAAAGGATTCGTTACTCCTTTGATGGTCATTTCACCTTCGACAGTTGCAGGATATGAACCATCCTTTTCAAAATTAACCTGTGCGAGATTTGTAATGGCCCCTTTTAATTTAGCTTTCGGGAATGTTTTGGTGTCGAGGAACTTATCGCTGTTAAAATGTTCCTGCATTAATGCTTTTGCGAACTCGAAACCCTGCATGGGAACTGAGAAAACTACTTCGCCATTGGCTTTATTAATGGTGCCGACAGAAGTGTTGTTGTTTGCCTGTATGTCTTCGACCGTAGTGTGTGAGAAAAATTTAATGTTTGCTTTTTCGCTTACCAGTTTTCCGGAAGTTTGACTGAATGCTGTTATTGAAACCAGAAGGACAAGACTGCTTACTAAGATGCTTAACTTTTTCATGATGTTGATTTTTTAGATTTTGATTAATTTATTGATTTATTGGTGTATTTGGATTATTATTTGCTATTTTGAATGTCAGATTTCTCTAGAATCACATTTTCATACATTTCAAGATCCTCATCGTAGGAGGCGCCTGAACGGATAACTCCTTTGATAGTAGCTGTCTGGCCTATTTTAAGGGTTTCGGTACTTTTGTTGGTTTCGGCAGTAAATGAGCAGCTTACACCTGCTTTATCCGCTTCGTTTTTTAGCAGCACTACTTTCTGCCCGTTGAAATCTTCACTTATCTTACTAACTGTTCCGGTAATTGCGAGTACCTTCGAATCTCCGTCGGCTGCAAGGTATTTTTCGTTCGCGACTGTTTTATCGGTGAGATACTCGTTTACAATTTGTGTGGTTGTAAGAGTATAATCGGCATCAGCTTTCTGAATGTTACGATGTGGCATGTTGAACATGTAGTAGATGGCACCGCCACCTGCAAGTAAACCTGCAATTAACAGGATGGCACCGATTTTTAAGAATTTCTTTGTTTTTGAGGTCATGGTTTTTTTGTTTGAGGGATAAATATTTTTTAATTACATACAGATAGTCGGAGAAAAACCTATTCCTGACAAAACAAAGTTTAAAAAAGGCCATAATCTGGCATAAAAAAAGCCAGAATAAGAATAGTTCTGGCTATAACATGATGATAATGAGATTTATGTGATTGTTTAACTAATGTGCAATTTTAATCAACATTTTTAATCTTTGTGTAGAAACAATTACCAAAAGGTGGAATATATTGTAAATTGAGTTTATTGTAAACAACCATGGGAATCCCAATATCAGCAACAAAAAGTTCGCCGCTCACCTCAGGTAAGAGTCCTGTTTTGGGAAGGGCGAGCGTAAGGGTTGCGTTGGGTTTTATGTGATTAACGGCTCGTTTTCCGGTTGTGGAGTCGATTCCTGAAGGCACATCGAGCGAAATTATGAAGGCGGAATTTTCGGAAACCCACTGAATCATTTTTAATGCGTTCCCTGTTGGTTCACCGGTTAGACTATACCCGATAATGGCATCAAGGATGATATCAGGATTCTCATTTTGAAGCTCATTAACCGTTATTACTTTCGCGGATGTGGATTTCAAAATATGAAGCTGATAAGCCGGAACTTCCTTTAACCTGCTAACATCAGTGATGCAAATAGTAACATCAGCGCCGTGATTTGCCAGGTGGCGGGCTGCACAAATGCCTCCACCTCCATTACCACCTGTTCCAGCAATAACCAGGATGCGAGATTTTTTCCAATCGTTGCCAAGTCTTTCAAGTGTAAGCATACAAAGATTCCGGCCTGCATTTTCCATCATCTGGTAAAGGTTAGGGCCGGTTTCTTCCATGGCAATCCGGTCAATCTCAATCATTTGCTCGGTAGTTACTGCAGGGACTTCTATTCCGTTGTCGGTGATAAACTTCATATTTTATTGATTTTTGGATTCCATCAAAAACTGATAAACTCTCGCTTTAAGTTCGGTCAGATCATCAATTATAAATTCATCAGGCAATAGCCCCGAATCATGCACGGAAGCCCGGGTGATGTCGTTTGTAACAGCAAAAACATGCATTCCTGCGTTTAGTCCCGCTGTGATGCCATTCACTGAATCTTCAATTACGAGGCATTCTTCGGCTTTAACTTTAAGGCTATCCTTTGTTTTACTATAAATCTCAGGATCAGGCTTTCCATTTTTTACGTTTTCACGGGTAATAACCAGATGGAATTGTTGCCTGATATTCATAACATCCAGCACACGCTCAACTTCGGGTAGGTTCGACATGGTTGCAAGCGCTGTCAGATAATTGTCGTTAAACAGTGAATCAAGTAAGCCAAGATTATACGGACAGAAATGCGCTGAAAGCAGTTGGCTGTCGTTCAGGATGCCCTGATAAATCGACAAACGTTCTGACAATACCAGTTGCTGAACCTGTTCTGTACTTTTACTTTCAAGATAAAAACTGAGGAGTGTTTTAAATTCCCGGACTAACCCACTGACCACTTCATGACGCGACAGTCCCACGTATCTGCCGAAACCGTCCATAACCCTTTTAACTGCCACCTCACCTTCGGTTAATACATTGATTGCCATCGCATAGGATTTGGCTTTCAGGATTTCAGTCTGGATCAGCGTTCCATCGAGGTCGAAAATAATTGCTTTGATCATGGCGGATTATTGACGGTAAAATTCAATCAAGGCATTGGTAGAAATGTCGTGGGCTATTGGTTTTTGTTTATCCTGAAGCTCGGGAATGATATTTTGGGCCAATACTTTTCCGAGTTCCACACCCATCTGATCAAATGGATTAATATCCCAGATTACGCCTTGTACAAAAACACTATGCTCATACATAGCCACCAGTTTACCCAGGTTTTCAGGGCTAAGCTGATCAAGAAAGAAAGTAGAAGAGGGCCTGTTCCCTTCAAAAACTTTATGTGGGACCAATTGTTCCGGTATGCCTTCTTTTCTCACTTCAGCGGCAGTTTTACCAAAGGCAAGTGCTTCACTCTGTGCAATCATATTTGCTATCAGATAATCCTGATGAGGTGGGAGGTTGTTCAATGATTTTTTAAAGCCAATGAAATCGACAGGAATAAGCCTGGTTCCCTGGTGAATTAACTGATAGAAAGAATGTTGCCCGTTTGTGCCGGGTTCGCCCCAGTAAACAGTACCGGTTTGATAATCGGCATTCTCACCTTTCAGCGTACTGTGTTTTCCCAGGCTTTCCATGGTAAGTTGCTGTAAATAAGCAGGAAATCGTTTTAAATAATTCTCATACGGGAAAACAGCCTGAGTTTGCGCTCCGAAGAAGTTGTTGTACCAAATGCCTAACATTCCCATAATGACCGGGATGTTTTTATTCAAAGGCGCGGTGCGAAAGTGTTCATCCATTTCGTGAAATCCTTTAAGCATCTCATGATACTGATCCGGTCCAATGGCAATCATGGTTGAGAGGCCAATCGCAGCGCTCATGGAATATCTGCCTCCAACCCAGTCCCAGAATCCAAACATATTTTGTGGATCGATGCCGAATTTAACTACCTCTTTTTCATTGGTCGAAACAGCCACAAAATGCCGTGCTATAGCTGAAGGGTCAACCAATTGCTTTAATGCCCATGCCCTGGCAGTTTGCGCATTAGTCATAGTTTCAAGAGTAGTGAAAGTTTTTGATGAGATGATAAAAAGCGTTTCATCGGCATTCAAATCATTGACTGCCTCTGCAAAATCACTTCCATCCACATTTGAAATATAGCGGAACGTGAGGGAACGGTTGCTGAAATATTTCAGCGCTTCGTAGGCCATTACCGGCCCTAAGTCGGACCCGCCAATTCCGATGTTAACAAGGTTTTTTATCGGTTTCCCGGTATGCCCTTTCCATGAACCATTTCTGATTTTATTTGAAAAATAAGCCATTTTATCTAGAACTGCATGAACGTCAGGCACAACGTTGTGGCCATTTACCAAAATTGTTGCTCCTTTGGGAGCTCTCAAAGCGGTGTGAAGCACTGCCCGGTTTTCGGTGATATTTATTTTATCGCCGCTAAACATGGCATCGCGTTTGGCTTCAAGGCCTTTTCCTTTTGCAAGATCCAGGAGTAATTCAAATGTTTTTTCCGTTAATCTGTGTTTTGAAAAGTCGAGATAGATACCAGCTTCATTCACTGTAAAGCGCTGCAAGCGCATTTTGTCCTTTTCGAACAATGATTTAATATGTACGTTTTTTATTGTTTCAAAGTGGTTTCCGAGTGCTTTCCAGCAAGCCCTGTTTGTTAATGTAATGCTCATTTTGAATTAATTATAATTGGTTTCTTTTAGTTTCAATACTTTTAATCAGATTTACCCATGATTTGTTAAATGTCTCGGCACCTTCGCGTTGAAGCTGTGTAGCAAGTTGGAGATAATTCACTGTGATAGTCTCAAATTGTTTAATTATCAGATCAGCAGAATTGGTATTTTCAGACATGGATTCGCCGGTTGCACCATGGTCAGCAAAGGCCAGAAGGGTATTTTCAGGAATTGTATTTACCGTAAACGGGGCAACAAGATTCGTAATATATAAAGTATCTGAAGCCTCCGGGTCTTTGGTACCAGTGCTGGCCCATAACAGCCTCTGAGGAAAAGCGCCGAAGTTCATGACACGTTGTACTCTTTCCGAATTCAAAAACTGATGGTAGGAAAGGTAAGTTTTTTGCATGACGGCAATTCCTAATCTGTTCCTTAGGTCAGCCGGTGCTTTATCGGCTACTGCTTTATCCCATCGGCTCACAAAAACCGAGGCTACCGATCTTATGTCAGGATTCAGTCCAAGACTGATTCTTTTTTCGACACCTTTTAACCATGCCAGGGCAGCGGCTTCGTATTGTCCGGCTGAGAATAACAGGGTAACATTAACGGGAATGCCTTCAGCAACAGCTTGCTCAATGGCAGGCAAGCCTTCGGGAGTGCCGGGTATTTTAATAAAAGCGTTAGGCCTGTTAACCTTTTGGTGAATATCTTTGGCAGCTTTTATGGTGTTTTCCGTATCGTAAGCCAGGAGTGGTGAAACTTCAATGGAAACAAACCCGTCGAGGCCATTGGTCTTTTCAAATACGGGCAGAAATAAATCTGCAGCCCGTTGAATGTCCTCGATAGCAAGGCTGAAAAAAATATCCTCATCCGTGATTCCGGGTTTGCTTATTTTCGATATGGCAGCATCGTAGTCGTCTGTTTTAGTTATGGCAGCTTCAAAAATGGAAGGATTAGAAGTAAGACCGGTTATTGAAAGCTGGGCGATGTAATTTTGTAAAGTTCCATTGTCAAGCATTTTGCGGGTGATATTATCGAGCCAGATACTTACACCTGCCTCATAAAGTATTTTTGTGTTTTGATTCATTTGTGTAAATTTGATTATTTATTTTAAAAACGTAAATTCATGACAGATAACGGATTATCCAAAATAATCGTTTGCTGAATGTTCTATTTTAGCAAGACGGCGGTTATGTCGTTCTGCATTTGAAAACCGGGCATTGAGAAAAGTCTGGGATAGTTCGGCAGCCTTTTCAATGCCGATAATACGCCCTCCCAGACACAAGATATTCATATCGTCGTCTTCCACACCCTGGTGAGCAGCAAAATGATCATGAACCAATGCGGCCCTGGCGCCATCCACTTTATTGGCTGCGATTGATGCGCCTACGCCGCTTCCGCAAATAGCGATTCCTCTTTCAATTGCTCCTGCGGAAACAGCATGGGCCAATGGCAAAACATAATCCGGGTAATCATCATTTGGGTTGTTTAAATAATTCCCAAAATCAATGATGGTATAATGAAGTTTTGATAACCGCTGGATAAGCTGATTCTTAATCTCAAAGCCTCCATGATCGGATGCGATTCCTATTTTCATGACTGTTAATTTTGTGATTTATAAATGAGTGATTTAGCCGTATTAACTACGTTATCGACAGTAAGTCCGAATTCCTCCAATAAGCTGTTGAGTTTTCCTGATGCGCCGAACGTTCTCATTCCCAACACTTCGCCATCTCCAGGCAAACCAACAAATCTTCTCCAGCCAAAGGTGGAACCGGCTTCGATAGCTACCCTGGCTCTTACGTTTGTGGGTAAGACAGATTCCCAATATTCCGGGCTTTGCTTTTCGTATAAATTCCAGTTTGGCATACTCACCACCCTGGCTTTTATACCATCCTTTTGCAATTCCTCATAAGCTGCAATCGCAAGCTGGAGTTCGGAGCCGGTGGCAATCAAAATCACTTCAGGAGTACCCGTGCTGTCGGCTATAATATAACCGCCTTTTAATGCACCTTCGGCAGGTGCGTATTTTGTCCTATCGAAAACAGGTGAATCTTGTCGGCTCAATATCAAGGCAGTAGGTATATTTTTCGATTCTAAAATATATTTCCACAACACGGCAACTTCATTTGCATCACCCGGACGAATTACTTCCAGATCAGGTATCGCCCTTAACGAACCAACCTGTTCAATCGGTTGATGTGTAGGCCCGTCTTCGCCAACGCCAATACTATCGTGAGTAAAGATATAGGTCACTGGCAGTTTCATCAGGGCTGAAAGCCGGATGGCACCACGAGCATAATCGGAAAACACTAAAAAAGTAGATGCGTAGGTTTTTAATCCACTTAAAGCAATTCCATTGGCAATGGCGCCCATGGCATGTTCCCTGATTCCAAAGTGGAGATTCCGTCCACTAAAATTGCCTTTCTGAAAACTGCTTTCATTTTTCAGATCGGTGAGCGTTGAAGGCGAGAGGTCAGCAGAACCACCAATCATGAATGGAATCCTGGATGCTATGGCGTTAAGAACTTTACCACTGGCGGCTCGACCCGATATGTTTGTTCCTGCTTCAAATACCGGAATTGAAGCATTCCAATCTGCCGGTAACTCACTTTTTTGAATCATTTCAAGCTCTTCGGCCAGATCAGGGTAATCATTTTTATAGCTGGCAAAAAGTTTATTCCATTCTTCATTTTGAGTTTTGCCACGGGCTATAATATCCTGCTTATAATGATTTACTTCATCGGGAACGAAAAACTTTTTATCAGGCCAACCGTAGAAAGCTTTGGTAGCGCTAATTTCTTCTTCACCCAAAGGTGATCCGTGTGCGCCATGTGTATCCTGTTTCGTCGGAGCTCCATAGGCTATATGGCTATCAACGATGATGAGTGTTGGCCTGCCTTTTTCTTTTCCGGCATAATCCAGCGTTAACCTGAGCATTTCAAGGTCATTAACATCGCCAACTTTTTGCACATTCCAGCCATAGGATATAAATCTGGTGGCCACATCCTCACTGAAAGCGAGATTGGTGCTTCCTTCGATTGTGATATGGTTGTTATCGTAGATCCAAACAACATTATCAAGTCCAAGGTGGCCGGCTAATGAGGCCGCTTCCCCTGAAATTCCTTCCATCATACACCCATCTCCACCAAGGGAGAAGATTTTGTAGTCAATAAGTTTGTAACCGGGTTTATTAAACCGTTCAGCCAGCCATTTCTGGGCTATGGCAAATCCGATGGAGGTGGCAAATCCTTGTCCAAGGGGACCGGTAGTGGTTTCTACACCTGCCGTGTGCCCATATTCGGGATGCCCCGGAGTTTTACTGTGTAATTGCCTGAATGCCTTTATATCATCAACAGAAATATCAAATCCATTTATGTGTAAGGTGCTGTAAAGCAGTGTAGAAGCATGTCCGGCTGACAGGATAAAACGGTCGCGGTTGATCCAATCCGGGTTCACAGGATTGAATTTCATGAATTTATCGTAAAGAGTAAAGGTAACAGGGGCTAATGCCATAGGCGTACCCGGGTGCCCCGAGTTTGCAGCCTGAACGGCATCTATGGATAAGGTTCTGATGGTGTTAATGCAAAGTTGATCAGTATTCTGGATCATTGGGATTTATTTTTTAATTGTTTTTAATTGTCCGGCTGCTTTTTCATCCAGGAGCCACAACAGCTCTCCTTTGAAAGGACTTACCAGGGTAGCTGGCAGATTTTCACTTCCGGCTTTATGATCAAGTACGCTGCTTACCATTCCGGCTTTAGCCTCTCCTGTAACCAGGAATACAATAACGGATGAATTGTTAATCAGCGTTCCGGTGGCTGTTACCCTTTGTTGTTTTGTTTGCGGATGTTCAGCTACAACGAAAAGTTCTTCACTAGTAAAAAGATTCAGTTTATCTGGAAAAATGGATGCTGTGTGCCCATCTTCTCCAAGACCAAGCATTATGAGGTCGAAACGGGGAATGTTGTTATATGAAGGGACAAACTGCCTGACTGTTTCAGCATAGCGCTCAGCTTCTGCTGATGGGTCAGTTTCTCCTTTTATCCTGAAAATATTACTTGCAGGAATAGGAACATGATCCAGAAGATTTTCCTTTGTCATTCTGTAGTTGCTTTCCTGATCATCGGGAGCAACACAACGTTCGTCGCTCCAAAAAACAAGCAGCCTTTCCCATGCGATACTATTCCTGAAATTTGCAGCCAGGTATTGAAATATGGCACGTGGTGTTGATCCGCCGGATAATGCGATTGAAAAAAAATCCCCTTCCGGGCCATTGCCTATGCGAATCGCAATTTGTTTTGCAAAAAACTGCGCCAATTCATCAATGCTCTTAAATATTTTTGTTGTTGTTGCCATGTCTATAATTCGCAATAAATTCCATCATCGGAAAGATTTTTACAAGGGTATCGCCAGGTCATTGCTTTATCTTCGATCAGATCGTCTGCAGTTTCGGGTCCCCAGGTACCTGCCGGATAACCATAAAGAGGTACATCCTTTTCATTTTTCCAGCAATTGATTACCGGCGAAAGAAATTTCCAGGCTTCAATTACTTCTTCCGTGCGGGCAAACAATGTTGAATCCCCTTTCATCGAATCATAAATGAGCCTTTCGTAAGCAGATGGAATTCGTTGATTGGTAAGGTCGGAGTAATGGAAATCCATATTTACCGTTTGCACTTCGAAACCGGAGCCAGGCGTTTTCATTCCAAATTTCATCAGCACACCTTCATCGGGTTGAATGCGGATAACCAACTGGTTGCATGAACTGCAAACAGGCCCGGCTGCAAACAGAAAATGTGGCGTTGGTTTAAAGTGAATTACTACTTCGGTAACGCGCGTGGGCAAACGTTTACCGGTGCGGATGTAAAAAGGTACGCCACCCCATCGCCAGTTGTCAATATAAAATTTAACGGCCGCATAGGTTTCAGTAATTGATTCCGGGTTCACGCCTTCTTCCTGCCGATATCCTGCAACGGTTTCGTTCTTAATGGTTGACGGCAAGTATTGACCGCGAATGGTGTTGGATTTAACGTCCTCCTTTTTAATAGGACGGAACGATTGAAATACTTTCAGGATTTCATTCCGGATGGCAACCGGTTCAAGCGAAGATGGCGATTCCATAGCTGTAATTGCTGCCACCTGGAGCAAATGGTTTTGCACCATGTCGCGCAAGGCCCCGGAAGTTTCGTAATATCCACCTCGTTTTTCAACTCCGATGCTTTCGGCAGAAGTAATCTCTACATGATGTATATAGTTCCGATTCCATAAAGGTTCAAAAATTCCGTTTGAAAACCTGGTTACGAGGAGGTTCTGAACCGTTTCTTTACCCAGATAATGGTCAATGCGGAACAATTGTTCTTCCTGCCAGTCTTTTAAAAGCTGGTCTTTAAGTATCAGGGCCGATTCAAGGTCGTAACCGAAAGGTTTCTCGATGATTAATCTTTTCCATCCATCATCCTGTGAGTTTAATCTGACAGAAGCCAAATGTTGCGGTATAATGCCATATAAACTTGGCGGGGTTGACAAATAGAACACTGTGTTTCCGCCAATTTTCTCATCTTTTCTCAGCTTTTCCAGGCGCTGCTTTAACGGCAGGTAAGTGGATGCATCATCAAATTTGATGGAATGGTAGTATATTTTTTGGACAAATGATTCAATGTGAGAAGTGTCATCAATCTCTTTAAACTCGTTGATGGCTGATTCCATTGATGTCCTGAATGCTTCATCTGTAAACTCTGACCGCGACACACCAAGTAATACAAACTTCTCAGGAAGCAAATCCTGTACAAACAGAGAGTACAATGCAGGAACTAATTTTCGTTTTGTCAGGTCGCCCGATGCGCCAAAAATGACGTAAATATGGCTGTCGTTTTTGTTCATGGTATCAATTATTCTTTGGTTTTAACTGCATGGCCACCAAACTGGTTTCTGAGAGCTGCCAGCATTTTCATAGCAAACGATTCTTCCTGACGTGATTGAAAACGTGTAAAGAGCGAAGCTGTGATAACATGTGCCGGAACATCAAAATCCATTGCGGTTTGAACGGTCCATCGTCCTTCGCCACTATCTGACACATAGTCTTTGAGTTGTTCCAGTTTAGGATCTTCCTTTAATGCATTTACGGCCAGTTCAAGCAGCCAGGAGCGAACTACACTACCATATTGCCAGGCATCAGCAACTTTGGTCAGATCAATATCATACGGCGCTTTTGCAAGAATTTCGAAGCCTTCGGCATAGGATTGCATCATGCCATATTCGATGCCATTGTGCACCATTTTTACCATGTGGCCGGTTCCTGAAACGCCACAGTAAACATAACCGTTTTCTGGTGCCAGCGATTTGATAATGGGTTCGAGATAATCAGCAGCGTCTTTGTTGCCTCCATACATCAGACTGTATCCGTTCTGCAAACCCCAAACGCCTCCGCTGGTGCCACAGTCAATAAAATTAATGCCATTTTGAGCGGCCTTTTCAGCGCGTTGTTGAGTATCTCTCCAATAGGAATTGCCCCCATCAATAATTATGTCATTTTTGCCTAACAACTCAAGCAAAAAATCAAGGTTTTCATCAACCGGCTTGCCGGATGGGACCATCAGCCAAATCACTTTTTTAGCGGGAAGTTTTGAAACCAGATCTCCCAAAGAGTTTGCCCCTTCGGCTCCCAGTTTTACAATTTCATTGATGCTTTCTGCTGACCGATCCCAAACCACAACTTCGTGGTTATTGATCAGTAAACGGTGGACCATGTTAAAGCCCATTTTGCCAAGTCCGATAAATCCAATTTTCATCTTATTATTTTTTGATTTTTAATTTTGGTAAGATGGAATTACTCACATCTTGCATATTTTCAAAGGTGTTCGTGAGCTAAAGGTTCGCCATGATTCAACAAAACAATTATTTCATTGGGTGATTACTCACGTCTTAAATATTTTTAAAGGTGTTCGTGAGATCGGTCAAGTAGGCAAGGGCATTTCAGCCCAAGCCTCTCACAGAACCGTACGTGAATCTCTCGACTCATACGGCTCTTGTTATTCCAATCACTCTATGTAGCCATATCGCCAATGTGCAAACAGGGCAGGATGCTCTTTT
>JBGSUB010000019.1:0-137502 GCA_041753535.1 Lentimicrobiaceae bacterium
ATGCGATGGCTGATGGAATATTTGAACTTCTTAAACATTCAAGAACAGGCCCTGATTCGTTTAAATCCCGAATTGGGCCAGATTACAATACTTTTCAGCTATCTTTATTCCCTGACTAAATTTTTGAGGAAACTCCAGTTACTTTTAAGCTTAGCTATACTTCTGGTGTTTTTACGTATCAGAAATACTATAAACTTCACTATTCCTTCCCCGTTTTCGAAAAACCCATTCGAATTTATCGTCGGGTTCAGGAATTCCTTCTATGTTTTTATTCTGGCATACTTCCTTACAATTATGGCTGTAACGGCAGGAAATTTTAACCTGGGAATATTTGCCCTATTATCCGTGTTGGTGATTTGTATGACATTTTATACAAACCCGGAAAACGAATTCTATGTCTGGATATTTTCATCCGGATCACGAGGATTCCTGTTGCATAAAATTAAGATTGCGCTTCTGTATTCCACTTTGCTTTGTTTGCCTGTTGTTGTGGGTTTGTGTGTTTTCTTTCCTGAAAATATAGGTGTAATTCTTGGTTTTCAAAGTTTGGGATATCTTTACCTGGTAGCGGTAATTCTGGCAAAATACTCAACTTTCCCAAACAAAATGAATTTGCCGCAGGTTTTGGTAATTGCTTTCAGCATTTCATTTCCGCCTTTGTTGATTGGTGTTATCCCTTACTTTTACATTCAGTCAGCCAAAAAGTTAAACGAAATTTTAGAATGATACAAATAGAAAACCTGTCCAAAGCTTTCGGTGCAAACGAAGTTCTGAAAGATATCAGCCTCACGCTCCGGAGCGGCAATGTGTATGGAATTGTGGGCGAAAATGGTTCGGGTAAAACAACCCTTTTCCGCTGCATTGCCGGAATGGAGAAATACAATGGAGTAATAAAAAGTGATTTTGAAATGCTGAAAAACCACCTGGGATTTCTGCAAACGGATCCCTATTTTTTTTCTAAAATAACCGGTCGCGAATATCTTCAATTATTGAGCATTGCCAGGAACAGCAAATCTACCGACTTCGACAGCAGGAATATTTTTGAGCTGCCCCTGAATCAATATGCAATAACCTACTCAACGGGGATGAAAAAGAAACTGGCTCTGACGGCTGTTTTAATGCAGGAAAATAAGGTATTTATTTTGGACGAGCCGTTTAACGGAGTTGACATTCACAGCAATATCATTATCACCGGAATTATTCATAAACTTAAAACCTTAGGTAAGATAATCGTGATTTCATCACATATTTTTTCAACACTTAACGACACCTGCGACGAAATACATTTGCTTAAAGATGGAGTATTTACCAAAAAAGTATTAAGAGAGGAATTCCCTCAACTTGAACAGGAAATGAAAGATTTTGTGATTGGCAACAAGATTGAAAAGCTTGAGCTCAGGTAGCCGGTTTCTTTTCTTCATTTGGTAAAGGCCCTATCCGTTTTGGTATGCAATTTGTTTGACTCATAAATGCTATGAAATTAAAACTGATTCTTTTGTTGTTTTGCTATCTGCCGTTTTTTGCAGTAGCCCAAACAGATTTTAATAAGCAACTTTCGGCAGCTGCTCTCGAACTAACCAAACAAAAGGTTACCTATGATCCCTCATACTTTACAATCGGATATCCGAACGGTGATGTGCCTGCGGATAAGGGTGTTTGCACGGATGTAATTATCCGTGCCTACCGGAAACTCGGTATTGACCTGCAGAAGGAAGTGCATGAAGATATGAAAGCCAATTTCGCCGAATATCCCAAAATGTGGGGACTCACGCATACCGATAAAAATATCGATCACAGGCGCGTTCCTAATCTTATGGTCTTTTTCGAACGAAAAGGACAGGTTAAACCAATTAGCAATAAACCTTCCGATTATAAACCCGGCGATATTGTATGCTGGAATCTAGGTGGCGGCGTGACTCATATTGGGTTGGTGGTGGAAATGAAATCAGCCGATGGCTTGAGATACCAGGTTGTGCACAATATTGGTGGCGGGCAGGTGCTTGCCGATTGTTTATTTGATTTTAAAATTATCGGGCATTTTACCTATGCGAAATCGCAATGACACTTATAAAAGCATCCAAAGGACTCATTGATACTGTGTTGCAATACAAGAAAATCAATAGTCTTCCTAACTGATGAATAAAACTCTGCAAGTCCTTCCCAAATATAAATTGGGTGCAGTATTCGTATTGGGAATTTGTACATTTGTCAGCAACTTAGCCCTCATTTTGTTTAATGGAGCAGTATTGTTTAAATTTCAATCAGCATCAATTTTAAAACAATCTGTATATTCTGTTTCCAGAATCTAAGAGAAATTTTTAACCATTATTACTTAAAAACATGTCCCGATTTCTCCTGATTCTTATCTTATTCATTCCGTTATTCCATAGTGCTCAATCAATTGAATATCCGGCCACCGAAAAAATCACCATTGTTGATACATTTTTTAATACAAGGGTTTTAGATGATTACCGATGGCTCGAAAATCAGAACGATACCCGGGTTAATAAGTGGGTGGAACAACAGAATTCGCTTACTGCCAAAGAATTAAGAAAGGCTGCATTTAAAATTAATTCATATACAGCAATCGATAAGTATGCTTATGTGAATTACGATAATCCCCAGAAACAAGGCGATTACTATTTTACTTATGCATACTATAATAATGTTGGGGCTCCTGCCTTATTTTGCTCAAATTCCCTCAGGGGTAATCCGTCCGTACTGGTCGATCCAAATTTTATTTCATCGAAAGACAACATCGGGATAAAAGGATATTCAGTTTCAATGGATTCCAAATTCCTTGCATTCCAGTTTAGCCGTAACGGCAGCGACTGGGGCGAAATTATGGTTATCAACATAAAAACCGGAATTTATAAGAATGATCATCTGAAACATGTTAAATATTCGAATATTTCCTGGAAAGGAGATGGCTTTTACTATTCAAGGTTTCCCGAACAGGGAATTGAAAAAACGACGGGTCAACAGGTTTATTTTCATACGATAGGAACAGATCAGGAACAGGATGTACTGGTGTTTAAAAGAGCCAGCAATCCCGATATTTTCTTTTCCACCATGACTACTTCCGATGAAAGGTATTTTGTTTTAACCGAAACTTACGAGGCGAAAGGCGTAAAAAGCTTTTATTTTATCGACTTTCTGGATTCAGTGCCTGCGCTAAAGCCTTTATTAACAAACCTGAAAAGCAATGATAATATTAACATTATTGATAACCAGGGTCAGTATCTGATTGCTTCTACCTTCAAGGGAGGCAACAACGGAATGCTTGTCAGGATTAACCCATCAGCGCCCAGGTCATGGGAAATTCTTGTCCCTGAATACAGCACCGCCTTGTTGCTGGATGTTACCTTGCTCGAAGACAGGATTATAAATATTTACCAAACAAACCGGAAGCAACAGATAGTATCGTTCGACTACACTGGCAGGCAATTAAATGTAATCCCGATGCCGTTTGGCTTTTCAGTAAAGGGCCTGAATGGAGAGAAAAACGACAAGCAATTAACCTTTTCCTACAGCGGTTATACTCAGCCACCATTAGTATATATACTTGATATAGAGACCTTTGAAATGAAGGCTTTGAGCACAACTATTGTGAATTTTGATTTTACACAATTCGAAACAAAGGAGCTTGAATATCCATCATTCGACGGAACAACGGTGCCATTATTTATAATCTATCAGAAGGGTATAAATCTGAAAAACCCAAATCCAGCATTATTGACTGCTTATGGCGGTTTTGGCTCTATCGTGAGCCCCGGATTTAATCCAGGGATTGTTCATTTTTTAAAAGAAGGCGGAATTTATGCCGTTGCCAATATCCGCGGTGGCGGGGATAAGGGAGAGGAATGGGCGCAAAGAGGGAAGGGGAAATACAAGCAGAACTCATTCGGCGATTTTATTTCAGCGGCTGAATTTCTTATAAGTAACGGCTATACAAGCTGCAACAAACTTGCCATTACCGGTGCATCAAACGGAGGTTTGGTTGTTGGAGCGGCAATGACGCAACGACCTGATTTATTTAAGGTTGCAGTGCCTGTGGTTGCGCCGATGGACATGATACGCTTCGAAAAATTCACTATTGGCCACCTTCATGCCGATGAATACGGAAGCACAACTGATTCAGCCGGTTTTTTCAACCTGCTTTCCTATAGCCCTTTGCATAACATAAAAGATGATATTAATTACCCGGCTACTTTAATAATGACCTCCGAAAATGATGACCGTGTACCACCGTTTCATTCATATAAATTTGCATCTGAGCTTCAAAGCCGAAAAACTCAGTTAAACCCTGTTTTATTAAGGGTTGAAAAGGATGCAGGGCATTACGGCGCAGCAAAAAGTTTTAAATCGGAACTTAAGGAAAGTGCCGATATGTTTGACTTCATAATGTATTACCTTGGCATGGATTAACATTTGACTTCTGCAGTTGAATTTAAACAGGCAGAACAAAAAACAAATGGTATTTTGATGCAACACCGAAATAAAAAATACTCAAACGGATGAGTAGAAAAATTCCATATTATTGCATTAATCAACATGTTTCTGAAAATTGTATTTCTATGTCGGTTATTACATTATTAGATTAAAAATCACTTTAGTCCGGAGAAAAATTTTGCAATAAGGTCTAACTACTTGATTTATACCGTCTGCCATAGGCGGGTTGTCCCGTTAGGGACAACATGTTGGTAGAAAATAAGTTATAAAAAAGGTAAAGTCCCGTCAGGGACGATATTTTTTTCTATCACACAATAGTGATTAAAAAATACAGACAATTTTTAACGGGCTTTTATAAATCCTTCCAATCCCCTGATATCTTTATCAATTCTATCAGCATTGTGATGGCTTCTTCCTGCGGGATATTTCTGTATGTAACTTCTTTCCCCTTATAAAGTGATACTATGCCCTGGCCTGCCCCAACATACCCGTAATCAGCATCCGCCATTTCGCCGGGACCGTTTACAATGCATCCCATAACAGCTATTTTCAGGCCTGTAAGATGCCGGGTGGCTGACTTCACCTGTTGCAGAGTCGTTTCAATATCAAAAAGGGTCCGACCACACGAAGGGCATGAAATGTACTCGGTTCGTGTTATCCGGGCGCGGGTAGCCTGCAAAATGGCGAAAGCTGTGTTGTTAACAATTTCAGGACTGATATTGAAAGCCACCGGCCAAATCGCATTTCCGATTCCATCAATCAGTAAACTCCCGAAATCAATTGAAGTGTCAACCTGAAAACGAAGAAGATTATCAGTGCTGTAAGTATTTTTAAGTATCAGCGGTTTTTTGCCGGATTCATCTGTCGAAAGCAGCTGCTTTTTTATTCCGGCCGCATCTCCTTCAAGAATAGCTACATTATTAAAGTCAGTTTCTGGTAGTGATCCGATTGTTGCATAATGTTCATCTACAATGCAATTGGTATCGGTTTTCTTTGCTATAACTGCAGTAGGATATTTCCCGCCAATGCCTGAAACGGCAATAGTTTCCCGTTTGGCAAAAGGCCTGGAGGAATAAGGCCCCGGTTCTTTGTTTCCGGATTGCAGCCTCGAAGCGTTGTATCGCTCCGTAATGGCAAGTGCAACCGGTATTTCGGTTTCAGGATCCCCGGTGAGCGAAACCCGGATGGTATCGCCGATCCCATCTTCGAGCAGGGTCCCTATTCCCACAGCTGATTTTATTATACCGTCCTCCCCGTTGCCGGCTTCGGTAACCCCAAGGTGAACGGGAAAGCTCATTCCTTCGGCCATCATTTTCTGCACAAGCAATCGTGTTGATTGAACCATTATGCGCACATTGCTCGACTTCATTGAGAAAACCACATCCCGGAACCCTTCCTGAATGCATATTCTCCCAAATTCAAGCGAGCTTTCAACCATGCCTTCAGGGGTGTCGCCGTAGCGGTTCATAATGCGGCTGCTTAGCGAGCCATGATTAGTGCCGATGCGGATGGCTGTCCCGTTCTGTTTGCATATCAGCAATAACGGGCGCAGGCGTTCGGCAATGCTGAATAATTCCTCATCGTACTCTTTTTCGGAAAGTATAATTGCGGAAGTGCGTTTATCGGCATAATTTCCTGGATTAATCCTCACTTTTTCCACGATTTCTGCGGCAATTTCAGCAGCACGCGGGTTAAAATGAATATCGGCAATAAGCGGAACCTTGATTCCTTTCTGCTGCAATCCCTTTTTAATCAGGCTAAGGCTTTTTGCTTCTGTTATACCCTGGGCCGTAAACCTTACCATTTCGCAACCGGCATTTACAAGCCTTATGCATTGTGCAATGGAAGCTTCAATATCGTTGGTATTGGTATTGGTCATGGATTGCACCCTGATGGGGGAATGCCCGCCCAGCGGCAGGTTGCCGATATGTATTATCTCTGAAAAATATTTTGAAAACATGGCAATCAGCAGATATATAAAATGGAAGCAGGAACAGGTGTATTAACCGATAATTTCCTTGATTTCAGGATCGTTTTCAACCATTTTTTTCAAAGCTTCCTTGCAGAGATACTTTTTGGTTTTGGCATAAAACTCCGATTTGTATCCCATATGATCAGCAATCTCCTTAGCCGACATCTTGGTAAGGAACAGCTTCAAAAGTTTCTGGCAGTCTTCGCTCAGGTTATCGAACTGACGTATAAACGACTGGTATTTCTCTTCGTATTCGAGGTGAACCTCCAGGCCAACTTCAGGCGAATCGAGCCAACGGGTTAGTTCATCCTGGTTTTTATAAGTCATGCGTCTGCGTTTCAGTTTCTGCAACCAAAGGTTTTTGCTGATGGAGTACAGATAGGTTATAAAAGAGGAACTCAGCTGGAAATCATCATCTTTTATTTTGGTTAGTATTACCAGTAAAGCTTCCTGAAAAACATCTTCAGCATCTTCTTCGAGCCCTGCATTGTTTTTAATCAGATATTTTATGGATGGGAAAAACTCCTTATATACATAGCGTATAATAAAATCACTATTAAGCCGGAGGCCTTCAACTATGGCATAATCTGAATAGTGAATCATTTAGGTGACAAAGGTTTTGGTCAATCAGTAGTTAAATCCTGAAAAATAGCTGGTAATTTACAATCAACAGGATGTATATCAGTTATTTAATGCAGGTTTCAGTGGCTTTTGGGATGTGAAGGTAATAAATATTTTAAAAAACCAATCCCATTGTTTTGGCATTTATTAACTAATGATTGTTAGGAAGTTAATAATCAGTAATTTATATGCTGCGACAATTTTGAAGATATATAATCGAGCCTGATTTATCTTATCAGTGGTACCATATTTTATTTGGTTCTGCCTTTAACATGATAGGAATGGCTTTTTAAAAGGTCTGAAGATGAAAGGCAGATGATGATACTAATTGGAGATTAGACCCAATTAAGTGAAAATTTCTGGTGAAAGCAAATTGCCCTGCAAAGCCTAATATTCATGGATAAATGAGGTTATCGGAAAACTTCTGACTTCCCTGCCTGCAGCAGGCAAGCGGTTTCTGACTTCCGACAAAATATGTATTTCCAACAAATATACAGTAGTACCTTTTAGTTTAACTATCGCGTTGCCTGCAAACTACTTGTTGCAAAGACATAAAGCGGGAAAATCAAAGCCTTGAGCCGGATTTTGCATTTAATAGGGCAAAATCAATTTTATCCAGCCTGACTATTTCAATCGTGACTAAATATACCTGTCAGGATATTTGAGAAATGTTGTAATATTGTCTTTTATGAAATTTTCAATTTATGGCAGTGCTTTCAATTATTATGCCGGCATATAATAAAGGTCGCACCATACATCTGATTCTCGACAGAATAAGGGAAGTTGAACTTACAGGCGGCCTTGCCAAAGAAGTTATTATAGTAAATGATTGTTCCACTGACGATACCGAGGAAGCTGTTTTCCTCTACCGGAATACTCATCCCGGTTTTGAATTGAAATATTTTAAGCACGAAGTAAATAAAGGCAAAGGAGCAGCCTTACACACTGGCATAAGAGAATCAACAGGCGATTACATTATTATTCAGGATGCCGACCTTGAATATGATCCGGAAGAATACAATTTACTGCTGAAACCTATGCTTAAAGGCAACGCCGACGTTGTTTACGGATCGAGATTTATTGGCGGTCGACCTCACCGTATATTATTTTTCTGGCATACTTTCGGCAATAGGTTTCTAACTTTTATGAGCAATATGTTCTCCAATCTGAATCTTACAGATATGGAAACATGTTATAAACTTTTCAGAAGTGATATTATAAAAGGAATTCCTTTGATGGAAAACCGTTTTGGATTTGAACCCGAAGTTACCCAGAAAATTTCTCGTATAGCCGGGCTGCGTTTGTACGAAGTAGGAATCTCATATTATGGCCGGACCTACGACGAAGGCAAAAAAATAGGTTGGCGTGATGGTTTTCGGGCACTATACTGTATTCTGAAATATGGGCTTCCATCGCAGGATAAATTGTCGAATGCTGCGGCTGCAGCCAGGGAAGGCCAGCTCACAAAAAAAGCAGGAATAGGTTTGATCGCCATACTCGGTGCTGTTTTCTTTATCAGCGGAATTCATAATATTAACAAGCATTATAATCCGGAAGGATACAATAAAATATTCGTATCGGATGGGTTAGGCTATTACCAATATCTTCCTGCACAATTTAATACAGGAAGTTTTATTACCGGTCAACGTTGGTGCTTGATACTCGAAAATGGCTTGTATCTCAACAAGTTTACCTGGGGCGTAGCTTACATGCAGGCTCCTTTTTATTTCATTGCCGAGTTATGGCTGAGAATTTCCGGGCAAAAAAGTGACGGATATACCGAAATTAATGGGTTCCTTGTAATTGTTGGGGCTTTGCTGTATTGTTTCCTTGCTTTACTGCTAATTTTCCGCATGCTTCGGCCGGTATTCGGCAACCTATTATCACTGTTTACTGTTTTACTTCTTTTTTATGCTACAAACCTGATTTACTATACCCTTGTCGAGGCAGCGATGTCGCATGTGTATTCGTTTTTCCTGGTAACACTTTTTATTTACCGAACTCCCTATTTCTACCGAAATCCAACAATTAAAAATTTACTTTGGTTAGCATTACCCCTTGCAATTATCACCCTTATAAGGCAATCAAATGGTATTATTGCAATGTATCTGTTATTGTATGAAATATCAAGCTGGAAATTATTCCTTGCACGGATAGAGTTCTGGCTTCGGAAATGGTACCTTGCATTGTTAGGGATAGCGGTTATATTTATAGTGTTTATCCCCCAATTTGTTTACTGGCATTTGATTACCGGCCATTGGTATATTTATGCTTATGGGTATAAGGATATGTCGGAAGCATCCTTCCTGTACTGGAAAAATCCGCAAATTGGTAAAGTACTTGCCGGACCTGTTTCAGGCTGGTTAGTCTATTCCCCGGTTATGATTTTCAGTGTTGCTGGTATCATTTGGATGCTTACCAAGAGAGTTGCCAATTCAATAAGCCTGATCCTCGTTTTTACAGTAACCTTGTACGTTGTTTCAAGCTGGTGGTGCTATTCGTTCGATTGTGGCTTCGGTCACAGGGCTTTTATAGATTTATATGGAATGCTTGCATTTCCGCTGGCATATGCATTATCAATGATATTCGTAAAAAAGAAATTGCTCATTAATACACTGCTGATATCAGTCCTTTTATTCATGATGTATGTGAATGTGCGACTATCAATGATGTACAAATACGATGGATGTTGGAACACTGACGCCTGGACGTGGAAACATTATGGGCATGTTATGAAGAAGGCTGCAACTGGTGGCGATTACAAGCAAAATAATCATCAGCTTAATGAATGACCGGATATAATAAAATGATCTGAAAAGAGTTATTATTCTACATTCATTTTCACAGAAACCACCCATGAAGAAAGCCGGAATTACCTTTTTTGTATTATTTCTTATTATTACATCTCTGTACCAGGCTATTGCGCAAACAGGAAGCTATAACCAATGGCTCGATCATTTGCCTTATAACAACTGCAAAGCCGTGGCCGAAGCTGGCGACCTGATTTATGCAGCAACACCTTACAGCTTATTCTATTTTAACAAAGCGGATAACAGCCTTAATCGTCTGAACAAGGTTACTCCCGACGGACTTTCGGATATCGGTATCAGCAACATTGCATTCAGCAGCCAGCTAAATACCTTGGTTGTGGCTTATGCCAATACCAATATCGACCTGGTAAAAGGCGGAGTCGTAATTAATATTCCTGATATCAAACGCAAACAGATCCTGGGTAATAAAACGATAAACAGCATTCTGATCATCGATAAACTTGCCTACCTGGCCTGTGGATTCGGGATTGTTGTACTGGATATTGAGAAAGAAGAAATCAAAGATACTTATTATATCGGGCCTTCCGGTTCGCAGATCAATGTTCTGGCTCTCACATATCACAAAGCTGACGACAAGTTTTATGCCGCCACCGAAAAAGGAATTTATGTGGCACCGGCTACCTCAAACCTTGCTTTTTATGTAAACTGGGTACAGGACATCACCATTTCGGGTCCAACAAGTACCTTCAACTTAATAACTTCATTTGAAGGCAAGGTTTTTGCCAACAAGAAATTATCAGGTTCAAATCCTGATACGCTGTTTGTACAGAGTGGAAGCGGCTGGGCCGACTTCATCCCTTACGATCATTCAACACGCACCTCAATGAGGGTATGTGATAAAAAACTAATAATCAGTAATGCATGGAGTGTAGGTATTTTTAATATTGCCGGTGAACGCGAATCGGTTTACAGCTCCTATAACCCGGGCGATATGAAACCCGGGGATGCTCTTATCGATAAAAATAATCAGTTGTGGATTGCTGATATTGAGCAGGGATTGTGGAGTATAGCAAGTGATAATGTAGGATCAAATTATATCTTTAACGGTCCGGCTTCTCCTACTGTGGCTGCTATGGATATAAGCGGGAAACAGCTTTGGGCTGTTGCCGGCGGACGCACAGCTTCATATACAGGGCTCTCGAGGCCGCCACAGTTTTATGCATTACAGGACAATACCTGGAACAGTTACGACAGGAACAACACCCCTGAATTAGCTCTTTTTATGGATATTCTTTGTGTAGCTGTTGATCCAAATGATGGCAATCATGCTTTTATGGGCAGCTGGGGAAGGGGTTTGATTGAATTTGATAACGGTGCGCTGAAAGAAATTTATGATGTTACAAACAGTTCACTGCAGTATTTTAATGGTTTTGGCGAAGGCTATCTCCGGATAGGAGGTGTTGCCTTCGACAGCTACAACAACCTTTGGGTTACTAACGACGGTGCTCCGGACGTATTATCGATGCGTAAACCTACCGGCGAATGGAGATCGTATAACCTTGGATCGCAGGGTACGGCTATTGATGTGGGCGGAATTGTCATCGATAAAGAAAATCAGAAATGGATACAACAACGCGACCTTGCAATATTTGTTTACAACGACAATAATACGCCTGATAATCCTGCTGACGACCAAAAGAAAAAGCTTACCAGTGCCCCGGGGAATGGCGACCTTCCCGGCTCGGGAATTGCCAGCATGGCAGTAGATCGCGACGGGCAGTTGTGGCTCGGCACCGACCAGGGCGTGGCCGTAATCTATTCGCCAGGTAATGTTTTTAACGGCGGCAACTACGATGCACAGCAGATCATGGTTGAGGAAGAAGGCTATCTGCATCCGTTGCTCGAAACCGAGGCAGTAACCGCCATTGCTGTAAACGGCAACAACGAAAAATGGCTCGGAACTGATAAGGCAGGTGTATTCCTTATGTCAGCCGACGGAACTGAGGAATTGTTGCATTTTACCGAAGCCAACAGCCCTTTATTATCCAATTCCATCCAGTCAATTAAAATCGCAAGTAACGGTGAAGTATATTTTGGCACTTCGCTTGGGATTGTATCTTATAAAGATTACAAGGTTGAATCGCCACTAACCCTCGATTCGTTGCTTATTTATCCTAACCCGGTGCGGCCCGAGTACCTTGGACCGGTTTATATCAGCAACCTGGTTGAAGAATCAAATGTAAAAATCTCGGATGTATCAGGTGCTTTGGTTTGGGAAACCCAGGCCCAGGGCGGTCAGGTAATATGGAATGGGAATAACCTCGATGGCCGGAGAGTAAATACCGGTGTTTATCTTGTATTTGTTACCAATGCGGATGGCAGTATGAAAAAAGCCGGGAAAGTTCTTTTTGTAAGGTAAATACGTGAGGGAGAAACGGCGAGGGGCGAAAGGGAGAAACGGCGAGGGGAGAGGCGCTAAAATATATATAAAAGATGGACTTCAATTCAGTAGCCTGCCGTTTTCGGATTCCTATCTTCCAACTTTTACTCGACTTATTGTATATATCTTGTAAATTTTAATAGTTTCTATATCAACGACATAGCAATCTTTAGCATCAGTGAAAATGATTCTGTCAACCAAAGGCATAGTGCTTCATTGCATGGATTATTCCGAAACCAGCATCATATCAAAGGTGTATACCGAGCAGCTGGGGTTGCAGTCGTATATTGCTAAAGGGGTTCGTAAAAAAGGTGCTAGATTTAAGAAGAATCTCTTTTCGCCTCTGTCAATTATTCAACTCACAGCCAACCATAAAGAAGGGGAAGGCCTGCGCGTATTGCGTGATGCATCCTGCGAATACCAGCTCAACGGGATAGCGACTGATATTCGAAAAACTGCAGTAAGTATTTATATCGCCGAGCTGCTTACTCGCACGGTATCGGCACAAATGACCGACCCAAACCTTTACCACTTTATAGAAAGTGCAGTCCTGAACCTCGAACAGTCAAAGGAATCCATTGCCGGGTTTCCGCTTGGATTTACCATAAGCCTTACACAATTCATGGGATTCGATCCGCATAATAATTTCAACTCCGGCAACACCTATTTCGATATGATCGGAGGTAATTTCGGCCCTCATCCGCCCGATCATATGTATTATTTTTCATCACCACTCAGCGACAATTTCTCCGAAGTATTATCGGCCATTAATGCCGGGATTCTCAACATTAAAGCCGACTTTAAAACAAGAAGCGAACTATTATTGAGAATGCTCGAATATTTCCGGATTCATATTTCCACGTTTGGTGAAATGAAATCGGTACAGGTTCTCAGCGATGTGCTGAAGGATTAACTGGATTGATCCGGTAAAGCACAAACTCTTTATTTTCCCAGAGTTTCGTAAGGCGTGGCTGCATTACACGCGAATATCGCTTCATAGGTTCGCCGGTGAGCTTATTGTGAATCAGGAGGTAGCTTGCCTTTGCATCCGTTACCTGCCTGTGTATGAGTGTAGGATCTTTTGTAAAAGGATCAGCCATGCTCCGGCAACCTCCGTAAAGAGCCAGTGCCCTTGGCTTGGCGAAAACTACAACCGATTCAGGAGCTATGTTTTTACTGATATAAGTAAATGCCTCAATGGATGATTCCTGTTGCGGTCCTTCGAGTGTTTTGTACCCTGAACGGGCAATGCTGACCAAACCAGGCATGAACAACAATAATATGGCAACACCTGTTACAACTGCTTTTTTACCGGCAGAAATTCCATATAAAAGCTGTACGGATTTTAATCCAGCCACTGCATAAAACAGGAAAATAAACCCCAGCGGAACCATAAGCCTGAATGCCGAATCATTGTTAGGAAAAACCAGCAGCATTAGGACATAGAATATAAAAAACCATTCAAGTACTTCCGGACCTTTCAGCATTCTCTTCACAAAGCCAAGCAATGTCATGACAACCATAACCGAACCCAGTAATAGGGAGAACCCATTTAGTATTCCTGCCTGGGGCACATACAGGTACCTGAAAACTTCGATATGATGAGCAAGGTTTTCGGGAATGATCCGGATGAAGTCGCCGGAATAATAGAAGAGCATGTAATCGCGGACACTGCCACCTGAAGGTATTTTAAAGATAACCGAGTTTATGGCGAAATAGATCAGAACCGGTAGAAAGATAAAAATGGCAGCAGGAACAATGTTGTTTTTTAACGTAGATTTTCGTCGGATAACATTAAAAAGCTGGTCCATCGCAATGGCGGCGACAAAAACAATTCCGGCAGGCCGCACAACCAGCATAAAACCAGTAACTGCAGCAAGTAGTATTATTTGCTTAAAGTTGCCGGATTTTAATTTCAGATACAAAATAAAATTCAGCACAAGCAATGCAGTGAATGGGATATCCGACATAACCTCGCGTTTGAAAATGATCATTTGCGGATTATAGAGGAAAATAATTGTCATTACCAAAGCTGTTATCCAGGAAAAATGTTGCCGGTAAAAAACCACCAACAGCAGTCCTAAAGCAATATATATGAGTGAGATAAATGTTGTGAAAGCCAACATATTGTTGCCGGCAAGAGCATAAACCGGGGCCAGCAGAAGCGGAAATCCTACCGGGTAGGCCTGCGGGCCGATATAGTTTTCCTGGCTGAAGATAAAACCTGTTTCCGATTGCGGAATACCCTGAATAATATTGCCGGCCTGATGAATATATTGAGCAAAATCATCTCCCCAGTCGTGGCTGGTGCGGGTGCCAAGGAATAAGAGCGGTAGAAAAAGGATAACAGCGGCAATAATTACATTTTGCGGTTTCGAGATGAAATATCCAAAATTGAATGCCTTCTTTCCTGCCATGCTGATTCTTTTTTGCGCCTCAAAGTTAAGGAGTATTTCGGATGATAATGGTGTTAGAAATTAAAACTAAAGTCTGTTGAGTGAGATTCCCTATCATTTAAGCCTAAAATGACATAAATAATCTTTTCTCCGTGTTTCTCAGTGCCTCCGTGGTTTAAAATTCAAAATTCAAAATTCAAAGGTCAAAGTTGTGAAGATATAAATCTCATAATTCTGTATCCTGCTTTCCTTTGCGGTTTTCACCCTATATAACCACTAAAGTCTTTATCTCAACAATACCAGGCTAATTTAATGACTTTTTACCCCCAATTCCCGTCTCATTTCATTTTCCTATCTTTGCAAAAAATTTTAAAATGAATCTTGAATTAAGCGAACAGGAACAAATACGACGCAACTCACTGTCCGAACTCAGCGCAATGGGCATCAATCCTTACCCAGCCGAAAGTTTTCCAATTAATGTTACCGCCCAGGCGATACTGGCTGACTACAGCCCCGAAAATGAACATGCTTTTCAGAATGTTAGCATAGCCGGTCGTATAATGACCCGACGCATTATGGGAGCGGCTTCCTTTGTTGACTTGCAGGACAGCACAGGTCGCATTCAGTTATACATTAAACGCGACGATATCTGCGAGAGTGAAGATAAATCCCTTTATAATATAGCATTCAAACGGCTGATGGATATCGGCGATATTATCGGCGTTAGCGGTTATGTTTTTATTACCCAAATGGGGGAAATTTCTATTCATGTAAAATCGCTGAAATTGCTCAGCAAATCGTTGCGGGTACTTCCGATTGTGAAAGAGAAAGACGACCAGGTATTTGATGCTTTCAGCGATCCTGAGGTGAGGTACCGCCAGAGGTATGTCGATCTTATCGTGAATCCTGAAGTTCGCGAAGTGTTCATAAAACGCACCCGTTTGGTAAATACCATGCGTACTTTCCTGAGTAACCAGGGATACCTCGAAGTGGAAACGCCAATCCTGCAACCGCTTTATGGAGGAGCAGCCGCCCGCCCGTTTAAAACTCACCACAACAGCCTTGATATGACACTGTATATGCGTATTGCCAACGAACTGTATCTTAAAAGGCTGATAGTAGGCGGATACGACGGTGTATTTGAATTTTCGAAAGATTTCCGCAACGAAGGCATGGATCGTTTCCATAACCCTGAGTTTACCCAGATGGAACTTTACGTGGCTTACAAAGACTACGAATGGATGATGGATACCGTCGAGGAAATGGTTGAACGCATAGCCATTGATCTGCATGGGACCACAAAAATTCAGGTTGGTACGAATGAAATTGATTTCAAACGCCCGTGGAAACGGTTCACTATGTTCGAAGCCGTCCAGCACTTTACCGGTGTTGATATTTCGGAAATGAGCGAGGACGAACTGCGTGAAACCTGCAAAAAGCTGAATGTTCCTACCGATGAAAGTATGGGCAAAGGCAAACTAATTGATGAGTTATTCGGTGAAACAGCTGAACCAAACCTGATTCAGCCGACGTTTATTACCGATTACCCTGTCGAAATGTCGCCGCTTGCCAAGAAACACCGCACAAAACCCGGATTGGTTGAGCGCTTCGAAGCCATCTGCAACGGGAAAGAACTCTGCAATGCGTTCAGCGAACTGAATGATCCTATTGATCAGCGGGCACGTTTCGAAGAGCAACTCGAATTAGGTAAACGAGGTGACGACGAATCGATGGTTCTCGACGAGGATTTCCTCCGTTCGCTTGAATACGGGATGCCGCCAACAGCCGGACTGGGAATTGGCATCGATCGCCTTACCATGATCATGACCAACCAGCAATCCATACAGGATGTGCTTTTCTTCCCGCAGATGCGCCCCGAAAAAGCCGTTGTTGTGCAGGGAGTTACTGATGAAGAATTTGTAGCATTAGGAGTGCCGGCTGAATGGGTGCCAGTGTTGCGCAAAGCCGGAATCAAACTGCCTGCTGACCTTAAGGAAGCCAATCCCAATAAACTGCTTCACGAGCTGAGCGGATTGCGCAAAAAACTGAAACTCGAAATTCCATCGTTGCGCCTGGAAGAGGTAAGTGCGTGGTGCGGGAAATAACTATTATTTGCTGATATTCTGAAAAGCCTTCTCTCGAAATCGGGGAAGGCTTTTGCATTTATTAATTTCCTAATTATTGCATTTTTACAATTTTATTCGTTACTACTTTGTTGCCAGCCTGTAGACGGCAGAAATAAATCCCAGCCGTAAGGTTTTCAGCATTCCATTCCACTCTCTGTTCTCCTTTTTGCTGAAAGGCTTTTATTGGCTGAGCAACCAGACGCCCATAATTGTCATATATCCGTAAGTTAACCTGCACTGGTGCCTCAAGAAAATAGTTGAAGTTTGTCAGAGTGGTGAACGGATTCGGATAAATGTTTATTCCGCAATCCACAATCCGCAATCCGGATTCACCAGTCCCTGTAAAATCAGTAAACTCATAGGCTCCCATATCGGCATAACTTGAACCCCAGGGTCGCGGCAATCCTAAAATATCAAATGCAGGGCATGAATGTTGCATACCACAGTGACATGCATAAGCCTTTGTTCCGGCATTAATGGCATAGCTGGAAGGTGAAAGTGTAAGGAGTACCGGATCGAGAAACATAGGGTCATCATTCAGATTGCCACCTCCGTCGAAGAAATTTCCAGATATGTGTGTGGGAAATATTGTTGAATTAGCAATTTCAACCGTGTCAGTATAAAAGACTAAACTGATCTCACGCCCGATAGCCGAACTATCACCCCAGAACACAGAATTGATAATAAGGGGTTTTGAATGTAGCGAAAGGATAGCTCCTCCAACTGCTGTCGCAGTATTCCCTGAAAAAGAATTGTTGATGAATGTAGCCAGATGGCCAACAGGCAATACTGAATTTCTCGCTAAAAAAGCAGCGCCTCCACTCTGGTCGGCATGGTTGCCGCTAAAAACATTATTCTGCAATATAACTGGTACAGAAAAAGTTACGAAAGCGCCTCCCTTATTAGCTTCATTATTAATAAAATAGTTACTTTCAACCAGGACTTTATTGTCAACTATCACTACATTTTCCAGGCAAAGTCCTCCTGAATACGCATCACTGAAATTCTCTTTAAAAATATTGCTATTAACTACACTTCCTGGATCTGGTTGTAATAAAAACAACCCAGCTGCACCTCCCTGATCAGTGAGTCCCGAAATAACATGATTATTTTTCAGCAGGTTATTTGAAAACCTTGCTTGTTCACAACTTACTAAAACTCCGGCTGAATTGGCATAATTGTTTAGTGATTGAGTTATGTTGTTGACTATTTCATTATTCTCAATGATTACAAAAACGGGAGTAAGCCATGAAGGTTCCTGTCCGGAGGCTATTCCCCCGCCCACCGCAGCACTGTTCGCTATCCCTTTACTGGTATTGTTGGAAATCACATTGTTTACAATCCTGGAATTGCAGCTTATTCCAATACCTGCTCCCCATGCATATTCATACTTTGAGATGCAGACATTGCTGTCGATAATATTATTTTCAATTACTACCCAATTGTCGCTATCTACGTATAAGGTGCCAATGCCTGCCCCGTCCACACTATTACCATTGACAGCCTGAGTGTCATCCAATATATTGTGAGTGATACGGTTATAGCTGATTTTAGCACCAGACTCTGCTATCCAGATACCGCCTCCCTGCCGGTCGTCAAGGTTAGCAGGCGTATAGGTCCCCTTTCCATGCTGAATTGTGAATCCACAAAGAACGGAGGTTGTATCTTCTCCGGACACAAAATATACCACCGAAGCACTATCCAAATTGGTCAGCTGGCTACCATCAATAATGGTTTTACTGATATGACTGGTATCGTCATCCAGCAGAAACTGGCTTGCAACCATCAGCGGCTTTTTGCCCAGAAAGCTGATTTGCTCATAATAAGTACCTTCGGCCACCAATACTGTATCACCTGAAGTTGCAGCGTTGATCCCTTGCTGGATCGTGGGATAATCAGCAGGTACATGGATGATTTGTGCCTGCAATGCAGCTGCAAATGAAAGGCTGCACAAGAAAAGTAACATTTTTTTCATGATTTGAATTTTTGTAAAATGAATACTAAAATTGCCTTTAACAACAAAAGTCATTTTGTTAGTAAGTAAGTTAGGATGTTACTCGTTGACCGATACAAGAAATCTTCGTCCTCCGGGATGGAAGCACTGCGGTAAGTAGAGAAGCCAAGCGGATTAAAAGGTAAAATAATCCTATATACAAGCAGGGTAAACTGCAGGCTTCATTGAATTATAAAGATACGACATTTTTTGAAAATATGTTAAATAAATGCATGCGATACAATAGTTTTTAAAACTGCACAAAACCTATGTCATATTTTATTGGAATGCCAATATAAAATTGAAACCCGGGATACATGCTTTATGCTAAACACAATACAACCATTTCAACCCTTTCATCCCCTTTGTTCTGTTGAAAACTGCACCATGAAGAAAACTTCTTTTACTCTTGCTCTACTTGTTACATTTTTTTTCGGGAAACTGTATGCTCAGTCCACTGAAGATGTGGTTTACCTCAATAATGGCAGCATATTGCGGGGCAAAGTAATTGAAACGGTTTCGGGCAGGCATACCACAA
Source organism: Lentimicrobiaceae bacterium (assembly GCA_041753535.1). Taxonomy (GTDB): domain Bacteria; phylum Bacteroidota; class Bacteroidia; order Bacteroidales; family UBA4417; genus UBA4417. The sequence continues at coordinate 19,310 of JBGSUB010000019.1, forward strand.
TCGAAATTACAGGAAGAAATGTACTTTTTATCCCCGACTCCGCTTTAAAATTAGTTCTGATGGATCAGCCCATACCTGCCAGGGATCGGGAAAACAAAGCTTCACCGGTCGAAATGGCTGCCAGCGTTAGTTTCTTCGGCGGATCGAAAAATTCGGCAGGATGCAGCTTTATCACTTCGTACTGTTTTCCTTTCCGCTTATCAACCGGCATAGGTATCGGCGACGAATGGTTCGATCGCCAGCAGATTCCGTTTATTGCTGATGTGAAATACAGTTTCCTGAAAGGATCGTGGTCGCCTTACATATATGGTCAAACCGGCTATGCCATTCCTTTGTCGAAGAGTTCGGATAACGATAACAGCTGGTACTACCAAAACACGGATTATTACGGCGGAGTCCTTGCCGGGGCCGGCTGCGGAATGCGGTTCGATTTTTCACATCGCAATGCTCTGATATTCAGTATCGGGTACCGGTATCAGAAAACCAAAACCGTTACTACCGATCCCTGGTCATCGTCGTACCAAACAGAAACAATAGTATACGACAAATACAACAGGATGACATTTTCTGTTGGCTTCCTCTTCAACTAGGAGCCGTAAAGACTTGACGTTCCCACCTCCTCACAACGAAAAAACAAAGACACGATCAACACATCCCAACGAAAAACAAATCAATACTAATACCCTGATCCAATGAAAACCAAGAAATTATTCATCGCCGCCCCTTTAATGATCCTGATGCTGATGAGCATAGTCTCCTGCAAGGACAGTTCGGTCGAATTCCGCAAGTACACTGCCAATGTTCCGCAGTATATGTCGTACGATGAAATGCGCCAGCCGGCTAAATCAACTCCGGCCACCGCGATTGAATCAGCCGGGAAAATATACATACAGGGGAATTACCTGTTTGTAAACGAAAAATACAAAGGCATCCATGTGTTTGATAACACAAATCCTGCTTCACCGGTAAATATTACCTTTATCGATATTCCAGGCAATGTCGACCTGGCCATCAGGGGTAATTACCTGTATGCCGATAATTATGTGGACCTTGTAGTACTCGATATTTCGAATATCAGTTCTCCTATCGAGATTGCACGTATTAAGGATATTTTCCCATACACTATTCCTGAAACCGAAGAAGCATACCCGATTTCCGAGATCAGCCAGGATAAAGGAGTAATTGTGGGGTGGCAGGTTAAAGAAGTTACTGAAGAAGTGGATATCAACGGGTCGTCACCTTATTATTACTTTGACAAGGGTAGCGATATCTTCATGATGAGAGAAACAACTTCTCTTGGCGGTGCTCCAACCAATCAGTCTGTTGGTATAGGTGGCTCCATGGCCAGGTTTATCATTAACGGCGAACAATTCTATGGTTTAAACCAGACCAACATGCAGGTTATCGATATCAGCCAGCCATTCAGGCCGATAGTCGGCACAAAAATCGAAATGCAACGGATGGTTGAAACCGTGTTTATCGACAGCACGTATCTTTTTGTCGGCACACAAACCGGCATGTTAATCTATGATGTTTCATATGCTAATGCGCCGGTTTTCAAATCGGAATACAGCCACATGCAGAGTTGCGACCCAGTTGTAGTAAAGGATAAGCTGGCTTATGTTACATTGCGTCAGGGCAACCGTTGTGGAAACTGGCTAAGTGTGCTGGAAGTAATTGATCTTCACGATATCATGAATCCCACCTTGCTGAAAACCTATACCATGACCGAACCTTATGGACTGGGTATTGACAACAATACACTTTTTGTTTGCGATGGACCTGCAGGTTTGAAAATATATGATGCTACCGATCCATTGCAGATTGATACACATATTCTGAAACAATACACCGAACTGAATGCTTTTGATGTAATACCTTTCGGTGAAGTGCTGATTATGATTGCTGCCGATGGAATTTACCAGTACAGTTATTCTGACTTACAGAATATTACGCAGCTGAGCAAGATCCCGATTGCAGGAAAGTAGATAGAATTGTAGATGGGGGAAAACAGAGTAAGGAAGAATGATCAACGAATCCGTACAAGAAATCTGCGAACCAGGCATAAATTACTGTTGTGCCGGGACGAATAACTGAGGTTTATCAGAAACATCGACCACAAGGGGAGGACAATTGTCAATTAGGTTTATGACTCAACCGTAGACATTGACTGAATTGTCTTCTTTGGTCAAAGATTATAGTTTTAAGAATTCCCTGCTTGTTACCGAGTTCGAATTTGTGACTTTTATAATATAAGTTCCTTTCGCCAACTTACTGATGTTGAGATTTTCGTGGACTGACCTTGCCTCACAATTCAGGATTAACCTGCCTGAACCATCAAATACCGAAATCTTTGATCCAGGCATAAGGTTTTTAATCATCAAAAAATCTTTTGCAGGAACCGGGTAAACCAGGATGGTGCTTGCTTCCGGATTCTGATTAACTCCGGTTATCTGGTGAAGTGAGTAATAATATTCAAGTTTAGAGATATAAATCCATGAACCGTTGCTATCATCCCAATCGCTTGTATTCATAGAAGTCTGATTTCCATATTGATCGTAGGAATATTCATGTTTTTGTATTCCAAACCAAATACTCCCTGACCAATAATATGACCCTTCTTCAAGTAGGTGGCCATCTGTATCATATTGGTATTCGTCTTTCATATACCAAAACCAGGATTGTGTTCCACTTTCCCAAATACTTTGGAGTATCTGGGTGGGTTGATTATCCAAAGTATAAGAATAATCAAGTTTTGAATACAATATCCAGCCACTTATTGTTTCTTCCCATGAAAAGGTGATTTGTTCAGTAATATTACCATTTGTGTCAAATGCATAAGTGTGCCTATTATACTGCAGCCATTCATTTATTTCATTTTTCCAGAGAAAATAGATAATTTCTGTTCTGTTTGAAGCTGAATCGTAAGCAAATATCTCTTTGCGGTAGTAAATTAAACTATCTATCGATTCATCGCGCTCGCAATTTATATGCTCAGCCAAATTTCCTGAAGTGTTATAGCTATATGTATCTTTCTCTTCATTTTTCCACGAATTCAATATCGGGTCCCAGATGAAATAGGAATAATCAACAAGATGGAAAACACTATCGTATGTGTGTAAATCTTTTATGCTATATATCCAGGCATTTAAAGTTTCATCCCAACCATAAACTACCCATTCTGTTTCCTGTCCAGTTATATTATATGCAATAGTCAGTCTTTGGATCAATCGCCATTCATTGGTAGCTGAATTCCAGGACCAGTCAATAATTTCGGTTATTTGTGAATTGGTATTATACGCGTAATGTCTTTTGAGAAAGGCTATATATGTCGCTGTAGTTGAATTCCAGGTATTGTATATACTTTCTTCAATATTTCCATCAGGATAATAGCTTTTAACAAAAGATTCCTGGGGGATAAATACACTTGAATTGGGATTCCACATATCAGTTTTATTTTGAATTTCGTTTCCATCATCATTGTATACTGAAACTTCTCTCCATAATACTTCCCAATCAGTTCCTTGCTCATCCCAGCCAAACCAGTAAGTAGAATCTTTCAGATAGGTTCCGCCATCAGAGCTTTTAATTTTAGTCAGAGTGGTTGCATTTTCTGACCGATTGAAAATGTGCCGCGAATATGTCGGATCAAGATTCTTCCCGGGGAATTTCCCATACTTAGGTTGCGATCCATGTTCCTGATTTTGAAATGGTTGTGCCTCAATAAAGCTGAAACAACAAAAGCTGGCGATAAGCAGAAAAAGAATTTTCATAATAAAAATTAATGAATGTAGATTATTCTAATATAATAGACACTTGAAAACGGTTTTACCCCTACGCCCCTGAAAAATAAATTTTGATATAGAAGTTTTATCTAATTCGATTGACAGGATTTTTACGATTGTTTACGTCCTGATCCTCTCAAATCCTTTCCCATACACTCCCATCACGTTGGTAACCGACATAAATGCATCGCGGTCGACCTCTTTGATGATGCGGAAAATCTGGCTGGCTTCGGGTTTTTTTACCATTACAAGCAGGACTTTGGTTTGTTCGCCGGTGTACCAGCCTTTGCCGTCGATAATGGTAACTCCCCGCAGTACTTCCTTCCCGATGCGGTTGGCTATTTCATCGTAATTTTTCGAAAAAATAAAAATCTGAACCGATTGCTTCGACCCTGTAAATAACAAATCGATGGTGTAAGAAGTTATGCCCATGGCTACATAGCCGTAAACGATCTTTTCGATGGAACCAAAAATAAAGTAAGACGAAGCTATTATAAAAACATCGAGGTAAAGGATAATCCTGCCCGGACTGATATTCCGGTATTTATTGATGATCATGGCAATTATATCCGTTCCGCCGGTGCTGCCTCCCTGTGTAAAAACAATGCCTACACCTGCCCCGCCGAGTATTCCTCCCAGGACTGTCGACAGGAAGACATCGTTAATAATCGGTTTAGTTATCAATTGCTGCAAAAGCGAAAACAGCACCGAAAGCATCACCACACTGAAAATGGTTTTTACTACAAACCCCTTCCCGAGAATTCTAATCGCAAACACAATTAGTATAGCGTTTATAATCAGGTAAGTTATACCAAGCGGGAAACCTGTACCATAAAAAATCAGGGTTGATACACCGGTAATCCCGCCACCGGTAATCTGGGCAGGAATCAGGAAGGCCGTCCAGCCTAACGCATTGATTAGCAAACCTAAAGTGATGATCAGGTGTGCCCTGATCGTACCTGCATTTATATGTTTAAACATCTTCATTTTGAAAATTGCAATTTAATTCCTTCATTTTCAATGGATTCAGAATACAGTTTTATTGCGGTTCCGATTCCGAGATTTCCTGGAATAAAACCTTTTCCAAAGATAAACAAGTTGAAAGTATTCTTTATAAAAAACAAAAAGTCATGCATTATCCGGATTTATATAAAAGCACCGGGGAATAATCCGGCTTGCAATTAAACAATGTCGAAAGACTAATTGTTGCGAAAATGTAAATGCCTTATTCAACGAATAGTTTCTGTGAAACAGAAAAGTCATTTCCCTCAATAACAAGTATATAAGAACCAGAAAGCAAATCATACAAGGGTATTTCAAGCTGGTTGGTTCCGGCATTTAATACTCTGCGGGAATTCCGGATAGTTATTCCATTGATTGACTGTATACTTACAGAATAATTTCCGGCTCTGGGTGCAGTTACATTAATATTAACCTTTATGCTGGCAGGGTTTGGAAATACTTCAAACGAAGATTTTATTTCCGGTTCCGGTAAATTCACGCTCGAAAATTCGGAATATCGCATTATAACCATATCTTTTCCGGTATATTCAGTAGTTCCTGTATGACCTACACATACAATTCTGCCATCTGGTTGTATGAAAGATGACTTTCCCTGATCATCCCTGTTCCCGAAATCAAACTCTATCATTCCATTAATGCCAAAGGTGCTATCCATATTTCCATCCGGAAGATACCGTATGATCACAAAATTGTATTTTTCGTCAAAGAGGTCCTTCTGGTACCTTCCTGTTGCCAGGATTCTGTTATCAGGCATAGCAATCACAGAAGTGGCTACATCCCAGGGGCCTCCCGAAAAGTGATTCACTACTGCTCCATTGTTGCCAAACGCATTATCGAGTGAGCCATCCGTTGGATTTATCCGGTACAGCAGCCATAGTCCGTTCGAATGGCCAGAAACAATTATTTTATCATCCTGTTGTATGGCAAGTCCGTAAGCATGATTTTCGAACTGAAAGTTATATTTCAGTAACCTTTTTCCATTTGTGCCAAAAGCAGTGTTTGCGCTTCCGTCAGGATTAAATTTCATTATTGATATCTGGTACAAATCCGAATCTCCTATAACAATGATATTGCCGTCGGAAAGGAAATTGATATTATAAATATAAGGATATCCTTCATATTTTGAAACAATTCCATTTGCCCCGAATGAAAGGTCAAACTCACCGTTGGTTTCAAGTCGGGCCAGAATTAATAAACCGGAAGAAGTCCCGGCAATTACTATTTTCCCGTCAGGCTGAACTTTCAGACAGTTGCTCCCGGAATAACTACCATCCGGATTTACAATCAGTTTTTCACCGTTGTCACCAAACGATATATCTTTACTACCATCGGCATTAAACTTTTGAACACACATTTGATCATTGCCAGGCAGGCTTTTTGTTCCGGCAATTATTAGTTTTCCATCAGCAAGTAATTCCATATTGGCAGAAGATAAATCAACTGAGAACCGGAGATCCGAATACACAATTCCTGTCGAATTAAAACTAAGATCAATGCTTCCATCGCTGTTGTGCCTGGTAATGAAACTTGTTACTGAATCACTACCGGTTGCTGTGTTGAAGAATCGGAATAAGCCTGATGTCAATATCTTCCCATCGGGCTGCACAATCACTTCGCCGGCTTCATCGTTGTAAGGCGTTAACTCCTCAATAGTATAACCACTTCCGCTGAAAGACGGATCCAGAAATTGGGATTGAGCATTAGCAAGGGAATTTAGAGTAAGCAAGGATATAATTAAAAATGAATTTTTCATAAGGCTAATTATCTATTAATAATAAATCAGGTTTTTGAATGTGAGTTAGCAAAGCAATAACATAAAAATTCAGCTCATATCTATGACGACTATTATTCTATCTTATAGCTAAACAAATACAAGTGCTTATAGGGTACAGCCCGTTTGTATTGCATTTTCACTAACAAAAGTAAAATTATTTATGGATGAGTTACGAAAAAAAAATGTTATTTCAAACATTCATATTCTGATTGTTGTTGATTACGGATTACAGATAAGGTCTTTAGCCTGAGCCTTAGTACAGAACTTCCCTCAATCACATGTTTTATAAAACTTTTTTTTGATTGATTTTGTTCTTCTTTATTGTTTAACCTTACTAAAAAATGTATGATGAAAAATACCATTAACTCAAAAAGAACCGGGAAATTTTTAGTCCGGGCTGTTATATTTTCATTTGCACTGCTCTTGCTTAACTCCTGTAGCAAAGACAAAGAGTCCAACACTGACGATAACCTCGATGCCATTTCCTGGCCGCAGAAGTGGATACTCGCAACCGACTATGATGAATCAACATACATGTATATTTATTCTAATGGTTCAGCTATTTACAGAGGAAAAGTGGAAAAATCCTATAGCCTGAATGACCTGGTTGATGAAAAAGACTGCCAGTTTGAAGTTAATCCTGTAGGTTATGGTGGAACCGATAAAATATATACTATACGCTCCGCACAAAACACTGATTACTGGTGGGGTGTATACAAGACATATACACCTTTCGGGGAAGAACAATGGTATCTTGGCTCAAATGAAGATGATGAAGTTCCCTCCGGCGATGAATTCAGATTTTTACTGCATAGTATGCCTAAGGTTGATGGAAAAAGCACATACGCCATTGAAAGCTATCTTAAAAGGGGTCAATACCTGGATAATATAGGGCATAATTTCAGCGGGAACGGACTTTCTTTTATTGCGTATGACAAACCTGACAATGCGCCCCGTTTTAAAGTTCTCTTTCCTCCTGGTACCGGTATAGGGAAGTAATAATTTTCGGGTTCCTTCATTCTAGATAATCACTTAACTTGCATAGTTCTGATGTATTTGTTCATTGAGCATTTTAACTGCAAATGAGTGCTGTCATGTTCAAACATTCTCTAAAAATTATGCAATACTAAATCCAATACATATATGTTAATTAAACATATTTCCTTGTTTCACTTAATCCTTAAATTTTTTTTAAAGATTTTGTAACATCCTATAATATATATATTACTTTTGTGGAGTTTAGCATCAATTAATTGATCTTCATGCAATTCGATACTGATTCCAAATCAATCCTTTGCCAAAACTCTAATTAACCTTTAACCAATTCCAAATCAAACAAACCTGCTTATGAAAAAATTTACTCTTTTAGTTGCTTCACTTGTAACGGTAACACTTTTAGCCCAGGCACAAGTGCAACGCAACATGGTTGCCGTCGAAATCGGAACCGGTACATGGTGTACTTATTGCCCCGGTGCTGCCATGGGTGCTGACGACCTTGTTGCCAACGGTCACCGTGTTGCAATAATCGAAAACCACAACGGTGATACCTATGCGAATACTTATTCGAATGCGCGAAATACTTACTACGCAATCAGCGGTTATCCAACTGCCAGGTTCGATGGAGGAAATGCTGTAGTTGGGGGCGATCATAATAACAGTATGTATTCTTCATACTTGCCTAAGTATAACCTGTGTATTGCTGTTCCATCACCTTTAGCTATCGATTATACAGTAACCCGCACTGGTCAGCAGTTTGTTTTCGATTTCTCCATTACCAAAGTCGCCGCATTACCAAATGACCAGGTGGTTTTTCAGTTTGCTGTTACTCAATCGGAAATATCGCAGTCGTGGCAGGGACAATCGCACCTGAATTTTGTGAACAGGCTTATGATTCCCGATCAGAATGGTACCGCACTTGATTTTACAAGCACCGATGTTCAGAATGTAAATATAGTTGCTAACATTGATCCTTTGTGGCCCATGGAGGATATAGAGTTTGTCGCCTTTGTACAGGATAATTCAAACAAAGCAATTCATAATACGGTTCGTCCGGTAATGAGCGATTTTGAGGCTACTTCACCAACCAATGCCTGCCAGAACAGCTATATTTCATTTGCTGACAACAGCGTTGGCCGTCCCTCGACCGTTTCCTGGTTATTCCCCGGTGGAGTACCAAGTACGTCCACTGTTGAAACGCCATCCATTTTGTACCCAAACCCGGGAACATATGATGTAATTATGGTGACTAAAACAGGACTTGAAGTTGATTCGGTTATAAAAGCTGATTATGTAACAATCCGACCAGGAGCCCTTACTACTACTCCGACCGGACTTACACTTGTTTGCACTAATAACGTTAATCAAACAACTGACTATACCACAAACAGTGCTTCCGCAACTTCCTACATCTGGGAATTATACCCTGCCGCTGCCGGTACCATCACCAACAATGGTGCTTCATGTACCATTTTATGGACTAATAACTGGAACGGCATTTCGAGCCTCAGGGTCAGGGGAAGCAACGATTGCGGCCTAGGCCCCTGGACTGTTTATATGGATATTTCCTGTACTTCATGTGTTGGTATTGACGAAAAAGATCAGGCTCAACCGGTCAGCGTTTATCCAAATCCTTCTTCAAGCAATATGAATGTGGCTGTAAATACCGGAACTTCTGAAATACTTAATGTGAAACTTATGAATGCATTGGGTACAGTTGTATATAATGAAAAAATAAGCACAACCGGAAAGATGAATCATACTATCAATGTTGGCAAGTTAGCCGAAGGTATGTATTTCCTCAACATTGAAGGCAAAAAACTCAATTATTCTCAGAAAATTACGGTTCAACACTAAATCTTTCTTAAAAAAATTTAAAAGCCTGTCGTACTGACAGGCTTTTTTTGTATTTTTGCTTTCCATAAATATCTGTTGTTTAATACATAACCCCAAAAATCAAACAAAATTTCGTCACATGAAAAAAATCTTACTCAGCTTATTAGCACTAATAGTTTCTGCAGGTCTGAACGCCCAGGTTTTGCTTCAGCAGGATTTCAGCTCAGGTGTCTGGCCTCCTTCAGGATGGATGGTTTTTGGCAACCAGAGTAACTGGGCCATTTCGCAAAGCAACAACGCGGGTGGAGTAATTTCCGAAGGCCGTACAAAAAGTACTCCGGCATTCAACGGAACCATGCGTTTCATTTCCCCGGCATCCAACACAAGCGGGTTGTCGCAGGTTATTATCCAGTTCAAACATATGTTCGATCATGTGGATGGCAACAGCGTCGCCTTTACATTGAGTGTTGCTACCCGTGCAGGGTCAGCCGGAACCTGGAATACCGTTTGGACAAAAGCCGCCACTACTGATATTCAGGCTGAAACTGTTACCGTTCTGGTAAACAACTCGGATGTGGGCTCAGGTGCATTCCAATTTTGCCTGGTCGTGACCGGAAGCAGCCAGAATTTCAAAGACTGGTTCTTTGATGATATTACATTGCTCGACCCTTTGACCAATGATGCAGGAATGGCTAGTATCGGCGTTCCAATTATGTTTGTTGGCAACCAGGCAGTTGCAGGCAAGATCGTAAACGTAGGCGAAACAGCTATCAATTCAATAAAAGTAAACTGGTCGCTGGACGAAGGTGATATACATACCACCGCTTATACCGGGCTTAATATTGCTACCGGAAGCGAATATGCATATACCTGTACCGACTCAATAATTGCAGTCCCTGGTGTTTACGACCTGAAAGTCTGGGTTACGGAACTGAACGGAAGCACTACTCCGGATGATAATCCTGCCAATGATTTTATGGTCAAGAGCATTTCAGTTCCTGACCACCTCGTATACCGCAGGCCTATGTTTGAGGAATTTACCAGTTCAACATGTGGCCCCTGTGCCAGTTTCAATAACTCAACTTTTAACCCTTTCATAGCTGCACACGGAGATGAGATTACACTTATTAAATACCAGATGAACTGGCCTGGTTCAGGTGACCCATATTATACTGCCGAAGGTGGCGTTCGTCGTAACTATTATGGTGTAAATGCAGTTCCTGATCTGTATGTTGACGGCAAAGTTTGCGGGACCAACTCCACGGCTGTTAATAATGCTTTTAATACTTCCAAAGCTACTATGTGTTACCTCGAGGTTCAGTCGCAGCACGAAATACAGGGAAACAATGTAATTATCGACTGTAATATACTTCCTTATGCCAACTATAGCGGGGTAACTGTCCAAATTGCTGTAATTGAACGTAAAACCACCCAGAATGTTGCCACCAACGGCGAAACCGAGTTCCATAATGTAATGATGAAGATGGTTCCCGATGCCAGTGGTACATTGGTTTCGCTTACCGCAAACCAGCCTTACAACCTCAAATATACAGTGGATATGACTGGTACGAATGTTGAAGAAATGGGCGACCTGATGGTTGTGGTATTTCTACAGGCATCAAACAAGGAAATACTGAATTCGGATTATATGCCCGAAACCGGTTCCATGATTATTTCGATGACACCCGCTGACGGCTCATCCAATGTAGCTGTAAATACTCCGATGGTTATCACTTACCACCAGCCGGTTCGTATGAAAGACGGCAGTGCAATTACCAGCAGCAACCTGGCATCAGTTCTTACACTGAAAGAGAATAATGCTTTGGGTACAAACGCAAGTTTTACTGCAACCATTAATGCTGCTAAAACTGTTATTACTGTTACTCCAGACCAGAACCTGAAATACAGCCAGCAGTATTACTTAAAAGTTGATTCGCTCGAGAATAACCTTGGTGTAAATACATTTGCTCAATCCTCAACTTTTACTACCGAACTCAGTACGGTTAACCTGAAGGAGCCGAAAATCAGTTCAATACTTATTTATCCTAATCCTGCAAGCGATAGGATTTACATTAAATCGAACGAAATCTCGAAGATTAACAGGATTGAAATGCTGAACACTATTGGTAAAACAGTCCGTGTAGTTGAAAATCCGGTTTCAACATCCAATGAAATTACCCTCAAAGTAGCTGATCTGCCATCGGGTATGTATTTTGTGCGGGTACTCAGCGAAGGCAATTCGCAGACTATGCGTGTACTGGTTACAAGATAAATCTATCTTTATATTTTTAAAAAAGGCTGCCTGTTTACCGGTGGCCTTTTTTATTTCCGTTCTTACAACCTCTTCACAAAACTTTCTTCGGAGTATATCACTTTTTTGCTGAAATTTGACATCCGAAAAGACACTGCCACCAAAAGAGTAATCACCTATGAAAACCATTACACTGATAAGCCTTCTGCTTTCACTTACGTTATCCGGCCTGGCTGGTAAAGTTGAGCAGGTATACCATTTTGAGAAACCTTCTGTTCGCCATGCTGATGAATACCAGATGTTTGATCTCAACAATACCATGCTTACTGCATTGCCGGGTCAGCCTGCATTGCCATACCGCCAGGTTAATCTTATGCTTCCACCTGGCGAATCAGCCACAGGCATCGAAATCATTTTTTCCGATGAAGTAGTGCTACCCGGAATATTTAACCTATATCCTCAACAGGAAGTTCGCCCTGTGTCAGCCGGCAGCTCCGGAACTTTTATAAAAGACAATGCTGTTTATAGCCGGAATGTTTCGCTGCCAGCTGATCCGAAGGGGCAGTTGATAACCGCTTTCCTGAATGGCCGCTCATTTGCGTTGACAACCTTTACACCTGTTCGTTACAATCCCGTTACCGGAAAACTGTCCTATTACTCTGCTGCCCGCGTTGTTGTTCACACAGCTCCTTCAGAAAAGGCATCAATGGCTTTGAAAAATCTTAACCTCCATAACCCTGCTGCTGTAAAACTGGCAGATAATAAATCAATGGAGCAGGATTATAAAAGCCGGAAACAGTCCACTACCACCAATTATGACCTGTTGATCATCACTCCATCTGCTTTTGCAAATTCCTTCAACAATTTAAAGGAGAATTACATGAAAGAAGGAATCACATCACTTGTGGTTACCCGCGACAGCATAACCACAACCATGACAGGGATGGATACACCCGAAAAGATCCGTAATTTCATTATCCAGGAATACCAGACACACGGAATACAATATGTATTGCTGGGCGGTGATGATGAACTTATTCCTCACCGGGGATTTTACTGTTATGTTGTTTCCGGATCAGGATATACGGATCAGAATATACCTGCCGATCTTTATTACTCAGCACTCGATGGCAACTGGAATTCCGATGGCGATGAATTTTGGGCTGAACCCGGCGAAGACGACCTTTTGCCGGAAGTGGCAGTGGCACGCATGCCTTTCAGCAATGCCAGTGAGCTTAACAAAATGCTGAATAAAAGTTATAAATACCAGTTTACGCCCATTTTAGGCGAGTTCAGAAACATACTTATGGCAGGTGAAAACCTCTGGTCGAATCCTGACACCTGGGGCAGCGATTACCTGGAGTTGCTTAAAGGTGAACGGTCGGATAACGGGTACACAACCACCGGCATTCCGACAGATTTCAGCTTCGACCATATGTATGACGAAACTACTTACTGGACCGGTCAGGATCTGATGAATCACCTGAACCAGGGACGCCCCATGCTGAACCATGTTGGTCATGCCAACGAAACTTATGTAATGAAACTGAGTAACGGAGATATTACCAATTCAAACTTTTCCGGACTGAATGGGATAAACCATAATTTTACTATTGTTTACACGCATGGCTGCTTATGCGGTGCATTTGATTACAACGATTGTATTGCCGAAAAAATGGTCACCATCGATAATTTTGCAGCTGCTTTTATCGGGAATTCCCGTTTTGGCTGGTTCAACGAAGGGCAAACCGAAGGTCCCTCGGCTCACCTGCACCGCGAATACATGGATGCATTGTACACAGATAGCCTCAACCGCATAGGCTGGGCTCATATGGAATCGAAAATTGCTACCGCTTCGTGGGTAACGGCTCCGGGACAATGGGAACCTGGTGCATTACGTTGGTGTTTCTACGATTGTAATGTGTTGGGCGATCCGGCTTTGGCAGTTTTTACTGATAATCCTTTAACAATAAATACGTCTTACCCAAGCAGTATTCTTATCGGAACAAGCTCGATGAGCGTTGCCGTTACATCCGGTGGACTACCGGTTAACGGGTTAAATTGTGTAGCCATGAAAAGCGGGGTTGTCATCGGGAAATCTACTACCGATGCAGCCGGCCAGGCCGTTATCACCTTTGATGTCTTGGTTCAGGATCCGGGCGATGCCGAACTCATTGTTTCCGGCTACAACTGCGTTCCAACCATCTACAATTTTGCTTTTTTAGCAGTCGCAGGACCATATGTGGTGTACGCACAAAGTACGGTAAATGACCCGTCAGGAAACCTGAACAACCAGCCTGATTATGGTGAAACAATCCTGTTAACAAACGGCATGAGAAATATTGGCGGCAGCGATGCCATAAATGTTTTGGTAACGCTCACAAGCACCGATCCTTATGTAGCAATCACTGACAGTACCGAACTTTATGCATTGGTAGCTGCCGGCGATACTGTTACTATCGTTAATGCCTTTACATTCGCTATCTCAAATACTATTCCCGACGGGCATATAATAAATTTTGTATTAAAAGCAAGTGCCGGAAGTGATTGGATATCAGAGTTTTCACTCAGTTGTTTAGCGCCTGCACTTGCTGCAGGAAGCCTTATAATTGACGATGTTTCCGGCGGCAACGGCAATGGCAGGCTCGATCCCGGCGAAACTGCCACATTTATTATTCCTTCATTTAACAACGGAAGCAGTGCCTGCAGCAACACAACAGGGACCATTGCAACAACCAATCCCTGGATCAGTATTACGTCACCGGTATTTCAAATAGGAGCTCTTGAAGCAGGAACATCAGCGAATGCCGGGTTCGAAGTGCAGGTGAGCAGCGATGCACCTGTGGCAACGATTGTTGAACTGGACTATGTGCTTTCTTCGGGTGGTTACTTTGCAAATGCTACTTATTTTCCAGCAATCCGCCTGATAGTCGAAGACTTTGAATCCGCTGATTTTGAAGAATTTCCATGGCCTGTTTTCGGGCAGAATTTCTGGAAAATCACAAACACTTCACCGCTCGAAGGATTGTATTGCAGCAGATCGGCTCCGATTGCTCACAGCCAGTCATCCACTATGGATATCAGGCTTAATGTGCTTGCCGATGACAGCATCTCTTTTTATTCCAAAGTTTCGTGCGAAGAGATTTTTGATAAACTGAAATTTTACATCGACATTCAACCTATGAACGAATGGTCGGGGACAATACCATGGCAACGTTACAGCTACCCGGTTACCGCAGGAGTGCACACCTTTAAGTGGGTATATTCAAAGGATCAATATACATCCTCGGGAGAAGATTGCGCATATGTTGATTTCATAGTATTCCCGGCTTTTGTTGATTACACGGGTAAGAATGAACTCACTCCAGACCATGCAGCGCTGGAAATATCGCCTAATCCTGCTTCGGAAAAAATAAATATAGATGCATCAATCGGGCCGGATACCAGGCTGATATTCCGCATTTACAACAGCGAGGGCAAAACAGTATTGACATCGAAAGAAATATATACCGATGGGAATGGCAGCGCAAAACATAGTTTCGATGTTTCCGGTTTAAAACCAGGATATTATACCTGCGAAATTATATCGGAAAACATTAACATTTCGAGGCCTTTTATTGTTAATTAAATGAATTGAATCAGGAGTCCGGTCATGTTTTTTTGAATTAAGATCGATGCTTCTTCAAATACTTATGCAATGATTCACTCAAATTTGATTTTATATCCAAAATAAATACCCACATCCGGCATGAATACAATTGGGATAGTTCAGCAACAAATCAGTAAATGGAGAAACTTCCCGGTTCTTTTCTGTTTTTTTGTACTCCTTTCTATATCAGTTATCCACCCTGACATAAAGGCGCAGGGGTATATGCCTGCCAGTGATGTTCCGCCAAAATACATTCCCGATACAAGAATTGATAATATGGGCTATTGGCGCCGCATGGCTGAGTTGGGACTTGTTCCCGTACAGGCTGTGAAACGGGCACCTCCCGCAATTAATCGAAGTTCGAAGCTTTCGGCTCCGGGCATAGCCACGTATGATTCTCCTGATATACGGGTAACAGAAACCAATTCGTTGCAGTCGGAGAACTCCATTTTTGTTCATCCCGAAAATGGCCTGATCCTGCTTAACTCAAACAATTCGCACCCGGCTCCTTATGTAGGAACGCAATTCGGGGCCGACGCATTGCAGAGTGATGATGGTGCTGCAACATGGGAAGGAACTATACAGGGAGCAGGAGGTTATAATTTCGGCGATCCAACCACGGCTATCAGCCGTTCAGGAAGAATGTTTGTAGGGTATATTTTTTCGGGAGGCGGCCAGGGCGTTTCTTATTCCGACGATTTCGGCCAAACCTGGAAGAAAAGGGCTGTGGCACCGGCTCCGGGCGGAATAGGCAGTATCCTCGATAAAAACCATTTATGGATTGATAACAGCCTCACCAGTCCTTATACCGGATATTTGTACGATGGATGGACAGTGATTGGCGGAGGTAGTGCGGGTTCGGGGCACTTGCAGGTTTCACGCTCTATGGATGGAGGACTTGCCTGGCAAAATCCGGTTACTATCAGCGCTAATGTAGCAGCCGGAAGCCATAACCAGGGTATAAATATACATACCGGCCCCGAAGGTGAGGTTTATGCAGTTTGGGCCATTTATGATAACTGGCCGGCAAACGAGAAAGCACTTGGATTCGCCCGTTCTTACACTGGAGGGCATACCTGGCAGCCGGCTTCACGGATAATAGATAATATCAAAGGAATCCGCCTTCAGGGAGTAAATAAACTCATGAGAGTGAATTCTTTTCCCTCTATGACGATTGATATCAGCAACGGCCCCGACAGAGGCAGTATATATGTGGTTTGGGCGAATTGTGGTGAGCCAGGGATCAATGAGGGAACGGGAATTGATATTTACTTGATGAAATCGAAAGACAAGGGTGATACCTGGAGTGCACCGATAAGGATAAATCAGGATGCTACAGGTCTGGGGAAACAGCACTATTTCCCCTGGATTACCTGCGATCCTGAGAACGGTAACCTTGCCATAGTATTTTACGACGACAGGAATGTGCCTGACGATATGTGCGAGACCTGGGTTGCAGTTTCAAAAAACGGAGGATTGTCGTGGCAGGATTTCAGGGTGAGCGATGTAGCATTTACACCACAACCCCTCACCGGAATGTCTGATAACTATTTTGGCGATTACTTAGGCAATGCGTCAAAGGGTGGTATGGTATATCCCTGCTGGACGGATAACCGCACTGGCGAAGCAATGGGATATGTGTCGCCATTCAGGATCGGACCACCGCCGGGGCAACCTTATATTGACTATTATACACACCTGGTAAATGATACATTATCAGGAAACGCTAATGCCAAAGCTGAAGCAGGCGAAACATTTGCACTTTCGCTCACCATGAGGAATATAGGTGATCAGCCCGATAGTTCGGTAAATGTAACACTCAGCTGCGAATCATCTTATGCACAGATTTTGAATAACAGTCAGTATTTTGGTGATTTTGGAACCGGGGAGTTGAAAAGCATTCCTCAGTCATTTCTGATCAGATTGTCCGATTCAATACCTGATGATTACGAACTTGTTTTCACGCTGAGTTCAACAGATCAGTCGGACAGCACTTTCCTCAGCAGTATGGTTATACGTTCACATGCACCGCATTTGAGTATAGGTCCGTTATTCGTGATTGATAACGGGGGAAATGGCAATAACCAGCCCGATCCCGGTGAATCAGTAATTCTGGGCAGCGTACTTACCAATACCGGGGATTATCATATTGATTCTGCCAAAAGCCGGCTTTCCACTACACAAGCATTCTGCCACATCATCAATCCAGAGGTTATTTCTACACAATTATCACCGGGCCAAAGCGATACTGTTTTCTGGCAGGTTAATATCGATGAATCGGTTGCCGCAGGCACAGCAGCCGGATTTACTGATAGCCTGAGTTATTCGGGACAACTTACTAAAAGATTGTTTCTGAAAAAGATAGGAGTGCTTACCGAAGACTGGGAATCCGGCGACCTTTCGAAAATGGCCTGGAAAACCGGTGGCGCCAAATCCTGGAATATCAACAATTTCAAGGTGTATGAAGGCACCTATAGTTCGAGGTCAGGATATATCAACAGTCTTGATACTTCTTCTTTATACATTACCTTGAACCTTGCAGCCGACGACAGTATATCATTTTACCGAAAAGTATCGTCAGAGCTCAGTTATGATTTTCTGAATTTTTATATCGATAAGATGAAAGTCGGGCAGTGGTCGGGAGAGAAAGATTGGGCCCGGGTTTCATTTCCGGTGCCTGCGGGCATTCACACCGTAAAGTGGGATTATGTTAAGGACCTTGGCCTGAGTGTAGGCTTTGATGCTGCCTGGATCGATTTTATTGAGTTTCCGGTTCAGCAGCGTACCACAGCTGATGCCGGTGCCGATGCCCGTATTTGCGGAGGCAACACTTTTCAGCCAGATGCTACCGCCACCAATTACATCACATTGAAGTGGAGCACAACAGGCACAGGATTTTTTAACGATCCAGGCATAATTAACCCGAGATATTATCCCAGCCCGGCTGATCTTGAAGCCGGAACAGTACAACTTATCATTACTCTTACAGGCTTTTCGTATGGCGAAATTGTTAGTGATACATTGGTATTGACTTTTGCACCTAAACCCACTCTTGATGCCGGACCCGATTCATTTACCTGTACAGGTGAAGTTTTCGTCACATCAGCAAATGCAACAAATTATATTTCAGCACACTGGTCAACTTCAGGTGACGGTAGTTTCGATAATGCCGATACTTTACTAACAACTTATACACCCGGAGCTACTGATATTCTTAACAAAAAAGTAAGACTAATCGCACATATTGAAACAGAAGCTGTATGCAGTCAATTGCTTGATACATTAATTCTGAATATTTATCCAGGATTTACAGCAGAGTTAAGTGGTGATACTACTATCTGCAAAGGCGATACAACTTTTCTCAAACTCCAGTTGAACGGGCAGGGGCCATGGAGAGTATATGTTTCAGATGGGAGTAGTATCAACCTGGTGAAACCGCAGTTGTATATTCCTGTTGCACCGGTTATTACCACTTTATACAGTATTGATTCTATTACCAATGCTGCCGGATGTACTTTCCGTTCGATGCTGAAAGCCCAGGTTAACGTGATGCAACCTCCTGTTATTGAGATGCTTGGTCCGGTGGAAAGCTGCCAGGGTAAGCAGGTTATTCTGGAAGCAAAAGCTGATAGCGTGTCGGTTTATAGTTGGACTCCTGTTGAAGCATCCACCCCGGTTATCAATCCTGTTGTTTCAGGCAATTTCGGTGAAATAAAAAAATACTCCGTTTATGTTACAGGTATAAACGGTTGTACCACTTCCGATTCCCTTGCGATAAAGATTGTGACAGATTGTACCGAAAAGAAGGCAGGAGATATGGATGTAAGGTTTTACCCCAACCCGACGAACGGTGATTTTACACTGGTGCTTTCTTCAACCGTAGCTGAATCAGCGAATGTAAGCATCAGTTCAATGGATAATAAACTTGTTTATCTGCTCGAGAACATACAGGTACTCGGAGTAAATTCCATAAGGATAAACCTGGAATCGGTTGCCCAGGGAACATACCTGATTCAGATCCAGTGTGGTAGCGGTGAATTGAAGGATAAGATTGTAATAAAGAAATAAATCTCCTTCTTTTAGAAGTAAAATTGTTGAAATGCCTGGTATGGATTAAAGCTTTTTTACCCATTTTGCAACTCCGGTATTTTGAATTCTAATCTTTTATCAGGTCCATGCCGCATGTATGGCATTGGGTTTTTACAACCGATCTCACTACGGGATGCATGGGACAATAATAATCGCCGGTTTCTGCTTTCTTGTTTTTAAAAGCCATCAGTTTATAAGAAAGACCTAAAGTGAACTGGTATTGTGTACCAACCTGGGTTTTAGTTAAATATTGATATACAGGTATATCGGCCACTCCGTAAAAGCTGAAGTTGTCTATTGAGTAGCTAACCTGTGGGCTTACAAATACTTTTTTATATCCTGTAGCCTCAGGGTCATAGCTTGGATAAGCATACAGCAGAATATTTTCATTCAGTTGCATTTTATCGACCATTTCATAACGAAGCTGAATAGTAGTACCCAGGCTTTTAAAGAAAGTTTTTCCTGCGAAGACGCCTATACTGGCAAAATCACCAAGTTTTTCACCCAGGGGATTCCAGCCTTTCTTAACATAAATCATGTTTGCAAAAACCCTGAATTTTTTCATTGGGTACCCGCGATATAAAAAAGTATAAAAAATAAAATCCTGGGCACCTGACGACATTTGAACAGATTGAGGGTTTGTAACATAATAGTTTTCTCCCGAAAAGGGCTCTGTTCTCATGGTTGAATCATTGTAACTTCCAATTGGTATTTTGAATCCCAAACCTACGGTAATTTCGTTTGTAACATTGCCTGTACAATAATTCAGAACCCGGTATCGAGGAAAAAGGATCAGGTCACCGAACCCTTTTGAGTTAAAAGTCCTTTCCGGATCCGCATCGAGTCCTACTTCTTCTTTATAAAAATAATTCCCTCCTTCGACTGACATCGTTAAATCAGGCGTAAGCCCATATGCAACCCTGAAATATTGGTAGAGGCTTCGGTATTGGTCAAAATACTTATCCTCATACTCCCGTGAACTTCCCGTATAAAAGTTTTCACTCTGAATAAACTGCAGGTTGGTATTCAATTCAATCTGATTCGGAAGAAGCACACCCTGGGAAGTTCCTCCGGCTATAGGACTTCCGGAGCCGCCTGAACAACATTGGGCAACCAGCTGATTTGTATAGAATATCGCAAATATTCCGACCAGTAATGATAATTTCATGGCATGAAAATTTTAAATGTTTACTTAATTTGTCTGCCGGCATCAATGTGATACAACAAATCTGGCTCTCTTCATTCCTGAATCTGCTTTTAAACACGCAAAATAAATGCCGTTTTTCAAACCTATACTGCTCACACTAATCGTATTTTCGCCCTGTTTCAGGTGAAAAGAAGCTGGTTGCAAAACCTGGATGCCTGAATTATTATAAATAACAAGTTCGCACGGTTCTGATTTCTCAGAAGTGAAATTTAATGAAACCTCATTGTTCGCTGGATTTGGGTAAATTTTAATGTCATTTACCTGCACAGGATCGCTAATGCTGACGGAAAAGTCCTCAAGGGCAGTAGTAATAGCATTCGTGAGAAGATCTACATTAACTGTATTGTTTGTATTGTAATATACCTGATGGGTGTAATTGCCAACTACTACAATTTTGGGCATACCATTTGAGCCGTAATCGCTCATTTTAATGGCGGAATTGGAGAACTTAGTGGCATTGGTAAGCCCATTTTGAGTACACCAACTGTTTAATGATGAACAATTCGTATTTGCATAATCATCACAAATGTACATTTTAACCCTGTCAGGGTATGATAGGTTGAAACTTTGGACCACATTATAAGTAGTTTTAGTGGGACCAATGCATGATGCACAGGGCATAACCCAGCAAAGTATTACTACCTTACCTGCATCAAGTTCATTAAAAAGATTATGGCTCACTCCAGTACAATCATCACATATGAAATTTGTGGCAGTTTGACTGAATGCTCCAAAGGATGCAAGAAATATGATCAGGATAATTAGTTTGATTTTCATTTGCTCGTCTTTTAATTTAACATTTAGAGAAAGGAAATTTTTATTTCAACGTTAAAGCTTCCCGGGGAAACATACAACATTCTTTATATGAATTTGTTTGTCTTTTTCTAAAGCCAAACAGACCTTTAACGTTGTTGCAGGAGGATTCGCTAATTAATAACATACCTGAAACCTGCATACACAGTTGCTCCAACCAAAGGTCCCCAGACCATAGAAGTATCAAAATGAGTATGATACGGAGCAAATGCCTCGGTAACAGGATCTTTCTGAGTAAAATTGGTTAGATTTTCACCTCCGAGGTAAACTTCGAACACCTTAAATTTACGCGTAACCTGGGCTAACAATTGTACATATGCCGGGGAATATTCGCCTCGTTGCAGGGATACAGGCATTTTCTGTGTATCAGGAATCCTCACTTTGCCGTTAAATTGAGTAGTGAAGTCGAATTTCCATTTGTCGAATTTGGTGGCATAATTCAGCGAGACAATTCCTTTATATGCATTCACCATTGGTTTCTGTCGAAGCTCATCGTTGATGGTGGTTTTTACATCACTTACCCTGAAAGCTGCTAAAACGGAAAGCCTTTTTAACGGTTCAAATGTAATCTGCGCCATATAGCTGTTGGCATACGATTGGCCATCGAGATTGTAAAAATATACATCCGAAGGAATGCTGTCGAGGTCAGTAATTACCTGGCTGATAAAGTTAGTACGGTAGGCTTCAATATCTATTTGTGCTTCGCGGCCGAAAAGTTTAAAATCGTGTGTTACATTCAATCCAAAATTCCATGCTTCTTCCTGTTTCAGATTCTCTTCAATATGAATCAGCCGCTGGCTGGCCATAATGGAGAAATTTTCTGCAAAAAGATTTGCCGTACGATAGCCTTTCCCTGCTGAAGCCCTGATTGAAGTAGTTGGTAAAACTTTATACCTTAAATGAAACCTTGGTGTAAAGAATAAACCATATTTGTTGTGATGATCGGCACGGATGCCTCCGATCAATGTCAGTTTTTCGATGGGAGTCCAGTTGTATTCGAGGTATGCACCGGGTACAATTTCTTTACGGTCCATTATATAAGTTGTATCAGAGAAACTTACAACCATGAACAAGGTATCGGAAGGTGCAGTAACGTCAACCATTCCGATCTCCTGGTATAAGTATTTAAAGTCGCGGCGGAAATAATCTTCGTCATAATTATCGTAAATAAAACTTAAACCTGTCGTAATCCGGTGGTTTTCGTTTCCGCCAAGGGCATCCTGGTATATCAGGTTTCCGTAAACGCTTTTTTGTGTTCCCTCGTATTTGTTTTCACCAAAAAAGCCTTCCTGCGAATGGTATATTCCTGAAACAATAACAGCAATGCTTCGGTAATCATTAAGTATAAAACCGTTTTTCCAGAAACTTTCAAGGCGCTTTGTTTTCAGGTTAAACCCATAGGTTTCGGTAAGATCGCTGATTTTGACAATATCCGGGTTATACTGGTCGGGATTGAAATCCATATAACCACCAGTGCGGGTTTCGTCCATATATTTCACCAGGAAACGGGAGTCATATTTACCTGGAATATCATAATCCCACCGATTTATAAAATTGTAGGTGGTAACTTTGGGGATATCCATAAATTCGTCGCCGTTTTTATCAAATGGCGACTGAAACGTACTGGCATGCCCAAGCACCATTGTGCTTAACCGATCGTTGATTTTGGTACCTGTATTGAAATTGGCTTCGAGCCTGCCGTGCTGGTTTGCAAACATATTAAGGAAGAGTTTTTCGCTTTCGGCCGGCTTTTTATATTCAACATTTATCATTCCGGTCGTTGATTCATAACCATTCATAACGGAAGATGCACCTTTCGATACGCTTATGGCTTCCATCCACGGACCGGGAATATACCCAAGACCGAATGTAGCACCCAAACCACGCATAAGCGGAACATTTTCGGAAATAATCTGGCTGTAAACACCTGATAATCCGAGCATCTGAATCTGTTTCGCTCCTGAGATGGCATCGGCATACATTACATCAACTGACGAACTGGTTTCGAAACTTTCGGAGAGGTTGCAGCAGGCAGCACGTTTCAATTCCTTACTGGTAATTACCTGCACTTTCCGGGGATCCACATGCGAAATAAATGTGCCGCCTATATCTCCGCTTATCTCCACCTCCTTAAGTTCATTGGTGCTTTCGCGCATGGTAATATCTATGTGATTGATCCCTTGTACATCGATTGTATCAGTGTGATAACCCAGAGAACTCACAACAATTTTCTGCGCTACTATGCCCTTGCGCGACAATCGGAACTT
The DNA here is from genome assembly GCA_041753535.1 of Lentimicrobiaceae bacterium. GTDB lineage: Bacteria > Bacteroidota > Bacteroidia > Bacteroidales > UBA4417 > UBA4417. The sequence continues at coordinate 43,000 of JBGSUB010000019.1, forward strand.
GCCGTAAGCATCAGAACTTGTTCCTGTTGTGGTTCCTGCCCAGTGAATGTTTACACCCGGCAGGCCCTCCATATGGCCATGCTCATCCATAGCACTTATTTCGCCGCTGATAGCCTGGGCATTGGCTCTTCCTACCCACATTGCAAATAGCAGGCTGAAAATGAGTTGAAAAACTATTTTGAATTTCATATGATTTATTTGATCAGAAGTTTACAAACTGTTTAATGAATTGAATCAACTTCTTTTGCATCTGCAAAGCCATATAGCCATGAGAAGTAAAAAAGCTGGTAAATAAGGGGGAATTGACCCTTAACAGTTGTAACTGATCAGTGGAATTCGCTGTTGCGAGAGAAACAGCACGAGCTTGCGGCCCGCAAGTGGAGAGGGAAATGCACCTGAGCCGGGTAATTCAGAATCTTCCTTTTCAGGAGTGCATGATGAAAAAACATTGCTAAGTATCGAAATTACTGCCGGCTGCAATAAGACCAGGAAAGACAGATCTTTAACCGGCGATTCAAGTGAGAGTTTACTGAAATAAGAAACATTTGAACAGCAGCTGTTTTTTGTCAGTACAGGTTTACTGTTGGCCGGTGACGAATTTTTATCAGTGAGATCGTTAGCACAACCACAGGAAGCTGATTGCTGTAAACCAAGCTCGGGGTAAAAAGCAATACCCGATAGTTTGTCATGACAATAATGAGCCTGGTATGATAACCCTGTTGCACCAGCTATAACAATCGCTGCAAGCACAACGAGTAAGGCATTTTTAAGATACAAACGGATTATTTTCAGTTTCATATTCGCGTAATTGCATGCAAAAGTAATGCATTGCATTTAGATTCCGTATTTTTTAAAGTTAATAGCTTGTTAATTAAGAAACCTTTACAGAGACTTCCTATTATTTCAAACCACTGACTACATTTAAACTCTGGGGCAGAATATTGAAAACAAATGGTGTATGACCGAGTGATTCGCCATCCGCTTCCATATACATGTGAGGTTCGGAGTGAATGATGATTTTTGATGAGCGAAATGTACTTACTTCGGGCAAACGTGTGAAACTGCCGTCGAAAAGCTTGATGATATTCCTGATAATTTTAATTTTCCCGATGGGTTTTATAAGGGTCATGTCAAATAGTCCGTCATCAGGCAGAGCTTCCGGGGTTTGTTTCATTCCGCCTCCATTATACTGACCAATACCGACGCTCATGCTGAAAATATCCGATACCACTTTTTCGTTATCGAGGAGGATAGTAACCTTGGTAAAGGTATAACTGAATAAACTTGAAAATATATTAACAACATAAGATAGGGGGTTGCTTTTACCCAAATCCTTTTGTTTGTTTGTCTTTTGGGCTACAAGAGCATCAAATCCCATTCCTGCCATATTGATAAAATAGCGTGTAATTTCTTTACCATCGACGGAAATATATTTTATGGTTCCGGTATCCTGTACAAATATTTTACGCTTTATAATGAGTTTGATAGCCTGTTTGTAATCGTTGGGAATATTGTACATCCGGCACCAGTCGTTACCGGTACCAACCGGAATCATGGCAAGTGTTATTTCGCTGGTCGGCACATGGGCCTGGGTAAATATACCGTTAACTACCTCATTAAGGGTGCCATCGCCACCAACAACAATAATATTCCTGTAACCATTCTCAATATATTTCCTGGCTAATAAAACTGCATGATTACGATGCTCGGTAAACACGTTAACAAATTCAATTCCAGCGGCAGTAAGCTGTGCAGCAATTTCGAGCCAATCCTTTTCCCCCTTGCGTTTTCCGGCATTGGGATTAACAATTACGAACCAATCCATAGTGCATTATTAGAATGAGAAACTTGCTTTTGACGCTCGAAAGATAGGAATAATCTTTTGAAAGCTGTAAAAATTGCTAAAAAACCAGTGGACTGATAAGGTTTCAGGCTTTCAGTTTCCAGCTTGTGAAGAAGGAATCGGGAATCTCGAATCCCTGAAGGCCTCCCTCTCTCCGGATCTCCCAATCTCCGACTCTCTCACTCTCAGATAACCCTTCCTTCCCATTTTCCCCTCTTCAAATATATCCACGAAAGCAGGCCCAGAACAACGGCATACATATATTCACAAAGCCACACCACTTCAATCGGCTGACGGAGTTTAACGGCCAGAAGCCAGGCCAGAACAAGATACAGGCTGAGAGTGGAAACCTCAATAGCAAGGCCGGTGCGGGTATTTCCGGTCCCCAGAACACCGTTGAATAAAACAATGGTTGCCGAAAAAAGGAATACAGCTCCCAGGATAATATAATAGGAAGCAACCGATTCTTCCTGTAAGCCTGTATCGCTGGTATATATCGAAATCATAAAATGCGGAACAAATGCAGCCAGTATAGCTACCACCAACATGATTCCCATACTGAAAACCAAAACTTTTTTAACAATAGGAATAACCTGCTTTGAAAAGCCTTCACCTATGGCATTGCTCACAATGCTGCTTGTGGCAGAACTCATTGCCCAGGCCGGAATCATAAGCAACATATAGATACTTCGTATAATATTTGAAACAGCCAATGAGGTTTCACCCATTTTTTCGATAAGCAGGAAAAACCCAAACCAAACAGCATGTGATAATACAAACTGAATCATGATGTAAAGTGATAAATCAAGAGTGTTTTTAATAATTTTAAAATCGGGTTTTACGAATGCAAAAAGTTTGAATTTCTCCAGATGAGCCCTTCGCGCTGTGATAGCAAAAAAGAAAAGAAGTGCGCAGGCTTCGGAAATTGCGGATGCAAGACCAGCGCCGGCTATGCCCATTTCAGGAAGTCCCAGCTTGCCGAAAATCAGCCCGTAATCAAGTATTACGTTGATAACAGCCATTATTCCTGCACTGATACTGATGTATTTTGTAAACGCAATACCTGTATAAAACGAACGGAAGAGTAAGGCTGAAGATGCGAAAAATAAGCCAAAAATCCGGTATTTCAAGTAAATGGTACTTGCAGCAAAAATATTTGCCGAAGCAATAAAAGGTTTTAACAACTGCTCTCCGAAAAGGACAATCAACAAAGTAATAATAAGTGTGGAAATACCCAGGAAGTAAAAACTGTTATCGAAAATAGATCCAATGGCCGGGAAATCCTTTTCCCCGTTTCTGCGGGCGATCAATATTTGCACCCCGGTTGTAAAGCCATATGCAACCATAAAAAGTGTAACATAAAACAACCCTCCAATAGCCGATGCGCCGAGTTCAACAGCCCCCACATGCCCCAGGAAAGCGGTATCAGTTACATTAACAATATTCTGGGCTACCAGGCTGATCATAATGGGCCAGGAGATAATCCAGATTTTCCGGATGGAAGGAGTGTTGGAGGGCATTGGTTATGGAAAATAGGAATAAAAAATGGTAAAAAAGTCGAATTTGCAATTCAATGTGAATTGGAAATAACCGGGGTCAAAATTAAATGAATAATTCTTAATAAATTTGAAAAGTTCTGAACGGCAGATCAGTATTTGCAATAAAAAATATGGAGAAAACTAGAAACTCATTCCGGTTTTCTCCATGTTAAATTCAGGTTATAACTTTTTTAGTGTACAGACACCCTGCGGGTGTTCAGACACTAAAAATCAAACGTAATCCCCTGCGCCAGCGCCGTTTGCCCGCTGAAATTAATTGTATTGGTTTGGCGGCGCATATATGCTTTCCAGGCATCGGAACCGGATTCGCGGCCACCTCCGGTATCTTTTTCACCACCGAATGCTCCACCGATTTCAGCACCGGAAGTACCCAGGTTTACGTTTGCAATACCACAATCGGAACCGGTTTCAGAAAGGAATGTCTCTGCTTCCACCAGGTTTTCTGTAAAAATACAGGAAGATAATCCTTGCGGTACATTGTTATTGAGAGCAATTGCTTCCTCGATGGTTTTGTACTTTATCAGGTATACGATTGGTGCAAAAGTCTCTTCCTGAACCATTTTGTAATGGTTTTCAGCTTCAACCACCGCAGGCAAAACGTAATTGCCATTTGGATATTTATCTCCTTTCAGGCTTGTTCCGCCGTAAGCCAGTTTCCCGCCTTCTTTCTGAACTTCTTCAACAGCATGAAGGAAATTGTTAACTGCTGTTCCATCCACCAAAGGCCCGACAAGTGTATCTTTTTCAAGTGGATCGCCAATACGGTCGCTGATACTTTTGTAGGCAGTAACCAGCCGCTCTTTGACTGTATCATACACGGATTCATGAATGATAAGTCGGCGCGTTGAAGTGCAACGTTGACCGCAAGTACCTACAGCACCGAATACTACAGATTGTAAGGTCATATCCAGATCGGCATATTTTGAAATCACAACAGCATTGTTACCACCAAGTTCAAGTATAGTTTTCCCGAGGCGTTTTCCTACAATAGCGGCTACTCTCCGGCCTACTTCAGTTGAACCGGTAACTGATATAAGCGAAATTCGTTTGTCGGCGGCAAAGTTATCACCAAGAACTGATGATTTTGCAACGATCATATTGAAAACTCCTTCCGGTACATTGTTCACCCGAAGTGTTTCGGCAATGATTTTGTGAACTGCCAAAGCGCAAAGCGGTGTTTTTGAACTGGGTTTCCATATAACCACATCACCGGCAATGGCGGCAAGCATCGCATTCCAGCCCCAAACAGCAACAGGGAAATTAAAAGAAGTAATGATACCAACAATTCCAATCGGGTGATATTGGTCGTACATGCGGTGAAACGGGCGTTCGGAATGCATGGTTGCCCCGTTCAGCAGTCGCGACTGCCCCACGGCAAACTCACAGATATCAATCATTTCCTGAACCTCACCTAGACCTTCCTCGTAAATTTTTCCCATTTCGAGGGAAACAAGATATCCCAGCTTTTCCTTATTTGCCCGCAGAGCTTCACCAATCTGGTGAACCACAAGTCCGCGTTTGGGTGCCGGTATTATCCGCCATTTCTTATATGCTTCCTGTGCTTTGGCTACTATATATTCATAGTCATCAAGAGTGGCATTTGTTATTTTAGCGATAAGTGAACCATCGATTGGCGAATACGAAGAAGTTTCATCGCCTTGGGTAGTTAGAAATTCACTGCCTGTACTGGCTCCGGGATTGAGAGGTTCAATTCCTAAAAGGCTTAAATTTAAGGTCATAAAGAGTTTAGTATGTTGTATGTCAGAGAATTGCATTATTATGCAATCCAAAAATATGAATAAGAGAAGTTTGACAATTAAGGTATAGTAACAGAATAAACAATATTTTGTTTCTGGTCAGGATTAATTGAAACAAGTAAGCTATTAAGCTAAAATTGAAAACAATTACTCTACCCTGAAGGCTGACGCTACGAAATATAGGGGTAGAAATGTAATTCTCTGTTCAGGAATTTGCCCGAAATTTGCATCGGAAAATACAAAAGCGCCTTCAACATTACCGTATGTTTTTAATAACATGTGCAAACTTTTAAGACTTCCGCTTTTTCCACTTTTTACCTCCACAGGAACAACTTTAGCTTGTTTTTCAATAAGGTAATCAGTTTCAGCACTACTACCGCTGGCTTCTCTGGCCCAATAATAAAGATCCGAATTTGTTGCTGCAAGAATTTCCTGCCCAACAAATTGTTCTGCCATAGCACCCCTGAAAACAGATAACAAATCACTTTTTATGTACTCCTTCGAAACATTTACACCATTAAGGTTTGCCATGAGGCCTACATCAAGCATGACTGCCTTAAATTTCTTGTCATTTGAGCTGGCTCCTAATGGAATTCCGGAAGGATTGGCAACTTTAACCTTTTTAAATAATCTTGCAGTTTCCAGTAAATCAAATGCTTTTTTAATGGTCGGATTTGAGAATCCATTGGCTAGTTCCGAGTATTTGATCTGGCTACCAACTTTTTGCGAAACATTGAATAAAACTGAATTTAAGCATGATCTATCAGCTTTCCCGGCATATTTGGCAAAATCCTGCCGGAAGGTATTTATCAGATCCGACTGAATTTCAAATACTTCTGCCAGACTTTTTGTCTCTAAATAAGTTTTTACACATTCAGGCATCCCTCCTATAAAAAAGTACTTGCGGATTTCGTCATTTAACATGTTATGAACGGATTCTGACAATGGCTTTGGCTCGCCATAAATAAGATCAGCAGCAATATCATTTCCGGTCGCTTTCAGAAATTCGTAAAAACTCATTGGGTACATATTCAGGAGTTGTACCCTTCCCACAGGAAAAGGTATATCCTTGAAAGCAAATTCAAGTAGAGAACCGGCTGCAATAATATGTAATTCAGGTAGTTCCTCGTAAAAATAGCGAAGCGAAACAATAGCATTAGGGCATTCCTGTATTTCATCGAAAAACAATAAGTCTTTCCCCGGGGTAATCTTTTTATTAATCAGAATTTCTATTTCGGAAATAATCCTTGTTATTTCATAATTCTTTTCGAACACAAGATGTAAATCTGGCCGTTGTTCAAAATTAAGAATATGAGTTGCGCCTTCAAAATTATTCTTCCCAAAAGCAGAAATAGAAAATGATTTACCAGTCTGCCTTGCTCCCCTTACTATTAAAGGCTTTCTGTTTATCTTTTCTTTCCAGGCCAACAAGCTTTTAGTGATGTTTCTTTCCATGTCAAAAATTATTATCGATGCAAAGGTAATACATCCTTTAAATTAATGAGGCTATTTTAATATTTATCCTTTAAATTAATGAGGTTGTTTTTATAGTTTACCTTTAATATTATGAGGTTGATTCGAAATATGCTTTCAGGGATATTGACAATATTAAAAGAGCAGAATTCGAGAACGCTAGTGCAGAAAGCAAAAATGACCGTTGAACTCCGGATTAAATATGTCTTATTTACTTATTGTTAAAATCCGACATTGTCTGAGTAGCTCCTGCAAGCACAAAACTTTTAACAAAAGAAACCGCCATTTCGATGCGTGGAATAAGGATTTTCTCTTCCTTTTTCGACCATTGTCCCAATACATAATCAACCTGGAAACCGCGGGCATAATCCTTACCAATTCCAAAACGGAGCCTTGCCCAATCTGTAATGAGAAGAGTTTCAATAATATGGTTCAATCCATTGTGGCTTCCACCACTTCCTTTGGTACGCATACGCAGAACACCTAAGTCCAGATCAACATCATCGGTAATCACAAGCAGGTTTTCGAGAGGGATTTTTTCCTTATCCAGCCAGTATTTTACCGCTTTGCCGCTCAGGTTCATGTAAGTGGTTGGTTTCAGGATTATAAGGAGTTTGTTTTTTAGTTTGGCTTCTGTTTTGTAAGCATGGCGCTCAATGGTGAATTTTACACCAAGATCACTCGCTAATGCATCAGCCACAATAAAACCAATATTGTGTCGGGTATTTGCATACTCTTCGCCAATATTACCTAAACCGACAATTAAATATTTATCCATGCCAAGCTTTTAGAGGTGCAAAGATAACGTAGAAAGTGAATTTGAAAATTTGGGAATCTGAAAATTATTCATCAAATCTACATAAACAGGCACTTTCAAATCATGTAATCATTCAAACTTTTCAAACCTGAAACCGTTCAAACCTGAAACTCTTAACCCCCAACCCCTAAATCCCAACCCCAAAAAACTAATACCTTATTTCAAAATCATCCCAGTCCATCCCTACCATAAAACCTGTGCGGAAATCAGCCAATTGCTTATAACTAATGTTCAGGTTTTCAAGGCCTTCTTCGTCAGGCGCAATTTCAACCAGATGCTTGCCTTTAAAATCAATTATCGTAGAATCGCCCTGGTGACTGGTTCCTTTGCCATCAATACCAACACGGTTAACGGCTGCTACATAGCACTGGTTCTCGATGGCGCGGGCAATAAGGAGTTGACGGTAAGCATAGCTACGGGCTGCAGGCCAGTTAGCCATGTAAAGTAGAATATCATATTCATAAACCCCATCTTTCCAAGTGTTTTTACTCCAAATCGGGAAACGAAGGTCGTAACAAACCAGCGGACAGATTTTCCAACCAAAAAGATCAACAATCAATTTCTTATTTCCCTGCGAAAACTGCTCGTGCTCATTACCGGGATGAAATAAATGCCGTTTATCGTATATTTGATAGTTTCCATCCGGTTGCATCCAGACCAGGCGATTGAAATAGTTACCGTTTTCAACAATGACAAGGCTTCCGGTAATTACGCTTTTCAGCTTTGCAGCTTGTTTCGTCATCCATTCCAGGGTTTGCCCATTCATATCTTCGGCCAGCGACCGCTGATCGACCACAAAACCGGTATTGAACATTTCGGGCAGCACGATAAGGTCTGTCTTTCGATCAATCTGATGAAAGAAGTCCTCAAACTTCATTAAATTGCTTTTTTTATCTTCCCAAACCAAGTCGGGTTGAATAAGTGTTATAGTAAGATCAGGAATCATAATGTAATTAAATTTTACAAAGAATCTCCGCCGCTTTAATCAATGTTTCTTCCGTCTTGGCGAAACAAAAACGCAGCACATGATTATCCTGCTTGTCATGGTAAAACGGTGATACAGGAACTGAAGCTACTCCATATTCCTTAGTTATACGCACAGCAAAATCCATTTCCTTTTCATCAGAAATCGCGCTGTAATCCAGCAACTGGAAATAAGTACCATACGAAGGAATTATTTTAAAACGCGAGTTTTTGACTAATCCTGCGAACATATCACGTTTCTGCTGGTAAAATGCCGGCAGGTGAAGGTAGTTTTCTCTGTTTCTCAGGTAATCGGTTACAGCGTATTGGATAGGTGTGTTTGAAGCAAAAACAACAAACTGGTGCACCTTGCGTACTTCAGCCATCAGGACTGCCGGCGCCAGGATAAAACCGGTTTTCCAGCCGGTGGTGTGAAAGGTTTTGCCAAATGATCCGATCACAAAACTGCGCGAAGCCAGTTCCGGATAATAACAGGCGCTTTCGTGTCTGATGCCGTCGAAAATAAGGTGTTCGTATACCTCATCGCTCATTACAACAATATTGGTATTGCGTGTAATACGGTCGAGGTGCTTCATATCGTCAGCCGAAAGTACGCTTCCGGTTGGATTATGAGGCGTGTTTATCATGATCATTTTCGTGCGGTTGTTGATCAGGCTCTCCACCTCGGGCCAGTTAACCGTGTAACCGGGGAATTGCAGCGATGAATACCGCACTACACCTCCGCACAATTCAACCGAGGGAGCATAGCTGTCGTAGGCAGGTTCAATAATGATAGCTTCATCGCCGGGATGAATCATGGCAGTTATCACACAAAAAATAGCTTCGGTAGCGCCTGCTGTAACAGTGATTTCGGTAACCGGATCGTACGTAATACCAAACGTATCGGAAGCTTTGGCAGCAATGGCTTCGCGTAAAGCCATTACACCGGGCATTGGAGCATATTGGTTATATCCCTGGTGCATATAATAGTTAACCAGGTCAATCAGTTCCCTCGAAACCGGGAAATCGGGAAATCCCTGCGAAAGATTAATAGCACCCACCTCGTTGGCGAGACCCGACATTACTGCAAATATAGATGTTCCGGCCTTTGGAAGCCTGGTTTTTACGTTACCGTTGTAGTTCATTTTTGATTCGTTTCTGGGCTCAAAGGTAATAGATTTTGCGGGGTCAGATGTATCCACTAAAAATTAAGAAATGTGAAATAGTGCCCGGTGAACTGAAATCAATACATAAAAAGCTGATAATTGACATACAAGTTTTAATCAATCTTTCCTCATTTTAAATATAAAACTTAAAATTATCGCCTATATTTGCGGTTTCAAATTAAAAATGTATGATAAAAAGAATTCTTGAAGAAACCATAGCAGATATTAATCAGCTTCGAAAAGCGGTAATTATTATCGGTCCGCGCCAGGTTGGGAAAACTACTTTGCTTAAAGAACTTCTGAAAACAGCATTGTGGTTTGATGGAGATGAACCTGATGATCGTGAATATCTCCGAAATGCAACATCCACGATGCTTGCAGCCAGGATTGGAACCAATAAAATAATAGTAATTGATGAAGCTCAGCGGATCGAGAATATCGGAATAACACTAAAATTGATAACAGATAAGTTGAAGGATGTACAGGTATTTGCTTCAGGGTCATCAGCCTTTGAATTGGCAAATAAAATAAATGAGCCGATGACGGGCCGTAAATGGGAATTTACTATGCTTCCGTTATCATTTGAAGAGATGCATCTGCATCATGGTATGCAAACTGAATTGAGACTTCTTGAGCATCGGATGGTATTCGGGTATTACCCTGAAGTGGTAACAAATCCAGGCAAGGAAGTAATAATTCTTAAGCAATTGGCAAACAATTATTTATATAAAGATATCTTGACATGGGAAAGGATACAGAAACCTGACAAACTCGAACGTTTGGTTCAGGCTTTGGCTCTTCAAACCGGTCAATTGGTTTCTTATCATGAAATCGGAAAAATGACCGGACTTACAAATGAAACTGTGGAGCGATATATTCAATTACTGGAAAAATCTTTTGTGGTATTCAGGTTGAATGGGTTTTCGCGAAATTTAAGAAACGAGCTTTCGAAAAGCAAAAAAGTATATTTCTATGACAATGGCTTGCGTAACGCGGTCATAAATCAGTTCAATCCTCTAGCACTTCGTAATGATACCGGAGCTTTATGGGAAAATTTTGTTGTGGCTGAGCGGGTAAAATACCTGGCTAACCATTACAATTTTCCTAATAAGTATTTCTGGCGCACCAAAGATCAGTCCGAAATTGACTATATTGAAGAGTATGACGGCGAAATAAAAGCTTTCGAATTCAAATATAATCCGGATAAGAAAATACGATTCCCGAAATCATTCATCGAATCCTACTTGCCATCAGAAACAACTGTAATTAATAAAAGTAATTTTGGGGAATGGCTAATTCTGAAAAAATAAATGTGCATTCCATCATATTCACACTAACCGGTAAATTTCCTCATTCCCAAATAAATCCATACCTTCGCGAAACGAAAATTTCAAATTCTCATTATATGAAAAACATTGATAATTACGACTTTACAGGAAAACGTGCCCTAATCAGGGTTGATTTTAATGTTCCCCTTGACGATGCACAGAAAATTACCGATGCCACACGAATTGATGCCGCTTTGCCGACGATCCGCAAAATTCTTGCAGGTGGCGGATCAACCATTCTTTGCTCGCACCTGGGCAGGCCAAAGAAAATAGGAGAGCCAAAACTTTCGCTCCGTCACCTGGTTCCTTACCTTGAGAAGGCATTGAATACGACAGTGAAATTTGCTGACGACTGTATGGGGAAATCCGCAGTTGATCTTTCGGCAAACCTGAAACCCGGAGAAGTCCTGCTCCTCGAAAACCTCCGCTATTACGAGGAAGAAGAAGGGAAAGCTCGCCTGTCCGAGACTGCTACTGATGAGGATAAGGCCGCTGCAAAAATCCGCGTAAAAGCCGCACAGAAAGAATTTACAAAGAAACTTGCCGGTTATGCCGATTGCTATGTGAACGATGCTTACGGCACTGCACACCGAGCTCATGCTTCAACTGCATTGGTTGCAGCCTATTTCCCAAACGATAAGATGTTCGGCTACCTGATGAACAACGAGGTAAGTAACATTACAAAAGTATTGCACGAAGCGCAGCACCCGTTTACCGCTGTGCTGGGTGGCGCAAAAGTTTCGAGCAAAATTGAAATCATCAACAACCTGCTGAGTAAGGTTGATAACCTGATAATCGGCGGTGGAATGATGTTCACCTTTATAAAAGCCAAAGGAGGCAAAATCGGCGGCTCACTGGTTGAAAATGAATACCTCGACCTTGCAAAAAATATAATGAAAGGCGCTGAAGAGTTAGGTGTTAAAATCCTGATTCCATCCGATGCAGTTATTGCCAATGCTTTTGCTGATGATGCCGAACGTAAGATTTGCAAATCGGACGAAATTCCTGACGGATGGCTGGGTATGGACATAGGTCCTGATACAATTAAACATTTCAGCGAAGTACTGGTAGGTTCAAAAACCATACTTTGGAATGGTCCTATGGGTGTTTTCGAAATGTGCAATTTCCAGAAAGGAACCAAAGAAATTGCTCTTGCCATTGCTGAATCAACCAAACAAGGCGGATTCTCGTTGGTTGGCGGTGGCGACTCAGTGGCCGCTGTTAACAAATTCAAGCTGGCTGATAAAGTTAGCTATGTTTCAACCGGTGGTGGTGCCATGCTCGAATCCATTGAAGGAAAAGTGCTTCCCGGTGTGAAGGCAATATTGGAAGACTAACTTTATTTAATGCTCAGCGTTGATCATCATTACCAACCTGACAAATTTTAAGTTAACCGCAGAAAAGATGAAATCCTTCATCATTTCTGCGGTTTTTTGATTTAAAACAGCATAAAAATTGTCAACATGCCCCTGTTGATAAATGGAAAATAAATCTTTTGAATGCATAATTATTTTGGCAATATATGCCTTACCTTTAATCCTGCTTATTATAATTATCAAACCATACATGTATGCTCATTCAATAAAACAGCTATTCCCAACAATTTTAGTTTATTATCTCAATGGTTTGATCAGATTCATCAAATAACATCTCACTTTAAAGTTAAATATTTATGCCTATTCGGGAATAAAATTTCACTACCAAAAACATAATTTTCAGAATCAGGTTTAATATAAACTGGTCCATATGCAGGCTGACCACCTACTATGAAAAACAGAACAGTGGAGTCCGGCAACCACTCAAAAAACGGGGCCGATCCGAAAAGCCATACGAGTAGGAAAACTAACCAAACCAACTTATTATGAAAAAAATCAAAAACCTGTTGTTTATCCTTTTACTTATTTCCCTGGCTTCATCATCTTTTGCACAATCTTTTGGCGTCAAAGCCGGTTTGAACTTATCAAATATGACAAGCAAGGATGATGATGATACATACAGCGACGATTATAAAATGCTTCCCGGATTTCATGTGGGAATAGTTGCTGATATCCCGTTTTCGGACATGTTTTCGTTTGAACCAGGCTTGCTTCTTTCGACCAAAGGCTTTAAGTTCGAAGAATCAGAAGAATATATGGGTGAAACCATGGAGTCGAAAATGAAAGCATCTTTATATTACATAGATATTCCACTAAATCTGAAAGCAAGTTTTGGTTCCGAAGATACTAAATTTTATGGAACATTCGGACCATACATTGGAATGGGCTTGAGTGGTAAATCCAAATCGGAAATCACCTTTATGGGTGAAACCGAATCAGATGAAGAGGATATAAAATGGGGATCGGATAAAGAAGAAGATGATATGAAAAGATTCGATTTTGGCGTTTCTGTAGGTGCCGGAGTTCAATTCGGATCAATAACTGTTGGTGCCGGTTACGCAATAGGCCTTGCAAATCTTTCTCCATACACTGAGAATGGATATACTTTAAAAAATAAAGTTATAAGCGTTTCGGTAGGTTATATGTTCGGCAAATAAGTAACTATCCAGGTAAACTTAATGATTTTATGTAATGCCTGATATGTAACTTCCGATTTTAACCAAACCGCTTAAAAATCGCGGGAATAATGATTTATCATTTTTCTCCGCGATTTTTGCTTTTTTCAAACGAACTTCAAAATCCCTTTTCTACTGACAATCTTTCGAAATAACCAGATACCTTTTGTTTTATTTCATTAAAATGGAGTAATTTTCGAAACTTAAAATAAGCAGGGTTAATGAAAACCGTTTTGTATTATTCCGGCATTGCAAGTATCATAATTTTATCTTTTTTCTGCTATTCCTCCAATTTCTATCCGCTTTTAAGTTCCGACGATGCCATACAGGTTTTAATGATTCATTATTTTCAGTTACCTGATGACTTTTATTTCTGGGGCCAGGACCGGTATGGATCTTTGATTCCATTACTTGGGCAGATATTTTACCATGGACTTGGATTATCACCGCTTACTTCCGAATCCATTGTACATTACTCATTAATTATAGCCGGTTATTTTGCTTTCGCTTCATTTTTTAAATCGAAATTCAGCAGGCTGATACTGGTAGTAACCTGGTTTTTTCCTCCTTTTCATCTGATTGACTTTTTACGCGGAAATATAGGGCTGGAATACAGTTTGCTGGCAATCGGTATTTTTCTGATAAACAAGCTTAATGAAAATACCTTTCGGGAAAACAGGTTAAAACTGCATATGCTTTTTCTATTCATAACCATTCTTTTTATGCTTGCAACCTGGGTTTCGGATCTTGCGGTTATATCCGTTTCCCTCATACTTTTGCTTCAGATATATTTTGGGAAATTTGCTAAAGGAATCCATTATAATGCTTTATTCAACTGGAAACCAGCAACATACTATCTGTTTACCGGAATTTTAATAGGAATAGCCTTAATTTTCTATGGGAAAACTCATGCTGATAGATCACCTTTATACAACAGCTTCAACGATTTCGGTACAACTATTGAGTCACTCAGGATGTTTTTCGGTTCAATCTCCGATCTGCTGGTATTTAAAGCAAACGAACCTTTTACAAGTGCATATCTTTACCTGGTTCTGACACTTGTCGTCATATTATTCTTATTCCATACTAAAATTCAACTTCCCGAAACCCAGAAAAAATGGTTCCTGTTTTTTGTTCTGGACTGCATTTTAATCTTCGTAGTGATAATAATTTCGAAATGGTCGTACACCAATGGAATGCCAAGGCGTTATTTTGCAAGCAATTATATCACTTTCTGGATGGCTTTTCTGCTTGCCTTCGAATACCTGGCTGAATCAAAAATAAAACAAACGATGCGAATCATATTGTTGATCGCTGTTATAATTGCCGGAGCCGGATGTGTTTATAACATGAAATATATCTGGCCAAAAACACTGAAACCCCGGGCCGAATATGCACGCGAATTCGAAAGCCTTGGCAGAATCGGAATTATTGGTAACTACTGGAATTCATATATTAATTCGGTAACAAACCCGGAACAGATTATTGCCACACCCGATGATCGATCGTGTGTGCGTAACCGTCAAATGGCTTTTGAAGTGATGAAAAGGGACACTTTTTATATAATCCGCGACGGATGGCTGGAGGTATTTCCGGATTCGCTAAATCAGTTCGGAACGCCCTTATATAAAAACGGTGAAGAGTTCCGGATGGGCGACTGTTTTGTATGCAGGTACAGGAAATAGGAACGTTATTCATCCTGTTTTTCTGGTTTGCCGATTGGATTATTTTCTTCAATAAAATCCTGAACCACAATAGTATATTTTCGCAAAAGCGGAATAACTGCAGGTGCTACAGCCGAAACCGGTTTGTACAAAATTGAATTCTTTTTTGATGAAGCTGTCAGGAGGCTTTCCTTCGGATCGATGCGTGAAAACATCAGGAAAAGGAAACTGGCAATCAATACTCCTTTACCGATGCCAAACAAAGCTCCGGCAATCCGGTTCACTAACCCAAGCCCGGCCGTTTTAACTACACCGGTCATAAACCGCCCAAGCAGAAAAATTAAAACTATTACTATGACAAAGGTAACCACATATGCTATCAGCCTGATATTAGCACTTTTCAAACCCATATCTTTCTGAAGCCAGTCGGCTGTAAACTCCGAAAAATGGGAAGCCGCATAAAATCCGAGTACCAGTCCTGCCAATGTAGCCAGACTGATAATCAAACCATTCGAAAAACCTTTATGCGCAAAGTATAAAAGAAAAATGGCCAGTATTATATCGATGGTTGACATGTCAATATTTCAGATTATGCCTGTAATCGGCAGACTTCATTAAAAAGAATCGGAATTTTGATTTTCCTTCCCAAACCCCTAACTCCAAGCCCCTAACCCCTATGTACCGGTCTGAGTTTCTTTGTGAGTTCTGACGTAAACACAAAATCCTGAAGTTCAGGATTATCGGTGAGTAAAATATTACTTTTATCACCTTCCCACCAGATTTTCCCCTTGTAAATGAAGTACACTTTCTCCCCTATTTCCAGAACTGAGTTCATATCGTGGGTAACAACCACGGTAGTCATATTATACTCATCGGTTATTTCTTTAATCAGTTCATCAATGAGGTGAGCGGTTGGCGGATCGAGGCCGGAATTGGGCTCATCGCAAAAAAGGTAACGCGGGTTCATGGAAATAGCCCGGGCAATAGCCACACGTTTTTTCATTCCTCCACTCAATTCGGAAGGGTATAATTTGTTAGCGTTTTCAAGGTTTACCCTCGAAAGACAAAAATTGGCGCGATCAAGTTTTTCCGGCAGAGTCTGCTTCGTAAACATCGTGAGTGGAAACATTACATTTTCTTCCACAGTGAGCGAATCGAACAAAGCGCCACCCTGGAATAACATCCCGATCTCCTGCCTGATTTCTTTCATTTCGTTGAACGACATCTTCGAAAACTCCCTGTCATCGTAAAACACCTGTCCCTGATCAGCTTGCAATAACCCAACCAGGCATTTAAGGAGAACCGTTTTCCCCATTCCGCTCTGACCGATAATGAGGTTGGTTAATCCTTTTTCCAGGGTAACTGATATATCGTCAATCACCAAACGATCGCCAAAACTCTTACTGATATTCTTGCCTTCTATCATGCCAGCAGGATTTGAGTCAGAATCAGGTTCATAAAGATGATCGCTATACTGCTGTATACCACACCATTAGTACTTGCTTCACCAACTTCAAGGGCACCGCCTTTGGTATAATATCCGTTATATGCTGAAACTGAGGCAATTATAAATGCAAAAACAATTGTTTTTACAAATGCGTAAAAAATATCATACATATGAAAAAACGACTGTATCCCATAAATATATTCTGCCGATGGGAACAGACCGGTAAAAATGCCTGCAATCCAACCGCCGCCTACCGCCAGCAACATGCTCATTGCGATCAGGAAAGGGTTGATGAGCATTGAAGCAACAATTTTGGGGAGTATAAGAAAGGTGGCCGGATTTATACCCATAATCTCAAGGGCATCAATTTGTTCGGTAACCCGCATGGTGCCCAGTTCCGAAGCAATTCGCGAACCGACTTTGCCGGCTAGTATCAAACTTATGATGGTAGGCGAAAATTCAAGTTGTACACTTTGCCGGGTAACAAACCCGATGGTGTAGGATGGAATGAGCGGAGTATCAATATTGAACGCCATTTGAATAGCCAGAACAGCACCCATAAATACTGATATGATGGCAACAATACCAACAGACGCTAATCCCAGTTTTTCCATTTCTACCAGGATCTGCCTGAAATAAATGGACTGCTTTTCGGGACGTTGAAACGCCTGCCCTAGCATATTCAGATAGCGCCCAAAGTGGAATAAAAATTTCATCGTACACAATAATTAGTGCTAAATTAGCGTAAATTTTAAGATCAGCATTCAGTGTGCTTTTTTTTCTGAACAAGCTGAAGGTTCAATTGTTAGAATTTCAGTTAATAAAATGTACACAATAACCTCATAAACAGGGAAATGAAACGTGTAAAATCGATAAATGTATATTCACAAAGTTCCATAAGGCGGATAGTCCTTGGTGCTTCAATTGTTTTGTTGCTGATGACTACAGCTTGTACCAGTTCTTACAACAGTTCGAAAAACTGGAATCGCACACCAGCTTCAACCGGTCGTAACAGGTGCGGTTGCCTGCTAAATCCGATTCAACACCATGCTATAAAGTTGTATCAGCAACCTACCTATGCCCTACAAGCCTGAAACACTGCAGGGTGTACTTTCCCGTTTCCCCGAACAGGCACGCAGACGAGTAGAAGCCCTTTTCAACGAGTATCATTTTCTTTTCCGTATTACGACTCCCCGCCGGACACGTCTTGGTAGTTTTAAAGGAGTACGTCATGGAGCCAGGCCTGTAATCCAGATTAATGCTGACCTTGGGCAATACTCATTCCTGCTGGTATTTCTGCATGAGCTTGCGCACCTGGCGGTGATGAAGCAATTTGGCCGCAAGGCAAATCCACATGGCGATGAATGGAAGCACGCATATCGGAAGTTGGTTCAGCCGTTTTTCGATGAACAGGTATTCGCACCATCCCTTACCGCTGAATTACAAAGATATTTTATCAAAACACCCGCGACTTTTCATCGAGATACAAAACTGTTGAACACCCTGGCTTCGGTTGAAGGCGGGATTGATATATTAACAGTTAATGATATTCCTATAAATGATACGTTTACATTAATGAATGGCCGGCAGTTTGTTAAACTCGAAAAGCTCCGTACCCGATACAGGTGTTTCTGTCCAAAAACAAAAAAATACTACCTGGTTCCAAAATCAGCGCAGGTAATACATGAAATGAAACTGCACAATGCAGTAATCTGATTACCGGAAACCGGATAAGTAGGTCATCTCAGATATGTTTTTTTAAATCATATTTTACAGTCAATTCTGAAACCGGATTTATTACCTTTGCAAAAAATAATTCCCGTCAAATAGTTGTAATTTAATTTGTTATAATAAAACCTAACCTGATGAACAAAGACTATTACTGTGTGATCATGGCCGGCGGTGTCGGAGCCCGTTTCTGGCCGCTTAGCCGCAACCAGCGACCAAAGCAGTTTATTGATATACTAGGAACCGGTGAAACACTGATTCAGCAAACTTTCAGGAGACTTACAACCATCTGCCCGCCCGAAAATATTTTTGTAGTCACGCATAATAATTACTTCGAACAGGTGATTGAACAATTACCTGCCATAGTTCCCGAACATGTGCTTTGCGAACCCATGCGCCGCAATACCGCGCCCTGTATCGCATATGCAACTCACAAGATTTATAAGCTGAATCCGAATGCATGTATAGTTGTTGCTCCTTCGGATCATATTATTCTCAAAGAAGAAGAATTTACTCAAACACTGCTCTGTGCTTTAAAAGCTGCTTCCCATAATGACTGGCTGCTTACGCTGGGTATTACTCCAAGCCGGCCCGATACCGGATACGGATATATTCAGTTTGATGAATCTCATACCTATTCATCCGACTGCAAAGTACGTAAGGTGAAAACCTTTACTGAAAAACCGCATTACGATATGGCAGTTTCATTTTTGCAAAGCGGTGATTTTCTGTGGAATGCAGGGATTTTTATCTGGTCGATAAAAAGCATAATGAGTGCTTTTGAAAAATACCTTCCTGAAATAGACAGCCTTTTTAAAGAAGGTGCCGAAATGTACTATACCGAAAGCGAAAACGCTTATATCGAAAGTGCTTATACGGTTTGTAGAAGCATATCTATCGATTATGGAGTAATGGAAAAAGCGGATAATGTATTTGTGTTGGCTGCTGACATTGGCTGGAGCGACCTGGGCACCTGGGGATCATTATATGATAACTCGGTTAAAGATGCCAATGGCAACGCTATCATCGGAACTAAACCTCTGACTTACGATACTAAAAACTGTATCATTAATATACCGTCAGATAGGATAGCCGTTATACAGGGCATTGAAGACTGTATTGTGGTTGAAGATAACGGCGTACTGCTTATCTGCAAACGAAGTGATGAGCAGAATATCAGAAGCTTTGTGGATGCAGTCAGGAACGAAAAAGGGGAACAATTCGTTTAAGAATAATTTGCTTTCAGCACCTTCACCCTTTAATGAAAATATTTACCAATTAATTGAATTCAAGACAGCTAATGAAAAAAATCACTCTCTCACTTTTTGTACTTTTATCTGTACTCACATTTCAGAGCCGCGCCGACGAAGGCATGTGGCTTCCGTTGTTTATCCAGCGCCTTAACTATGTGGATATGCAAAAAGAAGGACTGCATCTCACTGCGGAAGAAATCTACAGCATCAATCATTCAAGTCTAAAAGACGCAATTATCATGTTTGGAGGTGGATGCACCGGCGAAATTGTGTCGCCAAATGGTCTTATTTTCACCAACCATCATTGCGGATATGGATCAATTCAATCGCATAGTACTGTTGATCACGATTACCTTACCGATGGTTTCTGGGCAACGCGTTACAGCGAAGAATTGCCAACACCCGGGCTCACTGCGCGATTCCTGGTGAGCATACAGGATGTTACGGGAGCTGTTCTTTCGGGGGTTAAAGATGACATGACCGAAGCGCAACGCCTCGAAAAGGTGAAAGAAAACGCTAAAAAGATTGAATTTACCAATACAAAAGGAACGCAGTACGAAGCCCGTACGGTTTCATTTTTCAACGGGAATGAATATTACCTGTTCCTTTACGAAGTATATAAGGACGTGAGGCTTGTGGGTGCTCCCCCATCGGCAATCGGAAAATTTGGTGCCGATACGGATAACTGGATGTGGCCCAGGCATACCGGCGATTTCTCGGTTTTTCGCGTTTATGCCAACCGCGACAACAAACCTGCCGAATATTCGGCTGATAACGTGCCCATGAAACCCAAACAGTTTCTGCCGATTTCCATCAGGGAAAAGAAGTTAGGCGATTATGCCATGGTGATGGGCTACCCCGGCAGTACCGACCGTTATGCAACATCATACACCATCAATTGGGCTCTGGAGAAAAACAACCCCATGGTGATTAAAATACGTACGAAGAAACTGGATATCCTTCGCGAAGATATGGCTGCCGATGCTGCCGTAAGGATTAAATATGCCTCCAAATATGCAGGTTCTGCCAATTACTGGAAATTTTTTATCGGGCAGAATAAGGGGTTAAAACGATTGGATGTTTTTGAGCGGAAACGCCAGCTTGAGGAAGAGTTTGTAAAATGGTTCACTGCTGACAAGGAGCGCAGTATGAAATACCGCGATGCTTTGCTCAATATTTCGAACGCTTATGAAACCATAAACAAATACGAAGCGGCAGTAAGGTATAATGCCGAAGCCATAAACCGTGGCTGCGAAATAATTGCTTTTTCGAGAAATTTCGACAAACTGGCGGAGGAACTGGCCAAACCTACACCCGAAAAGCAATTAATAAAAAAATATACTGATCAGGCAAGTATTGCATCCGAGCAGTATTTTAAAAACTACAATATGGCTACGGATGTCAAAATGCTGGCTGCCATGCTTCAACTGTATTATACCGATGTTCCAAAACAACTCCAACCCGCCTACCTCGAAAAAATTCATAAAAAATACAAAGGAAATTTTGAGGCTTATGCCAATGACGTCTTCAGCAAGACCTTTTTTAGTAGTAAATCTAAAGTGGACCTTTTTCTGGTTAATCCCCAGATGAAATCCCTTCAAAAAGATCCGGTATGGCCATTGCAGAAGGCTTTTGCTGATAATGCGGCACTTATCGACAGCCTGGTAAAGCCTTCTTCGGAAATGCTTGCCAAAGGTCGCAGGATTTTTGTGAAAGGCCTGCGCGAAATGCAAAGCGACAAGAATCTTTATCCTGATGCCAACAGTACCATGCGTGTTACCTATGGCAAAGTGCTGGATTACAGCCCGGCTGATGCGGTTGATTTCAATTATGTTACAACCCTCGATGGACTTATGGCCAAAGAAGACCCCACAAACTGGGAATTCGTTGTTCTCGAAAAACTCAAACAGCTATATAAAGCCAAAGATTATGGCCGCTATGGCGAAAACGGGAAAATGATTGTTGCTTTCCTGACAAACAATGATATTACCGGCGGTAACTCGGGTAGCCCGGTGCTGAATGGTGATGGTGAACTTACAGGCCTGGCATTTGACGGCAATTGGGAGGCTATGAGTGGCAATTATGCGTTCGAACCGGATTTGCAGCGCACCATCTGTGTTGATATCAGGTATGTACTGTTTATCATTGAGAAATATGCCGGTGCCGACAACCTGATTAAAGAACTCGACATACGCAACTAACTGATTTGTAGTTTATAATAACATTTTTCCCTTTCTGATGAATCTCAAACATTTTAAAACCGCATTCCTGATTATCTCGGTCATTACTCTTCTGGCATCCTGTAAAGAAGAAGATCCTCCCCAGCAATATATGCGTGGAGGGAACACCCTTGTACTGGCTGCTGATGGCAACCTGGTTATTGCAGGTTACAATACCAATTCAAGCAAAGGCTATGATGCCACGCTCATTAAAGCCAGTTCTTCGAACGGGGACACTATCTGGAGCCGGAAATTCGGGAATACTTATTCAGATGCATTCTTCAGTGTTAAAAAAGCAAACAGTGGAGGGTATATTGCAGCCGGGTTCAGTAACAAGGGGAATGCTACATCGCCGTCAATGTTTGTAGTTATCACTGCCGAAAACGGGGGCCTGGTTAAATCAGCCTTGTTCGGGTCATCAAATTCTTCGCAGGCCTTCAGTGTTTTACCTCATGCCAACGCCGACAGCGGATACCTTCTTGCCGGTTATATTCAGAAAACCGGCCGCACCGACAGGGATATTTACCTTGTAAAAATAAATAATGCAGGTATTCAGCAATGGGAAAAAACGATTGGTGCCAGAACCACAGACCCCTACGATACCGTTTATGATGCCGCATACAATATTATTGCTGCTGCCGACAGCGGATACTATATAACTGGCACGTTGAATGGAAATTCTTCCTGTTGCGGTAAAATATTCCTGATGAAAGTTTCGCCAAAAGGCGACAGCCTTTGGTCAAGAACATATGCTACAGGGATTGGATATTCTTTAACTCTTACCAGCGATGGAGGCATAGCTATTGGTGGTACAATACAGGAAACCGATAACCAGGATTTCATTGTCATAAAAACGGATGCATCAGGAAATGTTCAGTGGACTACAACTTATGGAGGAACTGAGTATGAGTATGGAGCATCGATGATACAGACTGTCGATGGCGGATTTGCAATTACCGGAATTACCAGCAGCAAAGGAGCTGGATTTGACGACGTTTATCTTGTAAAATTCAATTCTTCCGGTGTGTTTCAGTGGGATGCAACCTATGGCGGTGCTGATGTGGACCAGGGTTACGGACTTGTTGAATACAGTTCCGGCGGTTTCAGTATGACCGGGCTAACCAATTCAGAGGGAAGTTATATTTATCTTAACCGGACTTCTGCTGATGGAACGCAACAATGGTATAAAAATATACAGTAAACTAATTGAGCCGTATTTTATTTCGTTTACGGTTTATCAAACACAAACCCAACCTTTGGTACAATTTTTGATTTTACCTGTACAACCTTCAAATTTATAAAAATGAAAATTTCATCCTTTATTACAGCAACAATGGTTTTATCAATTTCATTGTTTTGTTCACAAATATATGCGCAATCGCCGGGTATAGCTGCTGATAAGCAGAAACAGGAAAACCTTGAGAAGATTAATGCTCACCAGAAAGAGATGAAGAAAAAGTACAATTCACTTTCTCCTGAAGAAAAAAAACAAGCTGAAGCAAGAGCAAAAGAATACAAACAAAGCGGTGGGAAGAAACCTGCCGGAAAATCCCCGGCTACAAAGCCATCCGTTGCACCTTCAACAAAAACAACTCCTGCATCGTCAGCTAAACCGGCTGGTACTATAAAACCAAAACCGGTACTTAAAGGCCAGCCTGTTCCTGCCGGAACAAAAGTGGCACAACCCGCACCTACTAAGACAGGTACAAGTAAATCTACTGTAAAAACTCCTGCTAAAACACCAGCCCCTGCTGAAAAAGCACCGGGAACCGGAAAGAAATAGTGTACTGTGTTACATGTAAATAGTAAAAGCTCTCCTGCTTAGCGAGGGCTTATTTGTGACTGCGAAGTGAATATTTTTTTAAGTCGGGGAAAGCATCACAACCTGGTTTTAACCAGTGAAAAGCGTTGTTTCAGCTTCAGGAAAGGCTTTTCGAGCAATTCGTAACTGATGACCGGGATAACCAGAGAGAGTGCAAATACCAGAGCGAAATAAAAATACATGTTATAAATGCTGTAAGTAATCATCACCTTTTTTATAACTATCGGCACCAGGATATTACCGTACATATAAATACCGTACGATACCTTTCCGAGATATAGCAAGGGATTGCGCTTCCCGAAAATGCCTGCCCGCTTGGGGTTAAAAAGCAGATCCATCATCGGCAAAGCCAGCAATGCAATATATACCGGCCTCCGTAATATACCGTTAAACATATTTGAAAAGTCGGATGCATCGTCAAAGGAGAGAATGATCATAAGCACAATCATAAGTCCGGCAATGATAAACCCGTTTAACCTGAATTCGAAAGGTTTCCGAAGGTAGATTACGGCAAGCAATCCGCCCATCAGTATCACATCCATGCGGCTGAGGGTATGCAGGTATAACTCGTACCAGTTCGAAGGAAGAAAAATATAGCTATAAATTTTGTAACCCCAACTCAGTCCAATCAGAGCTATTATGGTTGGTAAAAGTTTGCGGACCGGCACAAAGGCAATAATTATTGGCCAGACGATATAAAAATGCTCCTCGATACATATGGACCAGAAATGAGCAAACGGGTATTCCCAGGTTTGTGTGGCAATGGTCTGGAAATTATTCACCAGTAATATGGTGCGCCAGTATTCGGGTTGTTTTTCGCCCAGCCAGTTAATTATAAACGGAGCCAATGCAACCAGGAAAAAATATAGAGGCCAGATACGAAGTCCGCGGCGGATATAGAATTTCGGAATATTTACCTTCCCGAATTTCTGCTTTTCCATCACCAGCAAAATCGTTAGAAGATATCCGCTGATAAAAAAGAATATATCCACACCCAGCGGCATGTTTTTTATAAACCTGTCGATATGACCACCGATGGCTGAAAATGTCTTAAAATCACCGGTGGATAAAACGCCCGGTACCCCATACCAACCAAACCAGGCAATGTATGAGTGATAAATCACGATCATAAAAGCGGCAAAGAACCGGATTACATCGAACTGGGGAAAATAAACCCGTTCAGTATTTGTTTGTTCCACTTGGGTTGCAATAGATTTTCGCCAAAAGTAGGGAATTCATCCGGATTGATAGTACCGGGGAAAAACAAACTGAGAAGAATTGAAAAAAATGTGGGATGTTGGATTGCGGATTACTGAATTAAATAAAGAAACTGGCTGGAGTCCCACATTCCAATTTTAAAATATAAGTTTTAAATTCTAAGCCCTTGATCTTGCGCTTGTCGCCTTGCAAAGGGTAAATGCCAGTAATAATAAGATCTGTTATATTATTTACTTTTCAATATCTTTAAAATATGTTTAGCCAGATTTTCGTTTATCTCATTGTGACGAGGTACTGGCTGAGAGAGCCTGGTTTCAGGATTTTGAAACCAGTCGTGCTTCGCTCCGTGACGAATAAAAACACAACCTATGCTTTCAATTTGCCGTATCAAATCTTTCCTCTTCATACAACTTCAAGTTCTCCTTTTTTCCTGATATTCGGGATTTCTCCTGAAGTAAGATCAGCATAAAGGTCTTTAAGGTTAATTTGAAGTTCATCCAGAGATAAACCCTGGGTCTGGTAGTCCGGATATTCTTCCAGGAATCCCAACCACTGATCCCCGTCTTTCCAATAAATGAAATCTATTTTCATGGCATTCCTTTTTAGGGTATAACAAAATTACGTAAAAAAGATTAAATAAGTATCTTCATCAGTTCACCTCACCACCGTCGCCAGCCCGCATATGTGTCAGTTCCAAATCCCAAGTTCCAAATTCCAAGTTCTATTTTCAGGTTTCTGGTTTCAGGGTTTCAGGTTTCAGGGCACCGAGCGGAGCCGAGGTGCAATATTTCAGGTTTCCAGTTTCCAGTTTCTACACCCCATCGCCATATCTCCCCTCGCCCCTCACTTTCTCACCTCACCACTATCACCATCCCCCTCTTTTCCCTCTCAGCTCCCGAAGGATTTCCATATTTTACAACATATACGTATCCGCCAATCTGTGCCGGACTTCCGTTAATAGTGCCATCCCAGCCTTGTTTAACATCATTGGTAAAGAATACCTGCTTTCCCCAGCGGTCGTAAATATACATGCTGAAGGAACTTATTTTTTCGGGTAAAGTAACAGGACGGAAAACATCATTCAGCCCGTCACCATCAGGAGTAAAGGCATTGGGCATGGTGAGCGGCACAAAGGCATATAGCATCATTACCGAATCGGTTGTGGTGCAGCCTTCGGCTGTGGTGATGGTTACTTTGTACCAGCCTTCGACGCTAACGGGTATGCTGTTTGTGGTGTCGCCGGTATTCCAGGCATAGCGGTCGTAACCCTGGGCAGCTTCGAGTTGTATGCGTTCGTCGAAATAAAGGGTGTCGCTGTCAGTGGGGAAACCGGAAACGGGGGTTGGAACCACGGTTACGATTTTGGTTGATGTATCGGCACATTGAAGGGTATCGGTAACAATCAGTTGGTACAGGCCGTTGTCGGCAAGGGTGGCAGTTTTGATAATAATTTCCTGGCTGCTCGGGCCAGTAGGGGTTTGCCACTGGTAACTGAGAGGTCCGGTGCCGTTTTCCACAGTGCGCCAGACCATCAGGAATTCACCTTCACAATTTGTTTGGTCCGGCTCGGGTAAAATGTGAGGCGGGTTGCTGACCAATATTGTACCCAGCGTATAATCCACATTCAGCGTATCTCCGCCGGGGCCAAAGAAATTGCTTAATTCCGGGCTCTCATCCCACAGCAACAAAGCATTGCCCGGCAATTTGGAATTGAAAATCAGGTTCAGCATTTCAGCACTGTCAGGCAGCGTAATCGGTGCAGTTCCACTCCAACGGGTTAATATTTTTCCATTTGCGGGTAAGGTTACTTCGAGCGAACCGCCTAACAGAGGATTTCGATTATTGTATCCCAGGCAAGTGACAAAAAGCGGGTCGTAATTCAGAATGGTTTCGAAGGATTTTACATCCTTGAAATTCCTTACCACTATCGGTGCTTTGGCTTCCTTGCCCAGGCAGGCAAAGCCGTTTCCGGCAATAGCCGACAGCACAATGCCTGTTTCGTGTGCAACGGTTACCGTAAAGGTGGTATCGCAACTGGCAGGATTTGTAACCGTGACGGAATAACTGCCAGCCGAAAGCCCGGTGAAATGGCCCGTGTTTACCGGTGTTGCACCATTCAGTGAGTAGGTTAAACCAATTCCTAAAGCATTTACAGTTATGGTACCATCAGCCGCAGAGCCGGTTTCGGGCGTGGAAGTGACCGTAAGGATTTCGGGCGCGGTAAGTGCATCAATTTGCAACACTTGGGCATACGGCTTGCTGCATCCGCCCGAATCGCTGACCCAAACATAATAAGTGCCTCCTGCCAGGCCGGCGAAATTGCCATCACCCCATTTGGAAAGCGTATCGCTGCCGGTTTTGATAAAATACTGCAACATACTGCCCAATCCTGATATCGCGTTAATTGTTAATGTTCCGTCGGTATTGCCGCAATAGGCGGGTGTAACTGTAGCGGTATCAATCCAGAGATTTCCTGCATCGCTGATAGCGTAAGAAGCTACAGTGTTTGTGCAACCAAAACCATCGGTAACATGCAGTTCGTAAAGGCCAGTTCCAAGATGGTAGATATCGAGCGAATCGCTGACGGGCGTTCCCGTGGCTGTCCATTGGAAGGTAAAAGGCGGCTGGCCAATCACCTGCAGTCCGGTAATGGCGCCGTTGGTTTTGCTGCAAGTGGTGGAGGCAATATTGAGGTTGGTTTCATCCAAGGCAGGTGCCGGGCGTTGCAGCACCTGTATGGTATCGGCATTGTAGCAACCCAGGTCGTTTTTTACGCGAACAATATAGGTGCCGGTATCGCTTGCCAGGTAGATCGGGTTGCCGGGCATAATGGCTCCATTCCAGTAATAGCCTGCATAGCCACTGCCGGGGGTAAGGGTTACATCCGTACCGGCACAAACCAGCGTATCCGGCCCCAGGTTGGGGTAAGGTTTGGGCAATACTTCCACCTCTCGGCTGGTTTCCTCTATGCGGCCATTGGGGTATTTTACATACGTATACACTTCGTACGTGCCGCCTGCCGAAAACACATGCGTTGGGTTATGCACTGTGCTGGTATTGGCTGCACCGCTGCCCGGATCGCCAAAATCCCAGTGGATGCTATCGGGTTCGGGGATAAAACGGTGACGAAAGTTAAAGGGAACTCCGGCGCATAGGCCACCGGACCAGACGAAACGGTATAGCTGCTCCTGAGGGAAGTTGGGCATATTACGAGTATAATTATGATCTAGGCTAAACGAGTTGATTACGAAATCACAATTAACTCCTCGTACCCATGGATTATTAATAACATCCAAACTATCGTGAATCAATTCATCATTTGCTTGATGCCGGATATAGACTCTGCCATCAGATGCCAACTGCAAATCAATGACCATATTGTTTACTTGTCCAATTTCTATACCTGATTGAATAAATGATATAGAATCCTTTAATCGTACATCATATTGGTAGATGGGTTGCCCATAGTTCCCGGCAGTATGATATCCGATGAAAACATTCTTCGAATCAGGAGAAAACTCGATCCCTTGAGGATAATTATGAGTGGCAGGTATACCCGGAAAAAGCTGAAAAATCGAAAACTTTATCTTTATACTTCCTGTACCAGCGTCAAAATCACAAACATCGAATATCCCAGAATTCATTGTAATGGGATCCTGATAATTATAACCGGCAATTAATGTTTTTGCATTTGGTGATATTTTAAGTTCACCTTCTTGATTTTGGCCTGAAGTGATATACTTAGCCTGACTTTTAATTGGTACTGGATTTACTCCTGAAGGAGTAACCAGAAATGCAGCATAATATGAATCATTACATAATCGCACAATAATCCAGTAATCTCTCTGATTTTTATGCCTGACCGCAGTAAGTTTTTCCTGAGCCCAGGTACCAGCACTCAGGAAATTATTTTTTGATATAATCGCACCTCTTCCTCCATCAAGATTTATATCAACAATATTAAAATACAGTCCTGTGGGTTTATCATAATTCCCCACTGTGAAAATATAATACTTTGAATCAGAAAGTGGCATAGGTATGATTACAGCAGGCTGAATGCCAAATTGCGATCCCATAAGTTGATCACCATTTTGCATCAGTACATGATCTTTGTTGAAGACTTGTTCACCATTGGTATAAAAGAGTATTTGTCCATTTGTATCACTTATACAGGCGGAACCGCCCCATGTTTGTAATGCCCCGTATTGATTAACAGGATCTCCGGAATTAAAATTAACACCAGCATTTCGACCAAAAAACCAGTTAACGGCTTCCTTCTGCCCAAAACCATCCTTCTCAGCTATACTAAGCAGTAGTATGAGCAGGCAGTAAATGAACCGGTTTTTAGTGATAGGTAACATGGCTTTAAAAACGTTGTGTAAAGGTAGGAAGAAATGTGGGAAGTTGGAGGTTTAATGTGGGATGTTGGATGTTGAATGTTGAATGTGGGATGCCGGATGTGGGATGTGAAATGTCGGATTGCGGAATGCGGATTTCTGAATTTATCAAAGCTACTGTCTGAATTCCCAAATTCTGCTATCCAAAATCCAAAATCCAAAATCATAAATCCCCTGACAGCAACATATTACATCGCTTTTTTATTTCAGGAAAAAAATTCACTACTTTTGTAAAACAAGGCGATAAGTACGCCACTGAATCTACCTGGCAAAAAAGCAAAAATCTTTACTGATGATTCCCCGGAAAATTATCCTGTTTCTGATATTCACCGCTTCTGTATGCAGCTTTGCTGTTGCCCAGGTG
The DNA here is from genome assembly GCA_041753535.1 of Lentimicrobiaceae bacterium. GTDB lineage: Bacteria > Bacteroidota > Bacteroidia > Bacteroidales > UBA4417 > UBA4417. Next base: position 72,569 of record JBGSUB010000019.1, read on the forward strand.
GATACTGCCGGAAATGAAATACCCGGGGTTTACAGTAAAATTGAAACCTATTCGAACCAACGTAAATTTACCGAAGCACTACATGGCTTTTTACTGAGGCCGGTAAACAGTTGTTCTCCGCAACCCGGCACAACAGTCGGATCGCAGGTGTGTAAAACCTATGAACAGTTCGAAGGAAAAGTGATCAGAAGCATAAATATTACAACACTTGATCCTTTCGGGTATTCGATACATGACACTTCGGCGAAACCAACAGATTTTATTTCGAAAGGAGGAAACGCTCTTCATATAATAACGCAGCATATCACCATCCGTAACCGGCTGCTGATAAGCAAATACGATAGATTTGATTCGCTGCTGGTAAAAGAATCGGAACGTTTGATCCGAAGCCAGGGTTATATCCACGATGTAGCAATGCACACGGTAGCAACCAGCGAAAATTCCGATTCGGTTGATATTTATATCCGTGTTGTCGATTTATGGAGCATTGTTCCCGACGGGGCATTTTCGGCAAACAGCTTTGTCGTCGAACTGTCCGATAATAACCTGGGAGGTCTTGGGCACACTTTTTCGAACAGGTATGCACAGAACTACCTGAACGGGGATAATGCTTTTTCAACTAATTATTTTATTCCAAATATAAAGAATACATATATAAGTGCACGGTTAAAGTATGCAGTTGATGAGTACCGGAATTATTACCGGGGCCTGAATGTTGAAAGGCCATTTTTCTCGCCTGTTGCACGCTGGGCGGGTGGTGTGCTGGCAACCCAGGAAATGAGGCCTGCCTGGGTTTATAAAAATGATACAGCGCGGATGTATTTAACATCCAAATATAATGTACAGGATATCTGGGCTGCCGCCGCCTGGCAGATTTTTAAAGGGAATTCGGAGACTGACAGGTCGACAAAACTGGTTTTCTCCGGCAGGATTTTCAATTTGAGGTACCTTCAAAAACCGGTTGAACAACCCGATCTGATTGATTATTATACCAATGAGCGTTTTTATATGGCCGGGCTTGGCATTTCGAGCCGTAAGTATGTGAGGCAAACCTATATTTTCAGGTTCGGAACTACCGAAGATGTTCCTGTTGGTTTTACTCTCGGTTTCGTGAGTGGTTACCAGTTTAAAAACCAGGAAAGATGGTACTGGGGTTTACGGCATTCGTGGGGGAACTTTTTTAGTTTGGGATATTTCGGCAGTAGCATCGAATACGGTACATTTATAAATGCTAATTACCGCACACAGGGTGTTTTATCAGTAAGCGCAGACTATTTCTCAAACTTATTTTCAATCGGAAGATGGAATTTCCGTCAATTTGTACGGCCCGAACTCACCATCGGAACCCGCCGCTCAGGGTACGACAGGTTAACACTCAACGATGGCTATGGCCTGAATGGATTTAGCAGCGATGTATTGTCGGGCACCAGCCGTATGCTGGTAGTATTGCAAACGCAATCGTATGCCCCATATAACCTGGCCGGTTTCAGGTTTGGGCCATACCTGAATTTATCATTCGGAATGCTTGGCGATGAAATTTCCGGATTCGGGCACAGCCGGATGTATCCTCAAATCGGTGCGGGTGTTTTGATCCGTAATGATTACCTGGTGATCAAGTACTTCCAGTTTTCGTTTGCATTTTATCCTTCCATTCCCGGTAACGGCGATAACGTTTTTAAAGCAAATCCATTCAGGACAACTGATTTCGGATTCCAGGATTTTATAATCGGAAAACCGGCAATTGTGGAGTTCAGGTGAGAATGTGAGGGGCGAGAGGGAGAACCGGTGAGGGGAGAAACGGAGATAAGGAGATAAGGAGATAAGGGAGAAGTGGTAAATCCAATATCTGGAATCTGTTTAAATTCTGCTAAATAAATTCAATTAGTTGAGTAAAAGGCGAAAGTATCATGAATTGAAGTTCAAGTTTTATTTTAGCAATCGCCCCTCGCCCTTTCTCCCCCTCGCCCTTTCTGAAAATTTTATACAACAATTATAAAAGTCACTTAATACTATTTTCATATGATTTTCAAGTGCCATTATCTTATCTTCCTATTTATTATTTCTACTTTTCCAATCACAATACAGGCTCAATCAGTACGAAATGTTGATCCGGTTGCAGTTGATGCAGTCGCGCCTGATACGTTTGTTCCTCCTACCGGTAATTACAAACTTCTTCAATATAAGCCTTGGCTTATTGCCAAACTACCTGCAACATTAAATGAGACCTCCGGCCTGGTATTCTTTAATGGCATGTTATGGACAATAAATGATGGCGGCAATCCTGCTGAAATTTACCAGGTTGATACAATAAGCGGCGAAGTGTTGCGAGCTGTTGTTGTGGGTAATGCAGTAAATACTGACTGGGAAAGCATCACCCAGGATGACTCCGGCATTTATATCGGTGATTTTGGAAACAACTCCGGAAACAGGACCGACTTGCGGATCCTGAAAATAGCAAAAGCTGAGCTGCTTAATACTTCAGATGATACGGTAAGTGCAAGATTTATCTATTTCAGTTATCCTGACCAGGTCGATTTTACCTCCGCATTAAACCAAAACAATTTTGATTGCGAAGCTTTCTTTTTCCATAATGATTCGCTTCATTTATTCAGTAAAAACTGGACCGACCTTAAAACAAGACATTACATCCTTCCGGCTGATACCGGCACATTCAAAGCAAGGATTATTGAACAATTTGATGCTGACGGATTCATCACCGATGCTTCTATTAACGAAGAAGGAAATATTATTTTACTGGGGTATAAAAATACGGGTGGAAGGATATGGGATTGCTTTTGCTGGCTTCTGGCCGGAAATGGATCAGGTTTATATTTCGACAGGTCTAAAATCAGAATAGAACTTGGAACTGCCTGGCATTTAGGGCAAACAGAAGGGATTTTCTTAAACAATGATAATACTGGATGGCTTTCATCGGAAAGCATTCTGGCCGGAAGACTTTTTCGTCCGGCCAAATTATTCCGTCTGGATCTCAGCAGTTTTTTGCAGTAGATTATTAAGAACAGCCTTTGGCAGACTTACTTTGACCGGAGCATAGGGAATTCAGCCTGCAAATATTTTTTTTCGTAGTTTTACAGTCCTGAAAAACTAAATCTTTCCCGGTATTTTCAAAATTCTTTGTTAATTAGCATCTTAAATTCTTACTATGAAAAATTTCTTCTTTGCATTATGCATATTGGCTGCCGGTTGCAGTTCATCAACCTCAATTGTAAACAGTTGGAAAGCGCCTGGCGCAACCCTTACCCCGTCGGAGTTTAAAAAAGTATTGGTTGTGGTTATGGCAAAAGATGAGCAAGCTCGCAAAGAGGCTGAGGATCTGATTGTTTCGAACTATAAATCTCTTCACCCGTCCTATCCACTTTTCACCAATAAGCAACTTGCCGATGATACATTGAAGGTTAAAAGCCTTGTAAAAGAGCAAGGGTACGACGCAGCGCTGATCATGCGGCTTATTACAACCAAAGCTAAGAGCACCTTCGTTCAGGGTGGTCATAACCAGGCTTACACAAAAAATGGAATCTATTATTACGGGGATTATCTGAATGCCGGAGGCTATGCAACGGATATGAATTATATTGTTTCTACCAACTTTTTCTCCTTAAAGGATGAAAAATTATTATGGTCGGGGGTTACTGAATCGACCAATCCCAAAAAGCTTGACAAACTCATTAACAGCGTAGCTAAAGAAGTTGTGTATAAAATGAAGGAAGATAAGTTCCTTCCGGAATAAATAGTACTGCTACTGTTTGCGATTGGCAGATATGATCAGAAGAGATTTCCAAATATTTAAAATTCCAAGAACCAAGATCCAAATTCCAAACCCTAAATCCCTGGTAAACACTCTAAAGCCATTTGGGACTTGAGACCTGAGATTTGGAATTTGGGACTTAATACTGCACCAATAACACCTGGATAAAACAAGTTCTTAGTGCTCCTCAGTGAACTTAGTGCCTGAGTGGTTTACATTTTCACTACTTTGCTCACCAGCAATTTATCACCTAATGTAAACCGGAAATAATACACACCCATTTTTAGGTCGTACTTCACGGCATCAAGTTCTCCGGTATGGAATCCTTCGTCCTGCAATTTCTTATCAGCCAGTATAACAACGGTTTTACCGTTCATATCAACCAATTCGATGGTAACAGGTGCTTGTTTGCGCAAAAAGTAGTTATAATAAAGTTTTTCGATAAACGGATTGGGATATAGGATGAGCGAGGCGGTTCCAATATTTCCATTTCCTGAACCTGTAAGTAAAATGCCTGTATTGCACATTGCAGGATTTAGCACAGCCGTTGTGGTTATTACCGGATCCTGCCCGTTATTTTTCACTTCCCTAATATTTAAACTAATCAGCGGATACCTGGCGGAAGGAGCATACCACGAATATATTGTGGTTTTAATCTCGTAAACGTTGCAGGGATTTATCTGAATTTTGTTTTCCACTATTTTCGTACGAAGCACATCTTTAATAATTCTATCACTGAGAATGAGCGTGCCGTAAGCGTCCGCTTCAAGACTGTAATTACCGCTTATAGCAATGCCCGATTTGTTCCGGTTTACACCCGAACCGCTGAATTCGTCAGCGATACTTTTCCCGTAAAACATCGGGTAGCTCAGCTTGAGTATCGGATCGGATAATGAAAGTGAAAGTTCTTTATTAAAAAGCCCGACAACTTCGGATTGCTGTTCATCTATTTTGTAGAAATATTCGTAGCCTTTATCGCTCAGAATAGTGTTGAAATCATGCAAACCATCTGGGATACTGGTTGCTCTTGCCGAAGAAGAAATGGTGCTTGTATTTTTTTCACCGGTAAACTGAATTCCCGATAAATCCCATACCTGCGCGGGGCCTGCACCTCCCGGTGAAACGAGGTTGATTTCCTCGGTATAAATTGTATCGCCTGGCAAAAGCGCATTGTTCCGGTATGTAAGTATAAGTTGGGCGAATGCGCCCGAAATAAAAAGAAACGAGAATAACAGAAGGGTAATTTTTTTCATCGGTTCGTTTTTTTTACAAAGATAAGCAGATTTTTAAGTCTGTGAGAAACTGTCGAATATATTGCCTAATCTCATTTTGAGTATTTCAACTTACAGTTGCCAAATTTAGTTGTTTTTGAAACGCATATCTGCAAGAACTTATTGCCAAAAGTGCAAATATTCCTTTGCGAAGTTTGAAAAATGGGTACTTTTACCTCTTATAAACCTCATTTTATGAAAGTCTGTTCAATATTTTTCCTGGCCGCTGTGATAAATTGCATGGCACTGGCACAAAAAACTACTAATATTAATTTTGGTATGTATTTCACTGCCGAAACTATGCGGGTTGATTATTTTCATACCGGAACCGCAACAGAGGAGCATTTTTCGCTCGACCGAATCCTGAACGATGGAACATGGGCCGGCAGCGAAACTGTACTGCTGGATGAACTGAACCGTGGATTATATTTTTTTAAGATTACTGACACATTAACAAACGCTTTGCTTTATAGCCGTGGTTTTGCCAGTGTTTTCGGCGAATGGCAGAGTATTGGCGATCCAAACTGGGGAACATTTCACGAATCACTTCGCTTCCCGTGGCCAAAATTGCCTGTACGACTAACTATTGAAAAACGTGATGCCAAAAATAATTTTGTGGCAATCTGGAATGCCATTATTGATCCTAAATCAAGGATTGTAAACCCAGCCTTATTAAAAAGCGACTATAAATCATTTACGTACGTTGAAAATGGCAAATCCACCAACCATGTGGATATTGTAATCCTCGGCGATGGTTACACTGCCGCCGAAATGGATAAATTCCACAAGGATGTGGCTATACTAACCGATGAATTGTTTACGGTTGAACCCTATAAATCGAGGAAAACTGATTTTAATGTGAGGGCTGTTGAAACTCCTTCAAGCACAAGTGGTGTAAACAAACCGCATCCCGGAGTTTTCAACCGCACTCCCCTTTCCATGTCGTACGGGGCATTCGATAGTGAAAGATATGCGCTTTCGTACGATAACCGCACTATCCGTGATGTTGCCGCCACCGTGCCTTATGATTATATGTTTATCCTTATCAATGAACGAACCTATGGCGGCGGAGGAATTTTTAACCTTTATTCCACCGTGGCGTCTGATAATAAATTTTCGAAATATATTTTTGTGCACGAGTTCGGACACAGCTTTGCAGCGCTGGCTGATGAATACTATACTTCCGATGTTTCGTATCAAACACCGGAAATTACTGTTGAACCCTGGGAGCCCAATGTTACAGCCCTCTTTGATCCTTCAAACCTGAAATGGAAAGAATTGGTAAAACCAGGTACACCTGTTCCAACTCCATGGGGAAAGACTGAATTTGACAATTTCAGTTTCGATATTCAGAAGGAAAGAAGGGCATTGCGGGCGGCTAATGTTCCGGAAACGGAAATGGAAGCATTGTTTGAGCGTGAGAAAAAGACTTCGCTGGAAATGTTCGGTAAAAACAAATACAAGGATGAAACAGGAGCTTTCGAAGGAGGAAACTACATGCAATTTGGTATTTACCGCTCAGCACAGGATTGTATTATGTTTACACGAAATAAGCAGGAATTCTGCCCGGCTTGTCGTAAAGCTATATCAGAAGTTATTGATATGTATTCAAAGTAAACGAACAGAATCAGGTATTTTCAAAGTTGCAGGATTAATTTTCGAAAATTGGTTCAGCCACATTAATATTTCCTTAATACACTTATTTAATCCTGATTCATATAAAAATTAGTGAAGTGGAACTACCAGCAACAATGTTTGCCATATCGCTACCACTTTTATGAATCCATTTTGAGCCATGTGAATAAAAAAAGACTGCCCACATAAACTTGGGGCAGTCTTTTGTAAGTCAATTGACTATTTATTTTATTCCGGTAATAAATTTATAGGTAAGCAAAGAATAAATAAGTTTCGAAGCCAGGTAGTCGGGTGCTTTATTTTCTTTGTTCGGGATAAGTTCGGTGATGTCAAATCCGACAATATTAACTTGTTCGCTGATTTTTTTAAGAATATTGATGATGTCGAACCAGTTCATTCCGCCGGGTTCAGGAGTGCCGGTTGATGCCATAATCGAAGGATTAAGCACATCCAGGTCGATGGTAATATAAACGTTACGTGTAAGCTTATTAAGTAGTTCGTACATCCAGGTTGACTGATCGTATATCTGCATAGCATAAAAAACTCGTTCGGGCTTAATATCTTCACGCTCTGCGGCACTCATACTCCGGATCCCAACCTGCACTACCGGGGCCATTTCCGAAGCTCTTGCCATTACGCATTTGTGGTCATATTTTGAACCATTGTGCTCTTGTTTCATGTCAACATGGGCATCAAACTGGAGTATGGTAAGATCAGTGAATTGTTCGCTGGCAGCTTTAAATGCCCCGATACTAACAGTATGTTCGCCACCCAGTATGACCGGAAATTTTTTCTTTTTGTATAATGCTTTAACCCTGGCATACACTTCATCCACCATAGCTTCGGGCGAAGATGCCTCTGTAACGGGTTCTGCCGTATGTATTCCTACTTTATGTACTTCACTGTCAGTATCAATATCATACATTTCGAGGTTTGCGGAAGCTTCTAAAATAGCTTTAGCTCCTTTGTCAGCACCTTTGATCCAGGTATTGGTTCCATCATAAGGAACCGGAAGGATCACGATTTTTGAAGTTTCAAATGCAGTGAATTCTTTTGGTAGATCACCATACTGTTTCATTTGTGTTATGTTTTAAACTCTGCACCATTAATATTCGCGATCACAGGTATTAAAAACTGGTATACCCGGTATTAAAAAGCATGCTGTATTGGGTTTAACTACCTAAAATACAGATTTATGGCTAAGAGTGAGGTTAATATGCTTTTTCTTGTTTAAGAGTTGCGAAATTACAATTTTTTCGAAACATGCAACAAAAATCCTTATGTGTAGAATTGATGTATATGTATTCCCTCAGTTTTTTCAATGAAGGTCACCCGGCAGAAAATCGTGATTGCGCTCTATAAGCCAGGTTTGTGGCTCAATATACGATTGGAGTCAAATAGTATTTGCGATTTTTCGAACAGAAAGCTTTCTTCTTTTTGAGTGCTATTTTTTTAGTACCCCAATATCTTGAGCATCGATTTGTGACTTTGCTCTTTGGCAAAAAGCTTGGTGAAATATTCCCCGTCTTCGTCAATATCAATAATGATATGTTTTGGGGCGGGTATCAGGCAATGCTGAATTCCACCATAGCCGGCCAGCGAATCCTGGTATGCCCCGGTATGAAATAACCCGATGTATTGTGGCTCATCATCCATTAGTTTTGGAAGGAATATTGCATTTGTGTGCGCTTCCGCATTGTAATAATCTTCGCTGTCGCAGGTTAATCCACCCAGAAAAACACGTTCGTATTCGCTGTCCCAATGGTTCACCGCCAGCAGGATAAATTTTTGGTTTATAGCCCAAGTATCAGGTAAGGTGGTGATGAATGAACTATCGATCATGTTCCACAACTCTCTGTCGTTCTGACGTTTCTGGTCGATAATACTATAAAGAATGGCCCCGCTTTCCCCAACTGTAAATGATCCGAATTCGGTAAAAATATCCGGATGCGGAGTGGCTGTGCGATCGCAAACACTTTTTATCTGCTCAATAATGGTCTCTGCCATGTACGCATAATCAAAATCGAAATTCAGATTGTTTTTGATGGGGAAACCACCTCCAATATTCAATGCAGTAAGTTGCGGGCAAACAGCCTTAAGTTCACAATATACGTTTACACATTTCAGCAATTCGTTCCAGTAGTAAGCCGAGTCGCGGATTCCGGTATTGATGAAGAAATGGAGCATTTTCAACTCAAACTTCGGGTTGTTCTTGATTTCTTCTTCATAATAGGAAACAATATCGTTATAACGGATTCCTAAGCGCGAAGTATAAAAGTCGAATTTCGGCTCTTCTTCTGAAGCAATCCGGATACCTATTTTTATTTTACGAGTGATATTGCGATCGTATTCATCCAGTTCAAACTTATTATCAAGAATAGGAATTACATTCTCGAATCCTTCTTCAATCAGGTTGCAGATATTCTCGATATACTGTGGGCGTTTGAATCCATTGCATATGATGTACATCTCTTTCTTAACTTTACCCGACTCGTAAAGCGATTCTATAATCGGAATATCAAAGGCCGATGAGGTTTCAATATGTATATCGTTTTTAAGTGCTTCCTCCAGTACAAATGAAAAGTGAGAGCTTTTAGTACAGTAACAATAGTTATAACTTCCTTTGTAATCGGTTTTGGCAATAGCCACATTAAACAGTCGTTTTGCCTTTTGTATTTGTTTGGAAATCTTTGGTAAGTATGTGACTCTCAATGGAGTGCCGTATTGTTTTATTACTTCCATAAGTGGAATATCGTGAAACAGAAGGTCGCCATCCTCCACTTTGAACTCTTCGGTAGGAAAATCGAAAGTTTGTTCAATCAGATCAAGATACTTGTTTTTCATTGCTCGTAATTGTTATAAATTATTCAACAAAGTTAATTCATTTGGATAAAGTATTATAATAAATATAAATCCGAACTAGTTACATTGTGTTTTTTTTCTTGCTTTAACTTAGTCGGATATTCAAATTGGAAGATATTATTTGCAAAAATTCACTCAGTTTTTTTAGTAAGAAATAGCTGTAATTTAGCAAGAAAGAATAATATTGCATGAAAATTATGAACTACTCAGTAAGCATAATGTTATAATAGTTTAAATAGTGTATACCATGAATGACATTGAATCAATTAAGCATCCTCAACTGGATTACAATATCCATCCCCTGATTTCAGCGCGCTGGAGTCCCCGCGCATACGACATACAGCCGGTCGAGCCAGAAAAGCTACAGCGTATTTTTGAAGCTGCCCGATGGTCAGCGTCGTCAAGCAATTTACAGCCCTGGTACTTTTTGGTCGGGTTTAAAGGCGATGATGTATATTCAAAAATATTTGAGACACTCGTTGAATTTAACCGGTTATGGGTAGTAAATGCGCCGGTTCTGGTGCTGGCGATAGCTAAAACCTCTAACTCTAAAGGCGAACCGAACAATTATGCTGCATACGATCTGGGTCAAGCAGTAGCGACGCTTTCGCTTCAGGCAAAAGAAGAAGGGATTTATACTCACCAGATGGGTGGGTTCAGTGTGGCTGAAGCTGCTCTTTCACTCGAAATACCTTCGGAATATAAAGTTATGGTAGCAATTACACTTGGATATCGGGGTGAAGTTGATAAACTTCATCCTAATCTGCTGAAACTGGAGTTGAGCCCCCGTTCACGAAGGCCGGCAGCCGAATCAGTATTCACCGGTTCATTCGGACATAAAGCTGATTTCCTGTAATCAATTTTCAGTGTTGATTGTATTACCTTTGCCCTTTTAAAACTTTTTATATGCGATTTTACACCTTATTGCTTGCTATTGCTGCAATTGTTGCAATTAGCTCCTGCAAACAGAAATCTGCGTCTAAGTCTGATGATACCGAATCAGAAACCAAAGCCCTGACAATAAAAGCTGCTGATTTCAATGCTGACTCAGCCTGGTACTTTATTAACGAACAAGTGAAATTTGGTCCCCGGGTTCCTAATAGTAAAGCGCATGCAAAATGTGCTGTATGGCTGGAGAATACACTAAAAAAATATTCTCAGCAGGTTGTTGTTCAGTCATTTACTGCAAAGGCATATGACGGAACCACGCTCAATTGTAAAAATATAATTGCATCCTTTAATCCGAAAAGTACAACCCGGGTTCTTCTTTGTGCGCACTGGGATACAAGGCCTTATGCTGATAACGATCCAGATTCTGCAAACCATCGCAAACCTTTTGACGGTGCCAATGATGGCGCTAGCGGGGTAGGGGTCTTGCTTGAAATTGCCAGGCAATTAAGAATATTGCCACCTTCCATAGGAGTTGATATTTTGTTGCTTGATGGCGAAGATTATGGTGCACCACAGGATGCCGGGTTTATGGGTGCTGACGACTGGGCACTTGGATCACAGTATTGGTCGAGGTATCCGCACACACCTGCATACAATGCACGTTACGGAATATTGCTGGATATGGTCGGAGCCGAAAATGCAGTTTTTACCATGGAAGGAACCAGCATGTATTATGCTCCCGATGTAATGCAGAAAGTATGGAATATCGCGGCTTCAATAGGGTACAGCGATTATTTTTCAACTGAACGCACCAATGGTATTACCGATGATCACTTATATATTAATCAATTGCGGCAGGTTCCAACTATCGATATTATTCAACACGATCCTTCGACCAATTCAGGGTTTTACCAGCATTGGCATACTATGAATGACAATATGAAGGGAATCAGTAAACCGACCTTGATGGCTGTTGGGCAAACGGTACTGACGGTGGTGAGGAGTGAGAAGTAAATGGTGAATAATGAATAATAAATAATGAATAATGAATAGGCAATCACCATATAGCAATGGCACAAATGGAAACAAACTTTAATTTTTACAAAGGAAACGATGTTTGTATCTTATTGAAATACAGATGCCAATAATTTTGGTAGATAAAAAGTGTTCCTTCGCTTTGATTCGTTGCACCCTCAATGACAGCTCGAATTGGCAGTGAAGAGTGAAGAGTGAAAAGAAGGGGAAATTCTTGATAAATGCAGAAATCCACAAATGGGAACAATGGTTATTGCCATTTGTGGATTTTACTTTTTGAGGCGTAACTTCTGCATTATAAAAGATCATTCGCCAGATTTGCCAACTCCGATCGTTCCCCTTTTTCGAGCCTTACGTGTGCATACATCGGATGCGATTTCACCTTATCGATAAGGTATGAAAGACCATTACTTTGCGAATCGAGATATGGCGTATCGATTTGGAAAATATCGCCGGTAAAGACTATTTTGGTATTTTCTCCGGCACGTGTTATAATAGTTTTAACTTCATGAGGAGTCAGATTCTGAGCTTCATCCACGATAAAAAACACGTTACTGATGCTTCGGCCACGGATGTAGGCAAGCGGTGTTACAACCAGTTTTTCGTTGGCAAGAGATTCGGTAACAACCTTATGCTCCTTATCTTTGTCGCCGAACTGGCTCTGGATAAATTTAAGGTTATCGTACAGGGGCTCCATGTATGGCCCGATTTTTTCCTTTATATCACCGGGTAAAAATCCAATTTCTTTGTTACTGAGCGGAACAATGGGTCGGGCAAGATAAATCTGTTTGAATTCCCGCCGTTGCTCCATTGCACCTGCAAGTGCTAGCAAGGTTTTCCCGGTTCCGGCAACCCCCTGAAGCGTTACGAGTTTAATATCCGGGTCCATTATGGCATGGAGGGCAAAAACCTGCTCGGCATTGCGGGGCATTATACGGTATGCAGGGCGTTTGTCGAGCCTCTCGATTCGTTGAGTAGTAGCATTATAAAAAGCGAGGGCAGAGTTTTTGGTGTTTTTCAGAATGTAGTAATGATTGGGAATAGCACTTTGAACACCAATATCACTCAACTCGCAATGCCCGTTCTGGTAAAGGTTATCAATTACTTTCGACGGCAATCCCTCAATCATTGTTTTCCCGGTATATAATCCTTCCGGATCTTTGATTTTTCCCGTTAGGAAATCCTCAGCCTGAATATTCAGGGATTTCGCTTTCAGGCGTAGGTTTACATCTTTCGAAACGAGTGTAACCTTGCAATCTGGATTTTCTTTTGCAATGGCCAGGGCGGCATTCAGAATGCGGTGATCCGGTTTGTTCTCACCAAAAATTACCCGGGCATCCATATCGCCCTGCTCGATCATTATAACTTTAAACTTACCTCCTTTTGATTTGGGCAAGGTAAGCCACTTGGTGAGTGTTCGTTTTTCCGAAAGGCGGTCGATTATTCGAATAAATTCACGCGCCTCGAAGTTTATATTATCGTTACCCTTCTTAAAGTTATCGAGTTCTTCGAGTACAGTAATGGGAATGGCTACGTCGTTATCATCAAAACTGTTGATGGCGTCGTGGTTATACAAAATTACACTGGTATCGAGAACGAATATCTTTTTTTGTTTTTTAACAGCTTTTAAAGCAGGATTTACTGGCATACGAATTTAGTTTTAGAAGGTTAGACCAGTTATTTGAGTGTCACATCACAATATAAGACTTTGTATCTGCATATCTGCAATTCGGGACATAGGGACCCTTAACCGGGGAATTGAAGCAGTATTTGAAATTTGCAGGTTGAAATCAATGTTTCTTTTTCCGATATTTCAAATTTTCAGCATATAAATTACCCTCTGTTTGCTACAAAATAACATATTGTAAAAGCTGTTTTTACAGCCCAGGTCCGAAGATTATTAAAAAGTTATAAACAGTTTTGGCCTGTATGCTGATTTATAAACTTTTAACATGCACCAGGAAACAATTATTTCGACAGTGCGTTTAAAGTATTGTTTTCAAAATTATACAATACACTTCATATGGACATTAAATCATATACACTTATTACCGGTGCTTCAGGCGGTATCGGATATGATCTGGCAAAAATTGCAGCTGCTGATGGGAAAAACCTTATCCTTGTGGCCCGATCAGAAGATAAACTTGACCAGATCGCAAAGGAACTTCGGAAAAACGACCTGGCCGAAGTGGTAACAATTGCTGTTGATTTGTCGGACGAAGCAGGGGTGAACGAATTAATCTCTGAAGTGAAATCCTTAAATCTAACAGTTGATACTTTGGTGAACAATGCAGGATTTGGTGATTTCGGTGATTTCGCCAAAGCCGACCTGGCAAAAAACATGGAGATGATTCGCCTTAATATAAGTTCGCTTACTTATTTAACGCACACTTTCATGCAGGTAATGCTCATAGCAGGTAAAGGCAGAATTATGAATGTTGCATCTACTGCTGCATTTATGCCCGGTCCTGGAATGGCTGTTTACTATGCAAGTAAGGCCTACGTTTTATCTTTTTCCGAAGCGTTGACCCGGGAACTTAAAGGAAGCGGTGTTACTGTCACCACTTTATGCCCCGGACCTACCAATACTGATTTTGCTAAAGTTTCCGGCCTGGGGCATTCATTGATGCACCGGATGCTTCCGCCTTCTACTTCATTGGATGTTGCAAAAGCAGGTTATAAAGCCATGCTGAAGGGGAAGTCGATTGAAATTCCGGGTATTATGAATAAACTAAGTGCTCTTACACCTCGTTTTTCACCACGCAGTATGGTAAGGAATCTGATTTACAATATACACAAGAACCACTGAGAAGTGACACGGCGAGAGGCGACAAGGCGAAGGGCGACCTGGATAAAAGTTGATCCTGAAATTTGGGCAAAGTGATTTTGAATTTGAAACTTAAATCATTTATGAACCATCATTTTCAGTTTCTTGAGATCAAAACCATTCTTTACAAGCCGTTCAGTAATTCCCTGCCATGTTTCTTTCTCCATTTCCGGAGTACGGCTTAATATCCACAGATACTTGCGACTTGGCCCGGAAACCACTGCCCATGAATAATCTTCGGCTTTGTCGATAATCCAGTAATCGGCTTTAAAAGGCCAAAAAAACTGCACTTTTAACTTAACATTGTTGGTACCTTCAACGGGGAATGCTTTGCCGGTAATGGATTTTGCTTTTCCATCAACACTTCCTTTCCTGCAGGAATTAAATACTTTCACATATCCTTTTTCGGTCAGGGTGTAGTCGGCAGTTACACAAAAGCAGTTTTTCTGAAACGACATCGGATAAGAAGCTATTTCGAACCATTTTCCGGCGTATTTCTGAAGATCTACTGAATCGGTGATAGTCGGAGGATTCTGGCTCATGGAACAGGAATTAAATAATAATTGAATTGCAGTAATCAACAGTATTGAATTGTATTTCATAATAATGAAGATCAGGAGTTGTTTAGGTAAGCGTAAAAATACCACTTTTTAATGTAAAACTTTTGGATATTTGATAAACAGAAAGGTTATTCCAGTGGGATTTTAATTGTTTTCTGATAATACATCAAAAAGCCGCAAAAGCAAAATGCTTTTGCGGCTTTCGCGCAAGAATGGTTAATACCTATTCTTTTTCACCGGGTTTGTCCCCGACCATCAGAATCTCATTGGCAACTATTTCGGTAGTTGTATGTTTGGTGCCGTTTTTATCTTCCCAGTTGCGGTAAGTAATACGTCCATCAACGGCAATTTCCTTGCCTTTTTTCAGGTATTTTTCGCAGATACTTGCCAGGTTCCCCCAGGCTACGATGTTGTGCCATTCCGTGGAATCTTTCTTATTTCCGTCTTTATCGGTGTAGCTTTCACCGGTGGCGAGTGAGAAGGTTGCTACTTTGTTATCCTTTTCGAGGTTACGAACTTCAGGATCCTGGCCGAGGCGGCCGATTAATTTTACATTGTTTCTGAGCGTGTTCATTTTTTTTAGTTTTTAGGGGTTAGTTTTTTGTTAAAGAAATTTGGGGTTTTGATTTTTTTTAAATCAATCAGTGATGCTGGTCTTGAATCCGATTTGCTTTCGCTGATTTTGATCGGATCTTTGTTTATCCTTGGTAAGCAGGTAATTTAAAGCTTCGTACACATCTTTGAATTGTTTGTTGTACATGCTTTCGAGTTCTTTGAGTTTAGCAGTAAGATCAGAATGGTTAAGGGCATACTGCCTCAGTAGTACAAATGCTCTGACAATCTGAATATTTACTTCAATAGCTTTGGCACTATTCAAAACACTTGCGAGCATAGCTACGCCTTGTTCAGTGAAAACAAATGGCAGGTATCGGGTCCCACCTCTGTTTGAGGACGCAATTTGCGTCCTCAAACTTTCAAATTCTTTTTCATTTAGTACGAACATAAAATCGGATGGGAACCTGTCGATATTTCTCCTTACAGCTTCTTTGAGCCTTTTGGTCTCAGTTTCATAAAGTATGGCCAGGTCAGTATCCAGCATTACTTTAAAGCCTCTGAGTTCGAAAATTTTTGACTGGATCTGTTGGAGTTGCATCTTTTTGGAAGGAATTACAGATTTTAGATGTCCAGAAATAAGTTATTTTTTTGATTCAGCAGTCGTGCCTACAAAAAGCATTTCGCTGGCCACAATTTCAGAACTGACATGCTTTGTTCCGTTTTTATCTTCCCAGGTACGGTAAGTCAAGCGTCCGTCGATGGCGATTTCTTTGCCTTTTTTCAGGTATTTTTCGCAAATGCCAGCCAGGTTGCCCCATACAACGATATTGTGCCATTGGGTTGTTTCCTGTTTGCTTCCGTCTTTGGCAGTGAAGCTGTCGCTGGTTGCGAGCGAGAATTTTGCGAATTTGTTTCCTTTGTCCAGGGTTTTAATTTCCGGATCCTGGCCTAGGCGGCCGATGAGTTTTACTGAGTTGCGGAGTGTGTTCATTTTTTTAATAAGTTAGGGGTTTGGAATTAAGAATTATTGAAGTTGGTGTTGGGTTGAAATTGTTCTTTCAAAATGATTATTGTGATTCAGGGAAAAACTGTCGAAACTTTAAATTTGAAACTGATCAATCGCTTTTACCTTGAGAAATTTTGTACCCGATTAAAGGCCTGTCTGCTTTTTCAGGTTCTCCGGCCATTAGTGCCCGCAATGCATCGAAAACCACTTTAAATTGTTTGTCATATCCATTTTCCATATCCATGATTTTCTTTGCAAGTTCAGCGTTTGTCGACAGGATTTCCCTTAATCTTACAAATGCCCTTACAATTAGCACACTGGTTTTTATTGCTAAAGCAGAATTGAGAACGCTTGCCAGCATTAAAGCCCCATGTTCGGTAAAGGCGTATGGGTTAGATACAGAAAACTTTAATCTGGTAAGGTGGTCGCAATTTGCGACCACCTCCTGTTTTTCTTCATCCGATAGTTGAAACATGAAATCAGATGGGAAACGGCTAATGTTTCTTTTAACCTGCTCATTCAATCTTTTGGTTTTCACACCATAAAGTTCAGCAAGGTCAACATCAAGCATCACTTTCTGCCTGCGGATCAGTAGAATAGATCTGTTAATTTTGCCGTCTGATATCACATTTGCGTTTTCCATGACATTTTAACTTAATCAGTTGCTTTTATACTTATTCCTTACTTTTTCGAATCATTATTTGATCCCACAAAAAGCATCTCACTGGCCACGATTTCGGAACTGGTATGCTTTGTTCCGTTTTTATCTTCCCAGGTACGGTAAGTCAGGCGTCCGTCGATGGCGATTTCTTTGCCTTTTTTCAGGTATTTTTCGCAAATGCCTGCCAGGTTGCCCCACACAACGATATTGTGCCATTGGGTTGTTTCCTGTTTGCTTCCGTCTTTGGCAGTGAAGCTGTCGCTGGTTGCGAGCGAGAATTTTGCGAATTTGTTTCCTTTGTCCAGGGTTTTAATTTCCGGATCCTGGCCGAGGCGGCCGATGAGTTTTACATTGTTACGTAGAGCGTTCATTTTAGTAAGGTTTATAGGTTGTAGAATTGTTTTTGTATTTAGACTATGCTCTGTTAATTTCACCCTTCGAACCAACAAAAAGCAGGTCGCTGGCAACGATTTCGCTTTTATAATGCCTTGTTCCGTTCTTGTCATCCCAGGTGCGATAGGTTATACATCCATCAACAGCAATTTCTTTTCCTTTTTTTAAATACTTTTCGCAAATTCCTGCCAGGTTACCCCACACAACAATACTGTGCCATTGGGTTTGTTCCTGTTTGTGACCGTCTTTTGCGATGAAACTGTCACTGGTTGCGAGCGAGAATGTTGCTAATTTGCTTCCATTGTCCAAAAGTTTTACTTCCGGATCCTGGCCGAGGCGGCCGATGAGTTTTACATTGTTACGTAAAGTGTTCATGGTGTTGTGTGTGTTAAATTGTTAAATAATAAGGATTTCTAAAAGTGTTTCGATTCGTCAACCGGGTTGTTCCCGATTTGATGAAGCAAAGGTATGGCGGGTATTTTGGGTGATTCGGTTAATAAATATTTGTATACGGATAAAAACGTTTATTGTCGGTTAATGTCGTTTTTGTGTATCTTTATCAGGTAATTATAAAATTTTACGATATGGAAAGAAAATGTCTCGATTGTGGCGAAATTATTTTTGGCCGCGTAGATAAAAAGTTTTGTTCCGACCAGTGTCGGAATAATTATAACAACCGGATGAATAGTGATAATACGGTGATGGTGCGCAACGTGAATGCCATTCTACGCAAGAACCGGCGTATCCTGGCTGATCTGGTCCCGACCGAAGGAAAAATTAATGTTCACAAGGATAAACTGGTGAACAAAGGATTCAACTTCAATTATTTTACTCATTTATATGTAACGCAAAAAGGCAGTTCGTACCGTTTTGTCTACGAATACGGATACCTGCCTTTGGATAATGATTTTTATATGCTGGTGATCAGGGAGCAGAAGATTTAAAAAAAAATTACTTTGCTTTTCGAAACGCTGAACCCGGAAAATAATGTCAGTGAATGATAACCAGTTTACAAACCTGGGAATAATCACCCGCTTTCAGCCTGCAATAGTAGATTCCGGTTTGCAGGTCGGTGGTTTCAATTTTCAATTCATAGTTCCCTGGCATCACGCCTTTTTCATTCATCTTAAAAGAAATTACTCCTATTGAATTCAATATCTCTATGGTTACAGGAACCTTGCCTGTTTTTGCCATGGGAACTGAATAGGAAATCTTCACTGAAGCATCTGCAGGATTAGGAGAAATAGTGAAAAAAGAAGGAATTTGTAAAGGGCTTTTCAATCCGGTATTAATAAAAATAAATTCCCAAACCTCCGACCAGGGTCCTGTTTCCCCATTCAGCGTGCTTCGCACACGCCAGTAATAAGTTTGTCCTTCAAGGAGCAATGCATCTGGCAATTGAGTTGAAAAATTATTGGTTACCGCCTCATGAAGGATTGAGCCAAAAAGGGAATCTGTTGAAAGTTGAAAGTTAAATTCCGCATCCGTCAACGGACTGATCCAAAGCATTATGGGTGTCAAAGTGGTTATAGAAGATTGATTTTCAGGATATTGCAGAACAGGTTTCGTTTCTGTTAAAAACAAGTCTTCAATTTCCTGATCTGTTAAGGCTCTGGAATAAAACCTCATTTCATCCAGCTCACCGTTAAAATTCACATCTACATTTTTCCCCAAATTGAAATATTCTTCTCCCGGATAGGCAATAGCAACATTCTGATTGTCGGTTTTCATTAATTCTCCATTTATATAAAATTTTGAAACAGACAAATTTTCAGCGGTTTTTTGATATGTAACCGTATTGTGATGCCAAATATTAGGCTGGTCATCAACGGTATAGTTGGATGAGAAATATGAATTTCCATTCGGGAAATCATAACCAATAAGATACGCGAAATTAGTTCCGGTAAAATACTGCTGGTAGCCACCATTGTTACCCACACAACTTATAACGCCTCTTTCGCCCCAGTAACTTGCTACTTTATACCAATAAGAAACTGTAAATTCGTTGGTAAAAAACGAGGAATTGGTAGGTACACTTATGTAATCGGGGTGCCAGAATTTGTATGCTTTGCCTGCAGTGCCATAGCGATCAGCTGTGGAAGTAAGTGTACCAATCATTGTCCCATGGTTTCCGTTGCCACTTTCATCGTTTGTATTTCCATTAAAAGGGTAAAATGCCACCAAACCTACTTGTGATGAAGTATATTCAGTGAGAATTTCTGTTTCGGAAAGAGGCCGGCTGTATATTTTTACTTCATCAACAGCACCCGACATATTTGCAGGTTGGCAGTTGTTTTGGTATGCCTCACCAATCGAGATGGGATAGCTGCTGTAGTTGTTGTAAGTTACATTTCCACTCCCGTTGATTTCTCCGTTTACATAAATTTTTGCAACACTTGTGCCGGCATCATAACTAGCCGTAATCATATACCATTGATTTTCAACAAAAGTATAATTGGTACTTAAGGTTGACCAGTCTGAGTTTGCCAGCCACAATTGCATTTGTCCGTCATAGTCTATTCCCAGCACAAAACCGTTAACGAACCCGCAAACGTGTTTTCCGACAACCACAGAGTATGTATTTTTATATTTCACCCAGGCATTGAGTGTAAAACCGCCCTCAAGATTTAAATCTGAAGTATTTGAAAGTGAAATATTACTGGACTGATCCGGAAATGTAAATGCCCTGTTTTCAGCCATAAATCGATCAGATGTCAAAGCGGCATTCCCATTTATACTTCCATCATGTCCATTCCCGCTTTCATCATTTGCATTTCCGTTAAAAAGATAAAACGCTACAAGGCTGTCGGCATTGTTAAGCGGTTTCGTAGGGGAATTGCTTAAGTTGCCGTAAGCCATTATTACGGTTAACAGCAAAACAAGATTCAGAGAGGTCTTTTTCATAAGATGAGATGATTTAGAGTTTGTTAATGTTTGGGTTATTTTTTGCTTTAAGTAACTTTACATTTCCAGTTTATAAATATCGCAATTATTCTCTCCGGGCATGCTCTTCCCCGCTATTTCATTCTCTTTTCTCTGATCAGTCTTTATAGGTTGATTTCCTGATATCCAGCTAATGTAAAAATACACAAATATTATGAAAATAATTCTTTAACATTCAAATTCCTCACATGGTTGTATCTTTGCAGCCTGAAAAAAGAATTTTGAGGAATAGAAAGTCTTTTGTTAAAACAAGATCACAACTAACTATTTTCCTGTTTTCTATTAACTATTAATTAACCAAGCAATGGCAAAACCAAAAAACATAGCTCTCGTGGCGCACGACAATTGCAAAAAAGACCTGGTAGAATGGGTTCAGTGGAACTGGGAAATACTGAAAGACCATAAAATAGTATGTACCGGCACAACCGGTCGCATGGTAGGCGAAGCATTAGCCTCACGAATGGATGAGGATAAACTTGAAAATATAAGCATCACGAAGTTAAAATCGGGCCCGTTCGGTGGCGACCAGCAGATGGGTGCCATGATTGCCGAAGGTAAGATTGATATTTTAATATTTTTCTGGGATCCCATGGAACCTCACCCGCACGAAGTGGATGTTAAAGCGTTGGAGCGTATTTCAGTTCTTTACAATATTCCGGTGGCCTGCAACCGTTCAACGGCTGATTTTATAATCTCATCCAAGTTGTTTAAAACAGATTACGAAATTATTGCAACGGATTATTCGTGGTATACGAACAGGAAAATTACTTTATAAAAGGGGTTATGATTTAGGGATTGGGTTTTATGGGAAAACATCCGATATTCACATCCCACATTTGATGAAGTGATCAGGAGGTGGAGAAACGGAGAGGGGAGAAACGAAGAGAGATTTACCACAAGTCTAATTCCGCAATCCGCAATCCGCAGTCCGCGATCCCACATTCAACATCCCACATTAAGTAAATTCCTATCTTTACGCTTCCAAAACAACCACTGTGGAAAAACTTTTTCTCTTAGATGGCATGGCTCTTATTTACCGTGCTTTTTTTGCTATGCAGCGCACCCCGCGCTACAACTCCAAAGGGCTGAATACTTCAGCAATCATGGGCTTTGCAAATACATTGTACGAACTGCTCAAAAACGAAAAACCCACTCATATAGGCGTTGCATTCGATACACATGCACCTACTGCGCGCCATACGGATTTTGTTCAGTATAAAGCCAACCGGCAAGCCATGCCCGAAGATCTGGCAGCTTCTATTCCTTATATCAAAGAGTTGATCCGCGCATTTAATATTCCCACACTTTACGTGGATGGCTACGAGGCTGATGATGTAATCGGGACCTTGGCCAAAGAAGCTGAACAGGCAGGTTACCAGGTTTATATGGTTACGCCTGATAAAGATTTCGGGCAGCTGGTAAGTGAGAATATTTTTATGTATAAACCTGCCAAAGCCGGTGAAAAGCCTGTGATAATGGGTGTTGCGGAAGTGTGCGAGAAATTCGGGATCAAACATCCGTTACAGGTAATCGATTTCCTTGGACTGATGGGCGATGCTTCGGATAACATTCCCGGGATTCCGGGAGTAGGGGAAGTGACAGCACGAAAACTGATTGCTGAATACGAATCAGTTGAAGGTGTGCTCGAAAACGCGAAATACATAAAAAATGAAACGTTGCGGAATAAAGTTGAAAATGGCCGTGAGTCAGCTGTTGTCTCCAAACAACTGGCAACCATTATTCTTGATGTTCCTATTGAGTTCAATGAAGAAAAATTGCATCTTGATCCGCCTGATGCTGAAAGGCTCAAAACCTTGCTCGACGAACTTGAGTTCCGTACGTTCGCACAGCGCGTTTTTACTGATCTTTCACTCAATCCGGGTGGCATTCAAACTGCAACTTCAACCAAAGCTTCTGTTGCAAAACCTGCTGCAAACACAGGGCAAGGCGATCTTTTCAGTATTGCCGAAGTGTCGGTTGATACTGTGGCAGGAAGTTTTAAAACCATCAAGGACACTGCGCACGAATATCGCGCTGCGGCAGATGAAAGCAGTATTCAGGAACTGATCAATGAACTTGAGACGGCTGAGATGTTTTGCTTCGATACCGAAACTACGGGTCTGGATACGGTTGTTGCTGAATTGGTTGGAATGTCTTTTGCCACTGTTCCGGGCAAAGCATGGTATGTTCCTGTACCCGAAAACCGCGACGAAGCTACGGCCCTGGTTGCCAGGTTTAAACCTGTTTTTGGCAATCCTGCAATTGGTAAAACCGCTCAGAATATGAAATTCGATGTTGCCGTTCTCGGAAATTATGGAATAGAAATTGCCGGTGCGACATTCGATACTATGCTTGCCCATTATCTTATTGAGCCCGATATGCGGCACAATATGGATTTGCTGGCGCAAACTTACCTTGGGTATTCGCCTGTCAGCATCGAAACACTGATCGGGAAAAAAGGGAAATCACAGACTACGATGCGAACGGTTCCACTCGATGAGATAAAGGAATATGCCGCCGAAGATGCCGATGTAACTCTGCAATTGCGTCAAATCCTGGAAACTAAACTTGTTGAAACCGAAACACTGAAAATTTTTAATGAAATTGAGA
Organism: Lentimicrobiaceae bacterium; assembly: GCA_041753535.1. Classification (GTDB taxonomy): domain Bacteria; phylum Bacteroidota; class Bacteroidia; order Bacteroidales; family UBA4417; genus UBA4417. The sequence goes on from JBGSUB010000019.1 coordinate 95,584, forward strand.
TGCCGCTGGTACCGGTACTTGCAGGAATGGAAGCCGCCGGTGTGAAACTCGATTCGCAGGCATTGAATGATTTTTCAAAAGAATTGCACCAGGAAATTATTAAAGTCCAGGAAGAAATATGGCAGCTGGCCGGTGTTGATTTTAATATTGCTTCTCCAAAGCAATTGGGTGAAATCCTTTTCGACAGGCTTAAAATTGATGATAAACCAAAAAAGACGGCCACTAAACAGTACCAGACGGGTGAAGATGTACTTCAGAAACTGGTCCATAAGCACCCGGTGGTTCAGCTCGTTCTTGATTTCCGCGGACTTTCCAAGCTGAAATCGACCTATGTTGATTCTCTTCCTTTGCTGGTAAATCCGGTAACCGGACGCATTCATACCAGTTACAACCAGGCAGTTGCGGCAACCGGACGACTCAGTTCCACCAATCCGAATCTGCAGAATATCCCTATCCGAACTGAGCGTGGGCGCGAAATCCGTAAAGCATTTGTTCCGCGCAATGAAGAATACACTTTGCTCTCGGCCGACTATTCGCAGATTGAACTCCGTATTATCGCTTCCATGAGCAACGATGAAGCTATGAAAGAAGCTTTCCGACAAGGGCTCGACATTCATACAGCTACAGCGGCCAATATTTATAAAGTTCCTCTCGACCAGGTTGATCGTGATATGAGAAGAAACGCCAAATCGGTAAACTTTGGAATTGTTTACGGCATTTCTGCATATGGGCTCAAAGATCAGTTAGGTATTCCACAAAGAGAAGCTGCTGAGATAATTGCACAATATTTTGCAACTTTCCAAGGCATTAAAAAGTACATGGATAGCACCATGGCTTCAGCCCGCGAAAAAGGATATGTTGAAACACTCATGGGTCGCCGCCGGATTATCCGCGATATTAATTCAGCCAATGGCGTTATGCGTGGCTTTGCAGAGCGAAATGCCATAAATGCTCCCATACAGGGTTCAGCCGCTGATATGATCAAAATTGCTATGATCAATATTTACAACGAATTCCAGAAACGTAAACTGCAAAGCCGTATGACCATGCAGGTGCACGATGAACTTGTATTTGATGTGTATAAACCCGAAGTGGATCAAGTGAAACAGATTGTCGGCGATTTGATGCGCAACGCTTTACCGCTTGATGTTCCGGTTGAAGTTGAGATGAACACCGGAGATAATTGGTTAGCAGCGCATTAAACATGAAATGTAAAAATCTCTCACTTGAGAGATGTTGGGGAGGATTTTTATTTGTTTTGTGGCAGTCAATTTGGTACAATGTCAGGAAGTAAAATCTTGTTATGATTTATTAATTCCCTGAAGGTTCACCAGATTTTTTAAAATTTCTAATGATTCTTTTGTTGTATCCCTGCATGAAATCAACTTCTCTTCTTAATTCACCAGAATTATAAAATGTTCTCTCATATCCATGTAATATGCCTTTTATATAGTACTTTTTAGACTCTTTAATTACTTTTCCTTCAATATCAAACTCCCAAGTTATATCTTCTTCCTTATTGTTAAAATCATTGACACGAACCTTTTTTGTAATGAGAATTCCTGTTTCAGCATAAGAAAAGGATGTTCCATTTTCATTGTTTTCATATTTCAATTGTCCGTTTTCATACCAAGATCTCAAAGAAATCAATTTGCCATTTACGTTGTAATTTTCAACCATTTCCAAATTGCCAGAACTAAAATAGGATTTTCGCCATATTGCAATGTTGTGTATATGTTCAGATTCTTCTTTCAATTGACCATTGGGATACCAAGTTTGACAGATGCCATCTGGTAAGTTTTCCAGATAAGCAGAGAAGTGCTTGATGTTACAGTTTGGGTAAAAGTATCTGATCGTTATTAATTTAGGGTTAAATGAAAGATTTATTTTGCTATGTAAATTTCCTGTTGAATAAAAACAATCGAGAATAACATCCTTATTGTTTTCAATTGCATTATTAATCTTTTGTACAAATGAAGAATTAACTAAATCAAAATCTTGAAATGGGATTTCGTTAACGTTTACAAATTTTTCATATCTTGTCTTACTCCAAACCCTATTCCAAGCAAAGATCGGTAATTCAGCATCTTTTAGAACGTTTAATAGATCTAGTGCATGACCCAATCCAAATATTTGAATAAAGTTGTCAATATCCCATTCGTTGATCAACTCTCCATCAGCGTTATAGACATAGAGGTTTTGATCTAAAGGATTATAGGGGCACTGTAATCCTTTAAATTCTTTAGAAACGTGAGGATATTTTTCTAATACTGATTTTAATTCTAGATATTTCTCTATTTCAACTTCTATATCTTTGATGCTTTCAGTCTTCAGGAATAGAGTAGCTTCTTTATGCCATCTTCCCCCGGGAACTATATTAGTTAGGTTTCCTTCCCCAAAAATCTTTCTTCCAAGACGATAGACTAACATTCTTTCAAGTAATAGTGCTGCTTCTTCAGTTAAATCAGCACAAATTACCTCATGGACTACTTCCAATCCTTCCTTTTGAATCTCCTTTATATAACTAAGCTTTTCAGTGTTGGTATGCAGCTCTTCCTTTTCTTTCTCATGCTGATACATTCTCTTTCCTTTTCCTTTTCCGATATAAAAAATGGAATTTGTCCTTGGATCAATCAGACCATAAACATAATATTTATCCATAATTGTGGTGATTTTAATAATTTTCAAAAAATGTTCCAAGACTATTAATCTTAAATTGTATGCTTAACATGGGGACAACTGTATTGTTATAGCAAACATGTTTTTTTTTATTTTTTTTGGAGTCAATTTAGCCTGATTAATTCACAAATTTTAAATTCTAGACAAAAATAGGGTAAATGCAGGCATGTTTCTTTTACGGCTCCCACTAAGCCACCATTTTTTGAAGTTACTATTCAGATTACTTTAGTCTTACCAGGTTAAAGTGCATAATAATCCCTTTCTGTATTTCGGTTGAAAACATAAGGCTGGAATTTAGTAGTGTCAATAAGAAAAGAACGATGTTTTGTGGATTTCTCCTCAGGTTCGTAATGCTTCAAATAAATTGAAGCCTTTCACAAAAGCCCATTTGCTACAAAACTCTACCGGCAATTCAATTTTCACCTTTGTTTTAAGTATTTTGACACGTGTAGCTACTTTGATTAGTTTTAGTTGTATCGTTTTCATAGTAGCTTTACCAAGTTCAGTTCCTTTTAATATCTCTGTTTGTAGAGCATGAATAAGCACGTAAGCGGCCGAATGCATAAACAATCGGAACTGGTTGGCAAGGAAGCTACTGCAGGACATGCGGTCGGAAAGCAGGTATGTTTAATGGTCCTTAATACGTAATTCGGCTGCTCCTCTTGCACAGTACGCATTTTCGTATAGTTCTTTGGTTCTGATAGTTCGTAAACTGCTTACAATATATCGGATGTTTGTACCCATGCTGTTTGCCTCCACTTTTACTACTACTCGCTGTGAAAGCTCCCACGAACCCGCTTGGTACTCGAAAGAATGATATCTTTTTACTGGTTTCCCATACGCCTTATACTCCCGCTCAGCACATTCAACAGTAATTTTTGCGAGATTATTAAGTACAGAATTTCCGGTAAGACCAGTTATAAATTCTACATTGCTCTGAGAGTTGGACCAGTCCATAAATTCTTTTGAACAGAAGTGACTATCGCCACGCAGGATTATTATGGTCTTAGGCCAGTGTTTGCGTAGATAATCAATCAGCCTTCGGGTTATAGCGAAGACATTCACACTTTTACTCCTACGCCCGGGTTTAAGAATAGTCGTAATCAGTTTACCACTTAACCCTTCGTAGATATGCAGTGGCATATAGCAATTGTCGCCGTAATAGGTATTGAACAAAGCCAGTTCCTGTTGTCCGTATGTTAAAGCACTTGTATCGTCAGCATCTAGTATAACCACATCGGGCTGCTCAGCATAGGAAGCTATGAAATTGTCAATAAAAACTTTGGCCATCTTGTAAAGCTCTGAGCTGGTAGGCTGGTTCTCAAACCGACTCATGGTTGGTTGGGTAGCAAGGGATTTTTCCTGGCCTGCACATATCTTTAAAATACCATCATCGCGCAGAGTATTACAGTCATTGCCATCTTCATAACCGGCGGCTATCTGCATAATGCGTTGACGTAGCATGGAGTTAACGCTATGCTTTACGTATCCCTGGGCTCTGGTATCATTAATACAATTTGAAAGCTTAGCAATCAAATGAAGTTGAGAATCAACTTCATTTATCAATAAAAGTCCGCCATCACTCGAAATTTGTTCTGTGTTGAACCGGACTTCAACAGTCTTATGATTAAAATCTGAAAGACTGAATAAGAATTGAGTGGATTTATCGTCGGATTGGGTAAACTTGTTGCCACTTTTTTTAGTAATTTTACTCATGGGGGTTTGTTGTTGTTTTTGCACCTCAAAGATATTGAATATCAATGAGATAACATAACAAATCCCCGCTTTTTTTTGTGTTTTGTGAATTATTCAGGTTAGAGTTTTTATTTGTTAAAAATCTGCCAAAATAATAAGCTAATATTTAGTAAGCCAATCAAAATATTAATATATGTTGCTTTCCTGTTATGCCTTTCATTCTTTCTATTCTGAATAGCTATTTCCCGATTTAGAGTATTTGCCTCAATATTGGACTTAGCTAATTCTAGTTCAAGAATTTCTTTTTCTTGTTTGGCTTTTTCTAGCTTTTCAATTTCTTCAAACGATTTGAATTCCCATCCCTTCATATTTAATCTGTAACCATGAGCGCCTACTCTGTCAATTAGTTTTAAGTCATCAATTATTATTCTTCCGATGGAAATTCTTTGGTTTTGATTATTATCGAAAAGAGATGTAAATTCTTGATTATAAAGTAATCCTCCATCAGTTTCTTTGAATCGAGAAATGATGCTTTCTATTAATGCTTTTGTTTCTAAATTCATTTTATTGCTATTTTTCAAGATAAATTTCTTACAGAGTTGTCCTTTTCAATATTATGGAGATTCGATTATTGTTTCTCTATATAGAACTACTCAATTAAAAACATGACAATTTCAAATGTAAGAACAAATTCATTAAAATTGCTCAATTATTATTTAACTTTTTTTTGTAAAGCAATTATCCAAAGCCGCATGACCATGCAGGTACACGACGAACTTGTATTTGATGTGTATAAACCCGAAGTGGAGCAGGTGAAACAGATTGTCGGTGATTTGATGCGTAATGCTTTACCGCTTGATGTTCCGGTGGAGGTGGAGATGAATACGGGGGATAATTGGTTAGCGGCGCATTAACTAAGTATTGGCCTGCAAAAAATCAAAAGTCTTCGGTTCTCAGGAATTCAATCAGGTTATACCATTTGATCCCATTCCGATCAGTGCTGTGGAATTTGTCGAGAGATAAAACAATTTTAGGATAGTTATCATTGATTTTTTCTAAAACCCCAAATTCACGGTCAATAGTTTTATTATCAGCGAGCAGATAAGCAACCTGAATGTAAATCTGCTGATCCTTTCGGGTAGCAATAAAATCGACTTCTGATTCATTGATTTTTCCAATATTTACTTTATATCCCCTGGCTAAAAGTTCAAGAAAGACAATATTCTCGAGGTGTCCGGAAATGTCATTCATTTTATAGCCAAGCATACTATGCTTTAAGCCAATATCTCCCATGTAATATTTCTCATGTATTTCGAGCAGGCGTTTTCCTTTAATATCAAATCGGGCAACTTTATGGAAGATAAATGCAGCGCTAAGCATACTAAGGTAATTCTGTACAGTATCAACTGATCCTTTTACTTTTTGTGATTTAAGGAAGTCGGATATTTTTTTTGAGGATGTAATATTTCCACAATTATTTGCTGCGAATTGTGATATTCTTTCCAGGAGTGTTATATCCCGCAGATTATTCCTTGCTACAACATCTTTCAAAAGAATGGTATTGTAAATTGATGTTATATACTGATCAATAATTTCATCATCATATTCCATGTGGTGAATGCCAGGAAATCCGCCATATTTCATAAATAGTCGAAATTCCGACTCTGCTTTTTCAGGTTCGGTAATGTTGCGGAATTTTAAAAATTCAGAGAAAGTCAGAGGGTACATTTTAAATTCAATATACCTGCCTGAGATATAAGTGGCCAGTTCTGAAGAAAGTATCCTGGAGTTAGACCCTGTGATAAACAAGTCGGCCATGTCGTCGGATAGAAAACCTGATATTGCTTTTTCCCATCCTTCAATTTCCTGCACTTCGTCAATAAACAGGTACTTTTTGCCAGTTACGTTCTTATAATGTTCGATTACATAAGTTGCCAGTTGCTGGTAGGTTTTTAGTTGATCGAATTCAAGAGAGTCTTTATTTATCAGAAGGATATTTCCCGGGCGTACTCCTTTTTCAAGTAATGAGTTGACTATAAGTTTTAGAAATGTGCTTTTCCCACACCGACGAATTCCCGTAATTACTTTTATTACAGGTTTATCAATAAAGGGTTTTATTCGTTCCAGATATCGTTCCCGTTGTATCATATTTATCAGGTTATGATTGTAATTATACAAAGATAAGATAAAAGTTACGATTATAGTCTAAATTAATTTTTATTTCAAATTACATTGTTTAAGTTATCAATACTTTATTTTGATCCCGCTAAACAGATTGTCGGCGATTTGATGCGCAGCACTTTACCGCTTGATGTTCCGGTGGAGGTGGATATGACTACGGGGGATAACTGGTTGGCAGCGCATTAGTACTTGTTTAAATTCTATTTTTTAACTTACAGAAGGGGCGAAGGGGAGAGACGGCGACGCGGAGATAGCCAAGTTCATAAATTAAACTAAAAACTTCAATCCGGCTGTCTTTCGGCTTCGGACTTCTGTCTACCGACTTTTACTCTGCTAATTATTTTGAGGCTGTACTTTTGAATAATCTTTAAGAATATAGCAAAGCAAAAAAACAGGGGAAGGAAATAATCCAACCCCTGTTTGTATTAAAAATTCCGGAATTATTGTTTCACATATTTTACCGGTAAATTAAATACTACTGCAACAGCTTCACCGTTTTGTTTGCCCGGATTCCATTTGGGCATTATGTTAACAACGCGGATAACTTCCTCGTCGAAACTTTTACCTATTCCGCGTAGAACTTTAGCATTGGTTATTGAGCCGTCGGCCTGAACAATAAACGACACATAAACTGTCCCGGATGATCCTTCTTTAACGCCTTCTGCAGGCACTCTCAAGTTATTTGAAAAAAACTTTATGCGTGCGTTTTCACCTCCCGGGAACAATGGCATTTCTTCAACCACCGTATAAACATCACTGTTGGCAGCCTTCTGGCCAGACGTTGCTGTCTTATTGTTTTCATCCGTGAATTCGAAATTGTCAGCAACAGCTTTTACAGATTTATCAATAGTTTTATTTCCCTTTTTTGTAACAGCAACGATGGCACCATTTCTGCCTTTTTCTCCAAAAAGTTTAGATGCACTTTCCTTATTCAGCAGGGAGACTTCCTTAAAAGTATTGATTTCCATTGATTTAAATGTTTGTTCATCGGACTGAACACCATCGATTAAAACATATTTTTGGGATTGAGTTGTTGTACCATCATCTTTTCCAAGATATGTAACTGTTACTTCATTAAGTTCCTGGGCACCTTTATACATTTTAACCTCAATGTTTCCACCCGATTTACATTCATACATATTTGTTTTATAGCTGATGTGCGAAAAAACAAGCATTGCAGGTTTTGAATTGTCAGCTATAACTTTAAAAGCTCCATTTTCGTCGGATGTGGCGCCGGACGAAGTACCCTGAACAATTACATTAACACCTTTTATAGGCTGCGATGTGGAAGCGTCAATTACTTTTCCTGTAATAGTAATTGATCCTTTTTTAGTGATTGAAGTATCCTGTGCTGTATTTTCATTCTGCACAGTTTTAGTTCCTGCAATCTGATGTGTGAGTGATTTAATCTTTTCAGTTACCGGGTTAACAATAGGTTCCGGATTCGAAAATGCCATGAGCAATACAGCTGTAAGTGGAATAAATAGAAGCACTTTAACCTTTGCCAGTTGTGGCGATTTCATTTTTGTCATCATAACAATTCGTTTTAAAATAAGTGATTGATTGAATTGGTGAGATATGGTAAACACCGGGCCACCTAAGGCCTGGTTCACTAATAAAGCCTGGTAATTCCCTTTCGGTACTCCCTGTTTAAGCACTTCCTCATCGGCCATGTATTCGTGCACTTCTTTTACTGAGCGTTCGTACAGCCATACTATCGGGTTAAACCATTGCACAATCGTTACAATTTCAATCAGGAAAAGATCGAGGTAATGGTATTGTTTCAGATGCGATTTTTCGTGTGCAAGTATACTTTCGAATGAGGATTCTTCCATTTTTGAGGCAGGAATAAATACTTTGCTGAAATATGCAAAAGGTGTTATCTCCTTCTCAACCAATACAATAATATGCTTACCTTTAGTGATTGTACGCGACATTTTTGATATCACATGTATATAAATGGATTGATAAATAAGCCTGAAAAGCGTAATTGCCAAACCTGAGAAATAAATCAGAAGTACTATCTCACGGATACCCCATGCGGGTTCCGGCTTGCTAACGATCTGCACAACAGTTGTGAGGTCAATACTCATAACAGGGATGCTGGTGGCAGCTACTTCCGGTGAAAGATCGATTTTGATTAAGGGCAAAACCAGTGATGCAAGTAATGACATGGCTAAGGTTAAACGGTTGAGGCCGAAATGGGTTGATTTACGCATCAGCAGCCAGTAAAACAGGTAGAATACACTGAGTGCTAAACCCGATTTTATAAGGTATTCAACTATGCTATCCATTGTTTTCGGTGTTTGACTGGTTAAGTTCTTGCTGCGTTAGGCGCATAATTTCTTCAAGTTCGTTCATTGTCAGGTTATTTTCGCGGGCAAAGAAAGCAGCCATTTTTGGGAACGAATTATTAAAATATCCTGAAAGGAAATGGTTGAAATGCTCGCCTGCATAATCATCTTTGGCGATAAGCGGGTAATACTCGTAAGTATTGCCGTATTGTGTATGGCTTACAAACTCCTTCTTTTCAAGGACGCGGATGACCGATAGCACCGTTGTGTAGGGCGGTTTTGGATCGGGAATCTGCTCAAGGATATCTTTAATGAATCCTTTATTAAGTTTCCATAAAATCTGCATGATATCCTCTTCGGCGGTAGTTAGTTTTTTCATTGTATGCTAATTTTTAAATATTGGAAATTAATAGCGCAACAAAAGTACAACTGAAATTGCAGTAATGCAACTGTAATTGCAGTAGAATAACGTAAAATTCAGTAAATAATTTTTATATTGCTGATAAACAGCGCTATGCGTAAGGAAATAAATTTAAATCTTTTCTTAAAACATGATTTTTTATTCGGGGTCCTTTCTGTTGACAGAAAAAGATATTCGTTTATTTAGAAAATTATTATAAGATTGTTATTGGCTGTTTTTTTTTTATTTTTTTTCATTTTTATACCTTACAATGTATTATCTTTGTATTGTACAAGATGTTTAATACTAATTGATGAAAACATGAATAGAGACAATCAATTATCAGAATTACTATCAGCATGGGAAGATACATACAAAAAAGGTCAACTTACGCTTTGGATATTTTTATCTCTTAAAGATGGCAATAAGTATGTTGATGAGATAAAATCCTTTGTTGAAGAACAATCAAATCAAACTATGACCTGCGAAAGTCAAAGTCTTTATCGCAACCTGCGTAAATACCAACATATTGGAGTGGTCGACTTTGAAACTGGGGAGGGTAATAAGGGGCCGGAAAGAAAGTATTATTTTTTGACCTCCCTTGGCAAAGAACTATTAAATCAATTTGTTTCCCGTAATATCAATTTGTTCTTTAATCATAAAATAAAGTGTTTACTAAATCAGGAGGACTAAAAAATGAAAACAATCACAAGTAATTTGCTAAAATTTGCAATCTTTTTTGCTGTTGGATCAATTGTGTTTCGCTTTGGATTAAGTTGGTCAATAACAAACCATGTGGTATTCTGGATGTGGATTTTTGCCATAATGTATTTCATTTTCAACTTTAGTATAGGTTGGTTTTTTGGCAAAAAGGATTATGAATTTTTTCCACTTAATGATGTCGGGTTTCGATTTCACTTTGTAACATATATCCTCTTTAATGCTGTTTGGGAGTTATGGTTCCTTTTTGGGTTACAGGCACCGGTAGAAAGTGTTAAAATTGCTCACCAAATTGCTTTTTTCTGGGGAATCTTCTTGCTCATACATTTTATTATCTACTTGTTTAACCGGAAAAACACAATTAAAGGATTAAACAAATCAGATATATTTGAGTAGTTTTCTTGCCCTGTGGTTTTAAATAGTTCCGACGCTCAGAGAATTTTTTTTCACTTACCACCAATGATTAGGTAGTTCCCGGAGTATAAAATAATCAAATGGGCAAGAGTAAGAAAAACAATTGATATTGTTTGGATAAAGATGAAGATATCTTGTTCGGATAACAAATGCCTTTCCCGGTCATCCTGGCTTAATCGCATCTTTTCCCATTCCTCGTTAACTAAAAATGCAGATATTTGCACAACCCTTTTCAATTAGGTGAAAGAATATAACCAATTCCTGTCTCTTCAATTCTTGTTCTAAAATTAATTCCCTATGCCTAAATATATTCTGCTCTTCTTTATTTTAATCTGCGTTTTTTCCTCCTCAGCCCAGTATACACCCTGGCGGAACGGTGAAATGGAAATAAAAGTTGCCTTCACCGACTCAGCGCAGGCACATTTGGTTGGTTCCATGGGGTTTGACGGCGATATATACGCCGATTATGCCTGGCTTTACCTTATTCCTGATGAATTGGAAAAACTGAAGCAAACGGGTATCAGTTACTCAATAAATGTTCCCGATCTGAATGCCCGCTCAGCTTCGTATGGTGCAGCATTAGTTCCTCCGGGCTATTATACATTTAACCAGATTAAGAATATCGCCGACAGCCTGGTAGCCAATTTCCCGGATATCTGTAAAAAAGTTGTCTATGGTTACACTCCCCAGTTAAAAGAATTGGCCGCTCTGAAAATCAGCGATAATGTAAATGTGGATGAGAACGAAGCCGAAATTATGTTCGATGGCGGAATTCATGGTGATGAGGTGGGCGGTTCGCAGAATATGATTTATTTCGCCCGTGACCTTTGCCTGGCATATGGCACTGACGCTTATATCACCGGACTGGTTAATAACCGCGAAATCTGGATTTACTATTGTGTTAATCCTTACGGCCGCGATAATATGACACGCACAAACAGCAATAATGTTGATATAAACCGCGATTATGGCTATGTATGGGGAAACGAAGGCGGCAGTCCCGAACCGTTTTCGCAACCCGAAACCCGGGCACTCCGCGATTGCCAGTACAGCAACCAGTTTGTTTCATACACCAACTATCACAGTGGTATCGAAATTGTTTCTTACCCCTGGAGTTATCGTTACAGCCCGACGCCTGATAATATGCATATTGAAGCACTTGCCGAAGTTTATGTTGATAATTCAGGGTATACGAGCCTTCCTTACGGGCAGGGTTCGCAGGTTATGTACCTGATACAGGGCAGTACAAAGGATTTTAATTATGGTTGCCTGGGCTCAGTAGCCTGGTCGATGGAAATATCGCTGGACAAACAACCCGCTGGTCCAAATATTCAGTATTACTACGATATTAATAAACCGGCCATGCTGGCACTTATTGAGCATGCCGGATATGGGATTGAAGGAACAGTGACCGATGCGGTTACTGGTTTCCCGATAAGTGCATCGGTATGGGTTGGAAATAATTACCCGACATTTACGGATGGCACGGCCGGCGATTATCATAAATACCTGGTTCCGGGCACGTATGACCTGCGTTTCACCGCCAATGGATACCAGCCGAAGGTAGTTTATGAAGTTGACGTTAATTCAATGCAAAGCACAATAACCGATGTGCAACTTCAACCCCTCAGCTCGCAGTTTGGATACCGTACATGCATTTCGCGTATTCCTAATTTCAATGCACAAAACCCCGGCGACGAAGGGTATTCTGCAGCTTGCCTTGGGGCACCCGACCAGCTTAGTTATTCACTTGGAAAAGGCGGTTACCTGATTGTGGATATGCAGTCGCCGGTTTTGGATGGTCCCGGCCCTGATATTATGGTGCATGAGGGCGATGCAACTCCCGAGGGATATGCAATGTATGCTCTCGAAGATATGGATGGCTACTGGAATTATATTGGATCGGGAGTTGGTACTGCTTCTTTCGACCTTGAAACAGGAGGAATCCCAAATGCACAATTTTTCGTGCTGGTAGATGATAACAACGGAACCGCCAATGTGAATGATGCAGGTTTCGACCTTGATGCGATTGAGAATCTCCATCCTTCGGTTCCTGATACACTTGCGCACCTTTCGGGGAAAGTGCTTGATTATTTTACCGGGTTACCTATGGCAGGCGCTGTTTTAAATATTGCAGATACAACTATTGTTACCGATACTGCAGGCTACTACTCAGTTGATCCTGTGAGGGGCCTGTACATCGCTTGCGCTGAAATGCAATATTATAATACGAACTGCGATACACTTCAACTGATTCCCGGAGTAATAGCGAATCATGATTTCTACCTCGATTATAATGTCGGGACGAAGAAAGCTAAAGGAGCAAAAGCACTTTCAGTCAATCCAAATCCGTTTTCTGGCGAACTTAACATTCATGTCACGAATGAAAAACCAGGAAGAGTTCAGATAAAACTGACTCCCATTACCGGAGGAGGTACTATAATAATTGCGGATGAAGGATTTCTGGCAGGCGATTGCTACGTCAGATGGCTGAATGAAACAAACTATAAACTGGCGTCCGGAATTTACGTGATAAGTATTGAAACTGAAACCGGCAGGCAATACCAGAGAGTGATTAAACTGTAATTTACCTTCTTATTTCTGAATATACTGAAGTTGAGCTTTTGCCTCAATCCGGATCCTTCTCAAAAGCAGAAGCATAAAAAACAGGCTCAGCAGGAAAAAAACTGTGATCGCGAGTACTGAAAAGCGCATACTTCCTGTCAATGCTTCAATTACGCCGAAACTGAAAGTTCCTGCCACGGTAGCAAGTTTTTCCATTACGTCATAAAAACTGAAGTATGAGGTGTGGTCGGTGGTATCGTCTGGCAGCATCTTTGAATAGGTACTACGTGCCAGGGCCTGTGAGCCGCCCATTACAATACCGATAAAGAAAGCTGCAGTTACAAACTGAATGGTATTTGAAATAAAATAGGCGCCAATGCAAATCAGTGTCCATGAGATGATGGTAATGATCAGTGCCCTGATATTGCCGATTTTTTCCGAAATCCGTGCAAACATCCATGCCCCCAACATGCCTACCAATTGAATGACCAGGATGGTTGGTATCAGGACATCTTCTTTCAGTCCCATTTCTTTTTCTCCGTAAGTTGCAGCCATAAACATGGTGGTAAGCACACCCATCATCATAAAGAAGAATCCGTTAAGGAACATCCTAAGCTTAAAGGATTTACGCACTCTGCCGAAAACTACCCTTAATTCGCGGTATCCATTTGTGAGGACGGAATCCCGTTTCATACGTTTACGGAATGTGTATTTTGGCAACCGGCTGAAAGTGATCTGCGAAAATCCGATCCACCAGACAAAAACTGTCAGGAACGATATCCGGGCAGGCAACGAGCTATCTGAAGCAATTCCGAACAGGCCGGGTTTCATGATCATCAGCAGGTTGAAAAGTAGCAGCACAACCCCGCCCAAGTAACCCATCGAATAACCGCGGGCACTGATCCGGTCCTGTTGTTCGGGCTCAGCTATTACCGGTAAAAAAGAATTGTAAAAAACTATGCTTCCGCCATAGCCAACTGTACCAAGAGCAAAAGCAATCACTCCAAGTTCAATATGATCCTTATCGAAGAAAAACAAAGCTCCGCAGGCTATTGCGCCTATCATGGTAAATGTCCGCATAAATCCTTTTCGGCGACCGGTATAATCGGCCATGGACGAAAATAAAGGCGATCCGATAGCTACCACCAGGTATGCTGCAGCAATAGACCACGAATAAAGTACTGTATTGATAACAGGTGCCCCGAAGAAAGAAACAGTAAAATTGTCGCCTGTGCGGGTAACGGCATTGTAGTAAATAGGGAAAATTGCCGATGCAATGGTGAGCTGATATACTGAATTGGCCCAGTCGTACATTACCCAGCCACGTACCATCCGCTTATCGCCTTTCACAATGGTTTGAACGTCTTTACGGCTGATCAAGTTTACCTCCTCTTGTATTTATTCTTTTTATTCTTTGTCATTCAGGAATATTGGATTTCGGATTTAAGGTGTCGGGGGAGTAGCTCAAATCACGAATCATAAATTATTTTGTGAGTTTACCGCACAATCGAAATCTTCCCGGTCGAAATGTTATCTCCCATCGAAATTCGGTATAAATAAATCCCAGGGGAAAGTATTTCGTGTCCCAATCCGTTTCCTTCCCAAGTAATGGTATGCCGGCCCGGTGAAAGCATTTGTTTAAATGGAACTGAGACCAGGTTTCCATGTATGGAGTATATTTCAATAGTTACCTGGGATTCATTTTTATTGTTAATACTGAATGTGGTGCTGCTTTTCATTGGGTTAGGAAACACGCTCACGTCGGAATTGTCCTGGACTGGCTGTATTCCCGTAAGCAGGAATGGATCAACGCAAATAAGCACCTGGTTATATGCAAATGCAGTATTTACCAGTAATGTATCGCATAGAGGATCATTACTAATGGCGAGTGGAATTCCCAGTTTAACTGTCAGGTTCAGTGTTTCTCCAATTTGCATGGTATAGGGTAAAGCTATGTTCCAGGGGTCAATTTGCCATGGGAAGGGATTTTCACCTGAATTATTGATCTGGCTAATTACAACTTCCTGGTCTAACATATTCTGAATCAAGGTTGTTTTGCCATAAAACATGTCGTCGAAAGTGAGAAACTGAAGTGTATCCGGCGATACTTTGAGTGAGTATTTTACATAAAATTTATGAGGATCGGGGGCCCCGATATATGGATGGTTAGCAATGCGGTTCGATGCATCCTCGGCATGAATATAATACGAAATCATTGATCCTTCCATCTGTCCGGGAATGCAGGCCGTCCATTGTACGCCCGAAGTATTTGTCATAGTGAGAGTGTCCCAGTCACCAGAGTTAACGCTGTAGATTGCCCACACGGAATCAGGATGAATGGTTTGTCCACTGAAAGCAGTGATATCAGCATTCACTTCGAAACACGGTTGAGCGGGAATTGAATCGTGAAGCGGCGTATGCGAGATCATCAGCATCCCCTGGTCGGCCATTTCGTGAGTACGGCAATGCAAGGCATCGGTCGATTCCCAGGGAGCATTCGAATTACCAATAAAACCAAATACCTGGTACCCAGGCATTGCTTGTTTGTATGCTAATATTGCCTGGGCATCGTTAATGGAACCCATTATCGGAACAAAGACTTTATCTTTCAGGATAAATGAATTAGTGTATGGTTCATTATTTGGTGTATTTACCCTGAATACCTTGTAATAAGTACCATACGACGAAAGCTGTGTGGCATAAAAGTTAGCAGTAGCTTCTATTTCTGCGTATTGCGGATGCGAGGTAGGTACTTTACGGATCAAAACCTTATCCGGGGCCAGGAATTTCCCCCAGCAATCGATATGGTCGATATAGGTACCGTTCGGGTCTTCCTGTACCATGTAATTATTTATTCCAAGGTAATCATGCATTTTTTGATCTATCTGACCGGCTGTCTGAGTTGGATTTTCTTCCCAAACCAGCGTTGTTGATGATGACTGGTCGATCCCGTTGGTCATATAATTTCCTCCGGTGTGTATTACATTCATGCCAAACCAGGGAATGCCCTGGCTGGTAGCTACTTTTTTTGGGATTTCATCGTCGTTCGGACGAGGGCGGTTATAAGGGAAATCAACAATCCCAACTTCATTATTCCCAAAAGTTACATACCACGGGCCATAGTCGCGGGTCCAGTAGGAGTTAGTAGGGGCAATCAGGAAATTGCAGTTGGCAAGGTTTACACCATTGCTTGTATAAATATTGGTAACTGTAGTTTGTTCGTTAACATTGGCAACAATGGTAGTTACTTTTGCATCTTTGGCCATTTCCTTTATCAGTGCAGTTGGGATGCCAAACGGATATCTTATCAATACTCCGTCGTTGTTGCCAAATTCTTCCACATTGCGGATTACACCTGCAGGAGGATCGGTTTCGACAAATCCCAGTGCTATCTTGTAACTGTTGGCTGCTTCTTCGGCAGTCATAACGTGCTTCAGTCCGTTGTTCGGATCAGCTTGCTGGGCATAGGTTCCGGCCGCCAGTAATAAAAATAAAAGAACGGCACTCAGTGTAAATTTCTTCATAGTTTCTGATATCTTATTGCGCCCAAAAGTAACCAAATTCAATAATATCTTAATGAAAAATTAATAAATTGAAATTACCGGGGCAGAATGAATCTGGCATGAAGATTGGTATACAAGAATTGGGTTTTTGGTTTCGGCCGGTTAACCAACATCAACCGGTCATCAATCCTGAGAATTATTTTTCAGGGCTTACATTAAAACAGAAACACCCCGCGAAAGCAGGGTGTTTTTTTAATTTGAAGGTAGTTAATTTGGTTCGGTTCCGATCAAAGGGTGGTTAAGTTTCATTTTAGCCTTTTTCAGAGCCTGGTGAATAATTTGCAATTGGTGGTTTTGCTTATTATCCGGATTATAATTACCTCTCGCGAGGGCATTAGTGCTTAAAAAAATAATGTTTGGATGATGCTGAAGTTTTATTTCAGAATTTTTCCCACTCAACCTCAACCCCAACCTCAACCTCAACCTTTCTGAAATCTAACCCAAATTACTCTCTTGATGCAATACTAGTGTCAATTTATTGTATCACAACCGGGTTAACCGACCGGCTGCTGGTGTTTTCGGTAACCAGGTAATACGTTCCTCCTGACACGCCTTCGATACTTAGCTGCTTTGACCCGAAAACAGTACAGTTTTCTTCATTCTTCCAGACAACCTTGCCATTTCTGTCGAACAGCCTCATCTGCCCGATTACCGCCGAACCTTTAACTGGTTGAATAGTAAAGTTTCCGTTGTTTGGATTCGGGAAAATTGTAAATGAATCGGCTATCGCGGAATTATTAAAATGGATAAGGATGTCTTTTGAAGCGGTACAACCGTATGCATCGGTTATGGTAATATTTGCTTTTTTTGTGCCGTTTACTGACAAAATTGAATCAATCAATACGCTTCCGCTGTTGCTGTTATTGGGCTGCCACGAGTACATCATATTGCCCGGTAAGGTTGCATCGAGATGTACTGTGCTTTCGCCGGAAATAATGGTATCGGAAGGAAGTGTTATCGCAGGTAATGGATTTATAACCAGGTTAATTGATTTATCAATCACTGGGCATCCATCGAATCCTTTTAATTGCATCTGCAAGGTAGTTTTCATGTTTTGAAAATCAAGGATGCCAGGCTGGTAGGAAGCATTTTCCAGGTGGTTGTCAGTAAAATATCCATCGCCTTCCGTATTCCAGGTAACTGAAAAGTAGTTTCCGGCGGTCACCGAGGCTTCAAATGCTGAGCCCTCACATACGGTTCCGTTTTCAGTAACAGTTGCAAATGCCGGGACATGAATCGGTAAATGAATATTATCGAGCCATACGGCATCTTCTCCCGCCGAGTTTTCACTGTTCTTGGTATATCGCCATTCAATCTGGTGCAATCCGGGCTCAACTTTGTAATTATGAAAACTCCATTCGGAAATTCCACTCCATTCCCCGATGGTCTTGCCATCAATGATAAACTGCAGTTTATCTCCGGATTCGCTGGAAGTTTTGCTCCAGAAGCTGATAAAATCGCAATTAGTTACTTCACAAGGATAAACCAAGGAGGAATATTCATTGTCCTTTATCTGCCCTGAGCGCACGGAGTAGGCCCCGTCAAAATAATGTGTCGCATCATTTGTCCATTTCTGCGTACCTCCGTCATTCCAGTTCAGGCGGCTCTTAAAAACAGGTTCAAAGTCTTCGTCAGGAGCAAACACTGTGGTAAAATCCATCACTTTACTTTCGGAACTGCCAAAGCTGTTTACGGGAACCACTTTCCAGTAATACACCTGGTGATATTCGAAATTGTAAAGGGTCTTTAATTGAGTTGAGGTTACTTTCCAGCCGTTGATAAGGTTGGTTGGAGGATTATCGGTTCCCAGGTAAAATAAATAGTAATCAGGGTTCCCTCCATCGCCGCATTCCCACGAAAAAGAACTGTTTATCGGTTGCAGCCTGCTGTGGTTCAGCGGTGTGCATAATTCAGGATTGCCCGGATTTTGTATTACATTTATTTTTGCGGTGTAGGGAATGTAATTGAGCGCGGTTATCGTTAATGTCATTTCTTCTCCCGATGCGGGCCGATCTAAGTAAACAGTAGCCGATCCACCTGTAATTGAAGCTGTTCCAAGAATTATTCCCTCTTGACTTATGCAGGCAAGTCCATCTGCTGAATTGCATGTAACCAAAAAAGAATTCCGGCCTACGCCGATAGTTTTTTTATGTTCAGCAACAAGTTGTTTCGGGGTAGCGGTGCGGATTCTCAAAGATGGATCGCCGAATAAAATCCAGGTATCCGTGGTTGTAAAACCGGCCGATCCATATATATCGTTCATGCTCATCATTCCCGCCACGGAAATAGCACCCATGGTTGAAAGGCCTTCAGTGGGATTACTCAGAATTTCCGCTATTTTATCCTGAGCTTCCATAGGAGGGAAGCTGGTTTGTGTGCCCGACGACATAAGAACAGCTGCAGCACCAGTGGGCTGTCCGTCACTGTTTGATGCGCGCAGCCAGGCTTCGGCAAGGCAGTAATTCCCTGCAAAGTTTCCGTTTTCGCAGGCTGCCGACCAGATGAGCGGGTATTTGTCGTAATTGGTTAAATTTTCTACAGCTGATTTCGTAACCGAGCCGGTTGCCCATGATGAAGGAGAACCATGACCGGCATAAAAAACGGCACCAGTTCCAAGGTTTATTTTATTTATAATATCTGATGCTGAAGGGTTTCCGGCGGCATCTCCTTCACCTTGTGAGCCTTCGAAAAATTCATTTGCCTGTTTGTATGTTGTGGCTTTAAGCTCATTTAACAAATTGCGCACATGCTGAAAATCCGATTCACCGTCGTCGCCCGGGCTTAATGTTGACGCAATACCCATTGCATTTGTAAGCCAGCTGGCATCTGTTCCCGGAGTTTTTTCGTATTGCAGGGTGCGGTTCACCTGTACTTCAACATCTTTAGCCGTTTCGGCTGAAAAGCGGCCAACCAGTATATCCGGATAGTGATCGTTACCGGCTAAGTATGAATAATAATTATCACTTGAGCCATACGGATACACAAATGGCGGAACCTGTTTTGCGTCTCCCACTAATAATAGATAAGCCAGGTTTCCGTGGGTATAATAATAGTCTTTTACGAAATTATAAATATCATTAGGACCCGAAAACTGTTCAGCATCAACTACTTCGGTCGCAGTTCCGGCTTGTTTCCGCCATTCAGCTAATGGGGCAATTGCATTTTGGTATTCTTTCGGGCAAATAATAAGCAGGCTGCCCCTTTCTGACGGGAGCTGACCCGATTTAAACGAAGCGCGCTGGCTATTCAGACAAGCGGATTCAATGCCTTCGACACGTTTAATATTGTTATCAAGGTTACTTAAAGGATTAACGCCTTCGCCACCGGTATTAACTATTTTGAAAATTAGCTGGTAATAGAACCGTAAAACCTTCGTAACCGGGTTGTACTGAAACGGATAGACCTGAAAAGTCTGCGCGCGTGTATTCCTTATAATGTAAGGTTGTGTGGCATCAGTTAACTCACCGGGATAAAAAGCATCAATTGAGTATGTTTCGCTTCTGGTGATGGAATTATTATTCCCGTTTCTAGCCATATTTCCGGCTGACGGAAGTATATCAATATCAATGTACTCTATATATTTTGATGAAGCAATACTGACTTCCATATTTCCTTTATCCGGAAGCTGAAGAGTAAAGCTGAGTTTCTGCAG
Source organism: Lentimicrobiaceae bacterium (assembly GCA_041753535.1). GTDB lineage: Bacteria > Bacteroidota > Bacteroidia > Bacteroidales > UBA4417 > UBA4417. The sequence continues at coordinate 115,747 of JBGSUB010000019.1, forward strand.
TTCAGGACTTCCCTGCACCAGCATCGGATGGCCGTCGGGAATTTGAGGGAAATGGAAAGTCTTTCCTTGCACCTGTTTTTCGGGCATGTAATAGCCCGGAATTTCAACTGAAATTTCAGTTGAGTTTAACGTATTGCCTGAGAAAGTTATTATTGATTGCGAAGGGGAAGACGAAGAAACCCCGATCCATTGCTGAGCGCATGTACCGGCTGCCAGAAAAATAAGGCATCCAACGAGCATTACGAACTTACCTGAGTATATACGAGCCACTTTTGGGAGAGTTTTGTATTTATAAATAGCTTTGCAGGAGAAAAGTAATAGGGTAGTGGGGGATTTTAAAATATTTCCTTAGACACCATATTCAGGGTTCCGGGTTTAGTATCTAAACTCTTGATTTATTCGCTCATTGCTTAGTTTAAATGTGCTCCCTTCGGCAGGCTCAGTGCAGCGTATGAGACCGCTGTACTTAGTTGATGTATTTTTTGGCACAATATTCAGAAACAAAAAGTTGAAGGTTAAAAAGCAAAAGTCAAAGGTCAAAGTTTTTTGCAAACCTAAAATTTACAATAATCAGTTAGAGATTGTTTAAAATTTTATAAAGTACCCTCCCCAGCCCTCCCTTGCTTCGACTCAGCTCAGCATGACAAGGAGGGAGTAGATTGTACCTATTTCTAGTTCTTTCAAATAAAGAAAAATTATTCATAGCATTTCCTCCCCTTGGTCATTGCGAACGAAGAGAAGCAACAGGGGGAGACAGAGGGTGTAAAAAAGCAAAAAATAAATTTTAAACAGTCTCTAATCTTTTTTTTCTTTCATGACCAGCATAGCCAGCATGAAGAAAATACCCAGATGTATAAAATTATAAGAAGGGTAAAAATAGCTGGACCAGAAATGCCCCATAAAACGGTCACCCGCCAGCACCGCGATTATCCCTAAAAGCATTAATAACATGCCGATACCTCCGCTTGTCCAAGCTATTATCTTAAACAAATTTTTCATGATTTCATATTTTTAGTAAAGGTAGTTTACCAAATGGGAATTTGTTTACATGCCCGATAAATTTTCTAACAATTTGTTGTTAAATAATAGCGTTTCCAATAGTCACTTTTCCTAAACTTAATATACTAAAAGCAAATGTAAACTTGTTTCAGCCTCCTAATACTACTTTGCCAAAACAGATTACAGCATGATTTTTCTTTTAGTGAAAAATAGAATTAAAATAAAGTCAAAAAAAAATCAATGTATTATGCCCAATTTCTTTCTTCGTTTTCGATAAATGCATGATGCCTGAAGTAACAAATCGGAATTGGTCATGCAACCCTTGTATGATATTTTATATATGAATGATCTCTGTTTTTAATTTGAATCCTGCAGTTTGTTATATTTGCATCTCGAAATTTGCAGTAGCGATCATAATAAACTGAAAGCAGTATAGTTGCTTATTGAGAATTCAAAGCACAGATTCTTCTTTACGATAATTAGTAAATTTTTAAATGTAAATAAGCTTCAGGTGTTTACTTCTTTTCTTCATCATACATTTTCAAAACCTTAATGAATCTCCCAAAATCATCATGAAACTTTTTACATTACTTGCCTTCCTGGTTACTCTTCCATTTTTTTCATCTGGAGTTATACCCCCCGGGTACTACAATACAGCAAATGGCTTAACCGGCGCACCCTTAAAAACTGCGTTGTATAACATCATCAAAGGTCATACTGCTATTGGCTATGATAACCTTTGGCCGGTATTTAATGTAACTGACGATCTTAACAACCAGGGTACATTGGTATGGGATATGTACTCGAATTGTACTTTTCCGCTGGGAGTGGACCAATGTGGTAATTATTCTGTCGAATGTGACTGCTACAACAAAGAGCATAGTTTCCCTCAGAGCTGGTTTTCTTCAGCCACGCCTATGGTATCGGATTTGTTTCAGGTTTACCCTACCGACGGCAAAGTAAACGGAATAAGGGATAATTTCCCTTATGGAATGGTAGGAACGGCCAACTATACTTCGTCGAATGGCTCAAAGCGTGGTAATTGTATAACTGCCGGTTTTACCGGAACTGTTTTCGAGCCGGTTGATGCCTATAAAGGTGATTTTGCCCGCGCCTATTTCTATATGGCAACCAGGTACGAGAACCTTATTGCAAGTTGGAAGACCAAAGCAAATGCCGATGATGTACTGGATGGCACCTCTTTCCCTTGTTATGACCCTTGGTTCTTAAATTTACTAGGCGAATGGCATGTTCTGGACCCCGTCAGTCAAAAAGAAATTGACCGAAACAACGATATTTATTACCAATACCAGAATAACCGGAATCCATATATTGACCACCCTGAATATGTTTACCAGGTTTGGGGTGTCGGAACACCTCCTGCTTTGCCTGAGCCTACCAACTTCCCGACTGATTTTTCGGCACATAACATTCATCTTCAATGGACAGATGCAATCGGTACCAGTCTTCCTTTGGGCTACCTTATTCGGATGAGTGGAAGCGGATATTCTGCCATAGCTGATCCTGTTGATGGCTTTACAGTACCCGATGGGCCAGCGGATAAAAATATTCCTTATGGCACCATGAATGCCTGGTTCAGTAACCTCAATCCGAATACAACATATTATTTTAAGATATTCGGATATACCGGTTCGGGTAGTGGAATCAATTATAAGACAGATGGCCTGGTTCCACAATTGCAACAAAGTACGTCGCCATAGTGAAATTCAAAATTGCTTTCTCAAAACAAATGCATAGCCGCATTGATTGGTTTGAAGAGGACTTCTGTCAACCTTCAAAATTGGTAGTTATAAAGTGCGTAAAGATTCCCCTTCAGGAGTCAGGGGTGTTTAGAGGATTCCGTTTACAAGGGGACTAATTCAATTCTTGAAAATCCAAAGTGCATGGGCAAAGACCCCAAACCCCTGAAGGGGCTTTAGGGCATGAGAATTGTAAGGCGAACAATAAACCAGGACTGACAAACAAAAAAGGTAATACTATCGCAGTAAGAATGATGACAACAAGCAATAGTGTTTCAATGTTTTATAATGCCAAACCGCACATTTTTGAAAAAGCAAAGGTTTTAAGGGATAAAATGACTGCTTCTGAACTGCAACTTTGGGAACATTTAAGAGGTAAAAAGATGTTAAATCTACGGTTCCGGCCTCAGCATCCAATAGATAGGTTTATCGCTGATTTTTATTGTCATCCTCTGCGTTTAGTCATTGAAGTTGACGGAGATATTCATAAATCAGAAAGTCAGAAGGAATACGATGTTAACAGGGAGGCTGAATTAGGATATTGGGGAATAAAAGTGCTGCGATTTGCAAATGAACAAATAGAATGCAATATTAATTTGGTGATCCATGAAATAGAAAGGTTTTGTAATGAACGGAAGAAGGAACTTGAATGTCAGCAAAAATAGAAATCCCGTTAAAGTTTCTTCAGGACATTGCATGGGTGAAGATAAAAATTAGAATGAAAAAAATCTTTAATCTGGAATAGAAAGCTGTATAAGTGTGCAAAAATTTCTTTTTACAGTGGTCAGGTGCAGGTGAGAGCATGGGCAAAGACCCCAAACCCCTGAAGGGGCTTTAGGGCAAGGGAATTGAAGAGCATCAATAGAAAAATATAAGAAGACATGTGATATGTTAAAAATACATTAACGAATTGCCGACCACACCCCTTAATTCCATAAAAGGAAAATCGGTGCGTGAGGTTCCCCTTCAGGGGTCAGGGGTGCGCGGAGGGCTTCCATTCACAAGGTTTCGAATTCAAATCTTGAAAAATTTAAACTGCATGGGCAAAGACCCCAAACCCCTGAAGGGCTGCAGGGCATGAGAATTGTGTAACTTACAATAAAATTAGGACAAAAAAAATAAAATGGTAATACCATCGCAGCGGGAAGAATGACAATAAGTGAGCATGTTTCGCTGTTTAAGAATACTAAATCTCTATAATTAAAATGAAAAAACTCGTCCTGCTATTAATCATAACCCTGATCAGGATTTCGGGTTATGCTGTAATTCCACCCGGTTATTATGATCCTGCAAATGGACTCACCGGAAATTCACTTCAAATTGCACTCCACAATATCATCGACAACCATACTGTTTTAAGCTATACGCCTGGTGTCTGGAATGCAATCTATTCGACCGATGATAAGCCAAATGGAACGGTATGGGATATGTATTCCGACATCCCTAACGGAACACCTAATGGCAATCCGCCTTATGTTTACCTGATGGGATCAGACCAATGCTCAGAAGGAGGAGTTTCGGCCGAGGGGCAATGCTACAGCCGTGAGCATTCGTGGCCAAAGAGCTGGTTTGGGGGTGTCGTTTCACCCATGTACTCCGATATTTTTATTCTGGTACCAGCTGACCTGTATGTGAACACTAAACGTAGCAATTATCCTTATGGAAAAGTAAATGAACCAACATGGACTTCCTTAAACGGAAGTAAATTAGGCCCATCAGTAACTCCGGGTTATTCCGGTACTGCATTTGAGCCCCTTGATGAATACAAAGGTGATTTTGCGAGGATATACTTTTATATGGAAACAAGGTATTATTCCGAAGATGCGACCTGGCCGGGTAGTGCCATGGCTGTTGGTTCGCAGTTATTACCCTGGGCACAGGAAATGATGCTGCAATGGGCTCAGCAGGATCCCGTTTCGCAAAAGGAAATTGAGCGTAACGATGCAGCATACGCCCTGCAAAATAACAGGAACCCTTTTATCGACCATCCTGAATATGCTGCTGCAATCTGGGGCAGTAATTCTAATTTATCGTCAGAGCCAACCAATTTCCCTGCTTCATTTTCCGCGCATAATATCTATCTTCAGTGGACTGATGCAACCGGACCTATTGTTCCGGATGGTTACCTGGTGGGGATGAGCTCCTTCGGATTTGCTGAAATTCCTGACCCGGTGGATGGAATTCCTGTTGTGAACAGCCCGACAGAAAAGAATGTACCTTTTTCGCTTCAGGGTGTCTGGTTCACCGGTCTGAACCCCGGCACAACCTATTATTTCAAGTTGTTTTCCTATTCCGGCTCGGGAAGCTGTATTAATTACAAAACGGATGGGGTGGTGCCACAAGTACAACAAAGTACTTCGCCATAAAAGCAGAATAATTGCATATCATATTGATTTTTAATAATATTATGTTGACAAAGGCGGTAAACAATTTGTTAACTCAAATTTAATGTTACGCTCTTCTTAAGACTCAATTGATAAGTAAATTTGCGATTGCAAATGGTTCAATTATTTACTTTCTGAATCAGTTTGGTTTTATAAAAGCCAAAAACTGCTTCAATGGCCACTAAATGCAAACAAAGGGTTTAACGAAGTTAAATAAAACTAATGCTTTTGAATGCAAAAAGCATGGATATTAACTTCTGATATTCAGCAAATTACAGGTTTTAGCAATTTTTCAACAAAGAAGTTTCATGAAATTGGCTACACTGTTTTTTTTCTTAGTATGCCATATAATGCATTGAAATTTAGGGCTCTGTATGATATTTTTTGAATTAGCTCTAAATTGTTCCTTTTTATTATTTCTGGTGTAGGATGTAATCTAAATCATTGTATATTAGTTGCCCGGTTTTAAAAATTCCTGTAAAAGTAAAAAACATAAAATAATAAATAAATTACAACTTAAATTAATCTTTAAAACAAAAATTATGAAAAACAAATTACACATTAAACACAGCCTGGCCCTTGCCGCTCTGGCAGTTTTTATGCTTTTGCCTGGGAAGGGGTGGGGGCAACTCTTGGTTGAGGATTTTAATTATTCTTTAGGAACAGTATTAACCACAACAGCTACACCTGATCCGATTACAGGTTGGTTAGCCCATAGTGGAAATGGTACGCAAAATATTGATGTTACTAGTGGCCTTTCGTTCTTAGGATATGCAGGTAGTGGAATAGGAGGAGCTGCAAATGTTGACAATAATGGTCAAGACATTAATAAAACTTTTACATCTCAGACATCAGGAACAGTTTATGTTGCTTTTATGCTCCAAACTTCATCTACAAATTCTGCCGGATATTTTTTTATGCTTTCTTCAACTCCAGTAAATTCAACTTTCAATAGCCGTATTTTTGTAAATGCAACTGGAGATGGAATTGGATTATCTGCAACAAGCACAGCTCCTGCAACATATGTTACTATAACGCCTGGTACACCTGTTTTAGTTGTCATAAAACACGATTTTACATCAAATACAACAGATCTCTTTGTGTTGAATACTTTTTCTGCAACAGAACCAGGTTCGGCTAGTCAATCTATTTCTGAAACTTATACAACCACAGGTGCAGTTGCTATCAGACAATATAATGCTGCACAAAAGATAATTGTTGATGGAATAAGAGTCGGAAATACCTGGACAGATATTTTTGGAGCCCCAAGCACTCCATCTATCTCGATCACAGGCTCGTTCACTCCTTTTGCCACATCCGTTGGAACCCCTTCCGCTTCACAATATGTTGATGTATCAGGTACTAATCTAACCGGAAATATTGAAGTATCTGCAGTTACAGGTTATGAATATTCAACCACTGATGCTGCCCCCTGGACATCAACATTATCTCTCCCCTCATCATTCAATGCAAAAGTTTATGTTCGCTTAACTGGAGCCAGCGTTGGATCACCTGCCGGAACCATATCATTTACCAGTACAGGCGCTACCCAGGTTGACAAAGCAGTAAGCGGTGTGGTAAATCCATTAACACCCGTAATCAATGTAATTGGTACGTTTAGTGCTTTTTCCACTACCGTAGGAACTCCTTCTGCATCGCAATCCGTTACTGTATCAGGCTCGAATTTAACTGCCAATATTGAAATGTCTGCTGTTACAGGTTACGAATATTCAACAACTGATGCTGCCCCATGGACAACAACATTATCTCTTGCTTCATCGTTTAGTGGTAATGTTTATGTGCGTTTGACAGGTGCAAGCCAGGGATCACCGGCAGGTACCATTTCATTTACAAGTACAGGAGCCACCCAGGTTGATAGAACTGTAACCGGAAACGTTACCGTACCAACTCCTGTAATTGCAGTTACAGTTACATTTACTGCTTTTGCAACGACCGTTGGCACACCTAGCGCATCGCAATCAGTTGCTGTGTCAGGTTCGGATCTGACTGCCAATATTGATGTGTCTGCAGTTGCAGGTTACGAATATTCAACAACTGATGCAGCCCCATGGACATCAACTTTATCTCTTGCATCTTCCTTTAGTGGTAATGTTTATGTAAGGTTAACCGGAGTTAGTTTAGGATCATATAGTGGAACAATCTCGTTTACAAGTGCAGGAGCAACGCAGGTAGATAAGACTATAAGTGGTTCAGTCTATGGTCTTCTTGCTGACAATCTGTTTTTCTCTGAATACATTGAAGGGAGTTCCAATAATAAAGCACTTGAAATTTACAATGCTTCCGGTGTCAGTGTGGATCTGAGCCGTTACCAGGTTTTAAATTATGCTAATGGTTCAGTAACTCCTACAAATACTCTAAATTTAACAGGCACCCTTGCTGCAGGTGATGTTTATGTCATTGCTAATGCTAGTGCAAATTCAGCTATTCTTGCTCAAAGTGATATTACCTCGACAGTTACTTTTTTTAATGGCGATGATGCTGTTGCATTACGTTGTACAATGCCTGCCTCTGATTTGGACATTATAGGTGTAATTGGAAATGACCCAGGAGTTGGATGGGCAGTTGCTGGTATTGCTGATGCTACTCTTAATCACACGCTGATCCGTAAACCAACTATTGCTGATGGTAATACTGATTGGACTAGTTCTGCTGGAACTAATACAACAGATAGCGAATGGAATGTTTTAGCCCAGGATTACACCGCCGATTTAGGAACGCATACCTATAATCCCGGTGGCTCGTACGTCGAAACTCCAACATTCAATCCGGTTGGGGGAACATATTATTCAACTCAAAATGTGACCATAAGCTGTGCTACTTCCGATGCCACAATATTCTACAGTACTACAAGTAATACCGGACCATGGATTGCCTATAGTTTACCTATCAGTGTTCCTTCAACTATCACTATTTGGTCGTATGCCGAAAAAGCAGGTATGACAAATAGCCTTGTAGCACAGGCTGCCTATACAATAAGCATTCCGATTGATGTTGCTGATATTGCTACACTGCGGGCAGGAACCACTGGTACTGCCGCATACAGGCTTACCGGTGAAGCAGTACTTACATACAAGACAACTTCGAACAACGTTAAATATATTCAGGATGCTAGCGGTGCTATATTGATCTTCGACCCAACAGCGAAAATTACTACTAATTATAATTTATATGATGGTATCAGCGGTATAATTGGCACACTTGAGCTTTATAACAATATGCTCGAATTCAAACCTGTTGCGGACCCGGGAGCAGCAACCTCAGTAAACAATATTATTGTACCTGAAGAAGTTACACTACTAAATCTCACTACCGATTATCAGGCTAAGCTGGTTAAAGTTGTTAATGCCACAATTTCGGATATTCCGGCAGGAACGGGTCTTTTTGTTGCCAGTACAAACTATACATTAACAGATGCAACCGGAACAGATTTTCTTCGTACTGCATACGCTGATCTGAACTATATTGGTCAATCGATTCCAACCGTTGCTAAAAATATAACTGGTGTAGTTTTGCAGTTTGCAGCAGATATGCAACTTGTACCCCGCAGCCTTGCTGATTTTGAGACTTCAGAACCTACTAACCATGCTACAGCCTTCTCAGCTGGAACCACAACTACAACTACTATTCCTCTTACCTGGACTGATGCCACCACCGGTGCTGTGCTTCCTGCTGCCTACCTGATAAAAGGAAGCAGCGTAAGTTATGCAGCAATTGCAGCTCCTGTTGACGGAATACCAGAAACTGATGGCGGGCTTGTTAAAAATATCACCCAGGGCACAGGTTTATATACATTTACTGACCTGACTCCCGGTACGCCTTATTTCTTCAAAATCTACCCATACAGCGGTGACGGAACTGCACGGAATTATAAAACCGGTTCAGGAGTTCCTGAAACTACTGGTACAACATTGGCAGATTCAAAGACATTGAATGTGAAAGTCTTCCTTGAAGGCCCCTACGCTGGTGCCGGTGTAATGAATACAACTCTTAATCCTGGCCTTATCCCTCTTTCACAACCTTACAATGTGGCACCATGGAATTATGCAGGCATAGAAAGCGTAACAGCAGTGCCAACAGGAGTTGTTGATTGGGTATTAGTAGATCTCCGAGATGCAACAACACCTGCTACTGCCTTACCATCAACCAGTCTTTCAGGCTGGCCTAAAGCACTTTTCCTGAAATCGGATGGTACTATAGTAGACCTCAATGGAACCAGTCTTCCGAATATTATACCTACTGTAGTCAATAACCTTTATGTAGTTGTCCGTCACCGTAACCATATAGCAATTATGAGTAACACAGGGATGATTTCTTCTCCGACTGCATATAGTTACGATTTCACAACTGCCATAACTCAAGCCTATAACGGCGGCGCAGGGTATAAGGAAATTGCTATTGGAGTATTTGGTTTGGTAGCTGGTGATGCTGATGCAGATGGAAGTATATATCCATCGGATTATAACGAATGGGCTTCCAAATATAATTCTACCGGGTATAAAAATTCAGATTTCGATATGGATAGCAATGTGTATCCATCGGATTATAACAAATGGGCATCCAATTATAACAAAGGCAATCCAATTTCAAAAGGTATGAGGCATGTGAAATACAGTTCACAGGTTCCGGTATCTAATTCTAAATAATTGGATTGGTTTCTGGAAAGGGACATATGGTCAGAATCTGATCATACGTCCCTTTTTTTGTGGGTTAGCATTACTTAAAAGGAAAAATCAACCCCTCTATTACTTCTATACTCAATACAGGTCAAATATACTTATTCCAAAAAGTTCCAAGTCTCAAGCTCTTAATTTCAAACAACAAGGACAACCCGGTGATCCTTTATGGGATTCGCGACTTGAAATCTGAATTTTGGGTCTTAAACCATGCGAAAAACTATCCTGTTTTCAATGGTTGAGCATGGCGCAGGAAGAAGTATCATTTACACTTTCACCTTAGTTCGAAAAGCCGCAGGTGTTACACCGGTACTTTTTTTGAAAGCAGTATAAAACGAAGATTTAGATTGAAAACCTACCTGGTTGGCAATGCCATCAACCGAGAAATGATCATGCGAATCCATTTGCAGAAAAGTCTTTGCTTTCTCAACACGCAACTCATTAATAAAATTATAGAAATTCTGATTATATACTTCGTTTATTGCCTGGGAAAGGTATTTGGAATTCACTTTCAGCTTTTCGGCAACCCGGTCGATACAGAGCTGAGGCTCGGCATAGAGCTCTTCTTCATGCATCAGGTGTGTGAGTGCGAGAATAATTGCTTCGCGGGCTTCAGATTTTAAAGTTGACTTTTTGTATTTATGTGATTCCTCATTCCCATTTCCGTTCGCTTTACCGTCATACGCGAAAATAGCTTCATTGTACAAAGTTGACGAATCCGGTTTCGTTGCGGCTACTTTATTGAGTACAGCCGATTGCATCAGGCTATGAAACCCAATATAGAAATTAATAGCAATCATCCCGATGCCAAAGAAAAGAGCTGAAAACAAGCTGTGATTGATGCGCAGCAGGTAAGCCAGGTCATTTCCAATAAAAAAGAAAAGTATCCCGATCATAAGGGTACGCATCCACCGGAAATCGATCTGTTCCTTAAAAGAAAAGATGTCTTCCATCCGGTTGCGGTAATTCTGCAAGGCTTGCCTGTATTTAAGTATATAGTAAACAAATTGTCCTGTAAAAACCAGGTAAAATGCCAGGTGGTTGATATATACAAGAATAATACGCAGATGCGAGTAAGCACCCGAAAGTATTTCTTTCTCTAAAAAATTTGAGGCTTCTTCGTCGGGCAATATAAAAAACGATAACTGGAGTAAGAGGACGGTAAGCGCAGGAAAAAGATGAAGCCATTGTTTTCCCCTTACCCGGAACCGTTCACCCGTTAGTGCCCTTATATACCAATAAAATAAGGGTAAATGAACAAGAAGCAATGGCATGGCCAGGGGGTAAACATAACGCAGAACGGTATAATGCCCTAAAACAGATAAGGCTGTGATCCCGAAATATCCGGCACTCGCCAGCATAAACCAGGACATATACTTTTTGGGGTATCTTTTTGTATTTATATAAATCCCTATAAAGATCACGGCGAACCCCAAAGCCTGGCACACCAGAACAATAAAAAGCATTTCGACATAAAAATCAGGTAGCATTTTTTGGAGGGTTTGGAGGCTTGCCTGCTGCAAGCAGGGTTTGGAGGGTTTAGTGGTTTTAAGGGTTCAATTGCCTGCGGCGTTCAAGGGTTCAAGGGTTCAAAGGGTTTAAAGGGTTTAAAGGGTTTAAAGGGTTCAATTGCCTGCGGCGTTCAAGGGTTCATTGGGTTGTAAGGGTTTCGGGTTTGGAGGGTTTAGCGGTTTTAAGGGTTCAATTGCCTGCGGCGTTCAAGGGTTCAAGGGTTCAAGGGTTCAGGTCTGACGGGTTTAATGAGTTCTTTAAGCACATTTGGGGTTAACTGTTCATTATTCACAAGCCTGAGGGTATCAGAGTCATTGCGAGGCAGAAAGAAAAACTTTTAAAAGAAAACCTTGTAAGCCGAAGCAACCTTATGTGGCCAATTACCAACTACTTCAAACTTTTCGTAAAACTATCACAAAAAATGTTACAAAGCAATGTTTTCTTTGAAAAATGTAAAAAAAAGTGTAACTGTCCGAATTCCTGAATCCGTACAAAACTTTATTTAATTATTATATAAATAGTTGAAATACAGTATATAACTTTAAAATATGATCTCGTTTTGATTTCGTTAACAATGTTGTCCGAATACCTGAATTAATACATCTTTTTTCGCTTGTCAACCGAAATGTAAAATATATTTGCTTTGGGAAACCTACAGGCGTAGCTTTCCTGCTTTAAATATCTATAGCTACCTTATAAAAAAACTCCATTACCCTCACCTGCTGATTAGCCTGCGCTTAAAACCGTAAATTATTGATTTACTGAATCTAATGCCCTAATATCACAGTTTATAATAGATTAATTAGCCCAAATAAACCTGGATTTAATGCACGTGCCACTCGTTATGCCCGTATGGAAGTATTGTCTGAAAATTAGTGTAATTCTCTGTTGCTTACCTGTTTACCTTTTAAAAAGTCAAACAGTGTAAGGCAGTTGGTTTTTATGTATAATATATAAGGTATCATGAAAAAATAAAATCAGATAAAAATTAACGGATAAATGAACTAAAAACCGAACGTATGGCGAAATGAAAAAATCGTTTACTCAAACAAAAAATTAAAGTTTAACCAATTTAATTAATCATTAACCAAAACTAAAATCTATGAAAAAACTATTTACATTACTCATTGCTCTTTTGTTCTGGGCGAATTATTCATGGGGTCAAAACATCTTTTTTGAAGGTTTTGAAACTGGGAATACTCAAGCTACTGCAATTACGGGCTGGACCCAAGTCTCTGTAGTAGGATCTGGTGTTTGGAATGCAAACACCTCACTCACTTCTTATAACAGAACACCAAGAACTGGTTCGTGGAATTCTTATTTGGCGTACAGTAATACTGACTGGATGTTCAAACAAGTTACGCTTACTAGTGGGACAAACTACGTATTAAGCTTTTATGCCCGACAAGATGTTTCATCAGGATGTAATATTCAGGCTAAATATGGTGCTGCTGCTTCAGTAGCCGGTATGACGGATCAGATAATAGCTTCTTCTGCTGTTATAAGTGGTAATTACCAATATTTTAGTGGAACTTTTACACCTGCTACTTCTGGTACATTTTATATAGGAATTAGAGCAGATCTCACTTCCTCACCCTGGTATATTTCCATTGATGATATATCTCTTGATGTAGTTGCTGCTGTGCCACCAAACTGCGCAGTGAATGTTTCACCTTCTGATTTAAGTACAGGTGTTCCAATTACCGGAACTCTTAATTGGAGTAATGGTGGTGGAGGAACGACAGGGTATAAACTTTTTTTAGGTACAGATAATCCTCCAACTAATCTTTTAAATGGAACTGATCTTGGAAACGTTCTAACTTATAATCCAACACCAGATTTGAATTACGGTACTACGTATTATTGGAAAGTAGTACCTTATAACGTATATGGCGACGCAACCGGATGCTCGGTATGGTCCTTTACAACCGGCCCTGATCCAACTGTTACGACCTATCCTTATACTACAGGTTTTGAAGAAACTACTTTCCCTCCTTATGGATGGACACAAATTACGGTTTCCGGAACTAATGTTTGGACAAGGTCCACTTCCTCTCCGCATGGAGGAACCTATTCTGCTATAGCTCCCTGGGCTACTGTTGGGGGTGAACATTTATTGATTACCGCACCCCTGAATCTAACGGATAAAAACTATCGTTTGAAATTTTGGTTAAAAGGCAGTTCCTCAGCAGGTACTGATCTGGATGTTCAGATTGCTACCAGCAATTCTTCAGCAGCTAATTTTACGACAAATCTTGCTTCTTATGTTGCAGGAACAAATATGCCTACAGTTTGGACAGAGCAAGTTATTGACCTTTCTACTTATGAGAATATTCAATACATTGCATTCAGAATGTCTGACCTGGATGGCTACAGCTTATATATTGATGACGTGACCATTGAAGAGATTCCTTTGACAACTTTTGACTGGAATAACTTACAATTCCCTGCTTCAGCAAATATTGTAGCCGATCAGAATGTAACAGTATATGCTCGGTGTTATGAACCTGGTGTTACAGAAGCTGCCGGTGCTGGTGCAGGAGTCGAAAGTTGGATAGGTTACAGTACCTCAGATACAGATCCCAGCACCTGGACAAACTGGGTTCCGGCTGTATATAATGTGGATGCCGGAAATAACGATGAGTACAAAGCTGATCTGGGTGTTCTTCAAGGGTTAACCCCGGGTACCTATTACTATGCCAGCCGTTTCCGCCTTACTGCCGGCCCATATACTTACGGTGGTTATAATGCTGGTGGTGGCGGAACCTGGGGTGGAGCTAATGTATCAGGTATATTAACAATTACCCCGGTTACCATAGCAACCTTCCCGCATACTCAAAATTTTGATGGTGTAACCTCCCCGGCATTACCTGCCGGATGGGGAAAGGTAGTAAGTTCAACTTCTATTTATGCAGTAGTTCAGAATTCAACTACAGGACCTAACTCATCACCAAACAATGCCTACCTCTATAATTCAGATGATCTGACTGCTGATCTGCGGTTGGTCAGCCCAACAATAGTTCCTTCACTTAACGGTGCCCGTGTTAAATTCTTTGCACGTGGCGGTACTGGTTTCACAGTTCAGGTTGGAACAATGGATTCGCCTACAGGTACTTTTACCCTTCGCGAAACAATTACTATCACAGGGACCAATGCACAGTACAATGTAAGTTTTGCCGGATACGCGGGCACTGATACATACCTGGCTTTCAAACATGGTGTTGGTGGTACATACAGGTCTGTTTACATTGATGATATAGTTATGGAAGTAATACAGGCTATTCCGCCAGAAACAGCTTCGATCGTTTTCCCTCTGGATGCACTAACAACATTAAACAACCCGTTGTTGAAGTGGACCCCCTCTGTTAACGGCGAACCGGCTACAGGTTTCAAAGTATTAATGGATGGTACTAATCCGCCAACTACCGAAGTTTACAATGGTACAGCAACATCATTCCAGACAGCAGGCTTAGTTGCTGGCAATACCTACTACTGGAAGGTTGTTCCTTACAACACCAACGGCGATGCAACAGGTGCAGCAACCTGGTCATTCACAGTGGTTCCGGCTGATTACCTGGCCGAAAGTTTCGAATCCACAACTTTCCCACCAGCCGGTTGGGCTAATCCTGGTACCTGGTCACGTTCGACAAGTTATTATTTCCCGGGTGTAGCATCAGCTTACAAATACACCTCTGTAACCGAGAACTTGCTCAGGACCCCGTTAGTTACTATAACCGGAAGCAGCACTTTGAAATTCTTTGCACGTACATCTACAGCAAATGCTGATCAGCGGTTACAGGTTCAATATTCTGCTGATGGTACAACCTGGACTGATATCGGAGCTGAAATCAGCCTCCCGTCAGCAGGAGCTTTTGCACAGTATTCAATTGACCTGAGCAGCCTTGCCGGTAACAATTACTACCTGGCAATTGCTGCATATTATGTAGGTACTTCGGCCGGAAGTGTATATGTTGACCATATTATCGGGCCAATGATTACCCCGTTGCTCCCTGATGCAGTTACTCTTGTTTCGCCAGCCGACCTTGCTACAAATGTTCCGGGTTTGGTTACTCTCTCATGGACTGCTGCATCTACCGGCGGTATCCCGACAGGATATAAAGTGTTTCTTGATAAGACAGATGGTTCTTCGGAAGCAGGCACTGTTACAACAACATCATTTACTACACTACTTAATTATTCTGAAACTTACTATTGGAAAATAGCTGCATATAATGCTGCCGGCGAAGGTCCTGCAAGTGTTGTTCGCTCTTTTATAACGGAAGCCGATCCAACTTTAACCCCTCCGGTTACCCAGCCGTTCGATACTTATTTGCCTGCCAATTGGCAAGAGAAAAGTGGCATTTTAGCCAATCCATCAGTGCTAACTGGTACTACTAGTAACTGGGGAGCCGATGGCTTTGGTAATATCGGTACAACCGGCGCTGCAGGTATCAATATTTATGGAACCACTCGTAAAGATTGGTTGATCAGTCCACCGATTAACCTTGGTGATGGTTCTGTTGACTACCAGTTGAGATTTGATTTAGCTTTAACCAAGTGGAATGCAACAACAGCACCTGATCTGACAGGTACTGATGATAAGTTTGCGGTTGTTATTTCTACTGACAACGGCCTGACCTGGTCATCTGCCAATACTCTCAGGTTATGGGATAACGCTGGTTCAGTGTATGTTTACAATTCGATTACGTTAACTGGAGAATTAGTAACAATTGATTTGTCAGCCTACAGTGGAATTGTACGTTTTGGATTTTATGGTGAATCAACCATTAGTAATGCCGACAATGACCTGTTTGTTGACAATTTTAAAGTCCAGTTGCCGCCTACCTATGGAAATGTAAGCGGTATTCTGTCTGATTGTTATACAAGCGGTGTGCTTTCAGGAGCAACGGTAACTATGGGTGCATTATCTACTACCACGGATGCTTTGGGATATTACGAATTCCTGAATGTAGAAACAGGTACTTATTCCATTACAACAAGTTTGGCAGGTTATGTAACAAAAACCACCACCGGGGTTGTAATTTCAACAGGCCTTACCACAACCCAGAATATTTGCATGAGTATTGTGGTTGATCCTCCGGTTAACCTCCAGGGCTCTGTTGCCTTCCAGGATGTTAACCTTACATGGCAGGTTCCGGGCAGTATGCCTCCTGACCAATGGATAAAATGGGATGATGGGGTAAATGACAATGCTATTGGCTTAACAGGAGGCGGTACTTTCAGCGTTGCTTCCAGATGGCCAGTAACAGATATTGATCCTTATGATGGAATGTATTTAAGGACAATCCGTTTTTATGCTGCAGATCTTACCGCTACCTATACATTAAAAGTATGGTCAGGCATAAATGCAGCTACCGAACTTCATTCGCAAGCAGTAACCCCTGTTCTCGGATGGAATGAAATTACTCTTTCGACAGCAATACTTATTGACGGTACGCAGGAATTCTGGTTTGGGTATGAAACAACACACGCTGATTTAGTTTATCCAGCCGGATGTGACGATGGTCCGAACATTGAAGGTAAAGGAAATATGTTGTATGACGGAGCTACCTGGGCTTCTTTGTATTCACTGGCCCCAACGTTAACAGGTAACTGGAACCTGGCCGGGTTTGTATCCGCTACCAGTGCCAAAGGCCCTAATCAGAACATGGTTATGATGCAATATAACCAGTCCGTGCAATCCATTCCAACCATTCAAAGCTTGCAGCCTGAGAGAGGCGCCAGCCAGGTAATGTTATCATCAGCCAGAGCCAATGCAGAAATTACAGGCGTACCTTATGTTTCACTTCCTGCAAACCAGGAAATTACACTAAATCCTGGTGAAAATGACGGGAGTATGGCAGCCTCAGCAACCTTAACAGGGTACAATGTATACCGTGATAATGTAGAGATCGTCCATAATACTACAAACCTGTATTATAATGACCTCGCTCTTCCAGCCGGAACTTACAGCTACACGGTTTCTGCTCTATACGTTGAGGCAGAATCGGCAAAAATCGGGCCGGTTGTTCTTTCGGTGGTAACCTGTTCAGCCCCTGAGGATTTGAGTGTTGTTGATGTTACACCAACAACAGCCAAACTTGCATGGGTCGAAACCGGAACAGCTACTACATGGGACATTGAATTCGGTGATTATAATTTCATTCCAACAGGGACACCAACAAATGCAGGTGTTACAGCGAATCCATTCCCTGTTTCAGGTCTTATTTCCGGTAACCTTTACACATTCTATGTAAGAGCTGCCTGCGGTGGTGCTGCAGGTTCAAGCGACTGGGTAGGCCCATTCAGTTTTGCAACCGAATGCGAATTGTATACAGTACCTTATTCAACAGATTTTTCTTCTGTAAATTGCTGGACAGTTGATTATAGCGGTACAGGAGTTACTAATAGATGGGCGATTAATAATGGAGCCACTATGTATGCAGGTGGTACTGTACCCGAAATGGTTTGTCAGTTTCAGGATGCAACTGGTATTTCCAGGTTTATCTCACCTGAAATCAATACTGCTGGTATGACTCAACTGAAGGTTACTTTCCGCCAGATGTTTAACGACTGGGGGACCGAAGCAGAACATTGTACAATCAAACTTCGTTCCAGCACTGATGGAATTTCCTGGACTGACGAAGGTTTCACATGGACTTCGGGTATGGGTGATATAGCTGCCACAACAACCGAGGTTATTGTTCTCAACAACCTTGGCACTTCTACCTATATCGCATGGGAAGTCGATGGATATTTGTATGATTTCGACTACTGGTATATTGATGATGTAAGCTTTGAGGCGGTAGCACCGGTGACTAAGACCATTGATGTAACAGTCTTTCTCGAAGGCCCTTACGGAACAGGCCCGGCAATGACTACAGTCCTTAATCCGGCTCAACTACCACTTTCGCAGCCATACACTGGAGTACCATGGAATTATGCCGGTACAGAAAGTGTAACATCAATACCAGCCGGTGTTGTGGATTGGGTATTGGTTGATCTTCGGGATGCAGCTACTGCAGCAGCAGCCATACCTGCAACCAGCCTTTCGGGGCCAAAAGCTTTCTTCCTGAAATCGGATGGAAAAATTGTTGCTCTTGATGGTACCAGTTTGCCTGATATCGGTAATCCTACAATTACTAATAATTTGTTTGTTGTTGTTCGTCATCGTAACCATATTGCGGTTATGAGTGCAAACGGGATGACACTGGCTGGAAGTACGTATAGTTACGATTTCAGTATTGATGTTACTCAGGCCTATAACGGCAGTACAGGGTATAAACTGATTGCTACCGGAGTTTATGGAATGGTTACCGGAGATGCTGATGCTGATGGAAGTGTATTCCCATCGGATTACAACCAATGGGCCTCCAAATATAATACAGCCGGTTATCTGAACTCAGATTTTGATATGGATGTCAATGTGTACCCATCGGATTATAACAAGTGGGCAGCAAATTATAACAAAGGAAATCCTATATCGAAAAATGTTCAACCGTTTGTTTACCGTTCGCAGGTTCCTGGTGATATTAAGTAATTAATAAATCACAGGGAAAAGGAACACA
Organism: Lentimicrobiaceae bacterium; assembly: GCA_041753535.1. Lineage (GTDB taxonomy): Bacteria > Bacteroidota > Bacteroidia > Bacteroidales > UBA4417 > UBA4417. The sequence continues at coordinate 134,664 of JBGSUB010000019.1, forward strand.
AAGTGAACTTATTTGCTAACTTTGTGTTCCTTAATTCAACTCTAACCATTAAATTCGGTAAAAATGAAAAAATCAATTAACTTACTCTTAACAGGTATAGGAGTTTTACTACTCCAGTCTGTCTCACTGGCACAGTTACCTGCTTATATGTGCGATATTCGGAATCCTGCATTTGTTTCGGATAATGTTTATGAATTTGACCTGTACCTTACCCGTTCAGGAACAGTTCCACTGGAATTAGCTAACTACCAGGCTGCCATACAGGTTAATCCGCTTCTTATTAACGGTGGCACTGTTACAGCATCTATTGTTGGCAGTTCATCAGGCCTGGTTTCAGCTCAGCAACCTGCTTCTATTAGTTTTGTGCCTGCAACCAACTGTATCAGGCTTGCTCCCAAAGCACCTCCCCGCGAATTGTTTCCAGGTTCAGGCACTTCGGTTACCAGCGGAACAGTAATTGCCGATGGTTCCGGTACCAAAATTTGCAGGATAAGGCTTACAAATTCAGGTCTTTTTGCTCATTACCCGTTATCGCCGGTTTGGAGTTTTACTGTAAATCCCTATAACACAATTGTTTCGGCTTTTACAGGAACAGTTGACCATAAGGTGAACACCATAATTACCAATTCGGAAAATCATGGACGTTACCTGGATGTTACCACACTTATGGAAGGCCCCTATAGCACTTTAACATCGCAGATGACAACAACCCTTAGCGGGCTTGTTCAATTGAGCCAACCCTATAATGTTTCGCCCTGGAGCTATGCAGGTACCGAATCAGTTACAGCTATTCCTCCTGACGTAGTGGATTGGGTTTTGGTTGACCTTCGTGATGCCACAGATCCGGCCGCAGCGGTTCCTTCAACAAGCAAAGCCATAAGAGCATATTTTCTGAAAAAAGATGGTTCTATTGTTGATATGGATGGTGTTTCTGTTCCGGGAATAAATTTTTCGCCGGAGTCAAACCTTTTTGCAGTAATTCGTCACCGAAACCATATTGCTATAATGAATTCCGGAGGTATACCCCTAACTGGCAGTGATTATAGTTACAATTTCAGTACAGCTCTGACTCAGGCTTATAACGGCGGAGCCGGGTATAAGGAAATTACAGCCGGTGTATTCGGAATGGTGGCAGGAGATGCTGATGCGGATGGTAGTATTTATCCTTCGGATTACAACCAATGGGCTGCCAAATATAATTCAACAGGCTACCTGAATTCGGATTTTGATATGGACAGCAATGTGTACCCTTCGGATTATAACAAATGGGCTTCCAATTATAACAAAGGAAACCCGATAGCGAAGAACCAGGGGCTTGTAACATACATTTCCCAGGTTCCGGGTGATAATTAGGGAAATTAAAAGTGAGGCAGAATTGTACTTAAAAAGGTCTTTCAGTGTTGTCATGTTTTTTTTAGTAAGAACATTGTTTTTCAGATTTTTGCCATATATTTGCAAAAGATAACCATCTGAGAACTAAATTATCTGCTATAAATTGACATGCTTGTACAGCCTTCCTGATCAAAATAAGTAGTTTTGCCTGATTTAAATAATTAAATAATCAATAAAAACCAATAATTAACAAATAAATCTTAGACGTATGAAAAAACTGTATCTATTCCTTATTATGTTGTTTCTGACAGGAACAATATTTGCGCAACAATTGTCCTGGAGGTTTGCCAATCCTTATATCATCAGGGTTGGAACAAATGAAAACCTCAGGTTTGATGTTCAGGTTAAATGCGATGTTCCGGGTACCTATTTTTGGTCTGGTCAGGTTGTGTTAACATTTAATAACTCAGTATTTGTGAACAATAGCACTGCTGCTTGGAATGTAGTGAAACTTGGTGCTTTTAATGGTACAAATACTGAAGGTGGTTTAAAATATAATGTGGTTAAAGGTTATGGGGGGTCAGCACCAAATCTGAATATGGGTATCGCTTTAGTAGGTGATATTGCTGTATCTTCTTATGGACCAAATCCTGATGATTTTGCGGAGATACCTACCGACTGGACAGGGATGATGACACTTACTGTCAGGCTTAGTGATTTAAGCGGAAATGGTATTGCCGGAATGGATTTTGTGGAAATAGCCATGAACGGACAGGAATCGTATATTTCAGCCCCTGATGTGTATACCAATTACACGAATCCAAATATTTTTGATGCCGGCAATTTTATGGCTGACTATATGGGAAGATTTTATTCCACATCCAAGGGTTGGTCGCAGGTTGGTAATTCAACTGCAGCACAGTGGGTTAACTGGAATAACAATGTAAGTACCACCATATGGGATGGTTCGGCTACAGTTACCCAGACTGATAATACCGCAGGCCTTTCCAACAACCTGTTAATTAAGAGTGGAGCAACACTAACCGTTGGAGCAAGCAAATGGCTTACCTTAGCCGGTACGTTAACCAATGCCGGTACAGCTGCTAACCTGGTTGTTGAAGATGGTGGGTCACTTATCAATCCAACCGCTGGCGTACCGGCTACCGTTACGCGCAATATAACGCCTGGCGAATGGCATTTTATATCAGCGCCAACATCGAATGCCACTTCTGATATGTTTGTAGATCAGTATTTACAGACTCTTAATGAAGGTAGCGGATTGTATGAGGATTTATATGCTTTAGGTGCACCACTGGTTCCTGGTAAAGGATATGCCCTATGGTCAACAGACGGCCCGGCTGTTTATATGGGTCCGTTAAATGCAACAGCATCCTATCCATACACAGCTGGTGGTTCAGGCTGGAACCTGGTAGGTAACCCATATGCATCATCCCTCGACTGGAATGTAGCTAAAGGAGGCAATCCTAATTTGTTAGATGCAACCTAT